>CAWFLF010000005.1:0-74203 GCA_963816605.1 uncultured Actinomycetes bacterium
CGACGATCAGCACGCCTGTATGGCCCTCGTCCTGGAACGCGCGCATGCGCTGCAGGGGGATGCCGTTGCCGAGATGGATGTGCGGCGCCGTGACGTCGATCCCGAGCTTCACCCGAAGAGGACGCCCGAGCTCGAGCTTCTTCTCGAGCTCGCCCTTCGGCAGCACGTCGACCGCATTGCGCGTTAGGTCGGCCACACTCATGGCAGCGAGTCTATTGCGGGACTGAGTCGAGCTTCTCGATCTCGACCGACTCGAGCTCGTCGGCCGGCTCGAACCCCGAGACCTGTCCCAGGAACGAGAGGTGCGCCTCGCTCGCGCGCTTGACGTTCTCCGCCTTGCGAAAGCCGTGCCCCTCGCCTGCGAAGGCGATGTACGCATACGGGATGCCGCGGCGCTTCAAGGCGTCGACGATCACTTCGGACTGCGACGGCGGCACGACCTTGTCGTCGAGGCCCTGCAGCAGGAGCAACGGATCCGAGATCGAGTCCGCGTGCGTGACGGGCGAGCGCTCGCGGTACAGATCGCTCGTATCGGGCCAGGGGCCGACGAGGTAGTCGTCGTAGTGCGACTCGAACTTGTGCGTCTCGTCGTGAAACGAGACGAGGTCGGCAACGCCGAAGTACGACGCGCCCGAGGCGAACTCATCACGCACTGCCATTGCCATCAGGGTCGTGTAGCCGCCCGCGCTTCCGCCCGTGATCTGCATACGCTCCGGGTCGGCGTCTCCGCGCTCGCCGAGGTAACGCGCGGCCGCGGCGCTGTCCTCGACATCGACCTCGCCCCAGCGTCCGCGCAGGCGGTCCCTGTACTCACGTCCGTAGCCGGTGCTGCCGCCGTAGTTGAGGTCGACTACCGCGATCCCACGGCTCGTGAAGAGCTGGATCTGCAGATCGAGGGCCGTTGTGACGTGCGCCGTCGGTCCTCCGTGGACGAACACGACGAGCGGAGGCAGCTCGTCAGCCGGACCGGAGTAATCCGGATTCTCCGGCGCGTAGTAGAAACCGTGCGAGATCAGACCGTCGGCCCCCGGAAAGTCGATGGGCTGTGCAACCGAGATGTACCGCTCGTCCAACTCGAGCTCGGTCGAGTGGCGCAGGATCTCGCTGTGCCCCGAGTCGAGGTCGAGCTCGATGACCGCCGTCGGCTCGGTCGGCGACGAGGCCGGGAAGACGAGTCGGCCGCCGTCACTCCTGATCGACGGGGACGAGAAGCTCGAGTAGGGAAGAGCGATCCGCTCGAGCTTGCCGCTCTGCGGATCGAGTAGCTCGAGACCGTCGATCGCAGCGCGCGTGAAGACGCAAGCGATGCGCCCATCCGCGAGGAACGCGTAGCGCGAGAGGTCGAAGACCCATTGCGGATAGCCGAGCTCGGCGTCTTCACGCGTCAGCGCGTGCACGCCGCCGTCGCGCTCGACATAGAGGTTCGACCAGCCGGTGCGATCGGAGACGAAATGGAGAAATCCGTCGCTGCTCCACTCGGGCTGGAAGATCGACTCCTGCTCCGAACCGGCCACGCGGCGCTCGTTCGAGACCGAACCGTCGGACGCGAAATCGGCAATGCAGAGATCCGTCCCTTCGAACGGCATGTGCGGGTGGTCCCACGCCAGCCAGGCAAGGCACTGGTCGTTCGGGCTCGGCCGCGGAGCTGCGTAGAAGTCGCGACCGGTCGCCACGACCCGCGGTTCGGCCGAGCCGTCCGCAGGAAGGACGACCAGTTCATTGACGGGCTCTCCTTCGCCGTGTGATTCACGGACGCAGACGATGAGCCTGCCGTCGCCGAAGACGCGGCCGTCGGCATAGCGCAGTGCATGGGGTTCCGACGGCTCCGGGGTGATGGGTCGCGGCTCGGCGCCGGGCTCGTCGATGCGGTACAGGCGGCTGTCGTCGAAGCTAGAGCAGAAGACGACCCGCTCGTGGCGGAACCAGGCACCGCCCCCGTACTCGTGCACGCGCGTTCGCACGTTGAAGTCGGCCGGGACGACATCGGCGGGCTGGCCGCCGTGCGGCCGAAAGACCAGCGCGCTGCGACCCTGCTCGTTCGGCCGGCTTTCGGTCCAGTAGACGCCCTCGTCGCTGATGTCGAGGTAGCCGAACGCGACGCCACCCTCGCTCGCGACGAGGTCGGTCGTGATGGGAGAGGGCCAGGACCCGTAAGGGGCAGTAGTTGCCACCTCGCGCAACGTATCGAACTAGAAGGCGTAGGGCACGAGCCCTTGTGCGCCGAGGGCGTACCAGATGCCGAACGCCAGGCTCGCCGACCCGAGCGCCGGCGCCATCACGTCGAAGGAACGCCGGGCGGGCGCGCTCGCAAGAGCGAGGCCGAAGCCCGTGGAGAGGGCGGCCATCGACAGCGCAGTGCAAAAGGCAAAGACCGCCAGGGCCGCAATGGCCAGTGCATGACTCTGAATCGTGGCGAGTAGAAGGAGACCGACTCCAGCTGTCCCTCCCATCCCATGGACGACCCCGATCCCGTAGGCCTGCAGGCCGGTCCGCTGGGCGTGGCTGTGTAGATCCGCGTCCCGGTAGACCCCGCGCCGCCACCGCAACAGGAGTACGAGCGACAGCAGCACGATCACGAATCCGACGCTCGTCTCTGCCGCCTTCTGCACCGGTTCCGGCAGATAGGCGCTGTACAGGATCACAGGAAGGCCGAAGACGAACAGCGAGGTCCCATGGCCAAGGCCCCACGTGAATCCGAGCCGGGCCGCGCGTCGGGTAGCCCCTTCCCTTCCGGAGGCGATCATCGTCGTGACTGCAGCCAGGTGATCCGGGTCGCCGGCGTGGCGGAGGCCGAGCAGCACCGACACCGCGACGACGACGAGAAGAGTCGTTCCGTTCGAGAACGTCGCGATCCGCTCATCCAGCCCGAACATGGCTAACCGACCTGCGGCAAGGCGTGGAGGGTCATGAGCAGTCCCGCTGCAAGGATCACGAGCGCGCTCGCGGTCGGCAGGAGCGACAGCCCTCGGCCGTTGAAGCTGAATCGGCGGAAAACGCCGCGCGCCAGCACAGCCGCGAGGCCGATGCCCGTGATCGTCAGCGCCAGGCCGGCGCTGAAGGCGACGACGAGCAGCATTCCGAAGGCGATGCGATGCAGCGAGATCGCCGCCAGCAGGACGACCAGTGCGGAAGGACAGGGCAGCAGTCCGCCGGAGATGCCGACGGCGATGAGCGACCGCCGACTCAGCCCTTCCTCGTGGTGGTGGTGATGGTGGTCATGGCCGTGCGCGTGCGCACGGCTGTGCCGCCAGCGAGCACGCAGCACGCACGCACCGATCAGGACGACAAGCAGACCCGAGACGAGATTGAGCCAGGGATAGAGCTGGTCCGGCACGATGAAGCGAGAGAGCAGAAGCGTGATCGCGCCGAGCGCGAAGACGCCGACCGTATGCGTCGCGGTGACGACCAGGCCAAGGAGCGCTGCATGGCGCGGCGTTCCACGCTGCCCGACGAGGTACGCCGTCACGATCGTCTTCCCGTGCCCCGGCGAGAGAGCGTGTGCCATGCCCCAGAACAAAGCTGCGCCGAGCGACGCCGCGATCACCCAGAAGCCGAGCCGATCGCGCCCGACGAGCCCTGCAAAACCCGAGTCGGCTATCCGGTCGGGCGCCCGCAGCCCGGCTCCGTGCGTTACCTGTGGACGCGGACGCGCGACTATCCCCGGAACAAGGCTCGTTCGTACAGTCGTGACGCTCAACGGGCTCGACAAGAGGTCTTTCGGATACGCGCGAAGCTCGTGGCTCCGGCTTGGCGCCGAACCGACGAGCACCTCCTTCCAGCCGATCCGGTTGGCGTAGTTCGCGTCGCGGTAGTCGACCTCACTGCGACCCGTCAGCGCCGGGCCGCGTAGCACCACCTCGAACCGAGTGGTCTTCAACCCACCGGCACCGGCCGGATGCGCGAGCGCGGTCTCCACGGGAATCAACCGCACGCGGCGCCCATTCACCGTCAGCTGAGCGCCGCGTGCGATGCGACGCGCGTACAGCTGCACGTCGATTCTGCCTGCCTGGAAGGTCGGAATCTCTGCGAGGTCGAGGACGTAGCGCACGTACACACGCGGCCCGGCGACTTCGATCCGGCTGAAGCGGTTGACGGTGAAGTTGCCCAGGGGATGAGCGGAGGCCGCTACCGGGAAAGCGACCGCGGCGAGTGCGACCAGGAGGAGCACGAGGCGCTTCATGCCGCGTACCTGCTGGCGACGGGCGCCCAGAGAAGGGAGAAATGCGGGTTCACCGACAGAGCCCGGCGGAACCACGTTTTTGCGTCCGCCTCGTGGCCGAGACACCGTTCCACCATGCCGCGATGGAAGAACTTCGCTGCATCTCGTGTTCCGAGCCGCAACGAACGCTTCGAGTAGTGCAGCGCCGCGGTGCAGTGACCGTTGCGCGCAAGGGCCCAAGCCAGAACGTCATCACCGTCGATCGAAGGCCGTTCACGGCGTGCCGCCCTTGCGAGCGAGAGCGCCTTCGGCAGGCGCCGCGCATGATCCACGTCGAACAGCGCTGTTTCGAGATCCGTCCTGACGCCGTTCGCACGAAGCAGCTTCTGCATCGCACCGATCAGCGCGTACTGGCGCCGTGCGGCGGTCTCGTTGCCGGCGAGATGCTCGAGGTCCCCGAGCCCGGCGACAAACTGGGGCAGGGGGATCGCCTCCACGGCTCGTCGCTCGTACGCGAGAGCGAGGCGAAGACGGCCACGTGCTGCCTCCACCTGAGCGAGCCCGTCGAAGGCGTAGACGTAGCCGGGCCGCACGGCGAGCGCAGTGCGGTACTCGTGCTCGGCGGCCGCGACGCGGCCCTGTGACCACATCAGCTTTCCGAGCTGGGCGTGCGACCAAGCAAGCGCCTCCGGCTGGCCCACAGCCGAGTCGATCGCGAGACGCATCGCTTGCGCCGCGCCGCGGACATCTCCGAGAAGCTCGCGCGCATAGGAGACGCGCGCGTAAGAGGAGAGACTCGGCTTGAGCGACGCCATCCGGTCGAATGCTGTGAAAGCGTCCCCGTATCGGCCGAGCTCGACCAACGCGTCGCCGACGACGCCATAGCCGCGTGCTGTGGAGGGCGACAGCGCAACTGCCTGTCGTCCGAGGATGAGCGCCTCTCGGAAGCGATGACGCGAAAGCGCAAGCGTCCCCAGGCCGCCGGTCGCGATGAGATCTCGAGGCGCATAGCGCAGGGCCAGCCGCAGGACACCGTCGGACTTCGTGTAGTAACTGGGATCGCCGGTCTCGCGTGCGCGCTGTTGGTATGCGAGGCCGAGCAGTCCGAGACCGGCGACGTCGGTTGGGTTGGCCCGGACCTGCTGCTGGAGTTGCGGCAGCAACGCGCTCCCGCTCTGGCCGATTGCGGATGCAACCCGGACGGTGCCCGTCTCCTGGGCGGAACCGTCCGTCAGCACGCCGCCCAGCAGGAGGGCGGCGGCGGTCAAGCCCGCCGCCAGCCCTCCGAGGATGAGCCGCTTCGCCGCCATTACGGCTTCTGCTGGCCCTTGGTGTTGTCGTAGCCGCTGAACGGATCGGCCTGATACGGGAAGGACGTCAGGTAGGGAACGTCGTTCGCGTTCACACCATCGCCGAGCGGCAGGCTGTGTCCGATCAGGACGCCGCCGACAGCGCGCTCGGCGATGTCGATCACGTCGTCCTCCAGGCGCCGGCCGTTGGGCCAGCCGGCGAGATCGCCGCCAAGCACACCGAGCCGGTTGCCTTGACCAACGGCGGCCGTCGGGGCGATCGCCAGATTCAGGCGGATCTCGTCGGCCCGGGTGTCACCGGTGAAGTTGAGATTCGGCTCCTTCAAGCCGGTGAGCAGCACCGAGACGAGGTCGGTGCGGTTGTTCTCCTGGAACGGTCCGAACTGCGGATACAGCTGGTTCAACAGCTTGGCGAGGATCGGGCTCGAGTAGTACTGCTCGAACTGCTTGTCCTTGTCCGGGTCCGCGGCGTTCCACTTGTCCTTCAGCTGTGTCGGGATGAGCAGCTCGTTGATCAGCGGGTTGCCGAGTCGCGAGACCTGCTGCCACTCAGTGGTCTTCTGCAGGAACTTGCGGCCCTTCCACTTCGCGAGCTGGACCTTGACGACGGGCCGTTCTGTCGCCGACCAGATGCCGACGATGTGGTTGCCCCCGTTGTCGAGCTGGGACAGCGGTACCTGCAACGAGATCGCGTGAACCGCATATCCGGCGAAGAAGTCCTTACCGCCGCCGGTTGCTCCCGTGCCGCTGCGAATCGCCACGAGGTCGAACGCTGCGCCGATGTCGCCGAAGAACCCGTCGTCGCGTTGACCGGCGAAGACCTTCGATCCGTCGTTCAGGTCGTGCACGCCCGCCATCGCGAGCGAGTGATAGTTCGGGGTCGACCGCGGCCCGATGTTGTCGGGCGGCGTCAACAGACCGCTACCCACCACGCGGGATGACTTCCCGTCGACGCGGGTGACGGTGTACGACTGTTGCGTGTTCTGCAGAAACGCGACGGGCGCCTGGTTCTTGAAACGGAACCGCCACGTGACATCAGGTTTGCCGTCCCCGTTCTTGTCGGCGTAGACGACGTAGCGCGCCGACGGCGAGAACGTGTACCAGTTCGGTCCTGCTGCCGGATCCTCTCCGGGGATGTAGTTGGAGATGATCGACACGGTGTCCGGTCGGTCGGGACTCCGGAACGCGTAGGTGTCCGTGTTGTCGGCGGATGGATCCTCCGAGATCAACGGTGCTTCCCGGTGGCTCGAAGCCTGGGCGGTCGAAGGGCTTCCGCCCCGCGACGTGAGCGCTGCCAAGAGCGCCCCCAAGACTGCGGCCGCCAGGACTAGAACTGCCAGCTTTCGCATACGTCCTCCCTGCTCCTCTCGACGGCCGGTAGGGATCTGCGGTGGCCGTCATGTCGGCGCTGATTCGCCGCACGATCGGAACTGGTTCGGACCGAACCGGAATGCTCTCTCTTTCGAATGAGAGACGATGAGCAAGACTCCTCGTCTGATGCCGCGCTCCTTCGCACACCTCTCAGACGAAGCCGTGGTCGCCCTCCTCGCCCGATCCGACGAGTCCGCGCTGGCGGAGCTCTACGACCGCTTCGGGCGAGTCGCCTACGGACTTGCGCTGCGCGTCCTCCGGGACGACAAGCTGGCCGAGGATGCAGTGCAGGAAGGGTTCCTCGCTGCCTGGCGGAACGCCGACCGCTTCATGCCCGAGCGCGGCAAGGCGAGCACCTGGCTCCTGACCCTCGTGCACCGCCGCGCGGTCGATCTCGTGCGCCGCGAGGATCGGAGACGGGCGGAGCCTCTGACCGAGAGCGTCGAGCCTCCTTCGACCGGGTCGGCAGAAGACGACGCATGGCTTCGCTTCGAACGGGAGCGAGTGCAATCGGCACTGAGGCAACTTCCGGACCAGCAGCGTGAAGCCCTGGAGCTCGCCTACTACGGTGGCTTTACGCAGTCCGAGCTCGCGGAGAGACTCGGAGAGCCCGTCGGTACGATCAAGAGCAGGATGTTCACCGGCCTCGCGCGGCTGCGCGAACTGCTGGCAGACCCCAGACCCGGAGAGACGGCATGGAAGCCGACGCCCTACACGACCTGACCGCTGCGTACGCGCTCAACGCCCTCGATCCAGAGGACGCGCGCCGTTACGAAGCACACCTCGCGCATTGCAAGCGCTGTCACGACGAGCTTGCGGGGCTCTCCGAGACTGCGAGTGCGCTCGCATATGCGACCGACGCACCGGCGCCGCCTCCCGAGCTCCGCGCCCGCATCCTCGAGCAGGCCAGGGCAGAGCGACCGAATGTCGTGCCGCTGCGGTCGCGCTGGCTCCGGCCCGTTATCGCCGCCGCCGCTGTGGCCGCATGCGCGGCGATCGGCCTCGGCCTCTGGGCAGCATCCCTGTCGGGCAAGCTCGATCGGAGAGAAGCCGAGCTGGCGGACCAGCAGCGCGTGGCGCAGATCCTCGCAGATCCCGGCGCGCACAAGATCTCGTTCTCGCGCGGCACACTCGTCGTGGCTCCTGACGGCAGGGGTGCTCTGGTGTTGAACAAGCTGGCCGACCCCGGGTCGGACCGCACCTACGAGGCGTGGGTCGCCGATGGTGGGACTCCACAGCCCGCCGGCTTGTTCGCGGGAGGAACGACGGTCACGGTGCCACTCGACAGACCCGTTGGGGACGGCGCGACCGTGATGGTCACGCGGGAAGAGGCAGGCGGGACAGAATCCCCTTCGCAGGCGCCCTTCATCGTCGTCAGGAACGCGCCTCAGAGCTAGAATCAGGCGCTTGCTTCGCCGCAGACGCAGCACCCCCGTGCCCGCCTCCAATGGGCGCCGGCGGAGAATCCGAAAGCTCCGCCTCTCCGCCCTCCTCTTGCTTCTTCTTTTCCTCGGCGTGACCTCGTTCACGTTCGGCCTCATCACCGCAGTCGCGAGTCAGATCCCGACCTGTGATCCCGGCCACGTCCAGCGCGAGGTGGACGGGCACATCTACGCCAACGACGGTCACACCATCCTCGCCACCCTGCGAGGCTCCGAGAGCCGCATCCTCATCGGCACCAACGATGTCGCCCCGATCATGCAACAGGCGATCGTCGCGGTCGAGGACAAGCGCTTCTACGAGCACAACGGCGTCGATCTGCGCGGGATCGGGCGTGCCGTCTGGGCCGACGTCGCGAGCAAGAAGGTCGTGCAGGGCGGATCGACGATCACCCAGCAGTTCGTCAAGAACTCATGCGTCACGTCGGCGCGGACGATCAGCCGCAAGCTGAAAGAGGCCGCACTCGCCTGGCAGCTCGAACAGCGCTGGCCGAAGCTGCGGATTCTCACCGCGTACCTGAACACGATCTACTTCGGCAACGGCGCTTACGGCATCCAGCGGGCTGCTCAGACCTACTTCAACTCGACCGCCTCGAGGCTGACACTCCCGCAGGCGGCCTTGTTGGCGGGGATTCCCGCGGACCCCTCGCGATTCGACCCGGTTGCGAATCCACGTACTGCGCGCGCCCGCCGCCTCGAGGTACTGAAGTTGATGTTCGCGCAAAACGAGATTTCGGCGCGCGACGTCAGACGGGCTGCGCGTGCACCGCTGCCACGGGCGGCCGACGTGCACCTTCCGGGAATTCAGGGGCCCGCGCCCTACTTCGTCAACTACGTCAAGCAGCAGTTGATCGAGAAGTACGGAACCCGACGCGTCTTCGGTGGCGGCTTCAACATTCAGTCGACGATCGACCTGCGACTGCAGAAACTCGCGAGACGCGCGATCGAGACGGTGCTCAAGGAGCCCAACGGCCCCTCGGCTGCGCTGGTGTCCATTCGCCCGAAGACGGGCGAGGTGGTTGCGATGTACGGCGGCGACAACTTTCGCCAGAGCCAGTTCAACCTCGCCGTCCAGGGAGAACGGCAGCCGGGCTCGGCTTTCAAGCCCTTCGTGCTCGCGACTGCGCTGAAGCAGGGCGTCTCGCCGGCGACGACCTTCCCATCGAAGCCGGTATCGATCTTCATCGGCGACAAGTACTGGCCCGTTCACAACTATGAGAACGACTACATCGGCTCAGCCGACCTCGCGACCGCCACGACCGTGTCGGACAACAGCATCTTCGCGCAGCTCACCCGCCTCGTTGGCCCGGGGAACGTCGCCAAGACCGCGCACGCACTCGGCATCACTCGGCATCTGAATCCCTACTTCGCGATCGGGCTCGGCGCAGACGCCGTCAGCCCGCTCGAGATGGCGCGCGCGTTCTCGACGTTCGCGAACGGCGGCCGACGAGTGGACAGCGCGGCGTTCGGTAACCACCCTCGTGCGATCGCACGCATCAACAACGCCGAGGGAAAGCTCATCGAGAACAACCGGCCGGTGAACCGTGTTGTCCTCGACAGCCGTTCGAACGCCCTGCTCACGAGCATCCTCGAAAGCGTCGTGCGCTCGGGCACCGGAAAGCGCGCTGCACTTTCGGACCGTGCAGTCGCCGGAAAGACGGGCACGACGGAGAACTACGGCGATGCGTGGTTCGTCGGATACACGCCTCAGCTCGCGACGGCCGTGTGGGTCGGTTACCCGAACAAGCTGACGCCGATGTTGAACCAGTACCACGGGCAGGCGGTCGCCGGCGGAACATTTCCCGCGGACATCTGGCGCGCGTTCAATCAGCTGGCGCTGGCAGGGACCACACCTGAGTCGTTCCCGTCCCACTCGTACCAGTACTCGTCCGCGAAGCGTGTGGTGTGGCGCGACGGCGTCCTCAGGCTCGACAACGGCTACTGCCGCTCGACGGAGCTGGTCTCTTACTTCGTCGGACACGGGCCGAGCAGGAAGGCCGACTGCAAGCCGAACGAAGTCGACGTGCCTCGCGTCATCGGCATGTCGCTCACGCGCGCGAAGATCAGGCTCGGCGCCCAACCACTGGCAACCAACGTGGTGTACAAGCCTGCGGAGGCGAAACAGCGAATCGATCTCGTCCTCGACCAGTTTCCGCGGAAGGGCCACCTCTCGTCCTACGACACCGTGACACTCGTGCTGGCGAAACCACTGCACGGAATCGTGCCGAAGGTGGTCGGGCTCTCGCTCAGCAATGCCAGACGCCGCTTACGTACAAGGGGGTTGGTCGGGGTAATCGACCGCTTCGCCGACGGCCGCGCGGGCCGGGTGCTCGCACAGATGCCGGTCGCCGGCGTCGCCGGCGCACGTCGGATGAAGATCAGACTCGTGGTAGGACACGGCTGATTTCCGTAGAGCTAGGACTTCGCTTCGCTCGTGGATCGGGAGCTCCCCGCTTCGCGTGGAGCTGCACGGCTGAGATACGGGGAGTTGGCATTCATGTAGCGCCAGCTCAACTCAGTGCCCCGCGTAATCCCGATGCGCGGCCCCGCAACGATCTCCGGGACCTCGACCCGCTCTTCTAGCCGGAACGGCGGAACGTCGAGTGCCAGGCCATCGTGCTCGCGCGTCACGCCCAACGCCTGGCAGAGCTTTCCCGGCCCCGAGCAGAGGGCCTTCACGTCTTCCACTCCGCGCCGGGTGCGCTGGAGGTCCAACCGATCGGTCGGCTCCAACGCACGGATCAGTGCAGCCTCCGCTACGCCTTCCTCGCCGCAGACGAGGTTCAGGCACCAGTGGATGCCGTACGACCGGTAGACGTACGCGTGCCCGGGCGGGCCGAACATCACTGCGTTCCGTGCCGTGCGGCCCCGATAGGCGTGACTGGCCGGATCCTGCTGGTCGTACGCCTCCACCTCGACGATCCGGCCGCCGACACCGTCGACGAGCAGGGTCGCTCCGATCAGTTCGGGAGCAACCTCATGGACGCTCCGCGCAAAGAAGTCACGCTTCAACATTCGCCCGCGAGTCGTACCGGAGCAGGGCCGGGAATGCGGCCGCGAGCAACAGGCAGCCCGCGACGCACGCGATCCCACCTGAGGCGATCGAGAACCGCACGCTCGTCACCGAGGCGAGCGCACCCGCTTCGAGGTTTCCGATCGACGGCGCGGCGGCGACCTGCATGAACTCGATCCCCGAGACCCGGCCGAGCATCTCCTTGGGAGTGATCCGATAAAGCATGACCGAGCGAAGGATCGCGCTGATCTGGTCGCCGAGGCCGGCCAGCGCCAGCAGCAACAGCGCGACCCAGAGCTGCTGTGCGAAGCCGAAGGCTGCGATCGCAAGTCCCCACAACGACGCCGTGACCACCACGCCCAGACCCTGCCGGCGCACATGGCGTAACGGCCCCGAAAGCAGCGACACGAGCAAGGCACCCGCCGCGGGCGCCATGTACAGGTAACCGACCAGCGCCGGATCGCCAAAGCGGTGCGCAGCCATCGCCGGGAAGAGTGCACTCGGCATGCCGAAGATCATCGCGGTCGTATCGATGAGGAAGAAGCCGAGAATCACGGGTTGGCCGCGCACGTAACGGAAGCCGGCGACGATCGAGCTCCAACTCGGGCGGTCGGCATCCTCTCTGGCGACGAGCCGCGGCAGGAGCGCCACGGCTGCGAGCGCACCGACATATGACAGCGAGTCGCCGAGATAGATCCACTTGAGGTCGACGAACTTGATCAGCAGACCGGCGAGCGCCGGGCCGCCGACCGCGCCGAATTGGGACGTGATGCTGTTGAGCGCCGAGGCTGCCATGAAGTGCGACTCGTCGACGAGTTGCGGCGTCATCGACCGCTGTGCGCCGACTCCGATGCTGAAGGCCGCGGAGATGACGAACTGGAAGACGTACAACGGCCAGACGCGCGGATGGCTGAGGGCGGCATTCGCCGCAAGCCCGAGGCTCCCCGCGACCATCCCGACCTGTTGCAGCAGCATCACGCGGCGGCGGTCGAAGGCATCCGCGAACGCCCCACCGATCACGGTCAGCGTCAGAAGCGGGATGAGATGCGTCAGCGAGATGAGGCCGACCGCCAGCGTCGAGCCGGTCAGCTGGTACATCTGGTACGCGAGAGTGACTTCGGCGATCTCGGTGCCGATGAACGAGATGCCCTGGCCGAACCAGAGCCGTCTAAAGGGTGGATTGCGGCGAAGCGGCGTGAGGTCCACCGCGAAGCGCGCAGCTCGTTGACGCAAACCGCGGCGCTCGGCCGCAGCGACCCCCGGTTCGTCCGTCAAAACAGCTTGGCGTCGTCCGTGTCGAAGCCGAAGCAGGTCGTCCGGGTCGCGTCGGCCACGCGCGGCATTATCGCTGGTGCGCGGCTGCCGGGCGCCGGTCGCGTAGGGCTAGCCGGCGACTGCCGCGCTCAGCACGTCGACAACGCGGTGTTGATCCGCGGCGTCGATCTGCGTGAAGAACGGCAGAGCGAGCGTACGGCTCGCAGTGTCCTCCGCAACCGGGCAGAGGCCCGGCCCAAACCCGTAGCGCTCGCGCATGTACGGCTGCAGATGGATGCACGGCACGTACTCGGCCGTGGCGACTCCCTCGCCCCTGAGAGCGTCCATCACCGCTGCACGATCGACTCCACCGTCGAGCTTGACGACGTACACGAACCACGACCGCTTGTGATCGGCATCGGCGGCCCACGGAACCTCGACACCGTCCACGCCTTCCAGCAGTTCCCCGTAGCGCGCTGCAGCGGCCCCGCGCAATTCGAGGATACGGTCGAGCTTCTCGAGCTGCGCCAGCCCGATCGCAGCCTGGATGTCCGTCCAGCGATAGTTCAAGCCGACCCGAACGTGATGGAACCACCCGCCTCCCCCGTCATATGAACGACCTTGGTTGCGGAGACTCTGCAGCAGCTGCCACTCCTCTTCCGAGTGGGTCGTGACGACTCCACCTTCGCCTGTGGCCATCTGCTTGTTCGGGTAGAAGGCAAAGACGGCGGAGGGGCCCTGGGCTCCAAGAGGCCGGCCACGGTATTCCGCGCCGAGGGACTCGCACGCATCCTCGATCAACCTGAGCCCGTGGCGGTCCGCGATGTCTCGCAGCTCGTCGAGCTCGCACGGCAGCCCGAACATGTCGACAGCCACGATCGCGCGGGTACGCTCCGTAATCGACGCCTCGACCGCAGCCGGATCGAGATTGAGCGTCATGGGGTCGACGTCCGCGAAGACGGGCGTCGCACCTTCCAGGATGAAGCAGTTCGCCGAAGAGACGAACGACAACGGCGAGGTGATCACCTCGTCGCCGGGCCCCAGTGCTGCGATCCTGCAGAGCAGGTGCAATCCGGCGGTGCCGCTGGACAGGGCCGCGGCGTACGGCGCGCCGACTCGCTCGGCTATCTGTTCCTCGAAGCGGTCGATCCACGGGCCGAGCGACAGACGGCCGGACCGCAGCACCTGCAGGACGAGCTCTTCCTCACGCTCGTCGAGCCACGGCCGGGAGAGTGGGATCTCCCGGACTGCTTCCGTCATGCCTCGGCTCGCGCCGGTTCCGTCGATGCGTATTCGAGCCAGTGCGACCAGCGCTCGCTGCCGCCGCGGACTGTGTCGAGGTACGCCTTCTGGATCGCCAGCGTGACGGGGCCGGGCGGGCCGATCGGCTGATCGTCGACCTCACGCAAGGGCGTTACCTCGGCGGCGGTACCGGTCATGAAGACCTCGTCCGCGAGATAGAGGTCGGTGCGGATCAACTGTTTCTCGACGACCGAGTGGCCCAGGTCCTGGGCGATCTGGATGATCGTGTCGCGCGTGATCCCCTGCAGGATCGACGCCGAGAGATCCGGCGTGTAAATCGTCCCGTTCTTGACGATGAAGATGTTCTCGCCGGAGCCGTCCGCGATGAAGCCGTCGTCCGTGAGCAGGATCGCCTCGTCGTAGCCGGCGCGATTCGCCTCCATGACCGCGAGCATCGAGTTGAGGTAGATGCCCGTCGCCTTCGCGACGTGCGGGATCACGTTTGGCCCGACGCGCGTCCACGACGAGATCTTGGCTCTGATCCCGTTCGTCAGCGCTTCTGCGCCGAGATACGTTCCCCAGGGCCAGCTCATGATCACGACGTCCACGGGATTGCCGGTCGAAGCAACGCCCAGCTCGCCGAAGCCGAAGAATGCAATCGGCCTGATGTAGCACTCGGCGACGCCGTTCGCGCCGATGAGCTCCAGGGTGGCCGACCGAAGCTCTTCGAGCGAATACGGGAGCTCCATGTTCAGGACCTGCGCCGAGTCGTGCAGACGCTGCAGGTGCTCGGTCAACCGGAAGACTGCGCTGCCCTTCGGCGTCTCATAGGCGCGGATTCCCTCGAACACGCCGGAGCCGTAGTGGAGCCCGTGAGATCCGACGTGGATCTTGGCGTCGGCCCAGTCGACGAGCTCGCCGTTCATCCAGATCTTTTCGAGTTCCTGCATGAAGAGTTTCTCCTTTGCGGGCGGACTGGACCGGAGTCGAATCCTACCCACGAGGCACGTCGGCGACCTCCCCCGTTCTAGCCTTCCCGAAGCAGATCTGCGGTCTGCGCGCTCGTAACGCGGGCCAACTGGGCCGGGGACACTCCGAGCACATGGCGGGGCGAGCCTGCCTCCAGCCAGACGGCGTGGGCGGAGAGCACCGATTGGTCCATGAAGACGCGAGCGCCTTCGAAGGGAAAACCGATTGCCGGTGCTGCTCTCAGGTCGTCGCAGCGGGAGGCCGCGATGAGCTTTCGCTCGTCGACCCTGCGCTCGCTGGGAACGAGTGCGACGAGGACGCCGCCCTCCGTGTCGAATGTGTCGGCGCGCAGCTTCTGCCCGGCCGGCAGGGCGGCCCCCGGAAGCAGCTCCTCGAGCCGTCCCTCCACGGCCGCAGCCCGTAGGAACGCTGCGATGCCCTCTACCGCATCAGGCCACACGCCTCAAGGGTAGGCGCAACCAATTTGCGGCGTCCCCCGTTGTTGAACTGCCAGTCAATTTCGACGGGAGACGAGATGGCCGAACGAGAAATGCGGATTGCGCGCACCGAAGCGCTGTTCCGAGACGTGAACGAGAGAATCGCCGAGAGTGCCGAGCGATTTAGCGCCCGCGACGCCGAGTTCGTCTGCGAATGCGCCGATCCCGCGTGTGCCGAACGAGTTCCGGCCACGCTCGAGCAGTACGAAGAGGTCCGTTCCGTCGGCACGCACTTCCTGCTCACTCCCGGTCACGAGATCACCGAGGTCGAGCGGGTCGTCAAGCGACCACACAAGAGGACCGTCGTCGTGGAGAAGTTCAACTCGGTCGTGGCAGCAACGGTTCGCCGCCTGAATCCGCGCGCCGGAACGGCCTAGCCCTTTCTACTCCAGCGAGATGAAGCGCGCGTCGTCGAACTCCGCGTGGATTTGATCCACGAGCTCGGGCGGCGCGGCCGAGTCGATCGACAGGGTCATCAGCGCCTGGCCGCCCTGGCGTGTCCGCGACACGGTCATGTTCGCGATGTTCACCTCCGACTTGCCGAAGAGCGTTCCCACCTTGCCGATCACGCCGGGAACGTCGTCGTAACGGAAGACGACGAGCAAAGGCGCAAGCTCCATGTCGAGCTCGAACCCCAGCGCGTTGACGAGCCAGGGGCGGTTGTCGTTCCCCATCGTCGTGCCGGCCACCCGTAAGGACTGCCCGTCCGATACGGCCTCGACACGCACGAGGTTCGTGTAGTCCCGCGCTGAACGGCTTCGTTCCTCGCGAACATCTACACCTCGCTCGGCCGCGATCATCGGCGCATTGACGTAGTTCACCGGCTGGTCCGAGCGGCCCTGGAAGGCGCCGTTCAAGGCGGCGACGGTCAGCAGACGTGTGTCGTACTGGGCCAGCGCCCCGAAGTAGGTCAGCCGCAGCTCCTCGACGCGTCCTTCCGCGAGCTCCATCACCAGGCGCCCGAGCTTGGCGGCAAGCGGGATGTATGCGCCGAGCACCTCGAGATCTTCCGCGCCGATCACCGGGATGTTGACTGCGTTCGTCACGAGGCCTCCCTCGAGTGCAGCGGCGACCTGCTCGGCGATGATCACGCCCGCTCGATCTTGCGCTTCCTCGGTCGACGCGGCTAGATGCGGTGTGGCGACGACGTTGTCCAGCTCGAGCAGTGGACCGGTGTAGGGCTCGGTCGAGAACACGTCGAGCGCGGCGCCGCCGATCTTCCCGGACTTCAGAGCCGCGAGCAGGTCGTCCTCGTCGATGAGGTCACCGCGTGCCGCGTTGACGATCCGGACGCCGTCGCGCATCTTCGCGAACGCCACCCCGTTGATCGACTTGCGCGTCTCGTCCGTTAGAGGTAGATGCAGCGTCAGAAAGTCCGCGACGGCATAGACGTCCACGTCGTTCTCGACGCGCTCGACACCGAGCTCACGAAACCGGTCCGGCGAGACGAAGGGGTCGTACGCGACGACCCGCATGCCGAGGCCTGCGGCGCGGCGGGCGACCTGCTGGCCAATCCGGCCGAACCCGAGCACGCCGAGCGTCTTGTCGGCCAACTCCACTCCACCGTAGGTCTTCCGCTCCCAGCGGCCCTGCTTGAGCGCCGCATGAGCCTGCGGGATGTTTCGAGTCAAAGCGACGAGCAGGCCGATCGTGTGCTCCGCCGCCGAGATGACCGTCGACTCGGGCGCGTTCGCGACGACGATCCCGCGGCGCGTCGCCGCCTCGACGTCGACGTTGTCGATGCCGACTCCGGCGCGCCCGATCACCTTCAAGTTGTCTGCACGCGCGATGAGGTCCGCCGTCACCTTCGTCGCCGAACGAACGATGATCGCGTCATAACCTCCGATCGTCTCGGCGAGGTCGGAGTCGCCGTCGACGTCGACGTCGAAGCCGCGATCGCGCAGAAGACGAATCCCCGCCTCTGCGATCTCTTCTCGGACGAGGACCTTGCTCAAACGGGCGTGTGCTCGGCCCAGGCCTCGAGCGCGCGGGTGACTGCGACGCCGCGCTCGATCTCTGCGCCCGCGTCCGAGAGGACGAGCTCGACCGCCGCGAGCGCGGAAGTGATGTCAAAGATGTCGAACCAGCCGATGTGGCCGATGCGGAAGATCTTTCCCTTCAGATCGCCCTGGCCGTTGGCGATCGTCATCCCGAACCGGTCTCGGAGCCCTTTGACAACCTCGGTCGAGTCGACGCCGTCAGGGGTGCGGATGGCGGTTACGACGGCCGAGCGCTCCTCATCCGGCGAGAAGAGCTCGAGGCCCATGGCCTTTGCTCCCTCGCGACAGGCTCGGCCGAGCCTCGCGTGCCGGTCGAACGCCGCCTCGAGGCCTTCGTCCAGCAGCATGCCGAGTGCGACGTCGAGCGCGCGGACGAGAGAGACGGCCGGCGTGAACGGTGCGTCGAGCTTCGCCTGCCCCTTGCGGGTTCGCTCCCAATCCATGACATAGCGGGGAGCGGTGGCGTTGGCAGAAGCGGCGAGTGCCGCTTCGGACACGGAGACGAACGCAAGGCCGGGTGGGCACATCAGCGCCTTCTGCGAGCCGGACACGACGACGTCGATTCCCCAGAGGTCGGTCTCGAGCGGAACAGCGCCGAGGCTCGACACTGCGTCGACGACGACCAGCGCCCCGGCTTCCTTCGCGACGGCGGTGAGAGCCTGCACGTCGCACACGACTCCAGTCGAGGTCTCCGAGTGTGTGAGGTAGACGACATTCACGTCGCCCGCGTCGGCGAGGGCCGAACGCAGATCGTCGGGCTCGGGCGTCTCCCCCCACTCCAGCCGCGCATGCACGAGATCGGCCCCGAATGCCCTCGCCATTCCCGCCCAGCGTTCGCCGAAGTTTCCGGCCGACAGGACGAGCTGCCGGTCTCCGGGCGAGGTCAGGTTCGCGACCGCGGACTCGAACGCGCCGGTTCCCGAGGTCGTGAACATCAAGACGTCGCCCTTGGTCCGGTAGACCTCTTGCAGCCGCGTCAGGCAGCGCTGGTAGATCTCGCGGTAGTCCCGTTCGCGGTGGTGGATGATCGGCTTGGCGAGCTCCGCGAGAACCTCCGGCGGCACGGGTGTCGGGCCCGGCGTGAACAGGTAGCGCTTCTCGGCCATCGACCTGAGACTAGCGCGGCCCCTGGCTGTCGAAAACGTTCTCACCGTCCGGGCCGCTTCGAGGCAATCGACACGAACGGGACTAACTTCTCGACCTCCGGGGCAGTCTTACCCCTTCGACACAACTAGCTGTCCTCGCGCTGCGGCACAGCCAGCGAGGCGGCGTTGATCCGGGGGGATCACTCAGATGCGTTCCAAACTCACACTCGCGTTCGCGTGCGCCTGCGCCCTTGTCATGGCCCTGGCTGCCGCCGCAACCCTCCATGCGGAGACGACGCCCGAACCTCCAACCGAGACGGAGACCGAAACGGCGCCGCCGCCGATCGACCAGTGGCAGATCCAGCGGAAGATCGACAAATACCGCCACGAGACCTGGCGCTGGCAGCGGATGATGGGCCGCAGGCTCACCCGCAGCCTCGAGGACCCTCCGGCGGAGGTCGACGCGAAGATCGCGGTCTGGAAGCGCGTCGCGGTCAAGACGCGGGTTAGTGCCCAGAATCCGCCCCACAAGCGGCAGTGGCTCTGCATCCACCGCTACGAGGGCTCGTGGACAGACCCGAATCCGCCGTACTACGGCGGCCTCCAGATGGATCTCGGGTTCCAGCGCACCTACGGCCGCGGGCTGCTTTCACGCAAAGGGACGGCCGACCACTGGACGCCGCTCGAGCAGATGTGGGCTGCAGAGCGGGCGCACCGTGCCGGCCGAGGGTTTTACCCCTGGCCGAACACGGCGCGCTACTGCGGTTTGATCTAGCGCAGACGCTCGACGTTGTCGTGCGCGTGAACGTCCGCGAGGTCCCGGTCACGGTTTGACACCTGGTCGGCGTGGTCGGCCTCGTCGTCCACTTCGAGCAACTCGACGAACAGTGCGCGGTAGTGGCGCACCGAGTGCCGGAGGTCATCCGTCGAAGCGTCACCGCGCTCGCTTGCACGGGCGATCCCGTTGGCTGTTCGGTACTTCTCGACGAGATCGGGGTGCTCGACGGAGATGTCGGCAGCCCGCTGCTCGAAGTCGTCGACGGGATAGCCACGGTCACGCATCACCTGCTGAACGAGATCGTCCGCTTGTGCCACTGCTCCCGCTGGGTCGTCGACGAACAGACCCTGAGTTGCCTGCCACTGCTGCAGATAGCGCTCCCGCGCCTCCTGCGAGAGCGGACGGAGCTCGAGCTCGTCGTGACGCTTCTCACGTTCCCTGAGCTCGTGCTCGGCCTCCCGGCGGCCGCCGGTCTTGTCGACCGTGCGGTCGTACTCCGGGCCGAAACGGTCTTGCAACGAACGCGATCGCCGGCTGCCGAGGGCACTTACCAAGATCCCGAGCACGACAACCGCGACGAAGACCGCGATCACGATCCAGACCCACGTATCCATCTCAACTCCTCTCTCGGTTGCTAGGAAAACCGAGGCGACGAAGAGGGGGTACCCGGGAAAGGGTGGGCGAAACTCGAGTCTCTAGCCCAGTTTCTGGCGCAGGAGCTCGTTCACGACCTTCGGGTCGGCCTTACCCTGCGTCTCCTTCATCACCTGGCCGACGAGGAAACCGAGCACGCCTGCCTTGCCGCCCTTGTACGTCGCGACCTGTCCGGGATTGCCGGCGATGACGCGGTCGACGATCGGCTCGAGCTCGGACGTGTCGGCGACGAGGGTGTCGGCGAGATACGTCTCCGCCCGGAACTCCGGATCGGCGCTCTCAGTCAGCGCCCGCGTGAATGTTTCGCGGGGAATTGTCGCTCTCGCCTCGATCAGCTTGCCCAGCTCGCCGCCGTTCACGGCCGCAGGGTCGACTCCGGTCGCGACGAAGTCGTTCATCAGCACGTTCGACGCCGCCTTTGCATCGATGCCGTCGAGCGCCACCTGCTCGTACAACGCAGCGAGAGCAGCCGAGCTGTTGAGCACTTCCGCGTCGTAGTACGGCAATTCGTACTCACGCTCGAAGCGCCGAATGCGCGCGCCCGGTAGCTCCGGCACCTCGGTTCGCAGGCGCTCCACCACATCGGCCTCCGGCACGACCGGGACGAGATCGGGCTCGGGGAAGTAGCGATAGTCGTCGGCCTCTTCCTTCCGCCGCCGCGGCGTGACCGTGTCGGACTTCACCTCGTAGTCGAGCGTCTCCTGGACGACTTCGCCGCCGGACTCCCACGTCTCGATCTGACGCCGGAGCTCCGCCTCGATGCCGCGGGCGATGTGGTTGAACGAGTTCATGTTCTTGAGCTCGGTGCGCGTTCGGTAATCCGTCTCCCCCACCTCGCGCACCGACACGTTGGCGTCGGCGCGCAACGTGCCCTTTTCCATCTCCGCGTCCGAGATGCCGATCTCGACGATGGTCTGGCGCAGGAGCTGCAGAAAGCGCTTCGCTTCGTCCGCAGAGCGGAGATCGGGCTGCGTCACGATCTCGACGAGCGGCGTGCCGCCACGGTTGAAATCGACGTTGGAATGCGCCGAACCGACGATGCGGCCGGTCGCGCCGCCGACGTGGATCGTCTTCGCCGCATCCTCTTCGAGGTGCGCGCGCACGATGCCGACCTGGCCGTCGCCGTCGGGGCCGGGCACGACGAAGGAGCCGTCGATGCAGAGCGGCTCGTCGTACTGGGAGATCTGGTACCCCTTCGGATTGTCGGGATAGAAGTAGTTCTTGCGGTGGAAGACCGCTCGCTCCGCGATCCGGCAGTTCAGGGCGTGCCCGAGCTTGATCGTCCACTCGACGGCCGTCTGGTTCGGCACGGGCAACGCGCCGGGAAAGGCAAGGCACACGGGACACGTGCGGGTGTTGGGCTCGCCGCCGAACCCCGCTTCGCAGCTACAGAACATCTTCGTGTGCGTCTTGAGCTGCACGTGGATCTCGAGCCCGATCACCGGTTCCCACTCAGGCATGCAAGAACTCCTTCGCCTTCAGCAGGGGGACCTCGATGTCGCCGCGGACCTCGAAGACCGCGAGGTACTCCTCCAACAAGCCGTGCATACGAATGAGACACAGCTCTCGTTCCCCTGCTTCGAGCGACAACCTGACGTCGTCGATCTGCACGGCGCGCGAGCCGTCGAGCACGCGGGGCGGCACGCCGAACACGCGCTCGACCGCGAGGACGAAGTCGGCGGCCCGATCGACGATGGTTTTCATCGCAGTCGCTCCGGGACGCCGTCGAAGCCGATCGCGCGCTCGAGTGCATGACCTGCGCGGAAGAGCGTGTTCTCCGCGAACTGAGCGCCGATCAGCTGCAGGCCGACCGGCAGGCCCTCGGAGAGGCCACACGGAATCGAGAGCCCCGGCAGGCCGGCCATGTTCGGGGGGATCGTCAGCACATCGGTGAGATACATGGCCAGTGGGCTCTCCGCCTTCTCGCCGATCTTGAAGGCGACGGTCGGTGACGTCGGGCTGACGAGCACGTCGAAGCGCTCGAACGCGGCGGCGAACTCGCGCGAGATCACCGTTCGCACCTTTTGCGCCTGGCCGTAGTACGCGTCGTAGTAACCCGCGGAAAGCGCGTACGTCCCGAGCATGATCCTGCGCTTCGGTTCGTCGCCGAAGCCGGTGTCTCGCGTGCGCGCGACCATCTCGTAGTAGTTCTCCGCCGGAACGCGGAGCCCATAGCGCACGCCGTCGTACCGCGCGAGATTCGAAGAGGCTTCCGCCGGAGCGATCAGGTAGTAGCACGGCAGTCCGTACTCGACGGAGCGTGGCAACTCGCACTCACCGACCTCGGCGCCCAGTTCGGAGCAGAGATCGATCGCGCGGCGCACGGCCTCGGTGACGCCCGGTGAGATCCCGTCGGCCTCGTTCAGCTCCTTCGGGACGCCGACGCGGAGACCCTTGAGGTCCTCCGCTTCGGGCAGCTCGACAGGCGGGACGTCGACGGTCGTCGAGTCGCACTCGTCGCGGCCGCTGATGATCCCGTACAGGAGCGCGTTGTCGCGCACGGTCTTCGTCACCGGCCCGACCTGGTCGAGGCTCGACGCGAAGGCGACGATGCCGTACCGCGACACGGTGCCGTACGTGGGCCGCAGACCGACGTTGCCGCAGAGAGCCGACGGCTGCTTGATCGAGCCGCCGGTGTCCGAGCCGAGCGCCCAGGGTGCGAGGCCGGCGGACACGGCCGCGGCCGAGCCTCCGCCCGACCCGCCGGGGACACGAGTGGGATCCCAGGGGTTCCGTGACGGTCCATAGGCCGAGTTCTCCGTCGACGAGCCCATCGCGAACTCGTCGGTGTTCGTCTTCCCGAGCAGCTGCAACCCCGCGGCCTTGCAGCGGTCGGCGACAGTCGAATCGAACACGGGGACGTATTCGTCGAGAATCTTCGAGCCCGCGGTGGTGCGCACGCCCTTCGTCGAGATGACGTCCTTGAGCGCGATCGGCACTCCTTCGTTGTCGTCGCCGTCGACGAGCGTCAGGAAGCAGTGCAGCTCCTCGTTCCGCGCGTCGATCGCTTCGCGGTAGGCGGCGCGCAGCTCGGCGCCGGAGACCTCACCGCGCTCGAGGAGTCCCTTCGCCTCCTCGGCTGTCAGTCGCAGTGTGTCGATCACGCGGAAGACTCCTCGGCGACGCCGGTCGGGGGAACGCGGAAGAGGTCACCGTCCCGCTCGGGCGCGTTGGCGAACGCATCGTCGAGCGGCAGCGAGGGCCGCGGCACGTCCGGTCGGAAGACGTTCACGACCGACAGCGGATGCGAGGTCGGCGGCACGTCCGAGAGGTCGAGCTCCGACACCTTGCCGACGGCGGCGAGGATGTCGCTGAGCTGTTCGGTCAGGCGACCGATCTCGTCCTCGGTCAGCTCGAGCCGCGCGAGCGCCGCGACATGGAGCACGTCCTCCCTGGTGATCGCCATCGACTGGAATCCTCCCAAAAAAACAACGGGCCCCCTTTCGGGGGCCCTGGTATTTGGTTCCGAAAGGAAAGCTAGACAGGCTGGACGTTCGCGGCCTGAGCGCCCTTGGGGCCCTGCACGACCTCGAACTCAACTCGCTGACCCTCGGTCAGCGACTTGTACCCCTCCTGCGTGATGGCGGAGAAGTGGACGAACACGTCCTCGCCACCCTCACGCTCGATGAATCCGTAGCCCTTCTCGTTCGAAAACCACTTCACGGTGCCCTGAGCCAAGCGACTTCCTCCTTCAAAACATGCGACGGCCCGGGCACCGAGCCGACGCTACTGATACAGCGGCCGGAGTGTAACTCAGATGCGCGGGAACGCAAGTTGCTCGCGGCGGTAGCGAGCGGCCCGCACCGCGTTCCCGAGTAGGGCCGCGATCGTCATCGGCCCGACACCCCCGGGGACGGGCGTGAGGAAGGCGGCCACTTCGTCCACGTCAGGTGCGACATCACCGACGAGCCCGGCGTCGGTGCGTGTGATGCCGACGTCGATCACCGTCGCTCCCTGCTTGACCATGTCGACCGTGATGACGTCGGGAAGGCCGACCGCAGCCACGAGGACATCGGCGTCCAACGTGTGCCTCGTGAGGTCTTCGGTGCGGGAATGACAGATCGTGACGGTGGCGTTCGCCTGCAAGAGCAGCATCGCAATCGGCTTGCCGACGAGGGAGCTGCGCCCGACCACCACCGCGCGCGCCCCGGCGAGCGGGATCTTGTACTCGGTCAGGAGGTGCAGCACACCGAGAGGTGTCGCGGGAACGAAGGTCGGATCGCCGAGATAGAGCTGGCCCGCGCTGAAAGGGTGCAAGCCGTCCACGTCCTTCATCGGGTCGAGCGCCTGCATCACGCGCGCCTCGTCGATCTGGTCGGGCAAGGGCGTCTGCACGAGAATCCCGTCGACGAAGTCGTCCTCGTGGAGATGCTGCACGAGCTCGACCAGCTCAGCCTCGGTCGTCGTGGCGGGCAGCCTGTGGTCGATCGCCTCGATGCCTGCCTCCTGGGCAGCCTTGTGCTTCAGACGGATGTACACCTCTGACGCCGGGTCGTCCCCGACGAGCACCGTCGCCAGGCCGACGTGGCCAAGCTCCGCCACCTCACGCTTGATCTCCTCACGCATCCGTGCCGCGAGGGCGGCACCGTCCATCAGCGTGGCGTTGGGCACTACGGGATCGTGAGCTCGACGCCGCTGACGTCCAGCCCGAGCGACTCTGCGAGGCGAACGCCGAGCTCGAGGTCCTCGCGGAGACGCTCGACGTCGCGCGACTCCATCGCACGCCCGATCCAGGCGCGCTCCTTCGGACGCCACAGCGCGTGGGCAGCGAAGACGGGCAGGAGGCGGTTGGCCGCATCGACGAGCTTCTGGTTCATCTTCTTGGTGAGGTTCTGCAGCAGCACCCGCTCGTAGGCCATGCCTGCGCCGTGATGGATGCCGTCGTCCGTCGCGAGCCGGCCGCACAGCTCCTCGAGCACGGTCCCGCGCGACGAGCGTGCGATCAGGCGGAATCTGGAGATGATGAGCCGCTCGTAGAAGACCTGCATCAGGAAGACCTTCTCCTCGAGCGTGTCGGCCTGGAGCGTCGTCTGCGCGAGCTTGTCGAGGTGCGGATCGCGCTCGGCGGTGCCGCCGGCCTCGGTGACGAGCTTGAGCCAAGCTTCCGTGTGACGGGACTCGTCCTGAACCATCGTCGAGTAGTAGAGCTTCGCCTCGACGTCGGGCGCCATGTTGAGGAGTTGCGACGCCATGTCGCACGCGAGCATGTCCGCCTGGAGCTGCTGCGTCAGGACCGAGCGCCACATGTCGCGGCGCCGAGCCTGGCTCTGAGGTGAGCCTTTCGACTCCGGGATCGGCGGCAGCTCGCCCCAGGGGAGATCGCGCACCTGCCACTCACGACGCTTCGCGAGGTCGTAGAAACGGAGAACGTCGGCGAAGGCCTCGCGGCCTTCGTCCTTCATCTCGATCAACTGCCCTGTTGCCATCGCCGGAGCATTATCCCCCAGGCGCCGCGGCAGCGGCGCCGCATAGAGGCCGTGCGGGCTTTGCCCGTGCGGCCGTCAAACCAGCGTGCTCTGAGCGGAGGACTCACAAGCATCCACTCGCTGGGCCGTAAGCTTTGAACGATGGATTTGAAGCGCTGGCCGAGGAAGAATGACGCGGACTCGATCGAGGCACGCCAGAAGGCGCTCGGGCTGAGCGACGGTGTGACGCGGATCGACCTCTCGCCGTTCGTGAACGCCCAGGAGATGCTCACCGGCGCGGCGGTCATCCCGGTGTCGGTCGTCGGACCACTCGAGATCGAGCTCGGCGAGTACGAGCTCGAAGAGCCCTTCGGCCGTGTCTCGGAGACAGGTCGCAAACAGGAGGAGCTCTTCGTTCCGCTCGCTCACACCGAGGGCGGCCTGTCGGCATCGCTCTACCGCGGCGCACGCGCTGCCGCAGAGTCGGGCGGCTTCAGAACATACGTGGTCGCAGACCGCATGACCAGAGCATCCTGTTTTATCTGCAAATCCACGGAAGAGGCCGTGCAGCTCGCGCGCTTCCTCGACGCACACGTCGCGGAGATGCGGCGCTGGCTGTCGGAGCGCAGCGAAGAATGGATTTCCACGTTCGCGCGCCTGCGGGAGGTCGAGACACATGTCGTCGGTCCGATGTGCCACGTGATGTGGGCGTTCACCACCGGCGATGCGTGCGGGCCGAACATGATGACCCGCAACGCGTATGCGCTGAACATGGGCTTCGTGATGGAGCGCGCGCCGGTGAAACCGGAGCGCGCGATTCTCGAGGCGAACATGGGCGGGGACAAGAAACCGTCCCACCGGTACTTCGAGCGAGGCGGCCACGGGAAGACTGTTCTCGTTGAAGCGACGTTGAGCGAGGAGGCGGTGCGCCGAGTCCTGCGCACCACGGTCGACGACCTGCTCGAGCTCTCCTTCGCCGGGACACACGGAGCCGTCGCGTCGGGCATGCAGTCGGTCGCGTTCACGCCCGCGTCAGCAGTCGCCGCGATCTTTGCTGCGACGGGACAGGACCTCGGCATGGTCGGGACGAGCTCGATGGCCCACGGCACGGCCCGGCGCGTCGACGGCGGCATCCAATGCGGGCTACGCCTCCCGGGACTCGAAGTCGGCACCGTCGGCGGCGGAACGATGTTCCCGTATGCGCGGACGTGGCTCGAGCTGATGGATTGCGCCGGGGCGGGAAAGGTGTATCGCTTTGCCCAGATCGTGGCGGCCGCGACGCTGGCGCTCGAGATCTCGGCCAGCGCGGCAATGGCGACCGCAGGCTCCGAGAACTTCTTCAAGGCGCACCACGAGCGGGGCGGCCTGCGCCCGTCGTAGAGCCTCCGGCATCAAGAGCAGCCACGACACTTGACTGCCTAGATTCAGCAGGTCTAGCGGAGACTGGTCCTTGGGTCTGACCCAAAGTCGTGCTCCCAACGGTCATGTCTGGATGCAAAAAACCGTGAACGTGTGTGTCGCGAGAGTGTGCCGGTTGTGTGCCTTGTCGGCAGGACCGCAGCGCGACTATTGGCGCGTCCCGATTTACTAGCGCGTCCCGATTTCCATTCCGAACAGGCCGCGGCAATGCGGCGCCGAGTCTCGCCGGTAACGGCGGCCGACGTCCCTCCTCGTCGGCTCGCTCGCACGCGAGGATCGCGGACCGCACGAGCGCGCCGCCGAGATGCTTGAGCGGCTCGGGCGGCAACGAGGCCACCCGGCGTGAGGCGAGTGGCAGCGCCGTCCACTCGTCGTCGCTTTGCAGCGTGAGCGACGCGAGGATCTGACCGCCGAGCCACGTCGGGCCGACGCCGTGGCCGGAGTAACCGACGCCGTAGTGAATCCGCTTGCCCTTCACGGTCCCGAAGAACGGCAGGTGGTCGGCGGAGACGTCGATCGGTCCTCCCCACGCGCGCTCGATCCGCGCGTCGGCGAGGCCCGGCAAGAGGTCGGCGAAGACCGTGCTCCGCACGCGCTGCAGTTGCGTCGTCCGAGGTGAAGCGCGCGTCCACCCGGCCGCGAAAGCCGATCGGGCCCGAGCCACTTCCCATCAGCACTCGACCGTCCGCGGTCGTGCGGAAGTAGTGCAGGAACATCCGTCGCGTCGAGGACCGCTTCGCCGCCTGTCCAGCCGATCTCCTCCAGCAGCTCCGGAACCGGCTCGGTCAGCACGACGTACGAGCCGAAGTTCGTCACGTGCCGCGCAACCGGGCGCCAACCCGTCGCGGCGGCGTTAACCGCAACAACGATCTCGGCAGCGCGAACGCTGCCACGCGGTGTCTGCGACATTTGCCCGGCGCGGATGCGAAGCGCCGGCGTGCTGCTCGTAGAGCTCGACGCCTGCGTCCACTGCGGCGCGGCGCAGTGCGTGTACGAGGCGCGCCGGCTGCACGGTCGCGCCGTCAGGGAAAGTAGACGCCGCGGCGGAAGACAGGAGAGCGGATTCGCTCGGCGACGCCGCTTGCGTCGAGTGGCACCGCCTGTTCGGGCGCGTCGACGTGGCCGCAGCGCGACGGCGCGGTCGACGACAGCGTCCTGCGCCGGCGCTGCCGAGACCATCAGCATTCCGGACTCGCGCAGCCAGACGTCCTCTCCGCGCGACTCGCAGAACGCGCGCACAGCCGGCACGATTCGCTCCGCCGCACGTGCGAGTTGTAGCGCCCGCTCCGGTCCGAGCAAGGGCAAGCAGATCGGCGAACCCGGCCCAGTAGCCATGCAGGAAGCCGCCGTTGCGACCGCTCGGCCCCGCACCGCAGGTCTCCGCCTCGACGAGCACGACTGCAGCGAGGGTCGCGCTCTTTCAGCGCCAGAGCAGTCCACAGACCCGTGTACCCGCCGCCGACGATGCACACGTCGGCAACTACCTCCCCCTCCAGTTGGGGCGCCGCACTCTGGCCCCCGGCCTCGTCCAACCACCACGGGGGAAGGCGTGGCGCGACGGATGGAGCGCTCACGCGGCCGTGGCTGCTCGTTCTCGCCGCATCTGAACGAGTACGTTCACGACCATGCCGATCACCGCCACCGCGAAGATGAACGTCGCGATCACGTTGACCTGCGGCGGAGCGCCGATACGCGCCGCTCCCCAGACGAAGAGGGGGAATGTCGTACGCGAACCAGCGACGAAGTAGGTGACGACGAAGTCGTCGATCGAGATCGCGAAGCAGAGTAAGAGCGATGCGAGGATCGCCGGGGCAATCAGGGGCAGCGTCACCCGCCGGAAGGTGACCCACTCGTTCGCGCCGAGGTCCATCGCCGCCTCTTCGAGATGGCGGTCGAACCCGATCAGCCGGGCTTTGACCGTTACGACCGCGAAGCTGATGCAGAACATGATGTGGGCGATGATGATCGTCCAGAACCCGAAGACGACCGAGAGGTTCAGGAAAAGCGTCAGCAGCGAGGCGCCGAGAACGATCTCCGGAGTCGAGAGTGGCAGGAAGATCAGAAGGTTCGTCGCGCTGCGCCCGCGGAAGCCGTAGCGGACGAGGGCGAGCGCAATCAACGTGCCAAGGAGCGTCGCGACCAGGCTGCCGAGCAGCGCGATCTCGAGCGAGAGGACCATCGCGCTGCGAAGTCCCGGGACGCCGTCCCAGTTCTTCCAGTTGTCGAAGGTGAAGCTGGCCCAGGTGTAGTTGAAGCGTCCGACCGGGTTGTTGAACGAGAACGCGATCACGACCGCGATCGGCAGCATCAGATAGACGAAAGCGAGTACGGCGTACACCGTCAGGACGTGGTACTTGACGAAGGCCCACACGCGTCCGGCCGAGCTCTGCCGTTGCTGCCGTGCGATCGTTGCGGTACTCATCCCGTGAGCTTCTCCGAGCCGACGGCGCGAGCGTACAGCGCCACCATCAGCAGGATCGCGGCCATCAGGACGAACGACATCGCGGCTGCGGACGGATAGTCGGTGAGCTCGAGGAATTTCGACTGAATCACATTTCCGATCATGTGGTTCTTTGGCGACCCGAGCAGCTGGGCGTTGATGAAGTCGCCCGCGGCGGGAATGAACGTCAGCAGCGTTCCCGCGACGACGCCCGGCAGCGAGAGCGGCAACGTGACGCGCAGGAACGCTTTCCACTTGCTCGCATAGAGATCCTGCGCGGCCTCGATCAGCCGCTGGTCGATCTGCTCGAGCGAGACGTACAGCGGCAGCGCCATGAACGGGAAGAAGTTGTAGGTGATGCCGGCCACCACGGCGGTCGAGGTCGCGAGCAGGCGGCCGTCATCGCCGAGGATCCCGACATCGCGCAGGAGGCCGACGACTGGTCCCTGATCCGCGAGGATCGACTCCCACGCAAGCGTCCGGATCAGATACGTGACGAAGAAGGGCGCAACGATGAACAGGAGCAGCAGGTTCTTCCAGCGCCCACCGCGAAACGCGATCCAGTACGCGAGTGGGTAGCCGAGGACTAGTGCCAGGATCGTCGCGATCGCGGCGTACTCGAGCGAGCGAATGAAGTGGCCGCGGTAGTTCTGGATCGCATCCCAGTAGTTCCCCCACGCCCATGTGAAGGCGTAGCCGACGTCGAAGTTCCCCGACTCGAGTGACTGGTAGGCGAGGAAGCCGAGCGGGACGATGAAGAACAGCCCGAGGTAGAGGAGCCCTGGCCCGAGCAGAAGGTACGGCGTGAGATTCCGGTGACGATGGAGAAATCCCACGCCGCTGTCCTACTTCAGCCCGAGATCAGGTTCTGCCAGGCAGTGATGTACTTCTCGTTGTTCAGCGCTGCTGCGTCGAAGTTGTGCGCGTTGGCAAGCATCTCCTTCGTTGGGAAGATCAGCGTGTTCTTTGCGATCGCAGGGTCTTCCTTCAGCAGAACAGCCTTCGCTCCGACGACCGGACAGATGTAGTTGACGTAGTCCTCGACCGCCGCCGGCGACCTTCGGGTCGTAGTAGTAGTTCATGTAGACGGACGCGGTGTAGACGTTCCCGCCCTTCGGGATCAGCATGTTGTCCGTCCAGATGCCTCCGCCGTCCGTCGGCAGGTTCCAGTGCAGATGCTTGTTGTCCGCCTCCAACTGAACCACATCGCCGGACCACGCAAAGCATGCATTGAGGTCGCCTTTCGCAAGCGGCCCGCTGTAGTCGTTCCCGGTGAATTGCCGGATCTGGCCGGAGTCGACGGCCTTCTGGACGACCTTGAACGCGCGGTTCCAGGAGGCATCGGTCACCTTTTCCGGGTCGTCGCCGTTCGCCGCCATGATCAAGGGCATCGTGTCGCCCACGCCTTGGAGGAGAGTGATCTTGCCCTTGAGCTTCGGATTCTCGAGCAGGTCGGAGACCGTGAGCACGGGATCGGTGAGCTTGTCGTTGTACGCAATCCCCGTGAGACCGGACTGCCAGGGAAGGCTGTAGTCGCGATTCGGGTCCCAGTTCGGATGCTGCAGCGTTGGCTCCAGGTTCTTGAAGTTCGGGATCGCGCTCTTGTCGAGCTTCTCGACCCAGCCTTTCTTGATCAGAAGCGACGGATATCGCGAGTTGTCGGTCATCACGATGATGTCGCGGTCGATCGACTGTCCGCGTGAAAGCGGTCCCTGGATCTTCCCGAAGTAGGTGGCGTTGTCGTTGATGTCCTCCGTGTAGGCGACGGTAGTGCCCGTCTTCTTCTTGAAGGCATCGAGTGTCGGGTGACGTTTCGTCTTCTCGTCGATGTCGATGTAGAGCGTCCAGTTCGAGAAGCGCAGGGTCTTCGCAAGCGTCTTGCTCGCGTTCGTGGAGGCACTCTTCGTGCTGCTACCGCCGCATGCTGCGAGCACTCCCGGCAACGTCACGAAGGCGCCGCCGGCAACCGCGCGGCGAAGCAGCTGACTGCGGGTCAGGCCATCTGTCATTCGGATCCCTCCAATGAGTCGACGACGAAGGTGGATTCTGGGCTCCAGCTGAGCGTGAGCTTTTGGCCTGGCGCGGCACCATTTAGCCCAAGCGATGCATTCTGCCGGTAGACGGTGAGTCGCCCACACGCGGTTTCGACGATGTACTGGGTCGAGACGCCGACGTAGGCCTCCTCGACGACGGTGCCGTCGAGCGAGTTCGGTTGGCCGGCTCCGAGCTCGATCTTTTCGGGCCGGATCCCGATCGCGACTTCCCCGGTGCGGCCTGCGAGCGCGTCCGGCCGGACGCGCACCTCGGGACCACTGTGCAGACGGACGGTGTCCGAGCCACTGACCATGCCGGGAATGAGGTTCGAAACACCGAGAAAGCTCGCCACGAACGCCGTCGAGGGAGTTTCGTAGAGCTCGGTCGGCGTCCCGAGCTGCTCGATCCGGCCACCGTGCATGACTGCGATCTGGTCGGCCATGGTCATCGCCTCTTCCTGATCGTGCGTGACATGGACGAACGTGATGCCGATGTCGTGCTGGATCGCCTTCAGCTCGAGCTGCATCTGCTTGCGCAGCTTGAGATCGAGGGCGCCGAGCGGCTCGTCGAGCAGCAGGACCTGCGGCTTGTTCACCAACGCGCGGGCGAGCGCAACGCGCTGCTGCTGGCCCCCGGAGAGCTGGCGCGGCTTGCGCTTCTCCATCCCCTCGAGGCCAACGATGCGCAGGATCGCGGCCACCTGCCCCTTCAGCGTTTCACCGCGGACGGAGCGGCGGCGGAGCCCGAAGGCGATGTTCTCGAACACCGAGAGATGAGGGAACAACGCATACGACTGGAAGACCGTGTTCACGTCCCGCTTGTACGCGGGCAACCCGCTGACCTCTTTGTCGGCGAGGTAGATGGCGCCTTCCGTCGGCTGCTCGAAGCCGCCGATCATCCGCAGCGTCGTCGTCTTCCCACAGCCGGACGGGCCGAGGAGCGCGAAGAAGCTGCCGCGTTCGATATCGAGACTGAGGTTGTCGACTGCGACAACGTCGTCGAAGCGCTTGGTTACCTCGGTCAAGGCGGATGTCCGCGGGCGTCGACGCGCCAGTCACCTCGCGCTCGCCGGCGACCGTCATCGGTTCACTCGGTGACCTGACGAAGGCGGCTGCCGATGCAGACGCGTCCAGGCCTCGGCGAGAACGTCGCCGAGAATCGAGACGATCTGGTCGAACTCCTGCTCTCCGGCGACGAGCGGCGGCGAGATCTGGACGACCGGGTCGCCGCGGTCGTCGGACCGGCAGATGAGCCCGCGCTCGAACAGGCGCGGCGAGAGGAAGCCACGCAGGAGCGTCTCGCACTCCTCGTCGTTGAACGACTCGCGCGTGTCCTTGTCCTTGACGAGCTCGATCGCATAGAAGAAGCCGGTGCCGCGCACGTCGCCGACGATCGGCAAGTCGAGCAGCTGTTCGAGTGTTTGCCGGAAGGTGTCCTGCGTGTCCGCGACGTGCTCGACGATGCGCTCGCGCTTCATGATCTCGATGTTCTTCAAGGCAACCGCCGACCCGACGGGATGGCCACCGAAGGTGATGCCGTGCGCGTACATGCTCGTGTCCTTCATGAACGGCTCCATCACCCGGTCCGAGGCAACGACTGCGCCGATCGCAGCGTAGGACGAAGAAAGGCCTTTCGCGATCGTCATCAGATCAGGCCTGATGTCATAGCGCACCGAGCCGAACCACGCGCCGACTCGTCCGAAACCCGTGATCACCTCGTCCGCGCAGAGCAGGATGCCGTAGCGGTCGCAGATCTCTCGCACGCCTTTCCAGTAGCCCTCCGGCGGCGTGAACGAACCGCCTGCGTTCTGGACGGGCTCCATGATCACCAGCGCGACCGTGTCCGCACCCGCGGCGACGATCGTCTGCTCGAGATCGTCGAGGAGGAACGCGGTGAACTCTGCCTCCGTCTCTTCCGGCGGCCGGTGGTAGCGGTTGGTGTTCCGCACGTGGTGCACCCCGGGCACGAGCGGCTCGAACGGCGCACGGATCTCCGGAATGCCGTTGATCGAGAGCGCGCCCATCGTCGTCCCGTGGTAGGCGACGTGCCGGGAGATCGCCTTCCAGCGGCGGACCGTCGCCGCGGGCGGTGTAGTACTGACGCGCCAGCTTCCACGCCGACTCGACCGCCTCGGACCCGCCCGAGACGAAGAAGAGCCGGTTCAGGTCGCCGGGCGTGAGCGATGCGACCTCGGACGCGAGCTCGATGGCGCGCGGATGTGCGTAACCCCAGTTCGTGTAGAACGGCAGCTCGCGCATCTGCGCCGCTGCAGCCTCGCCGATCTCCTCGCCGTAGCCGTAGCCGATGTTGACGGAGAAGAGCCCTGCCAGCGCGTCGAGGTAGCGCTTGCCCTTCGAGTCCTCGAGGTAGCAGCCGTCGCCGCGGACGATGATCGGCACCTCGCCGTCCTGGTAGCCGCCCATGCGTGTGAAGTGGAGCCACAGATGGTCGCGTGCTGCTCGCTGGAGATCCAGCGCCTCGGGTGCCGTGGTCGTCAATTCTCCTCCCTAACTCGTGTGCCCCAGTCATAGAGCTGCTTGACCATCTGCAGATAGAGGAACGTCTCGGTCGAGACGACGCCGTCGAGCGCACGCATCCGGTTGGTGAGCTCGAGAAGCTCGCGCCGGTCAGTCGCCACGACCTCGACGACGAGGTCGTACTGGCCCGCCGTGACGACGACGTAGTCCGCCTCGATCCAGCTCGCGATCTCGTCGGCCACGGGCTCGGGCGAACCGGCCGTCTTGACGCCGACCAGCGCCTGCTCGAAGCCGAGCCCGAGCGGGTTCGTCACTCCGACGACCTGCAAGATGTCCTCCGCGCAGAGCCGCGCGTACCGCGCTCGGATCGTCGCCTCGGAGACGCCCAGCCGCGCGGCGATCGCCCGGAAGGACTCCCGGCCGTTCGCCTGGAGCGCTTCGATGATCCCCTGGTCCAGGCCGTCGATCAGCGGGGGCGCACTGATGGCGCCCCTGCGAGGCTCGGCCATGGCCGGCTGCGCGATCGTTCTACGCAAAGCGAGGCGATTCGTACCATGCGGTGCGCATTCGGTCAATGCAGGCCCCTACTTGAACTCGCATTGCGCACGATCCCGCTTGATCTTCACCTCCGAATCGTGGGATCCTCGCCGGAGTGAACGTGCTGGTGGTCGGTTCGGGGGGCGTCGGATCCGCCATCGCGGCGATCGCGGAGCGACGGTCCTTCTTCGACCACATGGCTCTCGCGGATCGCGACGGCGACCGTGCCCGGCGCGCCGTTTCGGGACTCGAGGATCCAGATCGCTTCTCGTCCCTCCAACTCGACGCCTCCGATCCGCAGGCGATCGTCGCGGCGGCACGGGAGACCGGAGCCGACGTGATTGTCAACGCGGCGGATCCACGGCTCAACCCACCGATCTTCTCCGCCGCTTTCGAAGCTCGCTGCACGTACATCGACATGGCGATGACCCTTTCCGAGCCTCATCCCGAGCGGCCTTATGAAGAGCCCGGCGTCAAGCTCGGCGATCGGCAGTTCGCCGAGCACGAGCGCTGGCAGAACGCAGGCCTACTCGCCCTCCTCGGGATGGGCGTCGAACCTGGACTCTCCGACGTCTTCGCGCGCTACGCGGCCGATCATCTGTTTTCCTCGATCGACGCGATCGATGTTCGCGACGGGGCAAATCTGGTCGTCGAGGGTTACGACTTCGCCCCGACTTTCTCGATCTGGACGACGATCGAGGAGTGTCTCAATCCGCCACTCATCTGGGAGCGAGACCGCGGCTGGTACACGACGGAGCCGTTCTCCGAGCCGGAGGTCTTCGACTTCCCGGAGGGGATCGGCCCGGTCGAGTGCGTGAACGTCGAACACGAGGAGGTCGTCCTCGTTCCCCGCGAGATCGACTGCCGGAGGGTCACGTTCAAGTACGGGCTCGGCGAGGAATTCATCGACGTGCTCCGGAAGCTGCACCTACTCGGCCTGGACTCGAAAGATCCTGTTCGGGTGGGTCAGAGCGACGTGGCACCCCGCGATCTCCTCGCGGCCGTGCTGCCGGACCCTGCCTCTGCTCGGCGAGCGAATGTCCGGGAAGACGTGCGCCGGCACGCTCGTCACAGGAGTCGGGACCGACGGAGCGCAGCGGAGCGTGTACCTCTACCACGTCGCGGACAACGAGCAAACGATGCGCGAGTACGGCTGTCAGGCGGTTGTCTGGCAGACCGCGATCAACCCGGTGATCGCGCTCGAGTTGCTGTCCGAAGGGAGTTGGAAAGCAACCGGGGTCGTCGGGCCCGAGTCGCTCGACGCGGATGTCTTTCTCGCCCGCATGCGATCCTCCGGTTGGGACTATGGCGTCAGTGAAAGGAGCCCCGCCAGTGTCGTCTAACATCGAACAGGCAGTCGAAAGCGGGCGGATTCTCGCTGACCGCGCACGCTACGTAGCGCAGGGCGTGGCCACAACCCCGCTTGTCGTCGCCCGGGCCGAAGGCGCACGCATCTGGGATGTCGACGGCCGAGAGTACGTCGATTTTGCCGGCGGGCTCGGGTGTCAGAACACCGGCCACGGCTTCGCGGCGGCGGCGATCCACGAACAAGTCGACCGTTACCTTCACCAGGGGTTCATGGTCGGCACCTACGAGCCCTACACCGAGGTGTGCAAGCTGCTCGGCGAAACCTGGCCCGGCGACCGTGAGACGAAGTCGCTGCTTGTGAACTCAGGCGCCGAAGGCGTCGAGAACGCGGTCAAGATCGCGCGCACCGCGACCGGACGGCCCGCCGTAGTCGTGTTCGACCATGCGTTCCACGGACGCACGAGCCTGACGATGGCGATGACGGGGAAGGTTGTCCCCTACAAGCAGGGCTTTGGCCCCTTCCCGGGCGACGTCTACCGGACTGCCGCGCCGTATCCCTACCGCGGCGTCTCGACCGACGACGCGATCGAAGCTCTGATTCATCTGTTCAAGCAGGACGTCGATCCCGCCACTGTTGCCTGTGTCGTCCTCGAGCCCGTGCAGGGCGAGGGCGGCTTCATCGACATGCCTGAAGACTTCCCGCGCCGGCTGAAGGAGATCTGCGAGGCGCACGGGATTCTCTACGTCGACGACGAGGTGCAGTCCGGGGTCGGCAGAACCGGGCCGGTGTGGGCGATCGAGCACTACGGTGTCGAGCCCGACCTGATCGTGTCTGGCAAGTCTCTCGGCGGCGGGCTGCCGCTCGCCGGGATCACGGGTGGTGCCGACCTGATGGACAGCGTGCCTGTCGGCGGCCTCGGTGGCACGTTCGGTGGGAACCCGCTCTCGTGCGCCGCAGCGATCGAGGTGCTTCGCGAGGTAAACAGCGACTCGTTCCGCAAACGCGCCGATGAGCTCGGCGCCCGGATCCGTGCGCGCCTCGAGCAGCTCGCGGCGCGCAATGCGGCAGTCGGTGAGGTGCGCGGGCTCGGTCCCATGCTCGCACTCGAGCTCACCGAGGCGACCCCGGACCTGGCCAAGGCGGTGACGTCAGCGGCACATGACCGCGGCCTCGTCCTCCTCTCTTGCGGTATCTACGGAAACGTCATTCGCATCCTCGTGCCCCTCACGATCGACGACGCGCTGCTCGAGCGCGGACTCGACTTGCTGGAGGAATCGCTTGGCGACGCCCGCGCTGGCTGAGTCGGAACCGGCACACCCCATGGCTGCGGCGGAGATCGATGTCCGGCTTGCGGGTATCCGCAAGACGTACGGCGACGTCGTGGCGGTCGATCGGGTCGATCTCGAGATCCCGGCCGGCGAGTTCTTCACTCTGCTCGGCCCGTCCGGATCGGGCAAGACCACGACGCTGAGACTGATCGCCGGCTTCGAGCGCCCGACGAAGGACGAATCGAGCTCGGCGGCGCAGACGTCACGAACCGCGCGCCCTACGAGCGGGAGGTCAACACCGTCTTTCAGGACTACGCGCTCTTCCCACATATGACCGTCGCCGAGAACGTCGGCTACGGCCTGCGGGTCAAGCACGTGCCGCGCGCCGAGCGCAGGCGCCGTGTCGAGGAGATCCTGCGGGTCGTGCGGCTTCCCGAGCTCGGAAACCGAAAGCCCGTCCAGCTCTCGGGCGGCCAGCGGCAGCGCATCGCACTCGCCCGTTCGCTCGTCAACGCGCCGAAGGTGCTCCTGCTCGACGAGCCTCTCGGCGCGCTCGACCTGAAGCTTCGTCAGGAGATGCAGATCGAGCTCAAGCGCATCCAGCGCGAGGTCAGCGAGGTCGGCATCACTTTCGTCTACGTCACGCACGACCAGGAGGAGGCGCTCACGATGAGCGACCGCCTCGCGGTGTTCAACGAGGGCCGGATCGAGCAGATCGGCGCGCCGGCCGAGGTCTATGAACGTCCCGCGACCGAGTTCGTCGCCGGCTTCGTCGGCGTCTCGAACGTGCTCGAGCGGGACGGCAGGAAGTTCACCGTCCGTCCGGAGAAGATCCGGATGCATTTCGACGAGACCGGCGACGGCGAGCTGGGTCGCATTCGCGACGTCGTCTATGTCGGCATGTTCACCAGGTACGTCGTGGAGCTCGATTCCGGGGGCGAGCTCACCGTCGTCAAACAGAACCTCGAGACGTCCTCGCAGGAGGCGCTCGAGTCGAGGGGCAGGCGGGTGCGCCTCGAGTGGCGTCCCGAGCACACCTTCGAGATCCAACGAGGAGGAAACGCATGAGGAGGATTCGCAGAGTGCACGTACTCGTCGCGGCGCTGACCGCGGCGCTGTGCGTGCCCGCGTCGGGAGTCAGTTCGGCCGCAGCGGGCCGACGGCGATCACCAAGGCCGGGAAGAACGAGAGCAGCTCTCAATCTCATTGCCTGGGAGGGCTACACACAACCGCAATGGGTGAAGCCGTTCACCAAGGCGACCGGCTGCAAGGTGCAGGCGAAGTACGGCGGCTCCTCCGACGAGATGGTGACGCTGATGCGGACCGGCCAGTACGACGCCGTCTCGGCCTCGGGCGACGCGAGCCTGCGCCTGATCGTCGGCAAGGACGTGCGCCCGATCGATCCGAAGCTGATCCCGGATTACAACAACTTCATCCCCGCGCTGAAGTCACCGGCCCACAACACCGTGAAGGGCGTGCACTACGGCATCTCGCTGCAGTGGGGTCCGAATACGCTTCTGTACAACACGAAGAAGGTCAAGCCGAAGCCCACGAGCTGGGGGCTCCTCTACAGCTCGAAGTACAAGGGCAAGATCACCGTCCCGGACAACCCGATCCAGATCGCCGACGCAGCGCTCTATCTCTCGAAGACGAAGCCTGCGCTCGGGATCAAGGACCCGTACGAGTTGAACGACGACCCAGTTCAAGGCGGCCGTCGATCTACTGAAGAAGCAGCGGCCGCTCATCAAGAAATACTGGCTGACCGCCGGTGACGAGATCGATCTGTTCAAGAACGGCGGCGCGGTCTTGGAGCGTCGTGGCCCTACCAGACCAACACGCTCCAGGCTGCGAAAGCGCCCGTGAAGGATCTAATCCCGAAAGAGGGCGCAACGGGCTGGGCCGACACCTGGATGATCTCCTCGAAGGCGAAGCATCCGAACTGCGCGGTGTCGTGGATCAAGTGGGTCTCGACGCCGAAGGTGCAGGCTCAGCAGGCGATCTACTTCGGCGAGACGCCGGCGAACACGAAGGCGTGCAAGATCATGGATCAGCTGTCCAAGGGCTCTTGCGCGCAGTACCACGCCAACGCCCCGACGGCCTACTTCAACTCGATCAAGTTCTGGAAGACGCCGGTGAAGGCCTGCGGCAACGGCCAGAGCAACTGCATGGACTACACGAAGTGGCAGCAAGCCTGGACTGACATCAAGAGTTGACGTCTCAGGCGTATGACGCGGCGGGTCGGCCTCGGTCGGCCCGCCGTCGCCTCTCGGCTGCGCTCTGGCGGCGGCCGTGGTTGCGCGCGATCGCGTTGCTGCTGCCGCCGCTCGGCTGGATGCTGGTCTTCTACCTGGCGGCGCTGGCCGTTCTGTTCGTGTCGGCGTTCTGGAGCATCGATTCCTTCAGCGGCAAGCTCACGCACGACTGGACGTGGTCGAACTTCCACACGATCATCCACGACGCGACCTATCGCCAGATCGCGTTCCGCACGATCTGGATGGCGGTCGCTCGTCACGCTGACAGACGCGCTGATCGCGTTTCCGTTCGCGTACTACATGGCCCGGGTCGCGCCGCCGCGGTTGCGGACGGTCCTCTTCGTGATCGTGCTGCTGCCGCTCTGGTCGAGCTACCTCGCCCGCATCTACGCGTGGCGGTTGATCCTGAATGAGGACGGCGCGCTCAACTGGTCACTTGCGAAGCTCGGCCTGCCCCAGCCAGCACTGGGCGTTCACGAACACGGCGATGTGGATCGTCTTCTCGTACATCTGGCTCCCGTTCATGATCCTTCCCGTCTACGCGGCGCTGGAGCGGATTCCCGACTCCTTGCTCGAGGCGTCCCGCGATCTCGGCGCTCGCAACTGGACGACGTTCCGGCGCGTGATCGTCCCGCTGGCGCTGCCTGGCCTTGCGGCCGGCTCGATCTTCACGTTCTCCCTGACCCTTGGCGACTACATCACGCCGTCTCTCGTCGGGAACGTCGACTTCATCGGGAACGTCATCTACCGCAACGTGCTCGGCCTGACGAACAACCTGCCCTTCGCGGCGGCCTATGCGACCGTCCCACTGATCGTGATGGCGATCTACCTCACGCTCGCCAAGCGGCTCGGCGCCTTCGAGGCGCTCTGTAGTGGAGACACGCGCAGCAAGGCTCTCGCTCGGCGCCTGGACGCTCGCCGTCGTGCTGTTCCTGTGGACTCCCGCTCATCCTCATCTGCTTCTACGCCTTCAACTCATCCAACATCCAGAGCTGGCCGATCGCCGGGTTCAGCACCAAGTGGTTCCACGCCGCCTGGCACAACGAAGAGGCGCGTAGCGCGCTCGTGCTGTCGCTGAAGGCCGCAGGGGATCGCGACCGCGATCGCGCTCGTGCTCGGGACGGCCGCGGCGACTGCGGTCAGCCGCTTTCGCTTCTTCGGCCGGGACACGATCACGTTCCTGCTCATCCTGCCGATCGCGCTGCCGGGCGTCGATCACCGGGATCGCCTTGAACTCCTTCTTCACGAACAACCCCGTCCACGGCCTTAGTCCGTCGCTCTGGACGATCGTGATCGGCCATGCGACCTTCTGCATCGTGATCGTCTACAACAACGTCGTGGCCCGGATGCGGCGGACGCAGACGTCGCTGACGGAAGCGTCGATGGACCTCGGGGCCGACGGCTGGCAGACCTTCCGCTTCGTGACCTTTCCCGTCATCTCGACTGCGCTCGTCGCCGGTGCGCTGCTGGCATTCGCGCTCTCGTTCGACGAGGTGATCGTGACGACCTTCACGGCAGGCGCGCAGAACACCCTGCCGATCTGGATCCTGGCAACATCTGCGGCTCGGACAGCAGCTCCCCCAGGTGAACGTCGTCGTCTTTTTCGTGATAGTGATGACCGTGACTTCCCGTGACGATCGCGCAGCGCTTGACGCGCGACACGGGGATCCTGCGAAGGAGGTAAAGCGATGAGCACCACCGTTTCCAAGCATCAGAACTTCGTCGGCGGCGAGTGGGTCGACGCGTCCGGCGGCGAGACCATGGAAGTGCTGAACCCGGCCACCGGCGAGACGATCGCCGAGGTGCCCCGCTCGAGCGCCGAGGATGTCGACCGGGCCGTGCAGGCAGCGAAGAAGGCCCTGCCGGAATGGCTCGAAACGACACCGGGCGAGCGCGCCGAGATGCTGCTCAAGCTCGCGGACGCGCTCGAGCAGCACGGAGACGAGATCGCCGAGCTCGAGTCCCAGAATGTCGGCAAGCCGCTCGCGTACGCGAAGGACGAGATTCCGGTCGCCGTGGACAACATCCGCTTCTTCGCGGGTGCCGCGCGCCTGCTGGAAGGCAAGTCCGCGGGCGAGTACATGCGGGGCTACAGCTCGTGGCTGCGCCGTGAGCCGATCGGGATCGTCGGCGGCATCGCACCCTGGAACTACCCGCTGATGATGGCGATCTGGAAGCTCGCGCCGGCCCTGGCCGCGGGCAACGTCCAGGTGCTGAAGCCGTCCGAGCAGACGCCGCTCACGACCCTGCGGTTCGCACAGTTCGCCGCCGACATCCTGCCGGCCGGCGTGCTGAACGTCATCACCGGGGACGGGGTTCCGGCGGGCGAGGCGATCGTCAAGCATCCCGATGTCCGGCTGGTGTCCCTCACCGGCGACGTCGAGACGGGCAAGATCATCGCGCGAACTGCGTCCGACACGCTGAAGCGCGTGCACCTCGAGCTCGGCGGCAAGGCGCCCGTGATCGTGTTCGACGACGCGGATCCCGCAGCTGTCGCGGCAGGCATCAAGATCGGCGGCTACTGGAACTCCGGCCAGGACTGCACCGCGGCCTCGCGTGTCGTCGCCGGGCCGAAGATCTACGACAAGCTGCTCGAGGAGCTCGTCCCCGCGGTCGAGTCGCTGCACGTCGGCGACCCGGCGGAGGGCGACGAGATCGAGATGGGGCCCGTGATCTCGAAGTCACAGCAGGAGCGCGTGCTCGGCTTCCTCGAACGTGCCAAGAAGGCCACCGTCCTCACCGGCGGCGAGTCGAACGGAAGCCGCGGCTTCTTCGTCAAGCCGACCGTCGTGGTCGACGTCGGCCAGGAAGACGAGATCGTGCAGCGAGAGGTCTTCGGTCCTGTCGTGACCGTGCAGCGGTTCGCCGACGACGACCAGGCGCTCGCGTGGGCGAACGACGTCAACTACGGGCTCGCGGCGTCCGTCTGGACGCGCGACATCGGCCGTGCGCTGAACGCCGCGCGCAAGCTCCAGTTCGGAACCGTGTGGATCAACGACCACATCCCGCTGGTCAGCGAGATGCCGCACGGCGGGTTCAAGCAGTCCGGCTACGGCAAGGACCTGTCGGCGTACTCCCTCGAGGACTACACGCAGATCAAGCACGTGATGGCCAAGCTCGACTGACGTGCGACACGCTTCCGTTTCGGTGTCTGACACCAACCGTTCGCAGCAGGTCCGCCTGGGAAGCGGTACCGCGGCCATGCCGACACACTTCCGACACGGTGTCTGACACCGGGTCTGTCGCGTGAAGGCAGGGCCGCTTCCGCCGGGCGGGACGATCGGCGTCGCTGCGGCATCGAGCCCGTTCGAAGAGCGGTCCGAGATCGACCGCAGCGTTCGCTGGTACGAGGAGCGCGGCTACCGCGTCAAGCTCGCCGACGGCGTCTACGCCCGCGACGATTTCGTCGCGGGCGACGCCGCGGCTCGGGCGCGCGACGTCAACCAGCTGTTCGCCGATCCCGAGGTCGATGTCGTTCAACTGCTGCGTGGCGGCTACGGCGCCTCGCAGGTCGTCCCCCACCTCGACTACGAAACGATCTCCGCGAACCCGAAGCCGCTCGTGGGCTACTCCGACGTGACAGCGCTCCACGTCGCAATTCGACAACGCACGGGGCTCGTGACCTTCTACGGGCCGGGCTTCACCGGGATGGGCAGTCCCAGGCGCGGCGACTGGTCGAAGGATCGCTTCCTGCGCGCGATGACGGATCCGGAGCCCCTCGGTGACCTGCCGCCGCGGCCTGATGACCCGTACATCGGCGCGATCGGGAGCGGCAAGGCGACGGCTCCGCTCGTCGGCGGCTGTCTCTGGCTACTCCGCGAGACGCTCGCAACGCCCTGGGAGATCGACCTCGACGGCGCGATCCTCTTCTTCGAGGACGTGCACTGCCCACCGTGGCACGTAGACGGGATGCTGACGCAGCTACGAAACGCCGGCAAGCTCGAGCGGATCGCGGGCGTCGTGGTCGGCGAGATGTACAAGTGCGAGGAATACCGGCAGGCCGAGCCGTGGCTGCGGAGCCGCTCGATGGAGGACGTGTTCGAACATCATCTCGAGCCGCTCGGCGTTCCGATCCTGCACAACCTCCCACTGGGCCACGGCGACCACCTCTGCACGATCCCGCTCGGCGTCACGGCGACCATCGACGCCGATGCACGGACGCTGACGTTCGCCGAACCGGCGCTGGAGGCTATGCCCGCACGATCCCGGCGCGACTCGTCCCCAGCCGCATCCCGATAACGCCCTCCGCGGCCGAGAGGCTCGGCCCGAACCCCGTGACCGCGGCGAGGAACTGCCGCTGGTCGAGCGCGTAGAGCGCGGCCTCTGTCCGCGCCTTGACGGTCGCCGTCCGCGGCAGGTCCCGAAGCAAGGCGATTTCCCCGAACGAATCGCCGGGCTCGAGTGTCTGCACGAGCTTTCCGTCGACCTGCACGTCGAAAGCGCCACTCTTGATCAGATAGAAGCGGTCGCCGGGCTCACCTTGCCGCACGATCTCCTCACCCGCCGCAGCGTCCACCTCCTCGAGTGCGTCGGCAAGCTGTTCCAACGTCCCAGGCGGCAGCGGCGCGAAGATCGGATTGGCCCGCAGCACTTCGAGCCGCTCGACCGGAACCTTGGCGGCCTGGTCGATCGCGTTCAACCGCGGCCAGGCGGGAACGACGACCAGTGGCAGCAGCGCACCGGCCACGATCAACGCGCCACGCGTTCCGAGCCAGTTGAGCAGGAGAGGAGCGGCCAGGGCGCCGAGCCCGGCGGTGAGAAGGAGAATGCTTTCCAGGACACCGAAGACCCGGGCCAGCACCTCATCCGGCGCCGCGCGCTGGAGCAGTGTCATGCCCGACACGTCGACGATGGTGTTGCCGATGCCGACGACCGCGAACAGGACAAGCACAAAGACCTGATTCGGCCAGACCGCAACGAGGGCGATCGGGATGCCCCAGATGAAGATCCCGATGCCAAAGTCAGCGGCCTGGCGCTTTCGCGCGACGAGCGCGGCAGCCGCCACCGCCCCGAGCAGGCCGCCGATCCCCACCGCCGAGTTGAGGAAGCCGACTCCCGCTTGACCCGTGTCGAGCACCTTGAGCGCGATGACGACGATGAGCACGTTGAGCATTCCGTCAACGAACGTCTGGGCGGAGAACAGCCCGACCAGAAGACGCAGGCGACGCTCGCGGCCAATCGTCCGGAAGCCCGCGAGCAGCTCGTCGACCACGGAGACCGACTCCGGCTCGACCGCCGCCTCCGGCTCGACCGCCGCCTTCGCCTCGACGGGATGGACCCCCGCGACGAGGAATGCCGACCAGAGCAGCGCGCAGGCCGTGACGGCGAAGACGACTCCAGGCCCGGACACGGCGAGTAGCAGGCCGCCGATTGCCGGCCCGCCGAAGATCCCCACGCTCTCGATCGTGCTCGACGCGACGTTCGCCGCCGTGAGCTCCTCGGGAGTCCGGGCCAAAGAGGGGACGAGGGCTGCCTCCGCCGGGCGAAATGCCGTTGCCGCGACCCCGACCAGGCCGGCGATGACGTAGATCACGATCGGCGGGGCGTCGAGGAACACCGCCACAGCGGCGCCCGCGATCAGGCCCGCGCGGGCGAGATCGGAGGCGACCATCACCCAGCGGCGGTCGTAACGGTCGCCGAGGAGCGCGGCGAATGGTGACGCGACTGCGGCCGCGAGCCAGCGGGCCAGGCCGACCACGCCGACGGCCGTGGCACCCCCCTGTTCGTAGGCGTAGACGACGACGGCGATCCCGTACGCCCACGTCCCCAGGATCGACGCCGCCCAGGCGAGCTCGATCCGGCGCAACCCCTGGTTGCGGAAGACCTCCTGAAAAGCGCGACCCGATTCCGCCAACTGCCCCAGAAGTCGCCGCACCGAGCCAGAATCGCATTCCGGCTTGTGTATTTGAAGGGCAGCAGGGAAGATTCTCGTTGACCGGCGCGTCTAGTACCTGAAACCGGCAATCAGCCGAGTACCGTCTAGAAGGAGGGAATTCATGTCCGAGGATCGCTTCGAGCAGGACGAAGCAAAGGACGAGGACGTCGAGGCCCACAAGAAGCTGAAGCTCGCCAACGACGAGCTCGGCTCGGACGACGACGTCGAGGCCCACAAGAAGCTGAAGCTCGCCAACGACGAGCCCGGCTCCGACGACGACGTCGAGGCCCACAGGAAGCTGAGGCTCGCCAACGACGAGCCCGGCTCCGACGACGACGTCGAGGCCCACAAGAAGCTGAAGCTCGCCAACGACGAGCCCGGCTCCGACGACGACGTCGAGGCCCACCGCAGGCGTGCGAACGACGAGCCCGGTTCCGACGATTCAGCAGACGACGTCGAGGCCCACGGAAGCTGTCCCTCTAAGGCATCGCTTCCAGCGGATTGACTGAAGCCCGGGCGCGCCCGGGCTTCAGTCGTTCTGGAGCAGTCTTTCCAGCTCGGCGAGCAAGCGCAGGGCGCTCGCCCGCGATTCGTCCTCGTCGTCGCGCCTCGTCTCGAGAGCTTCCGCCACCCGCGAGAGGACGGCGAGGTCGCCTTCGCCGACCAGGGCGCTCTGAGCACGCCGGGCGCGCTGAAGCAGGTCGAGGGCGATCGCGGCCTGGTTCGCAAACAGGCCGAGGAGCTCCATCTCCGCGAGGGTGAACCTGGCGTCGCGGGGCCGGTCGAGCACCTCGAGCACCCCGAGCGCGTTCTCCTCGTGGAGAAGAGGGACGGCCATGAGGCCCTTCGGGACGAAACCGGTGCTCTCGGCGGTCTCGCGCGAGAAGCGCGGATCGGAGAGCACGTCTTCGATCACGAGCGGCTGGCGGCTGACGAGGACGAAACCCGCGATCCCGGTGCTCGACGGGAAACGCTTCCCGATCAGAGACTCTGACGCCTCGTCGGCCGCGGCTTCGAAGACCAGCTCGTCTGTCTCGGTGTCGAGCAGCAGGATGGACGACGCCTTCGCTTTGAAGATCGCCCGCGCGACATCCACCACCGATTGCAGCAGCGCCCGGAACTGCTCCTCGGAGCCGAGCACTCCCGCTGCCACCGCCGCACGGAGGTCGTCGCTCACGACCGACCTCCCACGTTCGTCGCGGTGAGGTAGAGCACGCTCTTCAACTGGAACGGGGTCAGCTCCGGGTGCTTTGAGAGGATGAGCGCCGCGATGCCGGCGATGTGGGGCGTCGCGAAGCTGTTACCGGTGCAGACGAGACGCCCGCCGCCGTTCCACGCGACCTCGACGTCGACGCCGCGGGCGAAGAACTCAACCGGCGGGGCCGGGTTGTAGTAGTACTCGTAGGGGTCTTCCTGCTCGTGGCTCCCGACCGAGATGACGCTCGAGAAGCGCCAGGGATAGCTCTCGACGGGCATGTTGTGGGCGGATGCGACGAGCATCGTGCGACGGAAGTATGCGGTGTCTGCGAGCTCGTGCAAGAGGGATGCGAATTTCTGCTTCGTCGTCGAGAGGCTCATGTTGATGACGTCGTAGCCCTGCTCGATCGCCCAGCGGAGGCCTTCCAGCAGGACCGCGCCGCTACCCGTGTACCCGGCTCCGAGCACGCGCACGCTGATGAGATCGCAGTCAGGCGCCAGCGAGCGAATGACCCCGGCACACGCGGTGCCGTGACCACAGAGGTCGCCCTCCGTGTCGTCGTCCTCCAGGATCACCTCGTCGCCCTCGATCGAGATCGCGACCGACTGCTGCACATCGCCCACCAGCGGATGGCCGGCCTCGATGCCGCTGTCGAGGACGCAGACCCGCGCGCCTGCTCCGGTTGCCCCGCCCCAGGCCCACTCGCGTGTGACCTCCCCGGGCCATTCCTCCGGCAAGGCGATCCGCTCGGCGGCCTCGGCGGAGAGGCTCCAGGCTGGAAGTTCCTCGCTCATCCCTGCAGCCTACGAGTCGAGCGGCCCAGAAGGAAGACGAGAGACCGGGAGGCCGTCTTGTAGACGGAGTGTTTCCGCTCTCGCCTCAAGAGATCGCTCGAGCCCGCCACGCGGACCTGCTACGCGAGGCGACGCAACAGCGACCCTCAGGGACGATCCGTGAGGGGGCCTCGGATCGGCCCGTGAGCGTGAGAACGGAAACCCTCCGGTGGAGCGCCTTCGTCCGGGGTACTGCGGCTCCCCGCCGACACGCGGTTCGCACCGCCTGATCTACTCCTGCGCTGCCCGCGCCGTCTCCGCGGCGCGGGCAGCGTCGTTCGCCAGTTTCGCCGCCTCGAGGACGCGGGGGTCGCCGGCCGAGGCGGTTAGGTTCACCGCCACCAGCTCCGCTGCGGCGCTTGTCGCCGCCGCGGCGAGCAGCGCCGCCACGATTGCGTCGGCGCGCAATGCCGGCTCGCCGCTCTCCGCGACCACGACCGCGAGCTCGGCGACATCGGTCGCCGCTCGGGCAATCTGCAGCGGCGGTTCCGCCGCCTTCGCATACGCCCGTCCGAGCGCGAAGTCTCTCCGCTCGCCTGGCTCCCCATCGCTCTCCTCGCGAGCTCGCAGGGCGGCTTCGTACTGCTCCGCGGCCACCTCGGCCAGCGGAGTGGCGCGGTCCCGCAAGGACTCCGCCTGCGCGGCGATGCCGGCTGCCTCCGGCCAGCTGTCCACGGAGCTCCTGGCCACTTTGGCCAGGAGCCCGGCCGCGATAGCAGTGACCAGCGCTGCAGCCGAGCCTCCGCCCGGAGTTCTACTGTCGCCGGCGATCTCTTCGAGGAACTCCCGCAACCGGAGGTCGAGCAAGCCCATCCGGGGATTGTCCTCGAATCGCTACTTGGACTTGAGGCGAACCTTCAACAGCTCGATGACTGCGGGATCACGCTCGTAGCCTTCGGCCGCGAGGGCAGCCTCGAGGTCCGCCACGAGCCGAGCCCTGAAGTCGGCGTCCGCCTCGGCCCGGGCGACGATCTCGTCGAGCTCGGCCTTGGCCAGCGGCAACTCCTGCGCGGCACGCACCCAGGCCGCCGGAGCCGGGGGCAAAGCCCGGATCAGGCGTGCAAGGCGCTCTTCGTCGAAAACGGTCATCGAGGACTAGACGGGCTGTCGGGCTGACTTCTTCCCTCGAGGAGCTCGCGCATCCTGGCAAGGCACCTCGAGATGCGGCTCGCGATCGTGCCCGCCGGTAGCTCGAGCGCGTCACCGATGGTGCGATAGCTCTCGTCACGGGCGAAGAATCGGTCGAGAATCTCCCGGCAGTGCTCCGGCGCGGCGGCCAGGGCCTCGTGGACGGTGAGCGCATCCTCGAGCATGGTCAGCGTCTCCTCAGACCCGGCGAGCTCGAGCTCCTCTTCAGGAGCGGGGCGCTCGCGGGAGGCAGCGCGGAGTCGATCAATGCACAGCCGCCGGGTGAGCTGCGCGAGCCAGGGCCTGACCGCGGCGTCATCGCGCAGCTTGTCGAGGTGCTGGTACGCGCGCGCGAACACCTCCTGGAAGACATCTTCCGCATCGGCTTCCGGCAACCGGAAAGCCTGGACGGCGATCGCGTACACGTAGCGGGAGAACCGGTCGACGAGCTCGGCCCATGCCTGTTGGTCACCGGACCGGCAACGGGCGACGAGCTGGCTGTCGCTCAATGTCTGAGCCATGCCGTGGATTCTGACGGGTGGCTACCCCGTCACGCAGCCGGCTGCTGCCCGGCGTCCTTGCCGAGCTGTTTCGACCACCATTCGGATTCGCGGCGGTCGAAGTTGTCCTGCAGCTGTGCGACGTACGTGGAGAGGTCGCTCTCACGGGTCGAAAGGGCGGCCTCGAGCTCGGCGCCGGCCTGCTCGCGCTGCTCGAGCCGCTGCTCGCGGACCTCCAGCTCGGCTTCCATCTGAGCCTCGCGCAGGTTGAGCGCGGCATCGCGCTCCTCCAGCTCCTTGGCGCGGCTCGCGAGAACCTTCTCGCGCTCGTCGAGCCCCTTCTCCTTGCCCTCGTAGCGGCTGCGCGAGGCGAGGATCGCCTGCTCGGCCTTGTTGAGAGCAGACTCGCGGGACGACAACTCGTCGTCGCGCTGCTTCAGGCGGCGCTCCGCGAGCTCGTCCACTTCGGGCTGTCGGGCTTCCTCGGCGGCTCGCCGCGCCGTTGCCTCGAGCCGGTGGAGCTCGGCCTCGCGGGCGATCAGCTCGGTTTCGCGCTGCTCGATGCTGTCGAGCTTGGCAAGGGCGTCCTTCGCGACCGCGTCGCGCTCCGCGACCTGATGCTCGAGATCCTGCATGCGCGCGGTGAGCTCGCTCGCCTGAGCCGAGAGCTCGAGCTCGCGCTGGTCCAACTCCCGGGCTCGAGCGGCCACGCGCTCGTCACGCCCGCCCGCAGCGGCTACGTCCGCCTCGCGCTTGTCCAGCTGCTTTTCTCGCGCCTCCAGCTGCGCGCGTGACTGTGCGAACTCACGCGCCTCTGCTGCAAGCGACTCCTGGACGGCACGGAGCTCCTCTTCTCTGGCCTTCGTCTTCTCGGCGGCTGCCGACCGATCGGCCGCTTCACGTTCGAGCTCTGCGACACGAGTCTTGAGCTCACTGGCCTGCTTCGAGAGCTGGAGCTCACGCTGGTCGAGCTCCCGCGCCCGAGCCGTCAACTGCTCGTCGCTCCGCCCCGCTCCGGCCGCGAGCTGCGCTTCGTGCTTCGCGATGACACTCTCGCGAGCTTCGAGCTGCGCCTGAGCTTGCGTGAGCTCGGCTTCCACGGATGCGAGCTGCGCCTGGCGTTCTGCCAGACCTTGCCCGAGAACCTGTGCTTCCTCCAGCTTCGCACGAGCCTCCTGGACGGCGGCCATATGTGAAGCGGTCTGCTGCTCGAGCTGCTCGATCCTCGTCGTGACGTCGCCTGCCTTCTTCGACAGGTCGAGCTCGCGCTCGTCGAGCTCACGCGCCCGGGCAACAAGTCGTTTTTCGATTCCTACGCTCTCCGAGTCGATCTCGGCTTCGCGCTTCCCGAGCACCTTCTCGCGGGCCTCGAGCTGCACGCGTGCTTGGGTCAGTTCGCGTTCCGTCGCGGTGAGGGTCGTTGCGCGCTCCGCAATTCTCTTCTCGAGAGCTCGGGCCTGCTCATCCTTGACTCGGGCCTTTTCCTCGCGCTCTTCGAGTGCGCGCATGAGCTTCGCCTGGCGCGCCTCTGTGTCGCCGGCAGCGGCGGACACGCGCGCTTCCGCTTTTGCAAGGTCCTTCTCGCGTTTGGCGATCTGGTCGAGCTTCTCCTTCACCTCGGCGGCCTTGGCTGCGCGCTTTTCGTCGTCGGTCTTGAACTCGTGGGTCTTCTGCTCAACGAGCTGTTCGCGCTCGGCGAGCCGCGCCTCCAGCTTCGACAGCTCCTCCTTCTCCTCGAGCAAGCCGTCGAGCTCGGCCAACCGTTCCGCCATCCGCCGCTCGCGGTCGTCGAGCTCCGCCTGGGTCTCCGCCAAAGCAGCGGCACGCCGGTCGAGTGCTGCAGACTGGTCCGCGAGCTGCTGATCGACCTGAGCGTCGCGGCTCGAGGCGCCCTGCTGATCGGTCAGAGACGAGCGCAGCTGCTGCTCGCGCGCAAGCGACGCGTTCAGCTCGGCGCGAAGGGCCTCGGCCTCGGTCTCTTCGACGACAAAAACGGGCTCGGCAGCCGCGATGGCTTCCGCCGGCGAGCGAGGCTCGGGCGGCGTCTCACCTGACTGGAGCTTCGCCCTCAGTCCGGTGCCGAAACCGCCCTCGGTGCCCTGCTCGGCCACTGACACCACCTGCTCCTAGAACTTGAAGAACTTCGAGAGGTTGAGGAACGCAGGACCGAGCACGACGAGGAACATCGCCGGAAAGATGAAGATGACCGTCGGGAAGAGCATCTTGATCGGTGCCTTCATCGCCTTCTCCTCCGCGATGAGCTGCCGCTTGAGCCGCGTGTCGCCGGCCTGAACCTTGAGGATGCGTCCGAGCGAGATGCCCAGCTGGTCGGCCTGGATGATCGCCCGCACGAAGCTGGCCATCTCTTGCGACGAGCTGCGCTCCGCCATCTTCTTGAGCGCCTCACTCCGGCCTTCGCCGATGCGGATCTCGCCCAGTGCGAGCTCGAACTCCTCGATCAGCGGGCCGTCCATGTGCTCGGTCAGCTTCTGCACCGCGCCGTCGAAGCCGAGGCCCGCCTCGACGCTCACAGAGAGCAGATCGAGCGCGTCCGGGAGCTCCGCCGAGACAGCAGCCTGACGGCTCTTCACGCGGCCGTTGAGATACAGACCGGGTGCGAGCGCTCCGATGGCACCGAACACAAGTGCGAGGAGGAGCATGTACTTCGGAGCCATGGCGCTTCCGAGCACGAAACCGCCGATCGCTCCGCCGACGCCGAGGATTCCCTTCGCACCGATGATCGTCGTCGGGGAAGTCTTGCGCATTCCGGCCGCCATCAGCTTTTTCGACACGGCCTCCACTGAAACACGTGGATTGATGCGAACCACAAGCTGTGAGGCCTTCGCCACGAAGGGCTCGAACGCACGCTCGCGGAAGCGCGGCAGTTCCTTGCCGGTGACCGTGCGGAGGCGCCCGTAGTTGGCAGCGCGGTGGACGAGATTCCGCCGGTTTCGCATCGGCGACGTGGCGACCTCCGCGAAGAAGAACACGGCGCCGCCGATAGCTGCGATTGCAAGGGGAAGGATCAGTGTCATGTCATCAACCTCGGAAAGTCACGATTTTTTTCAGGATGAGAGAGCCGATACCGATCATCACCAGTCCGATGAAGATGAGCATGCGGCCCGTGTGGGTGAAGTACAGCGGACGCATGTAGCTCCTGTTGACGAGCGAGATGATGCCGGCCAGGAAAAACGGGATGCCGATCAGCGTGTAGGCCGACATGCGACCCATCGCGGTGAGCGCTTTGATCTTGCGGCTGAACTGCTGCCGTTGCCGCACCGTGTCGGCAACCATGTCGAAGAGCGTCGCGAGCGAACCGCCGACCTGGCGCTGAATCGTCACGGCCGTAATGGCGAACTCGAAGTTCTTCGACGCCATGCGCTCGGCCATCTCGAGCAGTGCGTCGTCCATCGGCCGGCCGAGGGACGTTTCGGTCAGCACCCGATGGAACTCCTGGTTCGCCGGCGGATGGCCTTCGTCGACGACGGCCTGGAGGCCTTGCTTGAAGGAGTGACCGGCCTTCAGCGACGCGGCGATCGTGATCAAGAGGTCCGGCAGCTCGTCCTCGAAAGCCTTCAAGCGCTTTCGCATCTTGAGCCAGATCCAGGAGAACGGGATCATTCCGGCGACCACGGTCAGCACCACGAGGATGATCGGGCCCGCTCCGAAGAGGAACGCAAGCAGCGCGGCTACGACGGCCGAGCCGAGGCTGATCCACACGAACTCCACTGTTCGAAGCTGGACGTCGGCACGTTCGAGCATCTTGCTGATTGCCCGCCACTGCTTCAGATGGCCGAGTGCCTTTCTCGGTGACGGCGAAGATCGACGAGAAGACCTCGCCGCGCCGCTGCTTGCGATTCTTCTTCGCGTTCTTCCCCTTGCCCTCGCCGGTGTGGCCGACGATGCGGCTGCGGACCCAGGAACCGCGGATGCCGGCCAGGAAGAACAGACACCCGAAGAGCACGAGCAGCGCGACCGCGATCGCGATCGCAAGCGGGCCGCCGGGGCCGTAGGCGTTCGTCGGAAGAAGCTTTGACGGTTCGGGCGCCGAGATCGTCTTGCCCATGGGGATCTTCTCGACTTGTGTCGTCGAGCCCTGGCCGACGATCGACGCGGTGAGCCGGATGCTGTCGCCTGGCCGCGCGGCCGTGACGTACTGGATTCGCCAGGTCTTCTTGAGCGCTGTGGCGATAGACGAGTAGACGCCTGCGAGGTTCGACGTCGAAGCCGCACCGTAGTACTGGCCTCCGGTTGCGCTCGCGAGCTGCTTGAGTGCGTCGGCGTTGAACCCCTCGCCTTCGATCCCGATCGCGTAGATCGACGCGTTCGCCTGGCCTGCCGCCTTGATCGCGGTCGCGAGCGAGCCGTTGCTCGCGTTGTCGGCCCCGTCGCTGAGGACGATGATCACGCGACCCGGCAGCGGGTTTCCTCTGAGCTGGTTCGCCGCGGCGATCACGGCGTCGTAGAGCGCGGTGCCCTTCGCGTGATCGGTTGTCATGCGTCCGAGCGGCAGGTCCGCGTCGCGCTTGATGGTCGAGAACGGCGAGAGTGTCGAGACCTTCGAGCCGAAGGCGATGACCGCGAGCTCGTCGGCTGCCTGCTTGGCAGCTACGAACGCGCGCGCACCGGCCGCGGCGTCTGCCAACGGCTTGCCACGCATCGACTGCGAACGGTCGATGAGCGTCGCGATTGCCTTGACGCTCCCGAGGTTCTGCGCCTGAAAGCCGACGACGGCGGTGCCGTTCTCCCAGAGAGCCGGCCTGCCGTTGCCCGCCGGCGTGTAGACCGACGCGCGGATGGTCGGATAGGCGGTTGCGTCCACACCGCGCAGCTGGATAGCCGCACCTGCGGCGGCCGGAACTGCGAGGAGGATGAACGCGAGCCCGGCGACGGCGAGCCGGAGTCGGCTCATTGAAACGCTCCCTTGAACTTCGACGCCTGGTGTCCCTGTCCGACGACCGGCGTGTCCGTGTCGTCCTTGCTGAAGAAGCTCGGCTGGAGGATGACGCCGTTGGCCGCCATCTTGTCGAGGAAGTTCGGCTTCAGGCCGGTGCACGTCAACGGCGAGAGCAGCCGAACGCCGACGCCACTCCCCGAGGCCGACTGCTCGTCCGGCGGCTTCGCGTGGAAGACGTCCTGCAGCGTGATCACCTCGGATTCCATCCGGAGGACCTCTGTGACGTGCGAGATCCGGCGTGAACCGTCGACCAACCGTGTGATCTGCACCAGCAGGTCGAACGCGCTCGAAACCTGCTCGCGGATCGCCCGCAGCGGTAGCTCCACGCCGGCCGTCAGCACGAGCGTCTCGAGACGCGAGAGCGCGTCGCGCGGAGAGTTCGCGTGGATCGTGGTCAGCGATCCTTCGTGTCCCGTGTTCATCGCCTGGAGCATGTCCAGGGTCTCGGGGCCTCTGACCTCGCCGACGATGATGCGGTCGGGGCGCATGCGCAGAGCGTTGCGAACGAGCTCGCGGATGCGGACCTCGCCCTGGCCTTCGATGTTCGGCGGGCGGGACTCGAGTGTGATGACGTGCTCCTGCTGGAGCTGGAGCTCGGCCGCATCCTCGATCGTGACGATGCGTTCGTCACCGGGGATGTACGCGGACATGGCGTTCAGCGTGGTCGTCTTTCCCGTACCGGTACCACCGGAGATCAGCACGTTCAGCTTCCCCTTGACGCAGGCGGCAAGGAACTGCGCGGCCTTCGGCGAGATCGAGCCGAACGAGATCAGGTCGTTCATCGTGTACGGGTCACGCGCGAACTTTCGGATCGTCAGCGTCGGGCCCTTGAGAGCGAGCGGCGGAATGATCGCGTTCACACGCGAGCCGTCGGGAAGGCGTGCGTCGACCATCGGCGAGGCTTCGTCGACGCGCCTGCCGATCTGGGAGACGATCTTGTCGATGATGCGGAGCAGGTGCGAGTTGTCGGCGAATGCAGCGCCGGTGCGCTCGAGCTTACCCAGCCGCTCGACGAAGATCTGGTCGTAGGCGTTGACCATTACCTCCGTGACCGAATCGTCGCGGAGGAAGTTCTCCAACGGCCCGTAGCCGAGGATGTCGTCCGTGATCTCGCGGATGATCTGACGGCGCTCCTCGCGCGTCAGCGGTGTCCGGTCGAGCACGAGCTGTTCCGTGACCGCTCGCGTGACCCGTTCGCCGAGGTCGCCCGAGCTTGTCGACTCGCGCTTGAAGAGCTCCGCACCGAGCGTGGCGATGCACGCGTGGTGGATGCGGGTCTTCAGCTCGGCATACGGATCCTGCGCCGGAGACGGGTGCGACGTCTCATGATGGCTCTGTCCGCCGGTGAGCAGCTCCGCGGTTGCGGAGGAGCTCCCGTTGGGGGTTTTGAGGCGGTCGTGGAGGCCCATGGGTTACGACCTCGCGAGCGCGGGAAGGAGACGCCGCTTCTTGCCCTCTTCCTTCACTGCAGGGAAGAGCTCCTTCGCCATTGCCTTGATCGCCTTCGACACATCTGCGCCTTCTTCGGCGAGCACGACGGGGTTGCCGCGGTTGACCGACAGCGGGACTGCACGGTCGGACGGCACCTCGAAGCGGACCTTCATCCCCAGCGCGCCCTCCACCTCGTTCGGCTTCATGCCGACCTTGGAGTTGGAGCGGTTGAGGACGATGCGGACGCGCTGCTTCGGGAAGGACAGCAGGTCGAGCGTCTGCAGCGCCAGGCGAAGGTTCTTCAGTGTCGGCACGTCGAGCGAGCAGAGCAACAGCAGCTCGTCCGTGCGATCGAGGGTCGCCAGCATCGGCCCGTGGAAGAACGGCGATGTGTCGACCACGATCACGTCGAACGCCTCGCGGGCCACCTCGAGCAGGCGGCCGAGCTTGGCCTCCGTCACGAGCTCTGCATCCTCCGGACGAAGCGGAGCCGGCAGCACTTCGAGCCCACACGCGTGCTTGGTCGTGTAACCGGCCAGCTTCTCGGCGTCGAGCTCGCCCGGGGCGACGACCAGGTCATAGATCGTCTTCTCGGGCTCGACGCCGAGCATGATCGCGGCATCGCCGAACTGCAGGTCGAGATCGAGGAGCAGCGTCTTGCGCCCCTCGAACTTCGCGCAGGCGGCGGCGAGGTTGGTGGCGGTAACCGTCTTGCCCGTCCCACCCTTCGGTGAGAAGACCGTGACGATCTTGCCGTGCCGGCCGGAGCCCGCCTCGTGATGCCTGCGTGTCCCGTGCGTCGCCTTGCGGATCGCGAAGACGATGTTCTCGACGAGCTGGGGCAGGAGCAGGACGTCGGCGACGTCTGCGTCCAGAGCCTGCTCGAGCAGGCCCGAAGAGCCGCCCGACGCGAGCAGGATCACGGGAGCACGGGTGTGCTCCCGGATCGCTGCCAGCTCGTCTGCAGGCAGTGATGCGGCCCGCGTTGCATGGAGGATGACATCCAGGTGACCGCCTGCCAGCGCTGCCGCACCGTCGGCGACGGTGTTGCTCGCCCCGACCAGTTCGATCTCGGGGTGGCTGCCAAGCGAATCGCGGAGTTTGTCGAACCCTTCACAGGATCCGGTGGCGTAGACGCGCACCCGCTCCCGTGTGGTCGTCTCGGTAGCGGTGCTCATTACGGCCTCCTTCCGGGTCCGTCGAAGAACATGGTGTCGACTTCCTGAATGGTGTTGCCACTGTCGACCGAGTTCACGGGCGGCCGAAGCGTGAGGTGCCAGTCGCCGTTCATCTCGATCCAGAACATCTTCTGTACCTGGACGTCGGTAAGGCGAAGCTGGATGTTCTGCGACTTGTCGCCGGTCGAAGTAACCGATGTAGCTCCGCTACTGCCACCGATTGGTGCGCGCATGACGAGGATGTTTCGCAGGATGACGCGGGCGATGTGGTGGTCGTCCCCGCTCCCGCCGTTGACCTTGACGGTCCAGTTTCCGACGACGTCGATGTGGTCGCCTTCCTTGAGCGTGCCGGCGAGCAGCTGGTTCGGATCACCTGCAAGCTCGTAGGCGCGCTGTGTGCCCTTGATCTGAGCGCGAATGCCCTGCTCCGTCGGCGGAGCGAAGCGTCGCGTGCTCACCTGTTCGCCCTCGAAGACGTCCTGCGTGGCGACGTACTGGGCGAGCTGGTCCGGAGACGAGATCGCGCCCGCGACAACTGCCTTGCGGGGAACGGTCTGCTGCTTGAGCATCTTCTGATCGACTACGTCCGCGCCAGAAGTACCTGCCGGGATGTCGCGCGCGGCGACGAGGACCGTCACTTTGCCTTCCCCGCGCTGCACGTGGCGCTTGTAGTTGACGACGTATGCGCTCGTCAGGATGGCGGCAAGTGCAGCCAGCGCGACGGCGATCCCGATATTCTTGGCGCGATAGTTCATAGTCCTTTCTCTTTTCGTTAGAAGGGCCTGAGGACTTGAGAGCTACTTGAGAGCTACTTGATTAGTTGAATCGACTTAACGCCGAAAGAACTTGAGGGCGCGCCTCCATTGCCTCCTGTAGCGAGGATTCCGTGGGCGATGTACTCGGTGAAGTAGCCGTCGAGCGAGGCGCTGTTGCCGTTTTGCGACCAGCTGTTGAGGTGGAAGCCGATCCAGGCGATGATCTCGTACTCCGCGTTCGAGCCTTGGAGGTCGAGAGTCTTGAAGACCGGGAACAGCAGAACGGTGCCGATCCGCGCGTCGAGGGCGTTCTGCACGTTCGCCGAGCTGAACTTGGCACCCGGGTCGGAGTCGTACTGTCCGAGGGGCAGGTACTGGTCGTAGCCGTTCAGGATCCAGCTGCCGAGCGTCGAGCTGCCCACGTTCCCGCCGCTATTGGAGAGATCGAGCATTCCGAAGGCGCCCGGCGCACCCATCTTGTCGAGGTCCATGTGGGTCGCCTGGCCGAACGTCGGCACGTTGCCGCCGTTGCAGTTGTGGATCAGCGGGTGGTCGCAGTACACGACCATCGGCGCGACGTACTGAGCCTGCGCGGGCGGCCCGACTCGAGCCCTTGCCGTCGCTGAGATGTTGGCATTCACGACGCCGAGGACGCTGCTGAAGAATCCCGAGTCGGTCTTCTTCGCCGTGACGTCGATGATGTCGTTCGCCTGGTACAGCGTGCCGACGGTGATGTCTGCTCCGAGCACGTTGCCGCCGTTCTGATTCGCATAGCTGAGGGCCATCGTCTGCGCGGCGCCCGGAGTGTCCGGAAGCTGCTGCGCGCCGGCCAGTGCCGCTGCGTCTGCGGTCCCTTGGAGGCGGCGCTGCGTGCGGTACCACGAGCCGACGTCGAGCACCAACGCGCACATACCGAGGAGCACGACTAGTGCGAGAACCATGAGAACGACGGCTTGGCCGTCGTCCTTCTTACGGACAAAAGTCATTCGACCCGCTCCTTCATGGTGGAGTTGAGCTGTCCGCTCGCCACAACCCACCCCAGGAGGCTGACGTCGTAGGGATAAGAGGCCGAAACCGTCACGTCGGCGCCCGGCGCCCACGAAGACACACAGCTGATCGTCGGCTGGAGTTGAGTTTGATCCAGGTTTCCTGCCGCACCCAACACTCGAGTGACACACGCCCCGGAGGGATTGCCGCTCCCCCGAGAAACTGCAGCTTCACGTGCGCCCGCGCGCACGGCATCAGTCAGGGTCACGTAGTTGTTGAAGATGATCCCGAACTGGATGATCCCGAAGAGGAGCACGACGAGGAGCGGCAGGATCAGAGCGAACTCCGTCATCGTCTGCCCTCGCTCGTTCTGTATGTCAGTGTTTTTCACTTCGGCTCCCATTCGGAAAAGTTCACGGGGCCCTCGCCTTGAGGAGAGGGCCCCGCTTGATGCCTGGCCGGCTAGGTGAATAACCGCACCAGGCTGCCTACTGCACTCGCACCGCTCTCCGAGAACCGAGTGAAGGCGAGAAATGAGCTCCCACTGATCACGGTGAGGGTGACCGTCTTGTCAGGCTTCGCCTGAGCATGCTCACGCGAGAGAAACGTGAGGAACTCCTGGACTCGATGCCTGTCATGTTGCTTCACGGTCAAACTCCTGTTCTCGGTTTACGACTGCGGACTACAGCTTGGAAACGACGGCATTGATTGCGCCGGAGATACCGCCAGACAGCGCGGTGAGCGCGACGATGACACCGACCGCGATCACTGCCAGGACGACGCCGTACTCGGCCATCGTCTGCCCCTCCTCGGTGGCGTAGCGTGCGCGGAGGTAAAGGACCAGATCCTTGAACGACATGGATTCACCCCCCCTCGCAATTTCGGGCGCGCGGTGGCGCGCAATGCAAAACGGGCTGGTAAGTGTTGAGTCGACTAGAAGTCGATCCAGACTGCGTGACAAGTTGGTGCGTCCTTTCTCTCTAGGCGCGCCGCTTCGCCTTCCTGTCAATCTCGGCACAGTCATCGCCTAACGGCCGCCAAGCGCGTATCCCTCGGCCGGGTGATCCGTCGTGACATCCCTTGAGTGAGGGAGTTGGGTGAGGCGCGCCTGCATCCGATAGTCAAAAAACCGTAAGCGGCTGCGGAACAACGCAGAGATTCCGCGCCCGAAGTGGCGGCCAGGGCGCTTTACCGAAGGAGCAATGGCAATGCCACGACGGTTCATTCGTAAGAACAACTGGGAGTTCGGCGGTCAGCCGACTTCCGAAGAGGGCGCGTCCGGCGAGCCCAAGTCGAAGAAACGTCGGCTCGCCACAACGCTCGTTTTCACCACGCTCTTCTTCGCGGGCGCGTCATTCGCCGCTGTTGCAGGCAACCAGATCACTCCTCTGAGTGGGGAAGACAGCCAGCAGCTCGCGCTTGATTCGACCACGACGACGACCACGACCGACGCCGAGGCAACTCCGGCGGTGACCGACGACGCAACAGCCGTCGCGGCCGCGCCGGGGCGGACACGAGCTCAGACGCCACGGCCTCGGCAGACCCAACCGCCGCCCCGGTCGACGAGACCGTCGATCAGCTGGCGGCAGACCCGACGCCGCCTGCGAACCCCGCCGCGGCCTCGACGCCTGATACCTCGGCGGCCTTCGCGGCCAAGCCCGAGCCCAAGCTGTCCAAGAAGGCAGCGGCGAAGGCAGCCCGTGGCTGGAAGAAGACGAAGCTGCGCACGATCCTCGTGCCCAAGCTGAAGCCGGCACCGGCCCCCGAGATCGAGGGCCCGGCCGACGCAGCGACGATCTGGCTCAACTCGCAGCTCCCGGACCCGACCCCGCCTGCCCTTCGGCTCTCGCCGAAGTTCGCCCTGAACCTCAAGGCGACGGCAAAGGCTGCGGGCCTCGACTGGGCCACGATGCTCGGAATCCTCCGGGCGCGCGGCGCATCCGGCCACAACCCGGCCGATCGCACCACGCTCCGGAAGCTCGCGACCAGGCTCTCGTCCTACGGCCCCGCCAGGGGTGACTGGGCGCGGATGGTCTCGTACTCGGGCGACACCAGCTTCGCGGACAGGGCGACAGCGCTTGCCCGGTTCGACCGCGCAGTTGGTCTGAAAGGCCTGGTCAACGGGCTCGAGGCAGCGAAGAAGTCGATCGCGACCCGCCTGCTCTCGGATCGGAACGTCTCGATCTACGAAGGCGGCCGCAACGACATCGTTCAGAACAAGGTCGACGTCCGCGTCCTGACCGTCATCGCGTACCTCCGCGAGACCTTCGGTCAGGTGACGGTGTCGTCACTGATCTCCGGCCATCGGCTCTACGCCCGGCCGGGCGTGATCTCGGCGCACATCGCCGGACATGCGATCGACGTCTCAGGGCTCGGCGATGTCCCGATTCAGGGCCACCAGGAGCCCGGCGGGATGACCGAGCGCGCCGTTCGTGAGATCCTGTTCCTTCCGGCGGAAGTCATGCCGCGGCAGGTCATCTCGCTGCTCGGCTTGGGCGGACCGTCGTTCCCGATGGCCGACCACTACAACCACATCCATATCGGGTTCTAGTGGCGCAAGTCGCGATTCGTCGCGAAGACGGAAACATTGTGTGTGAGCGCTGTGTCCTCGCGGACACGGCGCTCACGCGCATGAAGGGGCTGCTTGGCCGGCGTGAGCTGCCGAGCGGCGAGGGAATCCTGTTGAAGCCCGGTTCGTCGGTCCACATGGCGTTCATGCGGTTTCCGATCGACGCCGTGTTCCTCGATCGCGATCTGCGGGTGGTCAAGATCGCCGCAGATCTCCAGCCCTGGCGAGTCGCCGGCAGCCGAGGCGCGAAGGCAGTGCTCGAAATTCCGGCCGGCGAGGCAGGCCGGCGCGGACTTACGATCGGCGACCGTCTGGTCGTCGGTTAGAGCATTTTCGCCGACATCGTCTGAGACAGAAGCCATTCGGTCCTGAGCTCACGAGCGCGGCTCTCGAGATCCTCGAGCAGGCTCCGTACCTCGTTGAGCTGCGGGCGCAGCTTCTCGACGCGGCGCAGTTCCGAAGCGATCTGAGCCAGTGAGCTGGCGGAATTGGCATTCAGCCGGCGAAGCCGCCGCTCGCTCGCCTCGAGCTGCCCGCTGACTGCGCGCTGCCACCCTTCGGCCTGTTCCTTCAGCGTGCGCAACTCGGTCTCCGTCGCGGGTCGGCGGTCCAGGACCTCGCGAAGTCGTTTGGTGAGGGCGAAGTCGAGCGGCTCGGGCATGGACGGCCCCGACAGCCTTTCAAATGCGGGCCGGAAGCGCGTTACTGCGCGTGCGAAGCGGGACGTCGAACCGGGTTTCGAGCTCGCGTCGCGTTTGGAGTCGCCCTGCGGGAATTCGTCCTTGGACGCCCGCGCTCGGAATCCTCCGGCGAGCCTGGATCGGGCGCAGGGCCCGAGGCGCGCAGCGTGAACACGGCAGCCGCGGCCATGACGAGCGACACCCACAGCACGGGCCACACGGAGGAAAGGTTGTCCGTGAAGACCCAGAAGGCGAGAACCGGTACCAGCCAGATCGCCTGCAGACGCCGGGCTACGAGCGCGATCGGGACGATCAGCAAGAGGTAGTAGTGGATCCACACCAGGGGCGAAAGCGCAAGCGCGGCAACGACTGCTGCGGAGAACGCTCGACGGTCCCCTTCTTGGCGCCGGGCGAGGGCGAAAATTGCGATGACGCAGAGGACCTGTACGACGCGGGCCGCCGGCGTGAATCCGATCATGTCCGCCAGAGCTGTCGTCGAAAAGCTGGTGGACAGCTCGTTGTCGACCAGGAGTCGAAGCATGTGCGGGTACTCCCCGAGGTCGCGGAAACCGAGCAGCGCCCATGGGATGAGGATTGCGGCTGCCGTCATGGTCGTCGTCTCGAGAGCACGGCGATAACGCCGCGTGGCGATCAGCCAGAAGACGATCGGCCAGAGGAAGAGCTTCGACGCTATGGCGAGGGCAAGCGCCGCCCCAGCGACAAATCGACGATCGCGGTACCGCCAGGCAACGGCCAGAGCGAGTGCCAGGAAAGGAGCGATCGTCCCGAGGCCGACGGCTTGCAGGACCGGCATCCAAAACGGCAGCACCGCGTAGCAGCGCCAGTCGGTCACGCCGACGATCCGCAGCGAAGCGAAGATCGCTCCGACGGACGCGAGGGCATAGACGATCCCGGCGACGGCATATGGGAGTGTCGCCAGCGGCGCGAACACGAACGCGACAACCGGCGGATAGACGTAGTAGTCACGCGTGTTCGCGCCGAGTGCCTCGTCGCTCGGGTAGAGGCGCGCGCCCTTGAGAAGCCGATGCCCCGCCTCCCAGAAGACGCGGAAATCGAACAGGTGGTAGGTCTTGAACGCCAGGATCGTGAGGATCAGCGCCAAGGATCCACCGAGAACGGTCCCGAAACGGGGACGAACGAACGACGAGATGAGCGTGACGACTTCCCCCGGCGTGGGCAGGAACGGCCGCTGCCTCTCGTCAAGCTGGGGTGACAGCATCGTCGGCGATATCGGCCGCGTTCGACCTGTTCTTGAATGCCGAGCGTGCGCGCCTGACGCACGCCGGCCTCCTTCCGCAGGCTCGTTGTCAAGGGAGCTCTTGAAGCTCGTCCAGACTCGGCGCAGTCCGAATCGACGGGCTCAGCGTTCCCCAGAGCGCAAGCACTAGCCCGGCCACTGCAAAGACAGCGATGGTCGCGCGAGCCGACCCGGCGTCGAGCAGGATGCCGGCTACGAGTGGGCCGAGCGGCGCGATCAGCAATGCGATTGTGCTGGTTGCGGACTCCGCGCGGCCGAGCAACCGGTCTGGTGTCATCGCGATCCGGTAGCCATGGACGACCGAGTCCGTCGACGGAATCGCGACCGCCGTCGGCAGGATGCAGGCGACGAGCACGTAGACGTTCGGCCAGAACACGAAGCCGGCACAGCCGATCCACGTCCAGAGCTCGAGCAGCAGGACGGCTCGAACAGGAAGCAGGCGGCGCACGATCGGTGACACGAACGACCCGAGCAGCAGGCAGGCTCCGAACGCAGCAACCAGCACTCCGAGCTCGCCCCCCGAGAGTCCCTGCTCCTTCCCGATGACGATCACGGCGAACAGAACGCCTGGGCCGATGAAGTTCGTGAGCCCGAAGAGCAGCGCACACGTGCGTAGGAACGGACGACCCCAGACGAAGCGCAAACCTTCGGCGAGTCGCGTGCGGATCGACGCGTGGTGCGGCTCGCGATCCTCCTGGAACGGTGTTCGCATCGCAAGCAACGAGAGAGTGGAGCAACCATAAGAGATTGCATCCACGAGGAACGGGAGCGCACGGGCGATCCCGAAGAGAGCGCCGCCCAGCGGCGGCGCCGCGAGCCGGACCGCTGCCCCGCGTCCGCTCTCAACGGCTGCAGCTGCCGGTAGCTGGTGTGTCGGCACGACGGCACGCAGCGCGCCGGGCCGCGCCGCATTGAACAGCGCAGTGCCGCTGCCCTCCACGAACGCGACGACTACGATCTGCCAGAAGGCGACTCGGTCGAGCAAGATCGTCGCGGCAAGGCTCCCGATCGCGAGGACGCGGACGCCATCGGCGGCGATCATCAGCCAGCGACGGTTCCAGCGGTCGGCTGCAAGCCCGGCAGGCAACGAGAAGAGCGCCCACGGGACTGACCGTGCGAACCCGACGACACCGGCCTTCGCCGGCGAGTCTGTGAGCGCGAGCACGAGGAGCGGATAGGCGATCGTCGACGACGACGTGCCTAGCTGCGACAACAGCTGCCCGGTCTGCAACAGCATGAAATCGCGGTTACGACGGAGAGGGACCGCGGTCACTCGGTACCGTTCAGCCCATGGCTGGCGAGAGCAAAGGGAACGACCGCCCTCTCGTCGGGAAGTGCGAGTGTGGCGCGGTTCGCTATCAGGTCGCGGACGCGTTCCGCTACGCGGCGAACTGTCACTGCTCGCGCTGTCGTGCAGCGACCGGTTCGGCGTTCAAGCCGTTTGCCGGCATCGAGCGGGGGAAGCTCGAGGTCACCGAGGGCCAGGGCATGCTCCTGGTCGTCGGCGAGGAAAACTCGAACGACACGCGCTGTGGGGCGTGCGGCTCCCTCCTCTTCTCGGTCGTGCGAGACGGCGAGTACGTGCACGTCGCGATGGGATCGCTCGTGGATGTTCCCGCCATCAGGCCGACGTCGCATATCTACGTCGGCTCCAAGGCACCGTGGTTCGAGATCACGGACGACCTGCCTCAACACGAAGAGCTCGGCTAGCCCTCATCCTGGGCGAGTGTCCCAGTCGCACAGGACGACCGGAGATGCAGAGGCGCCGAGCGGATTCGAACCGCGGAGCGTCGGCGTCGAGACGCTGAAGCGGTTGCTCCGCCCCCGGCGTAGCGGTAACGTGCGTCGGCAACAGGCTGAGCGCAGTCGAGGCGGGGATGGAAGCAACCTGCTGAACGACAGGCCGCCTCCAAACCCGCCTCGAGGGTTCGCCAGTCGCGCTCCGTGCTGTGCGGACAACGAGCGCTACCGGCAGGGGTTCGGGCGTTTACTGCTTCTTCGCGTAGTTCGACGAGCCGCCGAAGTCAACAGCCACGCACGCCTCGTCACCCACCGTCCACGCGTCATGACCCGGTGCGATGTGTGCAGCGTCTCCGGGGCCGACCTCGCCCTCGGTCCCATCCTCATCACAACTTCATCGGGCGTACGATTGTGCTCGTGGCGACGAACCGCCGAGCGTCACCGCGACGCACGGCGTCGCCCGTCCGTCCGCGCACCAGGTCGCTGGTGCGTTGTGTTCGTGTCTCGGGGCTGACTCGCCTCGATCACCATCACAATCTTCATCCGGCCCGAAAGCACGTAAAGGAGATGCGGCGACTGACAACTGTCGGTTTGAGCGATCGGCTTCACATGCTCAGACCATCTCCAGCCCGGCTCGAACGTGCCCTTCAGGACGGCCGTGCCATCGAGGTCGACGAAGTTCGCGTGACCCTTATCGGCGAACGGACGCGTCTCGTCGGGGGTGTCCATCTTCTTAATGTCAAGCCCAGCCATTTCTTTGCCCTCCAGTTTCCGTAGTGGGTTCGGTGACATTCACTCACACCGATCACCGGACCGCCGGAGGAGCGGTCTCGCCTGAACGGGGCAGTTCCTAGGCCAGTGCCGCGCCTGCCCCCGTTTTGGAGGAACAGGGCCTCGGGGAGGAAGCTGCCCGCTGTTCGAGCGTAGAGCGGGTCCCGCAATGAGGTGTAGAGGCGCCGAGCGGATTCGAACCGCTGTACGAGGCTTTGCAGGCCTCTGCCTAACCACTCGGCCACGGCGCCTTGCCGCGGGCCATGGTAGTCCCGCGTATCTCGGCCGCGTCAGCCGCAGGCGAGCTTAGCGCCGGCGGCGAGCGGGCGATTCGCCTCGAGCGCCTGGAAGCACAGGTAGCAATGACTCGACACGATCGCGGCGGCTCTGTCGATGAACCGTGAGCGCTCCGTCACCGGGATGAATTCCTCCGCGACGTCGAGCTCGAACCGGTCGACCGCGCGGTTGATCGCGGGGTTTCCCTTCTGCGTGTAGCCCTTGACGGTGGCGGCCGCCACGCGTAGACGCCGAAGATCGCGGGTCAGCGTCCGCCGCTGCTGCTCCTGCTTGGCGGCAAGCTTCGAGCCGTCACATTGATGGTTGCCCTGCGGCGTGCCCCGAACCGGCGGGCCGGAAGCATTGGACGACCCTCCACAACCGGCAAGCGCAACGCAAAGCGCGACGAGAACCAGACCCCGGGCCTCCACCACTCCCAGGCTAGCGGCAGCGCTATGCGGCGACGCTCGAGAACTGCGGGATGATGTCGTCCCCGTACGCCTGCAGCGTCTCCTCCTGCCCGTGCGTCATGAGGTAGACGTTGAACTGGTCGACGCCGATCGACTCGAGCTCCTTGAGCTTCTTCGTCACATCCGCGACGTTGCCGAGCACGCAGAAGCGGTCGACGATCTCATCCGTGACGAACTCGCCGTGCGCGGCTCCCACGCGCGAGTGGTCCTTGTAGTCGTAGAACTTCCGCGCCTTGACGAAGTCCGTCAAATCTTTCGGGATCTCCGAGTCCTCGCCGTAGCGCTCGATCAGATCCATGACGTGGTTCGACACCATCGCCGGGAACCAGCGCGACTGCTCGCGCGCGTCCGCGATGTCGTCGGAGATGTGACTCGGCGCGCCGACGATGCACTTGAGCTCGCTCGGATCGCGGCCTGCCTCCTCGGCGGCGCGGCGCGCGGTGTCCATGATCCACTGGATGATGACCGGATCCGCGAGCTGGATGATGACGCCGTCCGCAACGCGACCTGCCACGGCGAGCGCCTTCGGACCGTAGCCCGCGATCCACATCGGAATGTCGGGGAGCTCCTTGCGCACCCACTTCAGCTCGAGCTCCTTTTCGTTCCAGTCCACCGTGCGGCCGTTCATCAACTCCTTGATCATCGCGCAGCGCTCTTCGAACTCCGCGACCCTCACCGGCTTCAATCCGACGACCCGGCGCGAGGAGTCGCCGCGGCCGATGCCCATCGCCATGCGCCCCTCCGAGATGTCCTGCATCGTCGCGTACCAGCTCGCGGTGATCGTCGCGTCGCGGATGCCCGGGTTCGTGACGAAGTGGCCGAGCTTGATCTTGCTCGTCTGCGCTGCCGCGAGGGGAAGCGTCGCGTAGGACTCCTCCCAGAGGATGTGCGAGTCGTAGGTCCAGGCGTATTCGAACCCGTGCTGCTCTGCGAGCTGCATCAGCTCGATCATCCGCTGGTATGGCGGGTCCGGCAGGACGGTTACGCCGAAGCTGAGCATCGATCCTCCCTGGTCGCTGGCAGGGGAACGAGCATACCGCCGCGAAAACGGATCGAACAGTGGCCTGGCCCTACGTCCTCTTTGCATTCGCCGCGGGAATCGCGCTACCGGTGCAATTCGGAATCAACTCGCAGCTCGCGGCGTGGCTCGACAGTCCGGTGCGGGCCGCATTCGTGTCGTTTCTCACGGGCACGATCATCCTGGCCGGCGCCGCCGCGCTCGTCTTCAAGCCGTTGCCCTCGCTGGCCCGGCTCGGTCATGCGCCCTGGTGGGTCTGGCTGGGCGGGGCCCTCGGCGCGTTCTACGTCGCGGGGTCGATCGTGGCCGCACCACGGCTCGGGGCCGCGGCGCTCATCGCTGTAATCGTCGCGGGCCAGTCACTCGCCTCCGTGGTCGTCGACCATTTCGGTTGGGTTGGCTTCGAGCCGAAAGAGGTGAGCGCCGGCCGCATCGGTGGGATGGTGCTCGTCCTCACCGGCGCGGCACTCGTGCGGTTCTTCTAACCGGCCGCGGCTCGCTCGAGCGTCTTCGACGCCAGCCTGTCGAGTGCCTCAACCGCGAGCTCCAGGTGCTCCTCCTTCGTGTCCTCCAGCTTCGTGTGCGACAGGCCGCGCAGTGACTGCACGAACAACATCACCGTAGGCACGCCCGCGCGTGCAACCTCCGCTGCGTCGTGAAGCGGCCCGCTCGGCAGGCGAGGGGAGTCGCTCGTCACCTCTCTGATCGATTCGTCGGCCAGCTCGATCAGCGCGTCGTCGAAGAGGATCGGCTCGATGTTCCAGATCCGCTGCCACTCCACCGCGATGTCCTCTTCGCTTGCGTAGTTCTCCGACGCGCGCTTGGCCTCGTCGAGCATGCCGGCCGAGCTTCGCCGCGTCGAGATGGCGCTGGTCGAGGAGACACTCCGCGGTCTCGACGACCGACGTGACGATGCCGGGCTTCGTGACGACGCCTCCCATCGTGCAGACCGCGCCCTCCCCCGTGCGCTTTGCGATCTCGCGGATCTCGAGCTCGAGTCGCGCTGCACCTGCAAGCGCGTCGCGGCGCTTGTCCATCGGTGTCGAGCCAGCGTGGGCGGCCTGACCGCGAAAGGTGACCTGGTGGCGCTCGACGCCGAAGGTGCCCAGGACGACACCGAGCGGCAGATCGAGCGACTCGAGCACCGGGCCCTGCTCGATGTGGAGCTCGAGGTACGCGGCTGCGCCGGCAAGCTCGCTGTGCGCGTCGAGCGCCGAGTCGAGATCGACACCGTGGTCGCGTAGCGCGTCCGGCAGCGCGATGCCGTCCGTGTCCTTGCGTGCCCGCAGCTCATCCTGGTCGGTCATCGAGCCGGCCGCCGCGGACGAGCCGAAGAGCGAGCGGCCGAACCGCGCACCTTCTTCGTCGGCCCAGTTGACGAGCCGAACGGTGACGGGAGGTCTCCCTTCTTCTGCGAGCCGCCGCATGACCTCGACCCCGGCCACGACGTTCAGTGCGCCGTCGAGCCAGCCGCCGTTCGGGACCGAGTCGATGTGGCCGCCGATGAGCACGGCCTGGTCGGAGGCGCCGCTGAGCGTGAACCACTGATTGCCGGCCGCGTCGATCCGTTCCTCCGCCCCGGTCTCTGCGACCTTGCCCCGCAGCCACTCGCGTGCCCGCTCCCAGGTGTCGGTCCACGCCACGCGCTGGGCGCCGTTCTCGTCGCCGGTCAACTCCTGGAGCTCGCGCAGCTCGGCGACGGTACGGCGGGGGTCGAGGGGCACGCGGCGACTCTAACTTCCGCGGGTCCGAGTGTGGTAAGCATCGTCCGATGTCGGCGATCGCGCTCGAAGCGCCGCGCGCGCGGGGACTCGCCCTTCGTCGGGGAATCGGACGTGCGCTTCTGTTCGTGCTCGTCGGCGCCGGCCTGTGGGGCCTCTGGGAGGGCTACCGGGCGCTCTGGATGCGGGAGCACTGGACCTGGCCGTTCACCGTGACAGACACGGCGATGCCGCACATCCACAGCATCTTTCAGGCACTCCTCGAGCATGCGCGGCCTGGAGGCGTCGGGCCCCGCCTGATCACGATCCTGTTCCACGCCGCCCTCTTCACCGCAAAGGAAGCCGCCGCGGGATTTGCGCTCGGCGCGATTCTCGGCTTCGCACTCGGTGTTGTGCTTGCGCACTTCACCGTCCTTCGGCGCGGCTTCCTGCCGTGGGTGGTCGCGTCGCAGACGGTGCCGATCCTGGTCGTCGCGCCGATGGTCGTGGTCTGGCTGAACCCCAGGCTGCCAACGCAGTTGCAAGATTGGGGCGCCGTCGCGGTCATCGCCGCATATCTCACGTTCTTCCCCGTCACCATCAACACGCTCCGCGGCCTGCAATCCGCAGACCGTCGTGCTGTGGAGCTGATGCGTTCGTACGCCGCGGGCGAGTGGTCGATTCTGTGGAAGCTGCGAGTGCCGGCCGCACTGCCGTATATCTTCGCGGCGCTCAAGGTCTCCGCTACCGCCAGCGTCGTCGGCGCGATCATCGGAGAGCTGCCGTCGTCGATCCAGGACGGGCTCGGCGGTCAGATCATCAACTACAGCCAGTACTACACGATCCAGCCGAAAGGCCTGTGGGCGACGAATGTGATCGCCGCGGCACTCGGGATCTCCTTCTTCCTCGTTGTCCTGATCGCAGAGAAGCTCGTCGTGCGCCGCGCACCGGAGCACGTCGCCTGATGAGCGTCGTCCAGATCAAAGAGGTCACCAAGCAGTTCGGGCCCACAACAGCACTGCAGTCGATCGAACTGGAGATCGAAGAGCGCGAGTTCGTCTCCCTGATCGGCCCCTCGGGCTGTGGCAAATCGACACTCTTGAGGATCATCGGCGACCTGATCCAGCCGACCTCGGGAACGGCGCTCGTCAACGGCAAGCCCGCTCGTCAGGCACGGATCGACCGCGACTACGGCATCGTCTTCCAGGACGCCGTTCTCTACGACTGGCGCACCGTCGCCAAGAACATCGCCTTGCCGCTCGAGCTGGCCCGCTGGAACCGGAAACGGCGCACGGCCAAGGTCGAGGAGATGCTCGAGCTCGTCGAGCTCGGCGGCTTCGAGAGCCACTACCCCTGGCAGCTCTCCGGCGGGATGCAACAGCGCGTCGCGATCGCGCGAGCGCTGTCGTTCGACCCGGCTCTCCTGCTCATGGACGAGCCGTTCGGTGCACTCGACGAGATGACGCGCGAACGGTTGAACATCGAGCTGCTGAACATCTGGGAAGCGAGCGGTTCGACGATCGTCTTCGTCACGCATTCGATCGCTGAGGCGGTCTTTCTCTCGACTCGGGTCGTCGTCATGTCACCGCGACCTGGACGCATCGCAGACGTGATCCCGATCGACCTGCCCCGGCCGCGGTCCGCCGGCACGCGCGAGGACCCGCACTTCTTCGAGCTCGTCACGCAGGTTCGGGAGGCGTTGCACCTTGGGCATGACGCGGACCAGAAGGCGCCGGCGCCGGCGTGACGACCACTCCCGCTCCCGTTCAGCCGGTCCCACGCGGAGGAATGGCACGCCTGGTGGGTCGCCGACTCACCGACTGGGTGCCTGCGCTCGTCGTCATCGTCGGGTCGGTCGCCCTCCTGGAAGGAGTCATCCGCGCGTTCAACGTCCAGGCGTTCCTGATTCCGAAGCCGTCGGCGATCGCGACCACTTTCTGGGACACGCGGTCGTCGCTCTGGGCTGCGGGCTGGTTCACGTTTCAGGAGGCGCTCGGGGGCTTTGTCCTCGGCTCTGGCTTCGCGATTCTCGTGGCGCTGTTCTTCGCCCGTTTCCGGATCCTGGGGTCGGCGTTCATGCCCTATGCAATCGCGGCGAACGCCATCCCGATCATCGCTTTCGCACCGATCACCAACACCTGGTTCTCACCGCTCGACAAGAGCTCCAAGATCAGCATCGTGGCGGTTCTGTGCTTCTTCCCAGTCATGGTGAACACGCTTCGAGGCCTAACCTCCGTCAATCCACGCGCGCTCGAGCTCATGCAGTCGTATGCCGCCGGACAGATCCAGATTTTCCGGCGAGTCCGCATCCCGACCGCGCTCCCGTTCATCTTCACGGGCCTCAAGGTCGCCACCGTCCTCGCGATGATCGGAGCTGTCGTGGGCGAGTACTTCGGCGGCGCGCTCAATGCACTCGGTGTCCAGATTCTGACCCGGGCACGTGTCGCACAGTTCCAGGAGGCCTGGGCCGGCATCCTGCTCGCCTGCCTGCTCGGAATCGCGCTCTACCTGGCGGTTGTGGCGCTCGAGCGCCTGACCCTGCGGTGGGTTCCATCGACATTCGAGTAGGAACGGGGCAGAATCAAGCCCGGCAAACGGATACGGAAGGGGTGTGAATGAAGAGTCGCAAGTACTTGGTTGGGGCAATCGGGATGATCGTCCTCGCGACGGGCATCTGGGCCGCCGCCGGAGCGGGAGCCTCGCCGGCGAAACACACGAAGGCAGCGGCGACGAAGGTGACGCTACAGCTCAAGTGGGTCACGCAGGCACAGTTCGCCGGCTACTACGCAGCCGCGGCGAAGGGGTACTACAAGCAGGCAGGGCTCGACGTGAAGATCAAGGTCGGCGGCCCAGACGTCACACCTGAGCAGGTCGTAGCGGGTGGACAGGCCGAGTTCGGCCTCGACTGGCTGCCGAGCCTGCTCGCGTTCCGGGACAAGGGCACCAAGCTGATCAACATCGCGCAGGTCTTCAGTCGGTCAGGGATGACGCAGCTGACCTGGAAGGACAGCGGCATCAAGACGGTCGCGCAGATGCGCGGGAAGAAAGTCGGCAACTGGCTCTTGGGGAACGAGTACGAGCTGTTCGCCGCGCTGACCCGCGCCGGGATGGATCCATCGAACAACAAGGGCGTCACGATCGTGAAGCAGCCGTTCGACATGAACTTGTTCATGAACCGTCAGATCGACTCCGCTTCGGCGATGACGTACAACGAGCTCGCGCAGGTCCTCGAGACGAAGAACCCGAAGACGGGCAAGCTCACGAAGCTGAGCGACCTCAACGTGATCAAGATGGAGAACATCGGCACCGGCATGCTCGAAGACGGCATCTTCACCACTGAGAAGTGGATCAACGACAAGAGCCATCAGGCGACCGCGAAGAAGTTCCTCGCGGCGTCCTTCAAGGGCTGGATCTGGTGCCGTGACCATGCAAACGACTGCGTCAAGACGGTGCTGGCGCAGGGCCCGACGCTTCTCGGAGGGCACCAGAAGTGGCAGATGAACGAGATCAACGCGCTCGTCTGGCCCAGCAAACTCGGCATCGGGATCATGGACAAGGCGGCGTACGCGCGAACGGCGAAAATTGCCAAGCAGTTCGGCGCCATCAAGAAGACGGCGTCGGGCGCCTACCGAGCCGACCTGGCCAAGGCGGCTGTCGCGCAGCTGAAGAGCCAGGGTGTCGACGTGTACGGCAAGAAGTGGAAGAAGGCCGTCGTCAAGGTGACGGCAGGCGGAAAGTAGAACTGGGCCGAGAGAGGAGACCGCGATGTCCGTACTGATCAAAGGCGGCCGCATCATCACTGCGGCGGACGACTACGTCGGCGACATCTACGTCGAAGGCGAGCGGATCTCCCTGATCGGCGAATCACTCGATCTCCAGGCCGAGCGAGTGATCGATGCAGCCGGGAAGTACGTGCTTCCCGGCTGTGTCGACCCCCATACGCACCTCGACATGCCGTTCGGCGGGACGACGACGATCGACGACGTCCAGTCGGGCCAGACCGCCGCGGCGTTCGGCGGGACGACGTGCCACGTCGACTTCATCATCCAGCCGCCCGGCTCCACTTTCGGCGACGCGATCGACGACTGGCGCAGCAAGGCGAACGGCAAGCAGGTGATCGACATGGGCTACCACATGGCGGTCACGGATCTCCGCGAGGGCGGAACGCTGGAGGAGCTCGCGTCGCTCCCCGAGCAGGGGATCACCTCGTACAAGCTCTTCATGGCGTACAAGGGCGCGCTGATGGTGGACGACGAGACGCTCTTCAAGACGATGGAGGTCGCCGCGGAGACCGGCGCGCTCGTAATGGTGCATGCGGAGAACGGCGACGCGATCGACGTGCTGGTGAAGAAGGCGCTTGCAGAAGGACACACGGAGCCGCACTGGCACGCGCTCACGCGGCCGCCTGAGACCGAAGGCGAGGCGACGAACAGGGCGATTCAGCTTGCGCGAGTGGCCGGCGCTCCGCTGTACGTCGTGCACGTCTCGTGCAAGGAATCCGTCGAGCCGATCCAGCTCGCCCGGGAGAAGGGCTGGAACGTCTGGGGCGAGACGTGCACCCAGTACTTCTTCGTGGACTACACCTTCCTCGAGCGCCCGAACTTCGAGGGCGCGAAGTACGTCTACACGCCGCCGCCGCGAGCAAAGGAAAACCAGGACGTCCTCTGGAACGCGGTTCGCACCGACACGCTGTCGGCGATCTCCACCGACCACTGCGCGTTCCTCTGGGACGGGCAGAAGTCGCTGGGCAAGGACGACTTCTCGAAGATTCCGAACGGCGGGCCCGGGCTCGAGAACAGGCTGCAGATGATCCACGAGTTCGGCGCGCGCACCGGCCGGATCTCGCTCAACCGCATGGTCGAGCTCCTATCGACCAACCCGGCCAAGCTGTTCGGCCTGTATCCGCGTAAGGGGACGATCGCGGTCGGCTCCGACGCCGACATCGTCGTTTTCGATCCGGAGAAGAAGGTCACGATCTCCGCGAAGACGCAGCACTCGAAGACGGACTACAACCTGTACGAGGGCACAGAGGTCACCGGGACGCCGGAAGTCGTGCTGCTGCGGGGCCAGATTCTCGTCGAGGGCGACGAGCTCGTCGCCGAGCCGGGGATCGGGCAGTTCATCCGGCGGGCGAAGTTCGGCGAAGAGCTGAGGTCTGCCGCTACTGCGGCGGCCTGAGCGCGCGCAGGGCGAGCAGCTCGAAGACGACGTTTGCGGCCGCGAGCGCGGTCGGCTGTCCCGTTCCGTCGTACGCGGGCGCGACCTCGACGACGTCGCAGCCGGCGAGGTTGATCCCGCGCAAGGCGCGCAGAAACGCCACGGCTTCAGCGGTCGAGAAGCCGGCGACTTCGGGCGTGCCGGTTCCTGGGGCAAACGCCGGGTCGAGGAAGTCGATGTCGAAGGACATGAACACCGGCCGCTCCCCCACGTTGTTGCGAATGAGCTCGCCGTAGCGATCCGGGCCGAGTCGGCGCAGGTCCTCGCTCTCGACCACCGTGAAGCCGAGCTCGCGCGCCGTTCCCAGATCGGAGGCGGCGTAGACGGATCCGCGCATGCCTGCCATGACGGAGGCCGTCGCGTCGAGCAAGCCTTCCTCGACAGCCCGCTTGAACGTGGTGCCGTGGAAGTACTTCTGCCCGAAGTACGCCTCCCAGGTGTCGGCGTGCGCGTCGAGCAGCACGAGCGCGAGCGGGCCATGACGCTTCGCGAGCACGCGAAGCTCCGCGAGCGTGACCGAGTGGTCGCCGCCGAGCGCGATCGGAAAGACATCAGCGGCAACTATCGGCGCGAGCCCTTCCTCCACCTGCGCGTACGTGCGCTCGGTGTCGCCGGGTGAGACCGGTAGGTCCCCGTAGTCGACGATCGAGAGCGCTTCGACGACGTTGACGTCGTGGACGGGGTGGTAGGGCCGGATCAGCGCGGAAGCGGAACGAATCGCCTCGGGCC
>CAWFLF010000006.1:0-96707 GCA_963816605.1 uncultured Actinomycetes bacterium
CGGTGCCGAGCGTCTGCGGGACGCGGGTCGCTACCGGTTAGGGGTACGGGTAGGGCGTCGTGGTGGTCGTGGTGGTCGTCGAAGGAGTGGGAGCCTTGACGACTGCCGTCCCCTTGGCAGAGACGGCGTGCCACGTGCCGCCAAAGGCGACGTTGCCCTCGCCGTTTGTCTGACCGGCTTTCTTGTCGAGCGCGAAGCCGTAGAGCGGGTGTTTCTTGTAGGTGACCTGCATGCTGCCGTTGCTACGCCTGGTCGTGCCGAGCAGCGACGCCTTCACGCCGGACCCTGCGGTTGCCTTCCCGTGCAGAAGGTAGGGCGGCCAAAACTTCGCGCAACTTCCGCTGCAGGAGCTCTTGCCGTTCTTGTCCCTGCTGAACATGTACAGGGTGTGGCCCTTCGAGTTCACCAGAACCTCGCCGAGCTTCGTCTTGCTCAGAGAGACAGTTCCATTCGCCTGGGTCGCGCTTCGGGCGATCGAGCCCGCGACGAGGAACCCGACGACGCCCAGTATCGCCGTCAGAGTCAGCATGACAACGATGCGGTTCGCCGACTCGCGTACAGCCACGCGGCCTCCTCGTTCCCTTCGATCGATCTCGTTCATGATGCAGCTCCTTTCTTCACTGTTCTACGCGCGAAGAAGGCAGCTGGATTCCCGCAACCGGCCTCTCAGATCGGCACGCGTCGGCTCCGCTAGCCGCCGAAGTCGACCTCCTTCGTCTCGACCGTCCCGGCCGTCCGCCCCGGCGCCGCATGGTCGTTCCAGTACAGGTTGGTGTGCGCAATGACCAGCTCCGGCGCGGGCGCTCCCCAGGCCGTCTGGTCCTCTGTCGTATGGGCGTCGCTGACCAGGGTCGCGTCGTACCCCCTGACGAACGCGCCGTGGAGCGTCGAACGGATGCACGCATCGGTCTGTGCGCCGACGACGAACAGTCGCCCGACTCCGAGGCCCGAGAGCACGCTCTCGAGGGTGGTGTCCTCGAACGAGTCGCCGTAGTTCTTCTCTATGAGCGGCTCGGCCTCGTCCGGGCTCAGCTCGGGGACGATCCGCCACTCGTCGCTCCCTTTCGCAAGCCCTTCGTCGGAGTGCTGCACCCAGACGACGGGAACCTCTTCCTGCCGCGCCTTCTCGACGAGGCTGCCGACGTTCGCGACGACCGTGTCGCGCTCGGGTGCTCCCTCGACGACGCCGTTCTGGACGTCGACGACGAGGAGCGCGGTCTTCGGTCGATTTTCGAGTGTGGTCATGGTCTCCCCTCTCAGGTTTGCCCGTACGGTTTGTAGCGATTGTGGAGCAGGATTGGGTTGCCGTCCGGGTCGCGGATACCGGCCCCGTGGCAGACGCCAGAGTCCCACATCTCGTTGACCTCTATCCCGGCCGCCTCAAGCTTCGCCTTCGCCTCGGCAACGTCGGGGACGCGCAAAGCAAGCGTTCCCGTTGGCAACGGCGTGAACTCGTAGTCGTGTGTGTGTGGCGTCATCACGGCGAGCGTCACGTTGCCGGTTTCGTACTCGACCCAATCCTCGGCCGGTGAGTTGGGATTCCGCTCGAGGCCCAGCACCTCACCGTAGAAGTGGTTCGCCTTCTCCATGTCCGTCACCGGGACACGGATGTAGTCGACTCGCTGCACATTGATCACTGGCATACCCCTCCTCTACCAAAAACGACACGATCTCGAGAAGCCCTGCCCGGAGGTCTTCCACGCGCCTAGCATGGTGTCAATGGAGAGCATCGTCTGCCCGGTTTGCGGATTCATCGCCGAGACGACAGATGCCTCTCGGCTCCGCACGGTGTGGGCTGATCATCTGCTCGGCGGCTGCGGGGACGACGTCACCGCTATCACCGCGGCGATGGAGTCGTGCATCGAGCAGCGGCAGGAGCTATGGCGCTCGGGGACGACCGACGAGGTGGCCGGCTTGACGGTGACGATCGACCTGCTCTGGGAAGCGCTTCGCTATGCGCGCCTGGCCGAGCCTCCCAGGGCAACTGCGTAGGACCGATGCAGCGAGAGCAGCGCAGAGCTTCCTTGTCCAACTCGACGACTGAGCCGGAAGAGAGTCCGCGTCGATCTGTCCCTCTTTTCCGGGGACTTTGTGCTGCACGTAACGAATTCTGTTAGGTTGTTAGTCGCGCCTTGACCTCGCGCCTGGGCCCGCTTTGCTGATCGAGCCGACCCTTTCACCGGGAATAGACGCAGACAGACGGCAAGAGGCCGCCGGTCGCGGTGTATGCGGTCGCCCGCGACTGGCGGTTTCTCTCAGGGCTCCTGCGAGCTAGCGGCGTTGTCGTTGTGCACGATCGCGTAGTGCCCGTTCTCCTGGACCAACGTCTCGATCTCCGGGATGTGGTGGCCGGGGAGGACGGCGAAGTAGCCCTCGATCGAATGCAGGAGACGAAGGTCTTCGGCGGTCAGCGCGAGCTTCTCCGTGCAGGCGATGTTGCCGCACTCGCACAGGAACTTGCCGTCGCCGTCGCCGAGCTCGTTCCTCATCGTGTCGTTCACACGCTTGAAGAATTCCTCGGTTCGAATCACACGCTCGTCACGAGACGAGACATGGAAGAAGTCCGGGTTCCGCGCGAGGAAGCTGATGATCGTCTGGGGCGTGTCCTTGTTGTTCACGACCGTGCGTGCAAGGTCCTGGACTTTGATCCGCTCTGAACGCGCCGCGCCGCGCAGCACGCTGAAGGCCCCTTTGACGTCCAGGCCCAGGCGTTCAGCCAGGACACCCTTGGCCTGTTCGACAACGACCCGCGCATCCAATGCATGTTGCAGCTCCTCGGCGCGCCCGCGCCAGAACCCCTCGTCGAGCTGCGATCCATCCATGTCAAGCCTCCCGTCTTTCGTCCGCGGCATGCGGAACGGCGAGAGATGGACGGAAGCAGGCTCCGGGTCTATGGACCGAAGCCGGGCAAGACTCGACGCGTCGAAGGTGCAAAGTAGCACCAAAGCAGATCGATCGAACTAAGCCGGCTTCCTCGCGATGAAGACGACGAAGTCGGTGTCGGGGCCTGGCTCTTCGTCCGTGTAGTCGGCGCGCAGGGTCACGTCGACAAACCCTGTCAGCTCGAGGAGCGCAGCGAGCTCCTGCGTGAAGTACAGCGACATTTTCAACACGTGCTCCTCCGTTGCCAGGTGCTCTCCGTCGCGCCACAGATCGGCCCGCATCTCGATCGTCACGTACTGGGCCAGTGGATCGAGCTCGACGACCCGGCTGCGAAGTGCGTATTCCGCACCATCGGAGCCTTGCCGCCGGTCGCCGTCCTGGAGCTCGCGCCAGGGCTTGGGCAATAGTGCGCGTTCTTCCTCGAGCCAGTAACCCCACAGGCCCTTGTCCGCATAAGGCACCTCGTTGTCGAGCAGCAGCAGACCACCGGGTTCGAGCTGCTCGTAGATGCGTCGCAGGCTCTCGACGCCCTGCTCGCGATTCCCGCCCAACCCGAAACCGCCGCAGACCACGATCGTCTTGTACTTCCGTGGAAGGTCGAGCTTGTGCATGGCCTGCGCGAACAGGTTGGGTGAAAGACCGTCTCTCTCCGCTCGCTCGCGGCAGAGCGCGAGCATGTCCGCCGACAGGTCACACCCATCGACATCCAGACCGGCTCGGAGGTACGGAACGAGCAATCGTCCGGTCCCGCAGGCGAGGTCGAGCGCAGGTTGCCCGTCGTCTTCGATGAACTTCTGGAAGTAGGCGATCTCCGGGCCGTCGAGGTTGAACTCTGCCCACCACTTGGCGACGAGCCCGTGATGCCAGGTCTGCGCCTCTTCGCCGGCGGCCATCTCACGATGAGCGTAGTGGACGCCCACGAAGCTCGCGAGCAAGTTTTGCCACCGGCGCCGGTCTCTCTCAACGGAGCCCTGCGCGCTTCGACTGTGGTGGCCGGTCCACTGCCGGCTGGAGCCGCGCCGGGCTCCGTTCGGTTAGCCGGAGAACCGCCCGATGAAGATCGTGACCTGCGAGCCGTCGGGAATGTTCGCGTTCGCGCGCGGCTGCTGCTCGACCACGAGGCCGTCCTTGGACTCGTCGGCGGTTGGTCGGTTCAGCACCGCGACCTTGAAGCCCGCGTCGCGGAGCGTCTGCGCTGCCGTTTCCTGATCCTGGCCGACGACGTCCGGCACAGCCGTGTTCGGCTTGGGGTTCGGCCCGGTCGACACGTTCACCCGCACGCGCGCGCCCGGTCGGAGCGAGGTGCCCGGCGCCGGCAATTGCGAGACGACCCTGTTCGCCGGCTGGCTCGAGCTGACGTAGACGACGGTCGGTCGCAGCCCCAGCCCGTTGAGCTGGCTGAGCGCCGGCGTCTGAGCGAGCCCCACGACTTTCGGCACTTGGACGGGCGCGGCAGAGGGCGTCGACGCCGTCGTCGTAGTGGTCGCAGTCGTCGTCGCAGGGCCGCTGCCGGTCGAGACGTTCACCGTCACCTCGGCACCCTTGTCGACTTCCTTCCCCGCAGGAGGCTTCTGGCCGACGACGGTCCCTGCGGGCTTGTCGGACGGGACGTTCTGCAGCACCGGCTTCAGACCGAGGGCCGTCAACGCCTGCACCGCGTCCCCCTGGGTCTGACCGACGACTCGAGGAACCACGACGGGCTTGGCGCCGCTCGACACGCTCAGGGTCACCGTCGTGCCACTGAGGGCGGTCACGCCGGCCGCAGGATCCTGGTCGAGGACGATGCCCTTCGGCTTGGTGGAAGCCACTCGTTTGACCTCGACCTTGAAGCCTCGTGCCTCCAACTTCTGCTGGGCCTCGGGCAGCTCGAGCCCGACGACGTCGGGGACTCCGAGCCGGCCGGTCGAGACGGAGATGGTTACGGTCTGACCCTTGCCGAGTTGAGTGCCGGCCCCTGGCTTCTCTGCGAAGACGACCCCCTGCGGGCGGTTGCTCGGAGCAGGAATCGAGAGCGGTTCGAGGTCCTCCTCCTGGATGCGGGTCTCGGCCTGCGGCTGCTGCAACCCGATCACGTTCGGGACGACGGCCTTGTCGTCGCCTCGGCTGAGGAAGTACCAGGCGAGCAGCCCGCCGACCACGAGCAGCAACAGCAGGAGCAGCCAGAGCCACCAGTAGCGCTCCGGTGGCGGACCGACGGGCTCGGCAACCTGTTCTTCCGCGACGGTCGCCGACGGCAGCAGCCTGCGGATCATCTCGTCGATCCGACCTGCGCGAGCACGACTGCCGCGTGCTCGATCGATCCAGGCGAGCCAGGCCGCCTGGGCGTCAGGTGGCAAAGAAGCAAAGCGGGAGCCCGCGTCGGGAACGCGATCGAGCGCGGCGGCAACGTCAGGCGGAAGCTCTCGGCGAGAAGCCATCGCACACTGTTGCCCTCAGTAAGAGTCGGCAAACTTCAAGCGTGCTCGCCGTCGCGCCGCCCCCACTCATCTGCCTGGACCCGGGTCATGGGACTCTTGCCACCGTCGGCCGTCAGACCGAGCCGATCGGCCCCGGCTCGTCGCAGCTCAAGATCAAGGATGGCGGCGGCACTACGGGAGAGGCGCCGGTGGCGCTGACGATCGCGCTTCGAACACGCGCGCTGCTGAAGCAAGAGGGGTACCGCGTGGCGATGACACGGACCGGTCGGACCTACGCGGGTGGGAACATCGAACGCGCGCGCTTCTGCAACATCAGGCACGCAGCACTGATGATTCGGATTCACGCCGACGGTGCGACAAACTCGGCACCGCGCGGCCTGAAGACACTCGTACCTGCGTTGCACCGCGGTTGGACGGACGACATCTACGCGGCGAGCTTGCGGGCGGCGCGAAAGGTTCAGGCGGCACTCGTGCTGCAGACCCACGCGCGCGACCTCGGGATCCTGCAGCGCTCCGACCTGACGGGGTTCAACTGGGCGAACGTGCCGGCGATCCTCGTCGAGTGCGGCTTCATGACGAACCCGGCCGAGCGACGGCTCTTGCAGTCGGCGGCGTACCAGCTGAAGATCGCCCGCGGTCTCGTCGCGGGCGTTGAAGCTTTCGTTCCCCGTTAAGCGCAGTCCGCGCAGGCACCGGTCAGCACGACCTCGTGCTCTTCGACCGAATAGCCGAGCCCACCCGCAACGCGGTCGATCGCGCGCTCGAGCCGCGAATCGCTGAAAGCCTCGACCTTCCCGCAGTCACGGCAGACGAGATGGTGATGATGATCGCCGTCGGCAGGAGCAGGCTCAAATCGAGCAATCCCGTCTCCGGCATCGACGCGCTTGACGAGACGCAGCTCGACGAGGGCGTCGAGAGCTCGATAGACCGATGCGATCCCAACCGGCCGGCGCGCCCTGCGCAGATGGTCGTGAATGTCCTGAGCGCCGAGACAGCAGTTCTGACGTCCGAGTAGCTCGACCACCGCCTGCCGGGCACCCCCACGTCGGTAGCCCGCAGCCGCGAGCGCAGTCAAAGCGTCCTTGCTCCAGGCGGTCTGCGGCGTGGCCACAGGCCTAGTGTATCGTCCGGCGCGTGATTGTGAGAATCGTTCTCGTTTTTGGATTGGTGACCGCACTCGCCGGATGCAGCGGCGGCAACGGTGGCAGGCGCACGGTCGTCGCAGCCTTCTACCCCCTCGCCTACGCCGCCGATCAGATCGGAGGCCCGAGCTTCGATATCCACAACCTGACTCCGCCGGGGGCGGAGCCGCACGACCTGGAACTGACGCCACGCGAAGTCGCGCGGATCCAGCAGGCCGGCGTCGTCCTCTACCTGAGCCACGGCTTTCAACCAGCGGTGAGCAAGGCGGTAGCGGACGCACGCGGAATCCGAGTCGACGTCCTCGCGGGGCTTCCGCTCCACGACAGCGATCCGCACGTGTGGCTCGACCCCGTCCTCTTCGCGCGCATCGGCAGGAGGATCGGATCTGCACTGCATCGCTCCCCTGCGCGACTCAGCGCCGGTCTGCAACAGCTCGACCACGACTACCGCGCAGGTCTACGCGACTGCAAGCGGCACGAGATCGTGACCAGCCACGAAGCCTTCGGCTACCTCGCAGCGCGTTACGGCCTGAAGCAGGTGGCGATCACGGGTATCGCGCCCGAAGCCGAGCCGACTCCTCAGCAGCTGGCCCACGTCATCGAGGTAGTGCGGCGCACGCAGGCCACGACGGTGTTCTTCGAGACGCTCGTCTCGCCCCGCCTGGCCGACACGGTCGCGCGCGAGGTGGGAGCACGCACGGCGGTGCTCGATCCGATCGAGGGCCTCACACCGGACGAGCAGAAGCGCGGCGCGGACTACCTCACCCTCATGCGCCAGAACCTGACGGCGTTGCGGAAGGCCCTCGGGTGCCGCTAGCGCTTCGACTCGAGCAGGTGACCTTTGCGTACGGCCACGCGCCGCCGGTCTTGCGCGACGTCGACCTCCAGGTCGAACGCGGCGAGTTCGTCGCGATCGCGGGGCCGAATGGGGGCGGCAAGACGACGCTCGTCCGGGTTGTGGTCGGACTGGAACAGCCGAGCTCGGGGAGCGTCGAGCTGATGGTGCGTAAGGTCGGCTATCTCCCGCAACGCACGCAGGCGGGAATCGACGCCCCGGTCACGGTCCGCGAGCTCGTCACGACGGGACGCGCTTCGCGCACGCGCCTGCTCGGGCCGCTGAACGCGGCCGATCGCGAGTCCGTCCAGAAGGCGATCGACCGGGTCGGCCTGAGCCCACACGCAGACCGCCGCCTGACGACGCTGTCGGGTGGACAGCAGCAGCGCGCGTTCATCGCCAAGGCGCTGGCGGCCGATCCGGAGCTGCTCGTGCTGGACGAGCCCACGACGGGAGTCGACGTCGAGGCGCAGGATGCGATCGCGTCGTTGCTGCAACGGCTGCGCAGCGAGCTGGAGATGACGATCCTCTACGTCTCGCACGAGTTCGGCGCCGTCGAGCGCTTCGTCGAGCGGATCGTGCTCGTCCGCGGCGGGATCGTCTTCGACGGGCCTCCTTCGGCCCTGCCCGGTGTCTGGCACGACCCCTCGCACGCGCATGCTTGACCTCGAGTTCATGCGGCTCGCCTTCGGCGCGGGGATCGTCGTCGGACTGCTCGCCCCCGCTGTCGGCTTCTTCCTGGTGCAGCGGCGTCTGAGCCTCGTCGGCGACGGCATCGGCCACGTCGCGTTCGCCGGTGTCGCCCTCGGCTATCTGCTCGACCTGCCGCTCGTCCTGACGGCGCTCGTCGTCTCCGTCGCCGGAGGCCTGTCGATCGAGTGGATCCGTTCCCGCCGTCGAGCCGCGGGCGACCAGGCGCTCGCCCTGATCTTCTACACCGGCATCGCCGGCGGCGTCGTGCTCGTCTCCGCGGCGGGTGCGTTGAACGTGAACCTCTTCCAGTTTCTCTTCGGGTCGATCCTGACCGTGACGCGCGGCGACCTCGCCGTGATCGCCGCGCTCGGCGCCTGCGCGCTGGCGGTGATCGCCCTGCTCTACCGGCCACTCGTCGCGGTCGTGGTCGACGAGGAAGGAGCCCGTGTCGCAGGGCTCCCGGTTTCCGCGCTGAACTCGCTCACGGTCGCGCTCGCAGCCGTGACGATCGCGCTGTCGATGCGGATCGTCGGCATCCTGCTGATCGCCGCGCTGATGGTGCTCCCTGTCATCGCTGCGTCACGGATCGCGTGGAGCATGCGCTCGACGATCCTGCTCGGAATGGGCATCGGGCTCGGCTCGGTGCTGGCCGGGATCACGGTCGCGTACTACGCCGACCTGCCTCCGGGTGGAACAACCGTCCTCGTGGCCGCCGCGACCGTGCTCGCGGCGGAGTGCTGGTCGGTGGTGCGCGGCTAAGAATCGTTGCGCATACGTTCGAGCGTCTCACGCCCGGCGTCGTGCACGGCGCGGCGTCGCGCTTCGGGATCCGCGAGCGGCGCGGGCTCGGCGAGATCGACGGTCACCTCTGCAGCCTCGAACTCGTCGCGTTCCTCCACGATCGACCGCGATTCCGCGAGCTTTCGGCGCAGCTCGTCCGCGCGCGGATCAGGCCCGGCGGGGGCTTCGCGACGGCGACGCAGGAAGCCGAACAGCGCGAACCCGCCGAACAACCAGGCGACCGGGTGCTTCATCGCGGCGATGCTACACTGGCCGCCTTCCTGCCTTGCCATCGCGCCTTTTTTCCCGAGAGGCGCCAGCCGGCGAGGCCGATTCAGACCAGAGGAAGGGAGGTCTCGGGAACTAGTGGTTGCGTACGAAATTTTGCTCATGCTCGATCCAGACCTGCCAGAAGGACGGCAGGAGGAGATCATCAAACGCGCGCGTGAGCTCGTGGAGAAGGCCAACGGGAAGTGGGTACGGCACGACGTCTGGGGACGCCGCCGGCTCGCCTACGAGATCGCCCACAAGGGCGAGGGCTCGTACCACCTCCTGAACTTCGACGCCGACGCGGAGACGCTCGCCGAGCTGTCGCGCATCCTCCGCATCACCGACGGCGTCATGCGACATCTCGCGGTGCGCCGCGTCGAGGGCACGGCAGGGGCTCCGCCCCCGCCGGAGCCTGAACCAATCGCCCGTTCCGTCCCCGAGCCCGCCTATGCTGAAGCGAACACCAGTTCGGAAGAGGAGTAAAAGATGGCTGGAGACATAAACCGCGTCACCATTGTTGGACGACTGACCCGTGATCCCGAGCTCGCCCATCTGCCGTCCGGGACGGCAGTCCTGAAGTTGGGAGTCGCGGTCAACGGTCGGCAGAAGGACGAAGGCGGCAACTGGATCGACAAGCCGAACTTCTTCGACGTCAAAGTGTTTGGCAACCAGGCCGACGCTCTGAACAACCACCTGGCGAAAGGGCGCCGCGTAGGCGTGGACGGTCGCCTCGACTGGTCCTCGTGGGAAGCGCAGGACGGCAGCAAGCGCTCGAAGGTGGAGATCGTCGCCCAGTCCGTGCAGTTCCTCGACAGTCGCGGAGATGCCGGGGGCGGCGGCGGTGACGGCGAGCGCCAGTTCGTCCCTGCCGCAGCGACCGCCGGCAACGAGGACTTCTCGTCCTCCGCCTCGGCAGACGACGACATTCCGTTCTGATGCCGCCGCGCGGAGGAGGAGAGAAGCGAGACAAGGACCGGCAGCCGGGCCGCAAGCGCCCGGGCCAGTCGTCCGGCCCGATCCGCCGGAAGTCGTGCTTCTTCTGCAAGGACAAGGTCGACGAGATCGACTACAAGAACGTGAACCAGCTACGCAGGTACATCTCGGAACGGGGCAAGATCCGCTCGCGGCGCATCAGCGGCGCCTGCCGGCGGCATCAGCGGCAAGTGGCCGTCGCCGTCAAGCGCGCACGTGAGATGGCGCTTCTGCCCTACGTCTCGGAAGGTCGGGAGGGCCGTTAGTTGGACGTCATTCTGCGTGCGGACATCGACAAGGTCGGTCTCCGCGGCGAGGTCGTAAACGTTGCGCGCGGCTACGCGCGCAACTTCCTCTTCCCGCGGGGTCTCGCCGACGTAGCCACACCGGCGCGCGTCGCAGAGGTGCGCAAGGTCGAAGAACGACGCGCCATGAGCGAGGCGAAGACGTTCGAAGATGCGCAGTCGGTCGCAGAGCGCCTCGGGCAGGTCGAGCTCAGATTCGACGTGAAGGCCGGGCCCACGGGCTCGCTCTTCGGCTCGGTGACGCCGACGGACATCGCGGACCAGCTCTGGGAGAAGCACAAGGTCCGTGTCGACCGGCGCAAGATCGGCGGCGACGCGATCAAGCGGATCGGCCGGTTCCAGGTGCCGATCGAGTTGTTCCAGGACGTCACCGTCGAGGTGCGCACGATCGTCGTGCCAGAGGGAGGAGAGCTACCGCCCGAGGAAGAGCTCGAGGCGCTGGCGGCAGCAGAGGAGACTGAACAGGCTGCGCCCGAGGAACAGGAGAAGCACGAGCTCAGCCTCGACGAGCTCGATGCCGCCGCGCTCGCGCAGGAAGCTCAGCTGGTCGCGGCCGGCGAGCTGCAGCCGTCACGGACAGACGTCGAAGGTGAGCTCCAAGAGGACGACTTCGACCGCGCGGTCGACGCCGGCATTTCCGAAGAGCAGAGCTAGTCTCTCCGCCTAGCAGCAGGTGCAACAACCGCCCACGGCGGGCGCTCAAGACGCCAGTCGGGGCGATCGTGTCCACAATCTTGCCCCTGTTGTGAAGCGGCGTGGGCGCATTTCTGTGGAAAGCCTGGGTATAACGATGCACAGGCCTTTCCACTGCCCTGTGGACTTGCGCAGGAAGTTCCCGCTCGTAGCGGTCGAACGATCAACAGGCTCTGTCCGAACTGTATGGGAACATGTGTTCCTTTCCGCTGCAAACGGCGCGAAAAGGACATGTCGACAACTCACCTTCCCACAGATGGAAACACGAGCACCAGGGTGGTTCACTCCGCCCGAGTGACACCTGTCGCCCAGCTCGCAGAAGCCGCTCCGATTGCACCTCCCCAGAACCTCGAGGCAGAAGAATCGGTCCTCGGGGCAATGCTGCTCTCCCCCGGTGCGATCGGAGCGGTAAGCGAAGTCCTCGATGCCTCCGATTTCTACCGCGAAAGCCACGCGAAGATCTACCGCGCGGGCCTCGCGCTCTACGCGAAGGGCGAGCCGGTCGACGCGATCACGCTCGTCGACGAGCTCGAGGAACGCGGTGAGCTCGAGGCTGTCGGCGGGCGAGTTCGGATGCACGAGCTCGCAGCGCTCGTGCCGGCGACCGCGAATGCGGCGCACTACGCGCGCATCGTGCGCGAGATGGCGACGCTGCGCGGCCTCATCTCCGCCGGTCAGCAGATCGCCCAGCTCGGCTGGGATCGACCGGGCGAGACGCAGATCCTCGTCGACCGCGCCGAGCAGGTCGTCTTCGACCTCTCGCAGAGTCGGGTCTCCACGGAGTTCAGCCATATCGAGGACCTGCTGAAGGAAAGCTTCGAGCGGATCACCGCTCTGTACGAGGCCGGCGCCGACGTCACCGGAGTGCCTTCCGGCTTCCGCGACCTCGATCGGCTCACCTCCGGGTTCCAGCCCGGCAACCTGATCATCATCGCCGCGCGTCCGAGCATGGGGAAATCGGCGCTCGGTCTTTGCGTTGCCGCGAACCTCGCGCTGCGGCACGAGGTCCCGGTCGCGCTCTTCACGCTCGAGATGTCGAAGTCGGAGGTGACGCAGCGGCTTCTGTGCAGCGAGGCGAAGGTCGAGTCGCAGCGGCTGCGCACCGGCAAGCTCGCGCAGGACGATTGGCCCCGCCTCGTCGCCGCGGGCGACAAGTTGATGAAGTCGCCGATCTACGTCGACGACACGGGCTCGATCACGATGATGGAGATCCGGTCGAAAGCACGGCGGCTCAAGACACGCGAGCCAAACCTCGGGCTGATCATCGTCGACTACCTGCAGCTGATGACCTCGGGAACGAGCGCGGAGAACCGCGTCCAGGAGGTGTCGCAAATCTCGCGAAACCTCAAGGTGCTGGCACGCGACCTCGACGTGCCGATCCTCGCGATGTCTCAGCTGTCGCGGGCGGTGGAGCAGCGGCACGACAAGCGGCCGATCCTGTCCGACTTGAGAGAAAGCGGATCGATCGAGCAGGATGCGGACCTCGTCATGTTCGTGTACCGCGACGAGTACTACAACGAAGAGAGTGATCAGCAAGGGCTCGCGGAGATCATCCTCTCGAAGCACCGCAACGGGCCGACCGGCGTCGAGAAGCTGTCCTTCCTGAAGCGCTATGCGAAGTTCGCGGACCTGGCTTCCTGATGCCGTCCTGGGCGGTCATCGGGGAGCAGGTCGTGTGGATCTCGCCGAGGGCAACCGGCTTCACGGTGGTATGCGAGCGCTGTGCTGAGTCAGGCGAAGGCTTCCCATCGGCCCAGGGGACACTCTCGCTCGAGCATGCGCGCGGATCGATGTGCTGCCCACGGGGGCACGAGATCCGCATCGAGCGCGACGGACGCTAACCCGACGCAGACCTAGATTCCATCGGAATGCCCAGACGAGCGGCGACAAACGGGATGCTGGCTCCCTGCAAGACGACCGAGAACGCAACGACCACGAAGACGATGCCGTAGATTCGGTGCGCGTCCTCGACGCGCCCGAGCACCGCGAACGAGGCCAGCAAGATCGGGACCGCTCCCTTCAGTCCGCTCCACATCACAAAGAGGCGTTCGCTGCCTGAGAGCCTCACGGGAAGGAGCAACGGGCCGACAGCGAGAGGACGGGCCACGACTGCAAGCACGGCGGCCAGCACGACACCGTCGAACCAGAGATGGTTCGAGCCGAGGTCAGTGAGGTCGATCGTCAGTCCGAGCGCAACGAAGACCACGATCTCCGCGAGACTGGCCAACGACGTGTTGAAACGCTCGATCGCTCGCTTCGCGGGAATGTCGGCGTCGCCCACCAGAATGCCCGCCACGTAGACCGCAAGGAAACCGGAGCCGTGCGCGACCGTCGCGAGCCCGTAGATCGCTCCGGCAAACGCCAGCGTCCGAAGCGGATAGAGCGCTGGATCCGGCAGAACTACGCGGCGCAAGGTCAGCAGGACGAGATACGCACCCGCCACGCCGACGACGATCCCGACGCCGAGCTGGAGGATGAACTCACCCACGGCATGAGCCACTGACGTCGAATCGGACCGAGCGAGGCTCACGGCCGCGAGCATCAACGCGATTCCGACTGGATCGTTCGCACCCGATTCGCCCTCGAGGATCGTGCCGGTGCGGCCACCGATCTCCTTCCGCCCGAAGACGGAGAACATGACCGCAGGATCCGTGGGCGCCAGTGCCGCGCCGAGCAGCCCGGCCGTCTGCCAGGAGAAGTCCAGCAAGTAGTGCGCTGCAAGAGTCATGAGGCCCGCGGTCGCAAACGTTCCGAAGAGACCGAGCGACACGATCGGGAGGGCGGACGCGCGGAAACGGCTCCAGCCAACCCGCATCCCGCCGTCGAACAGGATCACGATCAGCGCGACCACTGCGATCCGCTCGACGTTGAGGATCGAGAGCGCGTTCCCAAGCCGTGGCCAGAGATCCGAGACGAGCGCGGCCGCGAGCAGGAAGAAAGCCGCGGTCGGAACGCGTAGCCGCTCGCTCAGCTTGTTGGAGAGGAGAGCAAGGGAGAGGGCCACGGACACGAGCAGGACGATCCCGCCGAAGTGCGTGACCTCGTGCATCGGCAGACCCTAGCCGCCTTTAGCGGCACTGGAACAGGCCAGGTGCCCGAGCCTCCGGACCTCCTTTGCGCCATCGAAGGCGATGCCGTAGGCACGCTCTGTCACACTCGAGCTCATGCCCGCAACCGTGATCGTCGGTGCGCAGTGGGGAGACGAGGGCAAGGGCAAGATCGTCGACCTGCTCGCCCTCGACTCCGACTTCGTCTGCCGTTACCAGGGCGGGCCGAACGCAGGCCACACGATCGTCGTCGACGGCGAGACGTTCAAGATCAGACAGATCCCGAGCGGCGTCCTGCGCGGGAAGATCTGCGTGATCGGCGCCGGGTGCGTCGTCGATCCCGAGGTCTTTCTGGCCGAGGTGGACGAGCTCGAGTCGCGCGGTGTCTCGACCAAGGTCGTGCATCTCTCGGGCGAGGCACACCTGATCATGCCGTGGCACGTCGCGATCGACCAGGCAAGCGAGCGGCGCCTCGGCAAGCTGCAGATCGGAACCACGAGGCGGGGCATCGGGCCCTGCTATGCGGACAAGGCGGCGAGGCTCGGGATCCGTGTGCAGGACCTGCTCGAGCCGAAGATCCTGCGGCAAAAGATCGAGGTTGCGCTCGCGGAGAAGAACGTCTGGCTCGAGCGCGTCTACGGCGTTCCACCGCTCGACCTGGAGGAGATCGCTGCGCAGCTCGAGTCGTTCGCGCAGCGGATTCGCCCCTACGTGTCGGACACATCGCTGCTCGTCGACCGGGCGCTGCACGAGGGACGCGAGGTCCTGCTGGAAGGCGCGCAGGGCACGTTGCTCGATCTCGACCACGGCACGTATCCGTTCGTGACTTCGTCGAACACCGTCGCGGGAAACGCAGCGACGGGGATCGGGATCGGACCCAACCGGATCGACCGCGTGATCGGCGTCACGAAGGCTTACGTGACCCGGGTCGGAGAGGGACCGTTCCCCACGGAGATCGAGGGCTCGAACCAGGAGCGCGTCCGCGAGCTCGGCGGTGAATTCGGGACGGTTACCGGCCGCGAACGCCGTTGCGGATGGCTGGACCTGGTCGCGCTCCGCTATGCCGTGCGGCTGAACGGGATCACGTCGCTCGCGCTCACGAAGCTCGACGTCCTCTCGCACTTCGACGAGCTGCCCGTCTGCGTTGCGTATCGACTCAGAGATGGCACCGAGACGCGCGAGTTTCCGGCACATCAGAGCGACTTCCATCACTGCCGCCCGGTCTACGAGACTCTGCGCGGCTGGCAGGAACCGCTGACCGGCGAGCTGCCGCGAGCAGCGCGCGGGTACGTCACCTTCGTGGAGGAGGCGCTCGGCGTCGAGATCTCGCTCGTCGGCACGGGCGCAGAGCGCGAGAGCGTTGTCGCGCTGCGTTAACTAGGCGCGACCCTTCACCGCCCACGCCTTCGCACTCAGAGTGAAGGGCCCGTCCGGATCGCCGAGCCGTCGTCGGCACTCCTCACGCAGCGCCTCGCGACGATCGGGGTCGAGCGATGCCGTGTAGGCCCCAGCCGGACCGACGCCGCCGGTGAACGGGTTCCAGTAATCGTCGAAGTCCCGGTAGGGCGTCTCGATGACGAGCGTGTCGTTCTCAACCGCGTCGAGCCCCACTCGCAGCCAGAGCTCCCGCAAAGTATCCGGGTCGTTGTAACGCATCGTGCGGGCCTCGTCTGGCGTCTCTGGGTCGAGCGAAAGAGCAGCGTCCCAGAACGTCCGCAACATCGTCATGCCGCCGGCGATGTCCCACGTGCAGGCCGCGACCGTGCCGCCGGGGCGGACGACTCGCCGCATCTCGGCGACACCCGCGTCGGCGTCAGACATGAAGTTCACGACGAGTTGCGCGAGCGCCGCATCGAACGTGTCTGCCGCCCACGGCAGAGACTCCGCGCCCCCGGCCTGAACGTCCGCACCGGGAACACGCTCGGCGGTGGCTGCGGCGAACGGCTCGGACGGGTCGACGGCGGCGACCTTTTCCGGCCCCGCCAGCTCAGCGAGCGCTTCCGTCAACGAGCCCGGCCCGCAGCCGACATCGAGCACGTGCTCGCCTGGCTGAACGCCCGCGAATGCGATCAGGCGTGGCGCGAGCAGGTCCGCGTTCCGGCCCATGAAGGCGTCGTAGGCTTCACGGCCGGTCGCGAAGAAGGTCATGGTGTGCGAAGCCTAAGCTCGTAGAGCAGCCGCTGTTGCCCCTGTCGTGGCGACTCGCCCTCGACGCGCGCGAAGCCGGCGGATTCGTAGAGATGCCGGGCCGTGAGCATCCGTTCCGACGTGTCGAGCCTCACCGTGCGGGCGCCGTTTGCACGAGCCCAGTCGAGTGCGGTCGAGAGGAGCCGCTTACCGACACCGCGGCCCCTGAGCGCCGGGCGCAGGTACATCCGCTTGAGCTCAAAGGCGTTGCCGCCGAGATCCCGGAGCGCGACGGAGCCCGCGACGTCAGCGTCGACCAGCGCGATCCAGAACGCGACGTAGGTTGCACCGGGATCGTCGAGATCGCGGTCGAGCTCCGGGTCGTACTCGAACCCGAACTCGCGCAACGTGTCGACGACGAGCGTTGCGAACCCTTGTGCGTGCTCCGGCTCGAACGGCACGATGTCGACCGCGGGCGGCGGCGTCGGGGGTGGAAACTCAGCCCGAGACATCGCCCCGCCAGCCTAGTGCGTCCCGCCCACACCCCCACCCGGGTGGGGTTGAATTCGCCCACCTCCCTCGCGTTCGACGCTACCGGCGAAAGCCGCACGCGTCTGTGCCGATCCAGCGTCGATTCGGCGTTCGATGCGCGGGAGCACGCGGGCTTACGGCGCGGCGCGGTCTTCGATCAGGAACTCGTAAAGCTCGCGGTAGTTCTCGATCGCCGTCTCGATGTCCTCGGGCTCGATCTCCTTGCCCTGTTCCACGGCTCGCGTGATCTCGCGCGCGGCAAGGAAGTCGGCGACGACGTCACGATCGTCGCCCTCGACCACAACCGGATCGTCGATCGCATAGCCGCGTGCCTCGAGCATCTGCGCGATCAGGCCGTCGAGCTCCGGCAACGCTTCGGCCGGAGACGTCTGCACGTCCTCGTCGAATTGCTGCCACGAGCTTTCCCAGAGGTGCTTGTCGAGGCCGGGCTCCAGCATTCGCCTCCTACCTTGGCAATTGGCCGCCGTTTCAAACCCGTCAACCTCGCTCGCTAGAGTCCTCGTGTGAAGGTGCTTCTGGTCGGCTCGGGCGGGCGCGAGCACGCGCTCGCCTGGAAACTCAGCCAGGCGCCGGATCTCGACGAGCTCCATGCCGCCCCCGGGAACCCCGGCATCGCCAAGCTCGGCCGCTGCCATCCTGTGCGCGCGGAGGACGGCGAGGGCCTCCTCACCCTGGCAAGGTCACTGGAAGCAGACCTCGTCGTCGTCGGGCCGGAGGCGCCCCTCGTCGCCGGCGTCGCAGATGAGCTCCGGCATGTCGGTGTGCCCGTGTTCGGGCCGAGCTCCGGAGCCGCCCGGATCGAGGGATCGAAGTCGTTCGCGAAGGACGTGATGCAAACGGCAGGCGTTCCGACGCCCGAGTCGCTGTCGATCGCGCGCCCCCCGTGCGTGATCAAGGCCGACGGCCTCGCGGCGGGAAAGGGCGTCTTCGTCTGCCACGATCTGGCCGAGCTCGACGTCGCTTTACAGGCGGCAGCGTCGTTCGGCGAGTCGATCGTGATCGAGGAGTTGCTCGAAGGTGAGGAGGTCTCCGTCTTCGCGCTTTGCGACGGGGTGCACGCACTCGCCATCCCGGTCGTGCAGGACTTCAAGCGCGCCGAGGACGGTGACAGCGGGCCCAACACGGGCGGGATGGGGTCGTACTCACCGGTAGCCGGCTTCGGCGCGGCGGAGGTCGAGGAAATACTGGACACGGTGCATCGGCCCGTGCTCGAGGAGCTCGCGGCGCGCGGCGCTCCTTTCGTAGGCGTCCTCTTTGCCGGGCTCATGCTCACCGACGACGGGCCGCGCGTCCTCGAGTTCAACTGCCGTTTCGGTGATCCCGAGACGCAATCGCTGCTGCCGCGCGTCAGCGGCGACCTGCTCGGCGCGCTCGCAGCCGCGGCGGCAGGCGACCTTTCCAACGTGGACCTCGAGGTCTCGGATGACGCCGCGGTCACGGTCGCTCTCACGGCCGGCGAGTACCCGACCGGCAACGACGTGGGATCCACGATCGACGGGATCGAAGAGGCAGAACAGGCGGGCGCGCTCGTCTTCCATGCGGGCACCGCGCTCTACGGAGACCGGCTTGTCACGAACGGCGGCAGGATTCTCAATGTCACTGGGACCGGAGTGAGCGTTCCAGTCGCTCGAGAGCGGGCCTATGCGGCCTGTGAGCTGATCTCGTTCGCGGGAATGCGGTATCGGAACGACATCGCGGCGATGGCGCATGTCTAGCCCGCTTGTCGGCATCGTGGTCGGTTCGGAATCCGACCGTCCGCGCATGCAGGGAGCCTTAGATGAGCTGGACGCACGAGGGATCGCACACGAGTTCGAGGTGCGATCGGCGCACCGGCAGCCGGACTCGGTCGCCGAGTACGGACGCACGGCACGCGAACGAGGCCTGCGCGTCCTCATTGCAGGGGCGGGGCTCGCGGCGGCGTTGCCCGGAGTTCTTGCGGCACACACGGATCTGCCCGTGATCGGCGTCCCGCTGCGATCCTCGCTGAGCGTGCTCGACGGGCTTGACGCCCTGCTCTCGATCGTGCAGATGCCACCCGGCGTGCCGGTCGCCTGCGTCGGCGTCGACAACGCGAAGAACGCGGCGGTGCTGGCGGCCCGGATTCTCGGACCGACGGCCTCTCTAGAATCGACCCAGTGATCGCGCGCTACTCCCGCCCGGAAATGTCCGGGATCTGGTCGGAGGAGAGCAAGTTCGCGCGGTGGTTCGAGGTGGAGCTCGCCGCACTCGACGGCTGGGCCGAGCTCGGCAGCATTCCGGCGAGCGACGTCGCCGCGATCCGCGCGAAGGCACGACCGCCGTCACCTGAGCGTGTCAGCGAGATCGAGCGGGTGACGGATCACGACACGGCGGCCTTCGTCGACGCCGTCGCTGAACAGCTTGGCCCCGAAGGCCGCTGGTTCCATTACGGCCTCACCTCTTCCGACGTCGTCGACACCGCGCTCTCATTGCAGATTCAGGACGCCGGACGTCTGATCCTCGAAGGGATCGACCGTGCACTCGCAGCCGTCGTCGCGCGGGCGGAGGAACACCGTCACACCGTCTGCATCGGCCGTTCTCACGGCGTGCACGCCGAGCCCACAACATTCGGGTGGAAGCTCGCCGGCTGGGCGTTCGAACTCGACCGCGCGAAAAGCCGCGTCGCTCGCGCACTCGAGACCAATCGGGTCGGGCAGCTCTCCGGGACGGTCGGGACGTACGCGCAGGTGGACCCCGACGTCGAACGTATCGCCTGCGAACGACTCGGGCTGGAGCCCGACCCGGTTTCGACTCAGGTGATCGCCCGCGATCGTCACGCCGAACTGCTCTCGGCCCTGGCGCTCGCAGCGACGTCGCTCGAGCGGTTCGCCACCGAGATCCGGCACCTGGCCCGCACCGAGGTGCGCGAGGTCGAGGAGCCGTTCGGCAAAGGGATGAAAGGCTCCTCCGCGATGCCCCACAAGCGGAACCCGAAAGTGGCCGAGCGCATCTGCGGGCTTGCGCGTGTCCTGCGCGGAAATGCACTGGTGGGTCTGGAGAACGTCCCGCTCTGGCACGAGCGCGACATCTCGCAGTCTTCCGCCGAGCGCATCGTCGTTCCCGATTCCTTCCTCGCACTCGACTACATGCTCGACCGCTTCGCCTGGATCCTCGAAGGTCTCGTCGTCTATCCGGAGCGAATGCGGCGGAACCTCGAGGCGAGTCACGGGCTCGTCTTCAGCCACCGGCTCTTGCTGGCGCTCGTCGACGCGGGCCTTGCACGCGACGATGCGTACCGGCTCGTCCAGCGCCATGCGATGCGCGCCTGGGAAGAAGAAACGGACTTCGTCGAACTCGTCCGCGCCGACCCCGAAATCGCCGGGCGTGTGGATCTCGAGGCCGTCTTCGACCTCGAAGCGACCGTCCGGCACGTGGACACCGTCTTTGACCGCCTGCACGCCCTCGCCCAGAAGGAGGTACCAGTCCATGCCTGATACCGCGCTCCACGTTGGTAGCGGAAAGGTTCGCGAGCTCTACGCCCTCGACGAGGAACGGCTGCTGCTCGTCGCCAGTGACCGCATCTCGACGTTCGACGTCGTGCTCCCAACCGACATCCCCGACAAAGGTCGTGTCCTCACCGGCCTGGCCGGCTTCTGGTTCGCCCGCACGCAGGAGATCTGCCCGAACCACCTGCTCGCTCTCCGTTCCGACGGACGCTCGACCGAGTGCAGGCGCCTCGAGATGCTCCCGATCGAGTGTGTCGTTCGCGGCTACCTCGCAGGGTCCGGCTGGAAGGACTACACGGCCACCGGTGCGGTGTGCGGTCACGCGCTTCCCGCCGGGCTTGCCGAGGCCGCAGAGCTGCCGGAGCCGATCTTCACGCCCGCGACAAAGGCCGAGACCGGCCACGACGAGAACATCGACCGTGAGCAGGCCGCCGAGCTCGTCGGGGCCCAGCGGCTCGCAGAGGTCGAGCGCGTGTCGATCGCCCTCTACCGGCAGGCGGCGGACCACGCACGTCAGCGCGGAATCATCATCGCGGACACCAAGTTCGAGTTCGGCCTGGACGACGAGGGCAGACTCGTCCTCGGTGACGAGGCACTGACACCTGACTCGTCTCGGTTCTGGCCCGCAGACGAATACAAGACGGGCGGCTCGCCGCCGTCGTTCGACAAGCAGTTCGTCCGTGACTACTGCGAAACGCTCGGATGGGACAAGACCGCGCCGGGCCCAGAGCTCCCCGACGCCGTCGTCACGGGAACGCGGGCGCGCTACGTCGAGGCGTTCGAGCAGCTGACGGGCATCGGCTTCGACGACTACCTCGCTGACCCCGACGTGGTGCTGCGATGAGAGCAACCGTCCTCGTTCGGCCGAAGCACGGCATCCTTGACCCGCAAGGTCAGGCGGTCAGCGGTTCGCTGCAACAGCTCGGTTTTCCCGTGAGCGACGCTCGCGTGGGTCGCGTGATCGATCTCGACCTGAGCGACTCCGATCGGGACCAGGCACGCGCCCAGGTCGAGCGGATGTGCGAGCAGCTGCTGGCCAATCCGCTCATCGAGAGCTACGAGATCGAGCTCGCGGAGTGAGCAGCCCGCAACCCCGGATCGGCGTGCTTCGCTTTCCCGGCGCCTGCGACGATCGTGACGCGCTCTGGGCACTCGCCGCGCTCGACGCGGAAGCCGTCTTCGTCTGGCACACCGAGACGGAGTTGCCCGGCCTCGACGCGGTCGTGTTACCAGGCGGCTTCTCGTACGGTGACTATCTACGCTGCGGTGCAATTGCGCGGTTCGCACCCGCGATGGAAGCCGTCGCCGCATTCGCCGGAGAAGGCGGGCTCGTACTCGGGATCTGCAACGGCTTCCAGATCCTGTGCGAGGCCGGTCTGCTGCCGGGTGTGCTCCGCCGGAACGAGTCGCTCTCGTTCGTTTGCCGTGACGTCCCGCTCGTCGTCGAGCGCACGGACACGCCGTTTACCTCACGCTGCGCCGAAAGAGAACGGCTCACGATTCCCGTGAAGCACGGAGAGGGTTGCTGGTTCGCCGACGATGCCCTCTACGACGAACTCGAGGGGAACCGCCAGATCGTGCTTCGCTACGCGGAGCCGGTCAACGGTTCTCTGAATGACGTTGCGGGCGTCGTCAACGAGCACGGGAATGTGATGGGCCTGATGCCGCACCCCGAGCACGCGGTAGATCCGCTGCTCGGGTCCGCGGACGGCGCCCTCATCCTCTCCTCGCTCGTCGAGGCCGCTCGCGAGCGCACGCTCGCCGGCGTCTAGGCGTCACCTCCATAGCCGAACGCCTCCGCGAGTTGCGGGTGTTCGGCGAGCGCCGTGCGCAGCCGCTCCAGGTCCCGGAGTCGCAAGGTGACAGGCCCACGCCGCGCAACGCCGCCCGTCGTGTACGCGAAGCGTACGTAGCGCTCGCCCTTCTCGGTCTCGAGGAGCTGGACGACCGAAGAAAACCGCTTTTCGCCGGCGCGCTGCGGCAGGGTCAACTGCTCGACGGTACGAGCTGGGCCCCATGGTGTGGCCGTCGACTTCTTACGGTTCGTCGCTGTTGTCGCCATGGAAGGCAACGTAGCCGGCGATCTGTCACGCGTGTGCCACGCAAACGTGCCGGAAGTGCGCCCTCAGCCTGCGCCGGAATGTTGACGACTATTTCCCGGAGCGGTCGATCAGCTCGATTCGGTAGCCGTCCGGATCACGGACGAAACAGAGCCGCGAACCGCCCTCGCGCACGCGATATGGCTCCTTCTCCGGTTCGATCCCTTGTTCCTTCAGACCCGAAAGGGCTCCGTCGAGATCGTCGACGGCGATCGCGATGTGCCCGTACCCGTCGCCCATGTCGTACGTCCGCCCGTCGTGGTTGAAGGTGAGTTCCAGGACGTTTTCGCTGTCGCCCATGGAAAAGAAGTAGTTGGTTGCCTCGACCTCGCCATTGCGGACAATGTCCATGTCGCGGCTGAACTCGAATCCGAGCACCTCGTAGAAGGCGCGACTCTTCTCCGGATCGGTGATGCGGTACATCGTATGTAGATAGCTCGCCATGAGCGTGATCCTAAGCTACGGCTCCGCGACAGCCTCAGGGGTGCCGCCCGTCGCGAGGATGCTGCCAACTAGCACGAGCGAGAAACCGATCACCATGCCGACGGTTAGCCGCTCGCCCAGAAGCGTCACGCCGAGCACTGCCGCGATGGCCGGATTCACGTAGGTGATCACCGTGGCGCGCAGCGCGCCAACCTCCCTGATCAGCGCGAAGAAGATCAGGAACGCCGCGGCCGAGCAGACAACCGCGAGGCCGACGACCGACTCGACCACGTGCGCCGACGGAAACGCGGATGGCCAGTTCGCCGCTGCGAGTGGTGCGTAGAAGAGAGCAGAGATCGCCAGTGAGGCCGCGACGACCCCGAGGGCCGGGAGCCCGCCCAGCCGCCGCGCGAGGATCACCGGGCCGACCGCGTAGCAGACCGCCACCACCGCGACCTCCGCGAGGGCCACGAGGTCGATCTGCCCGACGTCGAGCCCGACGATCGCCCCGACCCCCACGATGCCGACCAGGAGGCCGAGCCAGCGGCGGCGGCCGAGCCGTTCGCGCTCTCCGCTCAGCGTCACGATCAACGCCCCGACCAGGGGCACGGCGGCGATCAGCAGTCCCGTCAGCGAGCTCGTCAGCTCCGTCTCTGCGCGACCGAGCAAGAGCCAGGGCAGCGCGACCTCGATCGCGGTGTAGGCGAGCAGCGGCCGCCAGTGCCGGACCAGCGGCCGCAGCTCCCGGCGCCGCGCGGCCAACGGCACGAGCAGCGCCGCGGCGATCCCGCACCTCAGGAAAACCATCGTGACGGGCGCGAGCTCCCGCACCGCCACGCGGATCATCAGATAGGGGATCCCCCAGATGACGCACATCGCTGCGAACAGCAGCGCGCCGCGACGGGTCACTCGAACGTAACGATCAGTCTCTGAATCTTCCCGGCGCGGGAGGTGACGAGCATCCTTCCCGCCTGCTTGCTCGGCTCTTTCAACCACCCGTACCGGGCCACGACCTCGCCGCCGCTCTCCTCCGTCCCGAAGATCACGACCTCGTCATCCGGCGGCTGGGCGTCGTAGGCGGCTGCGATCTCCTGCCGGCCGGCGAACGGCCCCACCGGAACGCCCTCGAAGGCGAGTTGTGCGTCCTGCGTGAACCACTCGGCGAGCGGCTCCCAGTCGCCGGTACGAACACACTCGTTGTGCACCATCACGTAGTCGTGGAGGAGTCCGACGGCGGCGGGCACCGCGAGATCATCTCGCACGAGTGCGAAGAGCGCACCGTCAGCCCAGGCGCCGTGTCGCCAGTAAGCCTGCCGCCGCGCGCCCTCGCGCAGGAAGCCGACACGCTCTGCGTGTCGCTGCGCACGCTCGTTGAAGCCGTAGATCTCGAGCTGGAGCCGGTGGTAACCGAGATCCTGAAGTAGATGGCGCTGCAACTTGCGCGCCGCTTCGTCGGACACGCGCTGCCCGCGGTAATCCGGATGGACTGCGAGACGCTCGAGGTGAGCGATCCGCGAACGACGGTTTTCCACCTCGAAGCCCATGACGCCCGCACGAGCGCCGTCCACCTCGATTACGAAGCGGCCGTACGACGTGGGATCCGCGTCGGACCGTTCGATCTCCACTGCAATCGCAGCCTGGTCGTGCACAGCCCGCCCGCCGAGAAAGGGCTGCACGTCGTCGTGATTCATGAGCTCGACGAGGAAGTCGACATCGTCGGGCCGCGCCCGTCTGATGGAGATCACCACGGACAGAAACGTAGCCGGGACCCGTCTCCTGCCCCGGGTACACTCCTGTCCTTGACGCAGGTCGCGCCGGAACAGCCGCTCCACCGTGCGCTGGGGTTGGCCGACGAGGAGCTCGACCGCATCCTCGAGCTGCTCGCCCGCGAGCCGAACGACTTCGAGCTCGCCGTCTTCTCGCTGCTCTGGTCGGAGCACTGCGGCTACAAGCACTCCGCCCTCCTGTTGCGGCGTCTTCCGTCTGAGGGTGAGCGTGTCTTGCAGGGCCCGGGAGAGAACGCCGGCGTGATCGACCTCGGCGAGGGCGAGGCGGTCGCGTTCAAAGTCGAGTCGCACAACCATCCGTCCGCGGTCGAGCCGTTCCAGGGCGCCGCGACGGGCGTCGGCGGGATCCTCCGCGACATCGTGGCCATGGGAGCGCGGCCGATCGCGCTCCTCGACGGCCTTCGCTTTGCCGAGCCAGACCATCACTTCAGCCGGGCAGTGGCTGGGATCGGCCACTACGGGAACTCGGTCGGAGTCGCCACCGTGGGTGGCGAGGCAGTCTTCGACGAGGCGTACCGCGACAACTGCCTCGTCAACGCGATGTGCGTCGGGCTGCTGCCCGCGGATCGGGTCACACGCGCGCGCGCGACGGCGATCGGCGCCCACGTCGTCCTCTACGGCGCCACCACCGGACGCGACGGGATCGGCGGCGCGTCCGTGCTGGCGAGCGCCGAGCTCGGCGAGGACGACCCGGACAAGCGCCCGACGGTGCAGATGGGCGACCCGTTCACAGGCAAGAAGCTGATCGAAGCGTCACTCGAGCTCGTCGAAGGCGGCCTCGTCGAGTCACTGCAGGACTGCGGTGCCGCCGGCCTTGCTTCGTCGCTTGCAGAGATGGCGCGAGACGGCGCCGGCATCGACGTCCACCTCGACCTCGTACCACTACGGGAGACGGGGATGGAACCGTGGGAGATCATGATCTCCGAGTCGCAGGAGCGCATGGTGGCGGTCGTCCGTCCGCAGATGCTCGAAGCCGTGCAGCGCGTGTGCGCGACGTGGGAACTGGCCTGCACCCCGATCGGAGCCGTCAGCGACACCGGAGAGCTGCGGGCGTTCTTCGACGACGAGCTGGTCGGCTCGATTCCTGCAGCACTCCTCACCGACGAGTGCCCGCGCTACGAAGTCGAGAAGCAGCCACACTCGGTTGAGTACGTCGAGCCTTCGCCGCACAACAGGTCATCGAAGGCGTGGGTCTACGAGCAGTACGACCAGCTGGTGGGCTCGCGCACCGTGCGCCGCCCCGGGCTCGACGCCGCAGTGCTGCGGCTACGCCCGTCTCTGCGCGGCCTTGCGGTCTCTCTCCAGGGACCCCCGCCGGGCGAGCGCGATCCATTCCGCGCGGGCGTGCTGGCGGTGCTGGGCGCTGCGCGTAACGTCGCCTGCGCCGGAGGCGAGCCGCTCGCGCTCACCGACTGCCTCAACTTCGGCAATCCGGAGAAAGCGGCGATCGGATGGGAGCTCGAGCAGGCGGTCGAGGGCATCGCTGCCGCGGCCAATGCTCTCGGCATCCCCGTCGTCTCTGGCAACGTCTCGCTCTACAACGACACCGACGGACGGTCGATCCCACCCACGCCGGTGGCCGGCTGCGTCGGGCTCGTTCCCGACGTTCGCTTCCTTCCGGGAGCGTGGCAAAGCGGCGACGTCGTCCTCGTCGCCACCGCACCCGGAGATCTCGACCTCACCGCCGAGGCCGCACTCGTCCGCTTCGTCTGGAAGGCTGCTCCTGTGCTGACGCTCGCGCACGACGTGTCCGATGGCGGCCTGGAGGAGGCGCTGCGCGAAGCCGAGGAGTACTCGGGCATCGCCGCGGACGTCGAGCTGCCTGCGCCGGCAAACGGCGGCCAGATCGTGCTCGCCTGCGCTCCGGACGACGTCGAGCGGCTCGGCGCCAAGGGTTTGCAGCGCATCGGCACGGTGCGGCATCACGGCGATGTGCGGCCTGTTCGGAGTCCGGTCGCCCGAGCGCGACGTCGCACGCCTGACCTATTTCGGACTGTTCGCGCTCCAGCATCGCGGCCAGGAGTCGGCCGGCATCGCGGTCTCCGACGAAGGCCGGCTTACCGCGCTGCGCGATATGGGGCTCGTGACACAAGTCTTCGACGAGCAAAAGCTGCGTGGACTGCACGGTGATCTAGCGATCGGCCACACCCGTTACTCGACCACTGGGTCGTCGCAGTGGTGGAACGCACAGCCGCTCGTGCAGCACGGCAGCGCGCGCACGATCGCCCTCGGTCACAACGGCAACCTTACGAACGCTGCCGAGCTCCGGTTGGAGCTCGCTGAACTGGGACATCGTCCCACCACGACGGCTGACACCGAGGTGATCGCTGCGTTGATCGCGAACGATCCGGCGCCGCTCGCCGACGCTGTCGCCAATGCGATTCGGAAGCTGGACGGCGCGTTTTCCGTCGTTGGGCTCTCGGAGGGGAAGCTGATCGCCTTCCGCGACCCACGCGGGATGCGACCGCTCTGCCTCGGGCGACTCGACCGCGACTGGGTGGTTGCGTCGGAGACCTGTGCGCTCGACCTCGTCGGCGCCGAGCTCGAGCGCGAGATCCGCCCAGGCGAGCTGATGATCATCGATGAGCGAGTCGAGGCGCACCAGGTCGTGCCGCAGGACAAGGGCGGCGCGCTCTGCATCTTCGAGGTCTTCTATCTGGCGCGCCCTGACTCCCGGCTACAGGGCGTCGAGGTCCACGCGGCCCGCGTCCGCATGGGCGAGCGCCTCGCCCAGGAGGCACCCGTCGAGGCTGACCTCGTCATGCCCATCCCGGATTCGGGAACGCCCGCGGCGATCGGCTTCGCCCGCGGAATGAACATTCCGTTCAGCGAAGGGCTGATCAAGAACCGCTACGTCGGCCGCACGTTCATCCAGCCCGATCAGGGTCTGCGCGAACAGGGGATCAGGCTGAAGTTCAATCCGCTCGCCGAGGTGGCGGGGAAGCGCGTCGTGGCCGTGGACGACTCGATCGTCCGCGGCAATACCACCCGGCAGATCGTCCAGATGCTCTTCGACGCCGGTGCGGTGGAGGTGCACATCCGGATCTCCTCGCCGCCGGTGATCTCGCAGTGCTACTACGGGATCGACTTTGCCGACACCGACGAGCTCATCGCCGCCAACAAGACAGTGGAGGAGGTTCGCGAGCACATCGGCGCGACGTCGCTCGCGTACATCTCACTCGAAGGGTTGCAGGCCTCGACGCGACGCCCCGAGTCGCAGTTCTGCCGCGCCTGCCTCACGCGGGACTACCCGACGGCAATCCCACGCGAGGCAGCGAAGCTCCAGTTCGAGTCGGTGTAGGTCTAGCGTTCGAGCACGCGACTCGCCTTCGCGATGCCGCGTGAGATCAAGTAGGCAAACGTGAAGAACGTGAACGCCGTGACGAACTCGGGTCCGTTGACCCGGTCGTCGGACAGCGCGACGATCCCGACGACGATCGTTGCCAGGATGTACACGACGAGCTCGGCGTTCCCCGGCGTCGGCATGAGCGCCGCCAGGTTGAGGTTGACGTTGGGACCCGAGCTCCCATAGCCGCCTGCCGGCTGCTGTGGGGTGGTGGGCTGCTCTGGCGGGGTCGTCGACATCTAGCTCCCTTCACTAGGCACGTGGACGATCTTGAGCTTCAGACCGACAGGATCGTAAGAGAATGGCTTCAGCGCGGCGGGCCGAGCTCCTCTGCGCGCCCATAGCGCACCGCGCGGCGTACCGCCCTCGGGTCGAGGCCGCGCTCGAGCAGCCGCTGTCTGAGCTCGCCCTCCCCCGCCATCCGTAGAAAGAGCCAGGCAAGGGCGACGAGTGTGACGATCGAGCCTTCGATCATCATCACGGCGCCGGCAAGCCCTTGATCCTCGATGGGTGACAGCCCCCAGAGCTGCTGCCGGTGCTCGTACACGGCGTAGAACGGCGCACCTGCCCAGAAGAAGATGTTCCCGAGTACCGTCTCGACCGCCCGCACGATCGCGATGTAGCCGATCTTCGCTCCGGTGCCGAACCATTCCGGCGCCGGCAACGTCTCCAGGACGGGCAGCCACATGATCGCGCCGGCCGTGAAGAAGCAGAGATGCTCGAGCGCGTGCACGGAGTCATGGCGCACGGCTGCGTCGTAGAGGTACGGGAGATGCCACGCGTACAGATTCACCGCCCACAGCGGCAGCGCGATCAGAGGATTGGCGAGGAAGCGTAGGCGGTGGAGGAAAGCGAGCGCCGGCCTCAGGATCGGCCCGGTCAGGCCCGCGAGAAGCGCAAGTGGCGCAAGATCTCCCAGGAGGACGTGCTGCAGCATGTGAAAGCTGAAGAGCTGCTCGCCGAGTGCGTGCACCGGGCTGACGAGCGCGACCAGGAGAATCACGACTCCGGTCGCGAAGAGGGCGATCCGCCAGCCAGGAACGGCTATCCCCCGGGCACGCAGCGTCCGCACGCGGCGTGCATACAGAACCGCCAGCGCGACGCTGGGCACGATCTGGAGCGGGTCGAAGGTCCAGCTGGTGTCGACGGGCAGATGGGCGAGCACGGCTCTAGTCTGCCTTCGTGCAGCTCTTCCATTACCACCTGGTGACCAGCAAGGTGCGCGAGGTCGAGGCGCGCTATATCGGGAAGCTCGGATTCGACCTGGTCGCCAGGCACGGCCGAATCGAGGAGGACGCATCCTCATTCGAGTCGGGCCACGGCTGGGAAGAGCTCGACCAGCTGGGCTTCAAGCTGCGCCTGTCGGAGCTCGAGCGCGGCGCGGTGAACGTCGTCGTCCAGCCCGGCCAGTGGGAGCTGCCGAGGATCGACCATCTCGGCTTCGCGCTCGACGAAGACGACTTCGTCGCGACACTCGCGCGTGCCCAGCTGCGCGAGCTGCGCGTGCAGGAACACGGCGGCAGGCGGACGTTCGTGACGACGAGAGCCGGATACCGGCTCGAGCTGCATCCACCACGCGAGTGGCTCGACGATTTTCTCGCCGGTGGGTCCGACCTCAAGCTCGCGGAGCTGCAACTCCGCGCGGACGATCCCGAGCTGAAGGCCGCGGCGCTCGGCGAGCTGCTCGAGCTGCCGTACACGAAGGACACGGTCAACATCGGCGAGACACTCGTTCGCTTTCTCCCCGACGGTCCGCAGGGCCGTCCGCAGCTGCACGCAGAGCTGTTCGTCTAAGCCGTAGCTGCACGCGACACCGTCCAAAAGAGCGAATTGACGCGACGCGCCGTTCGCCGGATGCTTGCGCGAGCTTGGAAACCTCGACAAGGACGGTGCAAGTGCGGCTGAGATTCAAAAGACGATGGGTGGCTGCGGCGGCGACAGCGGTGTTGCTCGCGCTGACATTCGCATCCACAGCAGGTGCTGAGTACTACATCTACTGGTGGCAGCAGAACATGGCACCGAACGCTCAGGGCGCCCACCAGATAACCGCTCACAACAAGATCTACAACGAGCTCTACTTCGGCCCGAATGCAGGCTGGCGGAGCGAAGTGTGGGAAGTCACACCCGCCGGCTACCGCCACTTCGACAAGTGGTGCGTCGGCAACTGCTTCAACGCGCACCCCGGCTACTACTACACGTACTCCTTCTGCTCGAACCGCGACGGCGGCACGCACTTCGTCTACAACTGCAAGGACCAGTGGTAGCCGTGACGAAGCGACGTCTTCAATTCGGAGCTGCCGTGCTGGCGGCGGCGGCGACCGCCGGCCTGCTCACGCAGATCGGCCGCGGCGGCAGCGACAAGGTGCAGATCGGAAGCGGCTCGGTGTCGGCACTCGCCCACGTGGCGCGCACGTCCGACGCCTTGCCTCAGAGCGTCCTCGACTATCCGTTCGCCGAACGGAACTTCGCGTCTCGCAGCGGGGGCGGCTCACGGTTGCTCCAGCAGCAAGGCTCTCTGAAGCTCTTCGCCGTGCCGGGCAAGGGAGGGATGATCTGCCTCGTCGAGGTGGACTCGGCGGCGGGCACGGCGGGCGGAGCCTGCGCGGACCGCGACGTTCTGCGCACGGGCAGCATCTACATGGCCGACCGGCAGGAGGACGGTTCCCGGCTCGTCGTGGGGCTCGTCGGGGACGGTCACACGTATGCCGAAGCCGACGGCAGGCAGACGCCGGTCCAGAACAACGCCTTCGTGTTGAACGATGTGGAGGGCGGCGATCTCACAGTGGGGTCTCCCTCCGCCAGCCAACAGGTCGACATCGGAGGCTGACGCCGGTCGCGGCTCTAGACTTGGCCCCCTGACGAGCAAGCCGAAGACGTATCAGGGGGCCGGCGTCTCGCTCGCCACGGCCGTATCGATCGTCGAGCGCCTGCGGACCGCAGTCGAGTCCACGGGCGCTCAGGCGTTCGGCGGCTTTGCCGGGCTTTACCCGCTCGACGGAGACCGGTTCCTCGCGGCCTCGATGGACAGCGTGGGCTCGAAGCTGATGCTCGCGCGGCGCGCGGGCCGCCTGCGCTGGGCCGGGATGGACCTTGCGGCGCACTGCATCAACGACGTTGCTTGCACGGGGGCCGAGCCTCTCTTCCTGCTCGACTACGTCGCTGCCAACAGCATCGAGGAGGCGCAGGTCGTAGAGCTGGTCGAAGGCGCTGCAGAGGTTTGTCGAGCCGCCGGGTGCGTCCTGATCGGTGGCGAGACGGCGGAGCTGCCCGGCATCTACCAGGAGTCCGAGCTCGACTTCGCCGGAACATGCGTCGGGCTGGTCGACCGCGACCGGGTGATCGACGGGTCACGCTGCGAGGCGGGCGACGCCGTCATCGGCTTCGCGTCGAGCGGACTGCACACCAACGGCTTTTCCCTCGTGCGCACACTCGTCGGCGACGACGACTTCGACGCCGATCTGCTGCTCGCGCCGCACACCCTCTACCTCGAAGCGGTCCGCAGCCTGCGTGCACACGCCGATGTGCGGGCGCTCGCGCACGTGACCGGCGGCGGCATCATGGGCAATCTCTCCCGTGTGCTCCCAGACGGCCTCGAGGCCCGGATCGACTGGAGCTCCTGGGAACGTCCCCCCGTCTTCGGGTGGCTCTCGGAGCAGGGAGTCGAGGAAGAGGAGCTCCGCCGCGTGTTCAACCTCGGCGTCGGTATGTGCGCCGTCGTGCCGGAGGCGCCGGCGGGATCGCTCGTGATCGGGGAGCTCGCGTGATCGGCGTGCTCGTCTCGGGCGAGGGCACGAACTTGCAGGCACTGATCGACGCCGGCCTGTCGATCGCAGCCGTCGCGTCGAACCGCAGCGATGCCGGAGCGTTGGCGCGCGCGGACGCGGCAGGAATCCCGAACCGCGTCTTCGAGCTGGACTCGTATCCCGAGCGCGCTGCCCGAGATCGGGAGTTGGCGGACTGGCTACAGCTCCGGGGAGTCGACTTCGTCGTGCTCGCCGGCTACATGCACCTGCTCACGCCGGTGTTTCTCGATCGCTTTCGTGATCGCATCGTCAACGTACACCCGTCGTTGCTCCCGCAGTTCCCGGGTGGGCGTGCAATCGCCGATGCGCTAGAAGCGGGCGTCGACACAACTGGTGTCACCGTTCACTACGTGGACGAGGGACTCGACACCGGCGCCGTCATCCGACAAGAGCCGGTCGCCGTCGAGCCGCGCGGGACCCTGGTAGAACGGATTCACGCCGTCGAGCACCGGATCCTGCCGGAGGTGGTGAGAGAGCTTTGCGCGCACTGATCTCCGTTTACGACAAGACCGGCCTGCAGGAGTTCGCGCGCGGGCTGGCCGACCTCGGCTTCGAGCTGGTGGCAAGCGGGGGCACCGCAGACTTCCTAGAGAACGAGGTGGGGCTCGAGGTCGAGCGGGTCGAGGAACTGACGGGCGCAGCGGCGATGCTCGGCGGGCGGGTCAAGACGCTCCACCCCAACATCCACGCCGCGATCCTTGCGCGCCGCGACCACCCCGACGACGTCGCAACGCTCGAAAACCAGGGCATCCGGCCCTTCGACCTCGTCTGCGTGAACCTCTATCCATTCAGCGAAGTCGCAGGCCGCTTCGGCGTCCGGGAGGAGGAAGCGGTCGAGATGATCGATGTCGGTGGGCCGTCGATGCTGCGCGGCGCCGCCAAGAACTTCGCGCACGTCGCTCCGGTCTGCCGCCCGGAGCGCTACGACTTTGTGCTCGCTGAACTGCAGGAGCGAGGTGACCTCTCCGGCGAAACGAGGAGAGCGCTGGCGGCGGAGGCGTTCGCAACGACCGCGTCGTACGAGGCTGCAATCGCACGCTGGTTCGCGGACATCGAAGCGTTCCCAGAGACGCTGGTCACCGCCTTCACCAAGGTGATGGATCTGCGTTACGGCGAGAATCCACATCAGCGAGCCGCCTACTACGCCGAGCAGGGCGCGCGGGTCCATCTCCTGTCACGCGTCGAGCACGTGCACGGGAAGGAGCTGTCGCTGATCAACCTGCTCGACCTCTCGGCGGCGCGTCTGCTGCTGCGCGAGTTCGCGCTGCCTGGGTGCGTGATCATCAAGCATGCGAATCCTTGCGGCGTGGCCGTCGCAGGGACGATCGAGGAAGCCTACGAGCGCGCACTCGCATCCGACCCGGTCTCCGCGTTCGGGATGGTCTGCGCGGTCAACCGACCAGTCTCTGCCGCGCTGGGCGAAGCGCTCGCCGAACGGTTCATCGACGTGCTGTTCGCGCCCGACTACGACGACAGGGCCCTCGAGGCGCTGCAACGCAAAGGGGCGATCCGGATTCTCCGTGACCGTGAGCGGCGCGGCTTCGCACGCGCCGAGCGCGACTTCAAGCGCGTCCTCGGCGGCCTGCTCGTGCAGGATCGCGACTGGGACGTCGACGACCGTGAAGCGATGGAGGTCGCCTGCGGCGATCCTGACGAGGCATGCTGGGGCGACCTCGTCTTCGCTTGGCGGGTGTGCAAGCACGTCAGTTCGAACGCGATCGTGCTCGTGAAGGATCTCGCGACGATCGGCATCGGCGGCGGCCAGACGAGCCGCGTCGACTCCGTCAAGCTCGCGCTGCAGAAAGCGCAAGAGCACGGCCACGACGTTCGCGGCGCCGTGCTCGCGTCCGATGCCTTCTTCCCGTTTCCCGACGGCCCGCAGGCCGCACTCGAGGCCGGCGTCACCGGGATCATCCAGCCGGGCGGCTCCAAGCGCGACGACGAGGTGACCGCCGCGGTGCGTGACGCCGACGCCGTGATGGTGCTGACGGGCCGACGGCACTTCCGGCACTGACGAACGAGAGGCTCCTGAGGGGAGGCGACATGTGGAAGTCGATCCTGGTCGTTCCGGCCGTGCTCGCCCTCGTCGGCTGTTCGAACTCCAAGCGGCCGTCGGACGCGGGAAAGTTGATCGAGGCGAGAAACCCAAACTGCTTGGCCGTCGAGGCGACGTGTGGCTTGCAGATCGGCCCCGATGACACCGAGCTCAGGATCACGCTTCCGGATGGGAGCCACTTGTCAATCTTCGCGGGGCTCCGGGACGCGGCCGGGGATTACGTCGATGCCTGCATCGACAAGGTAGGGATCTCGGGCAACAACTGGATCAGCGGCGGGAAGCAAGGGAATGTGGCGCTGTGGGTTCCGTTGCGGAGCTGCAATCCGTAACGGGCCACCTGCGTCTTCCCGCGCAAAGTACGCTTCCCGCCCATGCCACGCGACTACCCCACTGTCCTGGAGCTCGTCGGCAACACGCCGATCGTCCGCCTCGACTCTCTCGGGCGGGACGTTGCGCCGCAGCTCCTGGCCAAGCTCGAGTACGTCAACCCCGGCGGATCGGTGAAGGACCGGATCGGGCTGGCCATGATCGAGAAGGCCGAATCCGAGGGGAAGCTCAAGCCAGGCGGCACGATCGTCGAGCCGACCTCGGGCAACACCGGCGTCGGGCTCGCAATCGCGGCGGCGAAGAAGGGCTACCGCTGCATCTTCGTGATGCCGGACAAGATGAGCCAGGAAAAAATCTCGATGCTGCGCGCCTACGGCGCCGAGGTCGTGATCTGCCCGACCGCGGTCGAGCCCGACTCGCCCGAGTCCTACTACTCGGTGTCGGACCGGCTCGCGGAAGAGATCCCGGGCGGATTCAAGCCGGACCAGTATTCGAACATGTCGAACCCCGAGGCGCACTATCTGCACACCGGGCCGGAGATCTTCGAGCAGACCGGCGGCGAGATCGATGCCATCGTCATCTCGGTCGGCACCGGCGGCACGATCTCGGGTGTCGGGCGGTACTTCAAGGAACACAAGCCGGACGTCCTGATCGTCGGCGCCGATCCGGAAGGCTCCGTCTACACGGCGACAGAGGACCGCGACGTCCACCCGTACCTCGTCGAGGGGATCGGGAAGGACACATGGCCGAAGACGATGGACCGCTCGGTCGTCGACGAGTGGGTGCGCGTGTCAGACCGTGACTCCTTCTTGACCGCGCGTCGGCTCGCACGCGAGGAAGGCTTGCTCGTCGGCGGCTCGGGCGGCACGACGGTCTGGGCGGCGCTCGAGATCGCCAAGCGCTTTGGGCCCGAGGCGAGGATCCTCACGATGATCCCGGATTCCGGGCGCTCCTACATGTCGAAGTTCTACGACGACAACTGGATGCTCGAGCACGGATTCGCCGAACGGCGTGTTCCTGCGCCCACGGTTTCCGAGCTTCTTCGCTCGAAGCGCCTCGAGGAAATTGCTGTGCCGGCCCTGATCACAATTGCCTCCCACCAGAAGGTCGGGGAAGCGATCGATGTCATGCAGCAGTACTCGATCTCGCAGCTTCCGGTGGTACGGGACGGAGACGTGCAATCTCTTGCCGACGTGATCGGGTCGCTCCAGGATCGCGATCTCCTCGACCGTGTCTTCAAGAATCCCGACGCACTTCACGAGGACGTGGCCACCGCAATGCAGCCCCCGCTTGCCGCGGTCGAGAGCGACGTCACGCTCGACGAAGTCTTCGCAACGCTGACGGGACGTACGAACGCGCTCGTCATCGCGAGCAAGGGGAAGCCGATCGGCGTGCTGACGCGCTCCGACCTTCTCGACTATCTGGCGCACCAGCGTGGTTAGTTCCCGTCCAGTAATGCCGTCGAGCTTCTGGGTCGCGAGCACCAAGCCAGAGGCCGCACTCGACCGCAGCAAGGCTGGTCTGCCTTGCTAAGGGCGAGGGTGGACTCTGGCGCCGCGTGATCGCGGGCCAGAAGCCGACATGTATTGCTGGACGGGAACTAGTATCGGAGGAGATGTCGACTGACCCGCTCCAGTCCTTGCTCGAGAACGCGTTCCCGGACGCGACCGAGCTGAGCGTCGAGGACCGCACAGGCGGCGGCGACCACTTTCAGGTGACGGTCTCCAGCCCACGCTTCAGCGGGCTGTCACTGCTGGAACAGCATCGCCTCGTGAACGAGGCACTCGCAGAGCCGCTGCGAGACGGCACTATTCATGAACTGCGAATCAAGACGAAAGGGAGCGAATGAGCGAGCTGCGCCAACGGATCCAGGACGTCATCGACAATGAGCCCGTCGCCGTCTTCATGAAGGGGACGCCACAGTTCATCATGTGCGGCAATTCCGATCGGGCGCTGCGCGCCCTGCGCGAGGCCGGCGCTCCCGTGGCGGGTATCGACGTCCTTGCAGACCCGGCGATTCGCCAGGAGCTGTCGGAGATCTCCGGCTGGCCAACGATCCCGCAGGTCTTCGTGAAGGGCGAGCTGATCGGCGGGGCGGACATCACCGAGGAGCTCGCAGCAAGCGGCGAGCTGACGCGCGTCCTCGAGGAGAAGCTCGGCCCGGCTTACCGCGAGTCCGCGGGCGAGCGAACCGTCGCCCTGCTCACCCCCGCGTAGCGGAATCCGATCGGGCGGATAGCGCCCGCGGCGATGAGGCCGGCCTCCAGGGACTCGGTCGCCGGGCCTTCGAGCCAACGGTAGAAGTAAGGTCGCCACTCGAAATGACCTTCGTCGTAACGGGCATCGATCTCGGCGCGCAGCGTCTCGTAGGTATGGAGCTCCGAGTGGCGAGCGCGCCACTCGGTCAAGTCCGGAGGCCCCTTCGGCTGACGCCCGGCCGCGACGAGGACCCGGTGCTGCGACTCGTACCAGTCGATCGTGGCGTCGTCCATGTGGTTCCACGCGAACTCGTCGAGGATCAGGTGCGGCGCAAGCTCCGCCAACTTGTCGAGCGCCGGCCCGAGTGGATCGACATGGTGCAGCACGCGGCCCGCGACAACCGCATCGAAGGGCCCGAGGTCGTCGAACTCTTCGAGCGTCACGCGCCGGTACAAGGGCCCCTCGGGAGCTTTGGGGTCGATGCCGACCACGTCGTAGCCCGCGGCCGCCAGACCGGGAGTCGCGCCTCCTTCGTAGCCACAGCCCACCTCGAGCAGGCGACCTGGTGGCTCCGGCAACTGTGAGAGTGCGAACTCCGTGAAATCCAACGAGCTCAGCCTCGCACAAGCCCGCCGAATCGCGATCCGGTCACAGCTGCTCGACGGCAGCGCCGACGGCGTGCTCGCAACGGTTCGCCGGCTCGGGTTCCTCCAGATCGATCCGATCTCCACCGTCGCACCTCCGCAACGACTGGTGCTGTGGAGCCGCCTCGGGGCACACGACTCGGCCGAGCTCGACCGGCTGCTCTGGGAGGAGCGCAAGCTCTTCGAGTGGGGCGCGTTCATCTGGCCGATCGAGGACTTCCCGCTCATCCGTGCGCGGATGCGCCGCCGGCGCGGCAAGTACAAGTACGAACAACAGGGAACCGAATTCCTGCGAACGAACGCGCGCTTCAAGCGCCACCTGCTGCGCGAGCTCGAGGAGCACGGGCCGCTGCTGTCACGCGAGATCGAAGCCGACCTGATGGTGTCGAAAGACCCCCATGACTGGTGGGGTAGCCGCAAGGTCGGGCTCATGCTCGAGCTGCTCGAGGGCCGGGGTGTCGTCGCCATCGTCGGACGGAGCGGGAAGCAACGCGTCTGGGATCTGGCCGAACGCTGGTACCCGGAGACCGAGAGCATCCCGTGGCCCGAAGCCAGAGAGCTCCTCGCGGAGAAACGTTTCCGCTCGCTCGGCGTCAGGTTCGAGAACGGCAAATGGAAGGCACATCCCGATGCAGAGGACGGCCCCGTGCGGAGACGTGTGACGTTCCTGTCGCCGTTCGACCGCCTCATCCACGACCGCAACCGCGCCGAGGCGCTCTGGGGCTTCCGTTACCGGCTCGAGATGTACGTGCCGAAACCGAAGCGCGAGTTCGGGTACTACGTGCTCCCCATCCTCCAAGGCGACCGGCTGATCGGAAGGATCGACCCCGCGCTCGACCGCAAGACCGGCGTGCTGCAGGTCAATGGAGTCTGGTGGGAGCCCGGCGTCAAGCCGGTCTCGCTGCAGAGGCCGCTGCGTAGCCTCGCCGCGTTCATCGGCGCCGGTAGCATCGAGGCCTGATGGACTTCGAGACGCGCGCCATCCACGAAGGCCAGGCGCCGGATCCCGCGACCGGGGCAATCACGACACCGGTCTATCTCACGTCGACGTACGTGCAGGACGCGGTCGGCGAGAACAAGGGCTACGACTACGCCCGGGTCGCGAACCCCACCCGCACGGCACTTCAGGAGTGTCTGGCGTCACTCGAGTCCGCCGAACATGGCGTTGCATTCGCGTCCGGTCTCGGCGCGACGACCACGATCATGCACCTGATGAATCCGGGCGACCGGATGGTGCTGATCGCGGATGTCTACGGCGGTGTCTACCGGATGACGTCACAGGTCTACGAGCCCAAGGGTTACGTCTTCGACTACCTCCCGGCAGCCGACTTCGACGACCTGGCCTCTCATCTCGACGAGCGCACGCGGATCGTCTGGATCGAGACGCCGTCGAACCCGCTGCTGAACATCGTCGACATCAAGAAGGCGGCAGACGCGGCACACGCCGCGGGCGCGATTCTCGTCGTGGACAACACCTTTGCGACGCCGTATCTGCAGCGGCCGCTCGAGCTCGGTGCGGACATCGTCGTGCACTCGACCACCAAGTACCTCGGCGGGCACTCGGACGTCATCGGCGGTTTCGCCGCCACGAACGACCCGACGATTGCCGAACGTCTCATGTTCCTGCAGAAGTCGCTCGGCGCAGTCCCGGGGCCGCTGGACTGTTGGCTCGTGTTGCGCGGCATCAAGACGCTCGCCGTGCGGATGCGCCAGCACTGTCAGAATGCGCATGCGCTCTCCAGCTTTCTCGACCGACATCCGCGCGTCGAACAGGTCTTCTACCCAGGACTGCCCAGACATCCGGGCCACTCGATCGCCGCCAAACAGATGAGCGACTTCGGCGGCATGATCTCGTTCCTGCTCGAGTCGGAGCAAGAAGCGACGGAATTCGTCGAGAGTACGAAGCTCTTCAAGCTCGCCGAATCGCTCGGCGGCGTCGAGAGCCTGATCGAGCTACCGGCGCGTATGACACATGCGTCGACGGCGGATGCGCCATTCGCGGCGCCGCGGAATCTCATCCGGCTCTCCGTAGGTCTCGAGTCTGGAGACGACCTCCTCGAGGATCTCGAGGCGGCATTTGCCAAGGTTGTCGGCGGAACCCGATCCGCTCGGTCGGTGTAGCAGCTCCATACCGACCAAGGAGCGACCCATGAGACGTCCAATGCTGCTCGCGGCGGCGCTCACCGCGCTGCTGTTGTTCCCGGCCGCCGCGACCGCGAAAGGCCCGTCGGGGGCAACCATCTCCGGCCCCGGTCTTGCACATGCACTCACCATCGTGGGCTTCGGGGAAGGCGGGGACTCATCGCCCCTGGGGATACTCGTCAGCGAGGCTGGGTTCTTCCCGCAGGCCTTCGAACAGACTCCCGTCTCAACGACGCGTTCCCATCCGACCGACCCGCTCGGACCGAGTTACCTCGTGGTGTACAAGGTCCCCGGCCCGGACGGCGACTCCACGCTTCGTCAAGCTCTCTATCCCTACGCAGTCCACGGGCCGGCGAGCTATATGAAGCCCGGCCAGAAGATCTGGGGGACACAGGCGGTCCCGGGCGGCTGGTATCGAGGCAGCGAGGCGCTCAAGACCATGCTCGTGAAGGCAGGGCTGCCCGCCACAGCACCCAGGAGACGAGCGTCTTCAGGTCGGGCCCACACTCGCACCGTCGCTGCCGGCGCCGGAGCGGGCGTGGCACTCGCAGCAGCCGCACTTCTGCTCTACCGACGGCGCAGCTCCACCGAGCACTGAACTCATGGGAGGATCCGGGCTCAGTGAGCTCGGATCCTCTCGATCTCCACCACCAGGGGGCGGAACGCGTCATTGGCTCCTACCTGGTCGAGACCGTTGATGGACCGGCCCTCTTCGACTGCGGGCCCGCGTCATGCCTCGAGCACCTGCACACCTCTCTGCGTCAGCGTGGCCTCGAGCTCCAGGACCTGCGCCACCTTCTGCTCTCCCACATCCATCTCGACCACGCCGGTGCGGCCGGGGTGCTCGTCCGAGAGCATCCCGAGCTGCAGGTCCACGTTGCCGAGATAGGCGCGCCGCATCTGGTCGATCCCAGCCGGCTCGAAGCAAGCGCCCGGCGTCTCTATGGAGACGCGTTCGACACGCTGTGGGGAGAGCTCGCTCCCGTTCCCGAGGAGAACATCCGGATCGTCGGCACGAACGTGCTCGGCCTCGAGTGCTTCCCGACGCCGGGGCATGCAAGCCACCACGTCTGTTACCTCGCCGGTGACGGCACCCTCTACGCGGGCGACGCGGCCGGCGTTCGCCTTCAGCCGGATCGCACGGTCCTACCGCCGACGCCTCCGCCGGAGTTCGATCTCGAAGCGTGGAACCAGACGATCGACGAGATCGAGGAGCGAAGGCCGAGCAGCCTGGCGCTCATTCACTTCGGCGTCGCCGAGGATCCCGGGCCGCATCTCGCCGAGCTCAGACAGCGGCTCGAGGACTGGTCGCGCCGGGTCGCGGAGGGTGTAACGGAAGAGGAGTTCAACGAGTCGGTTCGCAATGACGTGGTCCAAGCCGGAGGCGACGTGGAGACGTACGAGCGAGCAATGCCGTTCTGGCAGTCCTACGCTGGACTGAAGCGCTACTGGGAAAAGGGAAGTGGCGCCTGAGCTAGGCCCTCTCCGCGAGCGGAACTTCCGCCTGCTCGCCTCTGCGCGAACGATCTCGTTCTTCGGAACGAATCTCGCGCCGATCGCAGTCGCGTTCGCCGTTCTCGACCTGACGGGGTCCGCGACCGATGTCGGTATCGCCTTCGCCTGCTGGACACTGGCTCAGGTCTCCACGCTGTTGATCGGCGGCGTCGTCGCCGATCGTTTCCCGCGGCGCCTCGTGATGTTGTCGTCGGATTCGGCGAACTTCGCCATTCGCGCGACGATGGCCGCTCTGCTGATCAGCGGACACGCCCGCATCTGGCAGATCTTCGTCCTCCAGGCGCTCGGCGGCGCGGCAACCGCCTTCTACTCGCCCGCCTCGACCGGTCTCGTGCCCGAAACCGTGCGACCGGCCCTGCTCCAGCAGGCCAACGCGATCATGAGCATCTCCCGCTACGCGGCCTTTCCGGTCGGCGCGGCGGTGGGAGGCACGATCGTGGCAACCGTCGGTAGCGGCTACGCACTCCTCGTCGATGCGTTGACGTACGCGACGAGCGCGCTCCTCTTGAGCCGGATCCGACTTCCGGGACGCGCGCGAACCGGCTCTACTCCGAACTTCTTGCGCGAGCTGCGCGAAGGGTGGCAGGCGTTCACGGAGCACACCTGGGTCTGGCTGCTCACCGGCTGGATCTCGCTCTACTTTCTCGTGACCTACGCACCGTTCTTCGTGCTCGGGCCCTACATCTCCAAGAACTCTCTGGGCGGCGCGGGTGCCTGGGCGATCATCGTCACCGGTGAGGCGATCGGAGCACTGGGCGGGGGCCTCCTCGGACTTCGGCTGCGACCACACCGCGCGATGGTTTTCATCGGAGCCCTCTTCATGACGACGGCATTGCAGTGCGCCCTCCTGGCCCTCCATGCGCCGACGTTCGCCATCGGCGCCGCTGCGGTTCTCGCCGGCTTTGCGTTCTCCTACGGAACCGTGATCTGGGAAACGGCCCTGCAGCAAACGATCGCGCCCGAGAAACTGGCCCGCGTCAGCGCGTACAACTGGATGGGCGCAATGGCTTTCCTCCCCGCCGGGTACGCGATCGCGGGACCGGTTGCGAGCGTGATCGGCATGTCGACGTCCCTTTGGATCGGTGTCGTCTGGATCGTGGTGACGACGTTGATCGTGATCTCTGTGCGTGACGTGCGGGACTTCCGGCTCGAGCCCGTCGAGTTGCCCGAAGCCGAGCTCGCGCCGGCGATCGCGGCGTCGTAGGCTCTCCCGAGTGCCGCCGGTCCCAGTACCTCCTGACGTCGATGAGTTCCTGTCACGCCCGAATCCCGCAGTCATCGCGACGCTCCGCCCGGACGGATCGCCGCACACTGTGCCCACCTGGTACGACTGGGAAGACGGGCGTGTGCTGCTGAACATGGACGAGAGCCGTCTCCGCCTACGGTTCCTGCGCCGAGATCCCCGCGCCGCGCTGACCGTGCTCGACGAGGGGAGCTGGTACACCCACATCAGCCTGATCGGCCGGGTCGTCTCGATCGAGGACGATCCGGACCTCAGCGACATCGACCGGCTTGCCGTTCGCTACACCGGACAGCCGTTTCGTCGCCGGGACGCCATGCGTGTCAGCGCCTGGTTCGAGCCCGAACGCTGGCACGGCTGGTCGGACGCTGGAGCGTGGGGTTAGTCTCAGTCGTCCGCAGCCAGCTCGAAGCGAGCGATGACCCCTTCGTCGCCGCCCTCGGGCACCGGGCGTTCAGGATGGCGTGTCGCCACCCAGGCGACTCCCCGCTCCGGGTAGGCGACGACATCTGGGAACCGCTTGGTCGAGATGCCAAGCATCCTCACAGGCTCGTCCGTGGGGTTCGAGAAGGTGTGCAGCCCGTCTCGGCCTTCCGGGAAGTAGACGACGTCTCCGGGTGACAACTCCTCCTCTCCTTCTGGCGTGCGGACGGTCATCGTCCCACTGAGGACGAAGAACATCTCCTCGACGCCGTAGTGCATGTGCATCGGACCTCCAGGTGCCTGCGGCAGGTACTCGATCAGCGACGCTCCGAGGTGGTCGGCCCCGAACGGGTGCCCGAACCACCGGGCGCGCTTGTCGTCCTCAACTTCATCCCAGGGCTCGTCTGCCAAGAAATTCAGGCGGCGCATGCATTCCTCCGTTTCGGTCGGTCTTGCGAGAAGATCATGCTTGTTGGGGCCGAAGAACTCGGCCAAGCCTGGAGCGCGCGTTAGACCGGCAACGTTAGGCTCTCGATGTCGCTCGGGTAGTCGGTGAGGACGTCCACTCCGTCCTCTGTGACGGCCACGGTGTCCGAGTGACGGAAGCCGCCGATCGCCGGGTCATAGAGACCTGGCTCGATCGTGAAGACCATGCCTGGCTCGAGCGGAGTGTGGTCGCCGACGTCGAGGAAGGGCGCTTCGTGGTTGCGCAGGCCGATCGCGTGGCCGGTGTGCTGGCGCCAGTACCGGACCAGGTCGTTCCGCTCGAAGTAGCGCATGACTGCGCCGTCCACGTCGGCGCAGGTGGCGCCCGGCCGGACCGCGTCGAAGGCGACCTGTTGAACCGCGACGGTGTGGTCGAAGAGCCGCCGCATTTCGTCCGTCGGCTGGCCGATGATCATCGCCCGCTCGAGCTCGGCGTTGTAGCCCCAGATCGGTGCGCTCGTCTCCGTGACAAGCACGTCGCCTGCCCGAAACTCGATGTTGTGCGCGATCGCGTGCGCCCACGAGCTGCGCAGGCCGATCTGGCCGCGGTACCCGGCGGACGCGCCGGAGGAGGATGAGAGCCCGCCGCCATACGACTCGCGGAGTGCCTCCAGCATCGCGAGCGTCGCTTCGTGGCTGGCCCGCAGGCTGGCCTCGGCCTCAGTCGTGCCGGGCCGGGAGTACTCCTGCAGCAGCCGGTGCGCGTACGCGCACCAGCGGCCGCTCTCGCGGATGAGCGCGATCTCGCTGTCGCTCTTGCGCGCCATCATGCCCTCGATGACGTCGCCCAGTGGCGTGACCGAGGCGCCCGCCGCATCGCTGAGTGCCGGCCCTTTGTAGCCGAGCAGACCGGGGTAGCCGTCCTGGTCGGCGCCGATCGCATCCCTGATCCCGAGGTCGGCCAGGACGCGCGCGAAGATCGACATCGGGTGCTCGATCCCCGGGTACTCGGGATAGGACTCGACCCGCGCGAAGGCGGCCTCGGCGCGCGTGCGCTCCACCTCGAACTCCGGCACGAAGACCGCAGACTCGCCGCCGACGCTCTCGGCGTAGATCACCGGCCGCTCATTCGAGAGGAACCAGAAGCCGGTGAAGTATTGGATGTAATCCGCACCGAAGAGGACGTAGCCGGACAGGCTCTCCCGCCGAATGTGCTCCAGCAGCCTTTCGCGCCGCTCTTGCAGTTCGGCGGCGAGGATGCCGGTGCGGGACTCGGTGCGGTGTTCCACCATCTTCTCGTTCGTCGCAGGGTCGGGCTCCTTTGCGACGAAGCGCCCGAGCCTACCTCGCCAGCAGAAGTGGGACGCACGAACGAGCGCGTTTGGGCGTCAGCCGATTTGTTCGGCCAGCCCGATGAGGATGCCCTCGGGGCCCCGGACGTAGCAGAGCCGATACACGTCTTGATACTGGACCACTTCGTCGACGAGCTGCGCGCCGTGCTCGCGGAGCCGGGCCAGCGTATCGTCGAGGTCGTCCACCGCGAACATGACGCGGAGGTAGCCGAGGGCGTTGACCGGCGCGTTCCGGTGATCGGCGACCGGAGGCGGCGTGAGAAAGCGCGAGAGTTCGATCCTGCCGTGGCCGTCCGGCATACGCATCATGGCGATCTCGACGCGCTGGTCGCGCAGTCCGGTGACGCGCCCTGTCCAGTCTCCCTCGATCATGGCTCGCTCCTCGAGTTCGAGGCCCAGCTCGGCGAAAAAAGAGATAGCGGCGTCAAGCGACTCCACCACGATGCCGACGTTGTCCATCCGTTGAAGCGCCACGCCGCCAATATCGCAGGATCGCAAAGATCGCCCTTGCCGGCAGGGCGATTGATATGCCTGACCGGCGGAACCGCGGGAGTTAGCCGATCGCCTTCTCGAAGGCGTCGACGTAGTCGCGCACCATTCGCTCCGGCGAGAACTCTTCCTCGACGTAGCGGCGCAACTCGAACGGGTCGAGGTCGTCCGCTGCCGGCAGCGCGTCGGCCATCTGCTTGTAGTGGTCGACGATGATGCCGCTGCGGCCGTCCTCGATAACTTCGGGGACCGCGCCCCAGCGCGTCGCGATCACCGGCGTGCCGCAGGCCATCGACTCGATCATGACGAGGCCGAACGGCTCCTCCCACTCGATCGGAAAGAGCGTCGCGCGCGCGTTCTGCAGCAGCTCCACCTTCTCGCCGTGCGTCACTTCGCCGAGGTACTCGATCCCGTCGACGAGATGCGGCTCGACGAGCTCGTGGAAGTACTCGCGCTCCTTCGGCTCCTGCATCTTGCCCGCGAGCTTGAGCGGCAGACCCGCCTCCATCGCAACCGCGACAGCGCGATGTGCTCCCTTGTCAGGGCTCATCCGGCCGAGGAAGAGCAGGTACTCGCCTCGATGCGGCTTCACGGGATAGACCGAGAAGTCGAGCGCATTCGGGCAGTTGGCGATCCAGTTCAGATCGGGCTTCGGCTCGCGCTGGTTCATCGAGATCGAGATCAGCCCGACCTGCGGCGCCACGCGGGAGATCAGGTCGTAGATCTCACCTGGCTCTCCGTTGAGCGGCCCGTGCACGGTGTGGACGACCGGCGTGGGGGTCGTAGCCCCGAGCGTCATACCGAGCATCCCCGTGTGGTCGTTGATGACGTCGAACTCGTCGGCTCTCGCGAAACACGAGAGCGCGTGCTTCAGCTCCCAGAAGGTCCGGCCGATCTGCTTGCTCGGCGCTTCCGGGAAGACCGCAGCCAGCTTCGCCTTCGTGCGCGAGTCGCCTGAAGCGAACAGCGTGACGTCGTACCCGGCCTCGGCAAGGCCGTCGGCGAGCAGCCACACGATCCATTCGATGCCGCCGTAGCCGACCGGCGGCACGGCGAACCAGGCCGGGGCGAGGATCGCGATCTTCATCGGCGCAACTATGCCTCTTCGACGCGCACGCGGCCGTCGTCTAGACGGGCGTCCCACAACTTGTCGAAGGCGCGGACGCCCGTGAGCCTGATCGTCCCTGCCCACGACGGAATATCGAGGGGCGCGACTGTTTCAAGGGCATGGCGGCGCCGGTCCGGCTGCAGGCCGAGCAGCAGTTGAAGCAACAGCACCGGCGTTCCCGCGGCCCAGGCCTGCGGGCGCGCGGCGGTCGGATACGCGATCGGAAATGGCGTCTCGGACCGGCGCATGCCGGCGAAGACCTCCGGGAGCTGATAGCTGAAGAGCTGCGAAGCCGTCATCATTCGCTGTGTGATGCGCTGAGCCTCCGGCCAGCGCGCGTAGCGCGCCAAGCCGGCGGCGACCAGAGAATTGTCGTGTGGCCAGACCGTGCCGTTGTGGTACGAGAGGGGGTTGTAGCCCGCGTCCCCGGTGGACATCGTGCGCACTCCCCACCCCGACCACAGTTCGTCTCCCATCAACTGGTCGACGACTGCATCGACGCGGTGCGCCGGGACGATGCCGCTCCAGAGGAGGTGACCGATGTTGGAGCAAAGGGAGTCGACCTTGCGCTTCTCACCGTCGAGTGCGAGGGCGTAGTACCCACCGCGCTCCTCGACCCAGAACGCATCGTCGAAGCGCTGACGCAGCTCCTCGGCCTCGCGTTCCAGCCGTGTCGCAAGCTCGCGCTCGCGCCAGACCTCGCGCGCAAGCTCGGCGATGCGCCGTTTTGCGTCGTAGACGTAGCCCTGCACCTCGCACGGCGCAATCGGCGCTTTCGCCAAGGTGCCGTCGTGGAAGCGCTGCGAATCCCAAGAGTCCTTCCACGACTGGTTATCGAGCCCGCGCTCGGTGCGGCGCTCGTACTCGACGAAACCGTCACCGTCCCGATCTCCGTACCTGTCGATCCATTCGAGTGCCAGCATCGCCGGCGCCTTGAGATCTCGTACGAGCGCCGCGTCGTCCGTCCACCGCCACACCTCCGAAAGCAGGATGAGGTACAGCGGCGTCGCGTCGACAGACCCGTAGTACCGCTCGAACCAGGTGCGGGCAGCCTTGCCGTGACGTACTTCGTGAACGATCTTTCCGGGCTCGGCGTCGATCGTCGGATCGTCCTCCTTGGCCTGCAAGTCGGCCAAGACACCGAGCGCGGTGCGGGCGAGCTCGGGGCCGAAGATGAGCGTCTGCAGGCACGTGATGATCGTGTCGCGGCCGAAGACGGTCATGAACCATGGCACGCCTGCCCCGGGGAGCTTTCCGATCCCGCCGCCGTCGGACTGCATCCTCAGTGACGCGAGGTCGTTGACCGACTGGCCGAAGGAGTGCCCAAGTGCGTCCCAGGTCGTCCGCAGCTGTGGCACACGCAACTGCCAGGCGGCGAGAGAGTCACGGACCCGACCCACCTCATCGCCGAAGCGGCGCTGCGCAAAGCGAGGTGCCACGGTCTCGCCGTCGGGCAGCGGAATAACCTCCACATCGAGGTTCCAGCGCTCTCGAGGCTGCAGGGCAAGATGGAACGTCACCTTGGAACCGCTGACCTCGCCGCGCTGGGAAAAGATCACCTGCGTCGCCAGCGGAAGATCACCGTTGTCCGAAATGAGGAACTGGTTTCGCTCCTCGTCGTACTCGTTCGGCCTCGGCGGCGGCAACGGTTTCGCCCTGAGCGGGTCGCCGAGCGCAAAGTCGTAGTCCTTCACGGCAAAGATGTCCGCGAAGTCCGTGGCGACCTCGAGCTCGACATCGAACTCGACGGGTTCCATGCCCTGGTTCTGGACCGCGAACGAATCCTGCATCCCTTCACCGACGAAGCGCTCACGCCGGATCGAGAGCACGTCCTGGTCGAGACCACCCGCAAGCGGGTTGCGCATGAAGAACGCAGCCGAGAAGTATTCGATCTTGCCGGACGAGAGCAGCAGGGGGCGTTTGCCGTTGATCGTGAGCCTGAAGCGCGAAAGGAAGCGCGTGTCTTCGGAGAAGAGACCCTCGCCTTCGTGGTGAAGGTCGCCGACCTCGTCGCAGATACAGAAGGTCGCGCCTTCCAGGATTCGCAGCTGTCCGGTCATCAGGTCTCGCTACGAACTATGCGCCCGCCGGAGGACTGCGCAAGGGCCTTGACCACGAGCTCGTCCACATTGACATGCGGCGGGCGAGTCACCGCGAACAGAATGCAGTCCGCGATTTCCTGGGGCGTGATCGCCTCCACCCCCTCGTAGACCTTGCGCGCGGTTTCCTCGTCGCCGCGGAAACGTACGCGCGAGAACTCGGTGTTCACCAGCCCGGCATCGACGGTCGTGATGCGGATCGGGCGACCGAGGAGGTCTTCGCGCAGGCCATACGTGAAACCGCGCACCGCAAACTTGGAGGCAACGTAGACCGCAGCCTTCTCGTACGCCTGCCTGCCGGCGATCGAGCCGATGTTGACGATGTGCCCGCCGTCTCGAATATGCGGGAGACAGAGGCGCGTCATGCGGATCAAACCGTTGACGTTGGTCTCGAGCACCGTGCGCTCGTCCTCTTCGGTGCTCTCGTCGAAGAGATCCCGCCCGAGCGCCAGGCCCGCGGCGTTGACGAGGAGGTCGATGCCGCCCAATTCGTCGGTGGCGGCCTTGACGAACCGCTCGGCGCTGGCCGGGTCGGTGACATCGAGCTCCCGTGCCAGCACGGGCGGTTGGATCCGGTCGACGCGGCGCGCCCCGCCGACGACGCGCGCTCCCTCCCCGGCCAAGGCGAGCGCGGTGGCTTCGCCGATGCCGCTGGACGCGCCGGTGACGACGGCCGACTTGCCTTCCAGGTTGGACACCGCGAGAGCCTAACGGCCGAGCGGACCGCGGCGCGCAACCGCTTCGCCCAGCTCGACAGTCGTGCTTGCGGGCTCCGCGTGCTCGACCTGCAGCGTCGTATGCGTCAGACCGAAACGCTCCGAGAGGATCCGCTCGAGCCGGCGCCGCGCTGCGTGACAATCCGCACCGGGGGTCACCAGGACGTGCGCGGAGAGGGCCGGAAAGCCGCTCGTCACCGTCCACACGTGGAGGTCATGGACCTCGACGACGTCCTGCTCCGAGACGAGCGCGCGGCCGATCGCGTCGGGGTCGGCATCACTCGGCGCCCCCTCGAGAAAGATGACCGTCGACTCACGGAGGAGCTGGGCGCTCGACCAGAGCATGAGCACCGCGACTGCGAGGCTGGCGATCGGGTCGAAGCGATCCCACCCGGTCACGAGGATGAGTCCCCCGGCGAGCGCCGTAGCGCCGAATGCCGCCACGTCCGTCAGAACGTGGAGGAAGGCCCCACGGACGTTGAGGCTCTCGCGACTGGCCCGCGCGAGCACGGCGCTGGCGGCGATGCTCACCGCAACGCCGCCAAGTGCCACCACCAGGACGAGCCCGCCATGTACGTCCTGCGGATCGACCAGGCGGTGGATGGCTGACCAGATGACCCAGAGCGCGATCAGGCCGAGCGTGATCCCGTTGGCCTGAGCGGCGAGTATCTCGAGACGCGAATAGCCGTATGTCCAGCGGCCGGCCGCGGGTCGTGCGGCCATCGTCGACGCAACCAGCGCGAACGCAAGAGCCGCGGCGTCGGTGAGCAGATGACCGGCATCGGCCAGCAGCGCGAGCGAGTGGCCGACGATGCCGGCGACGATCTCGGCGGCCAGCAAGAGCACGACGAGCAGGAGCGCCGTTCTCAGCGCCCTGCGATCCGTTACCAGCCGGTGGTCGTGGTCGTGGGCCGTGCGAGGAGGTTAGTCGGTGGCGTCCACACGAACACGCAACGCGCCTTGCCGGCGGCTACCCGTCCGCTCGATGTCCCGCATGCCCGGCAGGAAGAACCCGCCGAGGGTCACGGCGGCGCCGAGTGCTGCGGCCCCGACCAGCGTCGCACGGGCACCGAACACCGCCGCCACGGGCGCCGTCAGTGCGAACGACAGGGGCAGAAGACCGATCGAGATCAGCCAGTCGAGGCTCGAGACGCGCCCCAACATCGATCCTGGAACATGATGCTGCTTGATCGTCGCCCAGACGATCGTCCCGGCCGCCTCGAGCGCGTTGAAAACGAGGCAGACGAGCATCAACTCCCACGCCGCGGTCGCGAGCCCGTACCCCGCGATCGCGAGCGTCGCAATCGTCCAGGTCATGTACATGACCGTCACATCCCTGCGCGGATGCCCGCGGTGTCCCATGAATGCAGCCCCGCCCAACGCCCCGACACCGCCGGCGGCCAGCACAAGCCCAAGCGTGCCGGCAGAGGCATGCAGCTCGTTCTTCACCAGATAGGGAAGGAGCACCTCGGCGGGACCAAGGAACACGAGATAAGAGATTGCCGCGGAGAGAAGCGTGCCCCACAGCCACACACGCTCGCGTACGAAGCGGAGCCCATCTTTGAGCGCCGCGACGCTGGACGTCTGGACCTCTAGGGTCCGACCCGCGCGCCGCGGCATCACCAGCACGGCGACCAGACAGGCCGCGAACGAGGCGGCGTCGACCGCGAAGGCGAGCCCCGCAGACGCGGCCACCAAAACTCCCCCGACGACCGGGCCTATGAGCCTCATGGCAATGGGCCGCACGAATTGATCGAGCGCATTGGCCGCCGGCAGATCGGACTTGGGCAGGAGCTCCGGCAAGATCGCGTCGAAGGCAGGCATGAAGAAGGCGGTACCGACTCCGTAGACCGCCACGAGAACGACGAGCTCCCAGAAGCGGAGGGCGCCCATCAGGACGAGCGTTGCGAGGACCGCCACAGCGACGGCGCGGAGCCCGTCTGCCCAGGCCATCACGAGCCGCCGGTCACGCCGGTCGCTCACGACGCCGCCGATGAGGAGAAACGCGATCGTCGGGATCGTCATGCCGATGCCCACGATCGACAATGCCGCAGGCGCGTTCCACAGGGAGTAGCTCTCCCACGCAATCGCGATCAGGAAGATGCCGTCTCCGATCAGCGAAATCGTCATCCCCGTCCAGAGGATCCGGAAGTCGCGATGTCTCAGCGGCGCAAACAGGTTGGCACGACCGAGCCCACCCGGCCGGTCGAGCGCTTCGTGACTATGCTGCATTGGAGGCTGCTGACGACTCGACGTCTTCCTGAGTCGCCTCGCCGTCAACGCCGAGGAACTTCGTCAACGCATCCGAATCCATCGGACGGGCGAAGAGAAATCCCTGCCCGAGCTCGCATCCGAGCTCTTCGAGCGAGCTGGCCTGTTCGGCGAGCTCGATTCCTTCCGCGACGACTTCGAGCGACAGGCTCGTGCCGAGCGCGATGATCGCCGAGGTCAACGTGCTGTTTTCCTCGGCACCGACGAACGATCGATCCATCTTCAGAATGTCGACGGGGAAGCGGCTGAGATAGCTGAGCGACGAATAGCCGGTTCCGAAGTCGTCCATAGCAAGTCGGATACCGAGCGCCTTGAGCTCGTGCAGCTGCATCATCGCGAAGTCGGTGTCGGTGAGCATCAACGATTCGGTGATCTCGAGAATCAGTGAGGCGGCCGGAAGCCCGGACACCTCGAGCGCCTGGCGGACGTCGGCAATGAGCGTTTCCGACTGCAACTGCCTGACCGAGAGGTTCACACTCATCGTCAACGGCTCCTCCCGGAGGAACTCCTTTTGGAGACGAGCGCCTTCGTGGCAGGCCGTTTCGAGGATCCAGCGCCCCATCGGGATGATCAATCCGGTCTCTTCGGCCACCGGGATGAACTGGATCGGAGGAATCGTGCCGCGCGTGGGATGGTTCCACCGGACCAGAGCCTCGACGCCGAGAATCGTTCGGTCGGTGAGCCTCACGACCGGCTGGTAGTGCAACTCGAGCTGTTCCATGGTGAGCGCGTGCTGCAAGTCGGACCGCAGCTCGAGCCGCTCGACGACGCGCTCATGCATCGTCGGCTCGAAGACGCGGTAGCTGCCCTTGCTGTCACGTTTCGCCATGTACATCGCCACGTCGGCGTTGCGCAGGAGCTCCGATGCCTCTGGTGTCTCGACTTCCTCACCGACAAGGCAGATCCCGACGCTCGCCCGCGGGAACACATTCTTTCCTTCGATCTCGATTGGAAGGTCGAGCGCGCGAAGGATTCGCGCCGCTGCGTCGGCAGCGTCCGACGAGCCGGACACGCCGTCGAGGAGGACGGCGAACTCGTCGCCTCCGAAGCGTGCGACGGTGTCGCCCGGCCGGACGGCGATCTTGAGACGACGCCCGACCTCCTGCAGGACCTCGTCCCCGGCTGCATGACCGAGACTGTCGTTGACCGTCTTGAAATCGTCCAGGTCGATGAACATGACTGCGATCTCGTGGACGCCGCGCTGCGTGCGCATCAACGCGTGCTCGACGCGGTCGGAGAAGAGCGCGCGGTTGGCGAGCTTCGTCACCGGGTCGTGGAACGCCTGATGCGCGAGCTGCTCCTCGAAGGCCTTACGTTCACTGACGTCGCGGCAGTTGAGGACGATGCCACGGACATGCTCGTCATGCAGAAGGTCGGTGTGCTGGACCTCGAACCTCAGAGTCGCACCGTCCTGGTGACTGACGGAACACTCGATCGTGTGAGCCTCGGAGTCGCCCGAGCCGTCAATCGCGATCAGTTGCGCAAGCAGAGGCCGGTCGGTCTCACTGAGAAGTCGGTCGAACCGCGTTCCTTCGACCTCGTCGACCCGGTATCCGAGCAGGCGCTCGATCGACGGGCTCTGGTAGGTGACGAGGCCGTCCGCATCCAACACTGTGATGAGGTCGCTGGAGTGCGCAACGAGCGACCGGAACCGCGCCTCACTCTGGCGTCGATGGAGATCCTCGGCGAGCGACGCCCCTTCCACCGCGAGTGAGACCTGCGTCGAAAGAGCACTGAGCGCGTCGAGGAGGTCACGTGTGAGGCCTACAGGCGATGAGATGACGATCGCGCCGCGGACTTCGCCCCGCACCGTGAGCGGCGCGATGATTGTCGTCTGTCCCTCGGGGAGCCTCAGATCCCCTCGGGCGTATGGAGGTGGCTCAGCCTGCAGAACGCGAAGTGAGGACGAGCCCTCCTCGAGAAGCCAGTCGCGCGTCCCTTGCCCGATGCGACCGCCGGTCGCGCCGTCGGATGAAGCTTCTACGACCGCGGCGCCTTCCGAGATGAGAACAAGTCGCACTGGCGGCTGGGCGCCGAGAAGGCGGTGGACCGCTGAGATGGCGGCCTCTGCCACCTGTTGGTGCCCGGCCGCCGCGACGAGCTCGACGCCCGCCCCGCGCAGTGCACGCTCGCGGGAAACCACACGCGCCTCCTGCCGCACGAGCCCCGCCATCCTCGCGACGACGAGCAGGAACAGGAGCGCGGAGGCGACGATGAGGACGAGCACGTCCGGGTCGTGAAATGACTGGAAGAAACGAATTCCCGGAGCGATCAGGCAGGCGCTGCCGAGCAGGGTGAGCCTCAATGGCGTCAATCGCGTCCGGAAGTCCGGGGCTCCCTCCTCGAGTGTCCGCATCGAGGGATGCAATGCGGCCGCGCCCCACAACAAGTAATAGAAGATCCAGCCGGCGTCGTAGATGAGCTGGTGGTTGTACGAGTCCTTCAGAAGCGCGTAGTTGTAAGCCGAGTCGGTGGCCATCAGGCAGACGATGCTGCTGACGAGCAACCAAAAAGCCGGGGTGCGTTTCCCTGCATCGACAGCGAGCCTGATTGCAGCGGCAAGCAAGAGCACGTCGCCGAGCGGATAAGCAACCGAGACGCTGTTGGCCAGCAGGGACAGGCCCGTCAGATGGATGTTCGGTGCGATCAGGAACACCCACGACAGGAGACCGAGACCAATCGTCAGGATGAGCGCGTCGATCAGCGCAGTTCGGTCGGACCGCGGGTTGCGTCGCTTGATCAGGATGAAGAGCCCCGCCATCAAGACCGGATAGACGGTCAGATAGAGAGCGTCCCCGACCGAGGGGAATCCCACGTCGGCGCCGAGCAGCTTGGGATAGCTGTACGTATAGAGGTCGCCGCTGAGAAAGAGGAACTGTCCCGCCGCGAAGAGCCACCACGCAACACGAGCGCGTGGCTGGTGCATTCGGATTCCAACAACGATCGCGATCACGCCCGAGAGACCGAGGAAGTTGATGAGTGGCCCATTGCCGGCCAGCGGCGAAACGAAGAGGTACACCGCTGTGAGAGCGCCCGTGCCCACCAGGTACCAGAGCCACGCTTTCTCGCGCGAGCTCCCGCGCAGGGTGAGCGACCTCATGCCGCGCGCTCCCTCTTGCGGGCGGGCTGCAGATCGAACACATTCACGAGCCTGCCGAGCACGTCGACCAACTGTTCGATCTCGGCGTCGGTGTTCGCTGCCGTTACCTGGACGCGGAATCCGACCTCTGGTCTTGGGACGAGCGGATAGGCGGCAAGCGTCGCGTAGATCCCGTTGTCGAAGAGGAACCGTCCGACGGCGCCGATGTCCTCATGACGCGCGAGCGGCACTTCGATGATGGGGAATCCCGATCGGTTGGGAGTGTGCACACCGAGCCGTTCGAGCTCGTTGAGGATGGCTGCGGTCTTCCGCCAGAGATCGGCGCGAATGGCATCACCGCGCCTCTCGTTCACGTCGAGGCCGACGAGGACGGTCGCAAGCGATGCAATCGGAGACGGGCCGGAATAGAGGTACGGTGGCGCGGCGGTCTTCAGCAACCGTTTGAGGTCCGGCGAGCACGTCAGAAAAGCGGCGAGGGAGGAGTACGCCTTCGACAACCCCGACACGAGCACGACGTTGTCGTACGTTTCGCCCGTGTAACGAACGATGCTGTTCCCGCGGTTTCCGTACGGACTGAGCTCGTCATCACTTCGCTCACCGATGACACCGAAACCGTGGGCGTCGTCGACGTACAACAGAGCGTCGTAAGCGCGGGCGAGGCGCGCGAAGGCAGGGAGGTCGACCGCGTTTCCGGTCATGCTGTTGACGCCGTCGACGCAGATCAGACGAGGAGAAGGGCCGTTCTCCTTGAGGAGCCGCTCCAGATCATCTGCATCCTCGAACTGGAACCTCTTGAGAGTCGCGCCGCGAGCACCTGCTAGCTGGCAGCCTTCGTAAATTGTCTTGTGGGCGCGCGACTCCACGTAGATCGTGCCGCTGCCGGCGAGCACCGGGATCACGGACATGTGAATCAACGTGATCGTCGGCAGCACGAGCGTGTCTTCGGCGTCGACGAGTTGGGCTAGGCGTTCCTCGATCTGCGGGTAGAGGACCGGACTACCAAGCAGACGCGACCAGCTCGGGTGCGTCCCCCACTTGTCCAGATACGCCGGGACGGCTTCGATGATCTCGCGCTCCAGGTCGAAACCCAGGTAGTTGCAGGAAGCGAAGTCCGCGAGCCACTTGTCCCCCACGCGGATCATGCGACCGTCGATCTCCTCGACCACCGCATCGCTCATGGGATGCGAGCGTCCGAGCTCGTCGAGGTCATGAACCGCCGCCAGCCATTTGTCGATCCAGGCAGGCGCGGTCAGCGCGGCACTCCGGCCGGTGGATGCGGGCGCAGTCACCTAGGCACCATCGGCCGGATCAGACCCGATCTTGAGGGGCTGGTCGAGCCGCGTGCCAACAGGAGTCAACACTCGACCAAAACGTCTTGCTGGGGATCTGGGAGAAGACGGTTTTGGATATTTCGCCGACTGCTGAGAGGCTCGAGAAGGCGATTGGGGGCTGACGGCTTTCTGACGCTAAAGGCGCTGGCTTGACCGGCGCCTTTCCCTTTCCGACCCCCGCCCTTTCGCTCAGGCGCTGTCGCGCGCTGATGCCATGAGCGCCTCGAGGCGCTCCAGACTGGCGGCCGGCCACAACTTCTTCGTGTCGTAGTAGACCTCGAACGCCGCCACGGAGTCCGGAAGGATGACCCAAGGAACCTTCGACCGCGTGAAGATGTGGACGTCGGGCGTGACGGCCGCCGGGTCGTCGAGCGTACCGCCGCGAACGAAACGCAACTGGCGACGTGTGTACTGGCTGAACACCGCCACCTGGCAGGTCGGGCAGCGCCAGATCTTCTGCTTCTTGCCACCCTCACGAGGCACGGCGACCGGTTGGGGGTCGCCCGCGAGGAGCTGCACCCGGTCGGCCTCGATCAACAGGTTGATGACGAATGCGCTTCCAGTCTGTCGCTGGCAGTTCAAGCAATGACAACAGTGAGTGAAAAGCGGATCGGAAGTAAGGCGGTAGCGAACCGCTCCGCAGGCGCAGCCGCCCTCACGTTTGACGCTCATGATCTCCTCCTTGGTCGCCCGTCTCGTGCAAAAGTGTGACAGGGACACCGTGACGCCGGCCCGTAATCGTGTAACGCCAACTGGGGACATCGAAGCGATCCCGCTCCGGGGTGCGTGGACGGGCAACCGGGGCATCCTTCACGCCGGCCACGAGATCGTCCGCTTCCACGCAAGCGATCTCTGGATCACCTGCGCGCTCGAGTTCCAAGGACGCTGGCATGAGCAATGGCAGCCACATCACTACACGTTCCTGTATTTCCACGACGAAGCGGTCTCCCTCGCTGCGGGACATCGCCCGTGCGCGGAATGCCGGCGAGAGAGCTACAACACCTATCGCGCGGCTTGGGCCGAGGGCCTCGGGGTCGATGTGCCGTCGGCGAAGATGATGAACCGGCAATTGCATGGCGAACGGATCGTTCGCGGGACCCACCGCCGACGTCTTCACCGGCTGCCTTGGGCCGATCTGCCTGACGGCGCCTTCGTTCTGCTCGACTCGGTCCCCACCATCGTCATCGGTGACCAACTGACAGAGTGGACGCGCAAGGGATACCGAGGCCTAGCGGCTCGGCCAAGACAGGGGACCGTGGACGTCATCACGCCGCCCTCAACCCTTGCCGCGCTACGCACCGGCTACCGCGTCCAGATCGATGCTTCTGCGCGAGGATGAGGAGTAGGAACTCCCCAACGTGAAGGACGAACAGTCACGCAGGAGAACAGTGATCCTCCTTCGGCACGGGAAGTCGAGTTGGTCGGATTCGACACTTGCCGACATCGACCGCCCGCTCGCGCCGCGAGGCGAGCGCGCGGCGAGAAAGCTTGCCAAGTACATCCGGCGGAGGAGGATCAGGCCCGCGCTTGTCCTCTGCTCCCCCGCACTTCGCACGCGCCAGACGCTCGAGGCGGTCGAGGCTTCACTTGGCAAGCGCTGCGTGGTCGAGGTCGTGCCGGAGCTCTACGCTGCCTCGGAACAGGAACTGCTCGAACGGCTACAGGCTCTTCCCGAGCCCGTCAGCTCGGTACTGCTCATCGGCCACAATCCGGGCCTACAAGACCTCGCTCTCTTGCTCGCCTCGCGGGGTGCTCGTCTACCGCAACTCGAGGAGAAGTTCCCGACCGGTGCGCTTGCCACGCTCGTCGTCCGCAGCGAAAGCTGGACGGCTCTAGGCCCTGGCGAGGCAGAGCTGGTCGATTACGTCGTACCGAGTCAACTCGGCTGAGCTCGCGGCCGCCTTCAATGAGGGGGGTCGTGGAGCCGAAGCGTAGAGTCACGGCAACGCATGTTCTTTCGGCTCCTTATCGGCGCGGTAGTCGTGCTCTTCCTGGTGATGTGGGTGCGCGCGGTCTTCGAGGTGTTCTTCCGGCGACCGGATCTCTCTGGAGTAGGAAAGGTCGCCTGGGCAATCGGCATGCTCGTCGTCCCGTTCATCGGGCTGCTGATCTACACGATGCTCCGACCGGCTGATTCGCAGATCGCCTCGCGACGCGCAAAGCGATCCTGATTCGTAGAAGGTCGCTAGGGCGTACTACGAAGGGCTTGTGCGTTATGAATCTTGCTCAAAGCTATGTGAAGTTCGATTCGTTATATATCCTTACTTGAAGATTTCTACCCACTGACGGTACGCGGACGGGGTCCGCCGACCCGATGTGGCTTATGGCGTCTAACTGCGGAGGCGAAAAATGAAGCTGGACCTATTCACGCGCGACGGGCGGCCGTCCCGGCGACGGCGACTGGCAGTCGTCGTAACGGCCATGGGGGCGGTGGCCTTCGCATTGACTCCAGCCGGATCCGCAAGCCCACCCTCGTCCGGGATCAAGCAGTACAGCGTCTGCCTCGCACAGTCTGCGACTCCAGGCACATGCGACACGTCGGCGCTTCCCGGAGGCTCTGTGGTGTCGCTGACGATGACGATCACGAATGCCAACAGCAGCACGCAATCGCTCGGGTCCGCGAACATCGACGGGCCTGTTGGCTCGAATGGGCAGCCGGTCTTCCCAATCAACCTCGACCCGGCCAAAGGCCCACTGCCCACGTTTGTCTCGGGAACCGGGACGTTCGGTACCAACGCCTCCGGCGAGCTCCAGCTTCGAAACCTCACCGTTGCGCCAGGATCGTCACCGCTGAGGGTTTCATTCAGCGTCGTGACCCCCTGTACCGGGGGAAGTGGTACGTGGAAAGCTCCTGCAAAGCAGTCGAACAATTTCCTCGGCAACGGCAACGACTTCGCCTTGGTCCAGTCCGGCGGGCTGACCTCGAGCGTCGGCAGCGGCAACTGCAAGCTCGTGTGGCTGTATCCACCGAACCACGCGAACAAGAACACCACCATCACGGACACCGCCTACACGCCGACAGTCGGCGGGAACGTGCATAACGTCGCCGTCGAGGCGGTCGCAGCGGATGGCGTCACGCCGCTCGACCTGAACAGCGGCACGGCGAGCCTCAGCCCGACGGGCGGCTCGTTCGACTGCGGCTCGTCGTGTGGAAGCTTCGGCGGGCTGACGTCGACCACGTTCCAGCACGGCGTGGCGACCTTCCCGGTTCTTACGAGCGGGTACACCGGCAGCGGCTTTACACTGCAAGCAAGCGCAACGGGGCTGCAGTCGACGCCGATCAGCGATCCGCCGTTCAACATCTCGATCGACGGAAAGCCCTGCGACCCGACTGCGTCGTGCTCGTTCTCGAACGAGCTGCTCGGAGGCAACAGTGACTCACGCCTCGACGTTTCGGCAAGTAGCGGCTTGACGTTCCTCGCCGTGAACCCGTTTTCATACGACGCCACGGCTCACCCCTGCGGGACGAACTTCGTCCATGTCGCCGGCGCGACCGGGTTCGAGGAGTTCCACGGCGGCGTCCCGACTGGGCTTAAGGTCACGTACTACGTGAACCAGAAGAGCATCGACGCGACGTACGGAAAGAACGTCGGCGCGCAATACATCCCCATCTGCGCCGGCACCTTCAAAGTCGTCAACGGTGTGATCACGCCGTGTACGAACTACAACGACGTGAACGACACGACCGGTTGGCCCGCGGACGAGATCGACGTCAACGGCCGCTTCACGGGCGCGGTCGGTCATGCGATCTGCCGGTCCGACGGTCGCTACTGGGGCATCCTCCCGTCGTTCCAGGACAAGACAGATCCCGCCGCCGGTCCGACGACCGTCTCGTGGGGGAGCAAGACCATCGGCGGCGTCACCTACCGCGGCTTCACGATGGCCGTGCCGTCGCAGTGGGACTTCAAGGGCGGCGTCTAGAGGACCGCTGAGAAACGGAGGCCCCCGCTCACTGCGGGAGCGGGGGCCTCTGCAGTTGCATGACCGCGAGCTTCGCCACGATCGCATCCCGCTCGCGTTCGAGATCCTCGATCGGCCCGCCCACCATCTCTCCCAGCCGCCCCAAGGCGTCGAGGGTCAGCGCCACCTCGTAGTCGGCGCTTCGCATCCCGACGTTCTCGCCCTCGAGCCGCGCGAGCTCGAGGCTCTCGTCGAACGCAGCTCCGGCTCGGTCGAGATCCCTCAGCTGCATGAACGCCCAGCCGCGCAGCCGTTGCAACATCGCCGCGAGGATCGCGACGCCCGGCGTCGACGTCGTCCGTTCGAGCGCCTCGTCGGCAAGCGCGAGCGCCGCGGTGCTCGCGCCTTGGTGAACGAGGGATTCCACGCGCCACACGTCCGCGGCGAGTGCTTCGACCTCGTCGCCCTCGGCCGAGAACACCTCACGTGCCTCGGCTAGAAGCGATTGCGCCTCTTCGAAATTGCCCGTCCGTCCGGCGAAGCGGCCGAGCTCACTTGCCGCGTCGGCGACCTTGAGCGGGTTGCCGGCAACGCGGCGGAGCTCGAGGCCGCTGCGGAACAGAGGCTCTGCGTCCTCCAGCCTTCCCTGGTCGGACCGTATGCATGCAACGTTCAGGGCGGCGACCGTCGCGTTCATGTCGTCGCCGATCCGTTGGAAGGTCTTGCGCGCTCGGTCACAATGCTCGATCGCTTCCTCCCACCGGCCCGCGAGGTACGCACGACCGCCCATGATGTTGAGGGCCCAGGCAAGGCGGTCGAAGGCGCCGAGGCGCTCGTAGATCTCGACGGCGCGCGGGGAGTAAACCGCCTCGTCACGCCGGCCGAGCGCCAGGTACACCCAGTCGAGGATGAAGTACGCCTCCGCGACCGCGTCTTCGGCGCCCGACGCCTCTGCCTCGGCGATCGCTCGCTTGCACCATGCGATTGCGTCACTCGGACGCCACTGGAGCTGGAGCACGCCCGCGTACCAGTTGTACAAGCGCGCCCGCTGTGCTCCGGCTGCGACGCCCTCCACGTCCTCGATCAGCCGAAGTGCCTGACTCAGACGACGTAGAGCCTGTGGGTAGTTCCCGAGCCGCAGCCGCACAACGGCCTCCTGCTGCATGAGACGCGCCTCCTGCACGGCATCGCCGCGCCAGAATGCGCGCGCCTCCCGATACGCGCTCGCCGCGTCTTCGTATGCGGCGATACGCATTCGCACGTCGCCGAGCAACTCCCACACGCGAGCGACTTCGTCGGCGGGTGCGTCGGTCCATGCATTCGCTGCCTCGAGAGCCCGTTCGAGGAACTGTGTGGTCTCGACATTCGCATACTTCTCGTCGGCCCTCTTCGCGGCGTCGACCGAGTAGCGCCACGTCTCCGCCCAACGCTCGGCACGGTAGTAGTGCAGAGACAGAAGCTCCGCCGAGTCATCAGCCCGACCCGCTTCGCTCCGCGCGATCACGTCCGCGACGCGACCGTGGAGCTCCCGTCGGCGCCTGTACGAGAGCCCTTCGTAGGCACCGTCGCGAATCAGGGCGTGTCGGAACCGGAAGCCGCCTGGGACGTCCGGATCGCGCTCGACGAACTCGTCCAGGCGGCTCCATGCCTCGGAATCAGACGCGGCCGTTGGGTCATCGTCGAGCACGTCTGCGATCACCGCACCGGAGAACGACGTACCGAGAACAGACGCCCAGCGCAGGAGCGCCCGGTCTGCAGGAGCGAGCCGGTCGATACGCGTGGCGACGAGCGCCTCGACGGTGTCCGGCAGCTGCTCTCCGGTGTCGCTCGCCCCCTCCGGAGCCGCGAGCTCTCGGAGGAAAAGTGGGTTGCCTGCGCCTCTGTCGAAGATCGCCCCGAGCTCCGCATCCGAGAGCTCTCGCTCGCCGGCGGCCGCTCGAATGAGCAACTTCGCGTCGTCTGGCGGAAGCGGCTCGAGCCGGAGTGTCAGCGCGGGCAGAGGCGGCATCCCTTCGGCCGCGAGGAATCCGCCTTCAATCGGTCGACGAGTCGTGCACGTGAGCCACGGGCGCGTTGGCAGCTGCGTGCCGAGGTAGCGCAGAAGCTCTGTGGACGCGTCGTCCATCCAGTGAACGTCCTCGACAACAAGCAGGGTCGGCGAGTCGAGCAGTCTCCCGAGCAACGAACCAAGCACGCCGTGCAGGCGTGCGCGCCGGAACGAGGGGTCGAGATCGTCGACCTCCGGAGTCGACTCGACCTCAGCGTCGAGCGGCGCACCGAGCAGCGGCACCCACGGGACGAGCTTCTCGTCGACCGTACGCAGGCGCTCGCCGAGCGCGGCACGATTTGCCGCGCCCGCATCCGTCAGCGGCACATCGAGGAGTGACCTGAAGAAGGACCTGAAGACGTGGTAGGGCGTCGACGACTCGTATTGCTCGCACCGGAGAGTCACGAGCTCCATGTCTGCGCAGTGCGTCCGCAGCTCATCGGCCAGACGAGACTTGCCGATCCCGGGCTCGCCGATGAGCTCGACGAGCGTCCCGAACCCCATGCGCACCGGCGCGACCGACGCTGAGAGCACCGCGCGCTCGCGCTCGCGGTCGACGAACGGAAGCTCATCGTCGGCCGTTTCGCCGGCCCGCTCGGTTTCTGGCAAGAGGTCGCCGAGCACCACAGCACGAACCGGATCCTCCTTTCCCTTCACCTGGAACGGCTCGAGCTCAGTCGCGGCGAACGACCCGCCTCCGCGTGAGAACGCCGGCGCCGAGACCCAGATCTCGTCCTCGCCTGCGCGAGCCATCAACCGGGCGGCAAGTGCGGCAGTGTCGCCGAGGATCGTGTACGTGCGGCGGAACGTGGCACCGACCTGACCGGCGAAGACTCGTCCCTCGCTGACGCCCACGTGGACCGGAAGCGGCAGGCCCTGGTCGACGGCTGCTCGAAGCGTCCGGAGGAGCCGCTCCTCGTCGTCTCCGAAAGTCTGCGGTGCTCCCGCCACGAGGATGATCCGGCCGCCGTCGCGATCGACGTCGCTTTCGAGGACCGTCACCTGATGCTCGTCCGCGGCGACCTGGATCGTCTCCATCAAGACCCCGAGCGCTTCCGCGGCTGCCGCAGCGCCCTCCGTCGCGACGATCTCGTCGGTTCCCGAGAAGCGGACGAACGCGACGGCCGCATGCCGGTGCTCGCCCTCGAGAGGTCCGACCTCGAGCAGCTGCGCGCGCAGGGGCGCCGGCACGGCAACCTCGATCGGCGTGCTGCCCACATCGGGCATCGGCACCAGTTCCCCAGAGCCGGCCGGAGCCGCTTGCAGAAGCGTGCCGGGGCCTTTGTCGTCGCCGAGCGCCTCCGGCTCTAACAGTGCGGCCGTCTCGGGACTCACGAGGATCTCACCGGCTTCCGACGCTGCCTCCATCTCGACGACCCGAGTCGCCGCCGGTCCCGTCACGAGCAGCTCGCGATGAGAGCCTCCGACCAGGAAGAACTGGAAGTGGCCGGAGTGGAGGCCGGCGTGCATCTTCAGCGTCACCGACCCCGCCGATGTTCGCGGCCGGCCGATCGCGCGCAGAGTCCGGCGCATGTCGAACGCAGCCCGAGCGGCGCGCGAAGCGTGGTCGTCGCCGTCGTACAGCAGCAGCAGCGCGTCGCCCCCGAACTTGAGCAAACCGCCGCCTTCGGCGTACGCGACATCGAGCAGCGCCGAGAAGGTCGCATTCATGACGTCGGTCACCTCCTCGGCACCGGCGCGGCCAGTGTTCGACAGCCGCTCCGACATCGCCGTGAAACCGGAGATGTCGACGAACGAGATGGTCCCGTCCATCTCGAGCCACCGAAGCTCAGGATTCTGCTGCAGCCACTCGACGGTGATCCGCGGAACGAACGGGATGAGTTCCGCTGAGGCTGAGCTCATCGACGTCACTAGGCGATTGTGCCTGGCTGGGGCACAACGGAACGCCCTATCGCAAGGCGACGAGCACGATCAGGGCATTGCGCTGCAAGCTCGGGGACCAGCACAGTGGGTCCGGCTCCGATGCGACCTTCATGTGTCGGGCTAAGCGGTCGGCTCGGTCGCCGGAACGGGCGTGTCCAAGGGTGCCCGCGAGAACCAAAGCGCGCCGACGGCACCGACGGCGTAGGCAACGACGAGGGTGACGACGGCGCTCGCGGTCCCGGGCTTCTGCGTCATGTTCCAGACAATCCCGAGCACGAGCGCGATGTTTGTGAACTCGGCGACCCAAAGGCCCGGATGCCGCGTCATTCGCCGCGCGTGCTCGCCGAGCGGGCCAGGCCCGTTTTCCTGCAGTGCTTCCCCGAGCTTGTGCGCGGTCCGCTCGGCAACGATTGGCCCCTGGAGCGTCACCACCACGAGGCCGGCGATCGACACGTAGATCCAGCCGGTGTCCCACGTCCAGATGTCCGACGTCATGTACGCACCGGTGGCGAACAGCCCGATGACTGCGATCGGGAATGCGCGGCTGACCTTGCCTGCGACTCTCCCCCACGGGATCGCATCCGCAAGCGTCAGCGCGCTGCGGAGCTGGAAGATGCATACGAGGAGAATCGAGGCCGCCCCGATCCCGATGAAGAGTGCGAGCAGGTGCAGGTAGAGAACCACGTGGTACGTGTCCAAAGGATGACCCTCCTGAAGTTGGTGACGCCGCAAACCGACTGTAGGGAAGATCGAGAGTCTCTTCAAGGCGGCCCCTGACGATAAGTCGATCTGGGCGGTGACGGGATCGAACCGCCGATCTCCTGCTTGTAAGGCAAACGCTCGACGCGATTGAGCTTCGCTCGGCAAGCGCTGCGTGGTCGAGGTCGTGCCGCAGCTCTACGCCGCCTCCAGGGTCCGGCGAGGCAGAGCTCGTCGATTACGTTGTGCCCAGGCAGCTGGGCTGAGCTCGGCCGACCTACGGGCGAGGAGGGGCATATGAGGACCGACAAATCAGGGCGCACGAGTGCCGGAATCCTGCTCTGGCGCAGCCGGAAGGGTCGCCTAGAGGTGCTCCTGGCTCATCAGGGCGGACCTTTCTGGGTCAAGAAGGACATTGGCCACTGGACGATCCCCAAGGGCGAGATTGAGCCCGGTGAGGAGCTCGTGGCGGTGGCTCGGCGAGAGTTCGCAGAAGAAACCGGACACCAAGCCCCCAACCACCCGCTCATCGATCTTGGACAGATCACCCAGAAGTCGGGCAAGCTCGTGCTGGGGTGGGCGGTTCAGGGAGACCTCGACCCATCGACCGCCATGAGCAACACCTACGACATGGAGTGGCCGCCGCATTCAGGCATCGTCCAGACATTCCCCGAAATCGACCGCGTCGAATGGTTCGATCTCGACGAGGCACGCCGAAGGCTAAAGGCAGCGCAGGTTCCCTTCCTCGATCGACTTCAGGCGGCCCTTCACCCGACCACACATAACACCGATCCTTAGCCATGTTGGCGGCGCGGCCCACATCAGCTAGGCCCTGAGGGGGTTTTACCGCACGCAAGAGAAAGCGGACGCCACGGGAAGCGCCCAAACCGCGGACTCGCGCTCTAGCCGCCTGGGGCCGGCGGTGCTAGAGGCTGTGTCTGGCCATCCCGAGTCGCATCATTGTTTGGTGGGTTCCCTCGGAACCAGCATCGTTGGCGGGTTCGGGCAGAAGCTGAACGTAGGTTCCGTCTGCCCGCATCTCCCAGGCGTTACGGCGGTCGACGAGAAAGCCTAGTCATCACTCCCGACGCGTGTGGCGATCTCGCAGCCTCGCCTTTGCGCCTGGTGGACGCCGCGCTGCGACGTCGTCGTCAGGGGTCACGAGGTAGCTCGCCTTAATGAGACTCATGAGCCGGGTTGGGCTGCGGGTCCCGGTCCTCCACACCCCGGGCCGGACTTCGGCGGCCGCCGAGCAGGGTGACTCCGGCGGCGGTCAGCGCGAGCGATACGAGCGCTGCGGCTACGATTGCGGAGCCCTCGCCGTTGGTGAGAATGTGGCGCTCCAGGCCCAGCGTGACGACCGCGGCCGGGACCCCGAGCTGCGCGGTCGCGGCAAGGCCGGCCCCGAGCGGCTGCCGAGTGAGACGCGCCGCGAGAACATGCACGGCGATGTTGAAGGCGACCAGCAGCGCCGCGAGCGCGATGAGAATGGGGCGCTGACCGAGAGCGCGCAGATCTATGCGCGCGCCGAGGACGACGAAGAAGAGCGGCACCATGAAGCCCTGCGCGACTCCGGCGACCTGCCGTGAGAACCGTTTTGGCCCGCCAATCGCAGCGGCCATCAGTCCCACGCTGAAGCCGGCGATCAGCACACTGGTGCCGCCGCGCTCTGCTACCCAGGCGAGCCCGAAGAGGACGAGCAGGGAAACACGGAGGTCGAGCGCCCAGCCGCGCTTCTTCGACCACCGGCGTGCCTGGTGCACCCACGGCCGAGGTTTGAGAAGGCGCGTCAGCCCGAAGAGCAGGAGGACGCAGACGGCGACGAGCACTCCGCCGAGGGCGGCCTTGAGCGCGCGGCTCGGCTGGAGCACGAGCGGAAGCGCGACGATCGCGGCGATGTCCGCAAGCGCCACTTGCGCCATCACCGTCAGCGCGCGCGGATCCTCGAGCAGCCCCTGCTCCTCCAACGCCGGCAGCAAGATTGCCGCCGATCCGCTCGCCAGTAGGAGCGCGTAGATCGCTGCATGGTGTGTTCCGGTCGCCCGCGCGACAGCGATGCCGAAAGGCACCGCGAGCAGAGCCGCGATCACGGCCGCGAGGCCGCCGCGCCGAAGTCCCGAGAGGAGTCCGGGCTGACGAAGCGGCACGTTCATACCCACGGCGAACATCAGCATCGCGAATCCGACCTGGGCCAAGAAGGCCGTCGTCGGCTGCGCCGGATCGAGCCAGCGAAAACCGCTGGACCCGATCACCACCCCAGCGACGAGCTCGCCGACGGCCACCGGGACGAGCCCCCGCTTCCCCGACGCGAGCAGCGGACCCGCCAAGCCGGCCAGGGAGATCAGGGCGAGAACGCCGAAGGTCATCAAGCTGATTGTCCAGCACGATCAAGCCACGCTCTACCCTTGCCGGCGGTCGATGCGAAGACGACGGCGCCTTGCTGCTACGGCGCTACCGACATCTATTTCGACTTAGAGCAGCGCAACGGGGCGTATGGGCGGTGACGGGATCGAACCGCCGACCTCCTGCTTGTAAGGCGTACGCGGATGGGAACTACAGGAGCACGTAACGCATTTCTTCCGCGGTTCCTGGCCCAAGAAGGATGGCTTGAGAACGCAGGAGCGTCGGCGCGAGCAGTTTGTGCTTGGCCGGGACCTCGGTGTCTGCGCTCGCCAGGTGGAGCGCAGCGCTCGAGTCGACGACGAACCTGGTCAACGGGCACCCCCGATGGGTGTCGGGAACGGCCACACAGTAGGGGTCATCTTCTTCGGATGATGCAACACGCCCTTCAAGTGGCGAGTCTCGAGGCGAGTTGTCGCGCCGATGATGTTGACGCGTCGCCGAACGGCTACGGTCGCCGTGGCCCTGGTCAGGGGTGCTTCTGATCCTCCTGACGGACGCGCCGCTTGCCGCAGCCGACGTCGTCGCCGGAATTGTTTACGCAGTGACGCTGCCGTTCATCGCCCTCACGACGGCCTACGTGTACTTCGACACGAGAGTTCGGGACGAGCTGGCGGGCCCCGGTGGTCGATCAGCTGTCTGCGGAGATCGTGCTCGAGGACGGAGTCGCTACACCCCCGTCTGCGCCGCGAGGCGCCCGGACTTGACCGCTTCGACGAAGGCGTCGAAGTCACGTTCGTTCTGGTCGGCGTACTGGGCGGCGAAGTCAGCGATCGCCTTGTCGAACGCGTTGCCTTTCCCCAGGTATGTCGCGATCGCGATTCGGTCGCCCCAGCGTGCATGCGCACGGGCGAGTGTGGCCCCGCACAGCCGGGCGTAGAGCGTCGCCCCCGACACCCGGAAACTCTCCACGTCGACGCCGCCCTTCCAGTCGTGGAACTGGCGCACGTAGTAGTGGCGGAGCCGGCCGTCGGTGACTTTGACACGGAACCAACCGAGGAAGATGTCGCTGGCCGCTTGCATCAACCGTTGACCAACAACGACTCGACGGCCGTGCTCCGCGTGCTCGCTCTTGCCGACGAATCGCTCCAACACCGACGCTTCTGCTTCCTTCGACTGCAGGAACAACGGATCCTGATCGTCTCGGCCGACGAAAAGATGAATCCAGGCGCGGGTGCCGACGCTGCCGACTCCGACGATCTTGCGTGCGCTGTGGACGTAGTCGAACTCCTCGATGGGATGGTGGTGGTCGGAGAGGGATCGTCGGTACTTCTGGACCAACGAGCGAATCTGTTTCTCCAGCTCATCGGGAGTTGTCCCCGGGTCGGTCAGATCGTCGAAGGGCACGACGAGCGGGGGGTCCGCGACGATCCTGAGTTTTCCGTCGACCTCGTCGGCCCGCTTCGCGAAGACCCGCGTGCTGTCGCGCGTCCTCGCCTTCGCCACATCCTCTTCCGCTTCCTTCGCCTCCTTCTTGCCAATTCGTCCCTCAGCGGCCTCGGTGTGGACCCAATCCAGGACCTCTTCGATGTCGAGGTGGTCGTACCAGACATCGAGCGTCCCCATGTTTGCTGCGCGCCGCATCACGTTCCGGTATTCGGCGACGCCCGCTCTGACGATCGCACGCCGGTCCGAGGCGGCGAAGCCCCGGTCGCGACCCAGGATCTCGCAGCTTGCGGCAAGTCGCTTCACGTCCCACTCCCACGGACCGGGAAGCGTTTCATCGAAATCGTTGATGTCGAACATGAGCTGCCGCTCGGGCGATCCGAACACGCCGAAGTTCGAGAGGTGTGCGTCGCCGCACAGCTGCACGTTTACCCCCGACCGCGGCGTCGACGCCAGGTCGGCTGCCATCAGCAGCGCCGCTCCCCGAAAGAACGTGAATGGCGAGGTGAGCATCCGTCCATTGCGGATCGGGACGAGTTCCGGAACCCGACTCTCGCACTGCTCTTCGAGGAGTGCCACGGGATCGAGCCGATCCGTCGCCTGTTCCCACTTGCGATGACTCGGCCGCGGCGCCTGCTGACGTGCAGCCTTACCTCGGGCGACCCGCTCTTCCACGCTGAGGTACACGTGTCGTCTTGCACGCGCGACCGGGGCCGGAGCACTTGAACCGGGAGGTCGCGCCGAGCGGACGAGGTTCTTGGACTCGCTGGTGCGCGCGCTTCGGCTCATTCCGATCTCCTCTGCAGTATTCCGCCGACCCCCACTCGGGCCTTCACCCAATCGGGGTGATCGCTGCCGGTGGGGCGGACTTAGGTCGCCAGGCTGTAGTACTTCTGGCGATCAGGATGGCTCCGATACCGTCGACCATGTCGTACTCGACATTTCGCCTACCCGGATCGCCGCGCCTGCGTCAATCAAGACGCGCAAACAGGAACGAGTCCGACTCAGACAACTCGCGTCGTCGAAGCTCGACGGCCGAATAGTCGCCCGCGACTTCTATCGCTCCAGCGACGCGGAGATCTTCGACTCACCATCGACAAGTGCAAGGTTGCCGTGGTGCCGCGCAAACGGCCCGGTTAAGCCATGGGCGGTGACGGGATCGAACCGCCGACCTCCTGCTTGTAAGGCAGGCGCTCTCCCAGCTGAGCTAACCGCCCGGGGATCAGATCAGCGTAGCTTTCGGCGCCGACACCTGAGGGGACCCCAGGAAGCATTCGCCGTTTGCTCGCGCAGGCCCCGCGAGGGCGGCGACTACTGAGGACCGGTTATCCGCCGAGTACGTCAGGTGAGAAGAGGCTTGCTCAAGGCGAGAGTCCTTCACGCAACTACTGAGTAGCGGTAATACCCGACTACCTCAGGTGATAGGACGCTGGCCCAATCCGCTGCTCACGGTGCAGAGCGCTAGAGTGCGTGTTCAGCCGCATCCTCGCGGCGGAAGAACTCCCAGGTCTTGCCGTCGGTGATCACGCCGATCTTGCCCGTCTCGGGATACTCGGCAACGTCAGGGTCGGCGTTAGACGAAAGCATGAGGATGCGAGCTACAGAGCTGCCGGGGTTAGAGATCGCCCGCGCACCTTGATGACCGCGCGGCAGCGGCACGACGTCGCCCTCGCGCAATGTCCGCTCGCCGTCTTTCGTCCGCAACTTCGGCTCGCCGCGCAGCACGATCAGCAACTCATCGCTGCCGTGGTGGAAGTGGTAGACGTACTCGGGCTGGCCCGATTGGAACTCCCAGATCGATCCCCCAAGACCGCGGCCGATGCGCACGAGCCGCCGCGCCCCTGCACCGCCCCAATCCGGGACCTCGTCCCAAATATTCGTCGCGTCAGGCATGAAGCGACGGTAAAGGAAAGCGCGGGGCAAGTGCAAGAACGTCGCCGCTCGTCGAGGGACATTCCCGAATACTGGCGCAGGCGAGAGCGCCGCCCTACGAGGAGCCGGGAGCGCCGGGCAGCTCTTGCGTGATCTCCCAGGTGTAGCCGCCCGGATCGGCGAGGGTGAGGGTGCGCATACCCCAGTCACGGTCCGCCGGGCCGCTGATTGTGGCGACTTGCGCCTGGTCCAACTCGGCGCGCACCGCGTCCACGTCGTCAACAAAGATGACGAATTGCCCGACCCCCTTCTGCGCCAGGCTGAGCACGTCGCTTGACGGGGCGTCCTCATGAGCCGCATCGCGCTGCAAGAAGACGTAGGTGTCTGCGAAGCGGAACATCGCCCCGTCCTCGTCTTCGTGCTGCAGGGGCAGTCCGAAGACCTCCCGATAGAACGCCTTTGCGTGCTCTAGGTCGCCGACAATCAGATTGATGGCGCCAATCTGCTTCTTCCATTCAGCCATTTCGGGCCTCCCCGCCTTGCTGTCGAAGTTGGTCTGAGTATCTGACCCCTCGGCTCCACGTAACTCATCGGTCGAAAGTTGACGGGCTGGTACAACCCTTCCGCCAGGGGTCATTCCCGAACGCTGGCGCAGGCGACGGTCGGCCCACTTGACCTCTAGCCGCCCGTCGGGAGCGAGCGGGATCGTCAGTACGCGCAGACAGCCGGGTCAGGGTCTCCAGCCGCCGGTAAGTGGCTCACCCATGCGCAGCCCGAACCTCTGCAGCAACTCCGGAATTGTCTCCGGCCGTGATTCGAACTCATAGCGCTGGATAAGCTCGGCGAACTGCTCCGGGCTTGCTTTAAGCGGGCCGCCCAGGGCGGCGAGATCGCGGAAGTACTGCTCGAAGCCAGCGGGCGAAATGATCTCGAGCACCCGGCACGGCGCATCCGCCGCGTTCCAAAAGGTGTGCCACTGGTTGCGCGGCTTGAAGACGAGTTCGCCCGGCCCAGCCTCGACAACTTCATCGCCTAGTAGAGCACCCATGCGTCCCTCCAGCACGAAGCTGTACTCGTCCTCCCGCGAGTGGCGGTGAAGAGGCGCAGCCAGTGCGCGTGGCGACATCGGGTGCTCAAGGAACGCGAAGCGCTGGCCTGCATCGGTGCCGTCAATCAGGAAGCGAACACCGATACTGCCGAGAAAGACTTCGTCGCCGCTGGCTGGCCCGACCACCTTCACGCCTCCCGTTTCCGCGTCCATTCTGATCCCCTTCCTTTGGTCAAACCGCCAGAGATCGAGCCGTCGCCCTCCGGGTCAGCACGTCCTGCTCAGGGGACATTCCCGAACACTGGCGCACCCGACTAGCTTGGCCTCGGCCGCGCCAGGGATGTTCGGCCAGCTGCGGTCACGGCGATGCCCCTGATCAGGAAGAGTTCCTTTCGTGCGACTTCGCTGTTAGGACTCCTCGCCTCCGTGGCGTCCGAGTCGTCGAAGGTGATCGACCCGGCGTCGCGTAGTTCGTAGAGCCAATCGACCAGCCGGTTGGGTGGTTGCGTGACTTTCCCCTCGCCGGTGGCTTGCGATAGGAGATATTCCCCTCGCCTCAGTGCTCCCGAGCCGGCGCGAGCTGAGCCCAACTCGGCGAGCCAGACAAGCAGTTCGTGCGAGGATCGCAGCTCCACTGCACGATGGTAGACCACTGGCTGCCGGGCTCAAGCCGAGGGATCGAAGGGCTGCCATCGCAACTCGGACTTCAGTCCTCGGTGAACATTCCCGAACAATTGCGCAGGCGAGGGACGAAGTTCGCCAGCGCGAACGTCACCGGTTTTCGGCCAGCCGCACGGCGATCAGTTTCTTGACGAGCGTCTCTGGAAGCGGCTGGTCGACCGCGAAGTGAAGGGCGCTCTTCGTCATCGTGTAACCCTCAAGCTCATCGGCCAACTGCGACAGGACCGAGCCGCTGAACGGCAGATAACTCAAGTGGTCCCGAAATGCGGCAATGCCTGCGACGGTCCTACCTCTCACCCGGAAGGCAGGTACACGGTAGGAGATGATCTGTTCAGCCTCGGGCACGATCTCGAGGATCGTGCTGCGAAGCGTCTGGAGCGTTCCGCGCTTCGGCTCCTCGAGCCCGCTCAGGTACGCATCGACGTCGGCGGAGGACACCGGCGCGGATTCTAGCCTCGCTTCGGGCACATTCCCGGACGCTGGCTGGCGTTGTTCCCCCGCGGCTCGCCGCGAAAGTGAAGCCTGCCGAGCGACCGCGGCATGAGCGCGGGAAGACTGCTCCCAGATTGCGCGCAACGCGCCCCGGTCGCGCCAGCGTTCGACCGTGCGGCGACTGACCCGGCCTGTGTTGCAGCCTGCGCAATCGTGCCGCCAGCCGCGAGCACGTCGGCTGCTGCAGCGACCGATTCAGGGTGCGAGCGTGTCACTACTACGTAGCTTCACGACCCGTCCGGCACATCTGACCGATGGACGGATGCGGTGTGTCACATCCGTCCATCGCATCGAATGCCCCCAGCGGGATTCGAACCCGCGCGACCACCTTGAAAGGGTGGCGACCTAGGCCGCTAGTCGATGGGGGCGGCCGGAGCCAGAATAGCCGCGAACGCTGTCTACACTGGCCGGGCGGGCCGGTAGCTCAGTTGGTAGAGCAGGGGACTTTTAATCCCAAGGTCACAGGTTCGATCCCTGTCCGGCCCATCGCGAACAGTTGGTTTGGCTCGGTCCTCGGATAGCTGCGAGCTCTACTACACCTGATTACTGCGCATAGGCCGCAAACATGAAGGGGCCGCCCGCTCCATAGAGCTCCTGGCCGATTGCCCCGCTGGTCACCTCTCCCTCCCGCAGATCCTCAAGAGGGATGTGCCAGCTCAGGTTGTTGCGCGGCACAAACGAGTACTCCCCGGCAGCGGATGACGCTGCGCCGGACGGCAGCAATGGCGGCAGCGAGTACTGCAGGGTGCGCGGTGAGTCCCGGATGAATGCCTTGACCAGGTTCGTTACATAGGTCGGCTCGTTCTGGGCGTAGCGCATGTAGCTCTGAAGGCCGAGCCACGCCTCGTACTGCTCCAGCATGGCGACATAGTCCGACCAGGGCAGTGGGTTCAGGCCCATGTATGTGTGATAGCCCGATCCCTTCTTACACATCCCGTAGGTGCAGTCCCAGAGGCGGACCGCGTGAAAGAGGTTGGCCAGCGCGAGTACGGCGTACCCGCGATAGGTGGTGTCCCCCGTCATCGTGTAGAGCCTCTGCGCGGCTGCGGCTGTGAACGCCGACATGTGTGTCTCGTACGACAGGTCGAAGCCCGTTCCGGCCACATGAGCAATGGATGCTTTGGACTCATCCAGATACTGCGCCTTGCCCGTGAGCTCATACAGTTCCAGCATCAACCAGGCATACCCTCCCGCAACATCGTGTTCAACTTGCGAGCCTGATCCGTTGAAGTCACTGTAGGCAAAGTTCTGTGGAAACTCGTATCCGTTGACATGCGCCAGCTTGATTACTGCGTCCACCGATTGCAGCAGCAACGTTTTGGCTGCACCGTCGCCAGTCTGCGCGAGTTGCAACAGTGAGATCAGGTTATTGACGAAATACCAGCTCTCTCCCCGTGCCGACGGGTCGTGGGGGAGGCTGTTCATGACGGTGCCGTATACCGGGTCGTAGTACGTGGATAGATCGGCATCGAGCGCGGCGGCGAAGGGTACTGACGTGCGGTTTCGGGCTTCGTAAGCCCTGATTCCTGCCAGCACGCCCGCCTGGGTCAGCAGCTCCGGGGCGGAGCGAGTGTCCGAGACGTATGAGCGCAGGTACTGATGCCCGTTGACGGTCACCCAATTCGATGGATCGGCGATGTCGGCCGCAGATCTTGCCGCGAGGGTCTGCCAGTCGGCGGCGGGAACGGACGGCTGAGCGACTGCCGAGTCGACGGTATCCAGCGCCCGCAGATACGCCGTGGCGATGTCTGATTCAGCGGACGGGATCGCGGGCTCGAGGTAGAGATAGCTGGAAACGACTACGGTCGTCTTCTTGTGGGGTAGCGAGCCGAGACTACTGGGCGGCGGAACGTAGCCGAAGGAGCCACGGGACACGCCGACCAACGACCCCTTGGTGCCGGCACGCAAATAGGGGAAGTTTGGCTGGGTCACCCCCGACCGTGTGCGGTCGAAGTACGGACCGAGCGCGGTGTAGTTCGAGAAGTACAGGATCGTGCTGCCTAATTGGGTGTTGGAGAGGAAGAGATTGTTTCCGGCGACCGGGGGTGCCGCCGCGTACACCTTCAACGCGGCGGCAGGCGCGTGGACGAGCGTGACATCCGGACCGGGGTCTGCCGGCGCGTCCTTGCTCGGCGTGACCTTCAGCGTCAGGCCGATGAGAGCGTTACCGGATGGTTGCCCATCACTTGTTGGACTTGAAGCCGTGAGCGTGAGCTGAAATGACGCCCACGGCGCCTTGCCGGAGAGCGTCCAGTTCGCGCCGGAATGGGTAATCCTCTTGGTCGACTTGAGGAGATTTACTTTGGCGTGCCCGCCCAGCTCCCTGATCTGGAGAACTGCGCTCCCACCATGAGACACCGCGATGGTCCCGGACTTGGGGGTAAACGCCAGTATGTACGCGCCCACCCGCGCTTTGATCTTCTGATTCGCGGTAGACGCATGTCGCGATGAGGCGGCTGCTGCGGTACCAACAAGAAGAACAACTGCAACAGCAGCAATGCGAGCTGCCGCGCGAATGATGGTGCTCCTCATGATTCCTGATCAAGTCTACGAAACCGCCGCGCTCCCCGGTCCGGCGTTGAGAGGTAGCTGACGCTCGAATCGCCCTAGCCCTGCGTTGGTAGAAGGTTGGGAAGCACCAGCCTGAGTGTGTTTTGCTGGATGGACGCGGCCAGAGCCAGCCCAATGATGGTCGCCAGCGCCGTGAACGATGTGAATACGAGCACACCCAGCCAGATGAGGGATACGGTCAAGCTGGCAAACGGCCTCGACAGCATGATCACGGCGGCGTTTCGGTAGGCGAGGAGCACACGTGCCTCCGCCTGGGCGAGAAGCAGCGGAGCGACATACAGTTGGATTCCGAGCCAGAGGAACAGGATGAGTGTCCAGACGACGAACAGCGGTGCGGCGACCGCGTGCAAGCGAGTAGCAGGGTTCGCGGCCTGTGTACCGTAGAACGCCATGTTCAGCACGCAGATGATGGCGATTGCAGCGGCGATCGACCACGCTCTGAGGCTCACCCTCCAGTACGTGCGGAGTCCCTGCCGTTGCTCGCCGAAATCCGCGGTGTCACCGCGGGCGAGCTCTCGCGCGAGCGTGTGGAGTCCCATACATGCCGGATTGGGCAACGCGCCAACCAGGAGGGCGATGAGCAGCGGTACCAGACTGAGCGAGTGAACAACGAAAGCCGCGCCGACCGACACCAGGACGATTGGCAGCGACAACAGCATGGCGAGTACGTTGCCGCCGAACGACAGAGCCAGGTGCGAGAAGACCTGATAGCAGGATGATCCAACTGCTCGGATTCCGAGGCGCACCTAGGGGTGGTAGAGCTCGCAGCTACTCAGGACCGTGCCGTACCAGGAGCCGCCACAGACGAGCACACGACCGTTCCGCAGCAAGAGGGCCGACGCCGCGGATCGCGCATGAAGCATCGGGGCGGCGTGAGCCCATCGGTTGCTCCGCCAGTCGTAGATCTCGGCCGATCGGAGCACCTGCCGGTTGGACGCTCCGCCGGCAACCAGGACGCGGCCGTCGCGCAGTTCCGCACCGCTGGGGGAGTCCCGCCCGGTGGCCATCGCTGAGGCCGGGCTCCAGCGGTCCGTCTTCGGATCGAAAAGGCTGGCGGACCTGAAGGTCTGTCCCGCGTTGTCGACACCCGTGGCGAGCAGGACATGCCCATTGCGCACGGACGGCAAGAATCGGATGGGCGAGTACGTCAGGGCCTCCCACCTCCGTCCACGTGCCGGCTCTTCGGGTCGTAGACTTCTGCCCTGCCGCCATACCCACCGGCAATCAGAACTCGCCCGTCAGGAAGAGCCAGCGCACTCTGCTGCGCATGCGGAGAGAGCGTCGGCGGCCCCGCTCGCCATGCCGGCTTGCGCGGATCGAAGATGAGAACGCTGCGGGAGACCGCGCCATGGACGATCCCGCCCACCACCAGTACGCGGCCGTCGGGAAGAAGCGTGGCGGAGTGCGAAAACCGAACGTCCGGTAGTGGCACCGTTGAAGCCCATCGGTCGCGAATCGGGTCATAGATCTCGACCGAGCTGAGCGGCTGCAGCTTCTTTCCCAGCCCGCCCACGGCGAGAACACGGCCGTCTTTGAGAAGGGTCACCGTGTGGCCGATGCGCTCTTGCCGCATCGCGGCCACGGTCGACCACGTTCCAGCAGCAGTGTGATACCGCTGCACCACGTGGGTTGGACGGCCATCCTTCACGTCCTCCCCACCCGTCATCAACACGTCGCCATTGGCGAGGAGGAGGGCGGCTTGCGACACCTCAGGAACCGGAAGAGGAGCCGCCGCCGTCCACGAGCCGACCGGCCTTCGTGATGTCCACACAATCTGACCGCCTTGATGCGGTCGCGCATCATGACTCTGCCAACCAGCTCTCTGTGCAACGAAACGCGCCCCGATCGAGCCAACGAGAACCGCTGCAATGAGTAGCAAGGTGGCTCGAGACCTGCCGCTGCGGGGTAGCACTCGTGCCTGCTCCATTCTCAATCGTTCACGTGCAAGCGCCGTGCTCAGCCCTTGACGCCGCTCAGAGTGACGCCCTGGATGATCTGTCGCGAAGCGATGAAGTAGATGAGCACAATGGGCGCAATGGCGATCACGGAAGCCGCCATCTGCAGATTGAGATATGAGGTGCCGTACCGGCCCACGAAACCGTTGAGCGCCAGCTCCACGGTCCAGTTATGCGGGTCCTGGAGGTAGATCAACGGCCCGAGAAAGTCGTTCCACTTGCCGATGAAGGTCAGAACCATCACCGCGGCGAGCGCGGGCCGGAGCTCAGGCAGGATGATCGTCCAGAAGATCCGTAGCGGCCCGGCGCCATCGACCATGGCCGCCTCGTCCAGAGAGTATGGAATCCCTCTGATGAACTGACGCAGTAGAAAGATGAAGATCGGCGAGCCGAAGAATGCAGGCACGATCTGAGGCAGAAACTGGAAGAGGTTGTGGTAGCCGAAGAGTGAGCCGCCGCTGCCCCAGTGGAAGAAGTTGATGAATAGGGCGTACTGGGGGATCATCATGACCGCGTACGGGATCATCATGGTGCTGATGATCACGGCGAAAAAGACGTTGCGTCCGAAGAAGCGGAAGCGGGCGAAGCCATACGCGATCAGTGCGCTGGAGATCACCGTCCCGAGCGTGACCAGCCCCGCGAGGACGAAGCTATTGATCAGGAAGGTGCTCATGGGGTACGGCAGGTAGTGCCACATGGTCGAGTAGTTGGACCACTGCCACGGGCTCTTGGGCACCAGGGTGACGGTGGCCCCTGCATCCACGGCGGTGCGGAGCGAGTTCTCGAGCATCCAGTACAGCGGGAACAGCGAGAAGATCGAGATGAGCACGACGACGACGTAGGCCGCCAGCTTGGAGCCGAAGCCACGCGCCGGCAGCACCCCGCGATGGCGGGACGGGGTCGGCACGCCGGCAGGAAGTGCTGCCACCGGGACTGGTGGGGTGTACTCGAGCTCGCTGCCCATCAGCGACGCTCCTCCTGATAGAACACCCACCGTTTTTGGCCGAGAAAGTTCAGCCCCGTGAAGAGGAGGATGAGGAAAAAGAGACCGAAGGCCATGGCGGTTGCCAGTCCCATATGGGAATAGTCGAAGCCTTCGACGTAGACGTACCAGAAGGTCGTCAGAAGCGATTGCCCTGGACCCCCAGTGGCGGTCGCGCCACCGGCGAAGATCACCAGCTTGGTGAACTCCTGGAATGCCCCGATGAGACCGGTGACGACGTTGAAGAAGATGGCAGGGGTCAGGAGGGGCAGTGTGATGTACCGGAATTTGGACCAGCTCGTCGTACCATCGACCGCGCCGGCTTCATAGAGTCCCCTGTCGATGCCCTGAAGGCCGGCCAGGTAGATCAGGAGTGTCTGCCCGACACCCCAGGCCGAAACCAGGATGACGGCGGGCATGGTCAGCCTCGGGTTATTGAGCCAGTCGACTGGCTCGCACGTGACCTGGGTGGTGTCGCACTGAGCGCCGACCTTGGTGAGTATCCAGCTGACGAGTCCGGTTCCCGGGAAAAGGATCAGCCTGAAGACGAGAACGACCGCGACCGCCGGCAGGATTGCCGGCAGGTAGAAGACGGTCCGGAAGATATTCAAACCCCTCAGCTTCTGATTGAGCAGCAGGGCCATGGGCAGCGCAACCAAATTGACCACAGCGACACTGCCAACCGCGTAGTAGATCGTGTTGAACACTGAGTGCCAGTACACGTGGTCGGTGAGGAAGGTTCGATAGTTCTCGAGCCCGATGGTGTGTGCATCCCAGAACGGTCCGGAGATCGGCGCCCAGTTGGTGAAGCTGATATAGACCGACATCCCAAGCGGGACCGCCGCAAATACGAGAAACCCGACCAGCCAGATAGAGGTCAGACCGACTCCCCAGCGCGCCTCGCGAGACCGCACCCACCACCGCGACCACCGGCGCGCCCAGCCGCTTTTCCGCGGCGCCGTCTCTACTGCCGACATTCGCTATCTCCTCCCATCGGCTGTCTTCACGCGCGGCTCGAACTGCCGAGGGGCGGCCCCGGGGGCCACCGGCATCAGCCGGTGGCGGGCAGGGGCCGCCCGACGGAAGGATGCTGCGCCTAGCCCCCCAGTAGCCCCTGGCTGGTGACGTCGGCACAGGCTTTTGATGTCACCGCCTGAACCGTCGCCTTGTCTTGCCAGAAGGGCTGCAGGTCGGTGCTGATGACGTTCCAGAACTTGTCGTACTGTGGCACTAGCTTCGGGTAACGGCCGGTCAGGTTGCTCTTCCTGATCGTGGCGAGGAGCGGCTTCCCGTACTCGCGTACAACGGCCGGGTGGCGCCAGAGCGCCTTCGCCCCCGGCATGTCGACGCCGTAGGCGCCGGTCAGCACCGCGCCGTTGCCCTCGCTATCGAAGCGAGCCAGCCAGAATGCCGCACTCTTGTGACTGGAGTGCTTGGAGATCACCAGTCCGGTCGAGGCCATCACCGCCTGGCGAGACTTCGGCCCACGCGGCGTCAGAACCGCGCCCCAATCGAAGTCGATCAGCGCTTGGCCGCCCGGCTTCTTGCCGAAGGCATAGTTGAGCGCCCACGGGCCCATGAACGCCATGGCATAGCGTTCCTTCTGGAACCCGCCGAAGTAGTCCGGAAGGCCGCTGGCCTGCGCCGCGGTAGGCATACCGTGCTGCTTGTACGCGATGTCGTGCAGGAACTGCAAACCCGCCCGAGCCGCCGGGCTAGTCATCGTGCACCGGTTGAGCTTGCTGTTTAGCCAGTCACCGCCCCAGCCCCACATGAACTGCTGGGTGCGGAAGTCGTCGGTGTTGAAGGCCATGCCGAACCGCAACTGAGACGTCTGGTCATGCGGCAAGGAGTAGCTTCCGGACAGCTGTTGGGCTGCGCTTGCCATTTTGCTGTACGTCCAGTTGTTCGTCGGGAACGCCACCCCTTTGGCTCGGAACATCTCCTTGTTGTAGAAGAGCAGGCTCTGGTTGCTGCAAGTGCGCGGCAGGCCGTACACATGCCCCTTGTACGTCAGTTCGTTCACGCACTGCGGCCAGTACGTCTTGGTCAGGTGGATCTTCTGCTGCTTCACGAACGTGTCCAGGGGTGCGAGGGCGCCTTGGCTCACATACTGCGGAATGCGCTTCGAGGCGTCGAGCTGGAAGAGATCCGGAGCGTTACCGGAGCCAATCTTCGTGGCCAGATCGGTATCGTAGTTCCCCGAATCCCAGATCGCGTTCACGTGCAGGCCCTTGCATTGCCTCTCGGCGACCGCGATGCTCTGCTTATGGGCAGCGTTGTCCCCGCTGTCACCCCAGTACATGTACGTGACGTTGCCCTTGGCGGTACAGCGTGTAACTTTCGGCGCGGCTGATCCAGATGGACGTACCGAATGGCCGCGTGCCAACACGCTCTGGGCAGTAACCATGGATGAAACCACGAGAGTCGCCCCCAGCAACACAATCCATCGCTTCTTCACTTAAACCCCCTCCTCCTTTGTTGGCTCTTCGCCTGTCATCAATGAAATCTGCTGCCTCAGTCGCTTGCTGCTCCTCATGTCTTGTCCTCCTGATCCTGAAACCACTGTCAGCAGGATAATCGCTCGCGCCCTCCTGTTTCGACAGCGCGCCGAGCCCCCAGTGCCAGAGACAAACTGTCGCGGGCGTCGTGCGCGGAGACGACCATGCGATGGCTCGGCCCACGGTGTTTCGCAATGAGGTCGCGCATCCCGTCGACGATGGCGGACCGGTAGGCGGCTTGGCGATCTGGAAACCGAACGTCGAAAGAGACGGCACCAGAATCCTCGCGCACCTCAAGTGAGGGGTAGAGTGGCGGGACGACAGCCTCGAGCGCCGCTGCCGGTGCGTCCACTCTACCGTGCACGCGGTCAGGAATCCAGCCGTCGATCTCGATGTAGCCATGCTCGAAGAACATGATTCCGTGGGTGCGCTCCAACTTCTGCGGCCACGCGAACTCATGATAGTAGCGGCCGATCGCACCGCTCACATATCGGACAGTCACCTGAACCGCTTCTTTCCGTGGCGCGCTGCCCCAGACTTCCTCCGGAGCGCCGGCAATTTGCCCATATGCATCGAAGAAATGGACGCCGTGCTCTACCAGGATGCCTCCGCTCTTCTCTGTATCCCACATCCAGTGATCGCCGGGCAGGACTTGTGCGAAGTTTTGGAGCGAGAACGTCCGCAACGGTCCAAAGAGCGCAGAAGCAGATAGCCGAGCAACGAACTCGAACGCCGGATGATGGCGGAGAACGTAGTCCACGCCCACACTGCGGCCGGCGAGGCGCGCCGCGTCGAGTATCTCGTCTGCTTCGCGGAGAGAGAGGGCCAGCGGTTTCTCGCAAAACACGCTCTTTCCGGCTTTGAGAGCCGGAACGGCGATTTCCGCCCGGAGGAAGGGTGGCGTGGCGAGGTGAATCACCTCGATCGTCGGAACGTCGAGGAGATTCCGCCAATCCGCCGTGATGGATAGCTCCGGGTGTGTCGGAGGCACGCTCCCGGCCAGATTCGGATCCGCCACTGCCGCCACTGAAATGTCACCGGTCTGCCGGTACGCCTCCAGGCAAAACTGACCGAAACCCCCGGCGCCCGCTACCGCCACGCACGCCGAGGGACTGACGGGCGAAGGGTGAAGAGCGGTCGCAGGCGGGCTGTGCCCAGCTACAGGCTGCATAAAAACCTCACCGGACCTGCTCGAGTGGCCCGGTCATGCTCCCTCTCCGAGTCTCGTGCGACTGTCCCTCGGAGCCTAAGCGTGAGGACTCCCCCTCGAGGCAGGAACGCGTCTTCGGCGCAGGGCTCGCCCGCCTGAGTGGTACGACCTTAGGTCGGGCGCCCTGCCGCTCGGGACTGTCGCGAGTCGTTGGCTCGCGCTTCTGTGACTCCGCGCAGGACTATGTTCGCTCAAGCAGAGCGACACCGATCTTCGCGTCAGCCATACCGTAGAAGACATAGTGCTTACCCTCGATCGACTCGATTGCCGTCGGGAAGACCACGTTTCCCACTGTGCCAACAAGCTCATCCGGTGTCTCGGGCACGAGGAGCGGCTCTGGGGTGCGCGCGATGACCTGCGACGGATCGGCTGCGCTGAGGATCAGCGCTCCTGCCGAGTAGAACACGTCGGTTTGCGGCACGAACGGGTCGTCGCCGATCTTGCCCGCAACGCCGTGGTGGATCAGGAGCCAGCCCTCGTCCACTCTGATCGGCGGTGGTCCTCCCCCCACTTTGAGGCTCTCCCACTCGAACTGCGAGCCGGCCACGAAGCGGTGTCCTCTCGGGCGAGTGAGCGCCGAGATGTCCGCCCGCACATCCTCCTCCGGAATGTACGAGATCCAGATGCTTGCACGAGAATCGGTCGTGCCAGCCGGAAGGGGCGCAACCTCGTCTGTGCGTGTGAACCAGAACTCCCACATCGGACGATGGATCACCGCGTAACTCGGTCGACCGTCCGGATCCGGGACAGCTTCCGGGAAGAACACGACGTCCTTGTTCGGATAGAGATTCAGGTCGATCTCAAGGGCGTCGTCGTACTCGAACTGGAACGGTCCCAGCCTTGCCCAACTCTCCAGATCGTGCGAGATCGCGACCGCGGGTCGGGGTCCGAACGGTCCGAATGCGACGTAGGTCATGACGTGGACCTTGAGGGAAGGCATCCAGGTGATGCGGGGGTCTTCGACGCCCCCGTGCCGAAGGCCGTGCTCCCAGGGGCGAACAGGTTCCAGAACTACGCCCTGCCGCTCCACCCGGGTTGGTACCCCATCGACCACCACCACGCGCGCCTTCCCCACGCGTGAGACGTTCCCCTCGGCGACCATCCGCGGGTAGAGATAGAGCTCACCGTCGGTTCCCCACGCCGTTGCTGGATTCAGCACGCCTTCCACTTCGTAGGGGACACTCGGGTCGCCCGACATGATGATTCCTAGGCGCGTGAGCCTGTATGGGACGTTTGGCAGGTGCGTTGGACGCGACTGGGCGTTAGAGGTCATCGTTGAAGTAGCACGGTTTGTCCGGCGTTTTGATGCGCGGTCGTAGTCTTCCCCTGGCTGCACCACTGATGAGACCGCTGATCGGGAATCGTTCGGGGAATATAAGGCAATCGGCCCGTTCGATCGCGACTCGTCGCTCACCTTTCACACCGACCAGCCAATGGCCCGACCCGACTGGCATCGGGTGGACCGCCTCAACCATCTTCAACCCGTCGCTGATCCGGCACGATGGTCGACTCGTTGTGCTCTACCCGGGCATCACTCGCCGACGGTTTCGTTAGCGTCGTGTCGTTGATGCGCTTCCCTGGCCGCCACGCGCAACACAGTGTCGTTAGCGGGCGCGGATCACCAGGATCGTCGATCCTGGCGGGATCGTCACCGTCTCCGTTCCGGAGACGTTCTGCAACAGCACCCGGTCCGTGATTTTGTCATAGAGATCCGATGCGCCGGTCAGCGTCACCTCTACTCCGACGGGGCCGGACGTCGGGTTGTAGTAGAGGTAGGTCGGATACGACGATGTCGCGTAAAAGTCGAGTGCGTTCAGGTCTGTCCGCAGGACGTTGGGGACGTTCGTGGAACTGACCGAGCCCCCGAGGAACCCAACCCAGCTCCCACCATAGAGGCCGAGGTCGGTGGTGACTTCGTGGTTCAGCCCCCACTGCTGTCCGTAGGCGGAGGGGTCGCCCGTCGCGTTCGGCGTGTGGCCGTTCTCCGTCGCGCGGAGCCCCTCATACGGAATGACGTGCGCCGGGTCGTTGATGTAGCTGGCTCCGTACCGCTGATTCCCGCCCGGCATCTGGTCCGGGTAGTAGAAGCGGGCGGCATTGTGGATGTTCGACATCCACCGGCCAACAGTGTCCGCGAACCTCGGGTCGTACTTCGCAGTAGCCGCAAAGAGCGGGGCGGAAAAAGTGTTCATCGCAAAGGCGTAGCCACCGCCGTCGGTTTGACTGCCGATGAGGCCGTAGGTGTCGTAGCTCCCCCAGCGCTGAAGGATCGTGCCCCACCCGGGGCGTACGGCCGATCCACCGAGGATCCAGTCGAAGTACTTGCGCACATCGTAGTCGGTGCCGAATTGCGCATTCATCCTCGCCGCGAGGTATGGCGCCATCTGGGGCAGAATCTCGTAGAAGAGACTCGAGTTTGAGCGCTCGAGGTAGTCCATCGACCACTTCGCCGCCTGGAGGTACTTCGCGTCACCGAACTTGGCGTAGGCCCAAAGCTCGATCGCAGCCGTGCCGGCTGCCCCGTCGCCACCCTCGTTTCTGTTGCCGGCGTTCTTCGTCCTCGTCGAGAAGTTGAATCCCTGCCCGTCGAAGTTCGCACTCGCGCCGCCGAGCGCGAGAACCTGATCGCAGAACCTGTCGGCGATGCTCCGCAGCATTTCTGTCATGTTCGTCGCATTCGGGTACTGAGCGCCGAGCATGTAGTAGAGGACGTTCGCTGCGGTCGTATACCAATAGCTGTGACCACCATGGAGGTCGGCCTGGCCTGCCAGGGAGGTTTGAACGGTGGGTTCGTTATGTGCGATCCCGAGGCTGGGCCAGTAGAACGTGCGCAGCATGTCGACGTAGTTGATGCCGTCCTGGTTCGACTTGTCGATGCCTACGAGGGTCGCCCCAACGACGGATGCGATCTGTCCAAGCGCTTCCTGCGTGCCGTCCGCGTCGAGCCGGCTATCGCCGTAGTAGGACGGCATCTTGTAGGTGTCATCACGCATGTTGTAGTGCGTGTGATCCCACGCGATCGTTGGAAACCGGCCGGGCTGCGACCAGTCGTAGACGAACGAGTCGTAATCGATCGCTCGCTGGCGCCAGTCGAACGATGCGCTCGGACTCGGCGCGCCCGGGAACGATGCAACCGCAGGCACAGTGGTCTGAGCCGGCGGGTGCGCTGCCGTGAGGCGCGTGAGGATCTTGCGGGACATCGAATTATCTCCTTGGGTGTGGCGCACGTCGACGTGGCAGCGAAACAGTCCGAGACCTCTGCGTCACGGGCTGCAACTTCCCGTGCCGAAGACGTCTGACCGCGGACGACGAGCTCGTGGATCGGCGACCCGCTCGTGCGGCGACTCCCTACTTCACCCGAGAACCGGTGGCCGGATCAAAGATGAGCTCGGTGCCCTGGGCCACGTCGAGGCCAAGAACATCTCCGACGGCTGGCGGAATGTGCCCGCTGTGACGCACGACGAACGGCTTGCTGCTCGGGTCGTCTCCAGGGAGCTGTCCGTAGACGTACGTGTCGGCGCCGAGCTCCTCTACGAGGGTCACTTGCAGCCGGAGGGGACCATCGAGGCTACTCGTGAAGGCTTCAGGCCGGAGACCGAGTGTCACGGTCTCGAGACCGGCTCGGTGTGCCGCATCAAGCGTTTCTTCGTGCAGCGGTATCGCGACGTCGCCGAGGAGGGCGCCGCCTGGAACGAGACGCGCCTCGCGGAGGTTCATCGCCGGCGAGCCGATGAAACCGGCCACGAACTCGTTCACCGGAGAGGCATAGAGGTTGTGCGGCGTGTCCACCTGTTGCAAGAGCCCGTCCTGGAGCACCGCGACACGATCTCCCATCGTCAGCGCCTCGACCTGGTCGTGCGTGACGTAGATCGTGGTTGTGCCGAGTCGCGCTTGCAGGGCGGCGATGTTCGCACGCGTCTCGACACGCAGCTTGGCGTCAAGGTTCGACAGCGGCTCATCCATGAGGAAGACACTCGGCTCTCGCACGACGGCCCTGCCCATTGCTACGCGCTGCCTCTGGCCGCCCGAGAGCGCGCCGGGTCTGCGGTCGAGGTACTCCTCGAGGTCGAGCATCGCTGCGGCCTCGCGCACCCTCGCCTGCCGCTCCTTCTTCTCCACGCCCCTCAGCTTCAGGGCAAAGCCCATGTTTTCTGCGACTGACATGTGGGGGTACAGCGCGTAGTTCTGGAAAACCATGGCGATGTCCCGGTCCCTCGGAGCCTTGTCTGAGACGTCCTCGCCGCCAATTTGCACCGTTCCACCGCTGACCGGCTCGAGCCCGGCGAGCATGCGCAGGGCCGTCGACTTGCCAGAGCCCGAAGGGCCGACGAGCACCATGAACTCACCGTCAGCGATCTCGAGGTTGAGTTCGTTGACGGCCGGGACAGGGTTGTTCGCATAGATGCAGGTTGCGTTGACGTAGCTCACCTGGGCCATCGCGCGTCCTTTCGACTCGGCAAAGAACTTATCGTTTCACAGCGACTGGCCGCGATCCTCCCGTCATCGACTTCAAGCCGCGATCGTCAGCTCGAGCGAGTCGCTGCCGGTGCGGTCTGGCAGCTCGGGCGGCGAACCGAACCGGGCCGCGAGCAGCTCTCGGAGCGCGTCGATCACGTTTTCGCGGGCCTCCTCGTCGGGTTGTCCCCTGGCTGATCTGGCGTGTCCGAGTCGACCCGCGCTCACGATTCTCCCGCTCGCGGTAGCGCATCCGAAGTCGTACCCGAACGCACCGTCACCACGAGGTTCGCCCACCGGCCGCTCGCGGCAGCGCCGCCAGCTGAGCGCGCCTGAACAGGGTCTCGAGCTCCTCGGCGACGCACGGCCGCGCAACAACCGGGCCATCGCGACAGGTCCGCCCACGAGGTCACGAACGTCAGAGCAAGCCGCGGTCAGGGCAACAGAGCGAGCGCTTTGGACTGGGACGGCTGCAGTCGCTTGCACACTGCACCAGGATCTGCTACTCGCGCGCGCGCATGAAACGAGAAGTACACAAGCTACCGCCAAGCCGATACTGACCGAACCCTCATTTTGGACCTTTCACCGCGGTCACTGCATCGCGAGCAGGACCGCAAACCGAGTGTTGCCGCCCGCGTCCTCCTCAACCGCGGTGCTTGTTCCGACAGCCACCGATCAGCTCGGTGACCCCAAAGACGCAACCTCGACACCGTCGCTCGCCGCGGGTGCTTGCTCACGGTGTCGCAGGATCGCCTTGCGGATCTCGGAAGCGACGACGGCCGCGAACGCAGCAACGATGCAGATCAGCCACTGGTGCAGCGTCAACGGCACCGTTTCGAGGATCCTGTTGAGCAGATCGAGCTGCGGCGCGATGATGATCGCGAGCAGCGAGGCGCCGGAGAAATACAGGAACTTCCGATCGCGCAGGACATCGAGGCTGAACACCGATTGCAGCTGGTCCCGTTCGCAGAACGAGTAGAGCAGGTTCGCCAACGCGAAGGACGTCATGCCCATCGTGCGGGCGGTGGTCGTGTCGTAGTGATGATCGGCCCACGCGATCACACCGATCGTGGTAGCGCCCATGACGAGACCGATGCAGCCGAGCCAGAGCATCAAACCGGTCGGCAGGATCGGCTCCTCCGGATCCCGCGGCTTGCGCTTCATCAAGCCTTCCGCGGGCTCACCGTAGCCGAGCCCGATCGCCTGGAAGACCTGCGTGGTGAAGTTGATCCACAGGGTCTGCAGTGGCACGAAAGCAACGCCGCCGACCACGTTGAAGATTGCGGCGCCGAGGAAGGTGACGACCAAGCCGAACAGCACTCCCATCTGGAAGCGAACGTATTGCGTCAGGTTGTCGTAGAGACCGCGTCCAAGCTCGACGGCCTTCACGATCGTGGCGAAATTGTCGTCGGTGAGAATCATCGCCGCGGCCTCTTTCGAGACCTCGGTACCGGTGATCCCCATCGCGATGCCGATGTCGGCGCGCTTCAGCGCGGGCGCATCGTTCACCCCGTCGCCGGTCATGGCGACGATGTGGCCCTTGCGCTTCAGCATGTCGACGAGGCGCACCTTGTGCTCAGGCGTCACCCGTGCGATCACGCCGATGTCGTCGATCTGCGCAAGCAGCTCATCGTCGCTCATCTCACCGAACTCAGCGCCCGTGATCGCCCGACCCTTGATGCCGAGCTTCGCTGCGATCGCAGCTGCGGTGACGGCGTGGTCGCCGGTGATCATACGCACCTGGATCCCGGCGGAATGCGCGTTCGCAATCGCATCCCTGGCCGTCGGTCGTGGCGGGTCGACGATTCCAATGAGCCCGAGCAGCGTGAGACCGTCGAGGAGAGGGAGTAGGTCGGCGTTCGGATCGAACGTCGCGGTGTCGAAGTCCTTGCGCGCCGTCGCGAGCACACGCAGGCCCTGCTCTCCCAGGCGCTCGTTCTCCGCCTCGTAGCGACCGCGCATCGCGTCATCGACGGCGATCGGCTGCAGGTCGTCGGGGCTGAGCGTCATCGAGCCTCGGGCGAGCACCTTGTCGGGTGCGCCCTTGACGAAGCACCGGACGACGTCGCGGCCGGACTCGTCCTTCAGCCGGTGGAACGTCGCCATGAGCTTGTACGCCGTGTCGAACGGCAGCTCGGCGATTCGCGGGTACTTCTCCCGCGTCGCAGACGAGTCGAGCCCGCCCTTCTCGCCGAGCACGACGAGCGCGCCTTCGGTGGGGTCGCCGATCATCTCGCCGTCGTGGACGACGGCGTCGCACGCGAGGATCATCGGCAGCATGAATTGTTCGAGATCGACGTCGTTCTGGCCGGCGGCGCGCTTGATCCGGCCCTCAGTGGAGTAGCCGTTGCCGTCGATCAGGTAGCGGCGGCCCGGGATCGTCAGCTCGACGGCGGTCATCTGGTTGAGCGTCAGCGTCCCGGTCTTGTCGGAGTTGATCGCCGAGGTCGAGCCAAGGGTCTCCGTCGAGCGAAGACGCTTCATGATCGCGTTCGCCTGGGCGAGCTTCTGCGTCCCCATCGAGAGAATCGCCGTGACGACGGCAGGGAGCCCGGTGGGGATCGCCGCGATCGCGAACGCGATCGCCGCCAGGAAGACGGTCTTGAACGACTCGCCGCGCGACATGTTCAGGATGATCGAGATCACCAGTGCGGTGCCCGAGATGACGAGGATCTGGCTCGTCAGCTTGCTGAGCTGCCTCGTGAGCGGCGAGTCCTTGTCGCTCTCCTGCGCGAGCATGCCCGAGATGTGTCCGACCTCGGTCGCCATGCCCGTGGTCGTGACGACGAACTCGCCGGCCCCACGCGTGACGTTCGTGTTCATGTAGACCATGTCGAGTCGGTCGCCCAGCGGTGCGTCCAGTTGCGCGACGGTCTCGATGCCTTTCGGAACCGGCATGCTCTCGCCGGTCAGCGCCGCCTCGGCGACCTCGAGCGTTGCCGCCTTCAGCAGCCGGCCGTCCGCGGGCACGACGTCTCCGGCCTCGATCGAGACGACGTCGCCTGGAACGAGCTGCTCTGCGGGGATCTGGACGAGCTCCCCGCTCCGGAGGACTCTCGCCTTGATGATCATCATCTTCTGGAGCGCGGCGACCGCCGCCGCCGCCTTGCCCTCCTGATTCAGGCCGAGAACGGCATTGAACAGCGTCAGGAAGAGAAGAACCAGGCCGGTGCCGAGCTCGTGCAGCGGCCAGATGCTCCCGATGCCCGCAACGAGCAGGACGATCTGCATGGGGTCGCGGTACTGACGCACGAACGCGCGCCAACGCGGCTCGCCCTCGGCTGCGACGAACGCATTCGGGCCGTACTCCTCGAGTCGCCGCGAGGCCTCGTCGGCGGCCAGACCGGAGTGGATGTCGACGCCGAGTTCACTGGCGACGTCCTCGCCCGGCAGTGCGAACCACTTCTTGTCCTCCGTCGCTGCGCGGGGTGGTGGTGCGACCGTCGCCATCGTCTCCTCCTTAGGTGATCTGTGCCGTGTCGAGTGCCACCGTCGTCCCGGCCTCGCCTCGCAGCAAGGCCCCGGTGTCGCTGATCGAGCCGATCGCAGCAATGCCGCCCGTGCGTTCGGCGAACATACAGGCGGCGCGGACCTTCGGTCCCATCGACCCTTCGGGGAACTCCATCTTGGCGAGCTCGCCCGGTGAGGCGCGACGGATCGCGTGCTGGTCGGGCGTGCCCCAGCCGGAGTAGACGGCGTCGACGTCCGTCGCGATGACCAGCGCGTCAGCCTTCAGATCGATGGCGAGCAGCGCGCTCGCGAAGTCCTTGTCGATCACCGCCTCGACGCCGACGAGCCGCCGGCCGGCCGGGACGGGCTCGTCCACGTACATCACGGGGATGCCCCCGCCGCCCGCACAGACGACGACGCAGTCCTTCTCGAGCAGCCACTCGAGCGGCTCGAGCCCGAAGATGCGCTGCGGCTTCGGGGAAGGGACGACGCGGCGGAAGCTGTCGCCATCGGGCTTGAACGTCCAGCCTTTCTCAGCGGCAAGCGCATCGGCCTGGTCCTTGGCGTAGATCGGGCCGATCGGCTTCGTCGGGTTCGAGAACGCCGGATCGGCTGGGTCGACCTCCACGAGCGTCAGCAACGACGCGAGCCGCACGTCGCTCGGCAACTCGTTGCCGAGCTCCTGCTGCAGGATGTAGCCGATCATGCCTTCGGTCTGCGCACCCAGGACGTCCAGCGGGTAGGGGTCGACTTCGGTGTAGGCCGACCCTTGAAGCGCGAGCAGCCCGACCTGCGGGCCGTTGCCATGCGAGATGACCAGCTCGTGCTCGAGTGCGAGTGGGGCGAGAGCCCGACACGCGATTCGTGAATTCGCACGCTGGTTCTCTGCAGTGAGCGGTTGCCCGCGCTGCAGGAGAGCGTTTCCTCCGAGGGCGACGACGATGCGCATCGCGTTCAGCTTCCGAGCGTAGCGACCATGACCGCCTTGATCGTGTGGAGCCGGTTCTCGGCCTCGTCGAAGACGAGCGACGCAGGTGACTCGAAGACCTCCTCGGTCACCTCGAGGGCCTCCATCCCGAACTTCTCGAAGATCTCTTTGCCGACCTGCGTCTCGGTGTTGTGGAACGCCGGCAGGCAATGCATGAACTTCACTTCGGGGTTACCCGTCAGCTCGAGCGTCTTCGCGTTGACCTGGTAGGGCGTGAGGAGCTCGATCCGCTCTGCCCAGACCTCGTCAGACTCACCCATCGAGACCCACACGTCGGTGAGGAGGAAGTCAGCGCCCCGAACCGCCTCGGCGACGTCGTCAGTGAGCGTGATGGTCGCGCCGGTCTCGGCGGCGACCGAGCGTGCGAGCTCGATGATCTCGTCCCGGGGCCAGAGCGACTTCGGGCTCGCGATCCGAACGTCCATTCCCAGCTTCGCGCCGCCGACCAGGTACGAGTCGGCCATGTTGAACCGGGCGTCGCCGAGGTAACAGAAGACCACCTCGTCGAGCGGCTTCGAGCTGTGCTCCTTGAACGTCAGGAAGTCGGCGAGGATCTGCGTCGGGTGCCACTCGTCCGTCAACCCGTTGTAGATCGGCACGCCTGCCCACTTGGCCAGCTCTTCCACGGCAGCTTGCCCGAAGCCGCGGTACTCGATCGCGTCGTACATCCGTCCCAAGACACGTGCCGTGTCCTTGACCGTCTCCTTGTGCCCCATGTGCGATCCCGAGGGGCCGATGAAGGTGACATGGGCGCCCTGGTCGTACGCGGCGACCTCGAACGCGCAACGCGTCCGGGTCGAGTCCTTTTCGAAGATCAGCGCGATCTCCTTGCCGACGAGCTTCTGCTCCTCGGTCCCTTCTCGTTTCGCGGCTTTCAGCTCGGCCGCTAGGTCGATCAGGTACGAGATCTCTTCGGGGCTGAAGTCAGCAAGCTTCAGCAGGTGTTTGCCATGCAGGTCGATGACGGTGCTCATTTCGTTACTCCTTTCACGCGTCCCGAGCGACGGGACAGGTCATGCAGTGCCCGCCGCCGCGACCGCGGCCGAGCTCCTGCCCGGCGATTGCCAGCACCTCGACGCCTGCCTTGGCGAGCTTCGCGTTGGTCGCCTCGTTCCGCTCGTATGCAACAACGACTCCTGGTGAGAGTGCGACGACGTTGTTGCCGTCGTCCCACTGTGTGCGTTCGGCTTCGAACTCGTCCCCGGCAGTCGTGACGGCCTTCAGATCCTGGACCCCGAGCGCGTCTTTTACCTCGTCGAGGAACGACCGCTTCGAGATCTCCGCCTTGACACCGCCGTTCCCATCGGGCTGGTAGAGGACAGGGAGGATCTCGGACACGACCGGCTCATAGATCGTCACGACGTCCCGGCCGCAGAACGAGAAGACCGTGTCGAGGTGCATCGCCGCGCGCCCCTTTGGCATCAGCGCGCCGATGACGAGCCGCACCGCGTCCGCCGCGAACAGGTTCTGGGCGAGGATGCTGACCGCGCGCGCCGTCGTCCGCTCACCCTGGCCGACGAGGAGGACCCGGTCCCCTATCGGCATGACGTCGCCGCCTTCGATCGACGCGCTGCCCCAGTCGTGGTCGAAGCCGCCGTACCAGATCGGGATGCCGGCATCGCGGAATCGCGGGTGGAATCGATAGACCGCCTCGACGTTCAGCGTCTCGTGCTGCCGGGCAGGCCAGTACATCTGGTTGATCGAGACGCCGCCGTAGATCCAGGCGCTCGTGTCGCGCATGAAGAGCTGGTTCGGCAGGGGGGCGATCACGAAGTCCGTCGGCCGCATGGCGCGCTTCATCACCGATGCGACGGAGTCAGGAAGCTCCTGGACGGTGATGCCGCCGGTGAGCCGAGTCGCCAGCTCGTCAGCAGGCATCTCGTTCATCCACGCCGTCAGATCGGCCGCGAACATGACCGTCGCCTCCTCTGGGCGCAGTCGTCGCGAGAGCACCCACTCGCGCGCGTCCGGCTGCTCGAGCGTCTCGGTGAGCAGGTCGTGGAAGAGCAGCACCTCGGTGCCGCGCTCCCGCATCAGGTCGACGAAGGCGTCGTGCTCCTGGCGCGCCCGGCGCACCCAGATGACGTCGTCGAACAGGAGATCGTGGCAGTTCGTCGGCGACAGCCGCTCATGCGCCAGATCGGGGCGATGGACGATGACGGTCCGCAGCATCCCGACCTCCGAGTTGGCTCCGAGGGCGGAGGTGGCGGCGGTGGACATGGGCGAAACTCCTTTCACTAGCGGTAGGGCGGCGGAACGAGACTCATCAACCTACCGCGGCTGCAATGCCGAGGACGGTGAAAGCCGTCGGGAACTTGAACTTCTTCTTCGGTTCCGCGGGCGCGCGAGGGGCTTTCACGGCACCCGGCGGCTGCGGGTCAGGTCCGACGCCGGAATCGGCCATCAGCCGAGTATTCGTTGAGACTGCATGTCGCGGCAACCGAGCGCTTGGAATCACCTTGGTGATTCCGCTTACCGCGACATGTGGCGATGGATACTGAGACCGCCGCATGTCGACGCCAACCGCTTCCGGTCGCACCGAGCTCCACCCGCCGAACGAGTCGACGGTCGAGTTCCTGCTGGGGTTCGCGGGCGTCGCCCATCGGGCCGGCTACCCGACGTCGGATCTCGAGGACCTTCTCGGCTCGCTGGCTACCGCGCTGGGGCTGGAAGCGGCCCAGATTTCTGCGACGCCGACGCTGTTGGAGCTGTCGTTCGGCTTGCTGCCGCATCAGCGCAGCTACACGCTCCGCGTCCGGCCGACGGGGGTTGACCTCGACGCGATCGGGCGGCTCGAGGATCTCGCGCGAGACGCCATCGACGGTCGGCTCACGGTCGCTGCCGCGCTCGCCGGACTCGAAGAGATCGAGGCCAGACCGCTGCACCGACAGTGGTACGTCGAGCTCGCGGCGTATGCGCTGGCCGGCGCTGCCGTCGCGCCGGTCCTCGGGGGCTCGTGGCGCGAGATCGCGGCAGGCGGCGTCGTCGGTCTGCTCGTGGGCGTCGTCGCCGGGCTAGCGAGACGTGCAGCTCGTGCCGAGCCGATGGTGGCGCCCCTCGCTGCCCTGGTGGCGAGCTTTAGCGCTGCGGCGATCGTCCGGCTTGGTCTGAACGCGTCGCCCGACACCGTCACGCTGGCCGCCCTGATCACGTTCCTGCCGGGGATGTCGCTCACCATCGGGGTGCGTGAGCTCGCGACGGAGCACCTCCAGTCGGGCGTGGCAAACACGGCGAACGCCCTCGTCCAGCTCCTCGGCCTCGTCTTCGGCGTCGGGGTCGGACGGTCACTAGCGTTGCACTGGTTCGGAATCGTTCAGCACACCGTTCCGCGGACTGGCTTCACAGGCGCGCACCTGGTAGCCGCGGTCGCGGCCGGCCTGGCGTTCACGGTGACCCTGCGGGCTCCGTTCAAGGCGGCGCCGACGATGTGTGCGGCGACCCTCCTTGCCGTCACGGCCAGCGCAGTCGGGAGGTCGCTGTTCGGGCCGGAGGCAGGGACGTTCGTCGCGGCGCTCTCAATCGGAATCGTCGGCACTCTGCTCGCGACACTGCTGCGCCGGCCACCGCTCGTGTTCATCGTCCCGGGTGTGCTGATGCTCGTGCCGGGCAGCACGGGATTCAACAGCCTGCTTCACCTCCTGACCGGCCAGACCGTGAGCGGCATCGATGCCGGGTTCAACGCCTTCGTGACGGCGATGGCGATCTCTTATGGTCTGCTGGTCGCGACGGTGATCCTGCCTCCGCGCGTCATCCGCTGAGCGCGGATCACCCAGGTGAATCGTGTCAGTTCGCATCCACGGAGGCGCCGCGTCTGCGAAGTTCGCTTCGCCGACGACCGGGAGGCCGACCGTGGCGACTACGACGAAGAGAAGCAGACGTTTCTCGGACCACTTCGATTCTCGCAAACGAAATCACATGGGTGAGCATCGCGACTCGCGCTTCAACGCCGGCCAAGAGGGAGCAACCTAGTTCTGATGGCGGCTCGCGAATACCAAGTCGTGGTCGATGGAGAGCTGAGCGACAGAGCAGCACCAGCGTTCAAGGGGATGCGGCTGGAGCGACGGGAGGGCAACACCATCCTGGTGGGCCGCATCCGCGACCAGGCCGAGCTCCAAGGGCTTCTAACGCGAATCTCGGAACTCGGGCTCACGCTTTTGAGCGCGAAGACCATCGACGAGTAACCGGCGCGCGAAAGTGACCGGAGGCGGCGCACCGAACTCGGACGTCGAAGAAACGCCCTCTCAGCCAACGGCCGCCACGCCCGCACGTGGCTGAGCTCAAGGACGGCGGGTCCACCCCGTTCTACTCTCGCGAGGCGTTCGGCGAGCGTCTCAGCGGTTTCATCTACGGGACGATCGTCGTGCTCTCTGCCGTCATCGCGGGCGCGAAGATCTATCCCGACGGGCCGGGGCACGTCGCCGCGTTCGTTGCCGTCGCGACGTTCGTCCTCTGGCTCGCGCACGTCTACGCACACGGGCTCGCGCAGAGCGTGACCCACGACCAGGACCGCTCGTTCGTGGAGCTCGGTCACGTCGCCCGCCAAGAAGCGTCCATCCTCGAGGCCGGGGTCCCGTCGATCGTGGCCCTTCTTCTCGGAGAGGTCGGTGTCCTCTCCGAGGATGCCGCCGTTTGGCTCGCGATCGGACTCGGACTAGCGGTGCTCGCCCAGCAGGGCTTCGTCTTCGCGCGCGTGAAGCGTCTCGGCTGGTCCGCGACGGCCCTGGTGGTGGCCTTGAACCTCGGGCTCGGCGTGCTTCTGATCTGCCTGAAGCTGCTCGTCGGCCGCCTCCACTGACGTCAGCTCATCTGGGGCAATCACCCGGGGGATTGCGCGTCAAGTGATTGCGCGTCATCCAGAAGGCCGAGCACGGTCGCTTTGGCGACCGCCTCAGCGCGCGAGTTGACGCCGATCTTCCGATAAATGGCGCGCGTGTGGGTGCGAACGGTGTTCGCCGAGAGGAACAGTCGCCCCCCGATGTCGCGGGCCGACAACTCGGATGTCAGTAGTCGGAGCACCGCGAGCTCGGCCTCGCTCGGCGTCTCGAGCACCTCGCCCCGGTCGGCGCGGGAGCTGGCCTGCTCGTGCTCTCGCTCAACGTCGGCTGCGAGTTGCGGCAGCGTTCCGGAGTCCCTGAGCTCGTCGAGCTCCAGGCGAGCTAGGCGGAGAGCGTCGCTCGCCTCGTTCAGGTGACCGCGGCGACAGCGGACACGGGCCAGAAGCAGCAACAGCCAGGTGTGGTGAACGGTCGACAGCTCGTCGCGGAAGAGCCGCTCCGCGTAGACCAACTTTCTCTCCGCCTCGACGAGCTTCCCTTCGGCAGCATGGACGGAAGCGCTGGTCGCATAGGCGACCGCGCCGAGCCAGCTCCGACTGTTGTGAATTGAGCCGATCAGCGCCATCGCCTTTTCGGCGTGGACTCGAGCGGCATCGACACGACCCCGGTCGACGTCGGCCAGGGCGAGCGTCGACCGGGCGATCGCGTGGGAGGTCGGCAGTTGCTCGGCCTCGGGATGTGCGAGGGCCCGCTGGGCTGTCGCCGATGCGGCTGCGAGGTCTCCGGCGAAGTAGAGGGCCTGTGCCAGGCTCGCAAGCGATGCGACCAACACATCATCGGCCTCCAGCTCCGCGATCTCGACCGCACGGCGGCCCGCCTCGACACTCGCCATTACTCCTTCGTCGAAGGTGAGCGCCCGAACCATCCCGATGCCGGCGTCGACGTACGGTGTGAATCGTGCAGGGCTCACGATCCGAGCACGTTCCGCGAGCTGGAGGAAGCGACGTCGCTCGATCGTCCGGGCGCCAACAAGGCTGACGGCACGGGCCGCCGTCATCGCAACCTCGGGATGCTCTGCGAGCTGCTTGTCCGGCAGCAGCTTGGCCCAACGGACGAGGGCGCGGGTGCCGCCGCGCCGCATCATCAACAGGTGATGGTCGGAAACAATCCTGGCGATGAACTCGTGGTCATCCGCAGCCGCAGCGTGCTCGACCGCCTCGGGTAGAAGCCCGCGTTCGAGAAACCACTGAGCAGCACGCCGATGGATCTCCATCGAGGCGCCGGCGTCATGCGCTTCGAGCTGGAATTCTGCGAACTCGGCGAAGAGCGGATGGACACTGAACCATCCGCCGTGCTCCAACTGGACGACGAAGAGGTTCGAGTGCTCCAGCGTCTCGAGGCGGGAGGCAGCGTCGGAGCTTCCGAAGACGACGTCGCAGAGCTCGGCAGTGAAGTGACGGAGGACCGACGTACGCAACAAGAACCAGCGCGACTCCTCGTCGAGGGAGCTGAGGATCTCCTGGTTCAGGTAGTCGGCGACGAATCGATGATCTCCGCCGAACTCACGCACCGCGTCATGTGGATTCTCGACGCTGCGAAGCCAGAGCAGCGCGAGGTAGAGGGCTCCGGGCCAACCGTCCGTCCGCTCGCGTAGCACCTCGACCTCGTGGGGCTGGAGTGCGATCCCTCCCCGTTCGACGAGCAGCTCGTTTGCCTCGTCTCTCGTGAAGGCGAGGTCGCTCGCCCGAACCTCGGCGAGCGCGCCGCTGGCGCGCAGCCGCGAGAGGTTGAGTGACGGGTCGGACCGCGTCAGCACGATCACGCGCATCGTCGGTGGCAGGTGCTCCAGCGCGTAGTCGATCGAGTCGAGGCAATCGAGATCGGTGATGCTCTGGAAGTCGTCGAGCACGAGAGTGAGCGGCACGCCGAACGTAGCGATCCCGTTCACCAGCTCGATCAGCGCGCTCTCGAGGTCGCCGCCGGGGCTCTTCAACCGCTGGAGCGCAGCGCGCCCAAGGCCGTCGCGCACGCGGTCGACCGCCGTGGCGGCATACGTCCAGAACCGCGCTGGGTCGTTGTCACCAGCGTCGAGCGTCACCCAGGCGACGGCCCCCGAACTGCTCTCGTACCACGTGCGGGCCGCCACCGTCTTCCCATAGCCCGGGGGAGCCGCGACGAGTGTGAGCTTCACGTCGTCCCGTTCCAGAGCCTCTTGGACGCGTGGGCGCGCGACCATCTCGGCGCGCAGCCTGGGGAGGAGCAGCTTCGACTCGGCGAGCGGAAGCGTCTCGTATTCGACGCGACCTGCCATGGGCGCGACTAGCCGGTCGCCGTT
>CAWFLF010000007.1:0-82991 GCA_963816605.1 uncultured Actinomycetes bacterium
CGGTAACCTCCGGCTCTTCGATGATCACGCTGCGGTAGTCGTCGTCCTCCCAGAGGTCATGCGCCACCTCGGCCAGCACCCGCTTCGCGCGGGCCAGGTCCTCGTCGTACCCGACGCCGATGTCCACCACGGCGCGGGACCAGTTCTTGCTCCTGTTGCCCACCCGCAGGATCTCGCCGTTGGGCACGTACCAGACCGTGCCGTCGAGGTCGCGCAACCGGGTGACCCGCAGGCTCACCGTCTCAACGGTGCCGCTCGCCTCGCCGACGTCGACGATGTCGCCGACGCCGAACTGGTCCTCGAAGATCATGAAGATGCCGGAGAGGAAGTCCTTCACCAGCGACTGTGCACCGAAGCCCAGCGCGATGCCGATGATCCCGGCGCTGGCGATGATCGGCGCGATGTTGACGCCGAGCTGGCTCAGGACCATGGTCCCGAAAATGGCCACCAGGACGCCGGTGATGATGCTCTTGAGGAGGTCGCCCATGGTCTTCGCGCGCTCACCCGGCGGGTGGCCGCGGCCAGGTCGCGCAGCTCCTGGGTGTGGGTCAGCTCGGTGGTACCTCGGCCGCGAGAGAACCAGCCGACCCTGGCCGGCATGCCGCCCTCCTCGGCCCGGCTCACCAGCCGGTCCACGATCCGATGGAGGACGAACCGGGTCACCAGGCCCAGCCCGACCAGCCCGGCAATCGACAGGGGCAGGCCGATGAACCAGTCGGTCAGGTTGGCCAGAACGCTGGAGCCGGTCCGGTCGTCCACCCAGTTGCAGAGCGACTCGTCGTCCTCACACGGGCTGCTCGGGAACGGCCCCCAGTATTCACATGACCGTTTCTGGATATCGTGGGGGCGTGACCACCGCAGCGATCACCCTGGCCGCCGTCGTACCGCTGGACGTGCCCGTCGGCTGGAGCAATCCCTCGGACGTGAACATGGTCAGTGCCCTGCTCCTGCTGGTCGGCGTACCGCTGCTGCTGTTCATCCTGATCACCGTTGCGGTCTACCTGCCGTCGCTGGTCCGCGGCGAGCGGATCGCGCCGGGACAACCGCCGGTGGAGAACCAGTGGTTGGGCGGGCCGCGCACCGGCACCGCCGAGCTGAAGGGTCCGGAGTCCGCGGACGTCGACGCCGGAGGTGCCTGGCCGCTGGTGAGCGCCCCGACACCCGCCTGAGCGCTCGGTTCGGCGCGAACGACAAGGTCGCTCTCGATGAGACGATCCGGAAGGCCGAGCGGCTGTCGCGGGTCGAGTTCTCCGTCTTCGTGGGGCATGCGGAGGGCGACCCCCGCGCCTACGCCGTCAGCCTGCACGGCACCCTCGTGGCCCCCGCCCGCAGCATCCTCATCCTGGTCGACCCCGATGCCCGCGCGCTCGAGGTCGTCACCGGCAGCCATGTGCGCCGTACTCTCCGCGACCCGCAGGTCGAGCTGGCGGTCGCTCAGATGCAGAGCCTCTTCGCCGCCGGCGACCTCGTCGGTGGGCTGCGCCGCGGCATCCAGATGCTCGCCGAGCACGCCCGCGCGCCGCAGACCCTGCACGCGGAGTAGACGTGATCGCTGCGCTCGTCGGCATCGCCGTGACCGCGCTCGTCGCGATCGTGCTCATCGCGTTCTTCCGGTCCCAGGCGCGCGAGCAGATCCGGGCGGCGCAGGCACAAGCGGCACCCTCCAGGCGGTGCTCGAAGACGTCAAGGAGGTTGCGTGGAGCAACCGCGACATCGCTCCGGAGCTCTCCACGATCGTGATCGACACCATCCGGACCGGCGAGGAGCGGCTGGGCCGGCGCGAGCTGCCTAACTGACCCGAGAAGTTTCACCGGGTACCCGGTGAAACTGGGGCCACCCAGGGTCACGCGGTCTGCGCGTCCTTCGCCTGTGCCCGCAGCGCGCGGGCGACGTCGTCCCGGCCCTCGCGGACATATCGCTTGGCAGCCGGGTTGGCCGGGGAGGACTCGAGCCAGGCGTCGACCCGGTCGAGGAGCTCCTGGCTGGCCAGCTGCTTGGGGAAGATGAACTCCAGCGCGGTCGAGGCGCGCTGGGTGCCCTTCTCCTCCCACATGGTCTCTGCGGCGGCGAGGTACTTCTCGACGTACGGCGCGAGCACCTCGTCCTGGCCGAAGGCCTGGAAGGCCAGCACGATGCTCCGCTGGGTCTCCTGGTTCGGGGACGTCGTCGCGAACCATCGCCAGCTCCCACGCCTCGGCCTTGGCCTCGGCCGTCGGCGTGAGGGTGCGGGCGGCCGCGGCGTGCTCCTTGCCGGAGATCGTGTTGTCGCGCTCCAGCTCCTCGTCGATCCGGGCGCCGTCGGCCCGGCCGTTCTTGGCCAGGCCGGACAGCAGCGTCCAGCGCAGGTCGGTGTCGACCGCCAGGCCGTCGATCACGAGGGCGACCCGTCCAGCAGCCCCTCGAGGTCGCTCAGGCGACTGGTCGGGCTGTGCGCGGCGGAGGCGTAAGCCCGGCGAACGAGAGCTGGTGGTCGCCATCGGGCTCCGCGGTCATCAGCCCAGCTCGCGCAGGGTCCGGTCTCCCACTTGTCGCGCAGCGCGTCGCGGTTGCTCGGGGGCCGAGTAGGAGGCGTGGAGGCCGCCGCGGCGGTAGCCGGGGAGCCGGTCTGACCCCGAACGCGTCGGTCTCGGACGCGCATGCCGCGGAGGAGCACGAGGGTCGACGAAGTCGGTCGGCCGACATTCTCGGCGTCGCGGGTCATGTCCCACGCGGCGCCCCAGCACAGCGCCCGGGCCAGCGAGTCGTCGATGGTCTCGGATGCTGGGAGACCAGGGGTGTCGAGCGAGCGCTCGTCGAGCCGGATCTTGGCGTAGGCGAGGTCGCCGTCGTTGAGCAGCAGCAGGTCGGCCTGCTTCTGGCCCACCACCTGCGCGACCTCGGACAGCTCGCCCTCGACGTCGGTCTCGATCGACGTACGCCGGACCAGCCGGCCGTCGATCTTGTCGTAGAGGCCCACGCCGAGCCGGTGCCGGCGCAGCGTCGGGTAGTCGGCCGCGGCGGTCTGCCGAATCGCGAACGACGCGTAGGTGCCGTCCTCGGCGAGCTCGAACTCCGGCGCCAGCGTGTTGACGCCGGCGGTCTGCAGCCACTCCTGGGCCCACGACTCCAGCTCCCGGCCGGAGGACTTCTCCAGGGCCATCAGCAGGTCCTTGAACTCGGCGTTGGAGAACGCGAAGTCCTCGAAGTAGCCGCGCAGCCCCTCGAGGAACGGCTGCAGGCCCGCCCGCGCGACCAGCTGCTTGAGCACCGAGGCGCCCTTTGCGTAGGTGATGCCGTCGAAGTTCACCTCGACCGCCTGCAGGTCGTAGTTGTCCGCGGCGATCGGGTGGGTGCTGGGCAGCTGGTCCTGCCGGTAGGCCCAGTTCTTGCGGGCGTTGGTGAAGCCGGTCCAGGCCTCGGTGAACTCGGTGGCGTTGACAGCCGCGTGGTAGCAAGCCCACTCGGCGAAGGCCTCGTTGAGCCAGAGGTCGTCCCACCACTCCGTGGTCACGAGGTCGCCGAACCACTGATGCGCCATCTCGTGGAGGATCACCTCGGCGCGGAACTCGTAGAACGAGCGGTCCTGGCGGCTGCGCGGGAGGTACTCGTCGCGGAAGGTAGACGCGCCCAGGGCGACTCCATCGCACCCATGTTGTATTCCGGCACGAACAGCTGGTCGTACTTCCGAACGGGTAGGGGTAGCCGAACTTCTCCTCGAAGAACGCGAAGCCCTGCTCGGTCACCTTCCACAGCTCCTCGGCGTCGAGGTGCTCGACCAGCGACTGGCGGCAGTAGAGGCCCATCGGGATCTCTCCGTGCGCGCCGGTGTAGGTCTTGTGGACCGAGTCATATCGCCGGCGACCAGCGCGGTGATGTAGGTCGACATCGGCTGGGTCTCGGGGAACCTCCAGACCTGCTTGCTCTGTCCGTCGCCTGCGTCTTCCGGCTCGGGCGTCGCGGCGTTGGAGGACGCCGCCGGCGGGCGTGGTCACCGTGAAGGTGTACGGCGCCTTGAGGTCTGGCTGCTCGAAGGTGGTATAGACACGGCGGGCGTCCGGGACCTCGAACTGCGTGTAGAGGTAGACGCGGTCGTCGGCGGGGTCCACGAAGCGGTGCAGGCCCTTCACCGGTGCGCGAGTAGGTGCAGTCGGCACGGACCACCAGCGTGTTGTCGGCCGCCAGGCCCCGCGAGCGCGATGCGGTTGTCCTGGTAGGCGCCGAGGCGTCCACCTGCTCGCCGTTCAGGGTGATCTCGTGGACCGTCGCGCCGACCAGGTCGGCGAAGGTCGTCGCTCCCGGGCTGCTGCAGGTGAACTCGATGGTGGTCGTGGACCCGGAGTGGGGCGTCACCGGTCGTGAGGTCCAGGTCGACGGAGTACGACGTGACGTCCAGGATGGAGGCGCGGGTGCGCGCCTCGTCCCGGGTGAGGTTGGTTCCAGGCATGACTGGCATCCTGCCACCGGGAGGTCCCGGCCACGCACACGGGGAAAGGAGAGCGGACGACGTGACCGTCTCCGGGATCCGGGCGAGGTGGTCGCGGTGTTCCTGAGGCTGGGGCTGGTCGCCTTCGGCGGCCCGGCGGCCCACACCGCGATGATGCGTGAGGAGCTGGTCAGGCGACGCGCGTGGGTGGACGACGAGCGCTTCGTGGACCTGGTGGGAGCCACCCAGCTGATCCCGGGCCCGAACTCGACCGAGCTCGCCATCCACCTCGGGCACGACCGGGCCGGGTGGCGCGGACTGGTCGCCGGCCGGCGTCTGCTTCATCCTCCCGGCCGCCGTGATCGTCGGTGTGCTGGCCTGGGCGTACGTCGAGCACGGTGACACCCGGGTCGTCCAGGACGTCTTCGCGGGCGTCGTGCCGGTGGTGCTCGCGATCATCCTCTGGTCGCTGGTGCCGATGCTGCGGACGGCGGCGAAGACGTGGTGGCTGGTCGGTCGTGGGAGCGGCGGCGCTGGCGACGTACCTCCTGGGGTCAACGAGCTGCTCGTGCTGCTCGGCGGCGCCCTGCTCGGGCTCGTGCCGTACGTCGTGGGGCGATCGCGGGCCGGGTCGCTGGCGCTGCTGCTCCCGCTGGTGCTCGCCCCGGGGTCCGACGGCCACGGGTCGGACGGGCGCCTGGAGACCCTGTTCCTGACGTTTCTCAAGATCGGCGCGGTGCTCTACGGCTCCGGCTACGTGCTGCTCGCCTTCCTGCGCAACGACTTCGTCGAACGGCTGGGCTGGCTGACCAACGAGCAGCTTCTCGACGCTGTCGCCATCGGCCAGTTAACGCCCGGGCCGGTGTTCACGACGGCGACGTTCGTCGGCTACATCGTTGGCGGCGTACCGGGCGCGCTGGTCGCGACGCTTGGGATCTTCCTGCCGTCGTTCTTCTTCGTCGGCCTGCTCACCCGGGTCGTGGGGTGGCTGCGCTCGCGCGGGTGGACGTCGGCGGCTGCTCGACGGCCTCAACGTCACCGCGCTGTCGCTCATGGCCGGGATCTGCTGGACGCTGGGACGGGACGCGCTGGTCGACGGCTGGACGGTGGCGCTGTTCGCAGCATCGCTCGCAGCAGCACTACCGACGTTCGCGATTATCGGCGTGCTCGGCTGGCTCGTGCTCGTCGTTCGCCGCAGGTATTGAGCTCTGCTCGCCTCCGCTGGCGCGACGACTGGCGCGCACGCGTCGCATCGCAAGCCGAATCGGCTTGGGTAGCCGTGATCTACTCGAAGCGAGGCCAGTCTCCAAAACCGTAGGCCGGGGGTTCGAGTCCCTCCGCCCCTGCTGGCAAACAAGCCGCAATCGCACTAGAAGAAACGACAAAAGAGCCGCGCCGACGTGGCGCAGCCCTTCCGTCATTCGGTGGGTCTACTGCGAGCGCCGCGAGCGGCGACGCAAAGCCACGCCTAGCGCGACGAGCGCGACGCCGAGAAACGCGACGACGCCGAGGTTGATCCCAGTGAAGGGGAGGGTGGGCGAAGCGCCGACGGCTGCGACCGCCTGCGTTCCGAGTACTTGCGGCAACGAAGCCGAGTCCTTCCCGCCGACGTCGCTCGCGTCCGGCGGATTCGGTGTGGACTCGCTCGGCGGGGTAGTTGTGTCGGTCGTCGTCGTGACCGGCGGATCTACCGTCGTCGTCGTCGTGGTGGTGGGAACGTCCACAACCGTCCGAACGGGCGGCGTTTCCATAGTCGTCGTCGTCGTGGAAGATCCATCAGTCGTCGTCGGCGAGGTGGTCGTCGTCGGCAACGTGGTCGTCGTCGGCAACGTGGTCGTCGTCGGCAACGTGGTCGTCGTCGGCAACGTGGTCGTCGTCGGCGAGGTGGTCGTCGTCGGCGAGGTGGTCGTCGTCGTGTTGGGAGGCGGAGGGACTATGCAGCCGTCGCCATTTCCGTAGCCGTGGTCGCCTCCGTTGCCGCTCTGGTTCTGGCCGCAGTTGCCGGAGCCGCCGCCGTTGTGCTCACAGCCTTGGAAGACGCCGCTTGCGTCGTAGACGCCGTGCTCGCTGGGGCCGCATTGATTGATCGGGCCCGGCGGATTGCCGCCGTTCCCGTTGCCGTTGTCGGCAAGCGCGACCGATGCGCCGACTCCGAACAGGGCGAGAGTCAGCACGGCCACCACATAAGTGAGTCCCTTCATGCTTTTCCTTTCATCGTTTTCGAAAGCCCACCAACTGTGATCGGCCTCTGCATCCATACTGGACTGCACATAGCGATCGCGCTATGACACAAGTTGGCCAATTGAGAGCCCAGAGACCGGCGTAGGCCCGCTGCCCGGGCGCGGCGCGATGCGCCTACTGAGGAGATCGACTAAGCGGTGAAGCCGAACAGCGCCGCACCGACCGCGCGGCCGTGAGAGGTCGGGAGAAGCCGCCCATTGCGGCGGACGGCAAACCCCACTTCGACCAGCCATCGTTCGTGCTTGATCCGGACGCTCGCGCCCGTCTTCGGCCGCGTGACCGTTGGGTCAGGCGCGTTCTTGATCCGTTCCATCCGCCACATGGTCGACGCCCGCAGAGCAACCGCGTCTAACCTGCTTGGGTCATTAGTGGTGCGCGTCGGCGGAGGCGACCGTGCCGCTGATCTGCGATCATCAGCGCTCTAAGTGTCGCGTTTTGGTCGCGGGCGGGAGCACGCGACTGCCACCTCTATCGCCTGGAGGTTGAGGCCGATGAGACGCATGTTGGAATTCGGGGGCTACGCCGCCGCTGTCGTACTGGTCGCGTTCGGGATCGGAGCGCTCGTCCTCAGCATCAGCGGCAAGAGCACGGTGAAAGACAACCTCGGCCAGGAAAAGATCGTCGGATCAGCCGACATGACGCCGGACGCGATCGCCGCGGAGGCGCAGAAAGCCGGGCTCAGCGGTGTCGATCTCCCGAGCTGCTCGGTGGCCGGCGAGCAGGTCGACACGGGCAGCGAGGCTCGCTGCTTCGCCAGCTACATGCGAATCCACGCGCTCGAAGCAAGCGGCGGTAAGACCTATGCGGAGATGCCGAGGTACGCGACCGCGGACGGGACAGGCACGAACGACCCGGCGCAGGCACAGAAGGACGCAAACGGACAGCCGGTCTCGAACGCTGCCCGCGACCTCTGGGTGACAGAGACCGCGCTCGCAACCGCGCTGAACACCGCCTACCTCGCAGACCAGCTAGGCACCTTCGGCATCGTCGTCGGAGTCGCGCTGATCCTCGCCGGGATCGGGTTCGCAGTGCTCGCCTGGACGGCGCTGCACGCGCGAGCGTCCGCAGTGAGCTGATCGGCCGCCTCTCGCTCTGATCGTGGAAAGCCGGGACGGGCCGAACCCGTCCCGGCCCGAGATAGGCCGTTCGGCCCATGGAAGTCTTTCTCGCCTTCCTGTTGAGTTAGCCGGTGCGGCGTTTCCGACTCCTGCTGCTGGCAGGACTTGTTTTCTGTGCGGCTGCGGCTGTGCCTCGGCCTGTCGAGTCGACGCACTTGAAGATGATCGTCGGGGCCACCGACGACACGGCCAAGTGGATGAGCCGGCAGGACGGAATCGTCGGGGTGCACCGTGACCTGCGCTTGATGGCGGTTCGGGTGACGATTCCCTGGAAGCCCGGACAGGTTCAGCCGACCAGGCTCCAGCAGGTCTACCTGCACCGAATCGCGCGGATGATCGACCTCAACGACCGCATCGTCCTCGCGGTCTACAACGTTGCCCGCTACGCACCCACCGCCCGGCTTGCTCGCAACCAGTACTGCGCGTTCCTGCACGGCGTCGTGCGGCGCCTTCCTCTCATCCACGACGTCGAGATCTGGAACGAGGCCAACTCGCCGGCTTACTGGCCGCAGGATGCCGGCGCGACGTCGTACGCGGCGCTGCTCGGACGTTGCTACGACGTCCTGCACGCGCGTCCAGGCCCGATCAACGTCATCAGCTCGACGGCTTCGCGCCACGATCCGGCCGCATTCATCTTCGACCTCGGCGACGCCTATCGCTCGAGCCTGCGCACGCGCCCGCTCTTCGACACCTTCGGGCACAACCCCTACCCGGAGAACTCGGCAGAGCCGCCCTGGGTGCTGCACGAGAATTCCGATCTGATCGCCGAGGGGGACTACGAAACGCTGATCAACGTCCTCCGCACCTCGTTTGACGGAACGGCGCAGCCGCTGCCGGGCACGCGCGGCGTGAGCATCTGGTACGTCGAGGACGGCTTTCAGACGATCGCCCCGGAAGACAAGCGGCGCTACTACCGCGGCCGCGAGAACGACGTGCATGCCCTCCCCGCTCTGGCGGCGCACGGAGGCACGGCCGTCGTCGACCAGGCGACCCAGTTGCGCGACGCGATCCGGCTCGCGTATTGCCAGCCCGCGGTCTCCGGGTTCCTCAACTTCGGGTTGCTCGACGAGGACCGGCTCGGCGGCTGGCAGGCCGGCCTCCTCTGGCGCGACGGGTCGCGTAAGCCCTCGTACGATGCCTTCAAGTCGGCGATCGCCGAGGTTCGCAGGCGGGACACCGACTGCGGCACAGTCCGCGGCGCCCCGACCGGCTGAGGCGCAACGCAAGAAGGCCGTCGGGCCTGGCATCTACTTGGCGGCGGGATGGGGACGTTCGGTCAGAGGGGCTTTCCCATCTCGCCCTCACGGTAGGCTCGCCGCCGTGCGCGTCTCATTCCTGGTGCCCGCTTACAACGAAGCGGCCACCATCGTCGAGATACTCGATCGTGTCTCCGCCCTCGACCTGGACGAGCAGATCGTGGTCGTCGACGACGGTTCGACCGACGGCACGGGCGACCTCGTCGAGAACTGGCGAGACGGCCGCGACAACGTCGTCCTCGTCCGCCAGGAGAACCGCGGCAAGGGTGCGGCCGTCCGTGCGGCGATCCCCCACGCCGACGGTGAAATCTGCGTCATCCAGGACGCCGATCTCGAGTACGACCCGGCCGACGTGCCGGCGTTGATCGATCCGATCACCCGCGGCAGCGCCGATGTGGTCTTCGGGTCAAGGCTGTCGGGCGGCAAGCCTCAGCGCGCGTACCTGTTCTGGCATCTCGTCGGCAACCGCTTCCTGTCGCTGCTGACGAACGTCCTCTACAACACGACGCTGTCGGACATGGAGACGGGCTACAAAGCCTTCCGCACCGAGGTCCTGCGCTCACTCGACCTCCGCCAGGACGATTTCGGCATCGAGCCGGAGATCACCGCGAAGGTCTGCAAACAGAAGCTGCGCATCTACGAGCTTCCGATCGCTTACTACGGCCGCACCTACGCAGAGGGGAAGAAGATCACATGGAGGGACGGCTTCAAGGCGGTCCGCGTTCTGCTCAGCGTCCGCCTGTTCGGCTGACCGTCGTCGCAGCCGCTGTGCTCGTCGCAGCGCTTGCCGCGTCGGCGCTGATCGCCGGGAACGAAGTCCGGCACCATGTCGCGCAGTCGGTCACGCGTGACTCGAAGCTCACGTCCGCGGAGCGGAGACACGCCGCCGGCGACCGCCTCGGCTTCGACGCGGCCGCTTTCGACGCGTTCCGGGTACAGCTTCGGCCCCGGGAGCGCTACGCGGTCGACGTTCCACCGGGCTCCAAGGGGCCGTTCATCACCCGCGGCGCCGTCGTCCGCGCCTACGCGGCCTACTACTTCCTGCCTGCGATCCAGGTCCGGCGGGCGGATCACGTCTTTCGTTATCGGTTCCCATGAGGATGGCCGCGCTCGTCGGCGCGAATGTCCTGATGCTCCTCGCCGGGCTCGGCATGCTCCCACTCCTCGGCATCGCTCGCTCGTGGCGACTGCTTGCCTTCCGGTGCGGGCTCGCCTATCTGTGCGGCCTCCTCCTCGTCGGAATCGTCTCCGCGCACCTTGCGCTCGTGCACGTCAGTTTTGGCTGGATCGGGCTCGGGGTCCTGGCCGCACTCTCGCTCGCGTTTTGCGCCTGGCGGCTGAACGGCACCGAACGTCCGAGTTGGCGCCGCCCGCACTGGATCAACACAGTCGGCTTCGCCGCTCTACTCGCGCTGATCGTCGATTACGGACGCGCCTTCCGGGTCGCACCCCTGAATCGCTACGACGCGTGGGCGATCTGGGCGCTCAAGGGTCACGCGCTCTACGCCTTCGGCTGGGCCGATCCGGTCGTGTTCGCCGGCGCGTCGTACCGCTTCGCGAACCTGGACTATCCCCTGCTCCTTCCGTCCCTCGAGGCGGTCGACTTTCGAGCGATGGGGGCATTCGACACGCGGCTCCTGCACGTGCAGTTCTTGCTCTTCCTGGTCGCGGCACTGCTTGCACTCTTTGCCCTCCTGCGCGACCGCGTCCCCGCAGTCATCCTCTGGTTATCGCTCTTCGCGCTCGCACTGGCACCCGCGGTCTTCGACCAGCTGCTCACTGCTTACGCCGACCTCCCGCTCGCGCTGGTCTTCGGCGTTGGTGTCGGCGCCGCGGGCCGGTGGGTGATCACGAACGAACGCTGGGCGCTCGCGCTTGCAACGTTCTGCTTCGCCGGAGCGCTGCTGACCAAGAACGAGGGCTCCCTCTTCGTCCTTGCCGTCTTCCTCGGCTTGCTGGTCGCCGCCCACACACGCTGGCGCGCGCTGGCAGTGGCGGCGGCGCTGGACGTCCTACTTCTGCTTCCGTGGCGGATCTACGTTCACGTCCACAAGCTTCGCGACATCAACTACAGCCTCGGTGACAGCTTCGACTACGGCCATCTGCACAGCAGGCTCGGGGTCGGGCCGATCGCCTTCAGGACGCTCGCCGGCCAGATGCTCGACCCACTGCAGTGGGGCCTCATGCTGCCGATCTTCACGGTGCTGCTCGTTGCCGCCCTGTTGACCGGGCAGCGGGCGCTACCGCTCTTTGCACTCGTCTGGACGATCGTCGCCTGGCTCGGGTTGAGCTGGATCTACGTGATCTCCCGCTTCGAGTACAGCTCGTACCTCGACTCCACGAAGGAGCGAGTCGTCGCGTCGGTCGTCGTCGGCAGCGCGGCCCTCGTGCCCCTGCTCGCGGCCGAGACCTGGGCGCGCCTCAGCGCTCGCGGTCGAGCCCGGCCTCCGAGCGGCGCCGGATCGATTCCTTGACCTCCGCGAGAAAGCGCGAGCAATCGGCTTCGTGCTCGTATGAGACGAACCGTCCGGGCGGATGCTCCTCGTCCCGTTTCGGATCGGGCTCCGTCTTGCCAACGTCCAGACGCGGCAACTGCACTCCTCGCTTGTCGAGCTGACCGGCGGGCACAGACCGGATCCGCGGGCTAGGACCTCAGCGAATCGTCGTGCGCCTCCGAGTCCGAGTGTAGTGCGTTCGGCTTGCGGCCGTGCACAACATCCCCCGCAAAGTGGGGACGAATCAGACGAGCGCGAGCTGCTGATGACTCGTCAGCCCCGAAACGCCGACCCCGACGAGCCGAAGCGCACCGGGGCGGTCTGCGAGCGCGCGGTCGAGTAGTGCGCAGGCGAGCTCCCCGATCTTGTCCGGCTCGTCGATGCCGACGCGTAACGACGTCGAACGAGTGCGGATGGAGAAGTCGGTGTAGCGCAGCTTCGTCGAGACGGTGCGCGCCGTTCGGCCCGTCTCCTGCAGATGTTCCGAGAGACGAGCGGCCATGCGCCGCAGCTCGGCGTGCAGCTGCGCGCGATCGGTCAGGTCCCGTTCGAACGTGTTCTCGACGCTGAGCGAGATGCGCACCGTCTGATGCTCGAGGCCGCGTGGATCGATCCCGCGTGCCCGGTCGTGCAGGACCCGCCCCACGCTGCCGGGAAGCACGCGGCGGAGCTCGACGTCGCCGAGCATGGCCAGCGAGCCGATCGTCGCGACGCCTGCGGCGAGCAGGCGCTCCTCCGCCTTCGGCCCGACTCCGGGCAGCCGGCGCACGTCGAACGGCGCCAGGAAGGTCGCCTCCTGACCGGCCGGCACCACAGTCAGCCCGCCGGGCTTGCGATGGTCGCTCGCGATCTTCGAGACGACCTTCGACGTGGAGACGCCGAGGGCGCACGTGAGGCTCGTGGCCGCGCGAACGGCTGTCTGGACGGCCTCGGCAACCTTGCGCGCGTCGAGAAATGTCTGCGCGACCTCGCCGAAGTCGAGGTACCCCTCGTCGAGCCCGGTCCTCTCCACGGTGGGAACGACTCCCCGCACGGTCTCCCAGACGTGCTGCGAGTACTCGCGGTAGAGCGAGTGGCGGGGTCGCACGAATACGGTTTGCGGGCAGCGCCTGAGCGCCTCGGCGCAACTCATCGCCGAGTGGATGCCGAACTTCCGTGCGACGTAGTTCGCGGTCGCGACGACACCTCGCCCATGTGGGTCACCTCCGACCACGAGCGGCTTCTCCCTGAGGGTCGGATCCTCGAGCTCCTCCACGGCGGCGAAGAAGGCATCCAGGTCGAGATGGCCGACGATCATGGCCAAGAGCCTAGACCCAGGACCTTCCGGCACTCCCCGGCGTGTCCGGCCACACCGTCCCCGCGATAGGCTCAACGCAATGGCCGTGATCACCTCGCAGGTCGAACGCGAGTCGGAAGAGTTCAGCCGCCGGCGCCTGCGCATGGAGGGCCTGGTGGCCGAGTTGCGCGAGCGGACCGCGGAGATCTCTCGCGGCGGGGGCGAGAAGGAGACCGAGCGCCACCGCTCACGCGGGAAGCTCACCGCCCGGGAGCGCATCGACCGCCTCGTCGACCCCGGCGCCGCGTTCCTCGAGCTGAATGCACTCGCCGCCTGGGAGCTGTACGACAGCGAGGCACCGTCCGCCGGCATCGTCACCGGCATCGGCGTCGTCGAAGGCCGGGAGTGCGTGATCGTCGCGAACGACGCGACCGTCAAGGGCGGCTCGTACTTCCCGCTCACCGTCAAGAAGCACCTGCGAGCGCAGGAGGTTGCCCAGCAGAACAACCTCCCCTGCATCTACCTGGTCGACTCCGGCGGCGCATTCCTCCCCTTGCAGGACGAGGTCTTCCCTGACCGCGACCATTTCGGCCGCATCTTCTTCAACCAGGCGCAGATGTCGGCGCGGGCAATCCCGCAGATCGCAGTCGTGATGGGCTCGTGCACGGCGGGCGGCGCCTACGTGCCGGCGATGTCGGACGAGACGATCATCGTGCGTGGCACCGGCACGATCTTCATCGGCGGCCCGCCGCTCGTGAAGGCCGCGACCGGGCAGGACGTGACCGCCGAGGAACTGGGTGGTGCCGACGTCCACACGAGACAGTCCGGCGTCGCCGACTACTACGCGGTCTCCGACGAGCATGCGCTCGCACTCGCGCGCCAGATCGTGCGGAACCTGCAGGGACGCAAGCCCGAGCCGCCCTGGGTGCAAACCGAGCCCGAGCCGCCGGCCGCCGATCCCTCCGAGCTCTACGGACTGATCCCGGAGGACTTCCGCCACCAGACGGACGCACGCGAGGTGATCGCGCGCATCGTCGACGGCTCGCGTTTCGACGAGTTCAAGGCCCTCTACGGCGAGACGCTCGTCACCGGGTTCGCCCACATCGAGGGCTATCCGGTTGCGATTCTGGCGAACAACGGCGTCCTGTTCGCCGAGTCGTCGCAGAAGGGTGCACACTTCATCGAGCTCGCGACGAAGCGCCGCATTCCGCTCGTCTTCCTGCAGAACATCACCGGCTTCATGGTCGGGAAGGAGTACGAGGCAGGCGGTATCGCGCGGGACGGCGCCAAGCTCGTCATGGCGGTGGCGAATGCGAAGGTGCCGAAGTTCACGGTGATCGTCGGCGGGTCGTTCGGCGCCGGCAACTACGCCATGTGCGGGCGCGCCTACGAGCCGCGACAGCTGTGGATGTGGCCCAACGCACGCATTTCCGTGATGGGCGGCGAGCAGGCTGCCATCGTCCTGTCGATGGTCGGCGACGCGGATCCGGACGAGATCCGCGCGAAGTACGAGCGTGAGGGGAGCCCGTACTACTCGACCGCTCGACTCTGGGACGACGGCATCATCGATCCTCTCGACACACGGCGCGTTCTCGCGCTCGGCCTCTCGGCCTCCCTCAACGCACCGATCGCCGAGACGACGTTCGGCGTCTTCCGGATGTGATGCGGCTCTTCAGCAGAAAGTCGAAGCAGCGTCTGCGTGAGCTCGGGGAGTCGGAGGCATACCACCACTCGTACGGCGACCCTGCTCGAGACGTGAAGATCGTGAAGCTGCCGCCGAGGCGGCCGCGTTACAAACAGGTGCTCGCCGACGGGGAACGCCTACGGCAAGCATTCGCGCAACGTCTGGATAGTCGAGAGAAGGAGGAATAGTGGCCGGATACGACATCGTCGACGTGAACGATCTCGAGGGAGAGGGCCCCGGTGGAGTGGTGCGGAAGACCCGACGGGCGGTAGGCGCCAAGGCGTTCGGCTTCAACTACTTCGTCTTCCCGCCGAATCAGGAAGGCTTCGAGCACGACCATGCCGACACGAACCAGGAAGAGGTGTACTTCGTCGTGAAGGGCTCTGGCACGATTCGGATCGACGGCGAGGAAGTCGAACTACGACCGGGCCGCTTCGTTCGGGTTGATCCGGGAGCGACACGCGTGCTCGTCTCCGGCGGCGACGGCCTCGAGTCCGTCACGTTCGGCGCTCCGCTCGACAGTCAGTACGAACCGCCCTCATGGGGCTAGGAGGCCCAATGCACACCATCGAACTCTCCGACGAGGAGCTCAAGCTCTTGCATGCCGCACTGCACTCGTACCTGGACGACTTCGGCCATGAAGAGGCCGACATCCTTCGCGACGTCAAGGCCGTGATCGCAAAGCTGCCGCAGCCAGGATGATTCTGCGCTTCGTCCTCTGGAACCTCGCCGACTCGAAGACGACGATCCACGAGCTGCGCCGGTATCTGCGGGACGAGTCTGCGGATGCCTTCTCCGACGTGCCGGGCTTGCGTTTCAAGGCGTGGATCTCGGACGAGGTAACGGAGCGCTGGGGCGCGGTCTACCTCTGGGAGTCGGCCGAGGCCGCAGAGCAGGATCTTCCGAGTCGTGCCCGCGAGCTGATCGGCAAGGATCCCGACGTCGGCGAGACGTTCGACGTCGAGGCCACGATCGAAGGTCGCTACGTCAACGAGCAGCTGTCGCGGCTCGGGCTCGCGTTCGAGTGACGCTCTAGAGAACCAGCGACTCCGGAAAGACCGTTTCGCCCCTGAAGCGTTCAAGGCGGTACGGCGTCAGGTCGAGTGACGACTCGCCGCGCAGCAACTCCTCCGCCACCGCGCGGCCAACCGCCGGGGATTGCATGAAGCCGTGTCCCGAAAAGCCACACGCGGCGTAGAGCCCGTCACCCACCGGCCCGATGATCGGATGGGCATCGGGCGTCATGTCGTAGAGACCCGCCCACGCGCGAGCGATGCGCGTGCCTCCTGCCGGCGGGTAGCGATGAGCGAGCCGCTCGAGCCTGTCGTCGAACACCGATTCGTCCACCGTTTCTTCGAAGCCCCAGCGCGGCGTGGCATCCGACATCGCTATGCGAAGACAGTCGTCGCGCCGCCGGAAGTGGAAGCCGGTCTCGGCCTCGACCACCATCGGCAGATCGTCCGGTAGGCCGTCGAGCGGATCGGTCTCGAGGAGCTGGCGCGCGAGCGGCCGAATCGGCAGCTCCACGCCGAACTCTCCGGAGTAGGCGCCGGACGCGATCACGAGCAGGTCGCACTCGAGCTCGCGCGCGTCCGTCCGTTCCTGTACGTCGACGCCCAGCTCAGCTGCGCGTCGCACGACCTCGCGGGTCAGCGCGGGCGGATCGGCAACGCCGTCGGTTGCGCAGAACACCGCGCCAAGCACGTCGTCCGCGGCTAGTCCGGGCACGAAGCGCGGATCGACCTGCTCGACCGGGACACCGAGCTCCGCCTGAAGCTCGCGCCGCTCCTCCAGCTCGGCGAGGCCGGCCTCTGTGGTGGCGAGGAACAGGTAGCCGACCTGGTGGAACCAGGCGACGCCGAGCTCCTCGAAGAACGCGATCGACTCCTGCGCAAGCCGCACCTCCGCAGCGGACGAGAACTGCTGGCGCACACCGCCCATCGCCTTTCCGGTCGAGCCTGATGCAATCTCCGCGCGCTCTGCGAGCACCACGTCTCGCGCGCCGAGCAGCGCGAGGTGGTACGCGATGCAGGCTCCTACGGAACCGGAACCGGCGACGACGATTCGAGCCACTGCTCGAGCTCCCTTTGCTCTTCCTCCGTCAACTTGCGCAGCGGCCGGCGCACGTCGGGGCCGACCGGCACGCCCCGCTTCGCGAGCACGAACTTCGCGGCAGCCTGGAACGGAAAGCGTTCGAGCGCGGCTCGCACCGGCGCAAGATCGGCGCCTCCTGGATCCCTCACCGCTGCTGCAACCAGCTCCGGAAACGTCGAGGCAAGAGCCGAGACCGCACCGACGGCACCGGCCGCGAGCCCCTGCGGGAGGAGCGCCTCCGGACCGACGAAGACGTCGAGACCCTCGATCAGGTACGGAGCAAACCGTTCCCACGGCGTGTCGGAGACTTTCAGCCCGCGGAAATTGGCTGCCGAATCACGCAGTCGCTGCAACACCGAGACGGGGACCGGATAACCACTTCTCGCGGCGAACTCGTACACATAGAACGGCGTTGGCGCGCAGGCCCGAGCCGCAGCTGCGAAGTGCACGAACAGCTCTTCGTCGTCGAGGGGGAAGTACGGCGGTGCCATCACGGCGACACCGTCCGCCCCGATGTCTGCAGCGTGAGCCGCGAGCTCGACGGTGTCCCAGGTCGATTGCGCACCGCAGTGGACCGCCACGAGCAGGCGTCCGTTTGCGGCCTCCTTGAAGAGCTGCGCCGCGCGCATGCGTTGCTCCATGGGAAGTAGAAAACCCTCACCGGTTGTCCCGAGGGCGAGCAAACCGTCGACTCCACCCGCCGCCAGGAAATCCACGTAGGACGGGATCGCCTCCTCGTCCAAGGCCTCACCGGCATCTCGCAGGGGTGTCAGTGCGGCAGCGAGTGCGCCTCGCAGCTGCAGGCCGCTGCGCCCGCTCGTCATCCGGTCAGGCTGCGGAACTTCAGCTGCTCGCGGCGACCGCTAGCGCTCGATTGAACGATCGCCTCGCCGATCTCTGATGCGCGATAGCCGTCCTCGAACGTCGCGCCGTGCGGTGCGACGTCGCTGCCGTCGGCGATCGAACGCAGGAGGTGATGCACCTCGTGCATGAAGGTGTCTCCCCAGCCGACGATGTGCCCAGGCGGCCACCAGAATTCCATGAATGGATGGTGTGCCTCCGTTACGAGCACCGTCCTGAAGCCGCGCGTGCGGTCTTCGCCGTCGAGAAAGACCTGCAGCTCGTTCATGCGCTCCATGTCGAAGTAGAGCGAGCCGCGGGAGCCGTTGATCTCCCACTGAAACGCGTTACGCCGTCCAAGCGCAAGCCGGGTCGATTCGATCGTCCCGATCGCGCCGTTCTCGAACTCGACAGTCGCCTCGATCGCGTCGTCGACCTTGCGATCGCTCACGAATGTCTTCACGAGGCCGGCGACCGAGCTGAACTCACCCACGAGGTAGCGCGCGAGGTCGATCACGTGCGTCCCGAGATCGCCGAGCGCGCCGGATCCTGCCTGGTCCGGATCGAAGCGCCAGGTGTCGAGCGTCGGGTCTTCCGCCCAGTCCTGCAGGTAACGGCCGCGGAAGTGGCGGATGTCTCCGAGTGCGCCCTCGTCGATCAGCTCCCGCGCGAGTCGCACGGCCGGGACGAAGCGGTAGTTGAACCCGCAGAGGTTCTTGACGCCGGTCGCAGCAACGCGGCGCCACACCTCGTGGCTCTCGGCGGCAGTACGCCCGAGCGGCTTCTCGCAGAGGACGTGCTTACCCGCTTCGGCGGCGGCGATCGTCGGCTCGGCGTGCAGTGAGTTCGGGCCGCCGTTGTCGAAGAGGCCGATCCGGTCGTCCGTGACGATGTCGTGCCAGTCCGTCGTCCACCGTTCGTAGCCGTAGCGGCGCGCCGCCTCGGCGACAGCATCCTCGTTTCGCCCGGCGATCGCGACGAGCCGTGGTACGAGCGGGGGCGGCCAGGCCATGTACTCGAGCTTGCGGAACGCGTTCGAGTGTGCCTTTCCCATGAATGCGTAGCCGAGCATGCCAACGCCGATCTCTGCCATTGCGCGATAGTACGCAGGTCATGGAGACTCGGTACGACGAGGTGCTCGCGCGGGCTCGCTCTGCGGCCGCGCCGGAGCGAGAGTGACCGAGACCGAAGCACGCGAGCGGGCGGCGGCGATGCTCGACGAGGCCGGAATCGTGCTGACGCCGCACGAGCGTGAGAACATCGAGGTCGCGGACTTCGGTCTGGGTCGCGTCGACGAAATCGGACTACAGATCCTCGTCTACGTGAACACCGACCGCGTGTGCGCCAAGGAGCTCGTGCTGTTCCCGCACCAGCGCTGCCCCGAGCACCGCCACCCGCCGGTCGAGAGCGACCCGGGCAAAGAGGAGACCTTCCGCGTCCGGCGCGGTGCCGTGCATCTCCACGTCGACGGCGTGGGCGACCTTGTCCTGGGTCCGGGTCAGCAATACACGATTCCGCCCGACACGCTGCACTCGTTCGAGGCGGGCGACGAAGGCGCGATCGTCTCCGAGTTCTCGACGACGAGCCGCGATGCGCTCGACGTCTTCACAGACCCGCGGATCGTTCGTTAGCGACGGCCGGCGGCAGCGACGACTGTGTTGCGCAGCATGCCGATGTGTTCAACCTCGCATTCCACGACGTCGCCGCTCACCAGCGAGCGGCGCGGGTCCATGAAGTAACCACAGCCCCACGGCGTGCCCGTCAGCACCAGGTCGCCAGGCTCGAGCGTGAAGTTGCGCGAACAGAACGCGAGCAGCTCGGCGACGCCGAAGAGCATCTCCGCGGTCGAGGAGTCCTGCATCAGCTCGCCGTTCACCCGCGTGCGGAGCGCGAGCGCCTGGGGGTCCGGGATCTCGTCGGGAGTCACGACGACGGGACCGATCGGGCAGAAAGTGTCGAAGCTCTTCCCACGCGTCCACTGACTCTCGGAGAACTGCACGTCGCGTGCGGAGACGTCGTTGCCGACCGTGTAACCGAACACGTAGTCGAGCGCGGTGTCGACGGCCACATTCCGCATCCGGCGGCCGACGATCACGCCGAGCTCGACCTCCCAGTCGACCTGCGTCGTCAGTCCCGCGTCCACGACGATCTCGTCATTCGGTCCGATGACGCTCGACGGGAACTTTGCGAAAACGAGGGGCTGCTCCGGTTGCGGCAGCTTCGACTCGCGGATGTGATCGAGATAGTTGAGCCCGATCGCGACGATCTTCCCTGGCTGCAGAGGCGCCGCGAGGTCACCGGTGAGGGCGGCGCCGACAGCGAGATCCCGCGGGTCGATGCCGGCCCGGACGAGCGAGAGGAGATCCAGGTCGAAGTCGAGGTGCCGATAGTCGCCGTCGCTGTCGACGACGAGCCTCTGTCGGTCGTGCATCTGAACGTTCGCGAGGCGCATCTACCGATCCTGCCACGTGCAGTACAGTCGGCGGCGTGAGTGAAGCCCCGGTCGACGCCCTCCGCCGACGGGCCCGCACCGGCCTGCATGAGAGCGCCGAACGTGCGCCGGCGCGCGCGCACTTCCGGGCGATGGGTATCGACCCGGCCCGACTCGGCGGACCGATCATCGGCGTCGCGTCGACGTGGACGGGAACGATGCCCTGCAACCTCAACCAGCGCGAGCTCGCCGACCGCGTCAGCGAGGGTGTTTCCGCTGCGGGCGGTCTTGCGCTCGGGTTCAACACGATTGCGGTCTCCGACAACCAGTCACAGGGAACTCCCGGCATGCGCGCATCGCTCATCTCCCGCGAAGTGATCGCCGACTCGATCGAGCTCATGGTTCACGCGCACGACTTCGACGGGCTCGTGTGTGTCGTCGGCTGCGACAAGACGGTGCCTGCCGCGCTGATGGCCCTCGCTCGCGTGGACAAGCCCGCGGTGCTCCTCTACAACGGGCCGATGCGCGCGGGCCGCTGGCGCGAACGCGAGGTGACGATCCAGGACGTGTGGGAGGGCGTGGGAGCCGAGGAACGCGGGCTGATGTCGCGCGACGACCTCGATGACCTGGAGCGTCTCGCTTGCCCGGGCGTGGGCACGTGCGCAGGGCACTTCACGGCGAACACGATGGCTGTCGCGACCGACTGCCTGGGAATCGCCTGTCTCGGGGATGCACTCGTGCCGGCGGACGAGGTCGAGGTGAAGGGCGAGGCCGCTGCCCGCGCCGGCGCACTCGCCGTGCGCCTGGTCGAACAGGGCGTGACGGCACGCCGTTTCCTCGACCGCCGCGCTCTTCTGAACGCGATGGCCGGTATTGCCGCGACGGGCGGCTCGACGAACGGCGTCCTGCACTTGCTCGCGATTGCCCACGAAGCGGGAGTGCCCATGACACTCGAGGAGTTGACAGGCGTCGCGAGCCGGACCCCGGTGATCGCGAACCTTGCGCCCTCGGGCCGTTGGATGGCGGAGGATTTCCACCGCGCGGGCGGCTCGCGCGCCGTGATCCGCGAGCTCGTACGCGGCGGGCACGTGGATGGAGAGGCGCCGACTGTCGACGGCGGGACGCTCGCGGAGGAAACGGCGGACGCGCCGCAGCCGGACGGCGAAGTCGTCTACACGCTGGAGGTCCCGTTCAAGCCGACCGGCGCTTTGCACGCGCTGCGCGGCAACCTTGCGCCCGAGGGTAGCCTCGTCAAGGTTTCCGGGACGGCGCTCCGATCGCATCGCGGCCCTGCGCGGGTGTTCGAGAGCGAGGAGGCGTGCACCGACGGCATTCGCGCGGGCCTCGTCGCGGAGGGCGACGTTCTCGTCGTGCGTTACGAAGGCCCTGCGGGCGGACCGGGGATGCGCGAGATGCTGAGTGTCACGGCATCCGTGGTCGGAGCGGGCATCGGCGAGTCCGTCGTCCTCGTGACCGACGGCCGCTTTTCCGGCGCGACTCGCGGACTGATGGTGGGGCACGTCGCACCCGAGGCCGCACGCGGTGGTCCGCTTGCCGTCGTGCAAGACGGTGATGTGATCGCGATCGACGTGGACGACGGCACACTCCTCGTGGAGCTCGACGACCAGGAGCTGGCGGAACGCCTCGCCCGCTGGAAGCCCCCTCCCCCGCGCTATGACGTCGGCGTGTTCGCCCGCTACCGGGCGCTCGTGTCTTCGGCGTCCGACGGCGCCGTGCTCGTCCCGCCCACGTGAAAGGCTCGCGCGGGCGGCCCGCCAACCCCCGGCTGTGTGACATAGACGTTTCCGTCCGGCGCCGCCGTCGTCACGAAGAGCGAGCGTCCGTCGTCGCCGCCGAAGCAGCACGACGTGACTTTCTCCGCCGGCACTTCGACCACGGCGTCGAGGCGGCCACGTTCGTCGTAGCGGCGGACACAGCTCCCTCCGTAGAGCGCCACCCACACGCCGCCCTCGTCGTCGACGGTCAGCCCGTCGGGGATACCGTCATTCTCGTCGATCGACACGAACGGCCGTCGCTCGTCGAGCTGTCCCGACGCGAGCTCGAAGTCGAAGATGTCGACGCGATACTCGGGCGAATCGATGTAGTACATCTGCGTGTCGTCGCGCGTCCAGCCGATGCCATTGGAAAGCGTCACCCCGTCGAGCACTCGCTGGAGGGTTCCGTCGTACCGGTAGAGGGCACCGGCGCCCGGCGTCTCGTCGAGCGCCATCGTTCCGATCCAGAAGCGACCGGCTGCGTCGCACGCTCCGTCGTTGGAGCGCAGGGCCGGTCCGTGCGGCAGGGGAACGAGGGTGCGCACCGACTCGTCGGCGAGATCGACCAGCGCAAGGCGGTCGGCCAACGCGACCAGCACCGCTCCAGCGGTCGTGGGCGCTGCCACCCCCACCATCGTGTCGAGGCCGATCGCACGGTCCTCACCGCCTTCGACGACGTGCAGCTTGCAGCCTTCGATGTCCACCCACAGCAGGCGCCGTTTCGGCGCGTCCCAACGTGGGCCCTCCGCGAGCTTCGCGTTCGCGCGTACGGCGATCTCCACGGCGGCAGGATCTCATGATCGCGGGATGACGCGTTTCGCCGGCAAACGCGCGCTCGTCACCGGCGCCGGGTCGGGCATCGGCGCCGCCGTCGCAGCCCTCCTCGAGGCAGAGGGCGCAGACGTCGTCGCGGCAGACCTCGGCGGGACCGACGTTCACCTCGACGTCCGCGACGAGACGCAGGTCCGTGCTGTGGTGCGTGACGTCGACATACTCGTCAACGTCGCAGGCATCGGCTCGACGACCAACGCGCCGGAGACGCCGCTCGACGTTTGGGAGGACGTCTTCGCCGTGAATGCGCGCGGGACGTTTCTCTGCTGCAAGCACGCGATCCCGACCATGGCCGCCCGTGGCGGTGGGTCGATCGTCAACATCGCGTCCGTCGCAGCGATGGTGGGCCTGCGCAATCGCGCCGCATATTGCGCCTCGAAGGGTGCCGTTGTGTCGTTGACGCGGGCGCTCGCAGTCGACCATGTGAACGAGGGCATCCGCGTCAACGCCGTCTGTCCGGGAACCGTCGACTCGCCGTGGGTGCGGCGGCTCGTCGAGGAGGCCGGCGAGTCGCTCGACGAGCTGCGCGCGCGGCAGCCGCTGGGCCGGCTGGGTACACCGGAAGAGATCGCGGAGGCGGTCGCGTACCTCGCCTCGGATGCAGCGAGCTTCGTGACGGGAAGCGTCTTCGTGATCGACGGCGGACTGACGGCGGCCTAGTGCTCGCGCTCGTCACGCAACCCGGCAAAGCAGGAACGACGCATGTCGAAGACGTTCCGACCGTAGAGGCACGCGAGGGCGAAGTACTCGTCCGCACGCTCGAGGTCGGCGTTTGCGGCACCGACCGCGAGATCTCGGAAGGCCATTTCGGGGTCCCACCCGAGGACGAGTCGCTGCTCGTGCTCGGCCACGAGGCGCTCGCCGTCGTCGAGCGGGACGGGTACGGCTTCACGCGCGGCCAGCTCGTCACCGCGACCGTCCGCCGCTCGTGCGGCCATTGCATCGCGTGCGCCGAGGGCTCGCCTGACTCGTGTCTGACCGGTGACTACAGCGAGCGCGGGATCACGCGCCTGCACGGCTACGCCCGTGAGCTCGTAGCGGAGGATCCCGAGCAGCTGGTCGAGATCCCGAAGTCACTCGGCCGCCTAGGCGTGCTCGCGGAACCGATGTCGATCTGCGAGCGCGCGCTCCTGCATGCCCGGACGATCGGCGGCCGGCAACCGTGGCAGCTCGAACGCGCGCTGGTCATCGGCGCGGGCGCAATCGGAGTGCTGATGACGTATCTCCTACGCCTCGCAGACGTGGAAGTGTCGACCGCGTCACTCGAGCCTGACAACGAGCTCATCGAGAAATCCGGCGCGCGCTACGCCTGCACGCGCGACACCGACCTGTCGGAGCTGGGAAAGTTCGACCTCGTGATCGAAGCCGCCGGCCAGGCGCAGCTGATGGCCCAGACGCTGGGTCTGCTCCGCCGGAGCGGAGTCGCGTGCCTCCTTGGAATCGACCCGCGCAAGCAGAAGGTCGAGCTCGACGGACCGGTGCTGGGCGTCGACACGATCCTCGAGAACCGCGTTCTCTTTGGCAGCGTCAATGCGCACCGCCGGGATTGGCTGACTGCGGTCGCCGATCTCGACCGAGCGCGCGAACGCTGGCCGGACGCGCTCGAGCAGTTCGTCACGCTTCGCGTGCCGCTCGACCGCTTCGCGGAGGCGTTCGACCATCGCGCCGGCAAGGCGACGCTCGTTCTCTAGGAGAGGCCTGCGGCCTCGAGTGCCTGCAGCGCGAGCGCTTCGTCGACCGCGCCCGGCAAGCCGCTCACGCCGACTGCGCCCACGCGTGTCCCGCCCTCGAACGCGGCGACCCCGCCGAGGAAGAACGTGAAGAACGGGTCGAAGCTTGCGCGCTCGACAGGGTCCTCGCGCACCTTCTCCGCCAACTCTCTCGTCGAACGCGCGTCGCTCCGCGCAGCGGTGTACGCCTTCCGCTGCGCGTTCAGTCGCGTGTCCGGTGCCGCACCGTCCATCGTCGCGGCTGCGACGAGCTCGCCGTGCGTGTCCGCGACGAAGACCGAGACCGGGCTCGACGCTTCTCGAACGACGAAATCCACGATCGCCTGTGCGTCTTCGAGCTTCACCCGACGTCGCTCGCCGTCAACAGGGCGTAGCTGGATCCGAGGCTCGCCTCCGCGCGAGCCGCGAACTCCCGGTCGAGAGGCACGTGCCAACCGAACGAGTCGGCCAGTCGAACGATCATGTTGAAGAGCGCCGCAACATGGATCGCATCAATGAGCGCCTCCTCCCGTACACCCGCGGCGAGGACGGCCTCGGCGTCCTGCGCACTCAGGGCGTCAGGCCGCAGCGTGAGCTTCTCGAGGAACCCGAGTGTCACGCGCAGAGGCTCAGCCACCGGCGCCGTGCGCCAGTCGCGTCTGACAGCCTCCCAGATCTCCTCGCCGAGCGCGTACGACGCGACCGCGCCGTGCGACCCCGTTCAGAACGGGCATTGGCTGACCGAGGAGACGAATGCTGCGAAGAGCTCGCGCTCGCCGACGCTCCAGTCGGAAGGGCCGTTCATCGCCAGATCAAGCGTGTCGGAATAGGGGCGTCCGAAGAGCTCGGGCCGGTAATGGAGCGTCTTCAGGACATCCGGTGGTTCCGTGCCTCGCTGGCTTCGGATGAACTCGAGGACTTGCGCCTCCTGCGGCTCGTGGCCGTCCTCGAGACATCGCAACCTCACGGGAGCACCTCGAGCCCGGCTTTTAGCCGCTCCAGACCGGCGGCGACAGCTACGGAGACCGTCTGCTCGAAAATGACGTCCTCCGCGTACCCGGCATCCTTCAGTGCCTGAACATCCTCGTCCGTGACCTTGTAGGCGTTGCTCCGCACCTTGTCGAGATACGGAGCGAAGTCGGGGGGAGCCTCGCGGTCCGGGTGCGCGGCCAGGCACAGTCGTTCGACAAGCGAGTCGTATCGGGTCACTGGGCGGGCCAAGAGACGGTAGTTCATCACATAGGTCGCAGTACGATGAGTGCTCATGAGTGCGCCCGCCATCGCCGGCCGGCCGGTGCTGACGATTCGCGGCACGCCCTACCCGGTCTTGCTCCCGAAGGTGAGCGACCCCCGCCTCCACCTCGCGGCGGTGATCATCACGTTGCAGGTTCTCGGTCAGACCGCGTTCGGGTTCAGCCTCTCGATCGCCCAGATCCTCGTCGCGATCGGAACGTGCGCGGTGCTCGAGTTCGGCATTGCGTTCTTCCGCCAACACGTGGTCATGTGGCCGGCGAGCGCGCTCCTCACCGGCAACGGAGTCGCGTTCATCCTGCGTGTGCCGGGAACGCCGCACGGAGACTGGTGGAGCCTGCACGGAGCGTGGATCTTCGCGGCGACGGCTGCGGTCTCGCTCCTGTCGAAGCACCTGATCCGCTGGCGAGGCCGCCACATCTTCAACCCCTCGAACTTCGGGCTCGTCCTCTGCTTCCTGGTACTCGGCGAGACCCGTGCTGAGCCACTCGACTTCTGGTGGGGACCGATGTCCCTCTGGCTCGCGTTGGCCGTCGCACTGATCGTCGCCGGGGGCCTGACGATCCTGTCACGACTCCGCCTCTTGGTCATCGCCGGGGGCTTCTGGCTCGCGTTTGCAGCCGGGATCGGAGTGCTCGCGGCGAGCGGCCACTCGATGACGGCTCGATGGCACCTCGGACCGATCACGGGTTGGTCGTTCTGGTGGCTGCTCGTCACGTCGCCCGAGATCTTGATCTTTCTCTTTTTCATGATCACCGACCCGATGACGATCCCGAAGGGTCGCGTGGCCCGTGTCGTGTACTCCGTGTGCGTCGGGCTCCTCGCGACGCTTCTGATCGCCCCACAGACGACCGAGTTCAGGACCAAGGTCGCCGTCCTGACGGCGCTCGCCCTGCTGTGTGCCGCACGCCCTCTGCTCGAGCGGCTCCTTCCTGCGCCCGGTTCGCCCGAAGATCGCGCGTTGCCTTGGGGACGCGGGCTCATGCGACACGGCTGGGTCTCGACAGGCGCGCTTGCTCTCGCAGTCGCCGGTTTTGCGGGGCTCGTGGTGGTAGCAGGCATTCCGGCGCGCCCGGATGCGGCGGCGGCGCGCGCCCTGCCCGGCGGCGAGCCCCTGCCGCAGGTGACCGTCGAGTCGACCAACGGCATCTCGGGGAGAGTCGATCAAGCGACTACGGATCAGATCGCACGCGACATCGTCCTGGACCTCCGGGCCAACGCGGATGCGCTCCGGCTACGCGACCCACAGCGGGCGACGGCCGGTGCCGGCGGTGCGTGGCTCGTCGATCTCCGCCAGCAGATCGGAGCTGCCGCCGGCAGGCCGATCTCCGTCTCCAGCTATCGAGTCTCGAGCGTGGGCTTGAAGCTGACGCACGCAACGGGCCAGGCGCCACCCAGGATCCTTGCCTCGGTGAAGGGCGTCGAGCAGGTCGCCGTCTATCGCGGCCGGCCGCCGAAGCTCGAGCTTCGACACGACTCGGTGCCCTTCGAGCAATCCCTCGAGGTGGCTCTTCAACAAGGCCACTACGTCATCGTCGGAGTCGGAGGAGCAGCGCCGACGACGGCGCCGCCTGCTGTGCCTGCCGTCGTCGTCCGTGCGACAGGCCCTCTCGCCGGTGTCCGGCTCCAGGACGTCGCGCCGCAGGTCGGGCTCGACTTCCGCCAGGGCGCCTTCCGCTTCGGCGTCTCCAACGACCTGCCGGCCATGATGGGTGGGGGTGTCTGCTGGCTCGACTACGACCAGGACGGCTGGCTCGACCTGTTCGTCGTCAACTCGTTCTCCAACTCGGATCGAGATCGTTGGGAGAAACACGGTGGGCTGCCCCGCAGCGCGCTCTTCCACAACGTGAGGGGCTCGTTCGTGAACGTCAGCAAGAAGTCGCATGCGGACATCCCAGTCCGCGGGGAGGGCTGCGTGGCGGCCGACTTCAACGGAGACGGCTACACCGACCTCCTGGTGACGACGGCGTCCTACGACCAGCTTCTCTGGAACGACGGCGACGGAACTTTCACCGAAGGTGCGAAAGCCGCCGGGATCGACTCCTTCGGGTGGCACTCCGGCGCTGCGGTGGCTGACGTCAACGGTGACGGCCGCCCCGATCTGTTCGTCGCCGGCTACACGGATCTCAACACCCCGGTGACGAACGCGATCGGCGGCTTCCCCTCGAACTATCAGGGTGTGCGCGACCTGCTCTACCTCAACGAAGGCAACGACGAACATGGACACTCGAGGTTCCGTGAAGTCGGGGTACAAGCCGGGCTCGAGGCGACTCGGTTCCGGCACGGGCTCGGTGCGTTGTTCACGGACTACAACGGGGACGGGCGGGCCGACCTGTACGTCGCCAACGACGAGGATCCCAATCAGCTCTACGAAAACGTTCCCTGGCCCGGTGGAGCTGCCGCAGACCCCGAAGGGCTCGGCTTCCGCTTCGAGGAGCGTGGCGCCGCGGAGGGAGCCGACGATCGGTACGCCGGGATGGGCATCGCCTCGGGTGACTACAACGGCGATGGCCGGCTCGACCTCTTGGTGACGAACTCCCGTCGAGAGCCTTACACCGTTCTTCGCCATGGCACGAGTGCAGGACCGCCCACCTTCCACGATGGGCGCGCCGCATTGCGGCCCGCGTACGCCGGTTCCGCCGGCTGGGGTGCATCCTGGGTGGATCTCGCGCTCAACGGCAGGCCCGACCTCGTTCTCGCCAGCGGGGACATCCCGATCACGAGTCTTGCGAAAGACGCCGGCCGGATCCAGGTCCTCTCCGACCTTGCGGACAATCGGGTGTCGAAGCGGTTCGCGAACGTCGGAGTTGCCGGGCTCCGCGGGAGCCCGCGCGTGAACGGGCGGGGGCTGGCGGCAGCCGATTACGACAACAACGGAACCGTCGACATCGCAGTCGGCTCGGTCGGCGGTCGACTCCTGCTCCTCCGAAACACGAGCGACGCCGGGCACTGGCTCGAGGTCAAGTTGGCGACGTTCTCACCCGGAGCAGTGGCGACGGTCGTGCTGCCCGACGGTCGCAAGCTCGTGAAGGAGATGCATGCAGGTAGCAGCTACCTGTCCTCAGAGGATCCACGTTTCCACTTCGGCCTGGGAGATGCCACAAAGGCGACGACGCTCGTCATCCGGTTCCCGGGTGGAGGCGAGAAGCGGCTCTCCGACGTGCCGGCCGACCAGGTCGTCGTCGTCAAGGCACCTCCGGCGCGCGCGCCTGCCGGCGTTGCGCCGTCGCAAAGCACCTACGTGAGGTCGAACTGCTCGACGGCGCTCAGGCCTGGTCGATCCGTCGCGCGCATCTGGGACGAGGCGGCGCTCGCCGTTGATCCGGGGAGCGACAACCCCGCCGCCCAGGCCCGAAACCTCTTCCATCTCTCGGCGGCCATGTGGGACGCCTGGGCTGCGTATGCACCCAAGGGGTCCGGCTACTTCGTCACCGAGAAGCACCAGGCCGAAGATGTCCTGTCAGCACGGGAAGCGGCGATCAGCTACGCCGCCTACCGGCTCCTCGTTTGGCGCGCGTCGTATGGCGCGAACATGGGTCGCTCATTCGACCGCCTGAGGGCGACCCTGCGTTCGCTCTGCTACCAGCCTGGATTCGTCAGCCGGCGAGGCGACTCTCCCGCGGCGCTCGGTAACCGCATCGCCGCGGCAGCGATCGCGTTCGGTCGTAGCGACGGCTCACTCGAGCGGCAGCACTACATCGACCCGAGCTACGTCCCCGTGAACGAGCCCCTTGTCGTGTCACAACCTGGAGCGACGATGCACGATCGCACGTTCTGGCAGCCGCTCGCATTCGGCCAGATCGTCATCCAGGGAGGATTGCCGATCCCTGCGACGACTCAGTCCTTCGTCGGTTCCCAATGGGGGCACGTTCGCGGCTTCGCTCTTCCGGTCTCGAAACAAGGATTGCCGGTCGACCCTGGTCCGACCGCCTCTCGGCGATCCTTCTTCCAGCGGCGTACAAGCAAGCAGCGTTGAACGTGATCCGCTCGAGCTCGCGAAGAGGGGGAGCGGCGATCGCAGCGCAGTGGACTGGACCGGAGGCTCCGCCCGGCCGCTGGAACGCGATCGCGAATGCGGTCTCGGACTCCGAGAAGCACGGCTTGCGTGCGGCAGAGCGTCTTGCCTGGGACGTGAAGCTCGACTTCGCCCTCAACGGCGCCCTGCAGGATGCCGCCGTCGCAACGTGGGGCGCGAAGCGCAAGTACCAGTCCGTTCGTCCGATCTCGATGATCCGCGAGCTCGCGTTCCAGGGTCAGTCGAGCGAGCGGCACGAATCGTCATTCAGCCCTGAGGGCCTGCCACTCGTCCCGGGACTCGTCGAGCTGATCACGAAGGAGTCGAGTGCGTCCGGCCGGCGTCACGCTGCTCTCGCCGGGCATGTTGGCGATATCGCGATTCGGACTGCGCAGGGCTGGACCCTGGGGACGCGCTGGCTGCCTCGCGCCGGAACCGTGACGCCGCCCTCTCCCGGCTGGGTCTCGGACGAGAGCGCGTTCGGGCGTGCGGCCGCGGAGATCCTGACGGCGATGACGAGAAGCGGCGCGCTGCCGGCCGGTACTGGACTGCCCAGGTGGGGAACGTACCGGCACGCTGCCGACGAGGCCGGGCTCTCCGGTCTCTACGCAGGGACGCAGATCGCCGCCGACGACTTCGCCGGCCGCCGGATCGGATCGAAGGTCGGCAAGCAGGCGTGGGCGCTCGCCGAGCGCTATTTCGCCGGCAACGCGCGTTAGCGGCCCGAGCGGGCCTGGAGCCTGCGCGCGATCGTGTCGAGCGTCACGGCGAGCAAGAGGATGGTGCCCGTGACGATGTAGATCGTCCCCGTCTTGTATCCCGCGGTGTTGAGCCCGTTCGAGACCGTCGCGATCACGAGCGCGCCGAGAAGCGCGCTGCGCACCTCGCCGCGACCACCGAACAGGCTCGTGCCGCCGATGACTGCCGCGGAGATCGCGTCGAGCAACAGCGTGCCGCCGCCGACGTTGAGGTCGACCGAGTTCAGCCGCGCCGCCAGGATCACACCCCCCACCCCGGCCATGGCGCCGGAGATGATGAAGACGATGATGCGGATGCGGGCGACGTTGATGCCGGCGCGACGAGCCGCTTCGGCATTGCCGCCGACGGCGTAGACGTGGCGGCCGAACGGAGTTCGTTTGGCCAGGAAGGTCAGGCCAACCAGGAAGATGACGACCAGGACGCCGGCCAGCGGTAGGCCATTGGGCACGCTGGCGTGGTTGGAGACCGCGACGGTGCCGAAACAGGCGACCGCGACGCCGATGACTTTGACGATCAGGAGCAGCGGTCTTCGGATCGCCACCCCCGCGCGGCGCTTGCCGATCGCGCCGCCCAACGTGCCGATGGCGTAGAGACCCGTGACGACGGCCGCAATGATCCAACCTGCACTGGCCGAGAAGTAGTAGTTGGCGAGATCGTTGATCAAGTTGTCCTCGATCACGATCACGCCTTTGATCTCGAGCACCTGCAGGATCACTCCCTGCCAGATCAGAAGCCCTGCGAGCGTGACGACGAACGACGGGACGCCGACCTTGGCCACGACCGAGCCCTGGACGCCGCCGATGAACGCGCACAGGGCCACTGCGATCGCGATCGCGACGACTCCGGGATACGCATGGCCGCTGCCGGGAAGCTGGAACTCGGCGACGGCAAGGGCCGCGATCCCGCTCAGATATCCGATCGAAAGGTCGATCTCGCCGAGCAGGAGGACGAACACCACTCCGAATGCGAGCATGGTCAAGCCGGCCATCTGGACGATGATGTTGTTGAAGTTGTCCGCGGTGAAGAAGTTCGTCGCCTTGAAGCTGAAGAAGACGACGATGAATGCCAGGCCGATGACGATCGGCAGGATCCCGAGGTTCCCCGTCCTCAGGTTGTCGTACGCCCGGCGCCAGAGTCCTGACTGCGCCTCGACCTCGTCCCCTTCCGGGAGACCGATCCCCGGTGCCGCGATTTCGACTTCCGAACTCACGATGCCAACTCGGGCGCTGTCGCCGGGATGCCCGCGACCTTGGTGGGAATCCCTGCGGTGATCGCCTGCACGATCTCCTGCTGGGTGGTCTTCTCCCGTTCGTAGACACCCACGTCGCGGCCGAGGCGCAACACGGTGATGCGCGTCGCCACTTCGAAGACGTCGTGCAGGTTGTGCGAGATGAGCACGACCGACAGGCCCTGCTCGCCGAGGCGCTTGACGAGGTCGAGCACCTGGCGGGTCTGCGCGACGCCGAGCGCTGCGGTGGGCTCGTCGAGAATGACGAGCTTGGAGTTCCACTGCACGGCCTTGGCGACGGCGACCGACTGCCGCTGGCCGCCCGACAGCGAGGCCACCGGCTGGCGGATCGAGCGGATCGTCGTGACAGACAACGACCTGAGGGTCTCGGCCGTGCGCTGCTCCATGAGCGGCTCCTTCAAGCGCCAGAGCCAGTCGCGCTCTTCACGGCCCAGGTACATGTTCTGGACCACGTCGAGGTTGTCGCACAGTGCTAGATCCTGGTAGACGATCTCGATTCCCAGCTTGGCCGCGTCCTTCGGCCCGGTGATGTGAACGGGCTTCCCTTCAAACAGGATCTCGCCGCTGTCCACGCTGTTGATGCCGGCGACGCACTTGATCAGAGTCGACTTGCCTGCGCCGTTGTCGCCGACGAGTGCCATGACCTCGCCGTGGCGCACCTCGAAGTCGACGTCGCTGAGTGCCTGCACCGACCCGAACGACTTCGAGATTCCGCGGAGTTGGAGGATCGGCGTCTCGCTCACGGTGTCGCGTTTCCTACCACATCGAAGGGTGAGGGCGCCCGCTCGGGCGCCCTCACCCGTCAGTTACTCCTGGGTTACTTGCAGAACTGCGCGAACTCGCCGACGCACACGTCGCTCTTCTTGATCCAGTTGTCCCTGAAGAGTCTCGTGTAGTTGGCCTTCGTGATCGTCACGATCGGAATCTGGACCGTCGGCTCCTTCTTGCTGCCGTTCTTGCGGAACCCGTTGATCCCGGGCACCTTCTTGTGCTTCAGCAGCGCGACGGCCGCCGCCGTGGCTGCGTTGGCCTCGAGGGGCACGTACTTGTAGACGGTCATCGTCTGCCAGCCCGAGATGATGTTCTGCACGCCCTGCACCGTCGCATCCTGTCCCGACAGCGCGATCGGCTTCAGCTTCTTCGCCTTCAGCGCGGCAATCACAGCGCCGGCAATGCCGTCGTTCGCCGCGATGCTGCCGTCGATCTTGTTGCTCGTCTTCAGCAGCATCTGCTCGAAGATCGGCTGCGCGTTGGTCGCCAGCCAGAGCGGCACGAACTGCTGCGGGCCCTTGGTCAGCTTGCCGCTCTTGAAGAGCGGATTCAGAACCGCGTCGTTTCCGCTCTTGAACCAGAACGCGTTCTGATCCGTCGGTCCGCCCCAAAGCTCGGCGACGACGGGCTTCGACTTGCCCTTCAGAGCGTTGACGACACTCCTAGCCTGCGCCGCGCCGACGGCCTTACCGTCGAAGGAGACGTACACCTTGGCGATACCGCCGACTACCTGGCGGTCGTAGTCGATCGACCACCCGCCCGCCTTCGCGAACTTCTTCTCGATCGCAATCGACGTACCCTGCGCGATGTCGGTGACGATCGCCACCTTCGCCCCGCGGGACAGGCACGAATCCGCCTGCGAGACCATCTTCTGCGGATCGTTCAGCGCGTTCGTGATCGAGTAGGTCACTTTGGCCTTCTTCAGGGCCTTGGCGAAGTACGGTGCGTCAAACTGCACCCAGCGAACGGATGACTTCGTATCCGGAAGCAGGACGCAGACCTTGATGTTGGCGGAACTCCTCGCTGTTGCCCCGGTAGCCACGATCGCGGTCACGACACTGGCTAGGAATACGACAAGCCCCACCGAACGAGCAAATCTTTTCACTGCAGCCTCCTAGATGATTTGAGTCGAAACTCTAGTACTAATGCACGCACTCTTTCAGATTGATGGTGAAGCCTCAAATGTGTCAGGAGGGGGCGCGACATGAAAACCTCGCTAGGAATCTGGGCGTTTGGGCCGATGGTCACACGCTTTGTGCCTGGTGGTTACAAGCCGCAGCGGCTGGGCGAAACCACCGCTGCACGCGTACGGGAGGCTGTCGAGGGACTCGGAGACCTGATCGACGGCTACGAGTTCCACTACCCGCAGGAGCTGTCTGAGGACAACCTGGACGAGGTCCGCAGCGCCCTGGACGGGCACGACGTCTACTGCCTTGCAAGTGGTATGCACCTCGATTCGCGCTTCGGCCGAGGCGGCCTCGTCTCGCCGGACGCCGCGACGCGGGCGGAGGCGCTGCGACAGACGCTTGACGCGATCGACTTCGCCGGCGAGCTCGGCTCCCACTTCATCATCTGGCCGGGGATCGAAGGCTACAACTACCCGTTTCAGACGCCGTACCGTGAGAGCTGGGCCTGGTTCCTCGAGGGAATCGGCCAGGCCGCCGAGCGCTGCCGGGAACGTGGGATCCAGCTCTTCCTCGAGCACAAGAACTCGGAGCCCGCGATGAAGATCCTCATGCGCAACGTCGGCATGACGCTGCACGTGATCCACAAGCTTCGCGCCCAGGGCCTCGACAACGTCAAGGTCAACATGGACTGGCAGCACTTGCTGATGAACGGCGAGAGCCTCGGCGAGTACGCCGCCCTTCTGGCGGCGGAGGGAGTGCTCGGCCATCAGCACGCGAACTCGGGTTGGGGGACCTTCGACGACGACAACATGGTTGGAGCGCTGGCGTTCATGGAGACGCTCGAGCTCGCGGTCGAGCTTCGCCGTGCCGGTTACGGCGAGAACGGGGAGCGGCTCGGCTTCGATCTGTACCCGTATACGGAGGACGCCGTCGCGGCGGTGCGGCGCAGCGTGCTGCAGTGGCGTTTCATCGACTCCGCGGCAGCTCGCATCGACGACGCCGCACTGCGAGCTGCGCAGGACCAAAAGGACGCCGTCGCCGCGTACGAGCTCGTCTACGCGGCGCTCGGAGAGTGACGCAGCTCGTCGGTCTCGACGTCGGGACGACGGGTGTCAAGGCACTCGCGCTCTCGCCGGAAGGTGACGTGCTCGCCCGGGCGGAGGAGGGCTACGACCTCTCGACGCCCCAGCCAGGATGGGCCGAACAGGATCCGGAAGACTGGTGGCGGGCTGCTGAGCGTGCGCTCGCAACGCTCGGGGTCGAACCAACCGCGATCGGCCTCTCCGGCCAGATGCACGGCCTCGTCGTCCTCGACGATCGAGACCGAGTGCTGCGGCCGGCGATCCTGTGGAACGACCAGCGCACGGCGACCGAGTGCATCGAGATCGAGGAGCGGATCGGGCTCACACGGCTGATCCAGCTGACCGGGAATCGTGCGCTCACGGGCTTCACGGCGCCGAAGCTGCTCTGGCTGCGCCGCCACGAACCGGACACGTTTGCGCGGGTCGCACACGTGCTCCTGCCGAAGGACTACGTCCGCCTGCGTCTTACCGGCGAGCATGCGAGCGACGTCGCGGACGCCTCGGGCACACTGCTGTTCGACGTCGCGAGGCGACGCTGGAGCGACGAGATGCTCGCGGCACTCGAGCTCGATCCGGCGTGGTTGCCCCGGGCACTGGAGTCGCCGGAGGTCTCGGGCGAGACTGACACCGGAGTTCCGGTCGCCGCGGGCGCCGGCGATCAGGCGGCCGCGGCGCTCGGCGTCGGCGTCGACAGGCCTGGACCGGTTTCGGTGGTCCTTGGCACCTCAGGCGTCGTGTTTGCGGCACTGCCGGCCTTCGCGGCCGATCCGCAGGCGCGCGTGCATGCGTTCTGCCACGCCGTCCCGGGCGGCTGGCACGCGATGGGAGTGATGCTGTCCGCGGGCGGCTCGCTGCGCTGGCTGCGCGACATTCTCGGGGGCCGGAGCGGGTATGACGAGCTGACCGCCGCAGCTCAGGAGTGGCCGCCCGGCACCGAGGGTCTGACCTTCCTCCCCTACCTCACCGGAGAGCGGACGCCGCACGCGGACCCGCAGGCCCGGGCTGCTTTCGCGGGGCTGACCCTCCGCCACGACCGCGGCGCGCTCGTCCGCGCCGTCCTGGAAGGTGTCGCCTACGGGCTGCGTGACTCGCTGGAGCTGCTGCGCGAGCTCGGGGTCGATCCGCGGGCCGGTCACGTTTCCGGTGGCGGAGCGCGCAGCGAACTGTGGCTTCGCATCCTCGCCTCGGTCCTCGACCTGCCCATCCACCGTACGGCGACCGACGAGGGCTCGGCCTACGGAGCGGCGTTACTCGGCGGCGTGGCCGCCGGAGTCTTTCGGGACGTCCACGAGGCCGTCGCCACCTGTGTCCGGCCGCTCGACCCGGTCGAGCCGGACCCTCAGTGGGCTGCCGCGTATGAGCGCGGGTACGGGCGCTTCCAATTGCTCTATCCAGCCCTTCGACCCCTGGAGGACGCATGACGAAGCTCGACGCACCAGTCAAGTGGGGGATTCTCTCGACCGCCCACATCAACCGGAAGGTCATTCCCGGCGCTCACGCCTCGGAGAAGGTCGAGCTGATAGCCGTGGCAAGCCGCGACCTGCGGCGGGCCGAGGAATACGCGCGTGAGTGGAAGATCGACCGCGCGTACGGCTCCTACGAGGCGCTGCTCGAGGACGACGACGTCGAGGCCGTGTACATCTCGCTGCCGAACACGCTGCACTGCGAGTGGTCGATCCGCGCAGTCGAGGCGGGAAAGCACGTGCTCTGCGAGAAGCCGATGAGCAGGCACGTCGGGGACGTCGAAGCTGCGTTCGACGCAGCAGAGAAGGCGCAGCGGATCCTGATGGAGGCGTTCATGTATCGCCACAACCCACAGACCAAGCGACTTCGTCAGCTCGTGGACGAGGGCGCGATCGGAGACGTGCGTGTCATCCGTTCCTGCTTCAGCTTTTCGCTCTACGACGCGGAGAACATCAGACTGCGCACCGAGCTCGAGGGCGGCAGCCTGATGGATGTCGGTTGCTACTGCGTCAGTGGATCGCGTCTGCTCGGCGGTGAGCCCGAGCGTGTGTACGGGCAGCAGTTCGTCGGCCCGAGCGGAACCGACTGGGTCTTCACGGGCACGATGCGCTTCCCGGGTGACGTCTTCGCGCAGTTCGACTGCGGGACGGCTCTTCCCGAACGCGACGAGCTGGAGGCGATCGGCAGCGACGGGTCGCTCTTCCTCGACGACCCGTGGCACTGCCAGCAGCCTGCCATCGAGCTGCGCCGCGACGGTGGCGTCGAGCGGATCGAGGTCGAGCCCGCCGACTCGTATCGGCTCGAGCTCGAGAACCTCAGCGACGCCATCCGCGGCGCCGCCGAGCCTCTCCTGGGTCGCGACGACGCCGTTGGTCAGGCACGGGCGATCGACGCGCTCTACCGCTCGGCGGCGAGCGGCACGGCGACTTCCCTGTAGCGCAACAGTGCGGCGAGCGTCACGAGGCAGAGCAGGGTGAGGCCGAGATAGGGGACCGCGTCGCTGGTCGCGGATGCGACCGCGCCGCCGATCGCCGAACCACCGGCCTGGCCCGGCGCCCAAGCCAGATTGACCAGCGCGAACGCGTAGCCGTACTCGAGACCGCTCTGTTCGGCGGCGTCGGTCACCAACGACATGGCCGGTGTCCAGAAGCTTCCGAAGGCAAAGCCCGCACAGACGACGAGGAAGGCCAGCACCACGGCGTGACTGGGCCAGGGCAGCAGCAGAGCGACCAGGGCCGAGGCGGCCAGGGCAGCGAGAAGAGGCGGTATGCGACCCCGCCGGTCGGAGATCCGTCCCAGCACGGGCGACCAGGCGGCTTCGAAGCCGGCCGAGACGAGGTAGGTCGCGCCGATAGCCGCTGCGCCCCAACCGAGATCGGAGAGGCGCAGAGGGGCGAGGACGGACAGGGTGCCGAAACAGAGCGCCGGGAGCAGGCAGAGCCAGACGCCGGTCTGGATCGTCCGGTTGTGCCTGAGAGCGTCGAAAAGCGTCCGCAGCGGTTGCGGGCGTCCAGGAGCCGGGGCGGGTGTGGTCGCGGCCGCGACCGCAAGGACGAGCGCGAGGCCTGCAATCGCGCCGAACGCCGGCCCGGTCCCGGTGTAGGACGCAACCGCACCGAGCACGGGGCCGAACAGCGCCCCGGCGATCGCAGCACCGAAAGCGGATCCGATCAGCTGGCCGCGCCGGCCTGCCGGCGAGGCGGCCACAAGCCAGCTGAGGGCCCCGGTCCATGAGAAGGCGCTCGAGACTCCCTGGAGGAAGCGCGCCAGGTCCAGCGCCCAGACGGATTCCGCGAGCCCGAAGGCGACGGTAGTCAGTGCAAGCAGCGAGAGCCCGATCAGCACGGTGGGCTTCACGCCGAGCCGCGCTGCGGCTATTCCGGCCGGAATGCCCGCCACCAGTGCTCCCGCCGGGTACATCGCCTGGAGCACGCCGGCGCCGGCCTTGCCGAGGTGGAACTCGTCGACGTAATGCCGGAGCAGCGGCGTCAACGCCGAGAAGAACATCGTGTCGACGAGGACGATCGCGCCGGTCAGGAGCAGCAGCCTGCGCACAGGTTGAGGCTAACGCGGCAGTTGTGTTTCGTGCCGCGAGCGCCGAACATGGCCGCCATGTCGACGGCCGAGCGACGCTGGACCACGCGCAAGATCGTGCTGCTCTTCCTCGGGGTGATCACGGTTTTGATCGCGCTCGGTCTTCTGGCCGGTGGTGGGGGGCTGTTGTGGGTCCACGAGAAGAAGCGGGACGCGGACGGTTTGTTCTCGACGTCGATACACCACGTCGATTCGAGGCAATACGCCGTTGCAACGGACAGCCTCGATGTTGCGACGGTGGTCCCCCGCTGGCTTCTGGGCTCCAGGCAGCTCGCCCGGATTCGGATCCAGGCAAGAAGCGAGCGTCCGCTCTTCGTCGGTATCGCAAGCGCCGCCGACGTGGAGAGCTACCTCGGAAACGTCTCGTATACACGGGTGGCAGACATCGACTGGCACCCGTTGCACGTGGACTATGCGAAGCACCGTGGCTCTAGGCGGCCGGTCAGGCCGGAAGAGAAACGGTTCTGGGTCGCGTCCGCCGGCGGGTCCGGCAGCCAGGTCGTCAACTGGGTCGTGAAGAGGGGGAAATGGTCAGTCGTCGTGATGAACACGGACGCGTCCCCTCGCGTCTTTGCAGAGATCTCGGTGGGCGCAGACATCGGCTGGCTGATCTGGTTGATCGTGGGCCTGCTCGCGGCAGGCACGCTGGCCCTGTTCGGTGGTGCCTTGCTGATCTTCTTCGGAGTGCGATCCCCGCCCAAGCGGGGTGCGACTCCCGTCGCAGATGCCTCCTAGCCAGGCTTGCGAGACACGCGATGAACCCCGAACTCGGTGCCGTCAGACAGGCGGGCGCTCCGTCCTTCGAGGAACGCGCGTAACCCTTCCTGTCCTTCGTCGCCCGCGCGCAGCCGGGCGGCGATCTGCGCGGTCTCCACGCCCGCGGGCCGTTCGCGGACCAGACGCTTGGCTTCACGCACCGCCTCGGGGCCTGCGGTCAGCAACTCGGAGACCACGCGATCGACGGCCTCATCGAGATCGTCGGCGACCTCTTCGACCAGGCCGATCCGCAGAGCCACCTCGGCGCCGAAGCGCTCGCCGGTGAGGAAGTAGCGTCGCGCGTGCGCCCCGATCTTCGGCAGCACGAACGGCGAGATCACGGCCGGGATGATCCCCAGCTTGACCTCGGAGAACCCGAAGACCGCATCGGGAGCGGCGATCGCGACGTCAGCGCAGGCAACGAGGCCGGAGCCGCCGCCGAGTGCGTATCCGTGCGCGCGCACGATCACGGGCGCGGGGCAGTGGTCGATCGTCTCGCACATCCGATAGAGCCTGAGCGCGTCCTCGAAGTTTTCTTCGAGCGTGAGGTCGATTGCGGAGCGTTGCCACTCGACATCGGCTCCAGCGCAGAAGCTCTGACCCTCACCGGCGAGAACGACAGCGCGCGCGTCGCCAACGTCTGCAAACGCCGTCGAGAGCTCCGAGATCAGCGCCGCGTCGAAAGCGTTGCGCCGCTCCGGGCGCGCGAGCGTGATCCGCAGAACGTGTCCGTCGCGTTCGATCTTCAGTCCGGCCACGGCCTTCAGCTTATGGTGCATGATCTACGCTCCGCGGGTGGACTTGCAGCAGGTCGCGCCGGGCTTGTGGCGGTGGACAACGCCGCATCCCGACTGGGAAGCTCCGAAGCAGGAGGACGACCCGGCCGACTGGGCGCGCGAAGTCGGCTCGGTCGCCTACGAGACGACCGCGACGCTTGTGCTGATCGATCCGCTGATCGCGAACGGGAACTTCGCGCCGCTCGACGAGGTGGCCGAGAAGAGCACGGGAGTCGCGATCCTCACCACCCTCGAGTTCCATCGGCGCAGCCGCGACGAGCTCGTCCAGCGCTACGCCGCAACGACGACTCCGCCCGACGGCGTCGACGCGATCGAGATCCGCGGTGCGGGCGAGACGATGTACTGGATTCCCGAACACGGTGCCCTCGTCCCCGGGGACCGGATTCTCGGTGACCGGCCGCCGGGTCTCCGCCTGTGTCCCGAGTCGTGGCTGCGCTATCTACCCGGTTACACGCAGGACGACCTGCGTGCCGGACTGCAGCCGCTACTCGACCTCCCCGTCGAAATGGTGCTCGTGTCGCACGGCGAGCCCGTGCTGCACGACGGTCGCGCCGAGCTCGAGCGTGCGCTGTCGTGAGCGCAGTCACGTCCATCGAGCGGGAGCTGCGCGCGGCAGTCGACGCGGAGGTCGTCGCACCGACCGCCGCCTACCTGACGGACATGACCGAGGCACGCGGACTCATCGGTCGCGCGGATGCTGTCGCGCTTCCGCGGACCACAGAGGAAGTCGCCGAAGTCGTCGCGTGGTGCTACGCGCACGGCGTCGCCATCGTGCCGCGCGGCGGCGGGACAGGGTACGCCGGGGGATCGGTGCCGCTCGACGGTGGTGTCGTTCTCTCGCTCGAACGTCTCGACCACGTGCGTTCGTTCGACCCGCTCATCTGGCGCATCGAGGTCGAAGCGGGACTTCGCACTGGGGAACTGCGGCGGATCGCACGCGAGGGCGGCCTGCTGTTTGCTCCCGATCCGGGCGCCGCCGAGCAGTCGCAGATCGGCGGCAACATCGCCACGAACGCCGGTGGGCCGCACGCGTTCAAGTACGGCGTCACGGGGAAGTGGGTGACCGGGCTCGAGGTCGTCGTACCGCCCGGCGACATCGTGCAACTTGGCGGCCCTTTGCGTAAGGACGTCGCGGGCTATGACCTCAAGCATCTGCTGATCGGTTCCGAAGGCACGCTTGGCGTGATCACGGCCGCGTGGCTGCAGCTCACACCTGCGCCGGAGGCCGCGTGGCCGGTGATCGGATTCTTCGACGGTGTACCCGGCGGTGTCGGGGCGATCGAGCGGGTGATCGGTACCGGCCTCCCCGTGGCTGCGCTGGAGTACGTCGATTCGGAAGCGATGCGGTATGGGACTGCGAGCTTTCCGGGCGAGGTGCCCAGAGGTGCGTTTGCAGTGCTTGTCGAGGCAGACGGCTCGACAGAGGAGGCGGCGCGGATCCGCAAGGACGTGCTCGACTTGTTCGGCGAGGACGCATTGGCGCTCTACGCCCCCGAGGAGCCGAAGGAGATCGCCGAGCTGTGGCGCTGGCGCGACGGCCTGGCGCTCGTCGTCGATGCCCAACGCGGCGGCAAAGCGAGCGAGGACATTGCAGTGCCGCTCGACAGCCTTGGCGAGGCGATCGAGGAGTCGCTCGAGATCGGGCGGAGGCTGGGCGTCGCGGCGTGCTCCTGGGGTCACGCGGGCGACGGCAATCTCCACACGTCGTTCCTACTGGCAGAGGACAACCAAGACGAGCTCGCGCTCGCGCCGCGACTCTCCGAAGAGCTTTTCGAGCTCGCGCTGCGGCTCGGCGGAACGATCTCGGGTGAGCACGGCGTCGGTTTCGTCAAGCGGAACTGGCTCGAGCGCCAACTGGGCCCGCGCGCGTTCGAGCTCCACGGCGCGGTCAAGCGCGCGTTCGATCCGCAGAACCTGCTCAATCCGGGAAAGAAGGCTTGATCCAGAAACTGCTCGTCGCAAACCGCGGCGAGATCGCATTGCGTGTCTTTCGGGCGGCACGCGACCTGGGAGTTGGGACTGTCGCGGTGGTCGCGCCCGACGACAACGGCTCGCTGCATGCGCGCTCCGCCGACAAGACAGTAGAGATCGCGAGCTACCTCTTCTCGGAAGAGCACATCCGTGCAGCGAAACAGACGGGAGCGGACGCGATTCATCCTGGCTACGGCTTCCTGGCCGAGAACGCAGACTTCGCCGAGGCCGTGAATGCGGCCGGACTGACCTGGGTCGGGCCGCCTCCGGAGGCGCTGCGTGCCGGCGGCGACAAGCTCGAGGCAAAGCGCATTGCGCGTGAGGCGGGCGTCCCGGTGGTTCCGACGGGAGAGCCCGCCGAGATCGGCTTCCCGCTCGTCGTCAAGGCCGCAGCGGGCGGCGGTGGCCGCGGTATGCGCGTCGTGCGGGCAGCGTCAGATCTGGACGACGCGATCGAGGCCGCGCAACGCGAGGCGAAAGCTGCCTTCGGTGACGATCGCGTCTTCTGCGAGCGCTACGTGGAGCGTCCGCGGCACGTCGAGATCCAGCTGCTCGCAGACAGACACGGAAACGTGGTCTCGCTCCGAGAGCGCGAATGCTCGATTCAGCGCCGCCACCAGAAGGTCCTCGAGGAGTCGCCGTCGCCTGCAGTCGATGAGAACCTCCGCACAGCCATGAGCGACGCGGCCGTCGCGTTCGCTCGCGCGATCGGCTACGAAAGCGCGGGAACGGCGGAGTTCATGCTCGACGGCCACGACTTCTGGTTCCTCGAGTTGAACGGACGCATCCAGGTCGAGCATCCGGTGACGGAGCTCGTCACCGGCGTCGACCTCGTACAAGCACAGTTACGCGTTGCGGCCGGAGAGCCTCTCGACGTGCGACCGGATCCACGCGGTCACGCGGTCGAGGTGCGCCTGTACGCGGAGGATCCGCGGACGTTCTTTCCGCAGACCGGACGCATCGAGCGGTTGCGGCTGCCAGAAGGGATCCGCGTCGATGCGGGCGTGGCGGAGGGCGACGAGGTCGGCCTGGCCTACGACCCGATGATCGCGAAGCTGATCGCGCACGGGACGTCGCGTGACGAGGCGTTCGACCGTATCCGCGCCGCCTTGAAGGAGACGGAGGTGGAGGGTGTGACGACCAACCTGCCGTTCCTGCGCTGGCTCGTCGCGCACCCAGTCGTTCTCGCGGGCGACACGACGACGGCGTTCCTCACCGAGCACCCGCCGCTCTCCCCCGCGCCTGCACGCGTGGCCGCCGCGCCGTGGCGCGCGCCATTCCGCCTGAACCTGCCATCGGCGACCTCAGCGCCGCCGCCGGATGTCGACATCCTCGGCGCGGACCACCGCGGCGCTGCTAGCGGACAGAGCAGCGTCATCGCCCCGATGCCCGGGACGGTGATCCGGCTCCTCGTCCGCGAGGGTGAATCGGTCAAGGCCCGGCAACCACTCGTCGTGCTGGAGGCGATGAAGATGGAGACGCCATTGACATCTCCGTACGACGCGACCGTACGCGCAGTACATGTCGCGGAGGGCGACCGGGTTGCCGGTGGCGCCGTCCTCGTCGAGCTCGAGGAGTAGTTACTCGGTCGCCGGAGCCGGTACTTGCTCCGCGCCTCGCCCGGACAAAGCCAGGACGACGCCGATACCGAGCACCATGGCGACGAGCAGTCCCCAGAACCAGCCGTTGTTGCCCGTCGGCTTCACGACCATGTTCACCATCACGGTCAGCAACACGACGAGCTCGCAGCGCGAGATCGTGAGAATCCGGCGGATGCGGGCCTGAACGGCTGGTGAGTCTGGTCCGTCCCGCTCGATGAGCTCGGCGATCCGGCCACCTTCCGGGCCGAGAAACCCGGCGCCGAGGACGAACGAGAGCCCGAAGGCGATCAGGCCGAGAATGATCCAGTTCTGGCTCCACGACCAGTCGAGGTTCACCATCATCGCGATCGCGGCGAGGAACAGGATCAATGTGGACGGCATGAACACCCGCATGCCGACGACTTCCGTGTCCTTCGAGAATTCCGCCTGCCGCTTGCCGTCTCCGGTTCGGAGGATCCGGAAGGCATACGCCTGGATCATCGCCGCGCCTCCGACCCAGATCGCAGCCGTGACGACGTGGACGGACTTGAAGAAGGTGTACCAGGTCATAGAGGGGCCCTAGAAGAGCTTCTGCAACTTCATCGCAGCGCCCATGTCGCCTTTGACCTTGAGCTTGCCGGTCATGTAGGCGCTGGTCGGGTTTTGCTCACCGCTGATGATCTTCTCGAACGTCTCCTCGGAAGTGGTGATGACGGCGTCGGCATCCTCCCCGCCTTCGGCGACGTTCACGCTCCCGTTCTCGACCTTCACGGTCCACTTGCCCGCGCCCTCGATGTCGAAGAGGTACGAGTTGGTCATCCCTGCGATCTTCGACGCGTCGGCGCGGTTCTCGAGACCGTCGAAGAACTCTTTCACTCCAGCCATGGGCGAGAACCCTACCTCAGAGGTAGCGGTCGATCAGAGCGTGCGAAAGCTCCCACTGCGTCCGGGCGAGCTTGACGCGGTTTCGCTCGAGCCGGGACTCGCTGACCCCTCGATCGCGCAGCCGCTGCCGCTCAGCCGTCAGGCTGGAGATCTCGTCCATGAGCACCTCGACGCTCCGGCGCGCTTGCCTGCGCCTGAAACGTGAGGGAACGGGCGGCCGCAGAAGCGCGCTGTTCATCTCGAGGGTCATCATCGGCATGGGACGGTCAAAGTTGAGAACGGTTAGCCGGATTTCGTAAGGACGCCGTAAATCCCTGCTTCGCTACGATCGCGGCCCTGATGAGTGAGCCTACGATCGAGGTCAGAGCTCCTGGAGAGGGCGAGCCGGACTCTCTTGCGATCCCTTTCCCCCAGGACGGCGGCGCGAACGTCTTCTCGAACGGGACGCGCGAGCTGGACGGCCAGCTCGAGGGCCGGCTGCAGCAACTCGCCGACAGTGGTGAGCTGAAGGGCGACCTCGGGACGGCCGTCGTCCTACACACGAACGGCGACCTGAACGCGAGGCGCGTCGTCGTCGCCGGGATCGGGAAGAAGGACGAGCTCGACTCAGACGCCTTGCGCACCGCCGCTTCGGCTGTCGCGCACAGTGTCGCCAACGTCGGCGGGACTTTGGCGTGGCTGCTCGACGAGTCTCTCCCCCTCTCCCTCGAGGAACAGGCGCGGGCGATCGTCGAAGGCACGATGCTCGGGTCCTACAACCCGGCGCGCTGGAAGACGCAGGAGAAGCCGGAGGCACGCGTCGAGAAGATCATCCTCTACACCACGGCCGGAGACGGGTTGGCGGAGAGCGCCGGTCGCGTCGCGAGCGTCGCCAAGTGGGTCAACGTCGCGAGAGATCTCGCGAACTCGCCACCGAACGAACTGACCCCCGAGGTGCTGACGACGCGTGCCGCTGAGCTCGCAGGCCCGAAGCTCCAGGTCGACGCACTCGACCCCGACCAGATCGACGCTCTCGGCATGGGAGCACTCTCGGCTGTCGGCCGCGGGAGCGCGAACGGGCCTCGCCTGATCGTCCTCCGCTACGAGCCTGCGCAGGCGACGCGCAACGATCTCGTGCTCGGCCTCGTGGGCAAGGCGATCACGTTCGACGCCGGCGGGATCTCGCTCAAGCCCGCGCTGAAGATGCAGGACATGAAGGGCGACATGGCCGGTGGTGCGGCCGTGATCGCAGGCATCGCCGCAGTGGCCGAGCTCGAGCTGCCCGTACGCATCGTCGCCGTGGTGGCAGCGGCGGAGAACCTGGTCAGCGGTGACTCGTTCCGGCCGGGCGACATCCTCCGTGCTGCGAACGGCAAGACGATCGAGATCACCAACACGGACGCCGAAGGGCGGCTCGTTCTCGCGGATGCGCTGTGGTACTCACGGCGCGAGGGAGCAACGCATCTCCTCGACCTTGCGACCCTGACGGGAGCGATGGAGCTTGCGCTCGGCGACTTCTACGCCGGCGCGTTCGCGAACGAAGACGAGTGGATGGCAGAGATCCTCGCGGCGGCGAAGGCGAGCGGCGACCATGCTTGGCCCTTCCCGCTTCACCCCCGTTACCGCCGTTACGTCGACTCGTCGTTCGCCGACCTGAAGAACTCCTCCGACCTACGACAGGGTTCGCCCGTCCTTGCAGCCGAGTTCCTGCAGGAGTTCTCCGGCGAGGGCCCGTGGGCTCACATCGACATGGCCGGGCCTGGGTTCCTCGAGCGATCGCGCGGCGACTACCTCACGCAGCGCGGCGGGACGGGCTACGGCGTTCGCCTGATCGTCGAGCTCGCACAGCGCCTCTCACGTTGAACTTCGATCTCGACCAGGAGCACGAGCTCGTCCGTTCCACGGTCCGCGACTTCGCGCAGGAGCGGGTCGCGCCGGTTGCCGAAGAGTTGGACCGCGAGAGCCGCTTCCCGTACGAGCTCGTCGGTGAGCTTGCGGAGCTCGGGCTGATGGGCATGACGATCCCCGAGGAATACGGCGGCGCGGGCGCGGACACGGTCTCGTACGCGATCGCGGTCGAGGAGCTCACGCGCGTCGACTCGTCGGTCGCGATCACGCTCGCCGCGCATCACTCGCTCGGGACGCTGCCGATCTTCTACTACGGGAGTGAGGAACAGAAGCAAGAGTGGCTTCCCGAGCTCGCTTCAGGCAAGAAGCTCGCATCGTTCGGACTGACGGAAGCCGGAGCAGGCTCCGATGCGAGCGCCACCAATACGAGCGCGGAGCTACGTGACGGTGAATGGGTCGTGAACGGTTCCAAGATCTTCATCACGAACGCCGGCACGGACATCACCGCGTGTGTGACGATCACGGCGCGCACCGGCGAAGACGAGATCTCCAACATCATCGTCCCGAACGGAACGCCGGGGTACGAGATCTCGAAACCGATGAAGAAGCTCGGCTGGCGTGCGTCGGACACACGCGAGCTGTCATTCAAGGACGCCGCCGTCCCTGAGGGAAATCTCCTCGGCCCACGCGGGAAGGGCTTCCAGCAGTTCCTCGAGATCCTCGACGGCGGGCGGATCTCGGTGGCGGCGATGGGCGTGGGCCTGACGCAGGGTGCCTACGACCTCGCCTACGCGTACGCGAAGGAGCGGCAGCAGTTCGGGAAGCCGATCGGGAAGTTCCAGGCGGTTCAGTTCAAGCTCGCCGACATGGCGACCGAGCTCGAGGCCGGCCGCAGCCTCGTCTACAAGGCCGCCTGGCTCAAGGATCAGGGCCGCGACTTCGCACTGGCGGCGGCCCAGGCGAAGCTCTACACCGGCGAGCTCTCGAACCGCGCCGTGAACTGGGCCCTCCAGATCCACGGTGGCTATGGCTACATGGACGAGTACGCGATCTCGCGGCTCTATCGGGACCAGAAGATCCTGGAGATCGGCGAGGGCACCAATGAAGTCCAGCGCATGGTCATAGCGCGGCACCTCGGTCTTTAGACACACGGGCGTCACAGTTACGTACCCGTGCCTGGCACCGGTACGACTCCGGGAAACCGTGCGCGGTGCGGGCTCGCCGAGTTCCGCGAGCGTCTCGTTCCGATTACGTACCCGTGCCTGGCACCGGTACGTTCAGCGAGACGGCGGACGGATTCGCGGAGCCGCGTTGAACGCCGTATAGCGATGCGTCATGAAATGCGCGGCTGCGGTCATGCGCAGGCTCTGCGGCAGCAACGTGCGACGGTCGAGACGTAACGTGAACCACACCGGGCCAATCGGCTTGACGAACGACACGACGAATGTCGTCGGCGTCGTCTCGAGCAGGTACGCGTTCGTGACGTGGCCTGCCCAGATCGGCTCCGGTTGCGGCGACGGATCCTGGAGCGACGGCACCCACTTGCCGCCCCGTGCCCGATCCCAACGCCGCCCGCCGATGATGATCCCGTCCGCCCCGCCGCGAATTCGGTACTCGAGGCGATTCGGACGCTCGAGCGTGAAGTCGGCGACGACCTTGTTCCTGGGGCTCGAGGCCAGCCGCTCCAGGTAGTCGACGCTCCGTAGGCTTCGAAACGCGCGAGTCGCACTAGTCACGAGTGCGTCCGCCGGCCGACGGCTTACAGGGACGGGAAACACGAGCACGCGCCCGGCCACCGACACCTTCGCCGGGTCGGCAGGCGAGAACGACACGCCGTAGCAACCTTCACCGCACGACCTGGTGGCAACGCCCGCGATCTTGACCGCGAGCCCGTCGACCGGCCCGCCGTCGGGTCCCAGCACCCGCACCTCCGCACTCGCTGGGCGAAGCGCGAGCGCAACGGCGAGGTCGCCGCTCTCGCGGGCCTGCACCACCGGCGGTGGGCCTCGCGGCGTCACCACAACCGCAGCCGCGACGCGATCGCGGCCGGGCCTGAGATCGGTGAGGAGAGCAACAGCCGCGATCAATCCAGTGAAGAGCATCAGCTCGATCGCAACGTTTCGACGCAGCGCGTCGAACGACAGCTTCGGTACGAGCCGGTACCGATTCAGCCAGCCCAGCACGACGAGCGCAGCGAGCAGCACCGTCTTCACGATCAGCAGCTGCCCGTAGCCGGTCGACCACAACTGCTCGAGCGAGCGCAGCTCCTCGATTGCGCGAATCACCCCGGTCGCCGACAGCACCAGGACGGCCACGAGCGCGACATTCGAGAAGCGGCGTACCATCGGCGCGCGCGCGACCGAGGCTGTCAGCGCGATCGCCAGCGCAACGAGGCCGCCGAGCCAGAACGATGCGGCCGCGACATGCAGGAAGTCGACCACGGGCGCAAGCAGCGGCCTCCCGGGATCGAGCGAGTGGCCCGCGAGCGTCGGCAGCGGCAGCAACGCGAAGGCGGCAAGGAAGGGAAGCCGTTCGAGGCGCGGGAAGACCGGCGCCACAGCCGCCAACACGGCGCCGAGCCCGGAAATCACCGCTGCCGCCGCCATGACCGTGCCGAACCGCGTCGCGAGCGAGACATCGTGCACGGCTCCCGAGACGCCGACAAAGACGAGCAGGAAGGCGCCGAGCATCAGCCGCACTGGAACAGGGCCGACCGCGAACCGGAAGAACGCGGCGCCGACTGCCGTCAGCAAACCCGCGAAGAAGAGCAGCCGGGAGACGACGTCCTGCACGCCCGGCCCGTTGTCAGCCGAGAGCGCTGCCTGGGGCGGAGCACGGCCGGCGCCCACACCGAATGCGACGACCCCCGAGAGCTTGTGGCCGTCGTCGGAGAGGACACGCCAGAGCACCGTGTAATCGCCGTCGGCAAGACCGGACTGGAGCGGAATGACAATCGTGTGTCCTCCGACGACGTACGGCTTCCCGGCGAGCACCGAGCTGCCTCCGTTGCGGATCGCCTTGATTCCAGAGGCGGGACGAACGTCGTCGGCGAAAACGACGCGGACACGGGTCGGCGCACTCGCCAGCACGGCTCCGTCCGAGGGATCGGTCCGGACGAGCCTGGCATGGGCCGAGGCCGCCTGCGGGACGGCCAGGGCACAGAGGAGGACGAGGAGGGGAAGGCTGATGCGGCTGGCCAACGCTTCAAGAAAGCTAGCGGCCGGCAGTGTTAGCTTCCGTGATGTGCTGTTTCGCCAGTTCGTCGACGACGATCTCGGCTGCGCCTCCTACCTGATCGGCGACCCCAGCAAGGGGGAGGCGTTCCTGGTCGACCCCGCGTACGCGATCGAGCAGTACCTCGATGCGGCGAGGGAAGCGAACGTCCGAATCGTGCGCGTCCTCGAGACCCATACTCACGCCGATCACGTGTCCGGGCACGGACGGCTCGCGCTCGAGCACGGGGTGCCTGTCTCCGTCCATCCGCTGGCCGAGCCCGAGTTTCCCTTCGAGCCGCTGGACGACGGCCAGGAACTCTCGGCCGGTTCCGTGTCGGTACGGGTGATCCACACGCCCGGTCACCGGCCGGAGCACTGCGCATTCGTCGTCGATAACCAGCTCGTTCTCACCGGTGACTCCCTGTTCATCGGCGACGCCGCGCGACCCGACCTCGCGATCGAGGCGCGCGAAGGCGCGGAAGGGCTCTTTCACTCACTGCAGCGGCTGAAGGAGCTCCCCGATGCGTACGAGGTCTACCCCGGCCACGTCGCCGGCTCGCTCTGCGGGGCGGCGATGAGCCCAGATCACTCCTCGACGATCGGCAACGAGAAGCGCACGAACGCAAAACTGGAATTCGGTGACGCGCAGGCGTTCATCACCGCGACGGCTTCGCTGTCGACCCCGCGTCCGCCGACCACCGCGCGCGTCGTCGAGCTCAACAGGGGACCGTTCGTCGGCTCGACCCGGGAGCTCCAACACCTCGACGACGCCCGGCGCGGCAACCATCCTGGACGTTCGGCCCGCAGAGACACATGCTGCGGGACACGTGCACGGTGCGCTCAACGTTCCTGTTTCCGGCTCCTCGTTCGCAACCCGCGCCGGATTCGTTCTCGATCCGGAAGAGCGAATCGTCATCCACGCAACCGACGAGGCCGAGGCGGCCGAAGCTGCGCGAGGTTTACGTGCCGTCGGCTTCCTCGAACTTGCCGGCTACGTCACCGAAGGCCGCACGACCGACACTGTCGTGCCCATGGAGCTCGACGAGCTCGAGCAGTTGTTCGAACAAGGCTCCGTGCAAGTGCTCGATGTCCGGGAGAAGTCCGAGCGGGACGAGGGTTACATTCCCGGCTCCCTGCACATCCCGTTTCGCCTGCTGCGTGGGTTCGGGACTGAAGGCGTGGACACCGAGAAACCGGTCGTGACGATCTGCGAGTCGGGCATGCGCGCAAGCATCGCGGCGAGCGTCCTCACGGCAGCCGGCGTCGATGCACGTCCTGTGCTGCACGGCGGCGTGAACGACTGGCCGGGCGGAACCGTTTCGTTCCGACGCTGCGGCTCAGGCTGACGTCGCCTAGCTGAGTCGTTCGACTGTGTAACCGCGCTCGGTCATCGCGGCGAGCAGCTGCTGGCAGTGTTCCTCGTCGCGCGTCACAAGTGTCAGGCCGATCTCCGTCTCGCTTACGGAGACGTCGACCCCCTCGCGGCGATGCTCGACGGCGATCACGTTGCCGCGCTCGTCCGCAACGAGTGACAGCAGCTTGATCAGCTCGCCGGGATGGTCGGGCAGGTTCGTGCGGATGACGAGATAGCGGCCCGCGACGGTGAGGCCGTGGCGCATAACCGAGATAAGCGTGGTCGCGTCGATGTTGCCGCCGGAGAGAATCGGGATCGCCATGCCGGAACCGCCCGCCTTGCCGGCGAGCAACGCCGCAACGCCGACTGCGCCCGCTCCCTCCACCACCAGCTTTGCGCGCTCGAGCAGCAAGACGATCGCCTCGCTGATCTCCTCGTCCGCGACCCAGACGATGTCGTCGAGTAGATCCTCGAGCAGCGGCATCGTCAGCTCGCTCGGAACCTTCACTGCGATCCCGTCTGCGATCGTGTAGCCGTCCACCCCGGCCTGCACGCCGACGATCCGCACTTCGGGCCGGAGGGCGCGCAGCGCGGTTGCGATGCCGAGCGCAAGCCCCCCGCCGCCGATCGGGATCAGCACCGTTCCGACCTCAGGCTCCTGTTCGAGCAGCTCGAGCCCGATCGTGCCCTGGCCCGCGACGACGAGCTTGTCCTCGTACGGATGGATGAACGTGCCGCCGGTTTCCTCGACGTAGGCAAGCGCGGCATCGAGCGCATCCTCGAAGAACGAGCCGCTCATCTCGGTCTCGGCTCCGTAGTTCTTGCACGCCTCGACCTTCGCCATCGGCGCCGTGTCCGGAACGAAGATCCGCGCGCTGAGACCGAGCTCGCGTGCCGCCCACGCAACGGCCTGACCATGATTGCCGGCGCTGGCCGCGACGACCCCTGCAGCACGCTCCTCGGGCGACAGCGTGCTGAGCTTGTTCACCGCCCCGCGGATCTTGAAGGCGCCGGTGCGCTGCAAGTTCTCCGCCTTCAGGCGCACCTCCCGGTCGGAGCGGCGCGAAAACGTCTCCGACAGGTAGATCGGCGTCTTTTCCGCGATCCCCTGGAGACGCTGCCGCGCCTCCTGGATGTCAGCGAGAGTCGGTGCGATCTGCTTTATCGCCAAGCTTGAACACCCTCTCCATGATCTCTCTAACGGCGGTCAATGGGTCGAGCTCCCGCCGTTGCACCTCGTCCAGCAACCGCCGCAGCTCCGGATCGTCCGCGACCGCCTGCTCGAGATGAGCCTTGGCGCGGCCGGATGCGATGGCGAACACCTCACCGGCAAGATTCTTGCGTCTCCGCTCCTCGAGGTGTCCTTCCGACTCGAGATGCGCCCGGTGCGCCTCGATCTTCTCCAACAGCTCCGGGACGTTCTGCCCGGTGGTGGCCTCGGTGAGGACGATCGGCGGCTTCCAGGTCCGATCCTTGTCGAGCGAGAGGATCGACCGCACTTCGTTGAGCATCGTCTTCGCGGCGGGATGATCCATCTTGTTGATCGCGATCACGTCGGGAATCTCCATGATCCCTGCTTTGAGCGCCTGGACGGAGTCCCCAGAGCCGGGCATCAGGACGAGCACGACCGTGTCGGCGATCCCGATGACCTCCACTTCGCTCTGACCGGCGCCGACGGTCTCCAGGAAGACGAGCTCCTTCCCCGCGGCGTCGAGCACGAGGAGCGCCTGCAGCGTCGTCTCTGCCAGGCCGCCGAGATGGCCGCGCGTGCCCATCGAGCGGATGAACACACCGGGGTCGAGAAAATGGTCGGAGAGCCGGATCCGGTCGCCGAGCAACGCGCCCTGCGTGAACGGGCTCGATGGGTCGACCGAGAGCACGCCGATCGTGCGGCCCTGTGCGCGTACCTGCCCGATCAGCGTCGAGATGAGACTCGACTTGCCCACGCCGGGCGGCCCGGTGATGCCCACTGCGTACGTACGCCCCGTCTCCGGATAGATGTCGTGGACGAGGTCGTAGGCCAGCGGGTCGCCGTTCTCGACGAGCGAGATCGCCCGCGCAAGCGCCCGCCGGTCGCCCGTGCGGACGCCTTCCGCGAGCGACTCGCGAGTCCAGTCCCGCCGCCCGTGCATCGACTACGCGGCCTCGGCCCCGTCTAGCAGCTCGACGCTCGGCTCGGCCCCGCGGGACATCGCGTACGCGACGACCGACGCGAGAGCTAGGACGACACCGACGGCCCCGAACACCCAGCGAGGCCCGACGCTGTCGGTGAGTGGACCGGCGACGATGAAGCCGAGCCCGTACACGGCGTAGTTGACGCTCATGATCACGGTGAACACGCGCCCGCGAATCGCGTCAGGCGCGCCGCGCTGCACGAGCAGTGAGTTGCAGACGACCGCGACGCCGTTGCCGATCCCTGCGACCACGAAGCAGGGCAGAGAGAACCAGACGTTCGGTGCGACGGCTGCAGCTGCGACACCGATCGCCTGCAGCAGGATGCTCGCCGCGTAGACGCTGCCGACCGAACGCCGCTCCACCCACGTTCCCGCTCCGAAGCTCCCAACCGCAAGACCGAGCCCGATGCACCCGAAGATGAGCCCGTAGCCGAAGTCACCGGCGTTGAACGAGTCCTTCGCGAGAAACACCTGCGCCGTCTGCGTCGAGGCGATCGCTCCGAGGACGATCGTCCAGACGACGAGCACCGTCAGTAGGGAACGTGTGTGGAGCACCCGCGCGAACCCCTCCTTGAGGTCGCGCAGGTGACCGCGGCTCACGCCGATCACACCCTGAAGCTTGTGTGCCGGCAGGCGGAGGAGGAGCAAAGCCGAGACAATGAACGATGCGCCGTTGAGCCAGTAGGCGAGGTCGGGCCCCCATGCAGCGACGAGCGCGCCGCCGATGATCGGCGCCACCGTCCAACTGACGTTCTCGCTCGTCTGGATGAGCGAGTTGGCGCGCGTCAACTCCTGCTCCTCGACGAGGTTCGGCAGACCGGCGTAGACGGCCGGGCGAAAGAAGCCGGTCGCAAGCCCTGCGATCGCCGCCAAGGCAACGATTTGTCCGGGACCCTGTGCGAACGGCAGCGTGCAGAAGACGCCGGCCCGAACGAGGTCGGAGACGATCATCAGGCCACGCCGTGAAACCCGGTCGACCAGCGGGCCGAGAAAGAGCCCCACGACCACAGCCGGAAGAAACTCGGCGATCATCAGAACGCTGACCCACGAGCCCGAGTTCGTGCGGTCCTTGACGTCGACGACGAGCGCGACGGTTGCTAGCAGCGTCCCGAGACTCGACCCGAGCGTGGCCAGAAACAGAAGGCGGAAGCCGGGCGCGGTGCTAAGAAGGCTCAACTGACGGCGGAACCCGGTCACAGCGGCGGAGTCTGTCAGGAAGCCGCTGCGACCGTTCTCACCCGGGCAAGCGCTTCTGCGAGGAACGCGTGGTCCTCCGGAGTCCCGACTGTGATGCGGATCGCGTTGGGTGCGCCGAACCCTGCGAGCGGACGCACGATCACACCTTCGCGAAGCAGCGCGTCGAACCACGGCTGTGCGTCTTCACCCAGATCGACGAACACAAAGTTTCCGACGGGCGCTGCGGTCACCCTGTAGCCCGCGCCCGTCAGGATCCGCTCGAGCTCGGCACGACCCTCGGCATTCGCCCGTCGCCTTCGCTCGACTTCACCGGGCGAATCCACGCTGGCGAGCGCCGCGACCTGCGCCGGAGTCGTCAGGTCGAACGCCCGGCGCGTCTTTCCTAGCGCAGTGACGAGCTCTGCCGGACCGACGCCGTAGCCCACCCGCGCGCCGGCAAGTCCATAGATCTTCGAGAATGTGCGCAGCACGACGACCTGCCGACCCGTCTTGAAGTACTCCTCGATCCCGTCCGTGTAGTTCGGCTCGTCGACGTACTCGAAGTACGCCTGATCGAGCACGGTCACTACGTGATCTGGCACTCGCTCGAAGTACGCGTCGAGCTCGGCTCGCGAGCTCATCGTGCCCGTCGGGTTGTTGGGGTCGCAGACGTACACGAGTTTCGTGCGGTCGGTGACGGCTGCGAGCAGCGCCTCCAGGTCGTAGCGGTCATTGCGAAGCGGCACCTGGACCGGCTCCGCACTCAGCTTGCGCGCGTAGATCGCGTAGCTCGGGAACGAGGGCCAGCCGCACACGACCTCGTCCCCTTCGTTGAGGACTGCCTGCGAGATCCCGTCGATGAGACCGTCGGCTCCCGAGCCGATTGCGATCTCTTCGAACCGAACGCCGTGCCGTTCGGCGAGTGCGGCGCGCAGGCGGTACGAGCCCCCGTCGGGGTAGCGATTCAGTTCGCTTGCACAGCGCTCCAATGCTTCGAGCGCCTGTGGAAACGGGCCGAATGACCCTTCGTTGGAGGCGAGCTTCACGACACGCTCGAGCCCGAGCTCGCGCTGAACTTCTTCGACTGGCTTGCCCGGCTCGTAGGGGGTGATCCCTGCGAGCGCCGGCCGCAGTAGGCCGGCGGGAACCTCGGCCACTACGAGCCTGACGTCGACTCGTCCGATTTCTTGTGCCAGAACCAGAGCAACCCAGCGCCTGCGGCGAGCATGGAGGCAATGGCTCCTTTGTTGAGCCCTGCGTGCCCACCGGGTCCCGGCACTGCCGCGCGGGCCTGCTGCTTTACGTACTGCTTTACGACCTGCCAGACGGCCCATCCGAGTACGGCGTTCCGTCGGTTGATGATCCCCATGCGTCTCCTTTCCCCGAGCGAGCCTACCAAGCACCCCCTTTGCCTAGTCGATCCGCGAGGTTTTTCGCCGCCGTTCGTAGGGCTTATCGATCGTTCACTCGCTCGAGGGATGGCGGCGGCGGTGAGCTGCGAGCACTCTCACGAGGGAGGCCGGCGAGAAGTCCGCGTCGGCGAGGGGGAGCTACGGCACAGGTTGGGGGATTGGGGAGCTTGATAGAGGACTGCGGCAACACGTTCCGCAACAGCGGGACACCGAGCGCCAGCTCGTCGCTGGCAGCGTTCGACGCTGCGGCTGCGGCACGGATCGCTGCACCGGGGCGAGCTGGTGCGCGGCTTGGCGAGCTGCTCGTCGGCGAGGGCCTCGTGACCACCAGCGAGGTCAAGCGCGCATTGACCGAGCAACGGAAAACGGGGCGCCGACTGGGCGAGATCATCTTTGAACGCGGGCTCGCCTCGGTGCCCACGTTGGTGACGGTTCTCGCGCGGCAACTCGAGGTCGAGCTCGAGACCGAGAGAGGTTTCGGCGCCGGTCTTCGCCGCGCAATCGAGGAACGCCACCGCGTCATGCGGGAGATTTCAGACACAACATGAGACCCGGGCGCCGCCGCCGGCGAGTAGTTCGCGGCAGCATGCGGCCTTGTTCGGCCAGGATCGGAAAGGACGGGTTACTTCTGCTTGCCGTGCCCGGGCGACACGGGCCGGATGGTCCCGGACCGGGCCAGGCAACTCGAGACGCTTCGGCTTGACCTTCGCCTTTGGCGCACGCGCGCCGGCCGGATGCGCTCGGTTGGAATGCGCCGCGCCTCTGCTGTGTGAGGCGACGGTCACCTTCCCGTGCGCGTGAGAGGCGTTCGCGCGGCGGTGCGCGTTGACGTTCTTTCCCTTCGTCAGCTTGACCTTGCTCGGTCTTGGCCGCGTGGCCGTGCGTCGCGAGGAGCTTCGCAGGCGTGACGCGTGAAGCCTGCCGGGATGCGAGGACGGCGCCCACCGGCGCTCGAGCTGCCACGACCCCATTCTGGTGAGCGCCTGCCGTCGGCTCCTGCCCGTGCCACGGAACGTGGCGCACGCCTTCGTAACTTGCACCGCCGATCGCAAGACCGGCAGTGACTGCGGCCGCTGCCTTGATCGCCAGGCCGGTTCCCACTGCGGCGCCGCTGCCACCGCCGAAGAGCGACGTCAGCGAGCCCGGCAACGGCACGAGCGCGAGCGTCTTCAAGGCTCCGCGTTGCGCGCGCTGACGTCGGGCGAAACCGGCGCACTCCTCACACTCCCGCAGGTGAGCCCGCAGCTGTCCGCGCTCTCGTCGAGCGAGCCGGCCGTCGAGCTGGCGAGAGATCGCGAACTCTGCCTCGCCGCAGGTGAAGGATCCGTCCAGCTGCTCGCGCAGCGCCCGTCGCGCGCGGAAGATCAGCGTCTCGACCGCGCTGGTGGAGACCTCGAGGATCTCGGCGATCTCGGCGTATGAGCGGCCCTCGAGCTCGCGCATGACCAGGGCTGCGCGCTGGTTGAAGGCGAGGTGACCGAGTGCCCGCCGGATGTCCTCGCCGCTCGGCGCCTCGTTGTCGACGACCGTGTCGGCGATGTCGTCCTCGAACGAGACCTCGGCCGGACGTCGTGACGTCTGGCGGAAACGTTGCCGGCAGACGTTGTGCGCGATTGCGATCAGCCAGTTTTGCGGCTTTTGCGGCCGGCTCCCCTTCTCGACGTACGCGCGGTACGCGTTGAGGAACGTCGTCTGTGTGACGTCCTCCGCGTCGGCGGGGTTCCGCATGACGGCGAGCGCGTATCGGTACACGTCGCCAACGTGTCGCTTATAGAGCCGCTCGAACCCCCGGTCAGAGCGAGGCCTCGGCGCCAGCAAGGGCGTCATGCCCTAGTAGATACCCGTTCGGGCGAAATCTTGCGTCCCCCGATGGAGCAAAACGGCTTAAGGCAGGGGCAAAGGGGGTGGCGGAGGCAGCGGAGGAGGAGGCGGAAGCTGGACTTTCGGAACGGCGATCGGTGCCGTGGGCGGAGTCGGGGGCGGCGGCAGGCTGGGCGGCGAGGGCAGGCCCTGCACCGGTAGTGCCGATGCGGGAGACGCCACGACCTGCTCGGCGGAGCCCACCAGATCGGCGGCTGCTGTCGTCACCTGAGACACCGGGCCGGCGTGACTATTCGTGGCCGGCGGAGTGTTGGAGACCGGCGGGGCACCCTGACCTGCCGACTAGCTGTCCTGCAACAGCGCCACCTGAGGCAAAGCCCGCGGGCGCTCCCGATCGCGGTGTTCCCCGGCGAGCTCTTGCTCGCCGCGCCGGCTCCACCTCGAACGCCAAGCCGCCCCGTCTGCTGGGCCTTCGACTCCTGCACACCACCCTTGCTCGCCGTTACGGTCACGGAACCGCTGGTCGGAGGCGGCGCAGCGGTAGCCGGCCGGGTGTTGTCTCCACCAATCGACGTCCCGAGCGCCGCAGCAACGATCGCCACGGCCGCCTTCAATACAACGCCGGTGCCGACCGCCGCCCCGCCGCCGACGGTGACGCCTCCTCCTCCGAAGAACTGCGTCAGCGAGGTCGGCAGCGGCACGGCGGCCAGGGAGCGGACCGACGACGCCTTGAGCCGCAGCGACCTCCGCGCACGGAAGATCAGCGTCTCGACGGCCGAGACGGAGACCGCCATCGTGTCGGCGATCTCGGCGTAGGACCGTCCCTCGAGCTCGCGCATGACGAGGGCGGCGCGTTGATTGAACGGCAGACGGCCGAGCGCCTGCAGGACGCCCGTGACATCCGGTCGATCAGCCTCCGGAAGTGCAAGTTGCTCGACGTGATCCTCGAGCGGCACTTCCTTCACACGACGACTTGCGCGTGCGTACCTCGTGCGCGCGACGTTGTGGGCGATCTTGATCAGCCAGTTCTGGGGCTTCTCGATCTCGATTCCCCGCTGATACGCGCGGTAGGCGTTGAGGAACGTCGTCTGCGTGACGTCTTCTGCGTCGGCCGGATTCCGCAGGAGCGCGAGCGCGTAGCGATAGACGTCCTTGACGTAGCGCCGATACAGGATCTCGAAGGCCTGATCTCGGGCTAGGACCGAAAGCTCAGGAACAGCCGATGCCATTACGCTCTGTGAACGAACATGCCCGCGTCAGGGATACGCGGAACTTGTTATTTGAAAGCAGTAAAAACTAGGCCGGAGTCTTGGCACGCTTGCGGTTCGGGACGTGGATTGCCCGCCCGAGCGCGACGAGCCCGGCTTCCTTGATCGCCTCCGACAGCGTCGGATGCGCGGCCATCCCGTCGGCCACCGTCTCGACGGTCGCCTCCGCGTCGATCGCCACCACGCCCGCTTCAATCAGATCGGTGACGTGAGGCCCGACCATGACGAGACCGAGCAGCTCGCCGTACCGCGTCTCGTGGATCGACTTGACCCACCCCGTGGTCTCGTTCTGCATCACCGCGCGCGCGTTCGCGACCCACGGGAACATGCCCGTCGCCACGTCGTCGCCGTACTGCTCGCGCGCCTCGGCTTCGGTGAGGCCGACGCCCGCGATCTCCGGATCCGTGTAGATCGGCCTCGGCACGGCGCGGTTGTCCACGACGGCCTCGTGCCCGCACGCGTTCTCCGCCGCGACCTCGCCTTCGCGAAACGCGGTGTGTGCGAGCTGCCAGTAACCCGCACAGTCACCGACGGCGTAGATGTGCTCGACGGTCGTGCGACGGTGCTCGTCTGCGGCGATGCCTTTGCGCTTGTCGAACTCGACGCCGATCGTCTCGAGCCCCAGCCCTTCGACCGTCGGTCCGCGACCGACCGAGACGAGCATCAGATCCGCTTCGACCGTCTCGCCGTCGCCGAAATGCACCGTCAACGCGCCTCCCTTGTCCTCGACCTTCTTGCACTGCTTCTCGAGGTGAAGCGTGATCCCCCGCTTGCCGAATTGCTTGGCGAGCTCCTTCGACGCATCCGCGTCCTCCTGCGGGATGAGTGCCGGCAGCATCTCGATGATCGTTACCTCGCTACCGAAGCGACGGAAGATCGACGCGAACTCGCAGCCGATGATGCCCCCACCGAGCACGACGAGCCGCTTTGGAACCTCCGTCTGCGCGAGCAGTCCCGTCGAGTCGACGCAGCGCTCCGAGTCGAGCCCCTCGATCGGCGGACGGAGCGGGAACGAGCCGGTCGCAATGACCGCCTGCTTGAAGGTGATGTCCTCCCCACCTTCGACGGCGAGCGTGTGCGCATCTTTGAAAGTGCCGGTTCCTTTGACCCATTCGACGCCGTTCGCCTTGAAGAGCAACGCGACACCTGAGGTCATCTGCTTGACGACGCCGTCCTTCCACTCGTTGGCCGTGCCGAATTCGAGCTGGAAGCCGCCGAGCTTCACGCCCAGCTTGTCGAAGGTGTGCTCGGCCTCCTTGAGCGCGAACGCGGTCTGCACCCACGCCTTCGTCGGGATGCAGCCGACGCGCAGGCAGGTGCCGCCGAGCTCGGGCTCGCGATCGACGCACGCCACCTTCGCGCCGAGCTGCGCAGCGCGAATCGCGGCGGTGTAACCACCCGGCCCTCCTCCGAGAACGGCGACGTCGACTTCCATCAAGCTCGATGGTATCGAGCCACTAGAGGTCAGCCTTCATGGTGACGGTTCCGTCCTTCTCTTCAACCGCCTTGAACCCGTAATGCTCGTAGAGCTTGGTCATGCCCTGCTCGGCGCTGAGACTGATCGCCTTGTAACCGTCCTGGCGAGCGCGGTCGAGGAGCGCTGTCATCAGCTGTCCACCGAGGCCGCCGCCCCGCCGGCTCGGAACGACGGCGATCGTCAGCTCAGGCGTCTCCTCGTCGACAAAGCCGAAGCCTGGCGCGTCCGCGGGAAAGAGCCGGTACCAGGCGGCGCCGATCGGGCCTGCCTCCCAGGCCACGAGGCCGGCGTCCCCCGGTCGGCCCCAGTTGTTCACGTAGCTGGCGACCGGTAGGTCGGGATCCGCGTTCAGCCGCCAGTGGTAGGCGTGCTTCAGCATGTCGCGGAGAAAACGGACGTCCTGTGGCCCGGCCTGGCGGATCACAGCCCTGAGTTTAAGCCGCGGTCACTCGAACGAGTGATTCTTCGCAAACCATGCAAGAAGGTCCTATCTACGGCATCTTCAAGGTTATGAAACGTGACGATGATCGGCGGACCGAGTTTGGAACTGGGCTGCGGGCCCGCCTGCTCCGGCGCCGTGCGTTGCGCCTAGGTCCAGGCCGCGTACGTCTTCCTGCACCACTCGTCCAGCGCCCCTCCGCCATTTAGCCAGCCGCACACGCCTGGCGCCCCGCAGAGCGCCCGGCCACGAAAGACACGACGCATTTCGTCGCGTAGGCGCTTGCTCAGCCTGGGAAAAGCTCTTCGGCAAACTGGAGGCGGTTGCCGTCCGGGTCGAACACGTCGACGAGGCGCATCTCGCCGTGCAGCTCGAAGACGACGCCGACCTCCACCCCTTCCTTGCGCAACTCCTCGGCCACAGCCTTGACGTCCGTTACGTCGACGTGGGCGACTCCGGAATCCTCCTGCGGCTCGCCCTCGGCGAGGCCGATCTCCATTCCGTCGCGCTCGAGCTTCAGCCAGCTGCCGTCGGAATCGACGTAGGTCTCTTTGAAACCCAGCTTGCCGGTATAGAAGGCGCGGCCGGCCTCGAGGTCGCGGACCTGGTACCAGACAGGAGTCAGAGGGCGAGCCCGGGCTCTTCGAGGAAAGCCTTCAGATCGCGCAGGAACTCGGCGCCTGTGGCCCCGTCCACCGCGCGGTGATCGCAGGTGAGCGTGATCTCCATGCGCGGACGAACGACAGACTGGCCGTCCACCGCGACGACACGGTCCTCGATCGAGCCAACAGCGAGGATCGCAGCCTGCGGCGGATTGAGCACGGCGATGAACCGCTCGATCCCGTACATGCCCAGGTTGGAGATCGTGAAGGTGCCACCCTCGAGATCGGACTGCTGCAGCTTTCCCGCACGTGCTCGCTCGACGATCGCTCCGCGGGCGGCGGCGATCTCGGCGATCGACTTCCGCTCGCAGCCTTGGATGACCGGAACGACGAGCCCATTCGGGACCGCTACGGCGATGCCGATGTTCGCAGTCGGATGCAGCTCGACTGAATCGCCCTTGTAGAGCGCGTTCACTGCGCGGTGCCGCATCAGCGCGGCCGCGGCGACCTTGGTCAAGAGGTCGGAGATCGTCGGCTTGACGCTGCCGTCCTGCAGTTCAACGAGCCGCGCGCGCAGGTCGAGCGCACGCTCCATGTCCACCGTCACACCGAGTTGGAAGACAGGAGCCTGCCAGGCCTCGGTCAGCCGCCGCGCGATCGTCTTGCGCATCGAGGACAACTGCTGGATCTCTACTCCCTCGAGAGGTGTGGCCGGCGCGGCGAGCGTGGCTGACGTCCCCGATGCTGCGCTGCGTTCGACGTCTTCCGCGACGACGCGGCCGTCAGGGCCGGTTCCGGCAACTCCGCTGAGATCGATGCCTCGCTCGCGTGCGATTCGGCGCGCGAGCGGCGAGGCCTTGACGCGGCCCCCGTTGTCGCCGGACGGCTGCCTGACCTCAGTCACGCGGTCGTCCATGTCGCTCGCGGAGGCGCGCCGTCCCCGCTCTCGGTCCTGTTCACGCGCGGGCGCGGAAGACCCTTCCTCCTGCGCATCGTCGTCCACCTGCTGCGCAGACGAACCGTTGCCGGCCGGCTCCTTCGGCTCGGCCTCGACCTTCTCGCCCTGCTCGCCGATCACGCCGATCGTTTTGCCGACCTCGACCTCGCCCGAGGAGATCGCAATCTTGAGCAGGACTCCCGACGCTTCCGCCTCGACTTCCTGAGTCACCTTGTCGGTGTCCAGCTCGTAGAGCGGCTCGCCCTTCTCGACCTTCTCGCCTTCCGACTTGAGCCACTTCACGATCGTGCCGGACTCCATCCCCTGCCCGAGCCGGGGAAGCTTGACCTCAGTTGCCATCGTTGCGCCCCACGGTTCGGCGAATCGCCTCGAGCACGTCGTTGGCGTGCGGAACCACGAATTCCTCCATCACCGGCGCGAAGGGCAGCGGCGAGAACTTCGCGCCGACGCGCTCGATCGGCGCGTCGAGCCAGTCGAACGCGCCGTACTGAATGACCGCGGCGACCTCTGCGCCGAAGCCACCGCGAACGACCGCCTCGTGCGCGACGACGCAGCGGTTCGTCTTCTTCACGGACGAGATCAGTGCGTCCTCGTCGAGCGGGAGCAGCGTGCGCGGATCGACGACCTCGACCGAGATGCCCTCTTCCTCTGCCTGCTTGGCCGCGGCAAGCGACTCGTGCACGAGCCGTCCGGTTGCGATCACGGTCACGTCTTCACCCTGTCGGTGCGTCCGCGCCTGTCCGAGCGGAATCGGCTCGAGCTCGTCGGGCACGTTCTCCTTGATCCCGTAGAGGGTGCGGTGCTCGAAGAACACGACCGGGTTGTCGTCGTAGATGGACGACCAGAGCAGCCCGCGCACGTCCGTAGGCGTCGACGGGAAGACGACCTTGAGCCCGGGGATGTGCACGAACCACGACTCGAGTTGCTGTGCGTGCTGCGCGCCAGGCGACCAGCCTGCGCCACCCTGGGTGCGGAACGTCACCGGCACCGTCAGCTGACCACCGGACATGTAGCGGTGCTTCGCGGCCTGGTTGACGATCTGCTCGGTCGCCAGCGTGAGGAAGTCCTCGTACATGATCTCCGCCACCGGGCGCATGCCCTGCATCGCGGCGCCGATCGCCGCGCCGGCGAGCGCCATCTCGGAGATCGGGGTGTTGCGGACCCGCTCCGGCCCGAACTCGTCGACCAATCCCTGCGTGACGCCCATGGAGCCGCCCATCTCGGCGATGTCCTCGCCCATGATGAAGACGTCCTCGTCGTCGCGCATCGCTCGCGACAACGCATCGCGAACGGCTTCCCGATAACTCAGCTCAGGCATAAATGTTCTTGAGAGCGTCTTCGGGCTTCGGGTCGGTGCCGTTCTTCGCAAACTCGACCGAGGCGTCGACGATCTCCTGCACCTCGCGGTCGATCTCCTCGACCTCGCCGCTCGAGAGCTCCAGCTTCGTGCGTAGGTGCTCGATCGGATCCTGCGTCCGGCGCGTCTCTTCGAGCTCGTCCTTCGAACGGTAGACCTGCGGGTCGCCGATGTAGTGCCCGACGAGGCGGTACGTGTTGACCGCGAGGAAGACGGGGCCTTTACCGTTGCGGGCGTGCTCCAGCGCGCGGCGCGTCGCCTTGTAGACCGCCTCCACGTCCTGTCCGTCGACCTTGACCGCCTTCATCCCGAAGGCGACCGCTCGCTGCGAGATGTCCTCGATCGGCATGTGCTGCCAGCCCGGTGTCGACTCGGCCCAGTGGTTGTTCTCGCAGACGAAGACCGCGGGAACCTTCCAGAGCTGAGCCAGATTGAGCGACTCGTGGAAGGTGCCGATGTTGGTGGCGCCGTCGCCGAAGAAAGCGACCGCGACGCGCGGCTCCGCGCGCAGCTTGAAAGCAAGAGCGGCGCCGGTGATCGCCGGCAGACCGCCGCCGACAACCGCGTTGGCGCCCATGTTGCCGCGCTCGATGTCGTACAGATGCATCGAGCCGCCGTACCCGTGGGAGCAGCCTTCGAGCTTGCCGTAGAGCTCTGCCATCAGCTCGTTCGGCGTCGTCCCCTTCGCGAGCGTGTGCCCATGCGCACGATGTGTCGAGGCGATGATGTCGCTCTCCTCCAGCGCACGGCAGACACCGACCGCAACGGCCTCCTGGCCGATCGCCACGTGCAGGAAGCCCGGCAGCTCGCCGGCCCTGAACCGCTCCTCGACCTTTTCCTCGAACCGCCTGATCAGCAGCATCTCGCGGAAGAAGTCGCGCAAATCCGACTTCGAGAGCGTCCCTTTCTGTTCTACCTTCGCCATGAGCCTCAGTTTATGCTCAGGCTCTTGCGCCTAGTCGAAGAGTTCAACGAGATCGAGCAGAGCCTGGCGCCCGAATGGGCCGAGCTCCGCTTCCAGCTCGCGCTGAAGGACGAGCTGAAGGCGGAGCGTGCGGCCGCGCTCCTCGCGCCGGCGAACCCCGGTCGCCTCGCCGGGGTCCTCCACTTCAGGGTCGACCGCAGGGGCCTGGGGATCGGCCCCGAGGCGCTCCGCCGTTTGCTCAAGCGCCTCGACGACGAACGCATCAGGGGAACGCTTGCCCTGCAGGGAATCCAGAAAGCCCCACCGGAGGACTTGCGCAAGAAGGAGACGCTGCGCGCGCAGTGGGAGCTCCGTCTCGCGGCGGTTCCGTCTGACTGGAGCGACATCTACGCGCAGGTGCGACTCGACTCCACCGACTACCTCGAGCGAGGTGCCCTGCTGCTCGCTCCCATCAATCCCTCACAGTACGGCGGTCCTGCAGCGCTGCGCTTCCGAAGCGCCCACCACTTCGGCTACGGCGTCTCTCCCGAGATGGCCGGACGGTGCTTGGAGCGTTGCGACGACGAGGGGATCACCGGCGCCGTCGAGATCCTCTATGTGCTTTCGAATACACATCCCGAGGCGACGCAAGGTCCAGTCTGGCTGCTCGGCGGGCGCACCGTATGAGCGAAGGCGACCCTGTCTCCTGGTTCATGATCGAGCCCGGGTGGAAGGTCGTCGACGCTCAGGGCGACGAGGTCGGCTCGGTCGACGAGGTAGTCGGCGACTCGAGCGACGACATCTTCAACGGCCTCTCAATCTCGACCAGCCTCCTCGGCAAGGCTCGCTACGTCCCCTCCGAGCAGGTGGGCACGATCACGAATGGTCGGATCCAGCTGACGCTCACGAAGGATCAGATCGAGCACCTCGGCGAATTCGAGCAGCCGGCGACGAGCGCGGAGATCCAAGCTGAGGGCGCCGGCGCGGTGCGGCGGGCGGAAGCCGCAATCGAGGCGCCTACGCGTTCGCACCCGGAAGAACTCAACTTCGTGTCGCGGGTCGCGCACGCGGTGCGACGGACACTGGGCCGTTAGGAACTAGGCGAGCACGTCCGCAAGCTCCCGCGCCAGCGACTTCGCGTCACGCTCCGAGGGAGCGATCACGAGGACGGTGTCGTCCCCGGCGAGCGTGCCGACGATCTGGTCGTGCTCCAGCTGGTCGAGTGCACGCGCGATGGCAGGCGCTGACCCGAGCTCCGACTGCAGCACGACGACGTTCCCCGCCGGGGTCACGCTGCGGCCGAACTGACCGAGGATCGAGTTGAGGGCCTCAGTGGGATCGGTTCGCCGGGTGAGGTGAGGCAACATGTACCTCGACCGCCCGAACGGGTCGTGCGTCTTCTCGAGACCCAGCTGGCGAATGTCACGCGAAACCGTCGCCTGCGTGACACCACAACCCGCGTCGGCTAGCGCATCGAGCAGCTCGAACTGGGTGCCAATTCTCTTTCGGGAGACCAGGCTCTCGATCAGGCGCTGTCGCTCAGCCTTCCCCAACTGCATAAGGCCAGCATACGTATGCAGGTTTGGCGGAGCCAGGGCCTGGTAGAACTCGATGTGATGCTTCGGAAAATCCTCTGGTCCGCGCTCTCCGGCGTCATTGCGGCCACGGCGACGATCGTGTCCCGCCGCGCATCCGCGCGGATCTGGCGTACGCTCACCGGCGAAGAACCGCCGACCAAGAAATGACAGCCGATCAAACCGTCGAGCGCGCAGCGACCAAGCTCCAACAGCTCGCCAATCAGTGGGCGGGCGAAAGCGGGCTGAAGGCCAAGCTCGCCCAGCCACTTGCCGAGGATGCCGACCTGATTCGCAAGATGAAACCGAGCCTGATCAAGGCCCGCGCCAAAGGCGAGGCGCCGACCAACCTGAAGCCAGGCCAGGGCACGGTTGCACCGTCCGGCCCGCAGCTCGGCCGGAAGAAGAAAAAGGGCGCCGGGCCAACTCCCTGGATCGTGGTCGGCGTCGCACTCGCCACTGGCATCGCGCTGGCGAAGTGGATCGACTGGAGGGGCCATGCACACCCAAGGGACTGACGGCCGACAGCCTCAGGGTCTCGGCGCCGCGGTCAAGGAGGTCACGGAGCGCACGAGCTCGATCGTGCGACTGGAGCTCGAGCTCGCCGCCATGGAGCTCAAGGGGAAGGTCGCCTCCCTCGGGGTTGGGATCGGCCTCGCCCTCGCAGCCGCAGTCATGCTCCTCTACGTGCTCGGGTTCGGTTTCGCGACAATTGCGGCCGGGCTCGCGACCGCGGTGTCGACGTGGCTGGCGCTACTGATCACGACCGTCATCGTGCTCGCGATTGCGGTCGTCCTCGGCGTATTCGCGAAGATGAAAATTGAGAAGGGGTCGCCTCCGGTCCCCGAGCAGGCCATACGCGAGGCAAAGCTGACCAGGGAAGCCTTGAAGAGCGATGGCCAGTAACAACAACCGGACACTCGCGGATGTCCGCAGCGAGATCGAATCCGAGCGCGAACAGCTTGCCGGCGCGGCGGAGACTCTTCGCGAGGAGATCAGCGATGCGACCAACGTCGGCGCCAAGCTGCGCTCGAACCTTCCCGCCGTAGCCGTGGGGGCGGTCGGAGCGGGCTTCCTGCTTGCGGGAGGCGTCGGCGCAACCTTTCGCCTGATCTTCCGGCGCGGGCGGGAGGGCGAGACGAAGGCAAAGCTCGGCCGCTTCCGCGTTGTCGACCGCGACTGATCGAAAGCGCGACGGCGGGGCGGGCACCGAGCTCGCCCGAGCAGCTGAGCTTCTCCGATTGGCAGGCCGCTTTCAAGCGCAGCTTCACGTCGTTCAAGAAGGACGACTGCACGGGGCTTGCCCAGCAGATCGCGTACAGCGCGTTGCTCGCCTTCTTTCCGGCGATGGCATTTCTCGTCGGTACACTCGGTCTCTTCCACCTCTTCGACGACGTGAAGCAGTCTGCTCGACCCGATCGCGCCGAACGGCGTGATCAGGTTCATCAGCGGCTTGCAGCACGACTCGCCGGGAGGAACGTCCGCGGCGGCGTTCGCGATCGGCTCTCTTCGGCGCGATCTGGGCCGCGAGCGGAGCCATGACCTCCATGATCAAGGCCATGAACAAGGCGCACGAACGACAAGAGACACGCCCGATCTGGAAGGTCCGCGCCCTTGCGATCCTCCTTGTCGCCGCGAGCGGAATCACAACCGCAGGCATCTTCCTGCTCATCGTCGTCGGCGGCGCGCTCGGGAATGCGATTTCGAAGAAGGCACGTCTGGGAGGCGCTTTCCAGTGGACCTGGGGCATCGCCCGCTGGCCGGTCGCGTTCTGCGCGATCCTTCTCTTCTTCGGGCTCGTGTACTTCTTCGCACCGAACAAGAAGGAGAGAAGTTGGAGATGGGTCACGCCCGGTTCTCTCGTCGGCGGTCTGCTCTGGCTCCTCCTGTCGGGCCTCTTCGCGCTCTACGTCACCTTCGCGGGGAACTACTCCAAGACCTACGGGGTGCTCGCGAGCGGCATCATCCTCCTGTTGTGGCTCAACTACTCGGCGTACGCGCTCCTCTACGGTGCGGAGCTGAACGCAGAGCTCGAGCGGCAGGCCGACATTCGCGCGGCCGGAGGCGAGCGGGCCGGGCTCGTAAAGGTCGCTAGGAGGGGAGCGTGACGGTGAGCGAGCCGCGCATCGTCTTGTGCTTGTCCGAGCGGTAGGAATAGGTCCCCGGCTGTAGCGTCACGTTCCAGGTCACGCGCCCGCGGAAGGCGACGCCGGTCTTCCTGTTCACGCCCGGGCCCGTGAGGTGGAAGTTGTCGCCACGGCTCCGGTCGGTCACGGTGATGGTCGCCGGCCCGACTACCGCGATCTTCGGCTTCAACGAGATGCTGCGCTTGGGTCCAACTGAAGCGGCGAACTTGGTCGGAGCAACTTCTCCGACCGTGAACCAGCCGTTCATCGTTGCCGGGTGAGCTGTGCAGTCGAAGGCGTACTTGCCGTCCGTGAACGTCACCGTCCAGACGACGTCTTCCACGTTGCCGACAGAACTGGCCTGCTCGACGCCCGGACCGCGCAGATGGAAGTTGTGCTGCTCGGACAGGTCGCGCACCGCAACGTCGTAGGTCCCTGGATCAAGGTGAGTAACGGGACTTCCGGACGCGTCGCTCAGCGAGATCGAGAAGGAGTCGTTCCGCCCGACCGTCGCCAGTAGCCTCGGATTGTCGGCGCGCGCGAGGGCCGAAGGAAGAAAGAGCGCGGCGAGTAGACCGACGAGCAGGATTCTGGTGGCCATTCCCGGACTCTACGGCGCCGCGCGCCTTTCGGATTTACGACGATGAGGCGCGGCAGTGGGCGCTAGGTGCGGAGCTTCGCGCCGAACGCCTTGCTCCAGGGCGGCAACGATGCGGTTCCTGAGCTCGGCTGCATCCTCGTCGGTGAGCGTTCGCTCGGGAGACTGGAACGTGACGGAGAAGGCGATCGACTTCTGTCCCGGCCCGATCTGGTCGCCGCGGTAGACATCGAACGCGCGCATGTCGCGGAGCTCCGAACCTGCGGTTGCTCGCGCGGAGGCGACGAGCTCGCCTGCGGTCACGTCGTCCGGGACGACGAAGGCGAGATCCTGCCGCACAGGCGGATACGTGATCACGTCCTCGTAGACGATCAGGTCGGGGACGCGATCGACGAGGGCATCGACATCTAGTTCGAATGCGCCCCATTCGCCGGGCAGGTCGGGCTCGCGCAACGAGGCGACCCAGCCCTCGTCGGTACGAGCGCCACGACCGGGCGCGGGCAAGTCGTCCGCCGCGCGGAAGCTCGGCTCGACCTCGAGAGCTGCATAGAGGCCCTCGACCGTGCCCTTCGCGAACGCGAACCCGCCTTGCGCGATCCCACCGACACGCCAGCGTTCCTCGGGCAGCTGCTCGCCGCTCGGGAGGTACACGTGCGCCTGCTCGAAGAGCGCGATCTCCTCGTTGCCGGCGTCGACATTGCGCCGCGCGGATGCGAGCAGGCCTTCGACGAGGGACGTTCGGAGAACGGCCTGCTCGCTGGAGAGCGGCTCCTGGAGCCCGACGCCGCCTGTTGCCGAGTCCTCCGGCAACAGGCTCCACGTGTACGCCTCCGCATAGCCGAATCCGACGAGGACGTCCTCGATCCGCCGCCGGATCCGCTGGTGCTTGGTGAGCCGGCCGAACATCGCCCGGCGCGTGGGCAGGCGCGCGGGCACGTCTGCGAGGCGAAAGCGCGCGACCTCTTCGACCACGTCGATCTCCCGGGTGACGTCACCTGCGCGCCACGTAGGAACAGAGACGTTCTCGCCTGTTACGCCGAACCCCAGGCGCCGCAGGATCGCGTGCTGCTCTTCCGGTGGGGTCTCGATGCCGAGCACGGCGTCGGTCCGCTCCGGGCGCAAGCGCACCACCGGAGGCTCCGGTAGGTCGCCGTGGACGTCTGCATGCCCGACCCAGCTCGCGCCGGCAAGCTCGACGATGAGCTGTGTCGCGAGTTTGGCCGCGTGCTCGGCGAGATACGGATCGACTCCTTTCTCCCACCGGTTCGAGCCTTCGGTGCGGAGACGCAGGCGCTCCGACGTGCGGAAGGTCGTGTAGGAGTCGAAGTTCGCAGCCTCGAGCAAGATGTCCGTCGTGTCCGCGCCGATCTCCGTCTCCTCGCCGCCCATGATCCCGGCGAGCGCGACCGACCGCTCAGCGTCGGCGATCATCAAGTCGTACGGCTCGAGCTCGCGTTCGACGCCGTCGAGCGTGCGCAGCTTCTCTCCCGGCTTGGCGCGTCTCACCACGATCTTGCCGCCCGCGAGCTTCGAGTAGTCGAACGCGTGCAACGGGTTGCCGAGCGCGAGCATGACGTAGTTCGTGACGTCGACGACGTTGGAAATCGGCCGCATCCCAGCTGCGAGCAGTCGCGCTCTCAGCCACACCGGTGAAGGCCCGATCGTCGCGCCGCGGAACAGCCGGCCGACGTACCGTGGACAGCCTTCGAAGTCCTCGATCGTGATGTCGACGGCCTCGTCTGTGTCTCGCTGGGGATCGGTTCCCGGTGCCGGTGCGAGCTCCAACTCGTAGAGCGCGGCAACCTCGCGTGCAATCCCGTAGACGGCCAGCAGGTCAGGGCGGTTGTGGCTCGTCTGGAGCTCGAGCACCGTATCGGTGAGCGGCAGCACGTCGGCGAGCGGCGTTCCCGGCTCGAGCCCGTCCGGAAGAAGCATGATCCCGCTGTGATCCGTGCCGAGCTCGACCTCGTCCTCGGCCAGGATCATTCCATCGCTGAGCTCGCCGCGGACCTTGCGCTGCTCGAGCTGCAAGCCGTTCGGCAGCACTGCGCCGGGCAACGCGACGCCGACAGTTGCGCCCGCCCCGAAGTTCCACGCTCCGCAGACGATCTGGCGCGGCTCGCCATCGCCAAGGTCGACCTGGCAGAGCTGGAGCCGGTCGGCGTTGGGATGCTTGACGGCGTCGAGCACGCGACCGACCCGGAAGAGCCCGAGGTTGCCGTCGACGTCTGCGACGCCGACCGCCTCGATTCCGTCGAGCTCGCACGTCGAGATCACGAGGCGATCCGCGAGCTCGGAGATCGGCATCTCGATCGGGACGTACTCCCTCAGCCAGCTGACCGGGACTCTCACTAGTGGCCCTGCCGGAGGCAGTGGTGGATGCCCGGGTCGCGAGCACCAAGCCACGCAAGGACGCAGGGAGCGCTCGGGCTGGTTTGCCCGAGTGCGACTGAGGACGCGGCGTGGCGCCGCGTGATCGCGGGCCGGGCGCCGCCGACTGTCGCCGGCAGGGTCACTAAAACTGCCTCAGGACCCGCAGGTCGTTCTCCCAGAACATGCGGATGTCGGGAATGCCGTGGCGCTGTGCCGCGATGCGGTCGAGGCCGAGGCCCCACGCGAACCCGGACCACTCTTCGGGGTCGTAGCCCATCTTCTCGAACACAGCCGGGTCGACCGCGCCGGCGCCGCCCATCTCGAACCAGCCCGTGTACTTGCAGAAGGCACAGCCCTTGCCGGCGCACAGGAAGCACGTGACGTCGAATTCCACCGACGGCTCCGTGAAGGGGAAGAAGCTCGTTCGCATCCGAACGTCGCGGTCCTCACCGAACATCGCGCGGAAGAAGTGCATCAACGTGCCTTTCAGATCCGCGAGACTGATGCCCCGGTCGACCGCGAGCGCTTCGACCTGGTGGAAGTTCGGCGTCGAGCGAGGGCTTGGAGTGTCGCGCCGGTAGACGCGCCCAAGCGTCGCGATGTAGATCGGCGGCTGACGTTCCTCCATTACGCGGATCTGCCCCGTGGAGGTGTGCGTGCGCAGCAGGGTGTCGTCGTCGACGTAGAACGTGTCGCGGTGCGACCGCGATGGGTGCGTCAGAGGCTGGTTGAGCGCGTCGAAGTTGTGCCAGACCGTCTCGACCTCGCGGCTGTCGATGATCTCGTACCCGAGCCCGAGAAAGATGTCTTCGACCTCGCGCCTGATCTGCGTCAGGGGATGCAGGCGTCCACGGCTCAGGGGCGTGCCCGGCAGGGTGACGTCGAGTTGCTCGTCGAGCTGGGCCAGCGCGCCGCGCTCGAGCTCCGCCTCACGGCTTGCGAACGCCGCCTCGAGGCGCTCGCGCACGGCGTTCAGCGCCATACCGGTCTCCCGGTCGCGCACGTTGCGGAGGCCGACCTTGAGCTCGCTCTTGCGGCCCAGCCAGGCGGTGTGGGCCTCGGCCAGCTCTCCGGCCGTGGTCGCTTCCGCAAAACTCTTCAGAGCTGTGTCCGCGTACTCCTCCCAGTTCACAGGGCGAATCTACCTTTGAGTAGTTACGACGCGATAGCGGAGCTGTACGACCCGTGGAGCGCGAGCGTCGTCGAGGACGTGTCGTTCTACCTGGAGGAGGCACGCCGGTCGGGCGGCCCTGTGCTCGAGCTCGGTGTCGGGACCGGGCGCATCGCCGTGCCGATCGCGGCCGAGGGCATCCCGGTGATCGGGGTCGACTCCTCGCGCGGCATGCTCGAGGTCTGCGCGCGCCGCGCCGCCCTTGCGGGCGTCGAGCTCGATCTCCGCGTGGGCGATCTGCGCGAGCCGCCGGTCACGGAACGTGTCCCGCTCGTGATCTGTCCCTTCCGCTCACTGCTGCACATGCACACGGACGAGGACCGGCTCGCCGTGCTCGACAGCGTGTTCCGGCTCCTGCTGCCCGGCGGCCGCTTCGTCTTCGACGTCTTCGCACCCGGCGCAGAGGACATCGCGGCGACGCACGACCGCTGGCTCGAGCGCGAGCCGGGGATCTACGAGCGGGCATCGTGGAACGAGCAGGAACGGACTCTCACACTCACCGTTCGAGGCGAGAATGGCGAGACCACCATGGCGCTCGCCTGGCTGGCACCCGAGGAATGGCGTGCGTTACTGGAGCAAGCCGGCTTCGAGGTCGAGGCGTGCTACGGCTGGTTCGACCGAAGTTCCTACACAGGCGGCGAGGACACGGTCTGGGTGTCCCGCCGTTTGAACTCGTAGAGCGCGATCGCGCCTGCCGTCGCAACATTGAGGGACTCGGAGCCGGGCGCGAGCTGGATCGTCATGCGCTCGTCGCAGGTCGCGAGCACGTCCTGAGGAAGACCCTGTCGTTCCGCGCCGAGAACGAACGTCGTCGCCCCGGACAGGTCGAGCTCCGATGGCCGGCGACCTCCGTGCGCGACGAGCGCTATCCGCCGTCCGGTCGAACCCTCGAAGCCCACGAGCGGCACGCGAAAGAGCGCGCCCATCGAGGCACGCAGCGCCTTGGGGCCTGTGGGGTCGGCCGAGCCTTCCGATAGCGCGACGAACGCAGGTCCAAGTGCGTCCGCCGAACGGATGAGCGTGCCCACGTTTCCCGGGTCCCTGACGTGCCAGAGCGCAAGCCCGACCTCGGGCACAGGACCGAGGGGCAGATCGTCACGCCGGAAGACGCCGATCACACGTGGCGGATGACCCAGCGTCGAGACCTCGGCCAGCAGGGCCGGCTCCACGTTCTCGCCGGCGACGAACACCTCGACCGGCTCGATGCCACCGCCGAGCGCAGCCTCGACGAGATCTTCTCCCTCGGCGACGAAGAGCCCGAGCTTGTCGCGCCAGCTCCGGTCGTGCAGCTTTCGGACGAGCTTGAGCTTCTCGTTTTCGCGGGAGGTGATCAGGCTGCTTCGGAGGCCAGCGCCGACTTGGCTTTTTCGGCGATCGCGCCGAAGGCCTGCGGATCGCTGACGGCGAGATCGGCGAGCACCTTGCGGTCGAGCTCGATCTCGGCCTTCTTCAAGCCGGCGACGAACTGGTTGTAGGACATCCCGTTCGCGCGGGCGGCCGCGTTGATCCGCATGATCCAGAGCCGGCGGAACGTCCGCTTCTTGTTCTTGCGGTCGCGGTACGCGTAGGTGAGCGAGTGGTCGACTTGCTCCTTCGCGTAGCGATACGAGGACTTCTTCAGCCCCCAGTAGCCCTTGGCCTGGTCGAGAACCTTGCGTCGCCTCTTGCGCGAAGCGACTGAACGCTTGACGCGTGGCATTAGCCCCTCCCTGCTCTCTTGCCGAGCATCTTCTTCAGGGCGGGCACGTTGGCCTCCGCCACCGGCTGGTCCTTGCTGAAGCGCTGCTTGCGTTTCGAGGTCTTCTTCGTCAGGTTGTGGCTCCGCATCGCCTGACGACGCAGCAGCTTGCCGCTGCCGGTGACCTTAAACCGCTTCTTCGCGCTGCTCGATGTTTTGGTTTTCGGCATCTCTCTTGACCACTCCTGCGTTCTTTGTCGGCGCCAGCACCATTGTCATGTTTCTCCCGTCGAGCAGCGGCTGCGATTCCACCACCCCGATCTCCTGGACGTCTTCCGCGAGCCGCATCAGCAGATCGCGGCCGCGCTCGGGGTGGGTGGTCTCACGGCCTCTGAACATGATCGTCACCTTCACCTTGGCGCGCTGGTTCAGAAAACGCTCGACGTGGCCTTTTTTCGTGTTGTAGTCGTGAACCCCGATCTTCGGCCTGAGCTTGATCTCCTTGACGTTGATCTGCGTCTGGTGCTTGCGGGCGAGCTTTGCCTTCTGCTCCAGCTCGTAGCGGTACTTCCCGTAGTCCATCACCCGGGCCACCGGCGGATCGGCCTGGGAGGCGACCTCGACGAGGTCGAGCCCCTTGTCGAAGGCGTACTGCATCGCTTCCTTCGTGGGCTTGATCCCGAGCTGGGATCCGTCGTCGTCGATCAACCTGACCTGCGACGCGCGGATGTAGTCGTTGATCCGTGTCTGCGGAGCGGGTCGCGAAGGCGGTTCAACGGTGCGCCTTGGCCTCAAAGGGCTATCACCAAGCTAAATTCGATCCTCTCTGTTGATGTCACGCCCGAGCCAGGCTGAACCTGGCACGGGAAAAACGAAAAGCCGCACGCAGCGGCCCAAATTCCTCGTCTTGCGACTCGGTTGAACCACGCTGAGCTCAAGCTCGCGAGGTGAGGAACGTGGGCGCTCCTGCTTGCAGGCCTACAGGTTAGCAACCTCTGAGATTTCCGCACGCAGCCCGTCCAGGCTGAGGGTCGACTGCTCCCCGCCCCGCTTTCGCACCGCCAGGGACTCGTCGGATTCCTTGTCCCCGTAGACGACCACGTAAGGGATCTTCTCGAGCTCGGCGTCCCGGATGCGCTTGCCGACGGTCTCGTCCCGCTCGTCGACCTCGACCCGGTAGCCCCCGAGCTCCTCCTTCAGCCTGCGGCCAGCCTCGCGGTGGTCCTCCCCGACGGGGATGATCCGGATCTGCACCGGGGCGAGCCAGAACGGAAAGGCGCCGGCGTAGTGCTCGATCAGGATGCCGATGAAGCGCTCGAACGAGCCGAAGAACGCGCGGTGGATCACGAACACCGGATGCTCCTGGTTGTCGGCCCCCATGTACGTCAACCCGAAGCGAGCGGGCATCTGGGCGTCTAGCTGGATCGTGCCGAGCTGCCACGAGCGCCCCAGGACGTCCTTCATGTGGAGATCGATCTTGGGGCCGTAGAACGAGCCTTCTCCCTCACCGACGAAATACGAGGTGCCGTGCCGCTCGAGCGCGCGCAGGAGCTCACCTTCGGTGAAGTCCCACTCCTCGTCGGTGCCGAGCTTGTTGTCGGGTCGAGTGGAGAGCTCTGCCCGCGGCTCCAGCCCGAAGATGCCGTAGATGTACTCCAGGTAGTCAAGCGTCCCGTCCAACTCGGACTCGATCTGCTCGCGTGTACAGAAGATGTGCGCGTCGTCCTGCGTCACGTGACGAACGCGCGTCAGCCCGTGCAGCGCCCCCGCGAGCTCGTTGCGGTGGAGCGGCGCCGCCTCGGCATACCGCAGCGGCAGGTCGCGATAACTCCGCAGCGCACTGCCGTAGAGCAGCATGTGCCCCGGGCAGTTCATCGGCTTGATCGCGAAGAGGTGCTGCTCGTCGAGCGGGATCAGGAACATGCTCTCGCGGAACTTCTCCCAATGGCCGGAGGTGATCCAGAGGGCCTTCTCGTAGATGAGCGGCGTTTTCACCTCGAGGTAGCCGCGCCTGGCGTTCTCCCGCCGGCGCAGATCGTCGAGCGTGTTGAAGATCGTCATCCCCTTCGGGTGCCAGAACGGCGAGCCCGGCGAGTACTCGTCGAAGTGGAAGAGGTCGAGCTGCTGGCCCAAGCGTCTGTGGTCGCGGCGCTTCGCCTCTTCCAGCCGCTCGAGGTAGGCGTCCAGATCGGCCTGCGAGTAGAACGCCGTCCCGTAGATGCGCGTCAGCTGCGTGTTCTTCTCGTCTCCGCGCCAGTACGCGCCCGCGAGCCCCGTGAGCTTGATCGCCTTGATCGGCTTCGAGTTCTGCAGATGCGGACCGCGACAGAGGTCCGTGAACTCACCCTGGGTGTAGAGGGAGATCGGGCCTTCTGCCGTTCCGACGAGCTCGACCTTGTACGGCTCGCCCTCGGCCTCGAAGCGCTTGCGCGCCTCGTCTGCGGAAATCTCCTCCCTGCTCCACTCGCGACCCTCATCGAGCTCGCGCCGGATCTCTTCTTCGATCAGCGTCAGATCCTCCTCGCTGATCGGCTCGGGGAACTCGAAGTCGTAGTAGAAACCGTTCTCGATCGGCGGGCCGATCGCGACCTTCACGCCGGGATAGAGGCGCCGCACTGCCTCCGCGAGCAGGTGCGCGGATGAGTGGCGCAGGACCGAAAGCGCATCCGGATCGTCCTTGTCGCGCGTGGTGAGGATCTGGATCGGCTGGCCGTCCTCGAGGGGTAGGCGCAGATCCTGGAGGCGGCCGTTTGCCCGGACAAGGACTGCCTCCTCGGCGAGCTTGGGCCCGATCGCTCGCGCCGCATCGAGCCCGGTCGCGCCCTGCGGAAGTTCGAGTTCGGAATTGTCGGGTAGTACGACCTTCATGACAGAACAGGATAAGGAACACCCACGCGAGGACGACCGGAACGACGAAATCGATGAGTCACCCGCACCGGATCCGACCGACAAGGATCAGCCGAGCGACGACGATCCGGGGGCCGATTAGGCGCCCGTGCACGACTCGCGTGAGAATTGTCAAGTCTCTTCGACGGCGCCGCGCAGCCTTGCCGGCGCCTTGAGCCAGTAGCTCTCTCGCAACCATTCCAGAGCAGTTTCAAGCGTCTCGTCATCGGAGACCTCCGCGCTAACCCATCCGTAGCGGCCGACATAGCGCGCAACGCTGACATGCGGGAAATGCAGCGCAATTTCCCTTTCTTCAGGAGTCAGCTTCACCGTGAGCGTTACCGAAACTTCTCCGTCCGACATTGCTGCAAACATCTTGTTGTCGCCAACCTTGAAAACCGGATGTCCCCAAGGCGCGTCCTCATATGTCTCAGGAAACGACAATGCGAGATCGCGGATACGTTGTCCGTACGACACGTGTTGTATTTTCATCGTTTCGTAAGGAATCGTGCGGGGTACGCAACGTACGATTCAAATCACTAGGAGGAGAGATGCCTCAAAACATACGAGACGTCATGACCTCGAATCCGTGCACCATCGCCGCAGAGAAATCCGTTGCGTACGCCGCGAAGATGATGCAGGAGGAGGATGTCGTCCTCGCAGGATCATGGAGGGCGACAACTTGGTCGGGATGCTGATGACCGCAAGATCGCGAAGCGTGTCCCAGCAGTGGGGAGAGATCCCGATCAGATGAAGGTTCGCGACGTGGCGTCGAAGCAGCGCATCACACTCGCGCAAGGGCAGGATCTGGGCGAGACGCTGCGAATGATTGCCAAGCATCAAGAATGCCGCTCGTAGAGGAAATCTCCGAATCAGGAGGGCAGATGTCAAGTTACGAAGAAGTGCAGTTCCCGAGGCAGGTGGAAGAAGAGCAACCGCAGGAGAGCCTGATGGGCGAGGAGCCCCAGGTCGAAGAGCAACAGCAGGAAGAGGAAAGCATCTCCAAGGTGCAGTCTTCGAGCCGCGGACGCCGCAAGCGCAAGACGGCGGCGAAGAAGTCCACGGGGACCCGCAAGCGTAAGACCGCTTCGCGGAAGCGAAGCACCGCGAAGCGGAGCACGACCAAGAAGCGCAGCACCGCAAAGAAGCGCACCACTGCGAAGAGGCGGAGCACGGCGAAGAAGCGGAGCACCACCAAGCGCCGCAGCACCGCGAAGAAGCGCACCACGGCCAAGAAGCGCAGCACCGCCAAGCGCCGCAGCACGGCGAAGAAGCGCAGCACCACCAAGAAGCGCAGCACCGCCAAGCGCCGTGGCACCACGAAGAAGCGAAGCACCGCGAAGAAGCGCGGCACGACGAAGCGCAAGACCGGCGCCCGCAAGGCCGCCGGAACGCGCAAGCGGAAGACCGCGACGCGGAAGACCGCTGGTCGCAAGGCAGCCGCGACGCGCAAGCGGAAGACAGCGACCCGGAAGACCGCGGGCCGCAAGTCCGCCGCAAAGCGCAAGACCGGCACCCGCAAGGCGGCAAGCACCCGCCGGCGCACGACGCGCCGCAAGACGCGGTAGCTGGAGCCTCAGCAGAACGAAAAAGGGCCCCGCGCAAGCGGGGCCCTTTTCTTGCCGTTTCTCCTTGGCCGCTAGGGGCGGGCCAGCGCGATCGGCGGAGTGGTGAAGGTCTCCCAGTCGGCCGCGTTGCCCGCGTTGCCGAGCGCCTTGAGGACGCTCAGCTTGAGGATGTACCGCCCGTTCGGGACGACCTTGCGATGGTCGCCGTTCCCGCCGCCGTTGTCCTGCGAGCGGGTGCCGTCCCAGTCGAACTCGAAGAAGGTCGTCGCGGCGGAGTTGCGGCCGAGGAACTCCTGCTGGGTGACGTAGTTGAACACCGGGTGGACGGGCGAGCCGTCCGACTTGAAGACCTGGACGTTCAGCCTCCGCACCTGGTGGTTCAGGTGGAAGAGCAGGATCGGGAAGTCACTCCCCTGCAGCGTGAACGTGGCGCCGGCCGCGCCGAGGCGTGAGATTCCGGCTCCGAGGCACGCGTCTCCAGACCCGGCCCGGACCTGGAACACGGCCGGCAGGCCGCAGCTCGCAGAGGTCAGGACGGGCAGGGACTGGTAATCCCCGAAGAACCCGACGTAAGGGACGCGCAGCGTCACGCCGCCGGCTCGCGGCGTCAGAACGACATAGCCGCCATACAGGCTCTTGTCGCGCCAGGCGCCCGCCTGGATGTTGACGTTGACCGTGGCGGTTCCGCCCGCCGGGACGGTGACGCTCGGCGAGCCGAACGTCGCGGTGTTGGCCCCGCCCAGATACGAGAAGTTGAACGGATACACCGCTCCGGCTGCGGTGGATGGTCCGGTTCCGACCGTCGTGACCTCGGAGAGGTCGTAGGTGATGGGTGAGGTTCCACCGTTGGTGACAGTGAGCTGTGAAGCTCCGCCGGTTCCTTCACCGAGAGAGATCTTGGACGGGCTGACCCAGGCGGGCGTGGTGACCGCATCGACGATCTGCGCAAGCCCGGCGCCTTGCCGCCACGTGGGCTCGAGCCCCGCGGCCGGCTGCACGTTCAGGCCCTTGGGCAATGCGGTATTCATGAGCAGCGTCCGGATCATTCCCGGGCTGATGCTCTTGTGCTTCGCCTGGAGGATCAGCGCGACAAGACCGGCGACGTGCGGCGACGCCATCGACGTGCCGCCGATCGTGTTGTGTCCTCCGAACTGCTGGTGCGGCCAGGTGGAATAGATCTGGCCGCCGGGCCCGCCGAGGTCCGGCTTGAGACCGAGCTCGGCATCGGTGCCGAACGAGCTGAAGTCCGAGATGAGGCCGGCGGTCGCGAGCGGTGTCTCGAGGACTTCGTCCGTCCACGTGAGTGTGTGATCGGCCGCCAGCCCGCTGAAGATCGCGATGCCGTCGGCCGCGGTGATCGCGACGACGGGAATCGAGACCGGCTGTGCGCCGGGCGGAACCGGAGCTACGGTCGGGCTGAGCGCACCGGCGACGTTGTTGTAGATGACGACACCGATCGCACCCGCACGCTGCGCGTTGATCGCCTTGTTGTAGAAGCCGCAGGTGGGAGCCGGAGGTGCCGGGCCGCCGCGCCGGATGAGGGCGATCTTTCCTGTCAGCGTGCCGGCCGCCGGGGCGTTGACACAGCCGTCGCCGACCGTGGCCGGTGTGCCGGTGGCGACGATCTCGGCGCTGCCGGCTTGCGGGGCGGTGGCGAGCGAGCCGGAGGCCCGGTTGTAGGTGTACTTCGCGGCGCCGACCTGGAAGGCGGGCAATGTCGCCTTGGTGTTGTCGAACGAGGCCACGCCGATGACCTTGCGACCGACACCGGGTGCACCGGCCGACCAGAGCTGGCCACCGTTCACGCCGCTGTTGCCGATCGAGCTGACGACGGTGACTCCCGCGTCGACGAGATTGTCTGCCGCGACGGCCGTCGGGTACTGCGGCCAGTTGGTGAAGGCCGCGCCGATGCTCATGTTGAGAACGTCGGCGTGATCGGCGAGCGCGAGCTCCATGGCGTGCACCATCACGTCGCTGTCCGTGCCGCCGTTGCAGCCGAAAACTCTGTAGGCCAGCAGCTGAGCGCCCGGAGCGACACCGACGACCTGGCCGTCGGCTGTGTGCCCACGTCCGTCGGCTGCTGCGATCCCGGCGACGTGCGTGCCGTGTGCGGCATTCGAGGTGCCGGCGCCGAGGACCTCGGCGCGGTCGGCGGCGTTGGGATCACAGGGAAGGGGATTCGCATCCGGTTGCGGAACCGGACTGAAGGCCGGCCCTGGGGTCGCGTTGTAGGCGTCCCCCACGAGGTCGAGTCCGCCCCGCACCTTGCAGCCGGGGCCGAAACAGCCGCCGAACTCGGGGAGCGTGTAATCGAGACCGCTGTCCATGATCGCGATCGTCACGCCGGACCCGTCGAGATCGAGCTCGGCCTGCGCGATGTCCGCGCCCGTGAGGCCGACCGCGTTCTTCAGATCGATGTCGGAGCCGCCGCCGTTCTCCGAGACGAGATCGGGCAGCGACAGAGTCTCCACCGGGTAGACGGCCTTGACGCCGTGAACGGAGCGGAGAGTGGCGATCTGCGAGGGATCCATCGACACGGAGACGCCGTTCCAGAGGGAGTCGTACGCGTAGCGCTCGGAGAGCTTGACGCCGTCCGCAGCCGCGTTGGCCTTGAACGCGTCGCGCTCGGACTTGAGGGTCGCCTTGCTCGTCCCTTTCGACGCGGGCGGGCTCGAGAGCTCGACGAACCACTTGGTGGCCGTCTCGTTCGCCGCGCCGCCGATCCGCGCGACATTCGAAGTGTCTCCTGCACTCGCTGGTGCAACTGCAAGACCGGTGATGCAAAGAAGCGTGACCGCGAGCCGCAGAATCCCTCTCAACTTGCCTCCCGTTCCGTTCAATCAGTGCCAGAGTCCCCGCCGAGACGCCCTCGGCAAGTCGGATCGTGGGAGATATCGAAACTCATGTCAAAAAACGTCTACCCCTTTAGGGTGGCGCCATTAAGAGTGATTTTCAGCACACACCGGCACGAATCATCCGCTATGCCGACGAAGGTCGGGTTCGAACGAGAGAGCTCAAAGGAGGTGGCGTCACCGAGGAGTGATGCGCGTCGAACTCATCGACTTCATCTCAATCCCGACACGCAACGCCGCGCGAGCGGCGGCCTGGTATCGCGACGTTCTCGGGCTAGCTGCGAGCGCGGTGACCGAGGGCGAGGTTGAGGCGCCCAACGTGACACTCAGCTTTTGGGAGCCCGAACGCGAAGGACTACCGTTTGTTGCAAACGCGGCCGGATTCGCACTACGAGTAGCCGACGTTGCGGCGGCTCGAGCCGAACTGGAAGGGAAGGGCGTCGAGTTTATCGCCGAGACGTGGGACTCAGGCGTCTGCCACTTTGCCGCCTTTCGGGACCCTGACGGCAACACCGTGATTCTGCACCGGCGATACGCACCCCGAAGCAAACCCGCGCAGGTGTAGACGGCCAATCGGCTTGATTGTGGTCACTCACGTCGCCGTGGAACGAGCTTGGCGAGGCTGAGGGCGGCGTAGATGAGCGTGTTGATCGCGACGAAGGCCGCGAGGGCTTGGAACCAGCCCGAGTGGAGGACATCTGCGGGCAACAGGATTCCGGCCAGAAGCGTCAATGGTGCACCGGCCTCGCGGTGACGGCAGTGCTGGGGACGTAGTTCCATCCGGCGGCGTGACCGGTGGCGATATCGAACAGGGATTTGACGTAGACGGCTTGGAGAGCGAGGTCGTAGCCGATCTCGATCACGAGTGGAAGCGCTATCGCTCTGCCGCGCCAACCGACCGACCAAACGGTGACGACGCGCTCAACAACAAAGATGAGACCGATCGCCCCCCAGAACCAGACAAACTGGAAGCTGTCCGCGGCGAGCAGAGTGATCAGCAGCAACAGCAGGTAGGCGTTGAGCGCGATCGTCCCGTAGCCGATCGCGATCTGCTGCAGCCAGTAGCGCAGCGTCGCGCGCGTGAGCCCGTACGCTCCGATGTTCTCCAGCGCGCCACGCTGCCAGCGCATCCGCTGACCCCAGAGCGCCCGCCAGGTCGGCATCACTTCTGTGACGACTCGGCATTGCATCGGTGACACCATCTTCGCGCCCAACGACTTCAGCGACAGCGTCATCTCGTTGTCCTCGGTGAGCGCCAGCGTGTCGTAGACCTGGCCGGGATCGCCGGGGAGGAGCTGCCCGCGAGAGTCGGCAACCGCCTTCAAGGCGTAGGTGCGGAAAAGGGACGCGGTGCCGGTCAGGACGAAGACCTTGCCCTTGCGACGCGAGATGCTGCGCTGGTAGCGGGCGTACTCGTTGCGCTGCAGTTGGCCGACAAGGCCCGGGCCAACTTCCCCGTAGAAGACGCCACCGACCGCTATCAGATCGGGGTCGGCGTCGAGCCGACCCATAGCCGTCTCCAGAAACTCGGGAACGATCACCGAGTCGGCGTCCATCACCATCACGACATCGTGCGCGCGGATGTCATCGAACATCTCCGACAGCGCCTGGTTGAGCGCGCCAGCCTTCTTCTCAGTGTTGCCGACGGTAGTGAAAACGTCCGCCCCATGCTCCCGCGCGACCTCCGCCGTGTCGTCGCTGCAGTTGTCCGCCACGACCACCACCTTGTCGGGAGGCCGGGTCTGCTTCCGCAACGACTCCAACGTCGCAATGATCCTGAGCGCCTCGTTATGCGCCGGAACGAGCACTGTAAGCCGCAGCGGCATCGCCGCCACGTCTGCGCTCTGCGGCAGCTTGCCCGGCGGCGGCTCCGGCTCCTCGGCGAGCCGCACCGTCGACGGTCCCAGCGGCGTCAACATCAGCGAACGGAACTCGCGCATCTCCGGCGAAAGAGGGTGCGGAATCCGCCGGTCGCGCGCCAAGACGCGCATCGCCGCCGCCGCATGCAGGGCAGCGAGCCCGACGAATATCGCTAATCCAGCCGCGAGGGCAGCCATAGCCAGCGAGAGGGACGGAATGGTGTCGTCGGCGCCAAGAGGAAGCTGGCCAACTATCTCCCTCGCATCCGCCCGGAATCCGACCCATAGGGCCACAAGACAACAGCACCATCGTCACCCCGAGCAACGCGACGGTCAGCCAACTCAGCCGCGCAACCCGCGCACGGAGCG
>CAWFLF010000008.1:0-101356 GCA_963816605.1 uncultured Actinomycetes bacterium
TCACTGCGAGCTCGTGGTGAGTTGCGGTCACCGAAGATCGCCCGGGCGATCGGGCGCGAGAGGACCTGCTGCCGCGGTTAGGAGCACGGTCCGATGCTAGAAACGCACCGGTGCAGCGACAACGGGCCGTTCGTGCAGCGTGTCCCTGAGCCGCTAGCCGATCGGTTAGGTAGCAAGCGTCGAGGGTCGGTGCTGCCTCTCGAATTCGCGTGAGACCTGGGCTATCGTGTTTCGGGATGACCGGCGTAGCCACTCCCAACGTCAACGAGGGTGAAAACCAGACATTCCGCCCCCCGTGGCGGGACCGCACCGAGCTTCTGCGCTACGGCGATCTCACACTGACGGAGTTCTTCCGCCAACTCGCCCGCTACGGGAAGGGCGGCCGGATCGAAGAGGCGGACGGGCTCGTTCTGTTTGCAGGCTCGCACTCGCACCCGAACCCCTTCAGAAACGGGGCGATCCGGCTCGATCATCGGCTGGACGCGGCGGAAGCATTGGAGCGCGCGAAGGATTTTTTTGCTCCCTACAACCGAAGCTTTGTCTTCTGGGTTCGCGAGGGCGACCCCGATCTCGACGAGCTCTGCCGCGCGAGTGGGCTGCAACTCGTGGAGCCGGACGGCTTACCTGAGCTGATGCTCGAGGGGCCGCCGCCGGCAGTCAAGCCGCTCGACGAGGGAATCGTCGTTCGCCGTGCAACCGAGCTCCAGGTCCGGCGTGACTATGTTGACGTCGTCGCCGAGGGTTGGGGGATGGACGGGGTCACGACCGAGCTTGCTTCCGACATCTTCTTCCATCCGGATTTTGTCGCCGACCCGAACGTGATCGCGTTCGTCGCCTACATCGATGGGAAGCCCGCCTCCGGGACGATGGCGCTGCTCTCGTACGGCATCGCTGTCGGCGGGCAGGGCGCGACGGCTCCCTGGGCTCGTCGACGCGGGCTGGCCGAAGCGACGTACGGGGCGTGTCTCGATGTCGCGTACAACGAGTTCGGCATCCGCGGCTCCGTCTGTCAGAGCTCCCCGTCTGGTGCCGGCGTGTGGGGAAAGATGGGTTACCGCGAGTTCACGAGATTCATGCGCTACGTCGTGCGCCCGGCGCCGGCGAAGTGGGAGTGAGGGCTTCTAGCTTTCGGTCCCTTGAGTGGGCTCGGCCAGCAGCTGCGCCGCCTCCTCGTCGCTGAGCCCCTCCAGCTCGTCGAGCAGCCGCGTGGTTTCCTCGTCCTCGCCGATCAATTCGAGGACGGCGGCGGCCAAGCTTTCGACCGTCGGCGAGCTGAAGAGGCTGTGCAGCGGTAGTTCCACCGACAGATCGGTTCGGATCTGCGCCACGATCTGCGTCGCAAGGAGCGAGTGGCCGCCGAGCGCGAAGAAGTCCTCGTGGACTCCAACCTTCTCGACGTTGAGCACGTCGGCCCAGATCGCAGCGACTGTTCTCCTCCATCGGTGTCCGCGGTGCGACGAACTGCCTCGTTCGTGCGGCGGCGGCCGCCTCCGGCTCGGGCAGGGCCAGCCGGTCGATCTTGCCGCTCGGCGTACGAGGGAGCTCGTCGAGCAGGACGAACGCGGAGGGAACCATGAAGTCGGGTACCCACTCCGCCACGTGCGCACGCAGCTGGTCGGGGTCACGCTGCCGTCGCTCACGACGTACCCGACGAGGCGCTTGTCGCCGCTCGCCTCCTCCCGAGCGACAACCGACCGCCTCCCGGACCGCCGGGAGACGCCGGAGCGCTTCTTCGATCTCGGCCGGTTCGACGCGGAAGCCGCGGATCTTGACCTGCTCGTCGGCGCGCCCGAGGAACTCGATCGTGCCGTCGGGCAGCCAGCGTGCAAGGTCGCCGGTCGCGTACATCCGACCACCTGCGACGGCCTCGAACGGATCGGCAACGAAACGCTCGGCCGTCAGCTCGTCCTGACCGACATACCCCTCGGCGACACCCGCGCCGGCGATGAAGAGCGCGCCGGCAACGCCGGCCGGCGTCGGGCGGCCGCGTCCGTCGAGGATGTAGCAGGCGGTGTTGCCGATCGGTCGACCGATCGGCACCGTTGCCGGGGCGTACTCCCCGGACCCGTCGACGATCAGCGTGCAGGATCCAACGGTGGTCTCGGTCGGCCCGTAGTGATTGAGGATGCGGCAGTCGCTCAGCCGGCGCACACGCGCCACGACGTCCCACGAGCATGCTTCGCCGCCGAGGACGAGCCACTTCCGGGGCAGCATGTCTGCATCCGCTCCCGCGAGCAGGGCGTTCAGGTGCGACGGCGTGATCTTCAGCACGTCTGCGGGTTGTGAGCGCATGCGCGCCGCAAGCGCGCCGGGATCTGCGGCAGCACTCGGGCTGATCAACGAGAGCGTGCCGCCCGAGCAGAGCGCCGGGAACACGGACGTGTTGCCGAGATCCGTCGAGATCGCAGTGACGAGCGCAAACGTCATCGAGCGTCTCGTGCGCCTCGAAGCAGTCCGACCATGTCGCGTGACGTAGTTGACGAGATTCGCATTCGTCACAGCGACGCCTTTTGGCGTTCCGGTCGAACCGGACGTGTACATGACGTACACGAGATCGTCGGGGCTTCCAAGCGGATCGGGGGCCGTGGAAGGCTGATCTTCCAGCGCGGACCGGTCACTCGTCGAGACGGATCAATTCGCCATCGAAGCCGGAAAAGCGATCGACGAGTGCGCACTGGGTCACGATCACCGGCGCGTTCGTCTCGGTCAGCTGGTGCAAGAGGCGCGCCGGAGGATGCTCGGAGTGCAACGGCAGATAGGCGCCGCCCGCTCGCAGGATGCCCAGCAGACCGACGACCATCTCGATCGTTCGATCGGTGCAGAGACCGACGACCACGCCCGGCCCGACACCCAGGTCGCGAAGCCTGTGGGCGAGTTGATTGACGCGGCGGTCGAGATTTCCGTAGTCGATCGAGCCGGCGTCGTCCACGACGGCTGTTTCGCCGGACCGCTTCGCAGAGGCCTCGCGAACGAGCGCGTCGATCGTCGTCGAAGACACGTCGGTCCGCGTCGCGTTGTTCTCGACCAGCAGGCGTTGCCGCTCGTCGTCGCCGACGAGCTCGATCTCGTCGATCGACATGTCCGGCCGCTCGGTGACGGCCTCGAGCACGCGCTCGAGCTGAGCGGCGAGCCGCTCGACCTGGGCTGGTCTCGATCGCTGCAGGATCGTGGGCGAGCGTTGCTTCCCAGCCGTCGTTCGCCTCGCTCAGCGACAACATCAGCGACTGGCCGTCACCCGCCGGAGACGCATGAGAAATGGAAAAGGCGACGCCTTCTGCTTCGATCCGGCCGAGTGTGTCTGCCGCAGCAAAGCCGACCTTGGGCAGATGGGAGCTCGTGCGGCGGTAGTCCTGCCACCCGGTCGACTCGGCAGCCGCGCGTGCGACGCGGTCGACAGACCTCGGCGAACGTGAGCCCTCCGTCGCCGAGCGTCGCACGTACCGGCACGGCCCGTCGCAAATGCACCGAGTCGCTCCCGCGAGCTCCGCATGCTGTCGCCCGGGGAGCACTACGGCGACGTCGACCTCGTTGCGACCCGCTCAAGAGGCCGAGCAGAACCTGCCAGGCGGTGAGCACGAAGAGCTCGCTGAGACGCCGTACTGCTCCGCGGCTGCCTTGACCGCCGCTTTCGTCTCCGCCGAGACGGTCACGGGCTGCCGCTGCATCGCGGTCGCCTGTGCGGCGCTTCGCAAGAATGGCACGGCCGGAGTCGGCGTTGCTCCGAGCGCTACCCAGTAGGCGCGCGCCTGCTCCGCGTCCGCGTCGTCGGCCTCGAGCAGTTCATGCTGCCACTCGGCGAAATCTGCGTACTGGAGCGGCTCGTCCGCCGGCGCCGCACCGCCGTAGTGTGCCGCGACCTCCGACAGAAGCGCCGTGACCGAGCTCGCGTCCGCGAAGACCGACGGCACGGTCAGGATCAAATTGTGACGCTCGGCCCCTCGGGCGACGAGCACCGCTCGCAAACCGGGACCATTGTCCAGCGCGACCGACGCGCCGCGCTCCTCGTCCGCCAGCCGTCCGAGCTCAGCTGTCTGCGCCTCATCCGAACGTCCGCGAGGTCGACGACATCCCAGTGTGGAAGCAGCTCCTGGTGCACGACCTGCAGCGGCACGGTCATTCCCGGTGCGGCGCTGGAATGTCGTTCGCAGAATCTCGTGCCGGGAGACTGCGGCGAGCAGCGCCTCCCGCAGCCGCTCCCGGTCGAGCGGTCCCTCGAGCAGCGCGACGAGCTGGTTGCGGCCGCTCGGCCCTTCCGGCTCGCGTCAGCCAGAGCTGTTCCTGCTGGGGTGAGGGGCGAAAGCTGGCCGTGAGTTCTTCCTGCATCTGTCGTTGCCTTTCGAGAGTTGTCGGGTTTCAGGAATTGCGGGAACGTCGGATCGTGCCGGAACGACGGGCAGTTCCCGCCGATCGCCAGCGCGGCTGGACCTTGAGCTGAAGGATCGACTTGTCCGGTGCGCTTACGAGCTGGCTGAGCGTCGATTCGAGCTCCGACGCGAGCGCGACGATGGTGGCCTCGTCGAACAGGTCGAGGTCGTATTCGATGTAGCCGTTGATCCCGTCGTCGCGGAGCTGCAGCTCGAGCGCAAGATCGAAACGAGAGAACCCGATGTCGATCGACAGCGGCGCCGCGGTCACGCCGCGCAGCTGGAGCGGTTGACGCTCCTCTGCCTGCGCCCGGAAGTTGACCTGGAAGATCGGGTTGAACCTGGAGTCGCGTTCGACCTGAAGCTCTTCGACGATTCGCTCGAACGGGAGGTCCTGATGCGCGTAGGCGCCGCAACGCCGTCTCACGCGTCCTGTCGACGACCTCACGGAAAGACGGATTTCCTGTGAGCCGGATCCGCAGTGCGATGCGTGTTGCTGAAGAAGCCGACCAGGCGATCGAGCTCGGGCCGGCCGCGGTTTGCGATCGGACTGCCGATGACGATCTCGTCCTGGCCGGAGACCCGGTAGAGCAGGACGGCGAATGCGGCCAGGAGCGTCATGTACGGAGTCGCGCCGACCGAACGACCGAAGGCGACGACAGCACGGGCCGTCTCGGCCGGGAGATCGATCTCGTGGTGCCGGCCTTCGTGGCGTTGAGGTGAGTGCCGAGTACCGTCGATCGGGAGCTGCAAGAGCGGCGGTGCGCCGCCCAAGTCTTCCCGCCAGTGCTCGATCAGTCGGGTGAGATGAGCGCCGCTCAGATGCTCGCGTTGCCAGACCGCGTAGTCGGCGTACTGGATGGGCGGCTCCTCGAGCGTCGCCTCGCGACCTTCGGTGAACGCGGAGTACAGCTCTTCGAGCTCGCCGAAGAAGATGCGGTCCGAGAACGCGTCGAACGCGATGTGGTGGAGCCGGACGAGCAGTACGTGATCGTCTCGGGCCGAGCTGGAAGAGCGTCGGCCGCACCATCAGATCAGAGCCCAGGTCGAACGGCTCGCGTGACAGGGTCCTCAGCTGGCGGGCGAGTTCGTGATCGCGCTCCGCGTCCGCGACAGGGCGCAGGTCGACGACATCGAGGCGAAGCTCCCACTCGTCGAGCTGCGTGTTGCCGTGGTTCGCGATCTTGGAGGAAATAGACCGTGCGCAGCACCTCGTGGCGTTCGACGATCCGAACGAGTGCACGTTCGAGTGCGCTGACGTCGATCGGTCCTGTCAGGCGAAAAGCGCGCGCGCCGTTGTGGGTGAAGCTGCCCGGTTCCCATTGATCGAGGAACCACATGCGCTGCTGCGAGAACGAGAGCGGGGCCGGGCCGAGGTCCGTCCGACGAGGGATCGCCGCGACCTGCCGGGCGGCCTCGAGTCGTCGCTTGAGCGATCGCTCGACGAGTGCCCGCTTCTCAGGCGAGAGCGTGTCGAGCCGCGCTCGCTGATCCGTCACAGCCATGACACTTTCCGTGCGCGGTCCACCGGCGAAATGCGGCCACGGTCGGTCGAAAGTGCCCGAAAACGAGTCACGTTTCGATGCTAGTGAGGGGTTTCTGGCGAGCCAACGGGCCATTCGTGCAGCGTTGGCAGGCCGACTAGCCCATTGGCTAGGGAGGTGATTTGGCGCATCAACGTCCGAGAAGCGCTCAGGAAGCGGCCTTCGCCGCGCCGGTGGTCTTGCGCACAACCTCGGCGAGACCGGCGGGTGTGGGGGCGAGGAACATCGCCTGGAGCGGCACATCCCCATACACGCGGCGCACTCGCATGATCACCTGGGTTGCGAGCAGGGAGTGACCGCCGAGCTCGAAGAAATCGTCGAAGACGCCGACCCGTTCGATGCCAAGCAGCTCGGCCCAGATTCGCGAGATCTCCTCCTCGACCTCGTCGCGCGGTGCCACGTAGCGGGCCTCGCGTTCCGCGTCAGCCGTCTCCGGATCGGGCAGAGCAAGCCGGTCGATCTTGCCGCTGGCCGTCAACGGCATCGAATCGAGCGAGACGAACGCCGAAGGAATCATGTATTCGGGCAAGGACTCGCCGAGGAACGCGTGCAGCTCCTCACCGGAAACGTCTGATGTGGTCACCACGTACGCGACGAGACGCGCGTTGCCGGGTGCATCTTCAGAAGCCCTGACTGCGGCTTGCCGGACGGCAGAATGCCGAGCCAGTGCGGATTCGACCTCCCCGGGCTCGACCCGGAACCCACGGATCTTCAGCTGATCGTCGAATCGCCCGAGGAACTCGATCGCACCGTCGCGCAGGTAGCGCGCGCGGTCACCGGTCCGGTACACGCGTCCTGCGCCGAATGGATTCCCGACGAAGCGCTGCGCAGTCTCTTCCGGACGATTGACGTAGCCGCGCGCGACTCCAGCTCCACCCAGCAGCAACTCGCCGGCGACGCCGGGGGGAAGCAGGTCGCCGGACGTGTCCACGACGTAGGCATACGAGTTCGCGATCGGCCGTCCGATGGGGACCGTCGCCGACTCCTGACGCATCGCATCTGCACCGAGATCCCAGGTGCAGGAGCCGATGGTCGTTTCGGTCGGCCCGTAGTGATTCACGATCTTCAGCGAGGGCGCGCGCGACTGCACGTCGGCGACGAGTTCCCAGGGGAGCGCTTCCCCGCCGACGACGAGGGTGCGCCGCGGGAGGACCGTCGCCGAGTCGCTTCCTGCAAGCAGCGCGCCGAGATGCGACGGGGTGATCTTCAGCACGTCGATGCCCCTCGCTGAGGAGAGGGCCGCAAACGCATGTGGATCCATTGCAGTCTCGGGCGCGACCAGATTGACACAGCCGCCACAGAGGAGCGCCGGGAAGATCGCTGTGTTCCCGAGGTCGGTGCTGATCGCCGATACGACGGCAAACTGGAGCTCGTCCTCGCCAAGCTCCAGTCTCTCCGCGACTGCGCGTGAGTAGTTCACGAGGTTTGCGTGGGTGACGGCGACGCCCTTCGGGAGCCCTGTCGAGCCCGACGTGTACATCACGTACACGAGATCGTCGGGCTCGTTTGTGTGCTTCAGGTTCGGAGACCCTGCGTCTTCGGGCAGCGATGACAGGTTCACGATCGTTCCGCCGAACGACGGCAGACGATCGGCGAGATCGCCTTCGACGACGACCACCTCGGCGGCGGCTTCGACGAGCTGATGCTCGAGGCGTGCGGCGGGATGATCGAAGTTGAGAGGAAGGTAGGCGCCTCCGGCCTTCAAGATCCCGAGGACGGCAACCAGGCTCTCAACGGAGCGGTACGTGCACATCCCGACCGGGACGTTTCGGTCGACGCCGAGCTCTCGCAGTCGGCCGGCTAGGGCGTTCGCTCGTCCGTTCAGTTCCGCGTAGGTGAGCGACCGATCGCCGTTCCGAACGGCGGTTCGCTCTGGCGTACGTCCCGTCTGTTCCTCGAACAGCTCGTGGAACGAACGGCGGTCGACTGCGAGCTCGGGACCCGCCGACATCGTCAGCAAGCCGTCCCGCTCGGCCGGCGCGACGATCGACAGCGCGTCAGTCGAGGCCGATGGGGATGCAGCTGCCGACTCGAGGACGGCAGAGAGCGACGATGCGATTCGCTCGACATCGTCGGCGTCGTAGGACGCAGGATCGTACGCCAGCTCTGCGCGCTTCCCGTCAGTCGCTTCGATCCAAGACAGCTGCAGTGCCGATCGTGATGTTGTTCCCCGGAGGGCGAGCAGCTCTGCTCGCGCCAGCGGAGCGTCAACGGACTGGAACGACAGCGTGGCTCGTTGCACCAACTGATCGAGCCCTGCGCCGGTGACTCCTTGGTAGCTGCGCTCGCCTTCCTCGCGCGCTCGTCGCACCTGGTCGACGATCTCGGGCAGCGAGGTCCCGCTCTCGAAGCGCGTCCTGACCTCCATCGGCTGCGCGAACGCTCCGACGGCTCCGTCGAGCTCGGCATAGCTGCGGCCGCTTGTGACGCCGGCCATTACCACCGTCCCTGCACCAGAGAGGCGGTGCACGCAGGCGTGCCAGCACGCCTCGACCACGAGCGCTGTCCCGGCGTTGAAAGTCGATGCCGCAGCTGCGAGGGCCGCGGCGAGCCTCGTCGGAGACCGGCAACTCCACGGTTCGGACCGTGAACGGCTCCTCCTCTTGCCGAGCGCGACCGAAGAGCAGGGTCGGCGACGAGGCCGCATCGCCATCCGATTCCTGAGCGAGGGCTTCGGCGGCGGCCTCGTTTCGCCATTCGGCGTAGTCCGCGTACTGCAGTGGCTCGTCGTCCCCAGCGTCCTGCGAACGGAGTTCCCGCACGATCTCGACGAGCGACGCCGCGTCTGCGACGACCGAGGGCGCGGTCAGCAAGAGTGCTTGCGCACCGGTCGGCGAGCTGAGCAAACGCGCGCGCAGCAGTGGTCCGCGGGCGGGATCGAACGGAAAACGAGCCTCCTCCGCGAGCACCGTCTCGACGGAGACCGCCTGCTCGTCCCAGTTCTCGTCGAGCTGCCAATCGGGATCGAGCCGATCCTGGATGACCTGAGACGGCAGTTGCATCCCGGCGGAGCGCACGAAGAGCGTCCTCAGGATCTCGTGCCGGTTCACGATCGAGGTCAACGCCTCGCCTAGTTGAGCGGGATCGACGCCGTCGACGCGCACTGCGCACTGGGCGCGAAATCCGGGATCGACCGCCCCGGAAGCAAACAACAGCTCCTGCTGAGGCGAGAGGCGGAAGCCCGTCGGTTCCTGTGGCTCTGATGGCGTAGACATGTCCGCCCCCTAGGTCTGTCCGGCGCCGCCGGGGCGGACTCGGTCGCGAAAACGGCGGATTCCCAGAGCCGCACCGTTCGCGTTCGGCCGGTCGTGCTCACCGTCCGCGAGCTCCAGCGCTAGCAACGAGGTCTCCGGCCGCGTGACGGCATCCTCCAGGAGCATCACGAGCTCGCGCGCGAGTCGTTCGATCGTGGCTGCATCGAACAGCTGGGTGTTGTAGCCGAGCTCGGCTCCGATCGCACCTTCGACGACATGCAGTTCGAGCGCGAGATCGAAGCGTGCGAGTCCGGTCTCGACACGCAGCGGCACCGTTTTGGCGCCGTCCAGTTCGAGCGTCGGCAGCCGGCCCGCCCTCACGCGGAAGTTCACCTGGAACAGCGGGTTGACGCCTGGATCGCGTCTCGGCCGCACGGCGTCGACGATCCGATCGAACGGAAGCTCCTCGTGGTCGTAGGTCTCGAGCGCGGTCTGCCGGACGCGCGCGAGCAGCTCCGTGAATGACGGATTTCCGCCCAGCCGCACCCGGAGCACGAGCGTGTTCGCGAAGAAGCCGATCAGGTGCTCGAACTCGGCGCGGGCGCGGTTCGCGTTCGGTCCGCCGAAGAGGATGTCGTCTGCGCCGGTGCGGCGATAGATCAGCGTGGCGAATGCCGCAAGCAGGAGCATGTACGGCGTCACCTGCTGCGAGCGGCAAAGAGCCTCGATCTTCGAGACGACCTCTTCGGGAAGCTCGAAGGAATGGGTCGCACCGTCAAAGGTCTGTGTGGCGGGACGCGGCCGGTCCGCCGGAAGGGTCAAGACTGTCGGCGCTCCCGCGAGCGCTTGCCGCCAGTACTCGCGTTCCGCATCGAGCTTCTCTCCACGCAGCCGATCACGCTGCCACACCGCGAAGTCGCGGTACTGAAGCGGCAGCTCCGGAAGGCTGGGAGGCCGGCCGATGCGGTTCGCGTTGTACAGCTCACTGATCTCGCGGAAGAAGATGTCGACGGACCACGCGTCAAAGACGACGTGGTGCGTGCCGAAGAAAAGAACGTGCTCGTCGTTGCCGAGCTCGAACAGCGTCGCGCGAAGCATCAGGTCGCGGCTGAGGTCGAACGGCTCGTGGGCCGCCTCGCGGAGCCGTCTCGAAAGGTCAACCTCATCGAGCTCGGCGATCTCGAGTGCGAACGACCAGTCGGAGAGGACTACCTGCTCCGACCCTTCCTCTCCGAACCGGAAGACCGTGCGCAAGGGCTCGTGCCGGTCGATGACCGCCCTGATGGCCTGCTCAAGCGACTCGTGATCGATCGGCCCCGAGATCCTTGCGGCAAGTGCCGCGTTGTAGACCGCCGCACCGGGCGCCAGGTCCTGGAAGAAGTGGAGCTGTTGCTGCGTAAACGACAGAGGATATGCCGCACTGTCCTCAGCGCCGGCGGCCTGGGGAGCGACGTCGGCGATCTCCGGCGTGCCCACGCGCAAGGAATCGACCGTCGAAGCAAGTGAGGCGACGGTCGGATGCTCGAACAGCGCACTGACCGACAACTTGACGTCGAGCCGCTTGCGGGCCTGTGTGAGGACACGGGCGGCGAGAAGCGAGTGGCCGCCTAGATTGAAGAAATTGTCATGAACGCCGACCTCTTCGACGGCCAGGATCTCCTGCCAGATCTCGGCGATCACCCGTTCTGTGTCCGAGCGCGGAGCGACGAACGCTTCCCGATCCTCGCGCTCCCAGGTCGGGACAGGCAGTGCCTTGCGATCGATCTTTCCGTTCTGCGTCAGCGGCAGGCTCTCGAGGACCGTCAGCGAGGCGGGAACCATGAAGCCGGGCAGGCGTTCCTCGAGGAACGACCAAACGCTGGTGCGCAAGGCTTCGGCCTTTGCCGGCGCCGCTTCCGCTCCGGCCGGCACAACAAATGCCGCAAGGCGCGTGTCACCGGGCGCGGCCTCGAACGCGACGACCGCGCTCTCGGCGATCCCGTCGTGCTCGTTCAGGACAGCTTGCACCTCACCGAGCTCGATCCGGAAGCCGCGGACCTTGACCTGGTCGTCGATGCGTCCGAGGAACTCCAGGCTCCCATTCGCCCTCGCACGGGCAAGGTCACCGCTGCGATACAGGCGGCCGGTGCCGAACGGATTTGCGAGGAAGCGCTCGGCAGTGAGCTCGGGACGGTTGAGGTAGCCCCGTGCCACGCCGGGGCCGCCGACGAACAGCTCGCCTGCGACTCCCACTGGGACCGGCTCGAGGTTCGCGTCGAGTAGTTGGAGCTGCAGATCGGGAATCGGCCCGCCGATCGGGCTCGCGTTGTCATGCGCGTCCTCGGCCTGGAGCGGACGATAGGTCACATGCACCGTGGTCTCGGTGATCCCGTACATGTTCACGAGCAGCGGAGCATCCTCGGCCATCTTCGCGTACCAGGGAGCGAGCGCCGTCGGCTGAAGTGCCTCGCCGCCGAAGACGACGTAGCGCAGCGCAAGCTCGTCTCGCGCCAGAAGCAACTCGTCGAGGGCCGATACGAACAGGCTCGGCGTTGCGTTGAAGACGGTGACCTGCTCCTCGGCGAGCAACGTGGCCAGGGCCTGCGGCGACCGGGTCGTCCAGCGCGGCGCAATCGCGAGTCGTCCACCGTAGAGCAGCGCGCCCCATAGCTCCCACACGGAGAAGTCGAAGGCGTACGAGTGGAAGAGCAGCCATGTGTCGGAGTCGTCGAAGCCGAACCACTCATCGGTCGCAGTGAAGAGTCGTGCGACGTTGCGATGCTCGACCTGGACGCCTTTTGGCTTACCGGTCGAACCCGAGGTGTAGATGACATACGCGAGGCTTGCGGGCGTCGCAAGGGGCTCCAAATCGTCCGCACGCTCGTTCGCGTACCGAGGTTCGTCGCTGTCGAGGCAGACGATCGCAGCGTCGCTTGCAGAGAGCCGGTCGAGCAACGGCTGCTGCGTCAGGATGACCGGGGCCTTCGTGTCTTCGAGCACGAAGGCGAGACGCTCCGATGGATAGTCCGGGTCAAGCGGAACGTAGGCGCCTCCTGCTTTCAGAACGGCGAGGATCGCGACCACCATCTCGATCGAACGCTCGAAGCACAACGCGACAAGGGTCTCGTCGCCGACTCCAAGCGTCCTCAGATGGCGCGCGAGCCGGTTCGCCTGCTCGTTCAGAGCCCGGTAGGTAATGGTCGCGCCCTCGCATGTCACGGCAGGCCGATCCGGTGCGCGTGCCGCGTGTGCTTCGAACAGTCGGTGGAGGCACTCGACCGGGTACTCGACGCCGGCTCCCGCCCAACGCTCGACCAGCTCGCGTCGCTCGATGTCGCCAACCATCGGGATCGCGCCAAGTCGTTGCTCGGGTTCTGAGAGCGCACTCTCGAGGAGTTGCAAGAAGTGGCGCTCGAATCGCTCGATCGTGGAGGGGTCGAACAGATCGGTGGCGTATTCCCAGACGAGCTCGATTTCCTCGCCCTGCTCCTCGACCCAGAGCGTCAGATCGAACCGGGCAGTCGAGGGGCTGACGGCGTACGGCTCGACGCCTGGAAGGTCGAGCGGCGCATCGGGAACCTGTGCGAAGAACACCTGGAAGATCGGATGTCTCGCTTGGTCGCGGTCGGGCTGCAGTTCTGCCACGAGGCGTTCGAACGGCGCGTCCTGGTAGGCGAGTGCGTCGAGCACGACATCGCGCGTCTTTCGGACGAACTCGGTGAAGGTCAGGTCGTCGCCGAGATCGCTGCGGAGCACGACCGTGTTGGCAAACAGGCCGACGGCGTCGTCCAGCTCGGATCGCTCGCGACCCGATGTCGTCGCCCCCACGGCGATCGTCTCCTGTCCGGTGTACCGGAACAGCAGGAGGTCGAAGACGGAGAGAAGCGTGGCGAACGGGGTTGCTCCGGCCGAGCGGCTGAAGGCGCGGATCGCGGCGGCGTTCGATAGCGGCGTACGGTGCGTCGCGCCGTCGTAAGAGGGGACGGCGGGGCGTGGGCGGTCTGTGGCGAGGTCGAGCGCCATCGGCATCCCGTCGAGCCGCTCCCGCCAGTGAGCGACCTTCTCATCGAGAGCCCCAGTGTCCGGGTTGGCGCGCTGACGGCTCGCGTACACGTCGTACTGGATCCGCGGTTCGGGCAGCTCCGCAGCCTCGCCGCTAGCTTGGGCGCGATAGAGCGCGCCGAGCTCTTCGAAGACGACGACGTGCGACCAGCCATCGCACACGATGTGGTGGAACACGAGCACGAGCACGTAATCCTCGTCCGCCACGCGAAAAAGCGATGCGCGCACGAGCGGTGGTCGTTCCAGATCGAACGGGACCGACGCGGCTTCGTCGGTGAGCCGCTGGGCTTCCGACTCGGGGTCGTCCTCGAGCCGCAGGTCGCGACGATCGAGTGTAAGCACCACCTGGCGCGCGACCACCTGCTGGGGGCGGCCGTCTTCGGCCTCGAAGCTTGTTCGGAGAGCAGCATGGCGCCCAACAATCGTCTGGAGACTTCGCTCGAGCGCGTCCTCGTCGATCTTTCCGCGGAGGCGTCTCGCCAGCGGAAGGTTGTAGACGGCCTTACCTCCCGTGAGCTGTTCGACAAACCACAGCCGTTCCTGGCCGAAGGAGCAAGGAGCCCGGCCGTTCTCTAGATGCTCGACTGGGGCTTGAGCCGGCCGGGGGGCGCGGTCTACGCGGTCCAGCTCTCGCGCCAGCTGAGCGACGGTCGGCGCTTCGATGAAATCGGTGAAGCTGACAGGCGAGCCGAGCACGTCCTCAACGGTCGCAAGCATTCGAACCGCCTGGAGTGAGTCACCGCCTAGCTCGAAGAAGTCTTCGTTGACGGTGACCTCGCCCACCTGGAGCACGTCGGACCAGATCTGTGCGATCGCCGACTCGAGTGGCGAATTGGGCACGCTGACGGTCGCCTCCCGAGGTGGGGCCACGTGCCGATGCTAGTTCGGCGGGTTTGCGAACGCCTACGCTCCATTTGATGAGCCTTCCAGCGGGCACCTAGCCGACTGGTCAGGGGCCGGTACGCCTTTGGCCGGTTTTCGCCGGCGGCTGCCGTTTGGCTCCAAAAGTGGGTTACTCTGCGAACAGGGTGGCCCCGACGCGGGCGGATTCGCAGGCGCCGACGGGCTTCCCGATCGACCGACATGATCTGGTTCTTCCTTCCGCCTTTGATCTTCGCGACCGGTGAGACTCCGTGACATCTGCGGCCGTAGCGCCACGCCCGGGCCTCGGCACGGTCCGGGAGCTGTTACGGGACGGACGCTGGGACGATGCGTGGACCCTGCTTCGGCCGCTGATCCTCTCCGGCGAGGACGCTACGGCCTGGAACCTTGCCCGGAACCTCCTCCGTCTTGGTCTGCGGGAGGGATGGTCGCCGCCCGCGACCCGGGAGATCCGGCTGGGCGTGCTCTGCACCTACGAGGCTGCCGAGCTCGCCGAGTATCTGACGATCGCCTGCCGGGCGCTGCGGGTCGATGCGGAGGTCTTTGCGGCACCCTACGGGCAGCTCGAGCAGGAGGCCTTCGCAGAGGACGCCACCCTCGCGGCGTTCGCCCCGACACATGTCCTCGTTGCACCGACGACCGCCGACCTGGCTTTTCCGGAGGTGGCCGAAGACGCCGACAAGCTCCTGACGGCGGAAGAGGCCCGTTGGACGGGTCTCTGGCAGGCGCTTGCGGAGCGGTTCAAAGCGCGTGTCGTTCAGCATGCGTTCGTCGTTCCGGACGAAACCGTTCTCGGTCATCTCTCGGCCCGCGTGCGCGAGAGCCGGCCCTCGCTGGTCCGCGAGCTGAACGGCCGTCTGGGCGCGGCTGCAGGATCCAGTGTGCTGCTCGTCGACTGCGAGCGGCTCGCCGCGCGCGTCGGTAAGAAGCAGTGGTCCGACCCACGCCTCTGGTACGCCGCGAGACAGCCGTACGGTTACACGGCTTTGCCGCTGGTGGCACGTGACACGGCAGCGGTCATCGCCGCGGACGTGGGCGTGGCGGCGCGCTGCCTCGTCGTCGACCTCGACAACACACTCTGGGGCGGCGTCGTCGGCGACGAGGGGCCGAACGGCATAGTCCTCGGGGAAGGGCCTGAGGGCGAGGCATACGCGGCGTTCCAGAGCTATCTGCGTGCACTCAAGGAGCGCGGTGTCCTGCTCGCGGTCGCATCGAAGAACGATGTCGAAGCCGCACGGGAGCCGTTCGAGCGGAACCCGAAGATGGAGTTACGGATCGCCGACTTCGCGGCGTTCGTGGCGGACTGGCGGCGCAAGCCGGAGCAGATCGCAGAGATCGCCGATTCCCTCGGGCTCGGACTCGATTCGCTCGTCTTCGTCGACGACAACCCGGCCGAGATCGCCGAGGTGAATGCGGCTCTGCCGCTGGTCGACACGATCTCGCTCGATGTCCCGCCCTCCGAATTCGTGCGGACGATCGCCTCGAGCGTTCGCTTCGAGCTGTCCGCGTTGACGATCGAAGATGCGGCACGACAACGCTCATACGAGGCGAGAAGCCGCGCAGCGGAGCTTCGGTCTTCTGCATCGTCTCTGCCGGAGTTCTGGCGCTCCCTCGAAATGCGAGCCACCGTCAGGCCGGTCGACGAGAAGACCCTCGAGCGTGCAACCCAGCTGACCCAGAAGACGAATCAGTTCAACTTGACGCTGGTCCGACGCAGCCGTGAAGAGGTCGAGCAATTGATTGCGGATCCGGCGACGATCGCGCGAACGCTCGAGCTCGAAGATAGGTTCGCGAACCATGGCGTGATCGGCCTGGCGATCGCGCGACCCGCCGAGGACGATCCAACGATCGCTGTCGTTGACACGCTCCTTCTCAGCTGCCGCGTCATCGGCCGCACGGCAGAGGCTCACCTGCTTGCGCACGTTGCGCATGCTGCTGCCCACATGGGCTTCCAACGCCTGCGAGGCCTCTACGTGACGGGGCCGCGGAACGGCCTCGTTGCTGATCTGTATCCGCGGCTCGGCTTCGCTCCCACCTCGGAGGGCTGCTGGGAGTACGACCTCGTAGAAAACGGGCCGATTGAGAGCCCCTACATCGCCGATACCGAATGACGCAGAACGGCGACTTTGACGCCGCGTTCAAGGACGCGCTGGAGGAGGTGCTCGGGTGGGACGTCGAGCTGAGCGAAGACGACGGCCCAGGCACGGTCGAAGGTTGGGACTCGCTGATGCAGATCCGACTCGTCCACGCACTCGAGACTCGATTCGATGTTCGTCTGCCCGACTCGGCCCTTTTGGAAGAGCAGAACGTCGCATCGCTCAAGACGCTCGTCCGCAATCACGCGGACGGAGCCGGCGGCGACTGAGCTGACGGGCCCGTCGATGTCTTCGACTGTCGTCATCACGGGCGCGGGGCGCGGGATCGGCCGCGCGACGGCCACCGCGTTCGCCGAGCAGGGTGCCAGGCTCCTTCTGTGGGACATCTGCGAGTCGATTCCGGAGTGCCCGTACCCCCTCGCGACCCGGGAACAGCTCGAAGAGACGGCTGAGCTGTGCCGCGCGCGAGGGGCGCAGGTCATCACCAGCGTCGTCGATGTGCGCAAGACGAACGAGATCGAGTCGGCCGTGACGCAAGGGCAGAGCGAGCTCGGTCCGATTGACGTTCTCGTCAACAATGCAGGTCTCGTCGGGCCGGCCGGAGTGCCGGCCCACGAGCTGAGCGAAGGCGAGTGGGCTGTCGTGGTGGATGTCGATCTGAACGGCGTCTGGCGCTGCTCGCGGGCGGTGCTGCCGGGGATGATCAGCCGCAGGAGCGGCGTGATCGTCAACATCAGCTCAACAGCGGGTCTGGTGGCGTTTCCTCATTTTGCGAACTACGTCGCGGCGAAACACGGCGTCATCGGCCTTACGCGCGCCCTCGCCCTCGACTACGCGCCCTACGGCATCCGCGTGAACGCGGTTTGCCCCACCTCGGTCCGGGACGATCCGGCGCTCGCCTCCGGCATGCTCGCCGGCGTCGCCGACATGCTCGGTGTTGACGCGGAGGACTACGAGGCGCTCTCGCTTCCCCACCACCCGCTCGGGACACTCGTCGAGGCCCGAGACGTCGCCGCTGCGGTGCTGTGGCTCGCATCCGAGGCTGCCGCACGGGTGACCGGAGCTGCAATTCCGGTCGACGCCGGCTTCACCGCCCGTTGATGCACCAGCCCGACGAACGCGTTCTGCAGTTCGACGAGGGCCGCGTTGCTGCGTTCGCCGATGCGAGCGGCGATCACAATCCGCTGCACGTCGATCCATCCTTCGCCCGGCGCACGCCGTACGGTGAGTGCATCGTGCCGGGGTCACTCGTCGCGATCGCTCTACTCGGCTGTCTCCCGCGTGACGTCCTTCGCTCTGCGCGGTCGCTCCGTGCCTCGTTCACGAGCCCCGTGCTTCTTCATTCACCTGACCAGGCGTCAGCCAGGCCGATGACGAGTGGTCACGGAACCTGGGAGGTGCGTCTCGTGGGGCGCGGTCGCCTGCTGACGCGCGTGGCCGTCGCCGACGACACGGAGGCGTTTCGGGTGCCGGCGGTAGCACCGCCGCACGTCCAGGCAGCCGCGAAGATGCGAGCACGTCCTGCCCACGTGGCGGACGGCGACGTGCAGGTCGGGACCGAAGTCGGGTCGGCGTATGCGCCGGGCCCGGAGCTTGCAGAGCTCGCGCGCAGTTGGGGCGCCGGCGATCTGGATCCGAGGCTGCTGGCGGCACTCGCCTGGGCCAGCTATGTCGTTGGCATGGAACTGCCGGGCCTACACAGCCTCTTCGCAGGCGTGAAGCTCTCGGTCGACCCGGTTTCCGATGCTCCAGCGCGAGTCGTTGCGCACTGGGCCCGCGTCCGCGACCACGACACGAGGACGGGTCAGCTGTTCCTTGAAGGTGGGATTCACGACGGCGAGGGTTCCGTTGCCGTCGGTGAGATCGAGGCGTTCGTGCGGGAGCCGATACCAGGTCCCACGCTCGCGTCGTTCGATTCCGAGCCGTCCGAGGAACAAGAGGGGGATGTCGTAGTAATCGGCGGCAGCAGAGGATTCGGCGCTGCGCTCGTCCTCGCCCTGGCTACGCGCGGCTACACGGTGCACGTCGTCTATTTGACGTCGGTCGACGCAGCAGAGGAGCTCAAGCAGGCGGCAGGAAGCAAAGCCGATCGGCTCGTCTTCCATCGGGCGGATGTGCGGGACCCCGAGCAGCTCGCTCCGGTCGTGGACGCGATCAGCGCCGGTGGGCAGCTGCGCGGGCTCGCGCTCAACGCGGCACTGCCCCCTCTGCCGATGGGCGTAACCGCGGCGTCGGCCGACCAGCTCGCTGCATATGTCGGGGAAAACATTCGTCTGGCCGCGACACCGTTGGGTGCATTGCTTCCCCAACTGGACCCCGAGGGCGGGTGGGTGCTCTTCTGTTCTTCCGCCGCTGTCACCGCGCCGCCTCGGGACTGGCCGCATTACGTCGCGGCGAAGGGTGCTCTGGAGGCATTGGCCGAATGGCTCGCGGCGTCGCAACCGACGATACGCAGCGTCGTACTACGGGCGCCGAAACTTCTGACGGACCTCACCAACACGCCGAGCGGCAGGATCGGAGCCGTCGCGCCCAGCGAGTTGGCGCACTGGGTTGCGTCACGGTTGGCCAAGACGGGACCGTCCGGGCTCACGCTGCTCGAACCGACGAAGGAGATGATCTCGGCCCGGGAGGCCGCAAGTCGATGACGACACCGACGGCGCGACTCGAGGACGCATGGCCGCAGCTCACGGAGTTGAGCGACGTGTACACGTGCTACAGCTCTGCAGTCGCAGCCTGGGCCGCGTACTCGCACCCGTCGTGGGAGTCACTCGTGAATCCTGGGCTGTGGCTCGTCGTCAAGCCCGCCGAGGACATGCTGTTCGGATTCGGCCACTTCCGCCCAGGCCTGCGTGCCGCTCTCGGGCTGGCTCGCGCGGGCTCGGACGACGCCGACGAAGCGGTTGCGGGGATCCTGGCCGAGCTCGAAAGTGCGGGCCGTGTGATCGTGGCCGGTGACGGCTATCGCCTGCCGTGGCATGTCGCATTCGAACGACGTCACGTTCCGCACTGGTTCGTGCTGAGCGCGGACGACCCGGAGCCGGTCGTCGCCGATCCGTTCGCGTGCCGCAACGATCTCGGGTGGCAGCAACCTGCGCGCGTGCCGATTGCGACCGGCGACTTGCCGCAGCTCGTCGCTGCATTGCCGGTGGGCGATCCGGTCTTCGCATTGCGGGAGTCGTTCGCACTCGGAGATGAGGGGGGATCGCCGGTTCAGCGCTTTCACTGGCTCGAGCACTCGGCGACGATCTCTGCCAGTCGCGCTCCCGAGGGCGCCGTCGGAGTCGACGCGATCCGTCTACTGGCACAACATTTCCGCGACAATGGACAGGAACCGGACGCCTATCGCCAAGCCGACGACATCTGGTCGATCGGCCGGCACCGTGCCTTCCTCGCACGTTACGCCCACCAGATTGCCGAGCGGGATGAGGACGCCGCGTTGCGCCAGTGGGTGGATGAGCACGCCAACTCTCTGGCTCGTCGCTGGTCGCATCTTGCACCGCTGTTGATGCAGGCGACGCTCGCCTTAGGGGCGGGCCGTAGTGCAACGTCGAGCGTGCCCGACGCGCTCGACGAGCTGGCCGAGCGCGAGTCGGTAGCCGCCGCCGCCTTCCCGGTCGATCCGGCGGCCGGCCGCGTATCTCCGGCGGAGCTCGAGCGGGTCTAGCTCGTGCTGGCGGCTGGGGCCGCCGGCGCCGCGTCGCGTTCCCAGCCGAAGTCGATCCCGACGAGCTCGTAGAGGCGCTCGTTGTGGGGCCGGAAGTAGTCGACGAGCTTGGCCCGCGTCTCCGGTGTCATCCCGGAGTACGACGCGACGTGAAACTTCGGAAAGTCCTGCTTGTCGTGCGGCGGTAGCTCGAGGAAATCGTGCACAGAGCCAAGCGTCGCCGCCGGGTTCTCCGCGAGGTCCTCGTTCTTGACGAAATGGAACTGGTCGCGCGGGAACAGCTGGAACCAGCGCTCGAGCTGCTCGGCGTAGCGGCTGCGCCTCAAGTACGACCAGCAACCGAGCGGCCAGCTGTTGTAGCGCCGATCCGCCGCCGACCGGGCAACTTCGGGCGCCAGCCGTCCTTCCTCGGCGTCGACCGCCTCGGCGAAGGACTCGAGAGGCTCCTCGCCTTCGCGGCGCGTCATCTGGTAATGGGAATAGGCCCGGTCGACGGGGTCGCGCAGCGCCACGATCAACCTTGCGTTGGGCAATGCGCGCGCAATCCGCTCGGGTGCCCAGGCGTGCGAAATGTACGTCGGGCTCGCCTCACCCGTGAGGAACGGCCGGCCGTGCTCGAGCTCGAAGGCATGACGGTCACTCTCGAGCGGGAAGTGCGAGCGGTACCAGTCTTCGCCGCGGGGGAACTCGTAATCGAAGTAGTGAAGCTCCTTGTGTGCGGCCGGCGAGATGAAGGGATGCTCGTTCAACCACGCGCACAGTGTCGTCGTTCCGCCTTTCGCGACACCGATGATCAGGTAGTCCGGGAGCATTCGTCCGCGACCGGGGCTCCGGCCCACTAAGCGACGCGCGTCGTAGTAGCGGCCGCGCCCGAAGTGGTAGAGAGGCCTGGGAAGCGTTCCGCGCAGCAGGCCGTCGGCGCGGGAAACGAGACGGCTCGGGAAGCTCGCCGCGCGTTCCGGCGGACGGTCGGTCGGAAGCTGGATCGGATCGGTCACTGCCCGGCCTCCTCGACCTTGGCGACCTGGAGGTACTGCTCCAGAATCTCAGCCACCACGCCGACGTGCGGCTCGCGCATCAAGGTGCGGTTGTCTGCGTGATTGCCGGGGATCGTGTGGACGCGGACCCCCTGCTTGGCCAGCCCGGTCCAGCCGAGCTCCAGATCGTCGTAGAGACCGGCACCGGAGAACATCAAGATCTCACCGTCGTAGATCGCAGGCTCGTACGCCCGCTCTGCGAGTGCGTGCAGCCGCAGGAAGTAGTCCTCGCGCAAACGCTCCGGCACCGGGCGACCGCTTCGAACGCGCATCTCGGCCCAACGGCGTTCGACGCGGTCGTCGTCGAACCATTCGCTTCGCCCTCCAGGCACCGTGACGCATCCAGTCGGCGGCGGCGTTCGGGTCGCGCAGGACGCGCACGACCTTCGAACGGAGCGGCGCCGAGTACTCTGCGCGTTCGACCGCCTGGCTTGCGGTGGCTCGGCTGGTTGCCGAACCATCCCCACTGCTTGATCCACGCAGGGCTCGGCCCGTTGAACATCGCGAGCAGGTGCGACCTCTTCGCCGCTCCGCCGTCAGCGCTTGCGCCATGTCGAAGGCGACGATCGTCCCGAAGCAGTAGCCGGCAAGGTAGTACGGCCCGTCCGGCTGCACCGTCTTCAGCTCGGCGAGGTAGTGAGCCGACATCTCCTCGACCGTCTTGAGCGGTGGAGCGCCTCCGTAGAGCCCGCGCGACTGCAGCGCATAGAACGGTTGATCTCCGCCGAGGCGTCGCGCGAGGGGCTGCAGGTGCAGGATCGTGCCGGCACCTCCGTGCACGCAGAAGATCGGGGGTTTGGTTCCCTGAGGCTGAATCGGCACGAGTGACGTCCAGCGTGTCATCGCCTTCCGGACGCTCGAGCAGAGCCGCCAACGATTCGACGGTCGGGGCCTGAAAGACCGCGCCGAGCGGCAGGTTGTGACCGAGCTCGTGCTCGATCTTGGCGAAGAGCTGCGCCGCGACGATGGAGCTGACGCCGAGCTCGAAGAAATCGTCCTTGATCCCGATCGGACGGACGTCGAGGACGCGTTCCCAGATCTCGACGAGTCGGCGCTCGAGCTCCGTTTGCGGCGCGACGAAACCGTTGGTTTCTTCCCGTGCACGCGAGGGTGCCGGCAACGCCTTGCGATCGATCTTCCCGTTCGGGGTCAGCGGAAATTCATCGAGGCGGGTGACCGTCGGAGGAACCATGTAATCCGGGAGCGTGTTCGAGATGAACCGTCGCAACTCGGTCGAAGAAGGGGCGCTCTCGTCCGTCATCACGTAGCCGGCGAGCTCCGGCTGCCCCGGAGCATCCTCTCGGACAGCGACGACTGCGGTTCTCACCGCCGGATGACGCGCCAGTGCGGTTTCGATCTCACCAAGCTCGATTCGAAAGCCACGGACCTTGACCTGGTTGTCAAGCCGGCCGAGGAACTCGACCGTACCGTCGGCGCGATACGTCGCCAGATCGCCCGTCTTGTAGATCCTTGCCCCGGGCGGCGCGTCGAACGGGTGTGCGATGAAGCGTTCGGCGGTCAGATCGGGTCGGCCGCGATAGCCGCGCGCCAGTCCAGAGCCACCGATGTGCAGCTCACCCGGCACACCTACGGGAGTCGGCTGAAGCTCCGCATCGAGGATGTACAGCGTGGTGTTCCCGATCGGCCGGCCGATCGTCAGCGGCTCTCCCGGCATGAGCCGCTGTGTCGTCGACCAGATCGTTGTCTCGGTCGGCCCGTACATGTTCCAGAGCTCGACGTCCCGCTCGAGGAGCTCCTCCGCGAGGAGCGCCGGCAGCCCTTCGCCGCCGCAGAGGACCTTCAGTCCCCTTTGGCCGGGCCAGCCAGCGTCGATCAGCATGCGCCAGGTCGTCGGCGTCGCCTGCATCGTCGTCACGGCGTGGCGGTCGAGCAGCTCCATCAGCCGACGTGGATCACCGGCTTCTTCATGGGATGCGAGCACGACCGTTGCTCCGACGAGGAGCGGCAAGTAGAGCTCGAGGCCGGCGATGTCGAACGACAGCGTCGTGACTGCGAGCAAGGTCTCGTCGGAGGCGAGCCCGGGGCGGTCCGCCATCGTGTTGAGGAAGTTCACGAGCGCGCGGTGCGGGATCTCGACGCCTTTCGGCTTCCCGGTCGAGCCGGAGGTGTAGATCACGTAGGCGAGCTGCTCGGGGTCGGAGTCCAGCACGAGCGGTGTGTCTGATTCGTCGTCGATCGAGCTCCGGTCGCGGTCGAGACAGACGACCTGCGCGTCGGTGGCGGGCAAGTCGTTGAGCAGGGCCTCCTCGGTCACGACGACGCGTACCTGGGCGTCCTCGAGCATGAAGGCCTTCCGCTCGTCGGGATACGTCGGATCGACCGGCACGTACGCCGCCCCGGCCTTGAGGATGCCGAGCAGCCCGACCAGCATCGCGGGCGACCGGTCGACGCAGATCGCGACGAGCTCGCCTGGATTTACGCCGAGGCGCTGCAGATGTCGTGCGAGCCTCGTCGATCCGGTCTCGAGTGCCCCGTATGTCAGCCGGGAGTCGCCTGCGACGACCGCGACGTCCTCCCACCGGCTTCCGGCAGCGTCGGCCAGGAGCTCGTGCAGGCAGCGATTCGGAAAATGCACCGTCGGTGGCGTTCCAATCCTCGAGCAGGTGCCGCCGTTCGTCCTCGGTGAGGAGGCCGAGGCGTCGAAGGGGCAGCGACGGCTGCGTTTCGGCCGCTTCGAGCAGGGCCTCGACATGGCCAAGCATGCGCGCAACAGCAGCCGGCTCGAAGACGTCGGCCGGAAAGTACATGGACGCGGACGCACCATCGGCGTCGCTGTCCAGAGCAAGCGCTAGGTCGAAAGACTCACCTTCGATCTCCGCAGCGGCAGTCCCGTTGGCGAGGACGAGGAGAGGCAGCACCGAATCACGCTCACTCTCCGGATCCAGGAGGCGCCGGGCCGCGCTGAGCGAGCGCTCGCCGCTTGATGGCGTTGGCCGCGAGTTGCATTGCGACATCCTCCGTAAGCTCTCCGAAGGTCATATCCGGCTCGACGTCGACTCCGATGAGCCGGACAGTCGTCTCTCGGTCGGGGACATCGTTCGCTCCCTGCCGTTCCAACAGTGCGAGTGTCAGCGCCCGTTCTCCGGAATAGCGGTGGACGAGCGCGGCGAGCGCGGCGATCGCAACGGCATCCACGGGGGCATCGACCGCGAGACCCTCGACTGCGCAACGGGCGTCGCTGCTCAGGCGCCTCTTCTGCACGCCGAGGACGTGGGCTCCCGTCGAGCGACGTCGCTCGGCCGGCAAGGCCAGCACCGGTGGCGCTTCCTGAACCCGCTTCCGAAGAGACTCGGTCACCGATTCTGAAAGATCGAGCACGTCGCCTGCGCCGTTCGTCTCGGTCGCTCCGCCTCCGCCAGACTGGAACGCAACCGCTGCTGCGGTGCGATTCGAGACGCCGAGCTTTTGGTAGATATGGCTCAGGTGGAACTTCACTGCGTGCACCGTCACGTCCAGGCGCGCGGCGACCTGCGCGTTCGTGAGACCACGCGCGATCATCTCGAGGACTTCACCTTCGCGCGGAGTTAGCGCACGCTCAGCCGGCGCCGGAGGAGCTTTCTCCACCACACTTCGATGCTAAGTCCGGCGCCTCAACCGGCCTACGGGACATTGGGGCAGCGTTTTGTGCAGCACCTAGCCGAGTGGCCAGGGGCGCCAGGCGGGCGACATCTCGGTCACACTTTCGGAGTGCGCTACCCTCGACCGCCTCAACGGCAGGTCGGATTATCGGACTACGCCACTAGCAAAGGCGTTGGCCCGGGATATTCTCAGACCCGGAACTCGTCTTAGGGGCGGAGACTTCTCACTTTGGTCAGACAGGTTTCCATCAGCGCGCTCGAATCGACGGAAGCCGACACGAACCCGGCAGAAGCTGCCGTCGCGATTTACGCGATCAGCGATTCGAGGTTCTTCCTCGGTCTGGTAGCGCTGGTCAACTCGCTGCGGCTCCAGGGCCACGGCCAACCAATCTACGTTCTCGACTGCGGCCTGGCCGACTATCAGCGAGAGATGCTGTCGGGCGAGGCGACCCTCATCACAGCGCCGGCAGGAACTGCGCCTCACCTCCTCAAATACCTCGTCCCGCTGCTACATCCGGCCGACATCATGCTCCTGATCGATGCCGACATCATCGTCACGCGCTCACTCGAGCCACTGATCGAGGCCGCCGACGAAGGCAAGATCGTCGCGTTCACGGACAAGCTCCACGATCGCTTCGACCCTCGTTGGTCGGACCTGCTGGGGCTTGGGCCGCTTCGCCGTCAGCCGTACGTCAACAGTGGCTTCCTCGTTGTGCCGAGGTCCCCTGGCCTCGAAGTCCTTACGGCCCTTCAAGCGGGCCAGGAAAGCGTCGATCTGCAGAAAGGGATTCTCTCGGATGGCACTCCCGACTACCCGTTTTACTTTCCTGACCAGGATGTCTTGAACGCGATTCTCGCCTCGAAGGTCCAGCCGGAAAGCCTCGCCATCATGGAACACAGGCTCGCACCGCACCCGATGTTCGAGGGCGTCGAGTTGCTCGACGAACGAACGCTTCGCTGCTCCTATTCCGACGGCCTCGAGCCGTTCGGCCTCCACCAGGTCCTCCAGCGCAAGCCATGGCTCGCGCCGGTTCGCCGCACGCTCTACTCCGACCTCCTGCCGCGCCTCTGGCTCGGTTCGGACCTTGCGTTGCAGCTCGAGCCCGAGCAGCTTCCGCTGCGATTCCGCTCGGGAATGCTCGCGAACGCAGACAAGCATCGTTACAACGGAATGGTGAGATTGCAGCGATTCCGAGGCCGGCTAGGCCTTTCTCGTCACCTCAGTCAGCTCCGACAACTCCGCGGGCGCCGCAGCGCTCGTGCCCGAGCCACGCACTAACGGCCCGGTCGAGCTACAGCGTGGCTGCTTCGCGCTGCAATAGGAGCTCTGAGATCTGGATCGCGTTCAGAGCCGCGCCCTTCCTCAGGTTGTCCGCGACCACGAAGAGGACAAGCCCGTGCTCGGCGGTCGGGTCACGTCGGATGCGACCCACGAGGATCTCATCGATGCCGGTTGCGTCACGTGGAGTGGGGAAGTCGCGTAGCTCTATCCCCGGCGCGCGCCCGAGGAGCGCGCGAGCGTCGTCTGCGGAGAGAGGCTCCTCGGTCTCCACCCACACAGCCTCGGCGTGCCCGATGAGCACCGGGACGCGGACGCACGTTGCGCTGATCGGAAGCTCGGGCAACTCGAGGATCTTGCGGCTCTCGTCTCGAAGCTTCGACTCTTCGTCGAACTCCTCGCCGTCGAAGTCCCAGTCCATGGCGAGGTCTCCTTCGCCGGCCGGCGTGCTGCGTAGCTCGTCCATGCGCCGTGCTCCCGCGCCGGAAACCGACTGATACGTGCTCACGCGCACACGTGCGAGACCGGCGGCGTCATGTAGCGGCTTCAGCGCCATCGTGAGCGGGATGGCACAACAGTTCGGATTGGCGACGATGCCTTCGTGCTCGCGTGCGCGGTCGCCGTTCACCTCCGGGACGACAAGCGGAATTCCATCCTCCAGTCGGTAAGCCGATGACTTGTCCACCGCGATGGCTCCGCCCCGAACAGCATGTGGCACGAGCTCCCGCGACGCGCTCGTGCCGACGGAGAAGAACGCGAGGTCGATGTCTCCGGCCGCCAGCGCCTCCGGCGTCGTCTCCTCGACGACAAGACCGCCCTCCAAGTGCCTCCCGGCCGACCGCGAAGAGGCAAACGCGCGAATCTGCTCGTACCCTCGCTCCCTCAGGAGCCGCAGCGTCACGGTACCCACGGCGCCGGTTGCGCCTACCACCGCGATGCGCGGTTCAGGCACCGACGCGTTCCTCGGCGTAACCACGGAACTTCTCGTGCACCGCCTGCACCGCGCGCTCGACGTCGGCGGCCCGCACGACGCAGGAAAGGCGAATCGAGGAGGTCGAGATGATCTCGATGTTGATGCCTGCCTCGCCAAGTGCCTCGAACATGTCGGCGGCAACACCCGGATGGCTCTTCATGCCCGCACCGACGAGGGACACCTTCGCGACATCAGGGTCATAGACGACGCCGTTCGCCCCGATCTCCGCCGCCAGGACTTCGAGGATCGGCTGAGCCGCGGGCAGATCTGTCTTCGGCAGCGTGAAAGAGATGTCGGTGGCGCCCTCGACCGAAACGTTCTGGACGATCATGTCGATGTTGACCCCGGCGTCTGCGAGCGCGCGGAAGATTCGTGCCGCGATGCCGGGGCGGTCGGGCACGGCGAGCACCGTTGCCTTCGCCTCCGAGGTGTCATGAGTGACTCCGGAGATGATCGCCTTCTCGAGCACCAGGTTTTCCTCCTTGACGATCCACGTCCCCTCGCTGTCTTCGAACGCAGAGCGCACGTGGAGCGGCACACCGTACCTGCGTGCAATCTCGATCGATCGCGCCATCATCACGCGCGCGCCTGTCGTGGCCATCTCGAGCATCTCCTCGTAGGAGATCCTCGGCAGCTTCAGCGCGTCGGCGACGACGCGTGGGTCGGCCGTGAACACACCTTCGACGTCGGTGTAGATCTCGCATGCTCCCGCAAGGGCCGAGGCCAAGGCGACCGCAGTAGCGTCGGACCCGCCGCGGCCGAGCGTCGTCACCTCCAGATCCGTCGAGACGCCCTGGAAGCCGGCGACCAGCACGATCCGGTCACGGTCGAGCTCGGCGTGCAGCCGTCGTGCGCGGACCTCCACGATCTTCGCTTTGCCGTGGAAGGTGTCGGTGACGATTCCCGCCTGCGAGCCCGTGAGCGAGACGGCCTCGTGGCCAAGATCGCGGATCGCCATCGCGCACAACGCGTTCGAGATGCGCTCCCCGACGGACACGAGCATGTCGTACTCGCGGGGGTGAGGCTGCAGCGAGATCTCCTGCGCAAGGCGGATCAGGTCATCCGTTGTGTCACCCATTGCAGACAGGACGCCGACGACGCGCTGACCGGCCTCGCGAGCAGCAACGAGCCGGCGGGCAACGTCCTTGATCTTCTGTGTGTCGCCGACCGAGGTGCCGCCGAACTTCATCACGAGCGTGTTTCCGGGCGCGGCGGCGGCGTCGCCTTCGACTGCCGGAACGGCTTCGTAGCCGACCGTCGTCACGCCATCTCCCGGCGGCCTGTCAGTGCTCGCCCGAGCGTGACCTCGTCCGCGTACTCGAGGTCGCCGCCTACCGGCAGGCCGCTCGCGAGTCGGGTCACGCGCACACGTCCGCGCAAGCGGTCCGCGAGATACGCCGCGGTTGCCTCGCCGGTCATGTTCGGATTGGTCGCCAGCACGACCTCCTTCACGCCGTTTCGCTCGACCCGGCCCAGCAGTTCGTCGATGCGCAGATGCTCGGGCTCCACTCCGTCGAGAGGCGAGAGTGCGCCGCCGAGGACGTGATAGAGGCCGCGAAACTCGCTCGTCTTCTCCACCGAGATGAGGTCGACCGGTTGCTCGACGACGCAGATGAGTGTGTGGTCGCGCCGGGTGTCACGGCAGATCGCGCAGCGCTCCTCCTCGGTCAGGTTGCCGCACTCGTCGCAGAAGCGAACGCGCTCCTTGACCTCCTGGATCGCCGCCGACAAGGCGAGCGCCTCGTCCTTCGGCCGCTGGAGGAGATGAAACGCGAGCCGGTGCGCCGTCCGCGATCCCACGCCGGGCAGGCGCGAGAGCTGGGCGACGAGGTTTTCCACAGCTGGGCTGAGCACGGCCCTATTGTGCCGACATGCCTCGGATTGCCGAGGGTCCGCGGTGGAGCTTCAGGCCGAAAGCTGACTGAGCCGCTCGGCCAGGCGAGGATTGTCTGAAAGCAGCTGCTCCATCTCCGGTCGGGCGATGGCAAGGCAGCGGACATCGGTCACGGCTCTCACTCGCGCTGTTCGCTCGATGTCGTCACCGAGGAGAGCGCGCTCGCCGAAGACGTCCCCGGGCCCGAGCGTGCGCGTTCCCTCAGGTGCTTCGACGATCGCCTCGCCCTCTGCCAACACGAACATGCCGGAGCCAGGCCTGCCCCGTTCGATCAGCGCCTGTCCGGCCGGAGCGTCGAACTCCGACGTCGCAGCCGCAAGACGTTCGAGCTGAGCTTCGTCGAGATCCGCGAAGAGCGGCAGCGCGCTGAGGCGGTCGCGCACTACTCGCCTAGTCCCGGAAGACCGAGCCCTCCGAGGGCGCCGCCGGCGAGCCCGCCGAGCTTCGACTCCATCAGGCTCTGAGCTGACCGGATCGCCTCGTTGACCGCAGCGAGGACCATGTCCTCGAGCATCTCCGGGTCGTTCGGATCGATCGCCTTCGGGTCGATCTTGATCTCCTTGATCTCCCCGGAGCCGTTCGCGATAACGGTGACCATCCCGCCGCCGGCCGTCGCCTCGACGGTCTCATTTGCAAGCTCCGCCTGCGCCTTCTGCATCTGCTCCTGCATCTGGCCGACCTGTTGAAACAACTGATTCATGTCCATGCTCATCGCTAGTCCTCCCGTTCGTGCGCGTCCAGAGTCTCCTTGACGAGTTCGAGGATCCGTTCCTCACCTGCAGGCTCCTGGTCATCGACTGTGTCGGCTCGCGCTTCGCCCTCGGCAAACGCGACTCCGAGGTGGCGGCCGGTCACTTCGTAGAGTGCGTCGGCCAGCAGCGTGGCGTTCTTCGGCTCCTCTGCGAGTTGCCGGTGGAACGAAGCGCTCGCGGGGAACTCGACGGTCAGGGTGTCGCCCGCCAGGTCTGCAGGGTGCGCCTCTCGCAAGACGGACGCGGCCGGGATCGAGCGCTCCTCGACGGCCGGCACGATCGTCCGCTGCCAGGCCTCCTGGAGCTGTTCGAGCTCGAGGGAGGGCGGCGCGGAGACGATGGAAGCGGTTTCCGGGGGAACCTCCCGGTTCCCCTGAGCCCCCTCCACTGGTCCGTTGTCGCGGACAGGCGCTGTCGCGCCGGGCGCATGTCCGCGAGTCTCGAGCTGCTCGAGACGGTAGGAGAGCGACTCCCGCGAGAGGTCGGCACCGGGCCGCGTCACCTTCACCAGCGCGAGCTCGAGCGGCAGTCGCGGATCGCCGCCCTGTCTCATGTCCTCGACCGCAACGGCCAGCAGATCCACGAGGCGTATGACCGTCGCTTCGCCCAGTTGGTTCGCCTGTGCGCGCAGCCGTTCCCGCGCCTCCTCGGTGATCGGCAGCGTGTCCGGAACCTCGCCCATGTGCTGGACCAGCATGAGGTGGCGCAGATGCTCGAGCAGGTCGACCACGAGGCGACCGAGATCCTGGCCCTGCTCGGACAGCTCTTCTACGAAGGTCAGCGCCCCGGCCGTGTCGTGGTCGACGACGAGGTCGCACAGTCGGAACAGTGCTTCTTCCTCGACGGCGCCGAGGAGCTGCAGGACCGATTGCACCGTGATCTCGTTCTCCGTCGCCGAGGCGAGTTGATCCAGTGTCGAAACCGCGTCTCTGAAGGACCCCCGCGCGCCGCGCGCGACCAGCGCGAGTGCCTGATCGGGAGCCTGGATTGCCTCACCGTCGGCGACGCGTCGGAGCAAGCGCACGAGCTCCGGCAACCGCGGCCGCGCGAAGACGAATGTCTGGCAACGTGAGCGCACCGTCGGCAGCACCTTCGACAGGTCGGTGGTGCAGAAGACGAAGACGAGGTGGGGCGGAGGCTCCTCGATCAACTTGAGCAGCGCATTCCAGGCGGCGTCGGTGAGCTGGTGCGCCTCGTCGAGGATGTAGACCTTGTAGCGGCCTTCCGCCGGCTGGAGCACGACTCGCTCCCGGATCTCGCGAATGTCGTCGATCCCCCGCTGGGAAGCCGCGTCCATCTCGATCACGTCGAGGGAGGTGCCGCTGGCGATCGTGACGCAGGGGTTGCAGACCTTGTCCGGCGTCGGCGTGGGGCCCTGGACGCAGTTCAGCCCTTTGGCGAGGATCCGCGCAAGCGAGGTCTTGCCGGTGCCGCGGGGTCCTGCGAAGAGGTACGCCTGGCGCACCTGCCCGGAGGTGATCGCGTTCTTCAGCGTCCGGACGATCGCTTCCTGGCCGACGACCTCGTCGAAGTCCTGCGGGCGGTACTTCCGGTAGAGCGCAGCCACTCCAGCGATCTTAGCTTGCCCCCTCAGACGGTCAGGTTGAGATAACGCTCGCAGTAACTAACCTGTGAACCCCGTGCAGAAGTCAGGTATCCAAACCCACTCGGGCGTGCCCTTCCTCGATCTGCGAACGGTCCATGAAAGCCTCGCGGACGAGATCCTGGGCGACATTGCGTCGGTCATCGAGACCAACGCATACATCAACGGGCCCGCCGTGGCCGAGTTCGAGCGGGTATTCGCCGCCTACTGCGGCGCGGAGCACTGTGTGGGTCTTTCGAGCGGGCTCGATGCTTTGCGACTGGGGCTGATTGCCGCTGGACTCGAGCGGGGAGACCGCGTGATCGTGCCAGCGCACACGTTCATGGCCAGCTTCGAGGCGATCACCCAGGCAGGCGGCGTGCCAGTCCCAGTTGATGTCTCCGAGGAGGACTACAACCTCGATCCACAGTCAGCGGCTGCTGCGATCGACGAACGCACGCGCTTCGTACTCCCGGTCCACCTCTACGGCCAGCTCGCCGACATGGCAGCTTTGGACGACGTCGCCCGTCACCACGACCTGGCGATCATCGAGGACGCCGCGCAGGCTCACGGCGCGCGTCGGGACGGACGGGCGGCCGGCGTCACCGGACTTGCAGGCGCGTTCAGCTTCTACCCGGGTAAGAACCTCGGTGCAATGGGAGACGCCGGGGCGCTGGTGACCCACAGTGCGGCACTTGCCGAAAAGACGCGGGCACTGCGGGAACACGGTCAGACCGCCAAGTACAAGCACGAACTGGAGGGCTGGACGGCACGGCTCGACACGATCCAGGCGCTCGTTCTGTTGCGCAAGCTGCCCATGCTCGACGGTTGGAATGAAGAGCGCCGTACGGCAGCTGCGTGGTACGCAGAAGCGCTCGAGGGCGTCGGTGACCTCCGCATGCCGACGATCCCCACGGGAGCGAGCCCGTGTGGCACCTCTTCGTCGTTCGCACGCGCCGCCGCGAGGAGCTCGCCGAGTTCCTCCGCAGCCGCGGCATCGGCACCGGCGTGCATTACCCCGAGCCCCCGCACCTGATGCCGCCGTATGCCCACCTCGGCTACGGGCGCGGGAGCTTCCCGGTGGCAGAGGAACTCGCAGAGGAGGTGCTCTCCTTGCCGATGTTCCCCGGAATCGAGGAAGAGCAGGTGACCGCGGTTGTCGATTCGATCGCAACGTTCTTCAGGCGTGGCTGAGGCTCCGGCCAACGAGGCGCCGCACCGCCAACTGAACAACGTCGAGTTTGGCAAGAACGTCGTCGTGCATCCGTTCACGAACCTCTACGGTTGCAGCGTCGGTGACAACACGCGTATCGGTCCTTTCGTCGAGGTACAGCGCGGCGCAGTCATCGGCTCCAACTGCAAGATTCAGAGTCACACGTTCATCTGCGACGGTGTGACGCTCGAAGACGAAGTCTTCGTCGGACACGGCGTGATGTTTGTGAACGACAAGTTCCCACACGCGACCACGGACACAGGTGAGCTTCAGACTGACGCAGACTGGACCCTGCTCGAGACGAGGGTCGAACGCGGTGCAGCGATCGGTTCGGGCGCGGTGATCCTCGGCGGCGTGACGATCGGGGCAGGGTCGTTGGTGGGTGCCGGCGCAGTCGTCACCCGCGATGTCGCCCCAGGGGCGACGGTCGCCGGTAACCCGGCGAAACCGCTCAGGAGCTAGATCGAGCCCGTGAAGGTGTCGCAGACCGCAGGGCGCCCCTTCTCGTAGCCCTGGGAGAACCAGCGCCGCCGCTGCTCGGAGGAGCCGTGCGTCCAGGTCTCCGGGTTCACCTGGCCCTGCGTGCTTTGCTGGATCCGGTCGTCTCCGATCGCGGCAGCGGCGTCCATGCCCTGGTTGATGTCGGCCTGGGTCAGTTGCTCGACGAAACCGGTCTCCACAGCGTGCGCCGCCCAGACGCCCGCGTAGCAGTCGGCCTGCAGCTCGCTGCGAACGGAGAGGCTCTCGGGTCCCTGCCGGTCGTTGCCGATCTTGTCGAGGACGCCGAGCTGGTCCTGGACGTGATGGCCGTACTCGTGTGCGATCACGTAAGCCTGGACGAACGCCGCGTTGCCGACGCCGAAGCGGGACTGGAGCTCGTCGAAGAAACCGAGGTCGATGTACACGAGCTTGTCTCGCGGACAGTAGAACGGGCCGACCTGCGCGTCGGCAGTCCCGCATGCGGTGTTCACCTGGCCGGTGAAGAAGACCGTGTCGACGTACTGGTACTGCCGGTTGCTGCGCTGGAAGACGCCGTCCCAGAACTTCTGGACGCTGTTGACGACCGCGACGATGCGGCAGTCCTGCCGCACGTTCGCATCCTGTCCCGTCTTGCAGGCGGTGTCGATCTCACTCGGTGTGTCACCTTGCCCCACCTGCTGGTTGTCGAGCGGTGCGAGTGGACCAGCGCCGCCGCCGCCGTTCGAAAGCACCGAGATCAGGATGTAGACGATCAGCCCGACGAGGCCGAGCCCACCGCCCCCGACGGCGACGCCGCCCGCACCGAAGCTCCGCCCGCGGGCGTCGGTGACCTGGCCGGGATCGAGCGGAGCGTTACGTCGAAAACGCATCGCGCGGTCCCTTGCCTGCTGATGCGGTTACCAAACTCGGATCGTGAGTTTTGCCTAGGACGCGTCTGTTCGCTGAGGGGCGCACTGCTACCATCGCCGCGCCGCGGCAGTAGGAGTGTGTGAACCGCGTCAGGGCCGGGAGGCAGCAGCGCTAAGCATTCCTCCTACGTGCCGCGGTTACCACCTCGAAAAGTCCGGCTCGGCTTGCGCCGAGCCATGATGACTTTTCGAGGGCATGCCTTTGACTCGATGACGGGCTTTGGACTCCCGGTTCTCGGGTGGCCACCGCCGGCTAAGCCGGCAGTGGCATGACGCGTGTCGTGAGCTACCGGATGTGTGGGCTATTCTCGTTTGGCTCTCGGGCGCATAGCTCAGCGGGAGAGCGCCCGCTTCACACGCGGGAGGTCCTGGTTCGATCCCACGTGCGCCCACTTCAAAAGGCCCCGGAAACGGGCCCGAGTTTCGAGCCCGGCTAGCTCCACTTACAAAGTGCCTACTAAAGAACTCGTGCGGCTGTACCGCACGCGCACCTCCTAGGCACCGTTCTACTGTCGTTCTACCTAACCCTGCTGACCGCCGGTCTTCCGGCCTCCACCATGTCTTAAGCCGGCCTTCGAGATTTAGGCGCCGGGCGGAGTGGGGAAGATCCGAGCCGGCTCGGGCGTCTTGCTCCTATCAGCCCCGTTTCGGGTGGGCGAAGCATGGGAGGGAGCGTCTCTCGAGTGGCAAAAGGACCGGCGAGCTCAGTCGTATTTTCGGACCGTCTGAGCGGTAGCCGTGACCCGCACGCCCGGCTGATTGCGCGCGTCATCGCCGCACTCCTGATCGCCGCGCTCCCGCTCGTCGGGTTCGTCTCGCTGCTGTTGCGGTCCGAGCTTGACCCGCACTTCGAGAACTATCGGGCGCACTTCGTCGTCTTCGGGATCGTCGGTGGCGTCGCTTTCCTACTCGGCTACACGGCTGGCGAGGCGGCCAATCGGCGTGGCGACGCACGCGTCCTGCTGCTCTCGCTGGCCTTCATGGCGACGGGCGGCTTCCTCGGTCTTCACGCCATCGGAACGCGAGGGATTCTGTTCTCGAAGGAATATGCCGGCTTTCAGGTCGCCATTCCCGTCGGGTTGCTCGTGAGCGCTGTCTTTGCGGGTGCGTCGGCGTTCGTCGACATCCGTCCCGGGGTCGGGGCGGAGCTGATTCGCCGTCGGACGCTGTTGCGAATTGGCGTTCTCGTGGTCATGGGAGGGTGGTTCATCTGGACGGTTGCCGAGCTGCCACCGTTGCGCGGGGAGAGCAGTGAGGCTGCCACCGGCACGCTCGTCGCCGTGATCGCGGTCATCGGGACGCTCGTGTACGCGGTGAGTGCAGCCCGGTACTGGAAGATCTTCCGCCAGCGCTGGACGTTGCTACCGGGAGCGACGATCGCGTGCTTTGTGCTCCTCGCGGAGGCGATGATCGGTGTCGCAATCACGGGTGAGCGCAGGTGGCACGCGAGCTGGTGGGAGTGGCACGGCCTCATCGTCACGGCGTACCTCGTCGTCGGTCTAGCCGCGCGCCGCGAGTGGCGCGACGAGCGCTACCGCCACCTCTACCTGTCGACGACCCGGGAGCGCCGGCAAGACATCAGCGTCCTGTTCGGCGATCTCGTCGGGTTCACGACCTTCTCCGAGCGCTCCACGTCAGCAGAGGCCGCGGAAGTCCTCAACGCGTACTGGGGAGTCGCTGCGCCACTGGTGACGAGGGAGTTCGGCGGCCAGGTGGAAAAGTTCATCGGCGACAGCATCGTGGTTCGCTTCAACAGCCGCGGCGACCAGCCTGATCACGCATTGCGCGCCGCTCGTGCGGCTCTTGCGCTCCAGCAGAGGTTCGCGATGCTCGCCGAGAGACATCCGGACTGGCCGCCCATGCGTGTCGGCGTGAACAGCGGCGAGGCGTTCGTCCGGGAGATCGGCGGGGACGGCCATGTCGCCTATCCACTGGTTGGCGACGCGGTCAACACGGGCGCGCGTCTCGAGAGACTCGCGCCCGCAGGCGGCGTGCTGATCGGTGCGCAGACGTATCTGCAACTACCCGAGGGACCGTTGTCCAGAAGCGACCCGGCTTGCGGATCAAAGGCAAGGGCGAGCTGGTCGACGCGTACGTCCTCCTGGCGCTCCCCTGCTGACCGCCCCCGGTCGATCTCGCTGTTCGAGGCGCAACGCGCGGAAAGCGTGAGCCTCCTTCTGACGCGGAGATCGAACGTGGTTTTGCGCGAGCGCGCTGTGACCTCGGCACGGGACGCGGAAGTCCTGTTGCGCTGGCGACAGACGGTTCGCCCTCCCGATGCGCCTCCGGGTGTGGATCTCGACGCCATGTCGGAGGCAAAGCTGGAGCGGCTGCACGCGGGCTTGGTACGGCTCGCAGCGCTGGACGAACCCGTGTTGGCCGCGCTGGTTGAGCAGGTGCTGGCCGGCGACGAGCTCCTCTCGAGCTGCTAAACGGGTTCTCAAGGAATACTGGCCGCGGTGGTGGCACCCCCGCGCGAGCGGGACTCCAGGCCGCGCGGTGGTCGGGCCCAACCAAGCCCGGTGACGGTAAACACGCCGCGGTGAATCCATTCCTGGCTCGACGCCGTACGACACACATGCGGGCGCGCTCCGTCAACGGACTCACCATCCGGCCGCTTCGGAACGGAGATACCGACACGATCCGTGCCTTCTTCGCGCGGCTCGGCGATCGATCGCGCGAGAAGCGATTTTGCGGTGCAAAGCCGCGGCTATCGGACAGCGAGCTCGCCGCTCTGGCGCGCATCGATGACGTGCGTCACGCACTCGTCGGCTACGTGGCCGGCGACTCCGACCCTGCGGCGATCGCACGACTCGTCCGTGATGGCACCCGAGCCGAGGTCGCATTCGCGGTCGCGGACGTCTATCAGGGCCGCGGCATTGGATCCACTCTCGGGCGCGAGCTCGCCGCCGACGCACGCGCAGCCGGAATCAGAGAGCTCGTTGCGACGGTATGCGGTGACAACGCCCGGATCGTCTCGCTCCTGAAGCGCCTCGGCCCCTCCGTAGAGATGAGCTGGAGCGGCGGCGAGCGGGAGTTCGTAGTTGGCCTCGCGTAACCAGCGAGGCGCTCGGCCGGTGGGGCCTACTCGCGGTCAGGCCTCCGTCGAGCGTCGATACGCCGCCGGAGGCAGAGCAGCCTCCCGCGGACGAAGACCAGCCCGCCAGCGCGTCGTAAGCCCTGCGTAGTCGGGCCTGACCACAGTCAGCTGGGTCGTCGTGCCACGATGAACACATAGCGAGCACGTGGAAGTCCTGGGGCGACGGTCTCCGCCTCCTCCTTCAGCCGATCTGCTGCCTTTTCGCCCATCTCTGCTCGCAGTTCGTCAAGGTGTTCGAGCACGAGGTCGTACATACGCCCGAGTTGTTCCGCGAACCGCGGCACCGTTTCCTTGCTCTCGAGTTCGAGTTCAGCGGCCTCGACCAGCAGCCCCCAGTCGGTGACATGAGCTGGCCGAGTGGGCGTATCGGTCTCCACGGCAGTGAAGACGTATCGGCCACCTGCGCGGAGTACCCGCCTGACCTCTTGCAGCGCGGCAATCCGGTCATCCGCGAAGAAGATCGCATCGAAGCAGAGAACAGCGTCGGTACACCGGTCAGGAAGACCGGTGGCTGTGAGGTCGCCGACGACAAAGCGCGCTTGCTCGGAGGGTACGAACGAGGACGCACGGGCGGAAGCGCTCTCGACCGCGACCGGCGAGTAGTCGACGCCGATCAAGTCCGCGCCTGTCGCCCTCGCTAACCACAGGCCCGGCCCTCCCCGGCCGCAGGCAAGGTCGACCAGCACATGCCCAGGCCCCACGCGCAGCGCTGAGACACACCGCCCGAGCACCCACCAAGTCGTCGAACCCCATGGCTGCACCTCGACGGGGTAGTCCTCACCGTAGGCTTCCGCGGCCAGGCGCCAAACCAGTTCGACTGCTTCCCGTGGCCCGGTGTTCGTCGTCAAACAACTCCGCCGAAAACTCTCTCGGCAGCGGGCCGCGCAGCGCCCCCTGAAGTGCAGAACGACCCTCCATCCGCATCAAACCTTACGACTCCTGGCGTCCACGGAGTCCGGTGGTGAGTTTGTGGTGAGTCGCCCAGCTCACCACTGCACGCATGGAGCACAACTCGATCGACTGATACGCCTGGAGAATGCGGCTCCGCGCGTCTATGTGCGTCTGCACGAACGGCGGACTCTGCTTCACACGTGGGAGGTCCCTGGTTCGATCCCAGGTGCGCCCATCGGGAAAGGCCCGGAGACGGGCGTTTTCTGTTACGCAGCTACCGCTACCAGCACGTGCCCGCGTTGTACGGGGCGGGCAGGTGGACGTAGATGTCGTGCGCGGCGTCGAGCACCGCCGTGTAGGCCGGGTTCGCCACCGTCTGTGGCTGCGTGACGTAGCGCACCCTGGTGACGTAGCGGGAGCGCCACAGCGAGCGGCCGTGCACCATCGCCCGGTAGCGCACCTTCACCCGGTAGGACTGCGGCACCTGGACGTTCTGGATCGTCGTTGGGACGATCCACTTGGCCGTGAACCGCGGCAGGTCGGCGATAGCGCAGGCGTTCACGCGGCTCTCGTCGCCGGAGTGCAGCTTCTGATGATGGCTCTCGTGGTCGAGCGTTAGGAGCGCAACCGCCGCGTCGTATGGGTTGGCTTGCGCCAGCACCCCTTGGAACGTCGCGTAGATCGATGGGTTGAGGTAAAGGTGGTGGTAGGAGTTGTAGCGCTTGCCGTCGAGCGGATTGAACATGACCGAGTACGGGTTCGCGTACACATACGTGAAGCCAAGCGTCTCGTACGCGCTGTTTGGATCGTCGCCCGTCAGCGCGTTCCACTCGGAAATGCTGTCGGACGCATCGACCTCGACCGGGAACCCGGCGATCTCGACGCCGCCTGATCGAGCGCTGGCATGTGCCAGAGCTGCTTCGAGGCGGCGTTGGCGCTCCCCACGATGGCGAGCGACATCACGACCGCGATAGCGGCAACTAGTCGTTTCTTCATCTTCTTTCCTTTCACCTGGGAACTCCCATCAGGTGGCGATTCGCGACCGCCCCCGGTTGTGTGAGCCCGGGGGCGCTGCGGGTGGTGGGAGTTGGGGGTGGTGGTGCCGGGTTGGATCAGTTGTCGTGGTGGACTTGGATGTTGCGCTCCGCGTCAGAGTCCGGCGGCTCTAACGCCGAACATCGCCTGAGAGTGCGTGTACCCCTCGTATTCCAGTTGCTGGATCAGACCTTGTCGGGAGAACGCGCTCGTCCGCAGGTACTGCTTGGCGGCCTTAACAGCTTGCTTGTTCCAATTCGCGCCGGAGTGGCTAGCCCCGTAGGTCGCGTCGCTGGTGGAGTACCTCTCGTACTTCAACTGTTTGACCAGGCCCTTCAAGGAAAACGGCATCGTCCGTAGGTAATCCTTGGCGGCTCGCACGGCGTTCGCCCGACTGACGGGCGTTGCTTGTGCGGCGGTGACGCTGCCAAACAGGGCTGCCGCAGCGAGCACGGGCAGGGCCGTCAGCAAGACTTTCTTCATGAATCCGCTCCTTTGCATGCGGCCAACCATTGTGATCGGCCTCTGCATCCATTGTCGACCAGGGATAGCAATCTGGCTATGACACGAGTTGACTAATTCGGAGTTGGCTAATTCCGAGGACTATTCGCACTTGCCGCGGGTTGCCTGCAGCGTCGTCTGCTCGCACGGGGGCCGCTTCCCACCGCTTCTCACCACCACCCGGGTGTTACCGGCCGGACATTTCCGATCCGCGTGGCGTCAGCGGCCGTGATCCGTTCTCCTGCTCCTCGCCTCCGCTGCAGCCGCCAACGACGATCACCGCGACAATCGCGATTGCGGCGCGAGTCATGGCGACCGTCACACTCGCGATCATCGCACAGGCCGCGAGGAGTGTTACTCCCAGAATGAGTCGAGGGGGACGGCCGCGCTACGACAACTTGTCGACGCCGTAAACGATTGGCGTCATGTCACTTGCGGCGACGTCTCCCGGGCTCAGGCCCCGGAATAACGACTCGAAGGGCGACTTTCGCTCGTCGTAATGGGGCTCGAGCAGACGGCTGCCGTCGGCGAAGAAGATGATCGTCATCACCTCGCGCATCTGGTTTGAGGTGTTCGGCATCGCGCGGTGCAGAGTCCAGCCGGCATGGAAGGTCGCGTCGCCGGCGGCCATCGGCACCGGTTTGCTGACCGGGAACTCGCCGCTCGCGGCCATGCGCTCGAAGAAGGCCTCCGACTCGTCAGAGATCGCGAGCTCAGCGAGCGCAGGACGGCGCTGGGTTCCCGATCCGAACTCCATGCCGCCCATGTCGGCGGCGAGATCGACGAGCGGCATCCACATCGTGATGGTTCCGTCGCCCTCGAGCGGCCAGTAGTACTGGTCCTGGTGCCACGGAGTTCGACCTCCACCCGGCTCCTTGAACAGGGCCTGGTCGTGGTAGAGCCGCACCGCGGTGACGCCTAGCAGTTCGGCGGCGATGCGTCCGAAGCGACGCGCGAGCGTGAACCCAGCCACCGCCGGCTCCTTCCTCCAGATGTCGCCGACCTGGATGAAAGCCTTGCCGTACGTGTCTCGCTCGTCGATGGCCCGCGTCTCGACGGAGTTGCCGAACGTGGCCTCACGGATCAGCGGTCTGTAGGCGGCCACCTCGTCGGGCACGGCGACGCGGTGCAGCAGCACGTGCCCGTCACGCTCGAAGTCGCGGCGCGCATCGCCGCTCAGCGAGTAGGGGGCATCGAGCTTGGGCAGCGCTGTGGGGGCGGGTGAACTCATGCTTTGCGGCGCCCGCCGGCGATGAGTTTTGCCCCGGGGCGGGGTCTAACTCTTCGACACGGCAATCGACCGGAGGAGAAGACATGAGCTTGCCAGATGTGGTTTCCCGCGAGGAGTGGCTTGTCGCCCGCAAGGAGCTGCTGGTCCGCGAGAAGAACCTGACCCGCCTCAAGGACGCGCTCAACACGGCACGCCGCGAGCTGCCGATGGTGAGGATCGAGAAGGACTACCGGTTCGATGGGCCTCGCGGCAGCGTCGGGCTTCTCGACCTGTTCGAGGGCAGACGCCAGCTCGCCGTCCAGCACTTCATGTTCGATCCGCGGTGGGAGGACGGCTGCCCGGGCTGCACCGCGGACGTCGAGGAGCGTTCGGAGGGACTGCTGGATCACCTGCAGGCCCGCGAGACGTCGCTGGCGATCGTGTCGAGGGCGCCGCTTGCGAAGCTCGAGGCGTACAAGGCGAAGCGGGGCTGGACCGTCGACTGGTACTCCTCCTTCGCCAGCGACTTCAACTACGACTTCCATGTGACTCTCGACGCCAGCGTGGCCCCGGTCATGCACAACTACCGCGAGTCCGACGAGCTCGTTGCGGCAGGCCTCGAGTGGGCGACGCTGAGCGAGAACCATCCCTCGGAGCAACCGGGGTGGAGCTTCTTCCTGCGTGACGGCGAAGAGGTCTTCCACACCTACTCGACGTTCGGTCGCGGTACCGAGGCCCTCGGAGGCGCCTACGGCATCCTCGACCTGACGGCGCTCGGCCGGCAGGAGGAGTGGGAGGAGCCCAAGGGCCGCGTCGAGCAGCCCGGACCCTCGGTCCCGTTTTTTGAGGACGCCGCTACGGGCGGCTGAGCGAGAGCCGCTTCTCCGTTGCGAGGTGGGTGCTGCGCGGCCACAGGAGACGTCACTAGCCGGTTTCGACGACCTCCTTCAGGCCGGTCAGCATCTTCTCCCAGTTGGCTTTTGAGTGCTCGGCCGCCTCCTCGCTCGCGTTGTTGTCCTGACTGAGCGAGACGTGCGTTTTCTCGCCTTGTTTCTCTAGCTCGTAGAGGACTGTGTGGTAGTTCTCGGGTCTGTCGTCCTCGCCGCTCAGCGGACTGAAGTGCGTCAGTTTCAGGCGCCGTGGCTGCTCGACCTCGACGATCTCCCCCTTGTCTTCGTACTTCTTGCCCTCGTACTCGCCTTTCCAGACGATGGGGCTGCCTGGCTTCCAGTCGGTCACGACCTGAGAGCCAAACATGTACTTCTCGATCTGCTCAGGATCTGTGAGCGCGGTCCAAACCTCTTCTGGTGGCGCGTCAATCTCGATCGTTGCGTTCGCGACATGGTCCGCCATGATCTCCTCCTTGGTGTCAGTCCTGGCCCGGACCTACCCCGCGTCGATCGTCTTCAAGCAGGAAGGCTGGGCGGCGGGAGCCTCTGACTCCTAGCGCAGCGCGTCAATCGATGCGGTTGCGACGATCCCTTCGACACTGCGTGCAAGTTCCGCGTCCAGGGTTACGAACGCGTCCGCGTGCAACTGAGTGAGCGCGACGTACTCCGCGGCGTAGGTCGAGGACCATCCCAACTGATCCGCGATGTCCCAGGCTCGCCGTTGGAGCACGGCGTCGCCCAGGAGCCTGATCTTCATCTGCCTGATGCGCTTCAGGCGATCGCGGGCGACCTCCGCGGAGAGTTCACCTCGCTGAACCGCCTCGTGTAGCGAGGACAGCGTCTGGGAACGAAGGAGCGTCGGTGCAAGGAGCTTGTGCGTAGCCGAGACTCGGACCTCCTCGCTCGCCAGCTGGAGGACGACGCTGGTGTCGACGACGAACTTCAAGCTCGCTCGACGCCAAAGACGTTGGCAATGGCCATACCTGTAAAACTACTAATCGCCTTCGTTGGATGCGATCGGCAGTCTTCTAGCTCATGATTCCGGAATCGAAACTGGAGCAGACCGAGCACGGGCTCGTCCCGAAGGGCGAGGGATGGTTCGTCCTCAACATGCGCGATGCCGTCTGGCGTCACGTCGACGGCCGGGGCGCAGTAGCGCTGATTGCGGATGACTTCGAAAACGAGCCCAAGTTCGAACAGTTCGGCATCAATCCGTTCGTCCTCGCTCCGGGCGAGCCGATGGCGATGTACCACTGGGAGGCCGATCAGGAGGACTTCCTCGTCGTCTCGGGCGAGGCGGTCCTGATCGTCGAAGGCGAAGAGCGGCAACTGCGCGCGTGGGATTTCGTGCATTGCCCGCCGAACACCAAGCACGTGATCGTCGGGGCAGGAAGCAATCCTTGCCTGGTGATCGCAGTCGGCGCGCGCCAACACGACACGCTCGGTTTCCCCGCCGACGAAGTCGCGCAGCGCCACGGTGCGAGCGTCGAGGAGGACACGACGGATGGAGGGGTTGCGTACGCCTCGGTACCGAGCCGCCAGCGGACCGCGTACCGCGACGGCTGGCTTCCCGAGTAGCCGTCGCGTTCTCGAAAGGAGAAAGCATGGCGAAGAGACTCGTAACGCGTTACGCGATGCGGTCGGCTGAAGCGGCGGATGAGAACCAACGACGAGTCGAAGGTGTCTTCGACGAGCTCGCGGCTACCAAGCCTGACAACGTGAGTTACATCGTTCTCCGGCTCGCGGACGACTCGTTCTTGCACGTGTCGTTCCATGACCACGGGGACGACGAGCCGAACCCGATCGCGTCGACGGCTGCGTTTGCGCACTTCCAGGAGGACCACGCCGACCGCCGCGAGGGCGGCGTCGACCAGCAGACCGCGACGCTGGTCGGTGCTTACATCACCACCATCGACTGAGCTGCTTTAGCCAGGGAGGTACCGATCGCGCAGTGCCGTGGTCGTTTGTGCTGGGACGACGTTGGCGTCGAGAAGCTCCTCGATGGTCATGGACGCGAACGTCGACTCGTCAGCGAGCAGAGCTCGGTACCGGGTGCACATGTCGGCGAAGTCCGAGTTGCCGGCGGGGTGGACGACGACGTAGCGGCCCCACTTCCAGGTGCCGGATGCGTGCTGGAGCATCGACAGCAGCAGCAGGTGCTCGAGCCACATCACGGCGAGATCAGATCTCCCCTTGACCGCGTCGACCGCTCCCGGCTTGAAGACACCCGACTTCTCGGCGACCTCGAGATAACGAGCGAGGTTGGTCGGCTTCGGAATCTCCGTCTTCGCTCGCTCGTGGTAGTTGATGTCGAGCGCGACGACACCCTCCGTCCCGTCGCCGCGCGTCGAGCACGACCGCGACATCGAACGCGCGGAGGCTGTTGAGGAACGCCGGATCGAATCGGCCCGGCGAATGCGCGAAGCGGACCTCGCGCACGGTGCCGGGCGCGTCAGGCCACCAGGCGTGGATGGCCCTGTCGGCCTGCTCCACGTCAGCAGCCAGGTCGCCGAAGAGGTTGAAGGCAAGCGCCTCCGACGACAGGAGGTCGGCCCACAGCCGCTGGTGATCGAAGCTCTGATGCGGTTCGATGAAGGACGTCCGGGCCCTTGCCGCACCGAGGGCATTCGGCGTGAGCAAGTTCGCGCCGGTCTCGTTGGCGTAGGCGAGCGGCAGACGGCTGCCGACCGGTCGCGCCGGCGGACCGCTGGGCCGCGGTACGTGGGGCTGCGTGCCGATGGGGTGTCCGTTCGCCTCGCGCCATTGCGCCTGGTGGTAGCGCACTCCTCGGCGGAACTCGGTCATCTCCGGTCTCCGCGGCACGCGGTCGTCGGCTTCCCAGCAGTGCGCAGCCTCTAGCTGTTCCTTGGTGGGAGTCTCGGCCACGTCGACATCGTAAAGTCGATCTTTGTGAGCCTCACCCAGTACTACACGGCGACCTCCCTCGACGGCTTCATCGCCGACCGCGACAACTCGCTGGATTGGCTCTTCACCCGCGCGCGCGAGGAGGATGGGCCGTTGAACTACGGTGAGTTCATCGCCGCCGTCGGTGCGATGGCGATGGGGTCGACGACCTACGAATGGATCCTCGACCACGAGTTCGCGGACAAGGATCCGGCGGAGTGGAAGTGGCCGTACGACATCCCGTGCTGGGTCTTCACGCACCGGCAGCTGCCTGTGGTGCCCGAAGCGCCGGTCGAGTTCACGAGCGCGGACATCGCAACCGTGCACAAGCGGATGGCCGACGCAGCCGGTGACCGGAACATCTGGATCGTCGGCGGGGGAGACCTGGCCGGTCAGTTCGCCGACGTGGGGCTGCTCGACGAGGTCATCGTGTCGATTGCGCCGGTCACGCTGGGCGGGGGCGCACCACTGCTGCCGCGCCGCATCGAGCTGCGTCTCGACGAGCTCGGACGGAACGGCGACTTCGTCTCTGCGAAGTTTTCCGTCGTGCGGCCCACTTAGAGCATCGAGCCGAGCCTGGTCCTGCGCTATTCGGGCAGCCAGCCCTCGCGATAGCGCGTTGGCTCCCGCTTCTGGACGGGTGCGTAGGCCTTGAACGGGTCCGTCGTCTCCTCCTCGACCCCGGCACCATGGCGTAGCGCAGTCTCATCCACGGGATAGCCGCCCCAGTCGGGACCCGTCGAGAGGACGCGGGCGCCGACTGCGAGCACCACGCAAGGCCCCGTCCCGGCACCGACGATCACGTGCTTCGTCTCAGGAGGACAGTGGACGAAGTCCCATTGCCGTAGCGGGCGTTCTTCGCCCTCGACGATCAGCAGGGCCTCGCCGGCGAGGACGAGGAAGTCCTCCTGATCGGCCTCCCAGTGGTACATCGCCATCGCCTCGCCGGGGCCGAGGACGACGAGGTGGATGCCCAGCTGCGAGAAGTTCGGCTCACCCTCGAGTTGGGAGTAGGCACCCCGCCCCTGCGCATGGCGCCACTGTGCGTCACGTGCGTTGAGGACGAACCAGCCCTCCCCCTTGGGGGCGAGTCCGTGCTCGGTCGATTCGAGCTTGGCCTCCGGAACCATGACCCGAAGCTTGCCAGGACTGGTTGTGCGCTGTCGCAGAGTTTGAGACGCTTCCGGCCGACCGAACGGACTCACAGAGGGGGAGATGAACATGCGACTTCGCGTCCTGCTCGCCGCTGTCTGCGTCGCGTTGCTTGCCGGGGGAGCGGCCTCCGTCGCCGTTGCCGCGACGCCGTTGCCTGCACACGTGTACGCGCCCTACTTCGAGACGTGGACGAGCGACAGCATCACCACGCTCGCACAGCAATCCGGCTCGCGCTACTTCACGCTTGCATTCCTCGAGACGCTGTCCAAGAGCTCCTGCACGCTCGGCTGGGACGGGAGCAAGGTCGATTCGATCCCGAACGGTAAGTACCTCTCCGACATCGCGTCTCTGCGTGCGCTGGGCGGCGACGTGGTCCCGTCGTTCGGCGGCTGGAGCGCCGACCAGGGCGGCACGGAGATCGGCGACTCGTGCAAGGACGTGAACGCGATCGCCGCGGCGTACGAGCAGCTGATCACCAGGTACGACGTGTCCAGACTTGACATGGACATCGAAGGAAGGTCACTGACCAAGTCCGACGGCATCGACCGCCGAAACAAGGCGTTGAAGATCGTCCAGGGGCACTTCCCCAATCTGCAGGTGAGCTACACGCTGCCAACCTCGGCATCGGGGCTCGAGCCCTCCGGAATCGCGGTGCTGCAGAACGCGATCAACAACGGCACACGCGTCGACGTCGTCAACATCATGACCTTCGACTACTACGACCGGGTCACCAGAGACATGGGGGCGGCGGCAATCAGCGCGGCGCAAGGGCTCGTCGCTCAGCTGCACACGCTCTACCCGGCGAAGACTGCCGCGCAGCTCAACGCGATGGTCGGGATAACCCTCATGCCCGGCCTCGACGACTACCCGCGCCGGACCGAGAGCACCTCTGTCGCCGATGCGCAGCGTGTCTACGACTACGCCAGTGCGAACGGGTTCAACACCCTTTCGATCTGGGCCGTCCAGCGCGACAACGGCGGCTGTCCCGGAAGCACGGGATCCAACAGTTGTTCGGGGATCGTCCAGAACACCTGGGATTTCAGCCACGTGCTGAACCCGTTCAGCGGCCCCTGATCCCGCCGGAAAGAAAAGAGCCCCGGTGGCTTGCGGCCTGTCACCGGGGCTCTGCCATGGAAGGTGCTGCACCTCTTGAGATGCCGCAACTGCGCTTTTCTTGCGTCGATCGCGCTCCTACCAACGACGAAGGGCGGCTCAGCGCCGCCCTTCGTCGTTCGCACTGAAGCTCCCAGCTAGCTCTGTCGACCGATGTCGCGTCGTTGCCGGGCAACGAGCCGAATACAGAATCCGATCAGGATCATGATCAGACCGATCGCCGCGATGAGCGCGAGAGAGAGGCCTGTGAACGGCAGAGTTGCTGCGGCGGCTACTTCTCCGAGCAAGCTCGTATTGCCCCCCGTGGTTCCTGTCCCGGCGACACCTGTGGACGGTGGGCCGGACCCAGTCGTCGTCGGTGTCGTGGTCTCAGTGGTGGTGGTCGGCGAGGTCGTGGTCGTCTCAGTCGACGTCGTCGGCGTCGTCGAGGTCGTTGGTGTGGTTGACGTCGTTGGTGTGGTTGACGTCGTTGGTGTGGTCGAGGTCGTTGGTGTGGTTGACGTCGTTGGTGTGGTCGACGTCGTTGGTGTGGTTGACGTCGTCGGTGTGGTTGTCGTTGTTGTTGTCGTCGTCGTTATCTCGCAGACCTTGTCCGGGCTGCTGAGGGCCGCCCTCAACAATCCCTGGCTGGGCTGCCCCGACCCGTGATTGCGCCCGGCGCGGGTCCGCGGATGAGATCGATCTGGAAGAAGCAGTCGGGCAATGCCACGGTCAGGGTGTATGTGCCTCCACCGGCGAACATCCCGTCACTGCTGGCGAAGAACTGCTGCGGAAACGAATATTGCGCCTTCGGCATCGAATAGCTGACAAGCGTGACGAGAACGCCTGCGCAGCCACTGCGAACCGAGAAGGTCGCAGTTGCGGAGCTCGCTCCAACGGCCAGGCTCGTCCCAAAGACGAGACCCTCAGGGGAACAGTCACCTGCCCCGCCCGACTCATTGGTGGTAGTGACATTGGTAGTCGTTACCGGCGCCGGCTCGGAATCGCCGTTCGTTTCCGTGGGAACCGAGGTAGTCGTCTCGTTTGTCGATTGCTCGTTCGAGTCACCCGAAGTTGTGGTCTCTCCCTCAGGGGAACCTTCGGTGGACTCTGTACCCGCCTCGAACGCCGCCGGCGCATCGGCTGAAACATCTACGGCGTCATTGGCCGCAGGGACGGATTCCGCATCGTTCGAAGCCGGCACCACGACCGCCTGTTGTGCATCCGCGTCAGTCGCCAGGGTGGCGGAATCATCGGCCACGGCGGTCCCCGCGAAGGCACCCAAGGCGCAGACCGCTACCAGCGCGCCCAGGTAGCGCGTTCTCTTTCGATCCCCCATCATCGTGTTTTCCTCCGCAGTTGAAGTTGGCCGCTGAAAGTGTCGCTAAGGACGTTACTTCAACGGGCGGAGGCCCCGGCAGGATACGGCCTAGAAGAGAGGAGTCCTCGTCGGACTTGGCTCTACGAGCTACCGAGACCGCGGGCCTCTTGAAGTTCGTCGCGGGCGTCTTGAAGCTCGGGTGAGGGGTGACCCGCCCTCGCGAGCAGATCCCTCGAAGGAGGGAATCGGCGGCGCGGCTCCCCCTGAAGGGGGACGCAACTCGCTTTTCTCCGACGCAGAGTGGTCGAGGAAGGACCTACTTCACAAGCAAGTGGAGATCTGCGGCGAGAGGGAAGAGGACATGGCGAGGAACAAATCTGGGAAGCGTGGGTCGGCGATCATCGTCTTGATGGCTGTCGCGGCGATTGCGGGGAGCCCTTCGACTGCGGCTGCCTCGACGTCACCGCGGCCGCTGGTCAGCCAGCCCGCTGCGGCTCCGGTTCTGGCACTTCAGGCCCCGGTATTCGGGTTCGACCGTGCCAGCTGGGCCGAAGCTAGCTGGGCCGAAGAGTGATCTGAGCGCCGGGCGCGCACGTCGCGTCCGGCGCTCTACTCAAGCGAGGCCCGAAATCACCCGATAACTCGGGTCATGCGCGTATTCGGGCTTGTCGCGATGGTGTGTTCGCTGGCGATCGTCGGCGTTTTGATGATGCTCAGCATGGGCAACAACGGGCCTTCCGCACCGAAAACCAAGCTTGCCAAGGCAGAGGCGAGTGCCGTAGTCGGATCGCTCAACTTCACGGGCGCTGCCACGGAGCTCGAGGCCTACAAAGCGGAGAACGCGACGTATGCAGGGGCGGTGCTGCCGCCGGCGTTCGGCGTGACGGTGATGCGTGCCGACGCTACGACGTACTGCCTGCAGGCAGGAATCGGCGGCGCGGTGCAGCACTTCACCGGTCCGGGCGGGACGCCCGCGACCGGTTCCTGCTAGTTCAGACTCTCTCTGTGACTATCGAGGTGTCGCGGCGGCGTATGAAGGCTGTGAACGCGGTGACGACCACGTGGCCCGGCCTGCGGGTCGACCGTCCAACGTTCTCGGCAGTCGCCGAGTCCGAGCTGGACGCAGTGCACCGCTATCTGCTGTTTCTCACCGGCAACCGGACCGTGGCAGAAGACCTGACCGGGGAGACGTTCGAGAAGGCGTTTCGCATCTGGCGACGCTTCGATCCCCGGCGAGGGACCCCGCGGGCGTGGCTCTGCGGAATCGCCCGCACGACCGCGCTCGATCACTTTCGCTCCGAGGAGCGGCGCCGGCGGCGGGAGGAGCGCTACGCACGCGACATCCCCGAAGCGGAAGAGCCTGCGCTCGGAACGGGCGAGCTGGAGAACGCATTGGGACGGCTGTCCGCGGCTGAGCGTGAGGTCGTTGCGCTACGCGTCCTGCTCGAACTGGACGGGCCGACTGTGGCCCGCGTGCTCGGAATCAGCACCACTGCCTGCTCGACGCGACTGAGCCGGGCCCTGAAACGACTCGAGGAGATGATGCGCGATGCCCGCGACTGACGTTGACTTCGAGCGCGAGTTCGAAGAGCTCGTGCGCGACCTGCGTGCGCTGCCGACCGCAGCGCCGGCAGGGGTGCGCGAGCAAGTGCGTGCGCTGGGCGAGCCCGCGCGGCCGCGGACCCTGCATGACCTGTTGCTCATGCTCTCGTGGCGGCGCTCGCTGCTCGTGCTTGCGCCCGTTTGTGCGCTGGCGCTCGTCAGTGCCGCGGTGATTCACGGCGTGCTCAACTCGGGTAGCCCGCAGCCGGTCGCGGTGCAGCACGAGGCCGCGAAGCTCGACACACGGAGCAGCAGCGCTGGATCGTCGCAAGATGGACAACCGTTTGGCGCCGTAACGCCATCACCGTGCCCTCTTTGCCGACTCCGGCCGCCGGCCGCTATCAGGACTACGAGGCTTCGCTGACCGTTCGCGTCAAGGACGTCGACACGCTGCACGACCGAACGGCCCAGGCGACGCAGCTCGCGCGCACCTTCGGAGGCTACGTGGCCTCGGTCGACGAATCGACGAGCGGTGGCGCGGGGCAATCCGACCTCCTCCTGCGCATTCCTGTGGCGCATGTCGAGGACGCGTACTTCCGGCTCGCGAAGCTCGGCACGGTGACCGCGCAGCATCTCTCGATCAAGGATCTCGACCAGGTCGTGCAGACGCAACGGCGCCGGATCGTCCAGCTCAAGGTTCAGATCGCACGGATCGGCGAGACGCTGAAGAGCTCGTCGCTACCTGCTGATGTGCGGCTGCGGCTCGAGCTGCAGCGCGACGCTGCAAAGCAGGAGCTCGCCAGGGTCACCGGGTCGAACAAGGCGACGCTGCGTGAGGCGAGCCTCTCCCGCATCGCGCTGACGCTCACGGCACAACACGCGGCGGCTGCTCAGAAAGGCGGGATGAGCCGGATCGAGCGCGCGGCGCGAGACGCCGGATCGTTCCTGGCGGGCGCCGGCGCTGTGCTCCTGTTCGTGCTGATCGTCGTCAGCCCGCTGATCGTCCTGGTGCTGGCCTGGACGCTGGGCATGAGGGCACATCGCCGCAGGGAGGAGCGCCGGCTGCTTTCGGCTGCGTAATATCCGCGCGTGCCGCTGGCGCTCTCAACAGGACACGAGGTCGGGCTCGGGGTCACCGCGCTCGCGTTCATCCTCTTCGCGCTTTCTTCCTCGTTCCTGTTTCCTCGCTTCCGTCCGGACTACCCGGGACGCGGGCTACTGGCATTCATCGTCGTTGCGTTTGTCTTCTTCTTCGGGATGCTCACGGCGGTCGAGGTGTTCGGCGCCGAGGACACGCACTCCGCAGAAGGTGCAGCAGCCGAGACGACGACTGCCCCGGAGCAGACCACGTCCACGGTGCAGACGACGACTGCCGGGACCACGACGCAGGAGACCGCGACCACTAAGAAGCCTGCCGAGACGAAGGTCCTCGTCGCGGAGACGGAGTTCAAGATCGCGGCCGCCCCGACTGCTCTCAAGGCGGGGGAGATCACCTTCGCGGTGAAGAACGCCGGCAAGATCCCGCACGACTTGGCGATCAAAGGGACGGCCGACAAGACCGAGCTGATCCCCGCAGGTGGTACAGCCGAGCTCAAGGTGACGCTGAAAGCGGGGAACTACGAGCTCTACTGCACCGTGCCGGGGCACGAGGCGGCCGGCATGAAGCTGAGCATCACAGTCTCCTGACGGCGGGTACCCTGTGCGTCCCTCGGAGGGGTGGCAGAGCGGTCGAATGCGGCGGTCTCGAAAACCGTTTCGGGCTCTTGGGTCCGACGAGGGTTCAAATCCCTCCCCCTCCGCTCAATTAAGCGAAACCGCTTCGCCTCTCCAACATGGAACGGCTAGGTCAGATCCTCTTCCTTCGCGCTGCGGAACTCCGACAACTTGAGATGCGTCTGGTGCTCGGACGTGGGAGTGCCGCTGGGGGAGAGACCCTTGTAGTAGTGGCGCTCCCAATCCGTCTTGTATGACTCGTACTCGCGCGAATACTGAGAGAGGAACTTCTTCACCTGCATCTTCTCCCGGTTCTCTGCGAACCCCTCGAACTCCGCCTTCGTCACAGGATCGGAGCTCAGATCACGGATCTCTGTCCGGAACGACTCGAGCTCGCCGCGACGTTGCGGGACTAGCATGCAGAACGGCTCCCCTTTCTCGAATGCGACTGGGTAGTCGGGGCGTGTCAGCTTCCAGTTCATCGTGAAATTCGCGAAGGCCCAGTCGGTCTCGACGAGTCCTTCGAGTGGTGCGATCCCCTCTTTCGGCCAGTTCGCCGGGCCGCGTGCGAGCAGGTTCCAGCCGGGCGACGTACGGAAGATGTACGGGATCCCGAACGTGACGACGCCGTGGCCGAAGTGACTCGAGACCGGGAATGGTCGCGGGTCGGCATCCCCGAACTCGATCGACACCGCCGCAGGGCTCGCCGCGCCGTCCCAGGTTGCTCGGAAGGCGACTGGATTGAGCAGGACCCAGCCGGACTCATTGGCGACGAGGAGCGGCAAGCACCTGTTCGGCCAGCGTTTGTTCGCCTCGTCCATCCACGTTCGTCGACGCGGTGCCGGTGCGATCGGCACTAGCGGAAGGGTGAAGGCGAGGGCGATCAGCTCCGGCGGAGCGTCGCCGGATGAGTCGGTGTCGTTTCCAGGCTTCCCCTTGATTCTCTAACCGTGGCACGCCGCTCGGCGGGGCGCAAGCTGCTCCGCGGCAGCCGAGCGCGTGTCGGAAGCGCCAGCCGAGCCGCACCTGGACGGCGAGTATCCCTCAGGCGAGGGATTCTTCGGCAGGACGGTTTACCTATCTTGTTGGACTACTAGTGTGAGATCAAGGCGTCGACGTTGATGCCTTGACGGCTGCGGCGGGGAAGCTCGGTTGAAGGCGGTTCACTTGCGGCGTGTCGCGGCGGCGACAGCGTCCTCGAGGACGGCTTTCGGATCTGAACAACCGTGCGTGGCAAGAAGGAAATGTGGCCGACCCTCAGGGAGAAGAATGCGAAAGCGCGCATTGCAGGTAGATGTCAAGACTCACGTGAGCTTCCGTTTGCGTGAAACCAACCTGCACTGGAGAAGCATCGGCGACGAGTTGGTCGCACTGGATTTGGACTCGGAGACGTATCTGCAGGGAAACTCCGCGGCGGGCATCGTGTGGGAGATGCTCCGGCAGGGTGCTACGCAGGAAGAACTGGCGAATCGCCTCGTCGCTGAATACGGCATCGACTTCGAGCACGCTCTCGGAGACGTGGACATCTTTCTCCGAGAGCTCCGCGCCGCCGGACTACTCGAGCGCTGATGCTTCATCCGAACGGACGAACGGCCGACATCAAGCCGGGCGATCCGGACGAGGAGCACGGCGAGTCCCGACCACTGAGTGCCCTCGACCTCGGCTCGCCGATCGACCGCCGTAGTCGGCTCCGCAAAACGCCGCGCCTCGCCTACGAGGCCTTGGCGATCGTGTGGGAAGCGAGCCGCCGTCATTTCGTCACCACGTTCTTGCTGCAGGTTGCGAGCGGCGTCGGCACCGCTGTCGTTCTGCTGGTTACCCAGAAGATCATGCAGGAGCTGATTGCTGTCAGCCACGGCGCCTCCGCAGATGGTCTGTATGCCCCGTTCGGCCTTCTCGTTGTTCTCACGTGCGTGCTCGGCCTCGTGAGCGCGTTTACAGCACACGAGCAGGCGCTTCTCGGGGAGATGGTCGGCCGTCACGCTTTCGACCGCATCATCGGCGTGTCGAACAGCGTCGACTACCGCCTCTTCGAAACATCGGAGTTCTACGACCAGCTGCAGCGAGCTCGCGCGTCCGGTGAGTTCAGAACGGTCGAGATGGTCAACAGCATCATCGCCCTCTTGACCGCCGTCTTGACAACGGGCGGTATCGCCGTCGTGCTGTTCTTACTCGACCCGCTGCTCATCGCCTTCGTCGTTGTCGCCGCCATCCCTCCGCTCCTGGCGGCACTTCGTAACAGTCGCGAGGCCTACGCATTCGAGTACGCGATGACGCCGGAGAGTCGTGAACGGGCGTACATGGTCGATCTGCTCACCGAACGCGCATCGGTGAAGGAGGTACGGCTCTTCAATCTTGGATCGCACCTACGCGACCGTTATCGAGCGCTCACGGACGAACGTCTGCTGCAGTTGCGGGCATTCCTTCACCGACGCCTGGTAGTCACCGTGCTCGGCACCGTCGCCGGCGCAGCCGGGACGGCCATGGCTTTCGGAGCGCTCGTCGCCCTCCTCGCGACGCAGCGCATCGACGTCGCCGCCGCTCTCACGGCCGGCGTGGCGATGCAGCAGCTCGGCGGGCGATTGACGATGATCACGGCTGCCTTCGGCAGGTTGATCGAGTCCGGGATGTTCATCGACGACTACAAGACGTTCCTCCGGCTCTCGGAGAAACAGATGGGCTCCGCAAAGACGATGAACGAGCAACTCCCACGATTCACCGGACTGAAGGTCGAGGGGGTGTCATTCGCATACCCCAACGCCGCGACGCCGACACTCGAGGACGTCAGTCTCGAGATCGCGCCGGGCGAGATAGTCGCGCTCGTGGGTGAGAACGGCTCGGGAAAGACGACGCTGGTGAAGCTGATCTGTCAGCTCTATCGACCGGCAGGCGGTCAGATTCTCTGGAGTGGTGTCGATGCCGCGTCGCTCGAGCCCGAGTCGGTTCAGTCCGAGATCAGTGTGCTCTTTCAGGACTTCATTCAGTACCACCTCACGGCGCTTGACAACATCGCTTTCGGCCGTATCGATGAGCCCGCATCGCGTGGGGACGCAGTTGCCGCCGCTGCCCGCGCGGGCGCCGACGAGTTCCTTTCTGATCTGCCAAATGGTTACGACACTCGGCTCGGGCTTCAATTCTTCGGGGGCCATGAGCTCTCGGTCGGTCAGTGGCAGAGACTCGCACTGGCCCGTGTGTTCTTTCGTGGGGGTGACTTTTTGATCCTCGACGAACCCACGGCAGCCGTGGACCCGAGGGCGGAGCGAGAGCTCTTTGCCAGGATGCACGCGCTCTCGGCAGGCCGCGCCGTGCTGCTCATCTCACATCGATTTTCGAGTGTACGAACGGCCGACCGGATCTATGTGCTTCAGAACGGACGGGTGGCGGAGGCCGGCACGCACAGCGACCTGATTGCAGCCAACGGACACTACGCCGAGCTCTTCAACCTATCCTCCGATGGCGAACAACTAGCCGAAGGCGTGGCTCCAGGACCAGACCATTCCGGCCTGTAGGACCAGACCATTTCGGCTTGTGAGACATGGGAAGTTGACGTACTTTTTGCACTATCAACGCTTAACTGCGGGCAGAAGGAGCGATATGGCGTCTGAATACGAAAGACCTCAACTGTTCATCGTGGGCGGGTTTCGGGACCTGACGCTTGCGAGCGGCAACGACGGGAACGACCCTTGCCGGTTCAACAATCCGCGCGGGGTGTTCAAACAAACCGGAGCTGCGGACTTCATCCAGGGCCAGGCAAACCTGACCACCTGCGCGGCCTCGGCCTAAAAACAACCGGGCGACCAGTGCGGCGTCAGCCAGCTGCTGTCGCCGCCCGCCCGGCGACCCAGCAGGCCTGCAGCAACAAGAAGCTGTTCGCGAGTGGGCTTGGCCGCGACCAGTGATCACGAAGACTGCGTGGGTCGACAAGGCCGAGTACACCGGCGGCCTCGAGGGCGCCCTCTAGGTTCCGCTCGTCTCGCAGCAACTCGCTGACGAAGGCACGGCTGTGGCTGTTCCAAAGCACTGCGTCGAATGTCGCCTTGTCAGCGCGCCGAGCGACCTCCGAAGGGAGAACGTCGCCGAAGAGCGCCGTCAGGGCACTCTCTCGGCTCCCGAATCCGCGAGCACCCCCGGCCGAAGCGAGCGCGCCGATGACACGGGGATCGGAAAAAGGGTGATGCATTCGCGCCCCAGAATTCGCGCCGAGTTCCGACAGCGTTGCAATCGTGAGCTGAAGGTATCGCGTCCGCCACCATTCTCGTAGCGCCGCATCCCACCGCAGGGGATGGCGCAGTGCCTCCTCGATCGCGTGGTGCGTGAGCTCGTCGTTTGCGGGTGAGCGCAACCACGGGAACGAGAGTCTCTGCGAATGCTCGAGCCACCTTCGGCGAAGCGCGCGCGGTGCGACGGCAGCCGCAACTGTGAGGACATCGCGCGGACGCGGACGAACGCCGCCGACGAGGACGGCAAGTGCCCTCGACACCGGCACGAACGCCTCGTCACCGCCAAGACCGGTTACGAAGGTGCCTCCCGTCGCCTCCATCACAAGAGGGGACTGGAGATGAAGGTTGTACGGATAGAGGAGACCATGCCGACGCATCAGCTCGGCGGCGATCGGACCGACGAGATCCACCTCGTCGTCGAACGTTCGAACGACCCAGTCGCGGATCTCGAGACGCCGAATCAGCAGCTCCTGCCATGAGCTCTCTTCAGCTTGGGTCATTCCCGGGTAGCGCGCCGTAATCGGGATCGGGTCAGACAGCCCGGCCCTCCGCGCAACCTGAACGGCAAGTGCCAGAAGCGCAGACGAGTCGCGGCCCCCGGAGAAACTCACCAGACATGGCGTCCCGGCTAGCGCCTCCAGCAGAGCAGCTTCGAGGGCTTCACGCGGAGACGCGCCATCCAGGCGTGGCATTGCGGCGTTTGGATCCGACCCAAACACCACGCTCGCCGCAATCTCCAAGGGTGTCAGTTCGTTCCCGAGATTCACGGCTGGATCTCGCTGGTCGCGTTGGCCGTCTCGATGAGGCAGGCAGACGATGCCTCTAGCAGCGCCCAGTCGCGCGGGCGGCGAATCTCCCACGCCGGCAGCGCAGCGAGGTCGAGGAACGCAGCGGGGTCGGACGGCCGTACGCGAAGGGTCCGCTGTTGCAGCAGACGTGCAAGGGATTCGGAGCCGCGCAGCCGCACCGCTTCGATTCGTTCGCCCCAGGCGAGAAAGAACCACCCGCGGAAGGGGAGCTCGAGGCTGAGGGGCCTCAGTGTCAGCCTCCACCTCGAGCGCGCGCCGACTCGGCCGAGAGCCTCGCCTACTCCGAGATGTTCGGCCGTCCCACGTCGAAGGTCGATGGATCGTGGTCCTGCATACGCCCTTCCCCGTGGATCGAGAACGAGAATGTCGTCGGCGACGATTGAATGTCCCTGCAGCGCGAGCCAGGCCAGCGTCGTGCTCTTGCCGGATTCACGGTCTCCCACGAGACCCCAGACGCCTCCCGCCGAAACGAATCCTCCGGAATGGAAGCACGGCCGGTTCAGCCAATGGGCCATCACGGCAGCGGCAGGCGCCAAGAATGGGTGCACGACCTCGTCGTCGGTCAGTCGCCTTGGTACGACGAACCGTGCGAGGCCTGTGGCGCGGTGGACCTCGAGCCGACCGCCTGTCCGGAGGCGCAGATCGGCTCGTTCTTCGGTTACAGCCTCGTCTGTCAAGGCTGAATCTGTCGCTGCGATTGTCACGGCTACACGAAGGTGTGGCCATAGTCGGTCCGCGGGCACGAGCATGTCGTCAGCCGAGACGCCGGTGATCCGCAAGCCGTAGGCACCTCTGCCGGTGCGGCGCGTCGGCGCATCGATCGCAGAAGTCACGGGTTTAGCGCGCGGCGTGGTCGAGCTCGAGAAAGTCGCTCACCTCGGACAGCCAGCGCTCCTGCGCGAATCGCACATGATCCGGGTGTTCGTTGTAGCCCTCGCGACTCTGTGCCGGGTCCGCCTCGCAACCATCTGCTGAGCTTACGCGGAACCAGCTCCGGCGCGGATCGGCGAAAAACCGTTTCGGGCTTGGCTCTACCCCGACTGAGGGATTGAACCTTCGCTGCTTGGTGCCAGGATGGAGTCACGAGGCTCCTGCGGACTTTCGGCCTCGTACTGCGGCAGATGAGAATCCTGGTCAGCGATCCAGCCCCCGTCGGCGATCTCATCGCCTATCTCAGGCGTTGCGGCTGCGACGCCTACAGCGTGGGTCAGGGAGCCATCGAGGCGACACCGCCGGAGCGTCCGCCGATCGGCGACGAGTACCTGCGGCTGGAGCTCGATGCCTATCTTCGCGTTTGGCGTGAGATGCACGTCGGCGTCAGGGCCGAGCTCGTGGACCTCTCCCAGGACGGCTAGCCGAGTGACCATGAGCGCGCGCCGGTAAGTTACGCGTGTGCGGGCGACGATCAAGGAGAAGCGGGAGGTTGCGAAGGGAACGCTTCTCGTCGTCTTCGACTTGCTTGGACGAGAGGTCGACTTCAAGGCGGGTCAGTACTTCTGGGTCGAGCTGCTCGATCCGCCGTACGAGGACGAAAAGGGGGCGCGGCGACACATTTCGGTCGTCACCTCGCCGAACGAACCTGGTGTGCTCGGACTCTGCACGCGCCTGCGCGACTCCGCGTTCAAGCGCTCGCTCGCCGAGCTTCCGGTCGGGGCCGAGGTCGACGTCGAAGACCCGAAGGGGAGTTTCCTCCTCCCCGAAGATATGGGGCAGCAATACGTCTTCATCGCCGGGGGCATCGGCATCACGGTGTTTCGCTGCATGCTCCGCTACATCGCCGAGGAGAAGCTTCCCTACCGGATCACGCTCGTCTACTCGAACCGCGACCGCGAGTCCACCCCGTTTCTCGACGAGCTAGTCGAATTGGAGCAGGCGATTCCGAACCTCGAGGTCGTGCTCACGATGACCGACGACCCGGCCTGGGACGGTGAGACGAGACGGATCGACGCCGAGTTGCTCAAGGACCGCCTTGGTGACGACCTCCAGTCGCTCACGTATCTGATCGCCGGGCCGCCGCCCATGGTCGAGGGAGTCGTCGGAACACTCCAGGCAGTGGGCGTCCCCGAGGAGCGGATCCGGCCCGACCGCTTCAGCGGCTACTAGAAGCGGCGCCCCTGAAAGGCGAAACCCGCCTCGGGTAGCCGCAGACGGGTTTCAAATTGCCGGGGTATGAGGGGGGAGCCGGCAAGCTCATTTTCGTGGCGAGGGCCCCCGTGTCCTCCCCCGGTAGGGGGATCCGCGAGATGGCTCGGCTATCCTGCGCGGGTTCGCGGAGAAGTGGCCGAGTGGCTGAAGGCGGCGCCCTCGGAGGCGCCGACTCGGCGGCGCCGTCCTAGAGGACGCGCGGGCTTTGCCCGTGCGTCCGTCTTCCGAATATGCCTCGGCTATCCTGCGCGGGTTCGCGGAGAAGTGGCCGAGTGGCTGAAGGCGGCGCCCTGCTAAGGCGTTATGGGGGTGAATGCCTCCATCGAGGGTTCGAATCCCTCCTTCTCCGCTTCGCAGCACGGAGAGGTGTCCGAGTGGCCTAAGGAGCGCGACTGGAAATCGCGTACGTGCTGAAAGGTGCGTCGCGGGTTCAAATCCCGCCCTCTCCGCTCTCCTTTTGTTCACTTGCCCACGGCCCGAGGCGCGCGAAGGTGACCTCGTAGTCGACCGTCTCTCCGAGACTGACGCCGGCGGCCGACAACATTCGGTCCCGGAACTGCATCCTGGATGTGAGATTGCGCTCCGCAACCTCACGGCTCTCCCAGAACGTCAGACCCAGCGTGGTTCCTTCCCGCGAGAGGAACACAAGGCCTTCGAAGCCTTCGGTCTCGCGGAGCCAGCGGTACATCTCCTCCGCGACTACCGTCGCGTTCTCGAGTGGCTGATCCGTTGTATCCGCACTGGTAAGGGCGACGTACACGACGTAACCCTAGTTACGCTCGCGGCGTGGCGACGCCGGTCAACGTCTGGGACTACGAGCAGCTCGCCGAGCAGAAGCTCGACGCCAACGCGCACGCGTACTTCGCCGGCGGCTCGGGGGACGAGGTCACGCTGCGAGACAACCTCGCCGCGTTCGAGCGGCGCAAGCTTCGGCCGCGTGTGCTCGTCGACGTCAGCTCGGTCTCGACCGCGACAACTGTCCTCGGTACCAACGTCTCGCTGCCGATCCTGATCGCGCCGCTCGCGCTGCAGCGCATGGCGCATCCCGACGGTGAGCTCGCGACCGCGCGCGCGGCGGCCGCAGCCGGCACGATCATGTGCCTCTCGACCGCAGCGACCGTCCGGCCAGCCGAGCTTGCGGCCGTCGCTCCCGGCGCGCCTCACTGGTTCCAGGTCTACGTCTTCGCCGATCGCTCGCTGACCGAGGAGCTGATCGCGGAGGCAGTCGAGAGCAACTTCTCCGCCCTCGTGCTCACGGTCGACACGCCGTACCTCGGGCGCCGCGAACGCGACATCCGGATCGACTTCACGGTCCCCGAGCATCTCACCGTCTCGGGCGACATCTTCGGCGCGAATTTCAACACCGGCCTCAGCTGGCAAGACCTCGAGTGGCTGGCAGGCTACGGCGTGCCGGTCGTCGTCAAGGGAATCCTCACCGCCGAGGACGCGCGACTCGCTTGCGAGCACGGCGCGGCTGCAGTGGTCGTCTCGAACCACGGCGGTCGCCAGTTGGACGGCGTCTCCAGTTCACTCGACGCGCTCGAGGAAGTCGTCGAGGCGGTCGACGGCCGTGCCGAGGTGCTGCTCGACGGGGGCGTGCGTCGCGGCACGGACGCGCTCAAGGCTCTGGCACTCGGAGCTCGGGGAGTCCTGATCGGCCGCGCGATGCTGTGGGGCCTGGCAGCGGCCGGCGAGCAGGGCGTTGCGCACGTCCTCCAGCTGTTGCGCGACGAGGTCGAGCTAGGCCTGGCTTTGCTGGGCTGCGCGTCGCCGGCCGAAGTCACGCGCGCGCACGTGACCTAGTACCTAGTCGTGGACGCGGGCGATGAGGTCGGCGCGCCGCATCACTCGCACGGCAGTTCCGGCCAGGCGCACTTCGTAGCCCGCTTCGCTCGGAAAGAGCACCTTGTCGCCAGGCTCGATCCCGCTTGCTTCATTTCCAACTGCGGTGACCACTCCGGTGCGGCAGTCGGCCTCTGCGGACGCCGGCAGGATCAAGCCGAGGTTCGTCTCGGATTCTTCGTCGGAAGGCTGAATGACGACGTAGTCGTCCAGCGGCTCTATGGAAAGGTCGATTCCTCGGGTTCCTCGCTCCTGCATCCGTACGAACGGTAGCGCGAAGGGCGGTGCTCAGAGGCGACCCGCCTCGATGATGCGTTGGAGGAACTGCTGCGTCCTCGGCTCCTTCGGGTCGCTGAGGATCTGCGCCGGAGTGCCTTGCTCGAGGATCACGCCTTTGTCCAGGAAGCACACCTGGTCGGCGATGTCGCGCGCGAAGCTCATCTCGTGCGTGGCGATCAGCATCGTCATCCCGCCGGCGGCGAGCTCGCGGATCACCTCAAGCACCTCGGCGACCAGTTCCGGGTCGAGGGCGCTCGTCACCTCGTCCAGCAGCATCAGATCCGGCCTCATCGCCAACGCCCGCACGATCGCGACCCGCTGCTGCTGGCCGCCCGAGAGACGGTCCGGATAGTCGTTGCGCTTATCGGCGAGACCGAAGCGGTCCAGCAGGGCGGTCGCGTCAGCCTCGCATTGCGCCCGCGGAGTGCCGAGCGCGAGCCTCGGGGCGAGCGTCACGTTGCCAAGCACGCTCATGTGCGGAAAGAGGTTGAACGCCTGGAAGACGATCCCGATCCGTCGGCGTACCTTGTTGATGTCGACGCCGCGCGCCGTGATCTCTTCGCCCTCGACGAGGATCCTGCCCTCGTTGATCGGCTCGAGGAGATTGACGCAACGTAGAAGCGTCGACTTCCCGGAGCCGGACGCGCCGATCAGGCACACGACCTCGTGCTCCGCGACCACTAGGTCGACTCCCCGCAGCACCTCGAGCTGCCCGAAGGACTTGTGCAGACCCTCGACGACCAGTGCTTCACTCATCAGCTGCCCGTTGCCTGGCGTCGCCGGCGGTCGCGGGCCACGAGCCAGTCAGTGAAACGCGCGAGCGGGATGGTCAGCGCGACGAACAGCACCGCCGCGGCGACGAACGGCGTGTAGTTGAACGTCGCGGCCGCGTCGATCTGCGACTGCTTGAACGCCTCGATCGAGCCGAGGAAGCCGACGAGCGCAGTGTCCTTCTGCAGTCCGATGAAGTCGTTGAGAAGCGGTGGAATCACGCGGCGCACCGCCTGGGGCAGGACGACTCGGCTGAGCGACTGCCAGTGCGTCAGCCCGAGCGAGCGCGCAGCGGCATCCTGGCTCGGATGCACCGACTCGATTCCCGCGCGATAGACCTCGGACACGTACGCCGTGTAGACGAGCGTGAGCGCGACGATTCCCCAGAACGTCGTCGAGAGTGGAACCCAGCTCAGCTGCAGCGCCGGCGCGCCGAACCCCAGCAGCGCGATCACGAGGATCGTCGGCACGCCCCGAAAGAAGTCTGCGTAGGCAATGCCGAGCGCGCGCAGCGGGAAGAACACCGGCCCCGGCAGGCTGCGAATCACGGCGAGGACGAGCGCGAAGACGAGGATGAAGACCTCGGCGATCAGGAAGATCCTGACGTTCAGCAGAAACGCCCGCGCGATCTCCGGCATCGACGCCTTGAACTCGTCCCAGTTGAAGAACGTCCGCTTCACCTCGGGCCAGCCGGGCGCGTGCGTGATCGCGACCGCCAGCAGGGTGAAGAAGATCACCGTGCTGAGCAATGCCACCGCGACGCCTCGACGGCCCTCGCCGTCGCCGGTCACGCTGCTGAGGATCTTCGAGCTGCGGTTCGGGTTCAGACGGCTATTTCAGCACGGGCGCGTCGGCCTGGAGCCACTTGGCCTCCAAGCTTGTCAGCGCGCCGTCACCGCGAAGCGTCGTCAGCGCGTCGTTGACGCACCTGACCAGCGAGTTGCCCTTCTCGAAGACCATGCCGAAATGCTCCGGTGTGCCGGCCGTTGGGAACTGGCCGAGGATCTTGCCGTTCGGGACCTGGACCGCCGAGATGTAGAAGGCCGTCGGAAGGTCGACGACCAGGCCGTCGATCTGCTTGTTCTTCAGCGCGGCGACTGCGGCGTCATTGGTATCGAAGACGGCCGGCTTCTTCTCCGGCTTGATGTTGTTGACGATGTAGTCGTAGCTCGTCGTGCCGAGCTGGGCGCCGAACTTGTACGGCTTCAAGGCCGCGATCGAGGTAGCACTCGCGATCGGCGTCCCCTTGACGACGACGAGCGCCTGGTGGACGTTGTAGTAGGAGGCGCTGAAGTCGACCGCGCCCGCCCGTGCCGGCTTGAACGAGATCTGGTTGATGTCGAAGTCGAACTTCTTCGGTCCTGGTGCGAACGACGTGTTGAAGGGGACGACGATCCACTTGACCTCGCGCCTGGCGAAACCGAGCTTGTTCGCGACCGCATAGGCGACGGCGCTCTCGTATCCCTGGCCGGAGTAAGGATCGCTCACCTTCCAGGGCGACTTCTCGTTGCCGCCGAACCACGGCGGGAAAGCCGGATTGTCCGTGCCGACCGTCAACTGGCCGGAATGCACGAGATTGAGGCTGCCCTTGTCGCAGGACGCTGCCGCAGCGGTGGCGGTGGTGTCCGAGGCATTGTTGCTCGAGCCGCCGCACCCCGCGGCGAGGATCGAGAGCATGACGACCAGGAGGATCGCGGGGGCTCGGCGCACGAAGGCGACCCTAACACGCCGATACTTCGCTCCATGCACGTTGGCGGGCACGAAGTCTCAGTAACGAACCCCGACAAGATCTTCTTCCCGGAGCCCGGCCTGACGAAGGGCGATCTCGTCCAGTACTACGTCGATCTGGCGGACGCTGCAGTCCCGCACCTGCGGCGCCGGCCCTTCCACATGGTGCGCTACCCGAACGGCGTCGACGGGAAGTTCTTTCACCAGAAGCGGGTGCCGCCGCATCCGGAATTCGTGGGGGAGCAGTACGTCGAGTTCCCGAGCGGCCACTCGACCGTCTTCGCCGTGATCGACAACGCTGCGGCGCTGGCCTGGGTCGTCAACCTCGGCTGTATCGAGCTGCACACCTGGCACTCGCGGATCGATGACATCGAGCGGCCGGACTATCTGCTGATCGATCTCGATCCGACGACCGACGGCCAGTGGCCGTACGTTCGAGAGATCGCGCTCGTCGTGCGCGAGGTGATGGACGAGCTCGGCTTCGCCTCGTACCCGAAGACCTCGGGCGCGACCGGGCTGCACATCATGGCGGCGATCAAGCCGGAGCTGCTCTTCCCGGAGGTGCGCCGCTTTGCGAAGGCGCTCGCCGAGGAGGTCGAGCGTCGTGTCGGCGACCAGGAGGTCGCGACGACGACCTGGCGGGTCGCGGATCGCCGCGGTGTGTTCGTCGACTTCGGTCAGAACACCCGCGACCGGACGATCGCGACCGCGTACTCGGTGCGACCGACCTCGGACGCCCGCGTGTCCGCGCCGCTGAGCTGGGACGAGGTCGCGGCCGTCGACCCTGCCGCGTTCACGGTCGAGACGATGCAGGACCGAGTCGCCGAGGTCGGTGATCTCACCGCCGACATGTGGCGTCACGCGGTCCCGCTCGGCCCGCGCTTCGCCGAGCTCGACCTGGAAAAGCCCTAGCTCGCCAGGAGGCTCTCGAACGTCGGATCGTCCTTGCGACGAGGCGGCCTCACCTCGCGCCACGTGCACTGGTCCGGATCCTTGTCGTCGCGGAAGCGAATGAACTTCGAGCCGTGGCGGAAGCGGTTGCCCTGCACCTTGTCGTAGCGAACCTCTGCGACGAGCTCCGGTCGTACCGCCGACTGCTCCAGCTCGCCGCCTCCCCAGCGGTTCGGCTCGGAGAAGCCTCGTTCGGGTGCGTCCTTCAACAGCGGTTCGATGCGGTCGAAGATCTCCTTGTGCCTGCTTGCGGCGACGGCCGCGGAGCCGACGTAGTCCACCTTGCCGTCCTCGTTGTAGAGCCCGAGTAGCAGCGTCGCGATCCGCGTCGGCTTTTCCTTCCAGCGCACGCCCACGATCACGCAGTCGGCCGTCTTGTGCGGTTTCACCTTGAGCACGCCGTCGCGTGAGCCGGGCAGGTACGGGACCCCGAGCTTCTTGGCGATGACGCCGTCGAGGCCGGCGGCCTCAAAGCTGTCGAGCCACTTCTGCGCATCAGCCGCGTCGCCGGTGGTCGGCGAGAGGTGGAAGCCCTCTGCGACCCGTTCCAGCTCGGCGCGGCGCTGCTCGAGCGGCTGCTCGTGGAAGGGCTTGCCGTTCCACAGCAGGAGGTCGAACACGATGAAGTCCGCAGGGATCTCCGCGGACGAGCTTGCGCACGCGCGACTCCGCAGGATGAAGGCGCATCTGCATCGAGTCGAAGTCGAGCACACCGTCGCGGGCGATCACGATCTCGCCGTCGAGGGCGGAGTGGGGCGGTAAGAGGTCACCCAGGGGGCGCAATTCGGGGAAATAGCGGAGCAGCGGCCTGCCGTTCCGCGACCAGAGGGCCAGCTCGTCGCCGTCGTTCTCGAGGACGCCCCTGAAACCATCCCATTTCGGCTCGAACTGCCATTCCCCGGACTCAGGAAGCTCCTTCACGAGCTGAGCCTCCATGGGCGGGAAGGGCACGTTTGGTCCAGGCACCGCGCGGAACCCTACTCGTGTGGGTGAGTTGGACGGGGTCTGGGCGGTCGAGCGCGTTTCCGGCGCGCTCCCACCCTTAGTCGGCTGCGTGAAGCGCATCAACGGGTCGCGCGGGACAACCGAGTTTCCGCACGCGCCGGGCATCCCGTTCGAGGTGCGCGGCCTTGAGCTGCACTACCCATTGGGGCTCCTCGTCGACAAGCTCGAGCCCCGGAACGGCGCCTACCTCGGGCGGGCGACGCTGCTCGGCCGCGAGCTCGGTCAATTCACGATGAGGAGGTTGGACGCAATGGGACAGATGAAGGAGCAGCTGATCAAACACATCGACGATGCGCACGCGATGGAGCAGAACGTCCTGCGCATGCTCGACGGGATGATCGCCGACACGGACGATCCGGGGATCCTCGATGCCCTCGAGCACCACAAGATGCAGACGCAGGGCCACGCAGACCGGATGGCGGCGCGCCTCGAAGCGCATGATGCGACGCCGTCGGCGGTCAAGCAGCTTGGCGGCGTGCTCGGAGCGCTCGCGAAGCTGCCGCTCGACTTCGTCCGCGGCGAGAAAGCCGGCCGCAACGCCCGCGACGCGTACGCAACCGAGCACCTCGAGATCGCGAGCTACGAGCTCCTGCGACGCATCGCCCAGAAGGCCGGCGACGACGAGACCGCGACGGCGGCACAGGAGATCATCGAGGAGGAGCGCGCGATGGCCATGTTCATCGAGCGGAACTGGGACCGGGTCGCGGAGCTCTCCCTCCAGGAAGAGGGCATTAACGTCTAGTCACGTTCGGCCACGGCCAGGTGTCAGACACCAGGCCGTGGCCGTTCGCGTCAGTTCAGCCAGGGCGAGAGAAAGCCCTCGATGTCCCGGCACCCTCGTGGCCGCTCGAGCCGGGCCGCGACAGCCTTGTTCTGCACGACGACGAGGGTTGGAACCGTCTCGATCCTGAACCGCTCGAGCAGGTCAGGCCGCTCCTCCTCCGCGACCTTCACGACGTCGAACGTGCCGTGGTTGTGTCGCCGCTGCAGGACTTGCGCGAGGAAGCCCTCTACCCGCCGGCAGTGGCCGGACAGGGTCGAATGGAAGAACACGAGCCTCGGCTGCTCCAGTGGGGGGATAGCCACTGTCATGTCGCACCTCCGTTGGATCTGGAAGGGCGAGGACTTGGCCCTTTGCTAGGAACGAGTCGATTTCTGCCCCGAACCTGCTCTTTCGTAACCTCCAGACGCGGTGCCCTGTCTAAGCTCAAGGGATGAGGAGGGTTGCAGTCACAGGGCTCGGCGCGGTGACGCCGCTCGGGAATGACGCGCCCTCTACCTGGCGCGCCGCCGTGGCGGGCGAGAGCGGGATCGACTGGATCCGGTCGTTCGACGCGAGCGAGGCGCCGGTCCGGATCGCCGCCGAGGTCAAGGACTTCGACGCCACGCAGGTCGTCTCGGCGAAGGAGGCTCGCAAGCTGGAGCGGAACGTCCTCCTGGCCGTCGCCGCCGGCCGGGAGGCGTTGCAGGACGCGGGGCTGAACGGGTTCGATCCGAAACGAGTCGGTGTCGTCTTCGGGACGGCGATCGGCGGCGTCATTGGACTGCTCGACCAGGAGGGGATCCGGCGCGACCGCGGCCCCGACCGGGTCTCGCCGAACTTCCTGCCGAACGTCCTCGTCGACTCAGCGAGCGGCCAGCTGGCGATCACTCTCGGCATCAAGGGCCCGAACTACGCGGTCGTCTCGGCGTGCGCGACGGGCTCACATGCGATCGGGGAGGCGGCGGAGCTGATCAAGCGCGGCGACGCTGACGCGATGCTTGCGGGCGGCGGCGAGGCCTGCCTCCACCCCCTGATCCTCGCGGGCTTCACGGCGATGCGCGGCCTTGCGGCCGAGGACGAGGACCCGCCTCGCGCATCGCGTCCGTTCGACGCCACGCGCGCCGGGTTCGTGATGGGCGAGGGCGCGTGCATCTTCGTCCTCGAGGAGCTCGAGGCCGCGCAGGCGCGAGGCGCCCGCGTGTACGCGGAGGTGCTGGGTTACGGCGCGTCGAACGACGCGCATCACATGGCGCAGCCGGAGCCCGAGGCGACGGGAGTCGCCGACATGATGCGAGCCGCGCTCCGGCGCGCGGGCATCGAGCCCGAGCGGGTCGGCTACATCAATGCCCATGGCACGTCCACACCTCTAGGGGATCTCGCGGAGACGAAAGCGATCAAGGACGTCTTCGGCGACCACGCCTACGAGCTGGCGGTCTCGTCCACGAAATCGATGATGGGCCACACCTTCGGCGCGGCGGGGGCGATCGAGGCCATGATGTGCGCGCTCGCGCTATCCGAAGGAGTGATTCCTCCCACGATCAACTATCGCCACCCCGACCCTGACTGCGATCTCGACTACGTGCCGAACGAGGCCCGCGAGGTGAAGATCGACGTTGCGCTCTCGAATGCAATGGGGCTCGGCGGTCACAACGGCTGCGTCCTGCTGGGGCGGGTCGAGTGAGCTTCATCGTCGATCCGCGCGTCGAGGAGTACGCAGAGGCACACTCATCTCCGGAGGGCGATTTGTTTGAACGCCTCGCCGCGGAGACTCACGAGAAGACGACCGCGCCGCAGATGATGGTCGGCCGCATTGAGGGCCGGTTCCTCGGCGTGCTCGTTCGCAGTCTTCGCGCGCGCCGCGTACTCGAACTCGGGACGTTCACCGGGTACTCGTCGATCGCGATGGCGCTGGCGCTTCCGTCCGGTGGCCGCGTGATCACCTGCGACGTCAACGAGGAGACGACCGCAATCGCGCGACGCTATGCGGAGGAGGCCGGCGTTGCGGATCGCATCGACTATCGGCTCGGTCCCGGGCTCGAGACGATCGCACAGCTCGATGGTCCGTTCGACCTCGTCTTTATCGACGCCGACAAGCCGAACTACGTCAACTACTACGAGGCGACGCTGCCGCTACTTGGCAGACGACGGGCTGATGGTCGTGGACAACACGCTCTGGTCGGGCCGGGTGGTCGACGACGACTGATCAGGAGGACACGACGCAGGCGATTCGGGCTCTCAACGACCACGTGTCGGATGACCCTCGCGTCGAGAACGTGCTGCTCACCGTGCGAGACGGGATGAACCTCGTCTGGCGCGCGTGAGATGATCGGCACGTGACCGAGACGTTGACCTCACAACAGCGCGGGCCTGTCGGCAACACGCGCTCGATCGGCCTCTCGATCCTCTGGGCCGTCCTGACCTTGGGGATCTACACAGTCGTGTGGACGTACAAGACCCAGGAGGAGATCAAGCGCTACTCCGGGAACGGGGTCGGCGGCGTGATCGGGCTCGTCATCTACATCCTGATCTCACCGGTCACGTTCTTCCTCGTCGCGTCCGAGGTGCGCTACATGTACGAGGACCTCGACGGGCAGACGAGCCCGGTACGTGGACTTACCGGCTTGTGGTTCATTCTCCCTCTGATCGGCCACATCGTGTGGTTCGTGAAGGTCCAGGGCGCGCTCAACCGCTACTGGGAGTCGAAAGGCGCGCCGCCTCCGTAACCAGCTCGGCGTCGAGCTCTTTGATCGACTCCACCACGACGCTCGCGAGCCCGAGCACATCGGCAGGCGGCGGGAACGCGCGATTCGGAATCGCGACGACCTGCATTCCGGCGGCGTGGGCAGAGCGGATGCCGCTCGCCGAGTCCTCGATCGCCACGCCGCTGGAGGGCTGCACGCCGAGCCGTCGCGCAGCCTCGAGATAGACGTCCGGCGCAGGCTTGCCGCTCTCCACTTCCTCCGAAGACACCGTCACCTTGAAGTAGGGCGTGAGACCCGCGAGCTCGAGGACGTGGTCGATCAGTTCGCGGTTCGACGACGAGGCGAGTCCGAGGGGCCAGCGCGCCGCCAGCCGCGTCACCGCACCGACGGCGCCGTCGATCAGCGGCAACCGCTCGGAATAGCGGTCGAGCATGCTGCGAACGACCTCGCGGTTGATCTCTTCCGGTGGCTCCGGCAAACCAACCACCTCGTGCATGTAGCGCGACCATTCCGTCGAGCTCATCCCCATCATGTCCGCTTGCGCCTGCTCGCTCCAGCGGCCGCCACGTTGGCGGGCGAGGCTCTCGCGGACCTCGTCCCAGAGCTCCTCGCTGTCGATGATGACGCCGTCGAGGTCGAAGACGACCGCGTCGATCACGCTGGGAAGAACTCGCCGCCGCGATACACGAGTCCTGGCCCCGCTGTGCCGAGCTCGTTCGACTCCACCTCGCCGACGAAGATGGTGTGGTCGCCTGCGTCGTACTCGGAGGACGTGCGACATTCGAGCCAGGCGAGCGCCCCGCTCACCAGCGGTCCGCGTGCGCCGTCGCGGACCTCGACGCCGTTCCACAGTGCGACCGGTGGAATCCCGCTGCGCGCGAAGTGCTGGGCGACATCTGCCTGGGCGCCGGACAGGAGGCTCGCTGCCCAGCCGCCGGCGCGGCGGATCGGTTCGTGCGAAGACGATTCCTTCCCAATCGAGATGCCGACGAGCGGGGGCTGGAGCGACAGCGACACGAGCGATCCCACGGTCAGTCCGAACCGCTCTCCTTCGAGCGCCGTGGTGACGACCGCGACCGGCGCTGGAAAGCGGCGCATCACTTCCCGCAGCTCTTCTCCCGTCATTGCCTCGATGATATGGGCGTGAGTCGCCGGGACGTGATCGAGTTCGTGGTCGGGGCGGTGTTCGTCGCCGCCGCGGCAGTCGCACACTTCGCCGACGTGACCCCCGTGCTCGCCTTCTCGGTGGCGGCGCTCGCGATCGCCGTCCTCGCGCGCCTGGTCGGCGGTGCGACCGAACAGCTCGGCAGCAGGGTGGGCTCGTCCATCGCAAGCGTCGTGCAGAGCGCGCTCGGCAACCTGCCGGAGCTCTTCATCGCCATCTTCGCCATCCGCGAGGGGCTGATTGGCGTTGTGCAGGCGGCGCTCGTCGGTTCCATCCTCGCCAACAGCGTCCTGGTGCTCGGAATCGCGTTCGTCGCCGGCGGGCTGCGCAACGGGACGCAGAAGTTCGATTCGCCGCGCGCACGAATGATCGCCACGCTGACCGCGATGGCGGCTGCGATCCTGGCGCTCCCGTCACTCGCCAATGCCTTTCACGCGCCCGCGGCCGAGCACTCGAAGGCTCTCAGCCTCATTTGCGCGGGTGTCTTGCTCGTGCTCTTCTTCCTGACGCTGCCCTTCTTTCTCGGCGGGGGCGAAGAGGGAGCGGTAGAGCCCGCACGTTGGACGCTTACGACGACGGTTTTGGTGCTCGCTTCGGCCGGAGTCGCCGCTGCATTCGTGAGCGACTGGTTCGTGAGTGCACTAAAGCCGGCGACGGAGACACTCGGCATGAGCGAGGCGTTCGCAGGACTTGTCATCGTCGCGATCGCGGGAAACGCCGTGGAGAACGTCGTCGGCGTTCAGCTCGCACTTCGCAACCGGGCGGACTTCGCCGTCTCCGTGATCGTCAATTCTTCACTGCAGATTGCACTCTTCCTGACGCCGGTCCTCGTCTTCGCGAGCCTGTTCTTCGCCACCTCATTGACGCTCGCTTTCCCGACACTCCTGGCAATCGCGCTGCTCCTCGCAGCCGGGATCGCTGCGCTCGTCGTCTACGACGGTGAGAGCCGGTGGGAGGAGGGCGCGATTCTCATTGGCCTCTACGTCGTCATCGCCGCCAGCTTCTGGTGGGGCGCCTAGATGAACGTCGGTCCTCCTGGCTGGGTCCGTCCGAAAGCACAGGGCCACCTCGAGCACTCGCGCGCTACGATGAGTCGAAGCGACGGAGGGGGAGCAGCGTGTTTCGGGTGAGACGCCTGCGGCTAGGACGCGGCTTATGATCGAGCTGGAATCAATCGGCGGGCTAGTCGCCGTGTTGGTGCTCCTGTTCGTTGGCCTGAGCCTTCGGAATAGGTGGAGGTCTCGGCAAGTGTTCCGGCGGGGCTAGCGGGCCGAACACCCTCAGCCGGCGAAAGTCAGCCTGCGAGGAACGTGATCAAGACAGCAATCAAGGCGGCTGTGCCCAGGCCCGCGATTTCGCGGCGGTGTCTGGCCAGGAGGTCACCCGCGCGCGACTCCGGCGTGGCGACGCGAGGGAGCGAAGCGATTCCGAGAAGAGCAATCGCAAAGGCCAGAAGGCCCACTAACAGCGGGCGGATTGCCCGGGCGGTCTCCTCGATGCTCGACCCGAGAACGCCGCCGGAGCGCAAAGCGGGGCCTGCGGCCTGAGGTGCGAGCAACCCAGGACCGCCTTGCGTCAACGGGTCGGCTACGTCGCTCGAAGGCAATTGACCTGTAGACCCGGCGTGGAACGCGGTCGGCGCTGTCGGGCAGACGTTGGCCGACCGTGCTGCGGCGATCTGAGCCACGCTTGGCGTCCCCGCCCCGACCACGACGATGGTTGCACGCTTGACGAGCCGGCCTCGAAGCGCGTGGCCCGAGATGCGGTACGTCCCTGGGGTGAGCTCGAACCTGCTTGTCGGGCGCGGGAAGCGGATTCGGTTCACGCCCCGATGACCGTGCACGACGAAGCGCACCGCGATTCTGCAAACCGGTGAAACCTGTCGCACCGTGAAGACGACGCGGGCAGCGCGCGGGAGCACGAATGTGAGGATTGTCCGGCGGCGCGCTTTCGGCCCCTTGGTCCCGATCCAGGAGCGGGACACCTGCAGACTGGCCCCGCTTGCGCTTGGCGCAGCCGTGCTTGTGCCTGACGGGCCGGATGAGGGCGCTGTCGCGGAGCTTGATGACATCGGCGCTCCTGTGGGCAGTGACGTTCCGCTCATGCCTGAACTTGGCGCGTTGGCGATCGACGTCGACGATCCACCGGCTGTTGGCGTCGTGATAGCTGGCGGTGTGGACGCGACTGACCCGGTTGTGGAACGGGGGAGTCGGCGTGGGCAGAGGCTTGGGAAGGGTTGTGGACGGTGGCGGCGGCAGCTTTGGAACGGTCACGGTCGAGGTCAGCTGGGGGAGAGTGGTGGTCGGGACCGTGACCGTCGTCACCCCAGGAATTGGCACTGAAACCGCGGCTGCGTGCCCTGCCAGAAGGCCGCAGGCCGCTAACCCGACCAGGACTGCCGCAGTCCTCATATGTGCCATAACGCCGTTCGGGCGGAAATGGTTGCGGCCTCGGGCGGGTAGGGAACAATAGGGCCGGTGAACGTCCTGAAGCGCGACTACTACGACGTGCTTGGCCTCTCACGGGACGCCGACGACGACGCCATTCAGCGGGCTTTCCATGCCCTTGCTCGCCAGTTCCACCCGGACGTTGCGGACGACCCCAGCGCCGAGGATCGGTTCCGTGAGCTCGCTGAGGCCTACTCGGTTCTCTCCCGGCGCGAAGCACGGCTTCTCTACGACCGCTACGGATACCGAGGTCGCGGTAACCAGGGCTTCGACGAGGCGACCTGGGACGGTCGGTCCGAACGGGCCCCGCGCGGCGAGGACGTACACGTCGAGATTGCGCTCCGAAGCTTCGAAGCAGATCAGGGAGTCAGCCGCCTCATCAGCTACGAGGCCGCGGCCCGGTGCGAGGCCTGCCTCGGACGTGGGTCGATCGGCAGTCCCGATCCCGGATGCGAATTCTGCGCCGGCACCGGTCGCAAGCAGACGACGTTGCACAGCGAGGTTGCAGAGTTGCTTCAGGTGGAGCCCTGCCCCTCTTGCGTGGCCGGGGCATGCCCACAGTGTGGCGGTGGCGGAACGCTGCTCGAAGAGCGCCGGCTCCGTATACGCATACCTCCGATGGTGGAGGACGGGACGCTCCTCCGGATCGGCGGAGAAGGGAGCGATGCCGCCGGAGTGGGCTCGATTAGAGGCGACCTCCTCGTCCACGCGGACGTGTTGTCGCCTCCAAGGGACCCGCGGCTCGTTCGCTATGTGGCCTTCGTGTTGTTGGTCGTGGCGGTGGCGACGCTCGTGCTCTACGTCTCCATGCGCTGATCGCGAGTGGCGCGGCTCAGTTCTGGCGTTAGCGCTCGAAGGCACCCGCGTCGCAGTTTGGGCTCTTCGGGCGAGTGTTGCCGTCCATGTCGGTTGCAGGACAGCCGCCGGGCACGCTTGTCGGCACGAAGTTGTCGGCTGTCCCGCTGCTTGCGCCGAGATGCATGTTCTGCCCGATGGCCGGCGCGGCGGACGAGTTCACCCAGTTGTTTGATGCCGCTGCCCTGTCGGTAGCGTCGCAAGCGAGACCCGACGTCCAAACGTTGTAGCGAAAGAACTTGGTGACGCTCGTGTTCGCTCCGCTACACCCAGCCGAGTTGCCGCTTGCGTTGGCCATCAACAGTCGACCGTAGTTACCGACTACGTTGACTGTGAAGTTTGCGTTCGTGTTGAAGACCAGAGTCGCCTGCGAGGCGAGCGAATTGAACTTCACGTTGAAGGTGCCTTTCCAACTCGAGCCCACGAAGTTGATGCCAATGCCGCCGTTACATTGCTTCGCCATCGCGGTGATTGCATTGCCGATGATGTCGATGTTGCTGTTGATCGCGCCACTCTGATTCTCGATAAAGATGCCGGTGCACTCGCTGCCGTAGATCTTGTTGTTGTTTATCTGGGCTCCTTGCACTCCCCAGATGTGGACGGCGTCCATGTGGCAGCCCTCCGCGTTGGTACAAGTGGTGTCCGGAACAGGACCCCATCCGGAAGACGGCCACAAGGACGCGTCACGAAGGGCGTAACGGAACGTGTTGTTGGTGATCGTGATATTGCACGCCTCGTTTGTGCAATCCACCGGGGTGAGGTTTGGGTTTGGTCTGCCGATACTGATTGGGACGGGGCTTGAATGAAGGGTGTCGCCGCAGCAAGACGGACCGAACGTGTTGCCAGTGAACGCCCAGAACTGTGCGGCGTGCAAAACGGCCTGAGCCCCCTTGACTTTGACACCCACGTTGATGTTGTTCCCGATCAGGCTGACGTGCTGTGAAACAGTCGAAGCGCCAGTCGAGCTCGTGTCGGTGATCGTCACTCCCGAGGTGGTGCTATCGAGGATCGTGAAGTTCTTGATTGCAACCCAACGCACGCTCCCGAATTGCAGTGTCGTCGACGTCGTGCCCCGCACGGTGGCGCACAGCGGCGTTTCGGACTGGATCGTCGTCATGCCGGTGTGGGACGTATCGGCGGAGAAGATCTGCCCGCCATAGCTCCCGCACTTCACCAACACGAGGTCACCACCACCAGCAGAAGCCGCCTGGTTTGCCTGGTTGAACGTCCCGCAGGCTTTCGCGTCGTTATAGGCGGCTGGAGTCGAGCTGCGGGTGCAGGTCCCGCCGTTCGTATCCACCCAGAGGTGCGCTGTGGACGGGGAGGGTGGACCGGTGTCAGAGACCGTGATCGAAAGCTGCGAGCTCTTCGTGTTGCCGGCGGAGTCGGTCACGGTGAACACGTAGCCGGAGCCTGCGGTCGGTGCTGCAAGCGCGATGAGGATTGCGATCAGAACCGACCGTCTCCGAGTTCGTTGTCAGAAACAGAAAACATCTCGATCGAAGTTAGCCTGCAAGGAGCGTTCCTTTGCGCCGAGTTCGTGTCGAGTCAGCGTCGCAATGACGTCAGGCGGTCGGCATCGCTCGTGAAGAGACCGGGTTAGCGCACGCGGGTGCGCACACGTCGAGCTGCCGATGACTGCCCTCCGGACAAGAAGGAGCGCACAAGGAGCAGGGGCCAGAAACTCCCGCAGCAAGCGGCGGGGGTGGGATTTGAACCCACGGACCGCCTTGCGACGGTCAGCGGTTTTCAAGACCGCCCCGTTCGGCCGCTCCGGCACCCCGCCGTCCGCACACCGTAGCGCCGACCTCGGCGGCTAGTTGCGCGCTGCCGAGCTCAATGACCGAGCTTCTTCGGCGCGCCGAACGCATGGAGCGCTGCGGGAATGGAAACCGAGCCGTCGGCCTCCTGGAAGTTCTCCATGATCGCGAGCATCGCGCGGCCCGTCACGGCCGTGCCGTTCAGGGTGTGCACCGTCTCCAATTGCCTCTCCTCTAGCCGATGGCGGATCTCGAGGCGGCGCGCCTGGTAGTCGGTCGTGTTCGACGTCGAGGTGATCTCGCGGTAACGCTCTTGCGACGGGAACCAGGCCTCGATGTCGTACTTCTTCGTGGCCGAGGCGCCGAGATCGCCCGCGGCGACGTTGACGACTCGGTAGGGCAGCCCGAGCTCCTGCACGAGCTCTTCCTCGATACCGAGCAGCCGGTCGTGCTCCTCCCGCGACCATTCCGGCCGCGTGAACACGAACATCTCGATCTTGTCGAACTGGTGGACACGAAACATGCCGCGCGTGTCCTTCCCCGCAGCGCCGGCTTCGCGGCGGAAGCAGGTGGAGTAGCCGGCATAGCGGAGCGGGAGATCATCGCCGTCGAGAATCTCTGCGCCGTGCATCGCAGCGAGCGGAACCTCGGACGTTCCGACGAGATAGAGCTCGTCCCGTTCGACCGCATAGATGTTCACCTCGTCGGTCGGGAAGAACCCGGTTCCGTACATCGCCTCCTCGCGAACGAGCACGGGCGGCAGGACCGGCGTGAAACCGTGGCTCGTCAGGCGGTCGAGAGCGAACCGATAGATCGCGAGCTCGAGCAACGCGACGTCGCCCGTACGAAACGCGAACCGCGCCCCCGACACTTTGGCCGCCCGCTCGAGGTCGATTCCTCCCGCGGCGAGCTCCAGGTGATCCTTGACCGCAAAGTCAAAGGACGGCGCCTCACCCCAGCGGCGGATCTCCTCCGCATCATCCTCGGTCTGCCCGTCAGGGGTCGTTTCGTCCGGTGGATTCGGAACCCGGGCGAGGAGCTCTTTGCGTCGGCCTTCCGCCGCCGCCAACTGCTGTTCCAAGGACTGCAGCTCGGTCTTGATGCGTTCTAGTTCCGTGAGCTGTTCCGGCGTCGGCTTGCCCTTGATCTTTCGCGCTGCTCGGAGCTCCTCGACCCGCGGCTGGATCTCCCTGACGGCGCGATCGGCTTCGAGCAGCTCGTCGAAGACTTCGGCGGCTCCCTTCCGCGCCAGCGCAGTACGGAAGCTCTCCGGATCGTCGCGGGCGGCGCGGAGATCGATCATCTGCGGGAGTCTAGGTACGCCTCGAGCACCTGAGCCACGCCTTCCTCGTCGACGGAGGGGCAGACGAAGTCCGCGACCTCCTTCACCAGGTCGTGGGCATTCTCGACCGCCACGCCGTACCCGGCCCAGTCGACGAGCTCGATGTCGTTTTCACCGTCGCCGAATGCGACCGTGCGCTCGCGCGTGAACCCGATTTGCTCGGCAAGGAATGCGAGCCCGGCGGCCTTCGTCACGTCCGGGGACGCGAACTCGAGGAAGTACGGCAGAGACTTCGCGATGTAGAGGCGACCTGCGAACTGCTCGAGCACCTTCTGCTTCAGTCCGTCGAGCGCGTCCGGGTCGCCGATGACGACCAGCTTCGTCGGCGGCCGGTCGAGCCACTCGAGCAGATCGCCGACCGGATGCAGCTCGAGATCCTGAAAGTCTGCGTAGCGCCGTGCTTCAGGCGTGATCTCGGCGACGTACAGCTCGTCGTCGACGTAGCAGTTGAGGCCGAACCCTTCGTCGTTCACGGCCGCGATCGTCTCGCGCGCCAGTTCGAGCGGGATCGGCACGTGACGAAGCCAGCGACCGCTGACCGGCTCGGCGACGACGGCGCCCTGGTAGCAGACGACCGGATCTTCGATCCCTGCCTCCAGCGCATAACGCCGGACCGACTGGAACATCCGTCCCGTCACGAGCACGACGTGAATTCCAGCGGCACGAGCCCGGGCGATCGCCGCACGAGTCCGCGGGCGGAGAACCGCGTCCTCCCCGATCAAGGTCCGGTCGAGGTCACACGCGACGGCGTCGACCTCGCGCGGAAAGTCCTGCGGGAGGTTCAGCCCTGCGGCTTCGTCAGGAAGTCGACGAGAGCCTTGAGGTCATTGGCCGGGAGGCTCTGGTAGGACTTCGGCATGACGCCCTTCGGGAAGCCCTTCTCGACGTACTTGTCCGGATTGACGATCGACTGAGCGACGAACTCCGGGAGAGGCTGGTTCGCGGCCTTTGCGTAGTCGGCCAGCTTGTCGAGGTCCGGCCCGATCGTGCCCGACGCATCCGGTCCGGCGGGCTTGAACGTGTGACAGGCGCCGCAGCCCTGGTTGATGAAGATCGCCTTTCCGGGAGCCTCGGCTTGCACGGTTCCGACGACCGTCTCCGCCACCGGGCGGGTGGTTCCCTCGCTCCCGCAGCCCGCAAGTGCGAGCACGGCCGTGGTTGCAGCGGCTGCGATCAGGGCGCCTCGGCGCATCGGGCGCGAGTCTACTGACTCCCAACGGACGAGAACCAAGCAGCCAAGCGCGCCAAGCCCGATCACGTCGACAGGCGTGTCGTTGACGAGGAGCGAGACCGCCAGGCCGGCGAGGAGTGCGTCGACCGTGGCGCGGCGCGGCCGCATCGTGCCCATCAACACGAGTGCGGCGAGGCAGCCCATGAAGATCAGGATGCGGTACCAGTGGTCGGTCGCGGACAGCCACGAGAGGTGCAGGCGGTGTCCGAGATCTCCGAGGAGCGAGCCTGGCCCGCTGCCGACCGCGCGGGTGACGTGGCTCGAGCCGCCGAGAGCGGCATCGAGCCCGACGAACACGAATGCCACGATGACGACGGCCGCAGCCACGAGCGCAAGGCGTCGCGGCGTGAGCGAGAGCCCACGGAGCCGCAGCCCCAGCACGCCGAGTGCAGTCACGAAGACGAGGATGCCCCCGCCGTCCGCTCCGGCCTTGCTCCAACCGATCGCCACGAGCGCGAGCGCCGCTAGCGGGACGAGCCAGCGCACGCCGCCGATCGCCGCAGCGACCAAGACGGGAGGCAGGAGGAGCGTCTCGACCTGATTGCCGACGCCGTAGAAACGCCCGCCGCCGTCGGGCCGCGCACCGAGGACCGCGAGCGAGTTGAGCTCTGGATCGATGGCGAGGACGATCGTCAACGCGACCAGGAACACAGCCACGGTTGCGGGAACGATGCGTCGACGGAGGGAGCCGGCGACACTGAGCACGACGGTCAGAGCCGCCATTGCCGCCATCACAGGACCGAACCGTGTCGCGCCGGCCCAGGACAGCAGGAGAGATGCAGTCACGGCCGCAGCCCCTCCAAGTGCGGCTGCCCGCGGGGCGAAGGCGGCCAGCGCCAGGATCGTGAGCACGACGGTGACGACTACCCAGCCGCGGTCGTGGTGCACGCGCGCGAGTCGGGTGTCGAGCGCACCGAGATCCTCCAGCGCGTTCGAATCGGGCTCGGAGTGGATCGGCGGCGAACGTCCCTCCTGCAGGGCGACGGCCGTTGGCGCGAGATCGGCGAGCGATACGAGCCCGCGGATTCGGGTGGAGTCGGAAGTGAGGATGCCGTGGTAGCCCGCGCCGACGATCATCACGTCGTAGCGCTTGGTATTCGGGTGCTCTCCCGGCGGCGGCAGGCTGATGTAGACGGCCGGTCGGAGCGGCTGCACCCGAGCGACTGAGGAGAGGTCGACGAGGATCTTCCCGCCCGGCGTGCCGAAGTCGCGTTCCACCGTGCCGCGCCTGAGGGCTGCGATCGCTCGTGCCCGACTGACCGTTCCTCCGGTTCCCGGGACGAAGAGGCCGACCGCGCCGTCTCCGGCCGGGAAAGCCGCTCCGGATGGGACGACGTAGATCGTCGGCCGGGCCTCGGCAATCCCGCTCACGCCGAGGAAACCCGCAGTCATGAGGCCCGCGGCTACGATTCTTCGTATTACCCTCGCCTTCAAGGAGAGCGATTCTCGATGAAACGCAGGTCATACGGTCGCGACGCCGGTCTTTCGTTCCGAATCCTCCTCACGAGCTCACTGCTCGGGCTCCTCTACGTCATCTTTGCGGTCGTTCTCTTCCAGGTTCTGAGTGTCGGCCTCGTCCCGATGCTCGTGATCGTCGTGGGGATCGCGTTCTTCCAGTACTTCACCTCCGACAAGCTCGCCCTCAAAGCCTCGGGCGCGAAGGTGGTCGAGCGTGACGAGGCTCCCGAGTTGCACGACATGGTCGAGCGGCTCTGCGCGATGGCAGACCTACCCAAGCCGCGCGTCGCAATCATCGACACGGACGTGCCGAATGCGTTCGCGACGGGCCGAAGCCCGAAGCACGCTGCCGTCGCGGTCACGCGCGGACTGTGGCAGCGCCTCGAGCCGCGCGAGATCGAGGGTGTTCTCGCCCACGAGCTCTCGCACATCGCCAATCGCGACGTCCTGATCATGACCGTCGCGAGCTTCTTCGCGATGCTCGCCGGTCTGCTCACCCGCTTTGGGCTCTACAGCGGGATGTTCGGAGGTGGCCGTGGCCGTGACAACAACCAGGTTCCGGTCTGGCTGATCGTCCTGCTCGTGTCAGTCGTGACCTACTTCCTGAGCCAGATCCTGATCCTCGCCATCTCGCGCTACCGCGAGTTCGCCGCCGATCGCGGCTCTGCGCTGATCACCGGCGCGCCGGAGCACCTGATGAGTGCGCTGCAGAAGATCGCGAGCGACATGTTCAGGATTCCCGAGCGCGACCTGCGACAGGTCGAGACGATGAACGCCTTCTTCATCATCCCGACGTCGGTGAAGAAGGGAGCGGCATCGCTTTTCACGACCCATCCGCCGCTCGAGAAGCGTCTCGCCGCCCTTTCGGAGATCGCCCGGGAAATGGGTCGACCGGTCGCTTAGGCCCTCGTGGGTCTTCGCGATGTTCTCCTCGGCAAGAAAAAGCTCGCAGCACCGGCGCGTGAACGTCTCTTCGCGCTGACGACAGCGGCGGTGACGCTAGACACCGAGCTTGGGCTACGCACGGCCGGCGCGGCCGGGGTCGTCTTCAAGCCCCTCTCCGCCGGAGAATTCGTCCGGGCAGAGAACGACCTCCAGCAGCTGCTCGACGCGGTCGCGACAGGCTCGAGCTCCAAGCTCGAGCGGCGCGAAGACTCGTTTGGCTACACGTGGATCATCGTCCGGGATCCCGATCTCGAGGACCAGGTGGCGACGATTCACGCGGTTGCGCAGGGGCTGGAGGAGCAGGGATTCGGGGGGCAGCTACTCGCGGCGGTCTTCAAGTTCGACGGCGCGAAGAATCCGGTCTACTGGATCTACGGCTACAAGCGGGGCGCCTTCTGGCCGTTCGTCCCGATGGGCGAGGAGCAGAAGCGAGACAACGCCGAGGAGCTGGAGCTGAAAGCCAAGCTGGAGAAGGAGCTTCCAGTCGAGCAAGACCTGTCCCGCTGGTTCGGCGTCTTCGACGCACCGCTCTAGGCCATGTCCCAACGGGCGACGTCTTGGGGTCTGACCCCTTTTGGGAGGTCGTGACGGCACAAACCGGCAGGCTGCGCAAGGGAAAAGTGCGCCAGAAGTGGACGTTGTTTGTGCCGATTTTCGGCGCAGGGTTGCCCGAATTCCCCGGAAATTGCGGGTTTTGCATGAGATTGACGCTGTGGTGACAGCAAATGTGACTTGACATGACATCACTGTGATGTCACAGTGCCGTCCATGAACGTGGCGGCCTATGTCGAGGCACTCCAGCAGGATCTGGCCAACGTCGCCGGCATCGGTGACGAAGCGGTGGCGGAAGCCGCCCGCCGGATCGTTGCGGCCTTGGAGTCATCCCTCCGACTCCGGTTGATGGATGCCCTCGGCGAGGCCGCCGCGGAGCTCACGAATCAGCTCCCAGACGGACACGTGGAGGTCCGCGTGTCAGCCGGCGAGCCCGAGCTCGTCTACGTCCCCGATCCCGGCGCGCCTCCGCCGTCGGGCCTCGAGGACCTCACCGCGCGGATCACGCTGCGGCTGCCCGAGACGCTCAAGACGATCGTCGACGCAGCCGCCCAGGAGGCCGGCGTGTCGGCGAACACGTGGCTGCTGCAGCAGATCACGCGCAGTGCGGACCCCAAGCGACGCAACCAACCCGGCGGCCGTCGCATGAGCGGCTACGGCCAAAGCTGAAAGGAGCGACGATGCACGTCCTACCTCTTCCATTCGGACTCGCGCTGGCACTCATCCCGCGCCGCGACGCCGACAAGTTTCGCGACCACGAGCCGGTGCGCGTGAGCTTCGAAAAGACGACGCACGTCCGAGAGCAGATTCTCGGCGACGTCAAGCACCTCGACGCGGGCCGCTTCATCATCTGATGCGCAGCGAGACCTATTCCACGCCGGGGCCACTGCGCCTCAACCTCGAGATTCCCGCCGGGGAGATCCAGGTGGAGACCGGAAACACTGACGAGACGCACGTCGAGCTCGAGGCGGTCGCGAAGAACGACTCGGTGCGCGATCTCGTCGAGAGCTCGCGCATCGAGCTCGTCAGGCGCGGCGACGGGCACGAGGTCATCGTCGAGGCGAAGGCGCGCAGCGGCATCTCTATCTCACTCAGCCGCGGGCCGGGCATTCGCCTCGGCGGACCTGATGTTCGCCTGCGGATCACGTGCCCGCACGGCGCTGATCTGGACATCCGCACCAAGTCCGGCGATCTCCGTGCGCGCGGCGAGTTCGGCACCGTCGATCTCAAGACTGCGTCGGGCGACACCCAGATCGAGAAGGCAAAGGGCGCAACGCGGATCAAGACTGCGAGCGGCGACGTACACATCGACGACGTTGGCTCGTCCCTCGACGTCCAGTCGGTCTCAGGTGATCTGCACGTCGGCGCGGTCAGCGGTGACATTCGCGCCCAGCTCGTCTCAGGAGATGTCCACGTGCGCGACGCCCGCGGGTCGATCAGCGCGAACACGGTCTCGGGCGATCAGCGCTTCGAAGCAGTGCAGCGCGGGCGCGTCGAGTTGAAGGCGATCTCCGGCGACGTCACGGTCGGCGTACGTACCGGCGCCCGCGTCTACGTCGACGCAAACACGATCAGCGGCGCTACGAGCTCGGAGTTCGAGCTCTCCGATTCCCCGGCCGCAGCGCCCGCGCCGGATGCGCCGCTCGTCGAACTGTTCGTCAAGACGGTCAGCGGCGACGTGCGGATCGAGCGAGCCCTCGCGGCAGTGGAGCTCACCGAGCAATCGTGAAGCTCTGGCCAGAAGGGGGTCTCTGGCGGCGGTCCGATTTTCTGAAGCTCTGGTCTGCCGAGACCGTTAGTCAGTTCGGGACGCAGATCAGCCAGCTGGCGCTGCCGCTCGCCGCGATCGACGTGCTGCACGCGACCGCTTTCGAGGTCGCTGCGCTGACCACGGTCGAATTTCTCCCATTCCTGCTCGTGAGCCTGCCTGCCGGCGTCTGGGTCGACCGTCTGCCACGTCGACCGATCCTGATCGCCGGCGACCTTGCGCGGGCCGGTCTCCTCGCGTCGGTCCCGATCGCGTACTTCTTCGACGCACTGACGATCTGGCAGCTGTTCGGCGTCGGCTTTCTGGTCGGGATCGCAACCGTCTTCTTCGACATCGCGTACCAGTCGTATCTCCCCGCGCTCGTGGAGCGCCAGGAGATCATCGACGGGAACGCGAAGCTCGAGATCAGCCGTTCCGCGGCGCAAACGGGTGGGCCTGGGCTCGCAGGTGTCCTCATCGGCTTGCTGAAGGCCCCGCCGGCGATTCTGATCGACGCGGTCAGCTTTCTCGCCTCCGGACTCTTCATCCTCGGGATCCGAAAGACCGAGACCCCCCTCAAGGATCGGTCGCCGCGACGCAAGATGCGCGTCGAGCTGCGGGAAGGCCTCAGCTACGTCCTGCGCCACCCCTACCTGAAGAACATCGCTGCGTGCACCGCGCTCTTCAACTTCTTTGGATCGGTCGGGTTCGCCGTTCTGCTGGTGTTCGCGCGCAGGGAACTGCATCTCAGTCCGCTGGCGATCGGGCTTGCGTTCACGATCGGCAACCTGGGGGCGCTGCTGGCGGCGTTCACGGCCAATCGGATTTCGGGCCGGCTCGGTGTCGGCCGGACGATCATTCTTGCTTCGGTCGTCGGCGGCCCGGCGTTCCTGATCATCCCGTTCGCGCCTCACGGGCTGGCGGCCCTCGCCGTGATCGTTCCCTCGCTGATCGTGGGGAGCTTCACGAACGTCGTCTACAACATCGCGCAGGTCAGCCTCCGTCAGGCGATCACACCGGAGCGCATCCAGGGCCGGATGAATTCGGTGATGCGCTTCATCGTCTGGGGGACGATTCCGCTCGGAGCGATCACGGGCGGCGCAGTGGCTTCGGTGATCGGTCTCAAGGAGACGCTGATCATCGGTGGGCTCGGTTGCTGCCTGCCCTTCCTGACCGTGCTCTTCTCACCGGTCCGCGCCATCCGTGAGATGCCGGAGCCGCTCGAGGAAGAGCCACTCGACGTGATCCTCGCGGATGCGGAGGCGGCGATGGTCCCGCCGTCGCACGTCTGATGCGCCGGCTGCTCGGCATCCGGAACCTGCGCATCTTCGTCGCCGGCTGGTCCGCGTCGGTCTTCGGCGACTGGGCGATGTTCATCGTGCTCGGCGTCTGGACCAAGGACTTGACCGGAAGCAACTCCGCCGCTGGGCTCGTGTTCTTCGCGCTCGCCCTGCCTTCCCTCTTCTCGCCGTTCGCCGGGCTCGTCGTCGATCGGCTGCCACGGCGCCCCTTGCTGATGTGGACCTATGCGGCCGAAGCGCTCGTCGTCCTCTCGCTCCTCTTCGTCCACGATCGCGGCGACGTCTGGATCATCTACGCCGTTACGGTCTTCTACGGGGCGTCGGGAACCTTCGCCGCCTCTGCGCGATCCGCACTCCTGACGGTCATGGTCCCGCAGGATCTGCTCGGTGAGTCGAACGGCGTCCTGCAAACGCTGCGTGAGGGACTGCGGCTCATCGCCCCGCTCGTCGGCGCGCTGATCTACGCATCGGTCGGCGGCGGCGCGGTCGCCGTTCTCGACTCGGCGAGCTTCGTCGCCGTGGTGATCTCGCTGGCGTTCATCAAGCTCGAGGAGCCGCGCTTCGAGCGCGAGGAGCACCACTTCGTCACAGAACTGCTCGCCGGCGTGCGCCACGTCTTTGCGACGCTGCCGCTTCGCCAGATCGTGCTGGCGACGGGTGTCTGCTTGCTGGTCGTCGGCTTCGCCGAGACGTTGATCTTCGCCGTGCTCGACCAGGGGCTGCACCGGCCCGCGTCCTTCTTCGGGGTGCTGAGCTCGCTGCAGGGAGTCGGGGCGATTGCGGGCGGCGTCACCGCTGCGCGTGTGATGCGACGGATCGGTGACGTGAAGCTCGTCGGCCTGGGGATGGGAGTGTTCGCCGTGGGCGAGCTGTCGTTCGTCTCGCACAGCCTTCCGCTCGTCCTCGCCGGCATCGCGCTTGCGGGGGCGGGGATCGCCTGGCTGATCGTCGGCTACATCACGGCGATTCAGGTGCGCACACCTCTGCGCCTGCAGGGACGCGTCCTCTCGGCGTCCGACACGCTCGTCAACACGCCCCAGACGATCTCGATCGCGCTGGGTGCGCTGCTGACGACGCTGATCGACTATCGAATCCTCGTCGTGGTCATGGCCGTGGTGACGGCGGCGGCGGGCTCGTTCCTGCTCAGCCGCCGGGCGATCGTGCCAGAGGAAAATGCAGAAGAACCGGTTCTTGCGGCCTAGCTGCTCTCGAGCTCCTTCTTCTCGCCGCCCGAGCCGACCTCGGCCTTCATCTGCTCCAGCTCGCGGTCGACCTGCTGCTGCGATGCCAGCTGCGACAGCTCCCGGTCGAGCTGGGTCGAGGTCGAACCGAGCTCCTCGAGGTCGCCCGACGTGACGAGCTCGTCGATCGCCGATGCGCGCGCCTGCATCTGCTCCGTCTTGTCCTTCGCGCGTTGGATCGCGAGGCCGGTGTTGTCCATCTCGCGGCCGATTCCGGTCGCAGCCTCGCCGATCCGCACCTGCGCCTCCGCCGCGGAGTACTGGGCCTTGATCACTTCCTTCTGCGAGCGGAACTGCTCGATCTTCGCGGACAGCTGCTTCTCACTCGAGACGAGCTTCTCCTGCTGGTCCTGCAGTTGCTTCACCTGCGTGTCGAGATCCTGGAGCTGCTGCTGAATCCCGGACTTCCGCTCGAGCGCCTGCCGGGCGAGGTCCTCGCGACCCGCGCCCAGCGCCTGACGCGCCTGCGTGTCGAGCGTGACGACGTTCTGCTCCAGCTGTTTCGTCTGGAGCTCGAGCCGTTTCTTGGCGGTGACGACGTCGGCGACGCCGCGCTTGACGTTCTGCAGCGACTGAAGCTGCTTCTCGTAGGAGTAATCGAGTGTCTCGTTCGGATTCTCGGCGCGGTTGAGCAGCGCGCTGAACTTTGCCTTGATGATCTCCGCGGTCCGTGACAGCAGCCCCATCTCAATTCCTCCTCATCGCCGGTGTGCCGGTAGCGTACCGCTGTGCTCGTCGAACGGAGCCTCCATCCGCGCTACCTGTCGAACGCCTATCTCGTCGCCGACGAGGAGGGTGGAGCTGCGTTGTACGTGGACTCCGGCGCGCCGCTGGAGCCGCTGCTGGAGGCGGCCGAGCGCTGGCGGGTCGAGCCGGAGGTCGTCCTCCGGACGCACTCGCATGCCGACCACGTCGAGCACGAAGGGGAGCTCGGACTGCCGGTCGAGACCGGTGCGGCCGAGGTGGGCGGGCTGCGCGTCGAGGCGCTCGCGACCCCAGGGCATTCCGACGACATGATCGCCTTCGTCGTCAACGGCGAAGCGGTGTTCACGGGCGACACGCTCTTCAAAGACTCGGTCGGCGGCGGGAACTTCGAACAGGTGCGGCAATCGGTGATGGACGTCCTGATGAAACTGCCGCCGGAGACCCGCGTTCTCCCGGGTCACACCGACGAGACCACGATCGGCCGGGAGTGGGAGGAAAACCCGTTCATCAAGGTCTGGCGCGGCGCCGAGCCGGAAGGAACGGAACGTGTGCGCGTCGCCGGCGACGAGGCAACGCTGATCGTCTGGTCGCCGGACTACGACGGCGGCGGCAAGGCCTGGGTCCGGTTCGACGACGGTCGCGACGCGATCGTCGGTGGTTCCCGCGTCGAACGCGGGTAGACCTCCAAGGCGCCTGTGCCTGACAAGCCGGTACCGCTGCGGCGCAACCGTGACTTCATCCTGCTCTGGAGCGGCCAGGTCGTCTCGACGATCGGGACGCGTGTCAGTTCGCTCGCCTATCCACTGCTCGTGCTCGCGCTCACGCATTCGCCGGCCAAGGCCGGGCTCGTCGGCTTCGCGCAGACCCTTCCGTTCCTGATCTTCTACCTTCCGGCCGGCGCGCTCGTCGATCGCTGGAACCGGAAGCGGATCATGCTCGTTGCGGATGCAGGACGGGCCGTCGCGCTCGCCAGCATCGCGCTCGCACTCGCGCTCGACCAGCTGACGCTTGCCCAGATCGCCGTAGTCGCCTTTGTCGAGGGGAGTCTGTTCGTGTTCTTCCAACTCTCGGAGGGCGCCGCGCTGCCTCACGTCGTGCCGAAGGAGCAACTCCCCACCGCGCTCGCGCAGAACCAGGCGAGGGAGCAGGGTGCGGAGCTCGTCGGACAACCGCTCGGAGGGTTTCTCTTCGGGATCGGTCGCCTGGTGCCATTCATCTTCGACGCAGTGACCTACGCGGTGTCGTTCGTGACGCTCCTGTTCGTCCGCCCGACCTTCCAGGAGACGCGTCCTCCCTCGCAGACGCGCCTCCGGGCCGAAGTCGCGGAAGGGATCGCCTGGCTTTGGCAGAGCCCGCTTCTCCGCGCGATCGTCTTCCTCGTCGGTGCATCGAACTTTGCGTTCGCCGCCCTGACGCTGGTGATGATCGTCCGCGCGGAGCAGCTCGGCGCATCGCCGTCGTTGATCGGCGCAATGTTCGCCTTCCTCGGAGTCGGTGCGATCATCGGCGCGATGATTGCACCGTGGGTGCAACGGCGGATTTCCGCACCTGTCGTCGTGATCGGCACGCTCTGGTTGTACGCCGTCGGGATGGCGGTGCTCGCGCTGGCGCCGAGTGTGCTCGTCCTCGGTGCGCTTGCCGCGGTGATGTGGATCGGCGGGCCGCCGTTCAACGTCGTTGTCGGTTCCTATCGGTATGCACTCGTGTCGGATCGCCTGCTGGGGCGTACGGCGAGTGCTGCGCGCCTCATCGCCTGGGGCCCGATCCCGCTCGGCTCGCTTGCTGCCGGTTTCCTCCTGGAGGCCGTCGGCGCGATCAAGTCGTTCCTCGTCCTGGCCGCCATTTCGGTCGCCGTCGCCCTGGCTGCGACTCTCATCCGTGCCGTGCGGGACGCGCCGCCGGTCGAGGCCTTGCTGGCCAAGGACAGAGCCTGACCGGCCTGTCCGAAAAGGACAGTACGGTTCGTCGATCGTGCGCCTGCTCGTTGCCCGCTGTGAGGTCGTCTATACCGGTCGCCTGACCGCCGTCCTTCCCGAGGCGGTTCGACTGCTCATCTTCAAGGCCGATGGCTCGGTGCTGGTGCATGACGACAGCGGCGGGTTCAAGCCGTTGAACTGGATGACGCCTCCCTGCGTGATCGAGCAGCAGCCGGACTCGATCGTCGTGCGGAAGCGGGCGGGGAAGACCGAGGACCGAATCGAGATCCGTCTGGCCGAGGTTCTCAGCGACGTGATGCACGACATGGGCGAGTCCGCTGCTTTGCAGAAGGATGGGGTCGAGCGGCATCTTCAAGAGGAGCTCGCGGCCCGCCCGGAGGCGCTGGCCGACGGCTTCCGACTCGTGCGCCGGGAGTGGCCGACCGACATCGGCCCGGTCGACCTCATGTGCCGCGACGAGAGCGGCGACTGGGTTGCGGTCGAGATCAAACGCGTCGGGACGATCGACGCGGTCGAGCAGCTCACCCGTTACCTCGAGCGGATCGAGATCGAAGGCTGTCGTGGCGTGCTCGCCGCCCAGGTGATCAAGCCACAGGCGCGCACGCTCGCCGAGTCACGAGGGATCGACTGCGTCGAGGTCGACCTGGCGGTGCTGCGCGGCGAGCGTGAGCCCGAGCTCACGCTCTTCGCGGACTGAGCCCTCGCGGTCTCATCTCTCTTTCATCTGCGCTTGCTGTACTAGGTGGATGGCGCGGCTTCTGCGTGGTGGTAGCGAGGGCAACGCACGCCTGACGGGGACAACCGGTCTCGTGCTCCTGGTGCTTCTGGCTGTCGAGGGCGTGACGATCCTCTCCATCCGCCAGCTGCTGTCCGTGCACGTGTTCGTCGGGCTGATGCTGATTCCGCCTGTCGCGCTGAAACTCGCAGCGACCGGTTACCGGTTCGCGCGCTACTACTCGCGAGCGGTCGAGTACGTGCGCAAGGGGCCGCCGCTCCTACTTATGCGCATGCTCGTCGCACCGGGGCTCATCGCCGCGACGCTCGTCGTCCTCGGAACCGGTGTCGCACTCCTGGTCGTCGGCCCGGACGGCGGGATCGTGCTCGGGCTCCACAAGGTCAGTTTCTTCGTCTGGCTAGGCGCGTTCGGAGTTCACGTGCTCGTCTACGCGCTGCGAGTGCCACGGCTTGTCGCGGCGGACTGGGGTGGAGGTCCCCGTGCCTCGGGAGCGGTGTTGCGCGTCGGGACCGTCGCTTTGGCGCTCGTTCTCGGCCTGACCGTTGCGCTCGCCGCGCTACCCGCAGCGGGGCAGTGGCTTGACTGGTCGGCGCACCACCACCACTAGGAGCGCACGAACTCGACGAGCCGCTCGCCTTCGTCGTCGATCTCTGCGCGCTCCGTCTTCGTCAGCCGGCGTAGCGGCTCGATTTCCAAGCCGTGCCTCTTGTCGACGTTCCACGTGGCCGCGACGAAGCCGTCGACCAGCACGGTGGGCAGGACGTCGCCGTTCTTCCTGATGACGGTGCTGCGGAACTTCTCGGGGAGGATGCGCGTCCGCTCCGGCGGGGCATAGGCCAGCAGGGACGAGTCCCATTTCGGCAAGAAGCGAATCGGCGCAACGGTGTCTCCGTTCGGGAGCGGCGCGTCCGGAAGGTCGAGCAGCTCACGTCCTCGCTCGTCGCGAAACGTCCGTAGTTTCAGCTGCTCGATACCGGCTCGCAGGTCGCCGACGCGGACACCGGCGAAGCGGAGGAGATCCTGTTTCGTCGCAGGGCCGAACGAGGCGAGATAGCTCCGCACAAAGTGCTTCGTGCCTTCTTCCCTGGCGGGCAGCTCGACGCCAAGCCACGCGTCAAGGACGAGCAGCTTGGGACGACCGTGGAACCCCCATGTTCCTGCGGGCGGCACGTGCAGCAACGGCGCGAGCGTTCGCGACCTCCAGTAGCCGCCCATCTCCTCTGCCGCGATCGCCGCCAACTGTTCGTGCGTGATCTGCTTCCGCGCGGCGGCGTGCACCTTGCGCGACAGCTCCGCCATTCGCTCGTCGGTGACGCTGTGCGTCATCTCGCGCGCCGCGGGCAGCCAGGCGGCGGCGTAATAGGGGTAGTCGCGAGCGCTCGTGATGTGCAGCGTGATGCGGAACAGGGAGGACTTGACGACTTTGCGATTCTCCAGCGCGCGAGTCAGCTGTTCCTTCCGGAAACCCGTCACTCTCGACCAGAGCGCGATGTACGGCGACGGGGCGTACTGGGCCTGCAACGCGCAGAGCCGCTCGATGGCGCGGGGCACCGTCAGCCGCTCCCTGGCGAGGAGCAACTGTCGCTCGAGCAACGCCCGGTTGAGCTCGCGGAGCGTGAGAACCCGCTCGCCTTTAGCGTTCGCCTTCGTGATCCGGGCCACCTACGAGCTCGACCCGCCCGAGGCGGCGGAGACGCTGGCGCTGATCGAGTCCGTCGGCCGTGCCGACGGGCCCAAACGTGTTCGAGCCACGGTCGTGGCGCAGGCGGACGGCCGAGCCGTCCTCGAGTTTCCCGAAGGGAACTGGGGCGGGGATGTCACGCTGCTCGTCTCCTCCTTGCTTGCGGGTGAATGGGCCGACAGCTCCGCCTTCGCCCGCTGCCGGCTCGTCGAGCTCGAACTACCAACCGGTGTTTTACCCGGCCCCGCATTTGCTGCGCCCGAGGAAGTGCTCGTCGGCGCCATCGTCAAGCCGTCGCTCGGGCTCTCCCCGGAGGAGGTTGCGTCGATCGCTGCAGCCCTGGCCGCGGGTGGCGCCGACCTGGTCAAGGACGACGAGCTCCTCGGCGATCCCGACTGGTGTCCGCTCGAGGCTCGCGTCGAAGCGGTCGCGGCAGTTCTCGCGGACGGCGTTCGCTACGCGGCCAACGTCACGGGCCCGGTCGAGTCGCTGTTAGAGCGCGCACATCGTGTCGTCGAACTGGGGGCGGGGGCAGTGATGGTGAACGCGTTCGCACAGGGTCTCGACTCGCTGCGAGCGTTGCGGGCGGCAGAGCTCGGCGTGCCGATCTTCGCGCATCGAGTCGGCGCCGCCCTATGGGCGCGCGAGCGCAGGTTCGGCGTCGCCCCGGCGGTCATCGCCGAGCTGACGCGCCGATGCGGTGCGGACTACGTCCAGGTCGGCTCGTTCACCGGCAGCGTCTACGACACGCCAGAAGACGTGCGTGCGCAGATCGAGTCGTGCCACCGTCCGCTCGGGGAGCTGAGCCGATCGGTTGCCGTCATCGGCGGCGGTGTCGGGCCCCGCAACGCTCGCGCGCAGGTCGACGCCGCCGGCGTGAGCTCAGGGCTGATGGTTCTCCTCGGCTCTGCTGCTTACGACGGGTCGCCGGAAGCTGCGGTGCGAGAGACGGTCGCGTCCGTGCGACCGAACAACGCGGCGGAGAGTGCGTAGAAGAGCGCGATCGCCGCGAACATGATCAGGCTTGCGATCGAGTTGACGAAGGCCAGGAGCGTCGCCGTCGCATAGAGCGGCGCTCCCGGCAGGTAGCTGCGGGTAATGCCGCTCACCACGCGCGGATCGGCGTTCGCGCGCAGGAGGCGGCGCGATCCGTACATCCACAGGGAGAAGAAAAGGATCGCGGTAGTCGTCATCGTGATCCCGTAGAGAAGCGCCGCATTGCGGCGGTCGACCTCCGAGCGGGCGAATTCCGCGACGACGCGGGTTGGAAATGGCGCGAACGCGATCAGCATCAGCAGGAGGATGTTGAGCAGGAGCATGGGCCGGTCGACGCGTGCGAAGTTGTCGAAGAGCAAATGGTGGTTCACCCACATGATTCCGATCGTCAGAAAGCTGACCGCGTAGGCGACGTAGGCCGGCCAAAGATCGACGAGGTAGCGGCCGAGGTCACCGTGGGGTGCCTGGTCGATCCCGACGGCGAGGATCAGGAGCGTGACCGCGATGGCGAAGACGCCGTCGCTGAAGGCTTCTACCCGTCCGGTCTCCACCGGCGAAAACTACAGCGGCGAAGAGACGGAAGGCCGGCCCGCGTGGGCCGGCCTTCCGTTTCGTGGTCAGTCGAGCGCGGCGCAGATGTTCGGGAACGCCGTCTCCGAGTGCTGACCCGCCGAGAAGACGATGCCTTCGACCGTCGTGATCGTCCGGCCGAGGTCCGCGTAGGCGAGGCCCGCGCCCTGTGCGATGAACCGGCCGTTGTTGCCGTTGATCACCACGGTGCCGTCCGGGTAGACGATCGCCGGCCCGGCGAGCGGCGACGCAGCCACCGCACCCGTGTCGAGGTTCGACCATTCGGTGCGGAAGTTCTGGAGGATCGTCTTCTGAGTCCCATCCTCGTACGTCCACGTGTGAATCGTCCCAGTGCTATGCACCTGGATCGGAAAGGCGCAAGTCTCGGAGCTTGCCGGAATCACGCGTGTGCGATCCCACGGGGTCGTTGTCTGCACCGGGCCACCGGCCTGAGCCAGCGGCACGAGGACCAGGGCCAAGATCGCGCCCACGAAGAGCTGTTTCATCGTCTTACCTCCCCGTTCGAATTTACCGTCAGGATCATAAGACGGATTTGATCCTTACTAGTTAGCATGGCGGGATGTTCCAGAAAGAGAACGATCCGGTCAAGCTCGCGGTCGACCTCGTGAATACGTGGGACCTGCTCGAGGAAGACCCGGAGCTGCTCCCGGACGCCGCCGCGCTCAAGCGCTTCCTGGCGCGGCGCGGCTACGGCGAGGCCCTGCGGACGACCAACGGAGATGTGGCTCAGGTTCGTGTTCTCCGAGATTCGTTGCGGGCCGCGTTCACCGCCAACAGCGAACCGGCAGCGGTCAAGGAGCTCAACAGCGTCCTGGCCGAAAGCGCGGCGAAACCGCAGTTCGAGCGGGTCGGGCAGGAGTGGCGTGTTCTCTGGGTCGGCGGGATCGCGGACGCCGTGGCCTCGGCAACGGCGATGTCGCTGCTGGAGGCGATCCGAGACGATGGCTGGGAGCGCTTCGGGATCTGCGCGGGCGCGCCCTGTTGCTGCGTCTTCGTCGACCGATCGAAGAACCGGTCGCGCCGTTTCTGCTCCGAGCTCTGCGCAGACCGCGTGGCACAGGCGCTCCACCGAGAGCGGCGACGAGCGAGGCCGTCGGCCGCCGGCGCGGCTACACTAGACGGCCCACGGGGCTATAGCTCAGCTGGGAGAGCGCCTGGATCGCACCCAGGAGGTCGCCGGTTCGAGCCCGGCTAGCTCCATCCAGCAGAGCCCCCGGAAACGGGGGCTTTCTTCGTTCGAGGGAGCAACTCGCACGACCCCCGATGGTGAGCAATCGAGGCCTAATGGTGAGTAGAGCCTCGGGCGCGTAGGAAGGTCGGCGCCTGCCGGGTCGTAGGTCGAGAAGTACGACCTCGACCATGTCCTGTACGCGCTCGACACCCTCTCCGAATGCTGGAGTTGGATGCCCGACGGCGAGAACTACGCCGAGTCGTCTCCGCACATGAAGATGGTCCAGGGCTTCACCGAGTACCTGCGACCGTCCAAGCGGATCGGCAACCGTCGCTACCCACGCAAGTGGGATCCCGCGAACGGTCCCGATGCTGACCGAGTTCATCCGCATCAACTACCCCGGGCAGGAGGGGCATGCGTCCGTCCTCGCACAGGCGCAGCAGCGGCGGAAGACCCCGGACACGGGGGGTAGCGTCATCGGCATGGAGGACCAGATTCACGATTGCTTCTTGAAGGCTCGCCGTGTCGAGCGGGATGCGGCGTTGAAGTCGTAATCCCATGGAGGGGGCGGGTATCTCCCGCCCCTCCCTCCGTTAGGCGTCGGAGCTCGCGGCGTGCTCGCGCTTGCCGTGCACTCTCATGGGCGGGTCTCGACGCCCGCGTACGGGTCGTACGGCGTGTGCGGGCACGCCTTCCATAGACCCAGCCCCTTCGCTCGAGCTCGCTTCGCAAGGGTCTCAAGCAGGGGGGCGCGTACCGGCCTCTGCGGCCTCGGTAGAAGTACGGCGCAGCGGCACCGACGGCGACGAGGCGGACGTTCACGTTCAGCGCACCGTTGACGCGCACGACGTATAGGTCTCGCCGCACGCAGAGATGGGCCGGACGGCCTATGTAACTGTGCCTGGCGGATGTAACCATGGTCGCTCTGCGGACTTGCGGCATTTGCCGCTTAATTTATTTGGAGGGGTCTATGAAGAAACGCATCATTGCTGCGGTCGTAGCGTCGCTCGCGCTGATGGTCCTCGCCTCGACGGCAGGGGCGGCCATCACGGCCACGCAGGCTCCGGCCGGGCCTGGTTATCAAAACCTCAGCCCATACGCCTGTAACGGCAGGACGTTCTACTTGTCGCCGCATCAGGGCACCGACGCGAACGGCAACCCGGTCATCGTTCCCAACAGTGGTGATCCGATCCGGCTCGGCTTCGGATGGGGAGCTCAGACGTCACAGAACATGGTCCAGTTCTTCCAGAACGAAAGCGGCACCGCGACCATCACCGGGACGGATTCGTTCTCCGACTCATGGAGCGCCGTGAGGTCAGGGAATCCGCCTACGTCACTTGACGGCATCAGTTGGTCTGCCCCTGCCCCGACGCTGCTGACGCGGCCCGACGGCATACAGGTCTCGGGCCTCAGCTCGTTCTACCGCGCCATCCTTTCAATCGCTCCGGGCACATACACCCTCAGCGTGAACATCACGCTCGCGCATCCGGTTAACGACGGATTCGGGACGGCCAAGGGCACGATCCCGGGGACATGCAGCTTCACGGTGGCGCCGTAACCGCTTAGGAGAGACCCACCCCGGCGGCCTCGCCGCCGGGGTCTCCTTTCCTACCGGATCAACGACGAATGACGGCCTTCAGCGCGTCGACTCCCGTATTGCGCGTGCCGTGACGGAGCTCGGCAAGCGCAGCCGCGGCAAGCGCGACCTCGGTGAGTGGCGGGAGCCTCCTGATGGTCGCTTGCACGCCCGCACTGATCGCGGTCGGCGACTCGTAGGAATGGTGAGAATGGTGAGCAGGTGGTGAGTAGCCCTGCCGAACCGCACTGCACCGCACGCAACGCGACCCACTGACACCCGTGGAGCGATGCGGCATCGGGCAGCAGCGTGCAGCGCCAGGAACGCCTGCTCATGTATCGCACCCAGGAGGTCGCCGGTTCGAGTCCGGCTAGCTCCATCTAGCAATGAGCCTGCCGTTCCGCGTTTTTACGCGACGATGACTGCGGCGGCCAAACGGCTCGAGGAGATCTCAGGTGTGCAGTGGCAACGCAAGTGGTAACAGCGCGGCGGCGCACGCATTGACCGCGGCGACATCACACCGTTTCGCGCTTCGACCGGGCTGCTTGATGGCCAGGGTTTCAGGGTCTGCGGCGCGAGCTCCCCATCAGCTTGAGCGACGCTGCAGGCGAACGCACGACCCCGCCGTAAACGGCAGGTTGTAAAAGGGAGCCAAGCCACTGGACGTGGCGTCCCAGCCTTCCAGGTCTCGGCTCCCTCAACCTGATAAGACCCGAGCGCCTTGCGAACCTTGTGCAGTTTTTTGGCCATCGTTAGTTAGTAATGCGACCTGCTTGAGCCGTGGCTCTCTGATCTGTGGATAAATAGTGGTAAGTTCCTAGGAGCTGAGTGGGAGAGGACTGTGGCGCCCCAGTACAACAGCTCGTTGCGCGACTACGTCGGCGTGATGTCGCGTCGGAGAGTCGCGGTCGTGGTTATCGCGGTTCTTGTCCCGGCTGTGGGACTGGCTTATTCGCTTTCGCAGACGCCGGTGTATCAGGCGACCGCTGCAGTCCTCCTCACACAGGACAACCTCAGTTCGAGTGGGACGGTCGGATCGGCGCCGCCTCCCCAGGAGGATCCTGACCGTTTCGCGGTGACGCAGGCGCGCTTGGCACGAACTGGTGCCGTCCTTCGGTCGACGCTACGCACAACAAACGTCGCCGAGTCAATCGCACAGCTTCGCGCCAACTCGTCCGTCTCGGCAGCCCCCGACTCGGACTTTCTCGAGTTCTCAGTGAATAGTACGAGCGCCTACCGCGCCGCGCTGTTGGCGACGACGTACGCTCGAGAGTTCACGCGATATCGGTCGCAGCTCGATACGGCCACGCTTCACCGAGCCGTTGTCGATGTTGGGGCCCGGCTCCAACAGCTCGAGCGCGCACACGAGGAGAGGTCGCAGCTGTACTCGAGCCTGCTCAGCCAGCAGCAGCACCTCTCAACGTTAGAACTTCTACAGAGCCCTCGCGCGGTCCTCGCTGACCGGGCGAGCGGAACGACCAAAGTCCAACCGCGCCCGGTACGCAACACGTTCGTGGCGGCCGGGTTTGGCGTGGTGCTAGCGCTCGTGGTGGCGTTTCTTCTCGAGGCGCTCGACACGCGCATCTACTCGGCAGCTGAATTGGCGGATGCTCTCGGTCTCCGAGTCCTGGGAACGATCCCGCCGCTTCCACGAAAGGCGTTGGGTCGTAAGCCACGCCGCCGCGCGCTACGCAGCAGGGCGATGCCAATTGACCCGTCTGGGACCCAAGCCGAGGCGTTCCGCGAGCTTCGATTGAACTTCGAGGGAACACACTCGGGTGCACAGCTCGTGATGGTGACAAGCGCGCACTCCGGAGAGGGTAAATCCCTGACCGCAGCCAATCTTGCTATGGCCTGCGCGCGTGCTGGCCGCTACGTTCTGCTCGTTGATGCGGACCTCCGCGGTCCGGAGCTCCACAAGTTCTTCGGCGTTGGCATCGGCCCGGGGTTGACCGAAGTGATGCTAAGTCGGACGGCGCTCGATCACGCCATCGTTCAGGTGCCACTTCTGGTGCAGAACGATGGGTTTTCGGTCGAGAGCGAGCAAGGCTTCGAGCACGGCGTCCTCGAGCTCCTGCCGGCCGGGCTGGTGCCGCCGGATCCAGGCTCATTCCTCGAGATGACCGGCCTCGCGGCGTTGTTGACCAAGCTCAGCTCCCTTTACGAGCTCGTCTTCATCGATACGCCACCGCTTCTTGAGGCCGCAGATGGCATCGCGCTCGGCTCTCGAGTCGATGCGTTACTCGTCGTCGCACGCGCCAACAAGACCCGTCGACATGAGGTGCGGTGGTTGCGGCGCGCGTTGGACACGATTCCAATTCCCAAGCTCGGCGTGGTCATCATGGGAGCGGAGGTACATGGCGACTATGGGTACGTCGGCGTCTCCGCCGATAGCCGAGCGGCGAGCGAAAGCGTGCAGTTCGAAACACGGCGCGTTCCGATCGAACGTTGGGGAGTGTCTAGTGCGATGCGCCGTTCTGGGTCCCTAACCGCAAATGATTAGAGCGACTGTCACCATCACTCCCCACACCATCGTGAAGACGACGGCCTCTGCAGCAAGACCCACGGAGGTACTCGGATGTACGGCTCGGTCCCCGGCACCCGCGCGAACGAAGCGCCGGGGCCGAGCCTCGCGACCCCTCGGGCTTCGACGCGCCGACGCTCTCTCGAGCGCGACCACGACGAAGGGAGGTGTCTAGCGCAACGGTACTAGGAACCCCGGAGGACCCGCTGGCGTCAGCCGCCAGCCGGTTCACGGAGCCCTGTGGACTTGTCCTACAGCGGTGCTTCCAATGTGGAGCGCCAACGGAAGGTGACGTGAATGCGCCACGTGGCGTTCAGATTTGATGTTGCGTTTCGAGGAGGTACTGGGATCCCCGGCCGACCCGGGTCGCCTTCGTCGCCTGTCCCTCGACGGCCGCCTGATTGCGACGGGCGTTCCGCCCCGAGCAGAGAGTGAACCCCTCGCAGCTCACGGGTGCCCGTGTCGGCTACGCCCCCGGGCAGCCACCTCCGCAGCGGTCCGGAGTCGGAGCTGAAGCCGGCGGCGGCATCGAGCTGCAGCGCGCCGGACGTCGCCGCTGGCTCATTCACCGAATGCTGCTCATTGGGGACGTCCTCGGGCTTCTTCTGGCGTTCGTCTGCGCGCAGTTGCTGTTTGCACTCCGCAGCGGCAGCTCCGTCGGCCTCGAGGGCCGCCACTTGCTGTTTTTCTCGCTCTCGCTGCCTTTGTGGATCGTGTTAATCACGCTCTACAGCCTTTATGAGCGGGACGACCCCCTCGCACACGCCTCGACCGTCGACGACCTACCCGGAACCTTCCACTTCTTGACGATCGGCTCAGTCATCGTCTTTGGAGCTGGCCACGTCTCGCATGTGTTCTCGTCGGACTTTCGTGCAGTAGTCGAGTTCTGGCTCCTTGCACTGATCTTCATCATCACCGCGCGCGTCGTGGTCCGGGGCATCTGCCGGCGCCTTACCGGCTTGGCGCAGAGGACCGTGATCCTGGGCACGGGTGAAGTCGGGCAGCTGATCGCCAGGAAGCTCGTCAGGCACCCCGAGTACCAGCTTCACCTCGTTGGTTTCGTCGACGGAGAACCGCTACCTGGCGCGCTCGCGACGAACAACGCGACGCTACTTGGCACTCCCCAGGAACTGCCGACCATCTTGCGTCGGTACCGGGTTGAACGTGTGATCATCGCTTTCTCAAGTCATCCGGACAGCGAGATGATCGAGCTCATCCGGCGAACGCAGTCGGATATCCAGATCGACGTCGTCCCGCGCCTGTACGAGAATCTTTCGCGCACCCTCGCCGTCCACGCCCTTGAGGGAATTCCGCTTCTCGGGCTCGCACCTCCGAGGTTGTCGCGCTCGTCAAACCTCATCAAGCGCGCAACCGACGTCGCACTCTCGGTCCCCTGCTATTGCTGCTGTGCCCACTGCTCGCCGTTTTGGCGATGCTCATCAAGCTGACCTCGCCGGGGCCCGTCTTCTTCCGTCAGGTCCGGGTCGGAGCGCACGGGCAACCGTTCCGCATCTACAAGTTCCGCACGATGTCCGCCGATGCGGACGAACGCGAGAAGTGAAGTTGCCCATCTCAACAAGCACGCCCAGCCTGGGGGTGATCCGCGGATGTTCAAGATTCCGCACGATCCGCGAGTGACGCGCGTCGGCAGATGCCTGCGCCAGAGATCGCTCGACGAGCTTCCTCAACTGTTGAATGTCCTCAAGGGCGACATGAGCCTCGTCGGCCCGCGTCCGCTGATCGTCGACGAAGACCGCCACGTCGACTCATGGGCGCGCAAGCGTCTCTCACTCAAGCCGGGCATCACAGGTTTGTGGCAGGTGCTCGGCCGGAACGAGATCCCATTCGAAGAGATGGTTCGCCTTGACTATCTCTACGTCACGAATTGGTCCTTCTGGCAGGACATCAGCCTCCTGCTCCAGACGCTGCCGCTCGTCTTCTTAGGGAGGCCGACCGGGCATTGAAGATCCTCCGTCCCGATATGGGTTCGGCCGCTTCGAGCGACGCCTTGACACACTCCTTGGCGCGCGGCACCGCATGGCTGATCGTCGGTCAAGTCGGGCAGCTTGTCTGCGGGCTTGCCTACTTCGTCGTTATCGCACGTGTGCTCGGCGTGAGCGGTTTTGGCGCGCTGGCTGCCTCGGTGGCTCTGGTTGCGATCTTCGTGCCGTTCGCAGCCTGGGGCTCAGGAAACATCCTCGTCATGGAAGTTGCGCGCGATCGAAGCGCATTCCGAACCAACTTCGGGAATGCGCTGATGGCCGTGGCGTCGAGTGGCCTCGTCCTCGTCGGTCTCGTTCTCGTCCTCGGTGCCGCGTTTCTCGGGAAGGTGCCGCTGTCCGCAATTTTCTTCCTCGCGATTGCCGACCTGGGCTTCGCCCGAGTCGCGGATATCGCGGCACAATGTTTTCAGGCGTCGGATCGCCTGCGGGCAATGGCGTTGATCTCCATGCTCCTGCCAGGATTGCGCTGCGTCGCCGTCTTTCTCTTCGCGGCCTCGCAGTTCCGGGGACTCGTCGCGTGGACTGCTTTCTATCTAGTTGCCAGCGCGGTTGCGGCGGCGCTCGCGTTCTCGATCGCGCGTAGGCAGCTTGGCAGACCGGCGCTCAAGCCCAGGCTGCTCTGGAGCCGCTTCAGGCTAGGCGGCTACTTCGCCGTTGCGGCCAGCGCGAGCACGATCTACGGCGACGTCGACAAGGCGATGCTCGGAAGGTTCAGCACGCTCGGGGCGACGGGTATCTACGCAGCCGCATATCGCGCCGTGAGTGCGGCTTTCATCCCTGTGATGGCCCTCCTGTTCGCCGCCTACCCGCGGTTCTTCCGCGCCGGGATGGCAGGGATCGAGGGTTCGACGGCGTTCGCTCGCCGCCTCCTGACACCGGCTGTCTTGTACGGCGTCATGGCCGGAATCGCGATCTTTCTGCTAGCGCCGCTCGCACCTCACATCCTCGGCTCAGATTTTGCTGAATCCACAGCGGCGCTTCGGTGGCTTGCACCGATCCCGCTGCTAACCAGCCTCTGCTACCTGCCGGCCGACGCTCTAACCGGCGCCGACGCACAGGGGATTCGAACCATTCTCCAGCTCTCAGCTGCCCTCTTCAACGTCGTGCTGAATCTCCTCCTCATCCCTGCGTACTCGTGGCGAGGCGCAGCTTGGTCGACGATTGCGACCTTTGCGGTTCTGGCAGCTGCGCTCTGGCTGGCAACTGAGCTGCTCAGGCGCGGATCTCCCGCTGCAACCACGCCATCGCTGAGGCGAACAGCATGAGCACTGCTTCACTCGTCGAGCGTCCACTGTCCGCAGCCATGCGGCGTAGGAGGACCGTTCCGGTTTGGGAGACAGCGTTCACGTGCGCAACGCTCTTTCTTTCGGCGAACGCGGTCGTGCCTCTCGTGTTCAACCCCCAGCTCGGCGGCGTCTCGCGCGCGATTTCGGTACGCGATCCGCTGAGCCAACCCGTATGGCTTCTTGTCTCCCTGTTCATCATCGTGATGCTGTTTCGGTTCGGCGACGAGATACTGGAGGCGCTCGTGCGCAATCCCGCCGTCGCGACGCTCTGCTTGCTTGCGGTTCTGTCGTCGGCTTGGTCTGCGGTACCACACTCCACGCTTCAGTCTGCAATCCAACTCACCCTCTCGACGCTGTTCGGCCTCTATGTCGGCGTCCGCTTCGGAGTCGAACGCCTCGTCACGATCCTCGCGTGGATCGCCGCCGCGATTCTTGTGCTGAGCGTGGTCTTCGCTATCGCGCTGCCGAAGTATGGGGTCGACCACGTTCGCGCAAGTGAATGGCGCGGTGTCTTCGGGCACGGAACGAGCTCGGGCGGATGATGGTTTTGGGCGGTATCGTGTGGGCCGTACGAGTCATTGCCCACGACACGGGACCGTGCGCGGCGTTGCCCTTATCGTCGCGTTCGCGCTCGTTGGGTTTGCCAGCGGTGCGCGCACTGCACTGGCGTAAGCGCGCTGATGGTTGGTGTCTTTGCATTGCTGCAGATGCTCGCGCAGCGAGACAAGGCGTGGGTTCCGATCAAGGGTGTCGTGGCAATGGGTTTGGCGCTGTGCTCGCTCGTGGCGGTGACCAACATCGGTCTTTTGCTCAAGGTCGTGGGTGCCGACTATTCACTGACCGGGAGAGTCAGCATCTGGCGCCCTGTTTGGTGGGCAATACGCGAGCACCCGTGGCTTGGTTACGGCTTCGATGCCTATTGGCGCGGATCTATGGCCCTTCGCTGGAGGTTTGGCGGTTCTCGCACAACACGCCGCCTCATTCGCACAATGGGTTCCTCGACCTGTTGCTCGCGTTCGGGGCCGTCGGCCTCACTGTCTTCGCGGTCGCGTTCGCTGTGACGTGGCGACGTGGCCTCGCGCAACTTCACGTCGGAGAGGGAAGTGCTGGACGTTTCCGCTTGTTTTCCTGTCGTTCATCTTCTTCTACAACCTCACGGAGAGCGGGCTCTATTGCAACGCGCTCGCTGGAATGGATTCTTTTGTCGCCGTCGCCGGTGCATTGGCGACGCCGAGGGCGAACCCCGCGTGGGGTGTCGAGAATCAGATGCAGGGGCGCGGTGGTCGACGTGCGAGGAACGCGTTGAGGCCCGATCGCTCATTGCGCGTCCTGATCTTCGATCGGACGGCGTCGACGAACCCCTACTCAGAGGTCTTGCCGACGGACTCGGCCGGCTGGGGCGAAGGTCACGGTGGCCGTACGCGCGGGCCTGACGGCGTCATGCCGCTGTATTACCAGCGGGGGATGCGCGGCCACAGACTCGCGAAGGCCATGGACGGCATCATCGGGGTTGGACGACTCGCACTACTCGTCGCAAACGACCGGCCAGACGTGCTGCATTTCCAGTGGGCGACGTCTTACAACTACGCGATCGCGCAGACGCTGAAGCGGTTGACCGGTGCCCGTACCGTGTTCACGGTTCACCTGACCGAGCCGCGCATCGGCGTGAGCCGCTGGCAGCGTCTGATGGTGCGGGACTCAGACGCACTGATCGTGCACTCATCGCGACTTAGGGATGAGCTCGTCAGCCGCCAGACTGTCCCAGACGATCGCGTTCATGTCGTCCCGCACGGCAACTACGAACACGCGATCGTCCGACATGACCGCACCGCTGCGCGACGCCGTCTGCGTTTGCCCGCGGAGGGCTGGTTTGAAGTTTTATTGGACAGCTCGTCCCCCGGAAGGGAATTGACACGCTTGTCGAGGCCTTCCGTCTGCACTGCGAGCGGGATATGCCCGGAGTTCTCGGTGATTGCCGGTCCGGCTGACGGAGTCGACGAAGGGCCACTGCGCCGTCGCCTTGAACCACATCTCG
>CAWFLF010000009.1:0-213390 GCA_963816605.1 uncultured Actinomycetes bacterium
GCGGGGCTACAAGGAAGAAGGCACCACCACGACGCCGTTCGACATGGTGATGCGCAACGATTTCTACCGCTTCCATCTCGTTATCGACGTTATCGACCGCCTGCCACAGTTGGCCGGTAAGGCCGATCATCTCCGCCAGGAGATGGTCGACGCGCGTTTGCGAGCCCGGGCGTACGGTCGCGCGCACGGAGAGGATCCACCGGATCCGCGACTGGACCTGGCCCGGCTGAGCCGGTGGGCGCGATTCTCGTCGTCAATGCAGGCTCGACGAGCCGAAGCTTCACGCAGTCGAAGATACCGGTCGTGGCGTCGCCATCAAGTCGTTCGCGGACGCCCCGCGAAGGCGGTTGCCATCGCTCATCGCGTGGTTCACGGAGGGCCGAGCTTCTTGGATCCGGGGGTCATCTACGACGTCGTCGAGACCAGATCCTCGCGCCGGTCCCACTCGCGCCTCTGCACAATGCACCGGCTCTCGACGCGATCGAAACAGCTCGTGAAGCGTTCCCGGGTCTGCCGCATGTGGCCGTCTTCGATACGTCCTTCCACCGCACGATTCCGGAGGAAGCCGCCGTGTACGCAGTTCCGATTCGGTGGCGTACCGAGTGGGGTATACGCCGATACGGCTTTCAGGGCCTCTCGGTCGAATGGTGCTCTGAACGCGTTCCCCAGCTTCTCGGACGCACCGTCGAACGCCTGGTCGTATGTCATCTCGGCGGCGGGTCGTCCGTGACGGCTGTTCGCTCGGGCAGGTCGGTCGATACGACGATGGGACTCACTCCGCTCGAAGGCGTGCCCATGACGACTCGCTCGGGGTCGGTCGACCCAGGCGTGCTCCTGTACCTACTTCGCGAACGAGGCCTCGACGCAGAGTCCGTTGACCACGCGCTCAACTTCGAGTCGGGCGTGACTGGGCTCGCCGGCACGGGTGGGGGCGGGATGATCGAGGTCGAGCGCCGAGCCGGGGAAGGGGATCCCGACGCGCGCCTTGCACTCGAGGTTATGTTGCACCGGCTGGCAGCAGCGGTTAGCGCCATGGCAGCCGCCGCCGAGGGACTGGATGCGCTGGCGTTCACTGGAGGTATCGGCGAGGGCTCCTCGGTCGTCCGCGAGGGACTATGTGACCGCCTCCGCTTTCTCGGAGTCGAGCTCGACCCCGACCGAAACGATTCTGCCGAGCCCGACTGCGATGTAGCGGCAAACGGCTCGCGCGTCAGGGTTCTGGTCGTACGCGCGAGAGAAGAGCTGGTCGCGGCGCGAGCGGCCCGAGCCCTTCTTACGGGCCTCTCCAGTCGAGATCCCTAAGCGGTCCACCTCTCAGTCAGAACGGTGTGGAAAAGCCGCAGGGCCTCTCCGCGCGCTCGCCGATGACCGAGTCCAGCTGTGAGCCAAGACTAGGGACTGGTAGCGAAAGGAGGCCCAGGATGAAAGCGCTTGTCTATCACGGCCCCGGCCAGAAGGGCTGGGAGACCAAAGCCGACCCGACGATCGAGGAACCGACTGATGTGATCGTCCGGATCGACTCGTCCACGATCTGCGGTACCGATCTGCACATCCTCAAGGGCGACGTTCCGGAGGTTACCCCCGGAACCGTGCTCGGTCATGAAGCAGTAGGGACGATCGTCGAGACGGGCTCCGCCGTCACAACGCTCAGCGACGGAGATCGTGTTCTCGTGTCCTGCATCACATCGTGCGGACGCTGTCGCTTCTGCAGGGAGGGCCATTACGGTCTTTGCACCGGAGGCGGCGGTTGGATCTTCGGTCACTTGATCGACGGTTTGCAGGCCGAATACGCCCGCGTGCCATTCGCGGAGACATCGGTGTACAAGCTTCCGGAAACTCTCACCGACGAACAGGTGTTGTTCCTTGCGGACATCCTGCCGACGGCGTACGAGGTTGGTGTGCTCAACGGGAAGGTCGACGCGGGCGACACTGTTGTCGTCGTAGGGGCCGGTCCGATCGGCCTGGCAACGATGATGACGGCCAAGCTCTACACGCCCGCGCGAATCGTCGCAATCGACCTCGCCGATTCCCGGCTCGAGAGGGCACGCGAGTTCGGAGCCGATGTGACGATCAACAACGGCCGCGACGACGCCGTCGCCGCTGTGAACGAGCTCACACATGGCCTTGGTGCCGACGTCGTGATCGAAGCCGTCGGTGTGCCCGAGACGTTCGAGCTTTGCACGGAGCTCGTGAGGCCAGGCGGCCATGTCGCCAACGTCGGCGTCCATGGTCATTCCGCGACGCTGCACTTGGAGACGCTCTGGATCAAGGACATCACTATCACCACCGGTCTCGTGGACACCTTCACGACACCGCGTCTGTTGCAGTTGATCGAGGATGGGCGGCTCGACGCGACGCTGTTTGCGACGCATCATTTCGAGCTCGACCAGACCCTCGAGGCCTACGACACGTTTGCAGCAGCCGGAGAGACAAACGCCCTGAAGGTCGTGCTGGCGGGAGAGCACGCCTATGGCGGCGCTCGAGTAGCCGAGCTGGTCGGCGCGGCCCTGTAAATCTGGTTGCCCGGCCGGCAGGGGTGGGGGCGGAACGCACCCCCACCCCTGATCCGGTCGTCTCCAAGCGTGAGACGCTGATCCGAGGATCGCTCCGCCGGAGCTGACCAGAGAGTCCGGTCGGCGCGAGCCGACGACATCGGGGTGGTGCGGAATCGCGTTTGCGGTCAATCCGCAATCAGCGTGCGGTTGTGGGCGGATGCCTGAACGCCGGGGCTGGTCGAAGCTTGACGAGAGTGGCAACCTCTCCTCTCATGGATGCAGCTGCACAGACGGTGTCGGACGTCGTCCTCCGCGACGGCTCGACGATGCGATTCCGCCCACCCGGAGCGGCAGATGGCGAGGCGCTGCTTGACTTCTTCCGCGGGCTGTCCGACCGGAACCTCTATCTCCGTTTCCACGGACATCCGAGCGTGGACGAGCGCCTTGTCGACCCCGTGCTCGAACCTGACTGGGTCGAACGGGGCGCGCTCGTCGGCACGAAGGACGATGTCGTCGTCGCGCTGGCGAGCTATGTGCGCCTACGCGATGCACACACCGCTGAAGTTGCCTTCGCAGTGGCCGACGAGCACCAAGGGCGCGGCATCGCGACGCGGTTGCTCGAGCGTCTCGCCTCGCTTGCCGGCGGGGTAGGCGTCGAGGAGTTCCTCGCCGAAGTGGTGGGCGACAACACCAAGATGCTCGGGGTCTTCAGGGACGCGGGTTTCGAGCAGAGCCGCGTCTTCGAGTCGGGTATCTCCGAGGTGCGGCTGAAGCTCGATGCGACCGAGGCCCTGCGCACGCGCATCGACGAACGGGACCACATTGCGGTCGCCGCTTCGCTCGATCCGTTCTTCAAACCCGACACGGTGGCCGTCGTCGGCGCGTCATCGCGTGCCGGTTCGATCGGCGGTGAGCTCTTCCGTAACGTGCTGCGCGGCGAGTTTCGCGGGGTCGCATATCCGGTCAACAGGTCGGGCGAGCCAGTCGCGGGCGTCCATGCTTACCGGAGCATCGCCGAGATCGGAGAAGCTGTCGATCTCGCAGTGGTCTGCCTGCCGGGCGCTGCGGTGCTCGAGGCGGCGGAAGAGGCGCTCGCCTCAGGCGTCCGAGCTCTGTGCGTCATCTCTGCAGGCTTTGCCGAGATCGGTCCCGAAGGTGAGGCGCGCCAGGATCTGCTGCTCGAGTTGGTTCGCTCTCATGGAGCCCGGCTTCTCGGCCCGAACTGCCTCGGCATCGCGGTGACCGACGTTCGACTCAATGCCACGTTCGGTCCGCGTTCGCTTCCACCCGGCAAGGTCGGCTTCTCGTCGCAAAGTGGCGCACTCGGGCTGGCCTTGCTGGAGCGGGCAACCGAAAAGAGCCTCGGGCTCTCCGCCTTCGTGTCAATCGGTAACAAGGCGGATGTCTCGTCGAACGATCTGCTCGAGTACTGGGAAGAGGATCCGAACACTGACGTCGTGCTCTTGTATCTCGAGTCCTTCGGCAACCCGCGCAAGTTTGCGCGCGTTGCGCGGCGCGTAGCGCGGACGAAACCGATCGTCGCAATGAAGGCGGGGAGGACCGCCGCCGGCGCGAGAGCGGCGAGCTCACATACGGCCGCGCTCGCCGGGTCCGAGGCCGCTGTCGATGCTCTGTTTCATCAGGCGGGCGTCATCCGGGTCGACACCCTCGAAGAGCTGCTCGACGTGACCGCCCTGCTCGATGGGCAGCCCCTGCCACGCGGTCGCCGGGTCGCGGTACTCACCAACGCCGGCGGTCTGGGCATTCTGTGTGCCGATGCGTGCGAGGCCGCCGGTCTCTCACTCTCGCCGCTCGCCGACGAGACCGTCGCCGCGCTGCGCGCGATCTTGCCTTTGGAAGCCAGCGTGAGCAACCCAGTCGACATGCTCGGCTCGGCGGTAGGCACGACCTACGAAAGTGTCTTGCCCGCACTTCTACGCGACCCCGGTGTCGACGCGGTCATCGTTCTGTTCGTCCCACCCGTCGTGGCCGGAGCTGACGAGGTGGCCGCGGCGATCGCCCGGGCCGCCGAGGCGGAGGCGAGCGAAGGCAAACCGGTGCTTGCCTGTGTGATCAGTCAAACGGGGACTCCCTCGCAACTGCTGTCGGCGCCCGTCGCCGCGTTCGACTACCCGGAGTCTGCAGCGCGTGCACTCGGGCGTGCCGCTGAGCGCGCCGAGTGGCTGCGACGTCCGCAAGGACGGGTGCCTACGCTTGACGGCATCGACGTAGCCGCCGCGCGTGTGGTCGTGAACGAAGCCGGGGAGCGGTGGCTTGCTCCAGACGAGGTTCGTCGGCTGCTCGAGGCGTACGGACTTCCGGTCGTTGCGGAGCGAGTCGCGTCCACCCTCGAGGAGACCCTCGCCGTTGCGGACGAGCTCGGGTATCCCATCGTCGTGAAGACGGCCGCCGCCGGTGTGCACAAGACTGAGCAGGGAGGAGTCGCACTTGACCTGCGTGATCCAGGTGCGGTGAGCGAGGCGGTTAAACGGATCGGGCTACCGGTGCTCGTGCAGCCGTTCCTGCGTGGTGGTGCGGAGGTGCTCGTGGGGGCATTCCAGGATCCCGTCTTCGGGCCGCTGGTCGCCCTCGGCCCGGGCGGCACGATGGCCGAGCTGATCGGAGACGCCGGCTTCCGACTGGCGCCTTTGACCGACACCGACGCGGACGAGCTCGTGCAGAGCGGAAAGGCCGGACTGCTCGTGCGGGGTTTCCGTGGTGCTCTACCTGCTGATGCCCGGGCGCTCGCCGACGTCGTCTTACGGGTCGCTCGCCTTGCGGACGATCTGCCCGAAGTGGCGGAGCTGGACCTGAATCCCGTGATCGCTCGTCCTGACGGCTGCGTCGTCGTCGATGCGCGCGCGCGAATTGGCGTCCCGCCGCCGACTGCGCGGCTGAAGAGCTGGTAGCCACGCTGCTGCGGTAAAGCCGCAGCGCGGTTCAGCCGACGCCCGGATGCGCGGCCGCCGCGTCCACGCGAGCCTTGGAGAAGAAGGGGCCGGTGACGGTGACACTCGGCCAGAGAAAACCAAAAGGAGGAGTGATGACAGTCCGTGACATCATGACCACCAACGTCTTCACAGTTCCCGCAGACATGCCACTGAAGCAGGTTGCAACCCGAATGCTCGAGTACGGAATCTCAGGGCTGCCGGTCGTCGACGAGGAGCAGGCCGTTATCGGCGTGCTGTCGGAGACGGACATCCTCTACAAGGAACGGACAGCCCCGAAGCGGGACGGTCTGGTCGACTGGCTCGTTCATTACGGAGAGGATCCGCCTGCTGCCAAGCTGAACGCCCGTACGGCAGGCGAGGCGATGACCTCACCGGCGGTCACGATCACGCCGCGACGGTCGGTCGCCGATGCTGCCGAGTTGATGCTCGAGGTTGGGATCGACCGGCTCCCGGTTGTCGATGCGGGACAGCTCGTCGGGATCGTGACACGGGCAGATCTCGTCCGTGCGTTCACGCGCGGGGACGAGGAGGTCGAGCTCGAGATCCAGCGAGACGTGCTCCTTGCGAAGCTTTGGATCGACCCCGCTGAGGTGAAGGTTCACGTCAAAGATGGTTACGTCACGCTCGAGGGACGTGTCGATGACGAGGGCGTGGCCGAACAGATCCTCAACTGCACTCAGCGAGTCCCAGGCGTCGTCTCTGTCGAGCCTCGACTCACGTGGCCGGACGCGCCGGCCCCACGGGCGGTGGGCAAGACACTCGCCTGACGAGGAAGATCGTCTCTCGCACGGCAGCGCGGTGGCGTCTGCCGCACCGGGTGGGCGAGTAAACTCGGCGCTCCGTAGAACGTCGTAAGGCCTTTTTTCGGGCGACGTCTCGGCCGCTCGGCGGCTCGCGATCGGCGCCTGCGCCGTGTTGCGGTCGGGCGAGGTCGGACACCAAGGAGGACGGCCAGCTGATGCGACGAGGGCCTCACCCGCGCCGCCCGAGGCGAGCGTCGCAATCGCCGAGCGAGTACGTCGTGCATCTCGCCGTTCCGGGCTTCGCCGGAGGAGCCCCAGTCGAGGTCGCCGATCGCCGATCGTGCGGGGCGACAAGGAGAGATCGAGACGGTCCTGCAAAGGAGGAGCGTGCTGCCACGTCGCACGTGTCCTCGCCCGGTGCCTGAGCACAGCGAGCGTGGGAACGGCATCACCGACGCGAAGGTGGTGGGCGCTGCGGTGACTCGACTCTTCTGCGTAGCGCAGCACCAGCCAGGCGGCAAGGTTCCGTAGAACTCCGCACGCTGGTTCCGTTCTCGCACCGATGTCGTCCCGAGCCCCAAGCACGAGAGTGGGTGCGAACAGCGCAATCGAGCGCGAAGGGAGCGCGAGATGAGAGTCAGGGACGTCATGACCCAAGGCGTCGCGACCGTCGCGCCAGACACCGACCTCAGGGGTCTCCAGGCGCTCGTCGACCGAGTTCCCGGCGTGGTCGGGATCACTTCGAGGCTTCACTGGGAGGACGGACGATGAGTACCAACGAAACCCAACCCAAACCCATCCTCGTCGCTGAAGACGTACGGAAGGTGTACCGGTCCGGAGCGGACTCGGTCGTCGCACTGCACGGGCTCGATCTGGTCGTACCGCAGGGCGAGTTCGTCGCAGTGATGGGTCCGTCCGGCTCCGGGAAGACCACACTTCTCAATTGCGTCTCCGGCCTCGACGAGATCGACGGCGGGCGGGTCCTGGTCGATGACCTCAGCATTCACGAGCTCTCCGACAAGGCGCGCACGAAGCACCGCGCCAAGGAGATGGGCTTCATCTTCCAGGCCTTCAACTTGATCCCGGTCTTCACTGCAACGGAAAACGTCGAGCTACCGCTGCTGCTAGCCGGTGTGCGCGAGCATGACGCTCACATCCGCGCCCGCGAGACACTCACCAGAGTGGGCCTCGGCCACAGGCTCGACCGCCGACCAATGGAGCTCTCCGGTGGCGAGCAGCAACGCGTCGCGGTCGCACGGGCGCTAGCGGGAAAGCCGCGCATCGTCTGGGCCGACGAGCCCACGGGCAACCTCGACTCGGAGATGGCCGCAGCCGTCATGGAGCTGCTCGGTGAGCTCCACGCCGAGGGTCTCAGCATCATCCTCGTCACGCACGATCCGACGGTTGCGGCGCACGCCGACAGGCTGATCACGGTGCGCGACGGCCGGCTCGTCGGTGACGAGCAACTCGGCGCAAAGAGCCCGAAGCGAGATGAGAACGCGCGGGAGCCGGTGCTGCGATGAAGGTTGCAGCTCTCATCTCGCTTCTGATCTCGCTTCCCTTCCTGTTCATCCTTGCCCGCCGCCCGATCCTGCGTCGTCTTGCCTTGCGCAACGCCATGAGGCGACCGCGCGAAGCGTTGCTCGTCGTGCTCGGTTCGTTGCTGGGCGCGGCGATCATCACGGGCTCCGCAGTGGTGGGTGACACGATGGACTCGTCGATCCGCCAGGGGGCGCGGCAGCATCTCGGACCGATCGATGAGCTCGTCCTTGCGCAGGATGCCCCGGAGTGGCGCTCGTTATCGGGTCGGCTTCGCTCGCTGCCGGCTTCGAAGGTCGACGGCGTCCTGCAGCTCGCAACACTCGACGCCCCTACCACGGCCGGCCGCGCGGAAACACTCCGGAGCGTCCCGAACTCCCAGGTTGTGGCAGTCGACTTCGAGTCCGCTCGCGCTTTCGGCGGCGATCCGGCTTCCACCGGCGTTGGGGGCGCGACACCCGGGGCGGGCCACGCTGCCATCACGACAGACCTTGCGCAAGGTCTCAATATCAGGCCCGGAGCGCAGATCGACGTCTATGCCTACGGGAGGCCGCGGACGCTGACCGTCGATCGCGTCCTCCCTCGCATCGGCATCGCCGGCTTTGAATTGGGCGACCAGCAGGAGGCGCGAAACGTGCTCGTCTCACCGGCTACGTTCGGCACCCTGCTACGGGGAGGGATACAGAGTGGCGCACCGCCGGTCTGGATGGTCGCTGTCTCCAACCGTGGGGGTGTCGAGAGTGGGGCACCGCTCACCGACGAGGTCGACCGTGCGATTCGGCAGGCCGCGAGCGGTCTCGACCCAGAGGTCACGCCGATCAAGCAGCAGGTGCTCGATGTGGCCGACCAGGTGGGCAAGGGGTTCACACAGATGTTCACGGCGATGGGAAGCTTCGGTGTTCTCGCCGGTCTGTTGCTATTGGTCAACCTGTTCGTAATGCTCGCTGCCGAGCGAAAGTCGGAGCTCGGGATGGCGCGTGCAGTCGGAATGAGGCGAAGCGCGCTCGTCGGGGCTTTCGCCACCGAGGGATTTCTCTATGCGTTCGCGGCCTCGTTGCTGGGCACGGTTGTCGGGATCGGGCTTGGGCGGGTTCTCGTCTCACTCTCGCAGAGCGCGTTTAGTTCGGAGCACAACCGGTTCGACCTCTACTTCACGCTCAAGGCTGCGAGCCTCGGACAGGCCTTCATGATCTCGTTCGCCGTCGCGATCTTGACGATCGTGACAATGAGCGTTCGCGTGAGCCGCCTGAACATCATCCGCGCGATCCGCGACATAGCCGAACCGCCTGGTCAGCGGAAGCGCCGCTGGTTGTTCGTCGGAGCTGCTGCCGCTGTCCTCGGTGCAGTCTGGACGATCGGTGCGATGCAGTCGAACGAGCCCTTTGGGTTGCTCCTTGGCCCGACGCTGCTGCTCGCCGGGCTCGCTCCGGCGCTCGGTCGCGTCATACACGCGCGGACGTCGTTCTCTGTGATTGCTGCTCTCGTCGTGGTCTGGGGCGCGGTCGTGTTCGCGGTGTTCCCGAAGTCCGCCGAGGGTGCCTCGATCATGATGTACGTCGCGCAGGGCATCGTGATGACGGCTGGTGGCGTTTCGCTTGCGACCCTGCAGCTTGATCGAGTTGGCAGAGGCCTACGTCGGTTCGGGGGTCGAGCGCTCTCGCTACGGCTCGGGCTCGCCTATCCGCTTGCACGCCCATCCCGAACCGGCTTGACCGTCTCGATGTACGCGCTCGTCGTCTTCATCCTGACGTTCATCACGGCGATCTCGTACATGATCGACCGTCAAGTAACGACAGCCAGCGCTAATGTCTCCGGCGGTGCTCAGGTGTACGTGAAGTCGAGCGCTGCGAATCCGATCAACATCGCCGATCTCTCGCGAACTCCCGGTGTCCGAATGATCGCACCGCTCTCGAGGGTCGACGCTAGCTTCTGCGCTCCAGGGCTCCGCCGATGAGCATTCCTGGCCGCTGACTGCGTTCGACGAAAGCCTCATTCGGATGCATCCGCCGAGGCTCGAGGATCGAGGGCGGTACGTGAGCGATCGTGTGGCCTGGACGGCGGTTCTCAGCGATCCCGACTTGATCATCGCCGACCCGATGTTCCTCCAGACGGGCGGGCCGCCGGGCTTCAACGTCAGGATCGGCGACCGGTTGACCGTGAAGGATCCCATCTCTGGAGCCTCGCACGAGGTGACCGTCGCCGCGCTCAGCACGAGTGACGGCTTGATCGCGAACGGCATGCTCTACGGCTGGGACAGTGCGCATCTGCTGTTCGGCGAACGCCTGGTTGCCAGTCGCTCCTACCTGACGCTTGCGCCCGGAACGAACGCTGACGTGTTCGCGTCGCGCCTTCAGACCCAGTTCATCGGCAACGGCACGGAGGCTTTCTCGATTGCTTCCCTCATGGACGAGGCCTTCACGATGACGCGTCAGATCTTCCAGCTGTTCCAGGGATATCTCGCGATGGGCCTGCTGGTCGGAATCGCAGGGATCGCCGTCGTCATGGTGCGGGCGGTCCGGGAGCGGCGCCGCCAGATCGGGACGCTACGGGCGCTGGGTTTTCCCGCGCAGTCAGTGGGCCGAAGTTTCGCGATCGAGGCCGGATACATCGCGCTGCAAGGTACGGTGATCGGCGTCTTGCTGGCGCTGCTGACGCTCTACACGATCGTTACCCGCTCTGACGCGATGGGCGACCTTCAGTTCGCGGTTCCAATAGTGCAACTCAGCCTCCTGCTCGTTGCCACCGTGGCGGCATCGCTCCTTGCCACGGTTGCGCCGGCGCTTTCGGCGACGCGAATTCGTCCGGCTGTCGCCCTGAGGATGACCGGCTCGTGACCGAGCGGCCGAGCTTCACCCAAGACGAGGCTCGCCGTGTCGGCGAGCAGATTGGCATCGACTGGGGGACAGCGCCGTTCGACGTCGAGCAGTTCCGGATGGGCATGGACGTGGAGCTGGAGCACGGGCTCCACGATCTGGCCACCAACGTCACCGGCGACGATCCCGTGGTCACGGGCAAGATCGCGCTCGCGCATCTGAACGAATTTCCGGACTACTACACGCGGCTTGACCGGATGGAGGAACAGGCGAAGCGCGACCACGGTATGGGGTAACGAGCCAGAGCTCGCCGCAGCACTCCGTGTAAACCCGCAAACCGATCGGCGTCTGCACGGATGCTGCCCCCGATACGCCTTTCTACGCTGGGTGCACACCAATTGAAGGAGTGCTTCGGCAATGCCAGCGACACGCGAACGCCAGGACGTCAACGGGAACGCCCAACTGGGCGGGGAGCACCACGACCCGCCTTCGAAAGCTGGCCGGACGCGCTCCAGTGACAACGGTGGTTACTGGGCCGCCTTGGCGCTGATCCTTGGGCTGCTCGTGCCCGTCCTCGGCTTCGTCGCCGTTTGGATGGGCATCTCGGCTCACGACGCCCGCAAGGACGCCAACAAGGCGGTGGCCGCGGTGTCTAACGGCTCCGCAATGGCCGGGATGGACATGTCCGGCGGGGGTGACCTCCAAAGCTTTGCTGGGCAAGCCCCGAGCAACGCAGACGTACTCGCGAAGAAGCATGCTGCGATGGACGCGACGCTGCCGCCCGCTCCGTCGGGGCCCGTGGCCCGCGTGAAACTCGTTCTCGTTGACAAGACCATCGAAATCGCGCCCGGCGTGAGGTACAGCGCCTGGGCTTTCAGCGGTGGGGCGCCGGCGCCGTTCATCCACGTCCGCCAGGGCCAGAAGGTCGAGTTGACGCTTACGAACAAGGGCGTGATTCCACACTCCGTTGACTTCCACGCCGCGCGCATCGCGCCGAACGTCGCATTCAAAGACGTGCAGCCGGGCGGCTCGATCCACTACTCGTTCGTTGCGAACGACGCCGGAGCTTTCATGTTCCACTGCGGCACGAAGCCGGTGCTCGCACACATTGCAAACGGCATGTACGGAGCAATCATCGTCGAGCCGCGCAAGCCGCTTCCGCCCGCGGACAAGAACTACGTTCTGGTTGCGAGCGAGTGGTACCTGAGCTCGCCGGGATTCCCGAAGCCGGCAGGCCTCAACATGGCGAAGGCTCAACAGCAGCAGCCGGACTGGGTCAGCTGGAACGGCTACGCAGGCCAGTATGTGACGCATCCGTTGACTGCAGACCCTGGTGACACCGTGCGCTTCTGGGTCGTTGACGCCGGGCCCAGCTTCGATACGGCCTTCCACGTCGTCGGCACGATCCTGAACCGCGCCTGGGTCAACGCCGATATGACCCAGTTCCAGCGCAACGTGCAGACTGCGGTGGTCCCGGCCGGTGGTGGCGGCGTGTTCGACGTCAAGATCGATCAGCCGGGCCTCTACCCGTTCGTCAACCACTCCTTCGCGAGCGTCGACCTCGGCCAGGTCGGTCTCCTGAACGTCGGCAACGTCAAGGGAACGATGTCCCACTAGCACTCGAGCGCTATCGGGGGTACGGCCAATACGCATGCAGCCCGGCGAAATGAGGGGTGTCAGCCGTACAGACGCAACTCGCCCAGTGCCCGAGACTGGGCGTTATGAAGAAGCGACTCTTGATCTCGGGCATCGTCATCGCGGCGCTGCTCCTCGCCCTCTACGGCGTGGTGTTCGGAACGGGCGCGAAGTGATGTTCCCCATGGCAATCGCGCTCCCGCTGGCCCTCCTGCCGATCGTGAGCCTCGTGGCCACGCTCCGCTGGATGGCCGTCTCGTCCGGCTGACCGGGTCACGCCTCTTGCACGACGTTCGGCTGTGAAAGACGCTAGGTGGCCTCCGGGGGCGATGTGGGTGGTACGAGCAGCAGGTGACTGTCGACGACCGCGGCCGCAACATCGAAGAGCTTGTTCCCGTTGTGCTGGGAGTGGTCGCGCAGCATCCCGAAAGCCCTGTCGGCGTCGATCGAGTGGCGGGCCATCAGGATTCCCTTCGCCTGCTCGATCACCGCTCGCCGGCCGAATGCTCCCTGCAGGTTGTTGTACTGGGTGAAACGCTGCAGGGTGACGTCGATCGCGCTCTGCAGTTCCTCGGGAGTCGTGTTGACGAGATACGCGAAGACGCCGCGCTTGGCCGCCTCTCGGACATACGCCGGATCCTCGGCAGAGAGCAGCGCGATCACCGGGCAGCTGGACTCCTGCACGATCTGCTCGATCAGCTCGAGCGCGTGCTGCGACGAGACGCCGAGCCCGACAAGCGCGACATCGGGGTGCTCCCGCGCGGTCACCGCGGCGACCGCCGTGACGTCGATCTCGCGGGCGATCACTTCGTGCCCGAGGCCGACGACAACCTGGGCGAGCAGCTCCAGGCGGTCACGCCGCTCGTTGGCGATCAAGACACGCAGGTGCTGAATCTCGTCCTCGACCATCAGCCTTCTCGCGACATTCCCTGCCCCAATGGTAGACCGCGGATCAAGTGGCAAAATGCCTCCGAGACATGTTTCGTTCGGATCGAGATCGGCTTGGTCTCGATGGCTTGAACACACGATTTGGCGAATCACCCTTTGGAGTGACGGCTCGTAGCCCCAACGGCCCGATTCCGGTCTCGTGGACTGCGGCGCCGACCCCGTGTCCACCGCGGCCGCGGTGGAGAGCGAGGCTCGAGAAATCGAGCGACGCTACCGCACGCTTGTCGAGCAACTTCCGCTCGTCGTCTACGTCGACGCCCTGGACGACGGCAGCTCCAACATCTTCACGAGCGGCGGGATCGAGCCGCTGCTCGGCTACACGGTCGAGGAATGGCGGGATGAGCCGGATCTCTTCGTTCGCACATTGCATCCGGATGATCGCGACCGAGTTCTCGCCGCGCACATGCGCACCCATCGCACGCACGAGCCGCTTAGCCTCGAGTACCGCCTGATCGCGCGAGACGGGGCCGTCGTCTGGGTTCGCGACGACGGGGTCGTCGTTCTCGGGGACGACAACGAGCCGCTCTACCTGCAGGGTTACGTGCTCGACATCACACCCGAGCGAGAGCTGCAGGAACAGCTTCGGCTCCAGGCGCTCTTCGATCCGCTCACCGGGCTCGCGAACCGCGCCTTCTTCCACGAACAGCTCGAGCACGCGGTCTCGATCCGAACCGAGCACGAACCGGGTACCGCCGTCGTCTTCATCGACCTCGACCAGTTCAAGCAGATCAATGATGCGTATGGGCACAGCGTCGGTGACGAGGTCCTCGCCATCCTGGGCGCCCGTCTGAAGACCGTGATCCGTGCCGGCGACTCGGTCGCGCGGCTCGGCGGTGACGAGTTCGCCGTTCTGCTGACCTCCGTCCGCGAACCGGCCGAGCCGGCCATCGTCGCAGAGCGCCTGCTCGAGCAGATCACCCTTCCGATCGAGGTGGCGGGACGGCACCTGTCGATCACTGCGAGCATCGGCATCGCTCTGGGCTCCAGCGGAACGGAGCTCCTCAAGCAAGCCGACGCGGCGATGTACCGCGCGAAGTCGAACGGGGACGTGGACTACGCGTTCTACGACGACGAGCTCGACCAGGTCGCGCTGAACCGCTTCAAGCGGATCGCCGAGCTGCGGGAGGCGATTGCAGAGAAGCAGTTCACGCTCGCCTACCAGCCGGTCGTCAATCTCGACCCTTTCGAAGTCGTCGGGCTCGAAGCACTGCTCCGCTGGCAGCACCCGACACTCGGAGAGGTTCCCCCGCTCGACTTCATCCCACTCGCCGAGGAGTCAGGCCTGATCGTGCAGATCGGCCGGTGGGTCCTGCTCGAAGCCTGCTTCTATGCCTCGCGGTTGCGCGAGCTGCTCGGCCGCGATCTCGAGATCGCAGTCAACGTCTCCGCACGGCAGCTCCAGCATCCGGAGTTCCTGGAGCACGTCGACGATGCGCTCCACCGTGCAGACCTGCCGGCTCACCTTCTGACGCTCGAATTGACGGAGAGCGTGCTCGTGGCGAGCGGCGAGCGTGCCGAGCAGCAGCTCTCGACGCTGAAGGACCGCGGCGTCAAGCTCGCGCTCGACGACTTCGGGACGGGCTACGCGTCGCTCGCCTACCTCCAACGGCTCCCGGTCGACATCGTCAAGATCGACCGCAGCTTCACCGCCAAGATCGACAGCGGCGCAGCGGATCTCGCGCTCCTCGAAGGGATCGTCGGCCTCGGGAAGGCGCTCGGGCTGCAACTCGTTGCCGAAGGCATCGAGCGCGTTGCTCAGCAGGGCATCGTGCTGGACCTCGGCTGCCACGGTGCGCAGGGATTCCACTTCGGTCGTCCTGCGCCGGCAGCCGCTGCGACGAAGGCGCTCACTGGGGACGCAGCGGAAACCAGCGTCACCTAGTCGCTGGATCTACCCGCCGCGTGCGTACCAGACGTTGCCGGGGCCAACGTAGCTAGTGGCTTCGCCCCAGATCGCCTGAGTCTGGCCGGCGCTGTCGATGTCGAGCTCGAAATAGTCGCCGTACGGCTCCGCAAAGCCGTCTTTCGGGGTGGCGTACTTGTAGGCGTAGCCCGCGGCGAACTGCGAGAGCTTCGCCTCGCCCGACCACGCCGTGCCGCCGTTGGTCGTGGAGCGGTAGTAGACGTTCCAGCGCGCGCTCGGATCGTCGCCGCCGGGGTCGAAGCCGTTTCGATCGTCCATCCAGGCGATGCGCACGTCACCGTCGCCGCGCGCGGCGATCGCCGGGAAGAGATGATTCGATCCCGCCGGGGCGAGCGAGACGTCAACCGCGGGGCTCCAGGTTGCGGCACCGTTGACAGAGCGGGCGAAATACATGCGCTGGACACCGGAGCTCGAGTGCGCTGCATCCCAGAGGACATAGACGCGATCGTTCGCATCGATGCCGAGCGCCATCTGTGAGCCCCAGTAGTCCCAGCCGGGACACCCGCAGCGAAACGTCGGCAAAGAGACGTCGACCAGCGAGGTCGTCCAGGTCGTGCCGCCGTCCGTCGAGCGCGTGACGTAGAGGTTTTTCGTTCCCTTGGCCTGGCCGGGGTTGTTCTCTCCGTTCCAGGCGAAGTAGGCATTGCCCTTGGAGTCGATCGCGCCGCCGCTGGGGAGTGAGACGCCGAGCGCCGAATTGGTCGTGCCGACGAGGTTGTGCGTCTTCCAGGTTCTGCCACCGTCGTGCGACACGGAGGCGAAGATCTTCTGCTGCGTGTGGTAGACGAGGTAGACGTGGCCGCCACGCGCCGCGAGGATGTCCTTGTCGGTGCCGCGCTGAAGAGGCTCGACCAGTACGGTGCGCCACGTCTCCCCGAAGTCGTCCGACCGCGCGACGTACTCACTGGCCTTGTTGGCCTGCATGAATGCGGCGTAGACCGTTCGGCCGTCCGCGGCGTCGACGACGAGCTGTGGATCGTCCTGCCGTTCCGTGGAAGGGGAGAGTGCCCGGGGCGCAGACCAGGTCGTTCCGTTGTCGCTCGAGACCTGCAGAACGGTGTGTGGGCTCGCGCAGGTCGGACAGCTGGGATCCGGATCGCCCGTCGCGACACCCCCGAAGCCGACGTAGTGAGACCAGGCGGCGTAGACGTGACCGGAGCGGTCGGCGGCGATGGCCGGCTCCCAGTCGTCGCCGTGCTGGAAGCCGAGCCGGACCGGGGCGGTGAACGCGGGAGTCCGTGCGGCGGAGGCGGGCAGCGTGGCCACGAGCGCCAGGACGAGAGCAAGGAGAAGGGCACGGGCTGCAGCCGGCATGCGCGTGATCCTGGCAGGGGCGACCCTGCGTTTCAACTCACACCTCGATCGACACGGGACGACGCTCTGCCCGCGAAATCTCGGCGGCGAGCGCAATCGCCAACGCCGAACGGGCGTCCTCCAGGGAGCAGGTGCTGGGCGCACCGGTGCGCAGGGTCTCGACAAATGCCGCGAGCTCGTTTCGGTACGCCGGCTCGAACCGATCCCAGAAGTCCTGATAGCCGGGCTCCTGTAGGGGTGTGCCGCTCGGCTCCACCGAACGAATCGGGCTTCGTGCGTCCTGGCCGACCACGATGCTGTCGCGGGTCCCGAACACCTCCAGGCGCACGTCGTAGCCAAGCGGATCGCGACGAGTCCCCGAGACGAGCACGAGACCTCCACCCGACAGGTGCAGGATCGCCGCCGCAACGTCGACGTCATCCAACTCGTCGACCCATGGTGCATCGAGGCCGGCGCCGTCTGCGAACACCTGGGTGATCTCTTCGCCGCTGACGAACCGGATTGCATCGAAGTCGTGGATGAGGAGGTCGCAGAAGATTCCACCGGAGGCTGCGATGTATTCGGCGGGAGGCGGAACCGGATCGTGCGTCGCGGCACGCATGGCCAGGACCCTCCCGACGCTGCCCTTTGCAACTGCTTCGTGTGCTGCCCGGTAGCCGGCGTCGAAGCGCCGCTGGAAACCCACCTGCACGACGATGCCGGCGTTGTCGACTGCTTCCCGCACCCGATCGAGGGTCGCGAGGTCGAGCGCGACCGGCTTCTCGCAGAACGCTGCCGTCGCTGACGCGGCGGCCAACCGGAGGAGTGGGGCATGGCTCGGCGTGGATGTGGCGATTACGAGGGCATCCACGCGTGACTCGAGTAACTCTTCCGGCGTCGCGAAGGCTTTCACACCGAGCTCGTCTGCGACTCGGCGGGTGCGCTGCGGGTCGGCGTCGGTTACCGAGACCGAGACGCCCTCGAGGTCGAGGAGGGTCTGTACATGATGCGTGCCGATCCGGCCCAGGCCGGCGACGCCGACGGCGAGCTCCTTACTCAAGGCCTCCGACGTCGAGCACGACCGTCTTCAGGTCGCTCATGTCGAGCATCGTGTACCGCCCGCCGATGCGGCCCCAGCCGCTCTGGGTGCCCGACGCTCCTCCGAACGGCTCGTGCGCTTCCCAGTAGTCGGTGGAGTCGTTGACGACGACGTTGCCGACGCGCAGGTTGTCGACGAACCGGAAGGCGCGCTTCAGGCTCGACGTGTAGACCGCCGCCTGAAGGCCCAGGTGCGAGTCGTTCGCAACGGCGAGCGCTTCTTCGTCGGACTTGACGCGGATCAGAGGCACGATCGGACCGAACGTCTCCTGTTGGTTGATCAGCGTGTCGATGCCGACGTCTGTGACGACCGTCGGCTCGTAGTAGAGGTGGGTGGGGCGATCGCTTGCGCGCGATCCGCCGAGGACGACGCTGGCGCCCTTGTCGAGGGCGTCTTCCAGGTGTCGATCCATCTTCGCGGCCGTCGGCTCGTTGTTCATCGGGCCGACCATGGTGGAGTCGTCGAACGGGTCGCCGAGCCGCCATTCGGCCGCGGCCTTCAACACCTCGTCGAGGAACGAGTCGTGCACGCTTTCGTGCACGAGGACGCGCTCCGTTGCGCAGCACACCTGCCCCGCGCAGAAGAAGCCACCGAAGACCGCGCCCTGCGCAGCGCGCGCGAGGTCGGCGTCCTCGCAGACGACGACCGGCCCGTTGCCGCTCGCCTCGATCAGGGATCGCTTGAGACCGGCGGCGCGGACGATCTTCTCGGCGGTCGGATGCGAGCCGACGAACCCGACGCAGTCGACGCCGGGATGCGTGACGAGGCGTTCGCCGACGTCGCCGCCGCCGTAGACCACGTTCACAACGCCGTCCGGCAGACCGGCGTCCGCCATGATCTGCATGAAGTTCGCCATTGCGATCGGCGTCCACTCGGACGGCTTCATCACGATCGTGTTGCCGACGGCGATTCCCGGTGCGATCAGCTCGACCGGGATCAGCGTGGGGAAGTTCCACGGCGTGATGGCCGCGTAGACGCCGTTCGGCTTGCGAAAGGTGAGGATCCGCTTGTTCGGGTCCTGGGACGGGATGATCGCCGTCTCCATCCGTTTCACGTCTTCGGCCGCGATGCGGAAGTTCTCCGCGGTCTCGTCGATGTCGCCCAGGGCTTCCGAGGCGTACGGCTTGCCCTGCTCGAGCGAAAGCTCGCGCGCGAAGTCCTCGCGACGCTCGTCGATCAGATCGGCGATCGCGTGGCAGATCTTGGCGCGTTCCCACGCCGAGAGCGCAGCCCATTTCGGCTGAGCCGTCCGGGCTGCGGCGACCGCGCGGTCGACGTCATCCGCGCTGGCATCCGGCGCCTCCGCAAGCGTCTCGCCGGTCACGGGGGAGACGACGGGTCGGGCGCTCTCACCTGTCGACGCGACCCACTCGCCGCCGACGAAGTTCTCGAGGGTCCGGATCGTGACCGCCATGGGGACGACCGTACCTTTTTTGACAGAGTTGTCCTATGCCGCGCATCACTGCCGCCCAGGCGCTCGTCCGTTTTCTCGCCGCGCAGCACGTGGAGCGCGACGGAGTCGAGCGGCGTTTCTTCGAAGGGTGCTTCGGCATCTTCGGCCACGGCAACGTCGCCGGGATCGGCCAGGCGCTGTACCAGCACCCCGATCTCCTCACCTACTACCAGGCTCGAAACGAACAGGCGATGGTGCATACCGCGGTCGGCTTTGCGCGGATGAAGAACCGGCTCGCGACGCTGGCGTGCACGACCTCGATCGGCCCGGGTGCAACGAACCTCGTGACGGGTGCGGCCCTCGCCACCGTGAACCGCCTGCCCGTGCTCCTTCTCCCGGGCGACGTGTTCGCGTCGCGGCGCCCTGATCCCGTGTTGCAGCAGCTCGAGGTGCCGTCGCGCGGCGACGTCTCGGTCAACGACTCGCTGCAGCCGGTGTCGCGGTACTTCGACCGGATCGAACGCCCAGAGCAGCTGCTGGCCGCCGCGCCGGCGGCGATGCGCGTGCTCGTCAACCAGGCCGAGACCGGTGCCGTGACTCTTGCTTTCCCGCAGGACGTGCAGGCCGAGGCGTACGACTACCCGGACGAGTTCCTCGCGCACCGCGTCTGGCACGTGACGCGGCCCGAGCCCGACGCGGGCCTGCTGGCCGAAGCTGCCGCCCTCATCCGTGACGCGCAGCGCCCCCTGATCGTCGCCGGCGGCGGCGTCATCTACTCCGAGGCGACCGATGTGTTGCGTGCGTTCGTCGAACAGACGGGAATTCCGGTGGGGGAGACGCAAGCCGGGAAGGGCTCGCTCCCGTACGACCATCCCGCTTCGCTCGGCGCCGTCGGAGTGACCGGCACGTTCGCGGCCAATCGGATCGCCGCGGACGCGGACGTCGTGATCGGCATCGGGACGCGCTGGTCCGACTTCACGACGGCCTCGAAGACCTCCTTCCGCAATCCGGACGTGCGTTTCGTCAACGTGAACATCGCCGACTTCGACGCGTTGAAACTAGACGGGGTCGCGCTCGTCGCTGATGCGCGCGTTGCGCTCGAGCGGCTTGCAACCGCGCTCGAAAGCCACCAAGTCGAGCCGGGGTACCGCGAGCTTGCTGCCCGTCTGAGCAGAGAGTGGGACGAGGAGGTGGCGCGCCTGTACGACCTGGGACACGGGCCGCTGCCCGCTCAGAGCGAGGTGATCGGCGCGGTCAACGATGCTGCGCGCCCGACGGACGTCGTTGTCTGCGCGGCCGGGTCGATGCCCGGCGACCTGCACAAGCTCTGGCGCACACGGGACACGAAGGGCTACCACGTCGAGTACGGGTACTCGTGCATGGGCTACGAGATCGCCGGCGGCCTGGGCGTGAAGCTCGCGGCGCCCGAGCGCGAGGTGTACGTCATGGTCGGCGACGGCTCCTATCTCATGCTCTCGAGCGAGATCGTCACGTCGATCCAGGAGGGCTTGAAGCTGACGATCGTCCTCGTCGACAATCACGGCTTCAACTCGATCGGAAGCCTCTCCCGCTCGCTCGGCACGGACGGCTTCGGGACGCAGTACCGCTACAGGCAGAACGGCTCGCTCGGAGTGGACAGCGACGATCCGACGGCCCAGCTGCTGCCGGTCGATCTCGCCGCCAATGCCGAGTCGCTCGGGGCGAAGGTGATCCGGTGTCGAACGATCGACGAGCTTCGGAGTGGGCTAGAGGCCGCGAAGGTCGAGGACTCGACCGTCGTACTTGCGATCGAGGTCGATCGCTACGAGGGAGTTCCAGGCTACGAGAGCTGGTGGGACGTGCCGGTCGCCGAGGTCTCGGAGGTCGAGGCCGTCAAGGCGGCACGCGCGGCGTACGAGCAGGCTCGAGCTTCGGACTAGGGGCTCATCGGTGTCATCGGCTGGTCCATCGAATTGCCGGGGATCGTGAGACCGGGGATCGCGTCGGGTGCTGTGAACAGGAGCACGCCGAGCGTCAGAAGAATCGCTGCCGTCCCGTAGACCGCGACCAGGCGCCAGGGGACGACCTTCTCGGCCGCGATCAGGCCCGCGACGACAGCCATCCAGGTGATGCTCATGACCCCGAGCGCGAAGAGCGACGCCATCAGAGCCCAGCAGCACCCGACACACCAGGCGCCGTTCCTCATGCCCATCCGCACGGCTCCCGACCGACCGCCGCTCCAGTGGCGGAGCAAGAGGCCGAGAGGGCTCCGGCACTTCCCCAGGCAGACGTCCTTCAGCGGCGTCAGCTCATAGACCGCTGCGACGACGAGAGTCGCTCCCGCCACCCAGCGGCCAGCGCGATCCCACGCGAGCACGTCGCCCGCGAACCGATGCCCGCCGTACGCAATCGAGAAGGCGAGCACGCCGGCGCCCGTCCACGTGAGGAGATAGCCCGCCGCGAACACGAGCGCGGAAAACGGCGTGCGCTCGCCGCCCACACGCGAGTACAGCGCGACCGTCGGGGCGACCGACGGGAACATCATCGCCGCCATCATCACGACCCAGACCCCCAGGAACCAGCTCAGCGTTCCAAGACCCGTCCAGGGACCGTTGTCCATTCCGCGCATCTGTCCGAGCGTCCACCACCAGCCGATGCCGGCGAGGACGAAGAGCAGGGCCACGAGGCCCAGGCGCGCGCGTGCCGCAGCAAAGGCCGGCGCGAGACCCGTGCCCGGAACACGTTCCTGCGCCTCTGCAATCAAGTGTTCAAGCCGCCCAGGAGAACTCGGAGGTCGAGAGACCCGTCTTGCCTTCGTACTCGATCCCGAACGCGTTGATCCGCGAGCGGGTCGCCTCCGCAATCGTCAGTTCGGAACCCGCCGGGTGGAACATGCCTTTCAAGCGGACCGGCTCTCCCGTCTCGATACCGAAAGGCACGATGTCTTCGATCTCGAAGTCGATCCCGTCGCCGATTCGAACGCTGTGGCGCACGCCGTCGTCCACCACCTCGATCGCCGCACGCTCAATGCCGAGCATCTCCCCGATGAGCGGTGCGAGCCCGGCCATCGGCCCGCCGAGCTGGCCACCGAAGACCTGTGTGAGCTTGTCCGCCTGCTCATCCGTCGCGTGCTCGTCGATGAACATCCCGAGCCGCCAATTCCCGTCCGTCATCACCTTTGGTGTGTCTGCGATCGCTGCGACCTTGAGCCCGCCGATGTCCGTGCCTTCGATCTCACCCTCGCGAATGTTGAAGACGAAGCAGCACGCGACAGAAGTCATAGGTCGCGCCGTGGTCGAAAGAGGCGTTGCAGGGGCAGATCAGATCGCACGAGCACGTTTCGACGTAGCTGCCCTTCAGGTTCCAGGACATCGACAACCTCCCATCTGGATGAACACCGCCGGCGTCTGGTGGCGCCTCGCCGACCCTAAATCATGCGAGACCTCCAAGGGCGCCACTAGTGACTCCGAGCCACTAAGTCGGCTCGACTGGCTTCCCACCTTGATCGCAAACGATTTCATGTCCAGAATGGGCGGCCGGTATGACGACGCCCACCCGTACCGAGAACGACCTGATTCTGGCTCGCGACGGCGGCACCCCGGCGCGGACTCGCCCGGAGGCGCCGATGTTCCCCGGCGGCATGGAGGTCGGCCGGGAGGAGATCGAGGCGCTGACCCGCGTGATCGAGAGCAAGAACGTCTTTCGCTACTACGGCGTCGGCGACGGGCCGGACGAGGTTCTCTCCTTCGAGCGCGAGTTCGCGGAGCACATGGGCGCCAGGCACGCGCTCTGCGTCAATGCCGGTTCCTCGGCGCTCATCTGTGCCCTGATCGGCGCGGGCATCGGCGAGGGGGATGAGGTGATCGTGCCGGCCTACACCTGGAACGCGACGCCGAACGCAGTGCTCGCCTCTCGCGCTCTGCCTGTCCTCGCCGAGGTGGACGAGTCGCTGACGCTCGACCCTGCGGATGTCGAGCGGAGGATCACGCCACGGACGCGCGCGATTCTTCCGGTGCACATGCGCGGCGCGCCCGCCGCCATGGCCGAGCTCACGGCGATCGCGAAGCAACACGATCTCGTGCTGATCGAAGACGTCTGCCAGGCCGCCGGCGCCACGTATCGCGGTCGCCGACTGGGGACGTTCGGCGACGCCGGCGCGTTCAGCCTGCAGTTCAACAAGATCATCACCACCGGCGAGGGCGGTGTGCTGATCACCGATCGCGCTGACCTGCTGGATCTGGCTCTCGACGTGCACGATTGCGCCAACTCGGTTCGGCGGGGCACCGGGTTACCGAAGTTCGCGGGCTACAACTTCCGCGCGTCCGAGTTGACCGGCGCGATGGCGCGGGTCCAGCTCGGGCGGCTCGACGGGCTGCTCGAGCGGATGCGCGCGAATCATGCACGCCTTACTGCGGAGATCGCCGGTCTACCGGGTTTGACGCTCCGGCGCGCGAACGACGAGGACGGTGACGCCGGAATTGCTCTGATCGCGTTCGCCGACAGCCCGGCGAAGGCTGCCGAGGGCGCCTCGGCGCTCAACGCCGAAGGCGTCCTCGCGATGCAGATCTACTCGCCGGCGATGCCCGACCTGCACATCTATCCGTACTGGGCCCCGGTCCTTGCAGCGCTCGAGGCGGCGGGAGCAGAGCGACCGGATTGCACGCGTACCCTGGACCTCGTCGAGCGGGCCATACACGTGGACGTCTCCCCGCTCTGCGAGGAGCAGGATCTCGACGAGATCGCGTTCGCCTTCGAAAAGGTGGCCAAGCAGGTCTTGGCGTGACGCTTCGCGTAGCGGTCGTCGGCGGCGGTCTCGTCGCGCAGGCGATGCACCTCCACTATCTGAAGCACCAGACCGAGCGATTCGACCTCGTCGCACTGGCGGATCCGAGCAAGACGGTTCGCGAAGCGCTGCAGCAGCTCTACAACCTCGAAGCAACCTACGCCGACTACCGCGAGCTGCTCGACGGGACGAAGCTCGATGCCGTCGTGATCTGCTCACCATCGCAGACCCACGCGGAGGTGACGCTCGCCGCACTCGAGCTCGGCCTACACGTCCTGGTCGAGAAGCCGATGTGCATCACGCTTGCAGACGCCGACCGGATCGTCGAGGCGCGCGACCGGGCCGGAAAGGTGGTGCAGGTCGGGTACATGAAACGCCACGATCCGGCGTGGCAGCACATGCTCGAGAACCTGCCGAACTCGGCCGAGTCGCTCCGTTACCTGCGCGTCGTCGTCCACGATCCGGAGTTCGAGCCGTTCTTCGGCCCGGGCGAGATCTTTCGTGCCACGGACATTCCGGTAGAGGTCCTCGAGGAGAGTCGTGAGCAGATGACGGCGCAGGTGCACGAAGCCGTCGGCGTGGCTACGCCGGAGGTGGTCACCGCCTTCGAGGGTTCCTTCCTTGGCAGCCTGGTGCACGACGTCAACCTCGTGCACGGTTTGCTCGAGAAGATGGGAGAGCCTTTGCCTGCCGAGGTGATCGGGGGCGACTGGTGGAACGAAGGGCGGGCGGTGACCGGTTCGGTGCGGCTCGCGAACGGCGCGCGGTGGGACAGCGCCTGGATCCAGCTGCTCGACGCCTTCGAATACCGCGAGTCGGTCGCGTTCTACTTTGCCGACGAGGTGCACACCCTGTCGTTTCCCTCGCCGTGGCTGAAGCAGTCTCCGACCGTCTACGAGGTGTCGCGCAGGGCCGACGGCGCGCGCGCGGCGCAGGTCTTCGAGTCGTACGAGGAGAGCTTTGCGCGCGAGCTCGCGCACTTCCATGACTGCGTTGTGAAGGGGGTGGAGTGCCTGACGCCCCCGGAGCAGGCGCGCCTGGACATGCAGGTCCTGACGCACATGTTCCTCCAGGCTGGATGACGGAGCTGCGAACGGCGATCGTCGGCTCGGGCTTCGTGGCCCGAGTCCATGCCAATGCGGTGCGCGACTTCGGCGGGCGGGTCTTCGCCGTGTCGAGCCGGACACGGGCCGGGGCCGAACAGTTCGCGGCGGAGATCGGTGCTGCTGCGTTCGACTCCCTCGAGGACGCGCTCGCGAGCGGGGTCGACGTCGTGCACATCTGCACACCGAATGCGCTGCACGTCGAGCAGACGCTCCTCGCACTCGGGCACGGAGCGCACGTCGTCTGCGAAAAGCCGCTCGCCACGAGCACGGACGAAAGCCGGCGCATGCTCGACGCACTCGAGTCGAGCGGCCGGGTAGGGGCCGTGGCATATCACGTGCGCGGCTATCCGCTCGTCGAGCACATGCGCGCGACCGTCGCGGACGGGGGGCTCGGCGAGCTCCGCGTCGTGCACGGGCGTTACGTCTGTGACGACGCGCTGCTCGTCAGCGGCGGCTGGCGGCTGCTCCCCGAGAGCTCCGGCCCGACCTACGTGACCGCGGACCTCGGCGCACACTGGTTCGATCTCGCCGAGCACGTGACGGGCGCGCGCATCTCGGAAGTGCTCGCCGACTTCCGCACCTTCGTTGCCGGGTCGCGCTCTCGAGGATCACGCTTCGCTGTTGCTTCGCTTCGACAACGGTGCCACCGGTAGCGCGGAGTTCAGCGCACTCGGCCCGGGCCGCAAGAACCAGCTCCTGTTCGAGCTCGAGGGCAGCACCGGCGGCTTCACCTGGGACCAGGAATCTCCGAACGAGCTGCTCCACCGGCATGCTGACCAGCCGACGCAGATCGTCGTCAAAGATCCAGGAGCGAACGCCGGGCGGGCCGCAGAGCTCGCGCGCTACCCGGCCGGGCACGCAGAGGGCTACGGCGATGCCTTCCGGACGATCCTGCGCGACGCGTATCTCGCGATGGATGGCCGGGCGCACGGCCCGTTTCCGACTTTCGCGGACGGACACCGAGGCATGCAGATCCTCGAAGCGACATTGCGCAGCGCCACGGACGGCGGCTGGGTCTCGGCGGAGCGCTAGGGCGTGGCCGCCCCGCGGCGCGGCACGAGATGCAGCGCGCGGCGAATGAGTCCCGGCAGCACGAACGCGAGTGCCATCAAGCACAACGAAGCGGCGAGCATCAATGCGGCCAGTGCGTTCACCTCGGGTGTGATTCCGAACTTCACCTGCGTGTAGATGTAGATCGGCAAGGTGTTGTGGCTGCCGATGAGGAAGAGCGTGATGATGAACTCATCGAGCGAGAGCGTGAAGGCAAAGAGCGCTCCGGCGAGAATCGCGGGAGCCAGCAGTGGCAGCACGACGTAGCGCAGTCGGTTGAACGTGTTTGCACCGAGGTCGCTCGCCGCACGCTCCAGGCTTGCGTCGAAGCCCTGCAACCGGGCCGCGACGAGCAGCAGCACGAACGGCGTCGTGTACACGCTCTGGCCGATCACGGCGGTCGTCGGGGAGAGAGTCTGGTGAAACACGTCCGTTAAGAGGATGAGCAGGCTCACGCCGATCAGGAGACCCGGGATCATGATCGGCAAAACCATGGCGATCCGAATGCCGCTGCGGAAACGCAGGCGCGAGCGCACGAGCGGGAACGCCGCCGCTGTCCCGACGATAGTGCTCACAAGGGTGACCTCCAGCGCGATGCGGATTGTGGTCTGCAGCGCATCGCGGATCTGGTAGTTGTGAAAGACGTCCCCGTACCATTTGGTCGTCCAGCCGGTGATCGGGAACGTGCCGTACCGGTTGGCGTTGAAGCTGAAGACGACCAGCAGCACGATCGGCGCAAAGAGGAACGCGTAGATCAGCACCGCCCACATGCCGAGCGCGCCACGAAACAGGCGGCCGCGGGACGAAACGACGTCGAAGTCACGTGCCATAAGGGTCCTCGACCTCGAGGGAGCGGCGGAAGATCGCGAGGAGTACGACGATCAGTGCCGCGATCAGCAGGGCGGCAGCAGCGCCGCGCGTGTATTGCGCCCCCTGGAAGAAGTTGACGATCAGGTTCCCGATCATCACTCCCCTCGTGCCGCCGACGAGCTGAGGGGTCAGGTACTCACCGAGGATCGGGATGAAGACGAAGATGACCGCGGTCGTGATCCCGGGTCGGATCTGGGGCAGGAGGATGCGGCGAACCGCGGTCGCCGGCGTGGCGCCGAGGTCCATCGCCGCACGGAACTGGTTCCAGTCGAAGCGCTCCAACGAGGCGTAGAGAGTCAACGCGGCGAACGGGAAGTACAGGTAGACGAGAACCAGAATCACTGCAGGACGGTCGTAGAGAAAGAACGAGACCGGCTGCGAGGTCGCTCCAGTCCACTCGAGGAATCGATTGACGGCGCCCTCTGGGCCGAGGATCGTCAGCCAGGAGTAGACCCGTAGGAGGTAGCTCGTCCAGAAGGGCAGGATCACGAGGATGAGCAGCACCTTCTGGTAGCGCTTGGACACGTAGCGCGCGAGCCAGTAGGCGAACGGGAATGCCAGCATGAGTGCCAGCGCCGTCGCCGCGAAAGACACCCACACCGTTGCCCAGAACGTCGAGACGTAGGTCGGGACGCTGAAGAAGTAGTGGTAGTTGTCGAGCGTCCAGTCGTGGACGACGTTGTAGTCGACGGTGGTCCAGAAGCTGTAACAGACGATCAGCCCGAGCGGGACGAGGAAGAACACACCGAACAGGACGAGCGCGGGCGCGAACCCCGCGTACTCGCCCAGCCGGGACGTCCACCTCCGTCTCCCGGGGCGACCCAGCGGCAGTGCTACGTCTGCCGGCTGGGTCGCTCCAACACCCGGGCTAGAGCCCTCCACTAAGCGCCGAACACCTCGTTGAAGGCATCGGTGTATGCCTGCTCGTTGCCGGACGGGCCCTTCAGCGTCATCTCCAGCGCCTTGTCCGGCTGGTTGTAGAGCAGCCGCTGGGCGCGGTCCTCATGACCCTGGTTCACGAGCATCTTGTAGGCCTTCTCGTTGAACAGCGGGCGCCCGTTCGTGATGAAGTTCTGAGCGATGTAGGGGGCCTGCTGCATTGCGTTGATGAAACGTGGGAAGGCGTCCTTGTTCTTGGACTTCACGACCATCTGCTCGGAGTCGATGAAACCGACCGTTCCCTCACTCGGATAAGCCGGCTTCACGAGCGGGCCGCCTGCGTCCTTCACGCGGTCGTCCGTGCCGAGATTGGTGATCCCGATCCAGGCGGAGCCGTCCGCAAGTGCGCGTACGACCTCGTTGTTCTGCGACGCGAGCTTGAGGACGTTCGGCTTGAACTCGGTCAGCCACGCCTTCGCGTCGGCGATCTCGGCCGTCGTCATGTTGTACGGCTCCTTCGCCCCGGTCGCCTTACCGGCGATCGCCATCATGTCCGTCGGGATGTTCTCGAGGGACACCTTGCCCTTGTACTTGGGATCGAGCACCGCATGCCACGAGTCCGGGATCGTCTTGACGAACTTCGGGTTGTAGTAGATCTGGACCGTCGACCACGAGAACGGATAGCCCATGTAGTTCGAGCCGTCCTTCCAGAACGAGAAGTCCCGCGCGATCGAGTACAGCTGCGATGACACCGGTAGTGACGAAAGGTCGAATGACTCCGTCAATCCGTCCTTGTTGTACTTCGGGACCCAGAGCGCGTCACCGGACACGATGTCGAACTGGCTCCCCGTCTGCTTGATCTTCAAGTAGGCGTCGGCGTTGTCGCTGAACAGCTGCGGCCGCCCCTGCTCGTTGGTTTGCTGCTTCACAGCGGCGAGTTGGTCGTTCGCATAGTGATCTGACCAGGTGAGCCAGTTCAGCGTGACCGCCTGATCACTCTTCCCGGTCGCCGATGCTGCCGCGCTCGACCCTTTCGAAGAGCCTCCGCACCCTGCCGCGATGACTCCGACGGCGCCGACCGCCCCGAGCCGCAACACGCGGCCTCGGCTCATGCGCTCGTCGAACAAGCGCTCGTCAATTGACGTCACGTACATCCTCCTCTCGTGGGTTCGACCCCTGCAACAGCACTACATCCGCCGGATCCCAGATCAGGACGACCTCGGTCTCCGGAAGGAGATCGCTCGCGGCAGCACCCTCGTTGCCGAAGAGCGCGGCAGTGACGGGCGCTGTGACGCCGTCGCACTTCACCGCCACGCGCGTGTGACTGCCGAGAAACGACGTTTGCGCGATTAGTCCCCGCAGTCCGGTCCCGTTCGAGTCGGCGAGACGCTGGACCCGAATGGACTCCGGCCGGACCATCAACGTTGCCCGTCCGTGTACGCCCGGTCCCGAGGCGGGAACTTCTGCACCGTTTTCGAGCGCGGCCTTGCCGCCGGGTCCGACCTCGACCTCGATGAAGTTGGACTCGCCGATGAAGTCGGCGACGAAAGCGGTCTTGGGCCGGTGGTAGATCTCGTGCGGTGAGCCCACCTGCTCGATCCGCCCCTCGTTCATGACCGCGATGCGAGTGGCCATCGACATCGCCTCCTCCTGGTCGTGCGTGACGTAGACGAACGTCGTGCCGACGTCACGATGAATCTGTGCCAGTTCGATCTGGAGGCGCTTGCGGAGTTTCAGGTCGAGCGCGCCGAGCGGCTCGTCGAGCAGCAGGACCGCGGGGCGATTGACGAGCGCACGGGCAACAGCCACTCGCTGCTGCTGTCCGCCTGACAGTTGCGCCGGCAGGCGATCGGCGAACGTGTCGAGCCCGACCAGCCCCAGCGCCTCCTCGATCCTGGTGCCCGCGTCTCGCTTTGCCGTGCCGGCCATCTTCAAGCCGAAGCCGACGTTGTCGCGCACCGTCATGTGCGGGAACAGCGCGTAGTTTTGAAAGACCGTGTTCACGGCCCGCTTGTAGGGCGGGAGACGATTGACGTTCGCTCCCCTGATCAGGATCTCTCCGGACGTCGGCGCGATGAAGCCGCCGACCAGATTCAGCGTGGTCGTCTTGCCACAACCCGATGGCCCGAGGAGGCAGAAGAACTCGCCTTCCTCGATCTCGAGATCCGTCGGAAGGAGCGCATCCTGTCCGCCGTAGCGCTTGGTCACCCCGCGGAAGGTGATCGCCGGAGAGTCGCTTCGGTTCACCGGGAGCCTTCCGGCCGACAACCACACGAACGACGGCGGACGAGTGTCACCTGGACGCTGACTTCCCGCGGCTCGCTGTCGGAGCGCATCGCCTCCACGAGCAGATCGGCGGCCATCGCGCCGATCAGGCGCGGGTCATATGCGACCGCCGTCAGGGAAGGCTCGAGGAGGTCGCCGAAATACGGGTCGTCGAACGCGACGAGCGCCACGTCATCCGGCACACGGGTGCCACGGGCAGCCGCAGCCGACATGAAGCCGAGTGCGAGCTCCGCGCTCGAAGCGAGCACGGCCGTCGCGGGCTCCGGATCGTCGAGCAGCTCCAGTCCCGCTCGGCGGCCGTCCGCGATCTCCCACGCGCAGACCTTCACGTGCCGGTCGTCGGGCGACATGTCGTGGGCGGCCATGGCCGCGTTGAAGGCGTGCAGGCGAGCAGCGCCGGCACTTTCCCGCTGCGAGCCTGCGAGCAGGGCGATGCGTTCGTGGCCGTGCTCGACGAGGTGGTCGACGAGCAGCGCGATCCCGCCTTCGTTGTCGAGCGTCACCGCGCCGTCGCCGGTGCCCGCGATGACTCCGTCGAAGAAGATCGCCGGCGTCGCGGAGGTACCGACGGCTCCGTCGAAAACAGCGCGCGGCATCCCCGTGCTCGCCACCAGCAGGCCGTCGACCTGATGCGAGAGCAACGTCTCGAGTGCGGCGAGCTCCCGGTCGACGTCGAGGCTCGCATCCATCAGCATCACGCGGTAGCCGGCTTGCTCGAGCCGGCCCTGGGCTCCCTTGAGCGCGGCTGCGTAGAACGGGCTGGAGACGTCTGGCACGACGAACCCGACGGTGAAGGTCTGCTGCGTGCGCAGCGACCGTGCGAGCGCAGACGGCTGGAAGTTGAGCTTTGCGGCCGCGTCCTTCACGGCGGCGCGGGTCGCGGGTGCAAGACCGCCGTGGCCGTTCAGGGCCCGCGAGGCGGTCGACGTCGCGACGCCGGCCTCTTCGGCGACGTCGGCAAGGGTCGCCTTGCGGCGAGGGGCGGCGGTAGGCGCAGGGGGTTCCGGCAGCTCGCTCGACGCCAGGCTGGGAAATCGATTGCGCAAGCGATTGCGACGCTGCCATACTCGCTCTTGCAGTGTCAAGGGCGACCCGTCCTTTTCGGCTCGGCGTCGCCGGCCTCGGTGGGATGGGCACCGTCCATGCCGAGAATGCCCAGCGCATTCCCGGAGCCGAGCTCGTGGCCGTCGCTGCGGCCCGCGAGGGGCGCGCCGAGGAGGTGGGGAGACGGCTCGGGGCCTCACATTGCACCTACGCCGAGTTGTTCGCACGGGACGACGTCGACGCGATCGTTCTGGCCGCCCGCTCCGTCGACCACGGCCCGCTCGCGGTCGAAGTGCTGAAGTCGGGCAAGCATCTCTTCCTGGAGAAGCCGGGCGCGACGTCCCTGGCCGAGCACGACACGCTGCGGCTGGAGAGCGCCGCGCGTCCAGGCCAGGTGGTGCAGGTCGGCTACATGCGGCGATACGACGCGGGGTTCGTGGAGGCGCATCGCCGCGTTCAGGCGCGCGACGGCGGGAACCCGCTCGTCATCCTGCTCACGAGCCGCGACACCGAGTGGCCCGAAGGAGAGGATCCGCACGACACCGGCGGTTTTCTCCTCGACATGGCGTCACACGACTACGACTCCGCGTGCTGGCTCTTCGACGACGAGCCGGTCGAGGTCTCGGTCGCACGGCAGGCGCTCGTCTACCCGGTGCTCACGCGTCTCGGCGATCTCGACAACGGCCTCGTGACGATTCGTTTCGCGCAGGGCGGCATCGCGGTCACGCACGTGTCGCGGACGTCGTCGTTCGGGCACGACATCCGGTGCGAGGTCGTCGGCAGCGAGGGCTCCGTCTTCGTGCGAGGCCCGGGCGACGGAACGGCTGACCTGATCGGCCGAGCAGACGCCGCGCGGTTCCCGGCGGACTACCGCGCACGCTTTGCCGACGCCTACCTCGCCGAGCTCACCGCGTTCGTCTCCGCCTGCATGGGCGCCGGGCCTCCCGGCCCGACCCTCGACGACGATCGGCGGGCGGTCGCGACCGGCGTCGCCGCACGTGCAAGCGCCGTGGCCGGCAAGCCGCTCGCGGTCGGGACCGACTGGCCCTGGCCGTGAGGCGCCGGCCGCGCTTCGCGACGATCGCACTCGTCTTGCTGGCCTTCACCGTCGTCGGCGCCGCGGTCGTCGACTCGCTGGACAAGTCGTTCTTCAAGGACCGATCGCATGCGAAGACGCGCAAGGCTCTTCCTAGTCGTGACGTGCATCTGAACAACCGCGATGCGCTTGCCGGACGGTTGCTGACGGAGGGAGTGAGCGGCGTGCTCTATTTCGTCGACTCGGCTTGCCGCTTGCACGCATTGCGTCTGCCGTCGCTCTTGGCGACGCCGGCGCCCCGCGACGGAGGCTGCCGTGCGCTCGTGTCACCGGCGTCCGCTCCACCCGGCTGGTCGCTCTGGCCTCGCAATACACCGCTTGCTGCCCGTTGCGACGAACATCGGCGCGTCATCGTGAGCGCAATCGCAGGGCCGTCGCTGCCGATGATCGGCGGTTGCGCGCCGGCGTGGAGACCTGACGGCTCCATGACGTACATCCGTCGCGGTGCAATCGTGCAGTTTCCCCGCACGGGCCGTGCGCAGGTGCTACGCAGCGCAAGCCAACTCGACGGCGCGCTCGAGCGACAACGCGGGCTACGCGGGCTGCGAGGCTGGCGCGCGAGCAGAGTCGCGTGGCTCGGCCCATCGCGTTTCGCTGTACTCGCCTCGAACGGGTCGCGCACTGTGCTCGCCGTGTTCCTCGGCCGGCGCATCGTCGCGCTCAAGCCGCGGGTGCCGTCCCACGTGATCGAGCTCCGAGGAAGCCCACGCGGAAACTTCGTGGTGCTGGGAACTGCGGGAGGGGTGCAGGTCTACGACGCGCGCCGGCGCGACCTTCCGCGCGTTCGCCGCTTCGGCCTGCTCGTGTCGGTCGCCTGGTCGAGCGACGAGCGCTGGCTGGCTCTCGGGCGAGAGCAGAAGGTCCTGCTCGTGGGACCACGCCGCAGCGTCGTTCTGCCGCTGCGCGCCCTCGACCTGGCCTGGACGCGCGACCTCGCCTAAAGCGAGGCGTGCTCCCGCAACCAGGCGCGGTTCCGCACCTGCGAAGCCTCGGCGTCGGCGGCGTCCTGCGCCGACTGCGGGACCATGTCCTGCTCGACGACCAGCCACCCGGAGTACTGCGACCGCGCCAGCTCGGCGAAAAAGCTGTCGAGGTCGACGTCACCCGTTCCCAGCTCGCAGAACACACCTCGGCGCCAGGCTTCGGGCATGTCGGCGCCGTCGGCGATCACGCTCGCGAGGATGTCGTTCCGCACGTCTTTGATGTGGACGTGGTTGATGCGCTCACCCCAGTCGCGAAGCGCCTCGCTCGGATCACCGCCCCCGAGAGCAAGGTGGCCCGTGTCGAGCAGCAGGCCGACGTCCGTCAGTTCGAGCACGCGCTCGATCTCCCACGGCGCTTCGACGAACGTTGCGGTGTGGTGGTGGAACGTCGGCTCGAAGCCGCGGTTGCGCGCCAGGTCGGCGGCCCGCGCGACGCCTTCGGACAGCCGGCGCCAGCCTGCGGAGTCGAGCCCGATGGACTGATCCGAAGCGGCGCGGCCCGGGAACTGCGCGCGCTCCGCGGAGCCCCCGTCCGCAAGGACGGCCTTCGCCTCGGTCCCTTCGGCGGCGGCAAAGAGCTCCAGCGTTTCGCCCATGACGGCGAGGTCTTCCGCCCAGTGCTGGGGCTCGCTGAAGCGGATGGGGATGTACCCGCCGACAAGTGCGAGGCCGTACTCCTCGAGGCGATCGCGCAGGTTGTCGCGCTGGCCCAGGTAGCCGGGAGGGCCGAGCTCGGTTCCTTCGTAGCCCGCGTCGGCAATGGCCGAGAGCACTCGCTCAGGCCCGGGGACGTCGGGCAGCAGTCCAACGGTGATCTCGAAGGCTCCGTAGCTGCACGGAGCGTTAGCCACTCGGATGCCGCTCAACGTCGCCGTCCTTCGAGAGTCACGAGCGGCACGCGTGGATCCGGCTCGAGGTTCTCCCACGCGGGACGGATCCAGGCGAGCGCCGGGTCGTCTGCCGAGGCCATCGACCGACGGTCCCCTGCGAGGCCGTTGAGGTAGTACAGGTCGTAGCCGTGCGCCGCAGCCGTGGTGTGGTAGCCGTGCGGGACAAGCATGATGTCGCCGTCGCGCACAGTCTCCGTGAGGTCGGTCCCGTGCTGCGGGCTGTACAGGCGCTGCACCGCGAACGCACCAGGCGGCTCGCTTTGCGTGCGGTAGTAGTAGACCTCCTCGAGCACGACCTCGCCGGGTGGGTGATCCTCGTCATGCTTGTGCGGCGGGTAGCTCGACCAGTTTCCCGCGGGCGTGAACACCTCGACGACGAGCAGGCGCTGAGCGGGGAACTCGGGCTTGAGGATGTGGTTGATCTGGCGCGTTGCGTTGCCCGAGCCGCGTACCTCGATCTCCACGTCGTCGGGCGAGACAAGACGCGGCTCGAACTGTTGATCCGCGAGCGCGCCGCACACCGCAACTTCGACATCGCCGACCGCTGAGAGCATGTACTGCGTGTCGCGCGGAAGGTACAGCGCCCACGGCATGCCCTCGAAGACGCTGTCGCGGCCGCCGAGCTCCCACGTCATTCCGTTGCTGTGTACGGCGCAGCTGCCACCCAGCGGCACGAGGGCCACCTCCTCGTTACCCGTGTTCCGCGAGACGTGCTCGTCGTTCCGAAGCCGGTCGACGCGGAACGACAGATAGCGCCACGACGCCGACGCGGGGTCGACCATGTCCCACTCGCCATGACGCAGCAGGAGATCAGTCATGTGAGCTCCGCCTCGAGCTCTTGCAGCGTTGGCATCGCTTCCGAGCATGCCAGCTGCGAAGCAACGATCGCGCCGGCTACCGAGCCGCGGCGCACCGCCTCCTCGACCGGAAGTCCCGCGTGCAAGCTCTGCACGAAAGTCGCGACGAACGCGTCACCTGCGCCGAGGCCGTTGACGACCTCGACGGGATGGCCCGGCACATCGACTTCGTGACCGTCGTGAAAGAGGAGAGCTCCGCGCTCGCCCCGCTTGAGCACCAGCGTGCGCACTCCGAGGTCGAGCAACATGCGCGGCTCCCCAGCAGCAGCTGCGACTTCCTCTTCGTTGCCGATGACGATGTCGGCATGTCCGGCTGCGGTGCGGGCAAGCTCGCCGTACTCGTCGACTCGCGCCCATAGCGTCGGTCGCCAGTCGAGGTCGAAGATCGTCGTGCCACGGTGCGAAGCCAGCGCAGCGAGCGTCGTCTCGCGGCTCGGTGACTGCGCGAGGCCGGTGCCGGTGGCGAGGAGGTAGCGCGACGCAGCGACCTCGTCCGCGTCGAAATCCTGCGGCGCGAGCTGCCAGTCCGGTGCAGTCGGGTAGCGGTAGAAGGTGATCGGGAAGTTGTCGGGAGGCCAGACTTCGCAGAACGTCGGTGGTGTCATCAGGCGTTCGTCGACAGCGAGGAAACGCACGTCTACTCCCTCGGCGGTCAGGAAGTCGCGCACGAACTCGCCGTGGGGGTCGGGCCCGACGCGCGAGACGATCGCCGGCGTCAGGCCCAGTCGCGCAAGCCCGGTCGCCACGTTGCCGGCGAAGCCGCCGACGAAGCGCGTGTAGGTCCGCACCTCACGTAGCGGCGTACTGAGCTGGTTCGGGTAGAGGTCGATGCCGACCCGGCCGAGGACTGCGACGTCGATCTGGCGGTTTCGTGCGCCCACGAGGCCGCGATCTTCGCACTGCGTGGTCGAGTCTGGCGTGATTCACTCACCGGAGTGAGCTCGTCCGCCGCCGAACGCCGCGCCCGGTTTCGGGCGCTTCACGAGCGCGAGCGGCTGTTCGTGATGCCGAATCCCTGGGACGTCGGCTCCGCCCGCCTGCTCGCGGCCGCCGGCTTCGAGGCGCTGGCGACCACGAGCGCCGGCTTTGCCTGGTCGCTCGGGAAGCTCGACCAGAACGTGTCGCGCGACGAGCTCGTCGAGCATGTCACCACGATCGCGGCCGCGACCGATCTTCCTTTGAACGTCGACAGCGAGCGCTGCTATCCGGACGACGAGGGCGGCGTCACCCGGACCGTCGAATTGCTCGGCGCGGCCGGTGCAGCGGGCTTCTCGATCGAGGACTACAACCCGGGCACGGGCGGCATGGATGACGTCGCTGCAGCGGCCGAGCGCGTCGCTGAAGCGGTGGCGGCGTCGCGCAAGCAGGACGAACCGCTGGTGCTGACCGGACGCGCGGAGAATCACATCCGCGGCGTCGACGATCTCGACGACACGATCGCCCGGCTGATCGCCTACCGCAATGCCGGCGCAGACGTCGTCTACGCGCCCGGCCTCACCGACCTCGGGCAGATCGCGTCGGTCGTCCAGGCGGTCGCCATGCCCGTGAACGTGCTCGCACTGCCGGGAATGCCGAGCGTTCGCGAGCTCGAGTCGGCCGGCGTTCGGCGGATCTCGACCGGCAGCCTGCTAGCGGGCGCGGCTTATGGGGCGCTGCTCGAGGGAGCGCGTGAGCTATGGGACGAGGGCACGTCGCGGTACGCGGAGCACGGCGTCTCGCGCGACGTTCTGAAAACAGCGTTCGAACCCGGTTAGTCTCCGGTCACCGTGACCTACGTCCCCGCAGACGACCGCTACGAGCACATGCGCTACCGCCGCTCCGGCCGCAGCGGTCTCCAGCTACCGGGGGTCTCGCTCGGGCTCTGGCAGAACTTTGGCTACGACCGGCCGATCGACACGAGCCGCGCGATCGTTCGGCGCGCGTTCGACCTCGGCATCACACACTTCGACCTCGCCAACAACTATGGGCCTCCGTACGGCTCGGCCGAAGAGAACTTCGGGCTGCTGATGAAACAGGATCTCGTCCCGTATCGCGACGAGCTCATCATCTCGAGCAAAGCGGGCTACGACATGTGGCCCGGGCCGTACGGCGAGTGGGGCTCGCGCAAGTACCTCCTCGCAAGTCTCGACCAGAGCCTGCGACGCATGGGGCTCGACTACGTCGACATCTTCTACTCGCACCGCTTCGATCCAGACACGCCGCTCGAGGAGACGATGGGCGCGCTCGACACTGCGGTGCGACAGGGGAAGGCGCTTTACGTCGGCATCTCCTCCTACTCCGCAGCGAAGACGCGTGAGGCGCACGTCATCCTGGGCGAGCTGGGAACGCCGCTCGTGATCCATCAGCCGTCGTACTCGATGCTCAACCGATGGATCGAGCCGGAGCTGCTGGACGCGGTCGGCGAGCTCGGGGTCGGCTGCATCGTCTTCTCGCCACTCGCCCAGGGAATGCTCACTGACAGGTACCTCGACGGGATTCCCGCGGACTCGAGGGCCAGCCGGCACGGATCTCTGTCCCCTGATCTCATCGACGAGCAGGCGCTCGCCAAGATCCGTGCTTTGAACAAGATCGCAACGCGGCGTGGTCAGACGCTGGCGCAGCTGGCGCTCGCCTGGACGCTGCGCGATCCTCGAGTGACGTCGGCGCTGGTCGGAGCGTCGAGCGTCGAGCAGCTCGAGGCGAACGTGGCGGCCCTCGACAAGCTCGACTTCTCGGACGAGGAGCTGGCAGAGATCGACCAGTACGCGACCGAGGCGGACATCAACCTCTGGGCGGCTTCTAGCGAGACTTGATCTCACGTCGGGGCCGGTCCCGACGTTCCAGCGAGCGTGGAGCGCGAACCTCAGCTTCCGCGGAGTGAGGGCCTCGCGCTCGCGGCGGGGCTCGTCACCGTCGTCTTGTGGGCGTCGGCATTCGTCGGCATCCGTTCTGCCGGCCGCGTGCTCTCTCCGGAGGCGCTCGCACTCGGCCGGTTGCTCGTCAGCAGCGCGGTGCTGGGAACGCTCGCGCTCGTCCGTCGCGAGCAGTTGCCAGAGCGCGGCGATCTGGGCCGGATCGCGCTTTACGGCCTGCTCTGGCTAGGGGTCTACAACGTCGTGTTGAACGAGGCGGAGCGTCGAGTCGATGCGGGAACTGCAGCGATGCTCGTCAATGTCGGACCGATCCTGATCGCGCTGCTCGCCGGCCTGTTCCTGCGTGAAGGGTTTCCGGCCGGATTGCTCGCCGGGTGCGTTGTCGGCTTTGCCGGGACGGCGATCATCGCCGTCGCAACGTCGCAGCACGGCGTCGCCGCAGGGTGGGGGGCAGGGCTGTGCATCGTCGCTGCCTTCGCGTATGCAGCCGCGGTCATCGTCCAGAAGCCGGTGGTCGGCCGCGTGTCGGCGTTCCAGGTCACCTGGATCGCGTGCACCGTCGCGACGATCGCGTGCCTGCCGTTTGCTCCGGCCCTCGTTCACGATCTCGCGGACGCGAGCGGAGCGTCGATCGCGTGGACGGTCTATCTCGGGGTGTTCCCGACTGCCGTGGGGTTCGTCCTCTGGGCGTACGCGCTCAAGCGCACGACCGCCGGCCGCCTCGGCTCGTTGACCTATCTGGCGCCGCCGGTTGCGATCCTGCTCGGCTGGGCCATCCTGGACGAGACGCCGCCCGGCCTCGCGCTGGTCGGTGGAGCGCTCTGCCTCGGCGGCGTGATCCTCGCCCGCCGCTAGCTCGCTACTGCGCCGGCGGCACTGCGAGTTGCGTCCAAACCGTTCCATCCTCGACGGGCGCCGGGCATTCGGGCTCGCGCGTCGAGATGCTCGCGACCACGCAGACGTCGGAGTACGCGCGACCGACCACGACCGCGAGGCTGCGGTCGAACTCGCCGCTGGCGTTCGGGGCAAGCGACCATTCGGCCAGGTTGCGGCGCGGTTGTCCGGGCGCGATGCCGAACACCCGCAGCGTCATCGAGCGCGCCGGGCGCTGAGGCAGGTTGCGAGCCCTGAGCCTGACCAGGAGGCGCGGCGCCCTGACGAACGTCTCCCACACGACCGAGAGCTGCGGACGCTCCTGGGGCCGGGGAATATGGACGCGCACACACCCGGTTGTGTTTCCGCGTGTGTAACACGGGCGCGGCTCGTCGCCGACCCAGGCCCGCGCGCCCAGATCGTCGAAGTCACCGGCCGGGAGGGAGAGGTTGACGGTGTGCGCGATCTCGCCCGAGCCGTTCGGGCCGAGCGAGGCACCGTAGAGCGGCTGGCCCGGCCGCCAGGTCGGACGGCCGCCCTGGTCGGACCCGCGCAGCAGCTGCTCGACCTCCACCACGAGGTGGTCGCTCGAGCGCAGCCCGATCCCGTGAACCGAGATCGCCACCAGCGACCCTGACTTCGGCGTCACCGTGATGCTCGGCTGCGCGCGGTCGCCCCAGGTCTCGACACCGGCGTAGACGCCGAAGACGAGTGCGGCGCCGAGCACGACGATCCCCAGCGAGAGCACGCCGCGTTCCTCGCGCGAGCCCTCTCTCAGCCCGTAGGCGGCGATCGCACCCAGGAAGACGGCGAGCGCTGCGGACCCGAACGCCCCGAAGCTTGCAAGTGGATGGTTCCGAGCCATTCTGCCGATCAGGTCCCCGCTGATCGCAAGTGCGGTGAGCAGGGCGCCCAACGCTGGCAAGGCGGCGAGAAGAAAGCCTGCGGCGCCCTTGGCTTCCTTCCCGATTGGGAGGAACCTCGGCATGACGGCACAGGTACGGTTACGCCCTTCCCCGGGCGGAGTCAACGCCGCCCATGAACTTCTTACACCACGGTTACACCGCGAATACGAACGCAGCGCCAGTCGTTGAAACCGTCAGCCGTCAGATGACCGACAGAACCCAAACCAACCGCTGGCTGGTCCTGGTGATCGTCTGCGTTGCGCAGTTCATGGTCGTCCTGGACGCGACAATCGTGAACGTTGCCCTGCCGTCGATCCAGAGCGACCTGCACTTCTCCGCCTCGAGCCTCCAGTGGATCGTCAACGCCTACACGCTGGTGTTCGGCGGCTTTCTGCTGCTCGGGGGCCGTGCGGCGGATCTGTTCGGGCGGCAACTGCTCTTCGTGACCGGTGTCATCGTGTTCACGGCCGCCTCGCTGTTGAACGGTCTCGCGTCGACATCCAACGTGTTGATCGGCGGGCGCGCGCTCCAGGGGCTCGGCGCGGCGCTCGTGTCGCCGGCCGCTCTCTCGATCGTCACGACGACCTTTGCGGAAGGTCGCGAGCGGACAAGGGCGCTCGGCGTGTGGAGCGCGATCGCTGCGGGCGGCGGTGCGGTGGGTCTCGTCGTCGGCGGCTTCCTGACGGAGGTCCTGTCGTGGCGCTGGGTGTTCTTCATCAACCTGCCGATCGGGATCGCCGCGGTCATCTTGGCGCTGCGCTACGTGCACAACTCACGCGCCGAGGAGCGGCCGGAGACGGTCGACGTCGCAGGCGCCGTCACGGTGACGGCCGGCCTGCTCGTGCTCGTGTACGACATCGTGAAAGCACAGCAGTACGGCTGGACGTCCGGGCGCACTCTCGGGCTCGGGGCGCTCGCACTGTTGTTTCTCGCCGCGTTCGTGGTGATCGAGAGCCGTTCGAGAGCGCCGCTGATCCGCCTCGATATCTTCAGGGTCCGCTCACTGACCGCGTCGAACACGGCGATGCTCTTCGTCATGTCGGGCCTGTTCGCGATGTTCTACTTCGCATCGCTCTATGTGCAGGACGTGCTCGGATACGGCCCGCTGAAGGCGGGTCTCGCCTTCCTGCCCGTCACTGCGGGAATCGTGATCGGCGCCGGGCTCTCACAGGTCGCGATCAAGGCGATGAGCGCCCGCCATGTTCCGTTGATCGGGGTCGTCCTCGCCGCCGGCGGGCTCTTCCTGCTCGCCCGCATCCCAACGTACGGCACCTATCTCCAGGATCTGTTGCCGGGCCTCCTCCTCTTGTCGGTCGGCATGGGCCTCGTCTTCGTGCCGCTGACGCTGATCGCGACGACGAACATCGCGCCGAGCGACGCCGGACTCGCCTCTGGGCTTTTGAACACGACCCAGCAGGTCGGCGGCGCCCTCGGCCTGGCGGTGCTGTCGACGCTCGCTACGAGCCGGACGAATCACGTCGTCGACAGCTTCGGTCACGTGGCGTCGGCTGCCGAGAAGACGTCGGCGCAGGTCGACGGGTACCAGCTCGCGTTCGCCGCGGGCGGCTTTCTGATGCTCGCGGCAGGGCTCGTCGTGATTGGGCTCCTGCGTCGCTCCGACGTCGCGACGATCGACGCCGGAGAAGTGGTAACCGCGCCGGTCTAGGTCGAGCTGTTAAGCGAGAACGGCGTCGGCCGAGACTCGCTGCTCTTCCGCTTGCCGCTCGTCCACGTAACGCTGCGCGTCCCCGAGCGCCGTGAAGAGTCTGAAGAAGACTGCGATTGCGATCGTGAGGATCCCGATCACGCCGTAAACGAGCGCGACGTTGCCGGTCGCGCTGACCGCCCAGCCGCCGACGAGCGCCCCGGCGGGAATCGCCGACCACGCGAGCACTCCCGCGATCGAGAGCACGCGCGAGAGCATGCTGGTTCGGAACGATCGCCTGGCGCAGGCTGCCCGTGTTGATGTTGAAGAGGATGCCGAGACCACCCGCGGCCGCCCAGAGCGGCAAGGCGACCCAGTATGAGCTCATCCCGGCGAAGACGGTGATGCAAAGGCCCATCAACATCAGCGACGTCATCGCGAGGGTGGTGAAGCTGAACCGTTTTCGGAGGCGTCCTGCGAGCAGGCCGGTGACGACCACACCGGCCGCACCGGCGGCGAAGAGCCCACCGACCTTGGCACCTTGCGCGTCGAGCTGTTGATCGGCGAAGAGCACGAGTTCGGCATAGGTGGTCGCGCCGACGAAGTTGATCAGGGCCATCATCACCGAGATGTTCCGCAGGACCGGGTGCGAGAACACATAACCGAGCCCTTCGCGGATGTCGTGCAGGATCGTCGTTGCCTCTTTCGGCTCGTCGCTCTGCACGTTGAAGCTGGCTCGGACGAGCGAGAGACTCACCGCAGAGAGCGCGAACGATCCGGCATCGAACGCCAAAACCCACGTCAGCGGCAGGAACGAGATCAACGCCCCGGCAAGCAGCGGGCCGACGACCTGAGCTGCCGAGTACGTCGCCTGGATCCGTCCGTTGGCAGTGACCAGATCGTCCGTCGAGACGAGGCTCGGAATCGCCGCGAACTCGCCCGAGCTGAATGCGATGAAGATGGTGGACTGGATGAACGTGACGCCGTAGATCCACCAGACGTTCAGGTGGCCAAACTGCGCGACGAGCGGTATCGACAGGATCACCAGGGCGTTCAACCAATCGAGCGCAATCATCGCGCGCTTACGGTCGACGCGATCCATCCACGCTCCGATGGGGAGGCCGAACAGGAGATAGGGGAGGAACGTCGCCGCGGTCGCGACCCCGAGACTCACCGCAGAGTGCGTGAGTTGATATACGAGCAGCGGCACGGCCCATTGCGTGAACGAGCTGCCGAGGTTCGAGATCGTCTGACCGACCCAGAACTTCTTGAAGTCGGAGCTCACGAGACCTCGCGGAGGATTGCGAGCAACTCGCCCTGACGCTTCGACGAGAGGCCGTCGATTGCCGGGTTCTCCGAGATGCAGGCGACGAGTCGCCGACGTAGCCGCACGCCGTCCGCAGTGAGACGAATGACGCGCACGCGCTTGTCGTGCTCGGCCGGGCGGCTGAGCACGAGCTTTCGCACCGTGAGTTGATCGACCACACCGGCGAGATTCGACGGATCGACGCCGCAACGGCGCGCAAGCTCTTTGAGCGACACCGTGTCTCCTACCTCGAGCCGCCACAGCAGCTTCGCCTGTGAATAGGTCAGGCCAAGCGTCTCCAGGTAGGTCCCCTGATGGTCGAGCGTCCGGGCGAACAGATCCATCAGCCGCCGCATGAGCTCTTCGCGCGGCTCGGGGTCAGTAACCATTACCGGTACTTTACCGCTTTATCGGGCCCTGTCTAGCCGCCCTGCTGCTGGCGTCGGCGCCACTGGTGTAGTGCTTTCGACTTGCCGGCCGACTTCGGCGTCTGCGGCTTGGGCGGCGGATCGTGCTCGTCGAGCCAGGCGGTGGCCTCGTCTTCCGGATCGAGGCCGACGGTCCGCTCACGCTCCCCGAGCTTCTTCGCGCCCTTGCTCGTCAAAGGTCGTTTCCGGCTCACTCTCGTAGGGTAATCACGGCGGGTGTTCGACCACGTCACGATCCGCGTCCGTGCTCGACCCCGACGGGAACAACGTCGAGGTCGTCAATCACAACCGGGACTGACCCGGCACCGCCACGCATCTAGCATCTCTTCGAGAGTGGCAGAGTGAGGGGTCGTCGAGCATTCAGGAGGTGCGGTCGTTGCGGCCTGTGTGTCCGCATTGCTCGGGCTCGCCTCGTCCGCAGGCGGCACGGTCCGCGACGACAGCGCCTGGCTGCAGGCGAAGCTCGACGCCGGCGGCGCCATCTTCCTGCCGAGGCTGCCCGGCGGCCAGTGTTATGCGACGCGCGGGCTCTGGGTCTCGCGCGACGACACGACCGTCACCTCCGACGGTGCCTGCATGGTCGCGCTCGGCCGCGGCGCGGGCCGCATCCAGCGAGGGGATGGAACCTTCGTCACCGCAAATGCAGTCTTCTCGATCGACCATTCGGAGCTGCGAAAGCCTCTGCCGGTGCGTATCGCGATCAGCGGACTGCACATCACGGTTCCTGCGGGTAAACGCATGAATGGCATCAGCGTCCTCGGACACGAGGTCACGCTGAGAGGCCTCACGATCGACGGTTCGCCGCTCACCGACGTGCGGATCGGCGCCGGAGTCAAAGGGTCAGGGGGGATGACCGGCCGGATCGCGCTGACGGACTCGAAGCTCTCCGGCGGGGTGCGCGACCTCGTTTCAATCTTCGGGCCGGTGGGCCTTCGTGTCGAGGGCAATGTCCTCACGGGCGCGCGGGGGAAGACCGCTGCCGGTCTGCACATTCGCGCCGCCGACCGCGGGCAGCCCACACTCGATGTACATGTCATTGGCAATACGGTTGCGGGCAACAACGGGCCGGGAGTCTTCCTCGACCTTGCGCCTGCGAACGGCTTGCCGGTGCTGGCCTCCGGGATCGAGATCGTGCGCAACGAGATCCGCGGAAACGCGCGCGGGGCACCCAAGCAATTACGAGCCGGCGTCGTTCTGAGCGGTGGGCAGAGTGACGGCAAAGGCCAGGTCGTCGTCGACGAGAACTCCTTCCGCAGCAACCGTGGGCCCGACGTGCTGCGGACAAAGCGGGCCGCGGTCGCCGCGGCGCCCGGGCCGAGAAGCACTCCGCCGCCCTCGACGGCTCCAGTCCGGGACGACACTGCGTGGCTTCAGGCGCGGCTCGACCGTGCGGCGGGAACGATCTTCCTGCCGAAGCTCCCAGGCTCCGAGTGCTACGCGACGCGTGGGCTCTGGGTCTCGCGCGACGGGACGACGATCACCTCTGACGGAGCGTGCATCGTCTCGCTCGGGCTCGGCCCGGTGCGACTGCACTCGACCGACGGCGATCCGATCGCCGCGAGCGCAGTCTTCTTCGTCAACCGCTCGAAGCCGACGAAACCGGCGCCCGTGCACATCACGATCTCCAACCTCCGGATCGTCGTGCCCGAAGGTCAATCGATGTACGGCGTCGCAGTCTTCGGCCACGAGATCACACTGAGCCACCTCGACATCGGCGGCTCGCCGAAGGACGACGTCACGATCAGCGGGCGGGGCAACGGCAACTCGTATGCGGGCGGCATCTCGATCCTCGACTCGACGCTCAGCGGCGCGTCGCGCAACGCGATCTCCGCAACGGCGGTCATCGGGCTGCGCATCGAGGGCAACACGATCGTCGGCGTGCGCGATTCTCCGCCCGGCCAGCCCGCGGCAGGTATCGACGTCGAGCCCGACGACCGCGGCCAGCCCGCGCTCGACGTGCGCATCGTGGGCAACACGATCTCCGACAACGCTGGGCCGGGAATCATGCTCGAGCTCGAGCCGAACGACGGGCCCGCAGTCCTCGCGACGGCACTCGAGATCAGCCGTAACACGATCCTGCGGAACTCCGCGAAGCGAACGCCGCCGAAGCGCGCCGGGATCGTGCTGGCGGGCGGGCAGGACGGCGGCGCTGGAACGCTGCTCCTACGGGACAACATGATCCGGGGCAACGGCGGCCCCGGAATCCTGAAGAGCCGCCTCAGGTTGGTGGTGGACTCGGCCGGCAACGACATCACCGACAACGAGACGGGCTAGAACCGCGTCCGCCCTTGCCCGTGGTCTGGTTCGTACTCCGAATCGGACTCGCGGCGCAGTCTGTCTGCGAGGCCCCTGATGCTCTCGATCAGCGCGGCCGGAAGTCGCTCCGGGACGGTCGCCCAGGCGACCACCGTGTCCGGCATGGTCAACGGCGGATCGAGTGCGCGCGCCATGGCGATCGTGCTCGTCTCGCTGCCTTCACCGATCACCGGCCAGAAGGCGACCCCCGATCGCTCGGCCACGGCGACCATGAGGTCACGCGCGTTCAGGCCGCCGGCTTCTTCGACGTTCGTGAAGCGGTAGCCGGCTGCGCCGAAGCTGGCGAGCAGATGGTCGTGGAGCGCAGGGTTGGCCTCCCGCGGGAACGTCACCAGCGTTTCGCCCGCGAGGTCAGACGGCCCGAGCACCTCCCTCGCGGCGAGGCGGTGGTCCAGTGGGAGGTAGACGGCCAGGGGCTCGCCCGAGAAGACGGGGCTCATCTCCAGGTCGTCGTACTCCTCGGCGTGGAAGAAGATGGCCAGATCGAGGTCGCCCCGCCGGAGGCGTGCAACCTGCTCGAACGCGGACAGGTGAGTGACGTGAGCCTCGAGCGCAGGCTCCGTCTCGTGCAGAGCCGTGAGGAAGCGAAGGAGTCGTTCGATTGCCAGGTTGACCGCACACCCGATGCGAAGCTTCGTTCCGACACCGCCGGCCTTCCGTGCTTCGGCCAGGGCACGGTCGAATGATGCGAGCACGTTCCGCGCTTCCTCTGCGAAGACGCGACCCGCTTCCGTCTGCGTCACGACGCGACTCGTGCGCCTGAGGAGCGAGACTCCGAGCTCTTGTTCCAGCTTCCGGATCGCCTGGGAGAGGGGCGGCTGCGCAATGTGAAGCCGTTGCGCCGCCCGTCCGAAGTGGAGCTCCTCGCTGACGGCAAGGAAGTAGCGCAGGTGCCGCAACTCGATCGCCGGATGCGACGATCGTTCGCCTGGCCCACTACCTGCTCCTGTGCTATCCGGTCTCTGCGGCCCCACTCGTCTTTCTTCGCTACACGGTTGTCAGACGAAAACCATGTGCTCCTGCCTCTACGAACACTGCCAAAACTATCTGCGGGCAACGCCAGGAAGTCCAATCCGCCGCAGGCTCGCTGATCGATACATCCTGAGTATCGATCCTCTCCGCTGAGGCGCGCCTCCTTCCCGAACGTACCGGTGCCAGGCACGGGTACGAAAGAGTCACCGAATCGTGGCGACTCAGGCGCGGAGCGAGCGCGAGCGGTTCACGAAGACCGACCGCCAGCGCGCGCCTCTTTCCGAACGTACCGGTGCCAGGCACGGGTACGAAAGAGTCACCGAATCGTGGCGACTCAGGCGCGGAGCGAGCGCGAGCGGTTCACGAAGACGTTGTCGAGCGCGGAGCGCAACCCGACCGCCAGCGCGCCCGTCAGCACTGCCGCTTCGCCGAGGCTCGAGATCTCGACTCGCGGTGGGTACGGGACCCAGGCGGCCAGCAACCGTCGAACGGGTGTGAGGAGCAGGTCACCGTTCGTGCCCAGCCCGCCGCCGAGGACGATGAGTGCGGGGTCGGCCACTGCTGCAATCGGTGCGATGTGCGCCGCGATCCGTCGAGCGACCTCCTCGACCACCTTTCGCCCGAGCGGGTCGCCGCGCCGCGCGGCCGCGAAGATCGTGCGGGGGTCGTAGGGAGGGGCGAGCGCTGTTCCGGCCGAGCCGGCGGGCGCGACACGTTCCGCCAAGGCCGCGACGCCGTCCGCCGAGGGGTCGACGTCCTCGGCGAGACCGGCGAGTGCCCAGTCCACCTCGCCCGCCGCGCCGTGATTGCCGCGGTGCAGTTCCCCACCGAGGACGAGACCCATGCCCATGCCGGTGCCGACGGAAAGAAACGCGAAGTCGTCGACACCGCGCGCGACGCCTGCCCAGTGCTCACCGACCGCCGCAAGGTTGACGTCGTTCTCGAGCGTGACGTCGATGCCGAGTTGCTCGGCCAACTCGCGGCCGAAGGCGCGGCCTTCGAGGCCCGGGATGTTCGGAGTCGTGAGCCGCAACGTCGACGTCGCCGCGTCGATCACGCCGGGCACGCCGAGCACGATCCCGTCGATTCGCTCGACCGGGAGGGCCGCCGCCGCAACCAGCGACCTGCGCAAAGCTGCGATCACCTGCAGTGCACGGTCGGCGTCGGCCCCGCGCAGCTCGACGTCCTGGCGCGCGCGCACTTCGCCGGCGAGGTCACAGACGGCACCGCGCAGGAAACGCGTTCCGAGGTCGAGCCCGAGCACGTACGCGGCCTCCGGGATCGGCTCGAAGAACACGGCGCCGTAGCTCGGACCGCTCGGTCCTCTCGCCGCTTCGCGCACGAGTCCGGCGTCGACCAGCGTCTGGAGCGCGAGCGACACGGTCGGCTTCGAGATACCTGCCCGGCGTGAGATCTCGGCCCGCGATATCGGTGCTCCGGCGCGGATGGCCTCCAGCACCGTGCGCTCGTTGAGGTGCTTGAGGAGTGGAGGCGTAGCTCGGGCAGCCTGAGGGGCGATTTTCGCCATCTTGTCAAGGAAGTTAACTCTGCACGCCCGGTTCTCGTCAAGCTTGACTCGGCTCCGGCCCAGTCGTAGAGTCCTCGTTCGGAATCCTTACGAGACTCCAGATGGTCGGCGCACTCGGCGGCGGCGCTGGATGAGAAGACCGGGGTCGACGACAATCACCCCAAGGGAGGAAGAGTATGAGACGCGTGGGGATTGGGTTGCTCGTGGCGCTCGTGCTCGGCGCGGCGCTCATAGCGGCAACCGCGAGAAGTTCGGCCACCGCCGGCACGTCCGGGGCGAAGGCCGACAGCATCACGATCTGGGTGGGCTGGAGCGCGGCCGAGTTGAAGGCGTTCAAGAGCGTGGTGGCGGAGTACGACAAGAAGCACTCCGACGTGACCGTGAAGGTCGTCGGCGGCATCAACGACGACAAGATCACCGCCGCGATCCGCAGCGGCAAGGTGCCGGACGTCGTCAGTTCCTTCACGTCGGCCAACGTGGGCCAGTACTGCAACTCGGGCGCCTGGATCGACCTGAAGCCGTTCCTGTCGAAGGACAAGATCGACGTGAACATGTTCCCGAAGACGTCGCAGTACTACACGCAGTACAAGGGCAAGCGGTGTGCTTTGCCGCTCCTCGCCGACGTCTACGGCTTCTACTACAACAAGAAGATGTTCAAGGCGGCGGGGCTCACCAGTCCGCCGAAGACGATGTCGCAGTTGACGGCGTATGCCAAGAAGCTGACGAAGAAGAACTCCGACGGCTCGATCAAGGTCGCCGGCTACAACCCCTTCCTGGGCTTCTACGCCGGCAACGCTCCGGACCTGAGCTCCTATGCACCGCTGTTCGGCGCGAAGTACGTCGACGGCAGTGGCAAGTCGGCCCTCTCGAAGGATCAGGCCTGGTCGAGGATGCTGAAGTGGCAGAAGGGCCTCGTCGACTGGTACGGCTACAAGAAGCTCCAGAAGTTCAACGCTGGTGCTGCCGACGAGTTCTCGGCCTCGCATGCGTTCGAGATCGGCAAGCTGGCGATGATGATCGACGGCGAGTGGCGCGTGGCGTTCATCGGACGTGAGCATCCGAGCCTCGACTACGGCACCGCACCGGCACCGGTGGACGACGCTCATCCCGAGCTCTACGGCGCGGGCTACGTCAACGGCACGATCATCGGTATCCCCAAGGGCGTGAAACACAAGGAACAGGCGTGGGCATTGGTCAAGTACCTGACGACCGACAGCCACGCTCTGGCGATCTTCTCGAACGGTGTGCGAAACGTTCCGACGACCAAGGCGTCGCTGACGTCGCCGGACATCAAGCCGGACGCGCACTTCAAGACGTTCCTGAATATCTTCTCGAACTCGAAATCGAAGACGACGCCGATCACGGCAGCCGGAAACGCGTACGGCTCGCTGATCCAGGCGTTCGCCGTCAAGTGGCAGGCCGGCCACGCCGGCGACCTCACGAAGGGACTTCAGAAGCTCGACAAGCAGATCGATGCACAGTTGAAGCAGGCACAGGCGGGCGGAGTGCCGTAATGGCGAGCTCCGCAACGGTGGCTCTGCAACCGTTGGACAGGACGCGGGCGAGGCGGAAGGCGGCATGGCGCCGCCGCCGCCTCGTCCTGCTGCTGATGGCCCCTTGGCTGATCGGCTTCTCGGTGTTCTTCGGGTACCCGCTCGTGATGAGCGTGTATCTGTCGTTCACGCACTACGATCTGCTGTCCTCGCCGAAGTGGATCGGCACCGCGAACTATCGGTATCTCTTCACGCAGGATCCACAGGTGGGAGCTGCGGTGAGGAACACGCTCTGGATCATCGCCGTCATGGTTCCGCTGCAGGTGTTGTTCGCCTTCGGCGTCGCGACGATGCTCGTGCGCGCACGCCGCGGTGCGGGTTTCTTCCGGACGGTCTTCTACCTGCCTGCGCTGGCGCCGCCGGTGGCAGCAACCCTTGCGTTCGTGTACATCCTCAACCCGGCGACCGGCCCGGTGAACATCCTGCTGAAGCATCTCGGCATCGAGGGGCCGCTGTGGTTCCAGTCGCCCACCTGGTCGAAGCCGTCGCTCGTGCTGCTGGGGATGTGGGGCGTCGGGAACATCATGATCATCTTTCTCGCAGCCATCCTCGACGTTCCGACACATCTGTACGAGTCGGCGGAGCTGGACGGGGCGGGCCCTCTGCAGCGAATGCGCTGGGTGACGTTGCCGACGATCAGCCCTGTGATCCTCTTCTCCGTCGTGATCGGCGTCATCGCCGGGCTTCAGTACTTCACGCAGGCCTACGTGGCGGCCAACGTCGCGTCGGGGCAGGCCTCGCAGGCAGGTGACCAGACCGTCAACAACCTCGGCTATCCGGAGGCCTCGACGCTCTTCTATCCCGTGCTGCTCTACCAGCACGGGTTCCGTTACTTCAACATGGGCTATGCGTCGGCGATGTCGGTCCTCTTGCTCGTTGTCGCGTTCACCGTCACCGTGCTGATCATCCGTAACTCCCGGCGCTGGGTGCACTACGTGGGATCGGCAAAGTGAGCGCGACGACCGCTCCCGTCGCGGCCACGCTGACGAAGCGGAAGCTGCCTGCGAGCGTGCGGCGGCGCCGGTTCCTGCTGGCGGTCGCGAACCATTCCTTGCTGATCGTGGCGGCGATCGCGTTTCTCGCGCCGTTCGTGTTCATCGCACTCACCGCGTTGATGACCAACGGCCAGGCGCTCTCGGAGCATCTCTGGCCGAGACCGTTTCGCTGGCAGAACTTCGTCGACGTGTTTCACCAGGCGCCGATCTGGCGCTGGGCCCTGAACACGATGATCTATGCCGTCCTCGCCACGCTGGGTGTGCTCGTCTCGAGCATCCCGGTCGCGTACGCCCTCTCGCGGATTCGCTGGCGTGGCCGGAACTTCGCCTTCGCGACCGTGCTGATCGCGCTGATGCTGCCCCCGGTCGTCGCGGTCGTTCCCCTCTATGTGATGTGGGCGAAGCTCGGGCTGGTCGGCGGTCTCGCTCCCCTGATCATCCCCAGCTGGTTCGGTGATGCGTTCTCGATCTTCCTGTTGCGCCAGTTCTTCCTGACGATTCCCGAGGAGTACCTCGATGCCGCCCGCGTCGACGGTTGCGGAGAGCTGCGCATCCTCGTAACGGTCGTCCTCAGGCTCGCGAAGCCGGCGATCGCGGCCGTGGCGCTCTTCTCGTTTCTCTACACCTTCAACGACTTCTTCCTGCCGCTGCTGTACACACGTGAGAACCCGAGTAGCTGGGTGCTGCAGATCGGGCTCTCGGAGTTCCGATCGCTGCACCAGGTGCAGTGGAATCTCACCATGGCCGCGACCCTGCTCGTGATGGCGCCCGTGATCATCGTCTTCTTCCTCGCGCAGAAGGCTTTCGTCGAGGGCGTCACGCTGACGGGGGTCAAGGGATGAAGATCGCCGTCATCGGCGGCGGCTCGACCTATACGCCGGAGCTCGTGTCGGGGCTCTCGCGCGAGCGAGAGCGCATCGACGTGACCGAGCTCGTACTTCACGACATCGACGCCGAGCGGCGCGAGGTCGTCGGCGGGCTCGCGCAGCGCATGCTCGACCGGCAAGGCTATGAAGGGCGGCTCGGCATCACCGACGATCTCGACCGTGCGGTCGACGGTGCGGACTTCGTCCTGATCCAGATCAGGGTCGGCGGGCAGGAGGCTCGCCTGTCGGACGAGACCGTGCCGCTCGCATGCGGCTGCATCGGGCAGGAGACCACCGGCGCCGGGGGTCTCGGCAAGGCCCTGCGCACCGTCCCGGTCGTGCTCGGGATCGCCGACCGCGTGCGGGAAGGCGCTGCCGACGGCGCTTGGATCGTCGACTTCACGAACCCAGTGGGAATCGTCACCCGGTCGCTGCTCGACCACGGGCACCAGGCGGTCGGTCTCTGCAACGTCGCGATCGGCTGGCAACGGAGCTTCGCGCGAATGCTCGGCGTGGAACCGAGCAGCGTGGAGATCGATCAGGTCGGGCTGAATCACCTGTCCTGGGTTCGTCAGGTCCGGGTCGACGGCGAGGACGTGCTCGCCGATCTGATGTCGGCGCACGGAGACGAGATCGCGCAGGACAGTGGACTGCAGCGACGCCTGTTGGACGAGCTCGGCGTGATTCCCTCGTACTACCTGCACTACTACTACTCGCACGACGCGGTACTTGCGGAGCAGCTCGACGGCGTTCCTCGTGCGACGACGGTCGCCGAGATCGAGCGTCAGCTCTTGGAGATGTACCGCGACCCGAACCTCGTCGAGAAGCCGGCGCTGCTCGAAAAGCGCGGCGGCGCCTTCTACAGCGAGGCGGCGATCGGCCTGGTCGGCGCGCTCGCAGCGGACACGGGCGAGCCGCACGTCGTCGACGTGCGCAACAACGGGACCATCGAAGGCCTCGCCGACGACGACGTGATCGAGGTGCTCGCGGAGGTCGGCGCGGCCGGGGCGAAGCCGCTGCCACAGGCACCGGTCGCGCCGGAGCTGCTTGGGCTGATGCAACATGTCACCGCGTACGAGCGGCTTGCCGCGCAAGCGGCAATCAGCGGTGACCCGGCAGTCGCGCGCAAGGCGTTGCTGACGCACCCGCTGATCGGCCAGCACCCGCTGTCGGAAGAGCTCGTCGACCGACTGCTCGAAGCCGATGTCGCACATCTGCCGCAGTTCCACGCGGAGATCGAAAGATGAGCCGTGCCGCCGTGCTCGCCGTTGACGGCGGCAACTCGAAGACGGACCTCGCCCTGGTCAATGCCGACGGCTCGGTGCTGGCGCTCGTTCGCGGTCCGCTGAGCTCGCCTCATCACCTCGGCGTCGAAGGGTGCCTTGCCGTCATGGAAGGGCTGTTGGGCGAGGCGGTACGCGAAGCGCAGCTCGGCGACCACGCCGGCCGGGTCGCGGAAGTCGCCAGCCTGTTGCTGGCCGGAGTCGACTTTCCCGCGGAGGAGGACGCTGTGCGAGTCGTCGTCGAGCAGCGTGGCTGGGCGGGGAGCGTTCACGTCGGCAACGACACGTTCGCCGTCCTTCGTGCCGGCACGGAGCGCGGGTGGGGCGTGGCGGTCACGTGCGGCGCCGGGATCAACTGCGTCGGCGTCGGCCCGGACGGCAGGCATGCACGGTTCCCCGCACTCGGCGCGATCACCGGAGACTGGGGCGGGGGCTATGACCTCGGCCTCGCGGCCGTTTCGGCCGCCGCGCGAAGCGAAGACGGACGTGGGCCGCGGACGAGCCTCGAGCGGGCCGTTCCGGCTCACTTCGGGCTGACCACGCCGAGCGAGCTCGCGGAGGGGATCCACACCGGGCAGATCCAGCAGCGCCGCGTGATCGAGCTCGCGCCGCTCGTGCTGGCGGAAGCCGTAGACGACTCTGTCGCCGCGGAGATCGTTCAGCACCTCGCGTCGGAAGTCGTCGCACTTGCGCGAGTGGCACTCACACGGCTCGACCTCACCGAGGAACCCGTCGAGGTGCTGCTCGGCGGCGGCGTGTTGCAGGACGTGGACGGCGACCTGCTCGCCATGATCGATTCCGGTCTGCGCGAAGCGGCGCCGAAGGTGACCGTCCGGCCGACTGCTTCGGCCGCAATCGTGGGCGCGGCGCTGCTCGGGCTCGACGAGCTCGGGGCCGACGTCGATGCGCAAGCGCGACTCCGGCGGGAGCTCGGTGTGGCGTTCTCGCAGCTGGAGGGAGTGGCGACCGTTGGCTGAGGTTCGCTACGTCCAGGCAAGCAGGCTGTATCCCGGCACGGATGTGCCCGCCGTCGACGCGCTCGACCTGGACGTCCAAGACGGCGAGTTCATGGTGCTCGTCGGGCCTTCGGGTTCCGGCAAGACGACGGCGCTCCGCATGCTCGCCGGCCTGGAAGAGGTCGATGCTGGTGCTGTCTACATCGGCGCTCGCGATGTCAGCGACCTGCCGCCCAAAGAACGCGACGTCTCGATGGTGTTCCAGAACTACGCTCTCTACCCGTATCTCACCGTCGCCGCGAACATCGGCTTCCCCTTGCGAATCGCGAAGGTGCGGAAGGCCGAGCGCGAGAAGCGAGTCAAGGAAGTCGCGAAGCTGCTCGGCCTCACGGAGTACCTCGAGCGCAAGCCTGGCCAGCTGTCGGGTGGACAGCGCCAGCGCGTCGCGATGGGCCGGGCGATCGTGCGCGTGCCCAGCGTCTTCCTGATGGACGAGCCGTTGTCGAATCTGGATGCGAAGCTCCGCGTGCATTTGCGGGCAGACATCGCGGCTCTCCAGTCCGATTTCGGGATCACAACCGTGTACGTGACGCACGACCAGTCCGAGGCGATGACCCTTGGTCACCGCGTTGCCGTGCTGGACGAGGGACACCTGCAGCAGTGCGGGCCACCGCGGGAGCTGTACGAACGGCCTACGAACGTGTTCGTGGCCGGATTCATCGGCTCGCCCGCGATGAACCTCTGCACGGTGCCGGTCACCAACGGGGCCGCGTCGTTCGGCGGAGTGGACGTGCCGCTCTCGCAGGGCGTCGCCGCCAACGGGCGGACGAGTCTCGTGATCGGCGTCCGGCCCGAGTCGCTCGAGGTCGCACCGGACGGCATACCGGCGAAGGTCGACGTCGTGGAGGACCTTGGGGCCGACGCATTCGTCTTCTGCAGCGCGGAGCTCGGAGGTCAGACGACGAAGCTGGTGGCCCGTTCCGATTCGCGTAATGCGCCGAAGCAGGGCGATCGAGTGATGTTGCGGCCGCGTGCCGAGGAGGCGCACGTCTTCGATCCGACGAGCGGCGACCGGCTGGAACTCTGATGTCCGACGGAGCTGGACCACACGGTCCGGGCGAACTGTTCCTCGGCGAGATCCGAGAGCAGCCGGAGGCCCTCCGCCGACTGCTCGACCGGGAAGCCGACTTCGAAGCCGTCTCCGCGGCGATGCGAGAGCGGCGCCCGTCCGTCGTTCGCCTCGTTGGACACGGCTCCTCCGATGCCGCCGCCTCGTACGGGGTGTACGCGTTCGGGTTGCTGCCGGGCTGGACTGCGATGCGCGACTCGATCTCGCTCACGGTCTATTACGACGCGAAGCTCGATCTCTCGGACTCAGTCGTGATCGCGCTGTCGCAATCGGGCGAGACGCCGGACGTCGTCGAGTATGTGGAGCGGGCGCGCGAGAAGGGAGCGCTCACGGTCGCGGTCACGAACGGAGCAGAATCGAGCCTGGCCGACGCCGCCGACGCAACGCTCCCGCTGGCGGCCGGGCCAGAGCGTGCAGTGGCCGCTTCGAAGACGTTCCTCAACACCCTGGCCGCGCTCGCGTGGGTGGCGGCCGGTGCGGCGGGACGCGGAAGCGAGATCGCGGCAGGGCTGCACCGTGTCGCGGATCAGCTGTCGGAAGCGCTCGAGCAACTCGAGCAGGCCGTCGCGAACGTCGCGATGGCGTTCGCCTATGTCGGGCGGATGTACGTGATCGGGCGAGGCATCGAGTTCGGCACCGCGCGTGAGGTCGCCCTCAAGCTGACCGAGACCTGCCGCGTCGCTGCCGAGCCGCTCACCGCGACGGATCTGGCGCACGGCCCGATTGCGGCGCTCGACTCGATGTTCCCGGTCTGGACGATCGCCTCGCGTGACGAGAGCCTGCCGGCCGTGCTCGACGCCGCAGCCCGGGTGATGCGAGGCCGGTGCAACGGTCGTTGCGAGCGGTAACGCAGCTCTGGAGATCGAGGGCGCCGCCCACGTTCTCCCGGTTCCGGAGGCGCCGCTACCCGTTCTCTCGCCGCTCCTCTCCGTGGTTCCGGGCCAGTTGTTCGCGGGCGCCCTGGCGCATGCGAAAGGGCTCGATGCCGACTATCCGGTGGGTCTCAGCAAGGTCACGCGCGCGCGCTGACCGCTCAGGCGCTCGGCGTCCCCGATCGAGTTAGCTCTTTCGGGGGGTAGACGACCGGCCGTGATCTGACGAATCTGTGTTTGGAGTTCTGCGGCACGATGACCATGACTGAGACCAGCCAAGCGGCGTCGGCTACGCCGACCATCCCCCCATTTAGCACCGCGGAGATGCGGAGCTATCCGCTTGGCACGCTCGTGTATCGCTCAGGCTTGCTGCCGCTCGAGACCGTCAACCAGGCGCTTGCCGAAGCGGCGGAGAGCGGAAGGCGGCTCGGCGAGGTCCTGCTCGAACACGGCTTGCCCGAGCGAGACCTGACCCGTCTGCTTGCAGCTCAGCACGGACAGGAGTTCGTCGACCTCACCGAGTATCCGATCGATCCCGAGGTGGCGCACTCGCTCCCGCGGTCGGTCGCGGAGATGTACTGCGCATTGCCGCTGCGTCGTGAGGGTGATTGCACGATCGTGGCCGTACCCGACGCCGACAACGCGTCGCATCTGACCAGGCTGCAGGACGCGCTGCATGGCCCGATCAGGCAGGTAACAGCCGCTCGCTCCGACATCAAGGACGCCATCGCGCGGGTGCACATCGAGCCGCCGGGGATGATCACGCAGATGGCGCTGGCCGAAGCGAGGGCGGCGGTTGTGGTCGAACCGGAGCCGCAGACGATCTACCGCGTCGAGGTGACGCTGGAGAGCGGCGCAACGCTCCTGGTCACCGAGGCGACGGATTTCGAGTACGCGAAACAGGTGGGCATGCGCGTGATCGACGAAGCCGAGGCCGGCGGCACCGTCGCCATCGGCGACGCGACGATCGACGGCCGTCAGGTCGTGTCGGTCGACGTTCTCGGCCGCAGCGCGTGAACTTCCCGGTGGCCGCCGTCCGTGAGCTCATCTCCGCGGTGCGCAAGGACGGCAAGCCGGTCGTACGCCTGACGTGCTCCGACTACGGGACCGAGTGGGTCGTCGCTGCCGACGTGTATCCGGTCGACCAGCTCACGGTGCAGCCCAGAAGTGCAGGGCCGTACGTTTTCAGCACTGCGCGAGAGGCGCGAAGCTTCATCGAGAGCTCGCTCGTGGCGCTGCAGTTGCTCGGCTGCGAAGTCGCGTAGCTCTCTTACGGCCTCGACTTCTGTCTCGCGACTGAGGCCATCTGCTTCCAGCGCTTCTTCCGCGCGATGCGTGAGACGCGTGTCCGTGCGCGCCGCGACGGCCTCGAGCTCGCGCTGCAGCTTTCGCCAGGAACGCAAACGGTCGAGCTCCAGTGTGCCGTTCTCGATCGCGGCCAGGACCGCGCAGCCGGGCTCACGCATGTGCGCGCAGTTGCGGAACTTGCACTCCAGCGCGAGTGCCTCGAGGTCCTCGAATGCAGCGCTGAGATCGCCTTCCCAGAACTGCAGCTCGCGCAGGCCCGGAGTGTCGATGACCATGCCGCCGCCGGGCAGCTGGACGAGCTCACGGTGGGTGGTGGTGTGCCGCCCGGTTCCGTCTGCGGCGACCTCACGTGTGAGCATCACGTCGTCCCCGGCCAACCGGTTCAGCAGCGTCGACTTGCCGACACCGGAAGAGCCGAGCAGGACGACCGTGTGCCCGGGCTGCACATAGGCATCGAGGGCGGCCAGGCCCTCACCCGTGACGTTCGAGATCGGATGAACCGGCACGCCGATGGCGACGCTCTCGACGGAGATCACGGCCTCCGCCACGTCGCCGGCGAGATCGGCCTTGGTCAGTACGACGATCGGCTGGGCACCGCTCTCCCACGCGATCGTGATGTAGCGCTCCAGCCGGCGCAGGCTGAAGTCGTCGTCGAGCCCGGCCAGCAGAAAGGCCGCGTCGACGTTCGTCGCGAGCACCTGCTCGGTCGAGTCCTGGCCGGCGTTCTTGCGGATGAATGCACTTCGCCGAGGGAGGATCGACGCGATCGTCGCCGGCGGTGTCACCGCGACCCAGTCGCCGACGGCAGGCAGCTGTCCACCGACCTCGTGGTTGTAGAAGAGGCGCCCGGCGGCGCGCGCTCGCACATCGCCTTCCTCGGCGAAGAGCACGAACTCGCCGCGGTGTTGCGCAGCGATCCGGGCGGGAAACAGATTGTCGTCTTGCAGTTGCTCGAACGCAGACGCCAGTTCGGCGTTCCACCCGAGCGCAGCCAATGCAGGCAAAGCGAGTCTCCTTAGTGAGTGAGTGAACGACAGAGATCCGCCGCTCGGGCGGATCAGCTCACGGACTCGCGCTAGTTGTGTTGGGTGCCGGCTAGACGACGAGCCGCGTGGCTCTTCGGAAGGAGGCAAGCGCAATCGTCATTTGTTCGACCTCCTTATCGCCGGGAACGGCACTGACCGTAGCACGCGGTTACGGACAGCACCAGCCCGCGAGGGCGAGGTCGATGAGACAACTACGAGACGGGCAGCCGTGCAGGTCCCGGCGGGCGCAGCACCGCGAACTGGTCCGTGATCTCGAGCTCCGGCGTGCGGAAGCGGAAAAGCGAGCCGGGGCGTCCGCCCGTCAGGCCCGGACGCACGCTGCCGGCCGGTGGGCTCGAGCACTTCCCGCCGCAGCAGGACACGCTGCAGGTTCGTCGCCGACACGTCGTGTCCGAGCGCCGCTGCGTAGAGGTCCCGGAGCTCGGAGATCGCGAACTCGGTGGGGGCGAGAGCGAAGCCGAGGTTCGTGTAGGAGAGCTTCGCGCGCAGCCGCTCGCGTCCCGTCAGGACGATCGACGCGTGATCGAACGCAAGCGCGGGAAGGTCGTCGACCGGATGCCAGTCGGTGTCGCCGGGAAGCTCCGGATCGATGTCGCTCGGGACGAGCCCGAGGTACGCGGTCGCGAGCTGCCACTCCTTCGGCGAGCGCTGCGGATCGCTCAAAGTCTCGAGCTGCTCCAGGTGCGACAGCTCACGCACGTCGACCTTCTCGGCGAGGTGACGGCGAATCGATTCCTCGAGCGTGTCGTGCTCTGCGAGGTAACCGCCCGGAAGTGACCACCGACCTTTGAACGGTTCCCGCGCGCGTTGCCAGAGCAGGCTTTGCAGCACACGATCTCGCACCTGCAGGACGACCGCGAGGGTGACATGGGCGGGACTAGGGTGCCGCGTGGTACGCTCGCTCACAGTTTTCGCCCCATAGTCGCAAACCTTAGCGGAAAGGACAGGATGAAACGATCGCTTGCACTCCTCGGCGTCCTCGCACTCCTCGTCGTTGCCGGCTGCGGCGGTAGCGGGAACAAGTCCTCCGCGAGCACCACTACCACCACATCAGGGACCGCCGGCAGCAACATGAAGGTCGGCCTCGTCACCGACATCGGCGGCCTCAACGATCGTGGCTTCAACCATCTTTCGTATCTCGGGCTCCTCAGAGCTCAGCACGAGCTGGGAATCAGCCAGCGCGTCTACCAGGCTAAGTCGACCCAGGACTACGTCCCGAATCTCTCGACGTTTGCGCGTCAGGGCTATGACCTGACGATCGGCGTCGGCTTCACCGAGGCGACGGCCATCGACACGGTGGCGACCAACTTCCCGCAGTCGAACTTCGCGATCGTCGACGTCGACCAGACGGAGGAGCCGCACAAGCCGGCGAACCTTCTGGGTCTGCTCTTCAAGGAGCAGGAGACGGGCTACCTCGTCGGCTACCTCGCCGGCCTCGAGGAGAAGAGGCGTCCCGGCAAAGACGTGATCGGCTCGGTCGGCGGGCAGAAGCAACCGCCGGTGGATCGCTTCATCGCCGGGTACCAGGCCGGCGCCAAGGCCGCCGATCCCGGGATCACCGTGCTGAACAACTACTCCGAGGACTTCTCCGACCAGGCGAAGTGCAAGCAGATCGCCCTGAACCAGATCGAGCAGGGCGCCGGCGCGATCTTCCAGGTCGCCGGGGGTTGTGGACTCGGTGCGCTCGATGCGGCGAAGGAAAAGGGTGTCTGGGGGATCGGCGTCGACGCGGACCAGGCTTTTCTGGGTCCCCACATCCTGACGAGTGCCGTAAAGCGCGTGGACACCGCAGTCTTCGACGCGATCAAGCTCGTCGTCGACGGGAAGTTCAAGGGTGGGAACATCACGTTCGGCCTCAAAGACAGCGGTGTCGACATCGGCAAGATCAGCGCAAAGGTGCCGAAGTCGGAAGTCGCGAAGGTGATGCAGATCCGCGCCGACATCATCGCCGGCAAGATCAAGAACATTCCGACAGAAGTTAGTAGCTAGGGAAAGAGCGTTTGCTGCAGACGGAGGTCCAACGGGCCTCCGTCGTAGCACTGCGGCGACTGGTACTCCGTCGGCTCGTTCGGGTAGCCGCGCTCGTACAGCCAGGCCTGCAAGTCCTTCGCGGCTTGCGTCGGCACGCCGAGTCGCTCTGCCACGAACGCGGTGTTCTGCAACGCGTAGCACTCGGTCACGCCCTCGTCCTGGAACCCACGCAGGTGGAACGCCTCGTGCGCAAGCGTGTGCGCCGCCCAGCCGGCCGAAAACTGCTTGAAGCCGCAGTCGCCCCGTTCGATGCACGTGAAGTCGACGGTGTCGAGATGACGCAGCGCCTTGCACGTCTGCGGGGAGAGATCCGTGTGGTTCGCCGGGCGCCCCACATCGTCGAACTGCACGCGTCCCGCCTCGCCTCGCACGTCGACGAGGCTGGCGAACACATTCGGGCAGCGGACCGCGACCGTCCTGCCGGCGAGGTCGCCCGCGATCGCGGCCAGCTGGCCCTGCTCGCGCACGCGCTCCTCGTGACGCGCGAAGCCGAGCGCCGCGAGGCCGCCGACGACAACGAGGAGTACTGCGATGACCCGCACCGACAAAGGATCGGCACCGGGCCGGATGGCCTTGACGGGCCTTGCTAGCCCCCGGCCACAGCGCCGACGATCCGGACTTCGGACTCAGCGGTCAGCGGCTCGTCGAGTAGCCGGCCGCCGCGCGCGTCCACGCCGTCGACGTAGACGTTCACGAGCCGCCGCAGCTCGCCCGACTCGTCGAAGAGCAGATTGGTCAGCGGTAGCTGGGTAGCGCCTCGCCGACGGTGCTCGCGTCGAGCTCGAATCGCTTCTGTCCGCCCGCCTCGGCCGCGAGCGTTCCGGGCAGGAGGACGATCGCCACCTCAGACGGTTGCTGCTTCGACGGACAGGATCGGCGGCAGGTCGCGCACCGCCTCCGTCCAATTCGCGGCTCCCTGCGGAGCAGTCCAGACGGAACCGCTCTGCGTTCCGAAATACACCGCCCCCTCGTCGAAGGCAAAACCCTCACGCAGCACGGCGGCCCACGCCCGGTCGGGGAGACCGTCGGCGGTGAGCTGCCAGGACGCGCCGCCGTCGCCGGTCCGGTAGACGCCGAGGCGGCCGTCAGGAGTGAAGTGCAGCTCACCAGACACTTCCGGGATCACGTAAGCGACATCTGGGTTCGCTGCGTCCAGCGCGAGCGCGAAACCGAAGTCCGACGGCAGTCCGTTTCCGTCCAGCCGCTCCCAGTTGTCGCCTCGGTCATCCGAGCGGTAGACACCGCAGTGGTTCTGTTGCCACAACCGGTCGGGCTTGGCCGGATGCACGAGCAGCTTGTGCACGCACTGCCCAACCTCGGGGTACTTCTCCGGGTGGAAGTCCGCCGCGACGTCCTTGTTGATCGGCGTCCAGCTCTCGCCGCCGTCCTCGCTGCGGAATGCACCCGCCGCCGAGATCGCGATGTACATCGTCCCGTTCACGAGCTGGATCGAGTGGCAGCACATGCCACCGGCTCCCGGCTCCCAACGCTCGCGCGTCGGATGCTCGAGGAGGCCACGGTTGACTTCCCACGTGAGTCCGCCGTCGTCCGAGCGGAAGAGCACGCCCGGGTCGCCGCCGAGCCACAGCTCCGAGTCGTTGCCGGGCTCGATGTGCCACGTGGCGTTGAGCTTGAGCCCGGAATCCTCGGGCAGGCCGATCTCCTCGGCGCGCTCCCAGTTCTTGCCGAGGTCGCTCGAGCGATGGACGGTCGCGCCGTAGAAAGGATTGTTCGTCGCCGCATAGAGGACGCCGTCTCGAGGATCGACGATCGCGTGGTAGACGGCCCACCCGGGCAGGAGTGGCCCTTCGACCTGCCAGCGCGATGAACCGTTCCCCGGGCGTAGGAGAAAGAGGCCTTTGCGAGTCCCGACGGGTAGCAGGGTTGCCATTCGGGAAGACGGTAACGGTTGGCCTCGTTTTCAGTCGCAACAACCGGAGGTGACGCATGGCAAAGCTCGAAGAAAAGCCGCGCAAGTTCCTGGAGGAGAGCCCATACGTCGGAGTCGTGACCACCCTGCGCGAGGACGGGTCGCCGCATTCGACGATCGTCTGGGTCGACGTCGAGGGCGACAAGGTCTCGTTCAACACGGCCCTCGGGCGGGCGAAGCCCAAGCATCTGGAGCACGATCCACGCGCCTCGCTGTTGATGGTCGATCCGAGCGATTCCTTCAAGTGGGTGGCGGTGAGCGGTCCGGTCGAGGTGACTGAAGAGGGCGCAGACGCCCAGATCGACAAGCTCGCCAAGAAGTACCTCGGCAAGGATGAATATCCGTGGCGAAATCCGGAGGAAACGCGCGTCAAGGTGCTGATCAAGCCCGAGAAGGTCGACGCCAGCGGCTTCGACGAGTAGAGGCTCCGTAAGATCGACGCATGACCGTCGATCAACCCGGCCAGGTAGCTGCCGCGACAGAACGGCTTCGTGCCGAGACGTCCGTCTCCGGTCTGCTCGGTGCGACCGCGCGCGCCTATGTCGAGCTGCTCGATGCGCCTGCCTGCACGATCTCCCGCGTGATCGGCGACCTCCTCGTCGACCTGAACCAACACAGGAAGGATGGGGGGCCACCCGATCGACTCGGGCACGGGTATCTCGTCTCCGATTATCCCCTGACGCGGGCGGTGATCGAGGAGCGACGACCTCAGACGGTGTCCCAGAACGATCCCGAGCCAGATGAGAACGAGCTGAAACTGCTGAAGGAGCTGGGATACGACGCGCTGCTGATGGTCGCGATCGAAGGCGGGGACGGGGCGTGGGGGCTGGTGGAGGTCTACGGCGAGAAGGGTCGTCGCTTCAAGGACGAGGAAGTCGAGCTGGCGCAGGACCTCGCGGGCGAGGTGGGGGAAATTCTCAAGCAGCTCGAGCGGCCGACCGCCTAGCATCGCCGTGCGCGTGACGATCTGCGACGTGGGACCGCGCGACGGTCTCCAGAACGAGCCGGAGTCGCTCGCACCACGGGTTCGCGCTGAGTTCACCAATCGGCTCGCCGCCGCAGGGCTCCCGCGCGTCGAGGCCGCGAGCTTCGTCCGCGCCGACACGGTGCCGCAGATGGCAGGCGCCGAAGAGGTCGTCGCCGCGATCGAGCGGCGTGACGGGACCGAGTACTCGGGCCTGGCGTTGAACGAGAAGGGTTACGACCGCCTGGCCGCCGCGGGTCTCGATCGCGTGAACTTCACTCTTGCGGCTACCGACAGCTTCAGTAGACGGAACGCGAACCAATCCGTCGAGGAAGCGGCGGCGACGGCGACACGCGTCATCGAGCGTGCCGAGTTGCCGGTGACGTTGACGATCAGCGTCGCGTTCGGCTGTCCGTTTGAAGGTCGCGTCGATCCCGGCGTGGTCGTGGAGCTGGCAGCACGGTTTCCCTCCGCCGAAATCGTTCTCGCGGACACGATCGGAGTCGCGACACCGCGCCAGGTGCGCGATCTCGTCGAACGCGCCCAGGCGCCGGGAGTGCACCTGCACAACACGCGCAACACCGGCTACGCGAATGCGGTCGCCGCGCTCGAGGCCGGTGCCACGCTTTTCGACGCCTCCTGCGGCGGCCTCGGCGGCTGTCCGTTCGCGCCTCGTGCGACGGGGAACATCGCGACGGAAGATCTCGTGTACCTCCTCGACGGCGACGGCGTCGAGACCGGCGTGGACCTCGACGCGCTCGTCGCGACCTCGGCGTGGCTGGAGGGCTTGCTCGGCCGCAGGCTCGAGGGCCAGGTCTATCGCGCCGGCGCGTGGGCCGGCGACTAGCGCCGGATCGCGCCCTCTGCGGCAAGGGCTTCCAGCTCGGCGTCGCCGTAGCCGAGGTCGCGCAGGATCTCGTCGGTGTGCTCGCCGAGTCGCGGCGGCCGGCGTTGATGTCGGACGCGCTCGCCGTCGATCGACAACGGTAAGGCGATCGTCGGCTCGGGCATGGGTTGGATCAGCCCCAGCGCTGCTGTTTGCTCGTGCTCGGCAACCTGGCCCAGGTCGTTGACCGGGGCTGCGGGAACTCCCGCCTGCTCGAGTCGGACGAGCATGCCGGACAGCGTTTCGCCGCCAACTCGCTCCTGAATCAATCCTGCGAGCTCTTCTCGATGTGTTACCCGGTCCGGGTTCGTTGCGAAGCGCGGGTCTGCGGCAAGTCCCGGTACGCCGAGCGCGTCGCAAAGTCGCGTGAAGAGCCCATCGTTGCCGGCCGCGACCATGAGGTCGCCGTCGCGTGTGTGGAACACCTGGTACGGAGCGATCAACGGGAAGGCCGACCCGTGCCGGCCGGGGATGGCACCGCCCGCGAGGGTTGCGGTGAGCTGGTACGGCAGCAGTCCCACAGCAGTCTCGAACAGCGATACGTCGACCGTGTGGCCGCCGCCCCCGTGCAAGGCGGCGAGGATCCCGAGCGCGGCCCACATCCCGGTTCCCTGGTCGATGATCGAGGCGCCGACCCGCACTCCTGGGCGGTCGGGCTCGCCGGTCACGCTCATGAGCCCGCCGAATGCCTGCACCAACGGGTCGTAACCCGGTCGGTCACGCAGCGGGCCCGCACGGCCGAATGCCCCGATGTCGCAGTACACGAGTCGAGGGTTTCGCTCCCGGAGCTCGTTTGGGCCGAACCCGAGCCGTGCGGCGGTCCCGGGCCGCAGGCTTTGCAGGAACACGTCGGCGTTGTCGACGAGTCGCAGCAGTACGTCGCGCCCTCGTTTGATGTCGAGTGCGAGTGACCGCTTGTTCAGATTCGCCGCGTAGAACATCACGCTCGACCCCTCCCAGAACGCGGGCCCCCACGCGCGCGCTTCGTCGCCCCGTTCGGGATGCTCGACCTTGACGACGTCCGCACCGAGCGCGCCCAGGATCTCCGTACAGTAGGGGCCCGCCAACGAGCTCGTCACGTCGACGACACGCACTCCTGCGAGGGGTAGGAAAGCTGTGGCCATACGCGCGCGACCATACGAGAACGAGAACGACCTGCGGCGCATGCAGGCGCTCCAGCAAGAGCTCTGGGCACTCGAGGGCCCGCGCGTGAAGACGCACGTCGGCGATCTCGCCTGGTGGTTGCACCGCGGCCCGGAAGAAGACTGGAGGCGCCGGCTCTGGTTCGATGGTGAGCGCTGCGTCGCCTGGGCCTGGTTCTGGCTACCCGGAGAGCTCGACTACGAGGTGCACCGCGACCATCGCGGAGGCGCATTGCATAGAGAGGTCCTGGACTGGTTCGAATCCTCGGCCGAAGCCCATTCGCTCACGACGTTCGCGCTGGAAGGTGACGACGAGTGCCTGGCGGTGCTCGAGGAGTACGGCTATGCGCCTACCGACCCGTTCAGCTGGTACGCGTACTGCGTCCAGGAGCTCGACGGAGACCTTCTTGAACCACGCGTGCCCGAGGGCTTCACGCTTCGTACCGTGCAGAGCGCAGCTGACTTTCGCGAACGGGTAGCAGTGCACCGCGCGGTGTGGGCACCGTCGCGACTCACGGAGGAGGGCTATCGCAAAGTGACACAGGCGTGGCCTTACCGCAGCGATCTCGACTGCGTCGTCGAGGCGCCCGACGGGACGTTCGCGGCCTATGTCCTCTGCTGGTACGACGAGGACAACCGTGTGGGGGAGTTCGAGCCGGTCGGGACGCACCCCGACTACCGCCGCCGGGGTCTCGGAGCTGCGGTCTGCCGCTACGCGTTGAGACGCCTACGGGAAGAAGGTGCGCGCCAGGCGATCGTCTATACCGGCGAGCGCGACGAGGACGAACGGTCACGTGGGCTGTACGACAGCGTGGGCTTTCGCCGGCACACACGGGCCGTCCAGTTGCGTAAGGAGTTGTAGTGGTTGCCCTTCTCCAGGGCCTGATCGACCTGCTGACCGGGTCGCTCTGGACGTACCCGTTGCTGTTCGGGATCTGCGTGGGCGACGCTCTCATTCCGGTGTTTCCCAGTGAGACGGCGGTCATCGTCTGCGGGATCCAGGCCGCACGCGGGCAGCTCTCACTGGAGGCGGTGATTGCGTGCGCAGCCGCCGGGGCGTTCGTGGGTGACAACATCTCGTACGCGGTCGGCCGTTGGCTCGGCACGCCGGTGACGACGCGGTTCTTCAGCGGGGAGGTTTCCCAGCGCAGGCTCGACTGGGCGGCGAACTTCCTCAAGGAGCGCGGCAGCTATGTCTTGATCGTGGCGCGATTCATCCCGGGCGGCCGTACAGCGACAACCTTCACGGCCGGGCTGGTGCGTCTTCGCTGGCTGACCCGGTTCGTGCCGTACATCTTCGTCGCCGCCATCGTGTGGGCCGTGTACGCGGCGCTCCTCGGCTACATCGGCGGAAGCATCTTCGAGGAGAGGCCGATCTTCGCCCTGCTGATCGCCTTCGGGATCGCAAGCCTGGTGACGGTGAGCGTCGAGGGCTGGCGGAGGTTTCGCAAGTAGCTACGGTGCCTCACGTGAACCGTCTCGCTCAGGAGACGAGCCCCTACCTCCTCCAGCACGCAGACAATCCTGTGGACTGGCATCCATGGGGAGAAGAGGCACTCGCGCGCGCGAGAGCAGAAGACAAGCCGATTCTTCTCTCCGTCGGTTACGCGGCCTGTCACTGGTGTCACGTGATGGCGCACGAGTCGTTCGAGGACGAGGACACCGCGGCGCTGATGAACGAGCACTTCGTCCCGGTCAAGGTCGACCGCGAGGAGCGGCCGGACGTCGACTCGGTGTACATGGACGCCGTCGTCTCGCTGACCGGTCATGGCGGTTGGCCGATGACGGTGTTCCTCACGCCGACGGGCGAGCCGTTCTTCGGTGGCACGTACTACCCGCCCGAGCCGCGTCACGGCCTCCCCAGCTTCAGGCAGCTGCTGCAGGCTGTCGCTGAAGCATGGCTCGAGCGGCGCGCGGACCTCGAGCGCGACGCGAGTGCGATCACCGAGCAGCTTCGCCGGACGGCCGAGCCCTCGCGTGAACCTCTGACGTCCTCGCTGCTGTCCGATGCGGTGCGCGGGTTGCGGCAGCAGCTCGACCCCGTCTGGGGCGGGTTCGGCAACGCGCCGAAGTTCCCGCCTGCCTCCACGCTCGAGTTCTTGCTGCGGCGGGGCGAGCTCGAGCCGGCGACGAAGACGCTCGACGCAATGGCGCTCGGCGGAATGTACGACCTCGTCGGCGGCGGCTTTCACCGTTACTCCGTCGACCGCCAGTGGCTCGTGCCGCACTTCGAGAAGATGCTGTACGACAACGCGCTCCTCGTGCCTGCGTATCTGCACGGCTGGCTCGTCACGGCAAACGAGCGCTACCGGGAGGTCGCCGAGGAGACGCTCGACTACATGCTGCGCGAGCTTCGGCTGCCGGAGGGGGGCTTCGCGTCGGCGCAGGACGCCGACACGGACGGTGTCGAGGGCCTCACGTACACGTGGACGGAGGATGACGGGGTCCCGCCCGATCTGCTCCAGCCGTTCGAGCACGGCCGCTTCATCGTTCGCGGCGAGCTCGATCCGGAAATGCGCGCTCGGCTGTTCGAAGATCGAGAGCTACGGCCGAAGCCGCTTCGTGACGACAAGGCGATTGCTTCGTGGAACGGGTTGGCGCTCGCAGCGCTCGCGGAGTCGGGCCGCCGTCTCGGGCGAGCCGACTACCTCGATGCGGCGCGTGCTCTGGCCGAATTCCTGCTTGGTCCGCTCTCGGCCCCGGAAGGGCGGCTCTTCCGCAGCTGGCGCGCCGGCCAGGCGAAGCACGCGGGCGTGCTCGAGGACTATGCGGACGTCGCGAACGGCCTCTACGAGCTGCACGTCGCGACCGGAGAGCTGCGCTGGCTCGAGGAGTCGCGCCGGCTCGCAACCCTTGCCGTCACGCTGTTCGGCGACGACGAGCGCGGAGGGTTCTTCCTCACGCCGAGCGACGGTGAGCAGCTCGTGACCCGCAAGAAGGATTTCGACGACCACCCGACACCGTCGGGGAACTCGATGCTCGCGTACGTGCTCCTTCGGCTCGCGCGACTGTGGGGCGATCCGGAGCTGGAGCGTCAAGCGGTCGGAGTCTTCCGCTTCGTTGCGCGTCTCCTGCCACAGGCGCCGTCGGCGTTCGGCCACGCCCTGAACGCACTCGACCTGTATTTCTCGCGTCCGAAAGAGCTGGCGGTGATCGGCGGGCCGGACACCGATGTGGCGCGCGCCGCGCTCGCTCCCTTCGATCCGAATGCCGTGGTCGCCTTCGGCCCCAGCGAGGACGTCCCGCTCCTGCGGGGGAAGGACTTCGTCGACGGGCGCCCGGCGGTCTATCTCTGCGAGAACTTTGCCTGTCAGGCCCCGATCACCGAGCCCACTGATCTTGTCAGCACGCCCAGAGGGGCATAGGCTCAAACGCAAATCAGCCTCCTGCGAAAGGGCAACTATGCGGATTGAGTCCTCCGTCACCTCCATCTCGTGGATACCGTCGGAGGCAGTCGAAGGGCTGCCGAAGCTCCCGTTCACCATGGGCGTCGCGCACTACGACTCCCCACCACCCGACCGCGTCGATCACCTCGAGACCATGCACCGTGCTGACCTGTTCCGCGAGGCGAACGAGCTGCACGCGTGGATCGAAGTCGAGGACGGCAAGATCACCGACCATGGTCAAACGGGTCGAGGACGCATCGGGCTGACGAGGCTCAAGCTCGGGCCCAAGGAGATCGCTGTCCCTGCGGTTGCCATGCCGACGATTCAGACCACCGAGGTCGGTGACGGATGGGTGCGCTTCACCCAGACCGCGGGTGGTCGCACCGGCATGCCCGCGCCGAGAAGCGTGCGCGGCAAGCCTTACTTCCAGATCAACTCGGCGATCGCGTGGACGACCCTCACGCTCACGATCCATTCGGATGGTTCCTCCGAGCACGAGCTCGCCGGCGCGAGCCCCTTCCCGCGTCACTGGATCTACGACAAGGACGGGGCGCTCGCCCAGAAGAGCGGAGCGATCGACTTCGACAAGTGGTACCGCGAGGCACACGAGCAGAACACGCCGTGGGGGAATGAGGACTCTCCCGCGGTCGTGACTGCGGTAGAGAGCGCAGTGGAGCGCGAGCTCTCGCTCGAGATCATGGGCGGCGACAGCAAGCCGCGTCCTGAGTCCCTTTCCGCGGGTGACGTCCTCGTCGAACAGGGGGATACGAGCGAGGGTTCTCCGGTCGTCTACCTGGTACTCGATGGAGTGCTCGAGGTGGTCGTCGACGGTGAGGTGGTGGGAGAGCTCGGGCCAGGTGCGATCGTCGGAGAACGCGCGCAGCTCGAAGACGGGACTCGCACGGCGACCTTGCGCGCGAAGACCGCGACCAAGGTGGTCGGGATTCCCGGCGAGGAGCTGAACCGCGAGGCACTCGAGCAGGTCGCGGCAGGGCACAGGCGCGAAGAGGGCTAGCCGGCACGCTGAACGGAAGGAGGAGGCGCAGCCGCGACTGTGACTTCCTAGCAGGTCGACAACCGCGGAGGCGCGCCCCCTCTAAGGAGCAGACCTGTTCCAGCGGTAAAACCTGCGCCGAGTTTCTAGGCGATCTCGCGGATCTCGGCGTTCGGAATCGCCGCGATCAGGGCCTCGGTGGCGACCGGGAAGACCGCGTGGGGCGTGCCGCCGGCGCACCAGACCGTCTCGAACCGCCGCAGGGAGGAATCGACGACCGTGCGAACCGGTCGGTCATGTCCGAGCGGGGGGACACCTCCGATGGCAAAGCCGGTCGCCTCGCGCACCTCGTCGCCCTTGGCCTGGCGCACTCCGGCGCCGAGCTTCTCCGTGTTCACGCGTCGATCGCCCGCGCACAGGCACAGGAGCGGTGACTCCTCGTCGACGAACACGAGTGACTTGACGATCTGCCCGACCTCGACGCCCACCGCAGCCGCCGCCTCCTGGGCCGTGCGGGTGGAGTCGGCGAGCTCGCGAACCTCGACATCGAGGCCGAGCTCCCGGAGGCGTACCTGGAAACGCTCTGCTGTCGGATGCATCGAGGCTATTTAAGGCGACCGATCTCGGCGGCGCCGCATCAAGGAGGTGACGGCTTGGCCGTCGCCTCCGTCTTCACCAGCTCTCGGCGGTCGATTCACTTCTGAATTCCCCGGCGCGCGCCGTAGGCTATAGCGCCGTTGCCCCTCCTCGAAGTCGACAACGTCTCGAAGCGTTTCGAAGGCATCGTTGCGCTCGATGCCGTCTCCTTCACCGCGGAGGCGGGGGAGATCGTCGGGTTGATCGGGCCGAACGGCGCGGGCAAGACGACGGTGTTCAACGTGATCACGCGTCTCTATACGCCCGACGAGGGGGACGTTCGTTTCGACGGGGAGACACTGCTCGAGACGCCGCCGAGCGGAGTCATCCAGCGCGGCATCGCGCGCACGTTCCAGAACGTCGAGCTCTTCCGGGGTATGTCAGTGCTCGACAACGTCAGGGTCGGCGCCCACGCGCGAGCGGGGGAACAGCTCCCCGAGGAGGTTCTGTTCTACGTGAACCTCCACTCGGTCCGCCACCGTATGCCCCTCGAGCTCCCCTATGCGACGCAGAAGCGGATCGAGCTCGGCAGGGCGCTCGCCTCGGGACCGCGGCTCCTGCTGCTCGACGAACCGGCCGGAGGGCTCAGTCACGAGGAGGTGGACCAGCTCGGGATCTTCATCAAGCGGCTGCGCGACGACTTCGAGCTGACGATCCTGCTGGTGGAGCATCACATGGGCCTGGTGATGAGCGTCGCCGACAGGGTGCACGTGCTCGACTTCGGCAAGAAGATCGCCGAAGGAACTCCGCGTGAGGTGCAGGCGAATCCGTCTGTAATCGAGGCGTACCTCGGGACGGCGGTATGAGCCTCCTCGAGCTGCATGGGGTCGAAGCGCGCTACGGCCCTGTCAAGGCGCTGCATGGCGTGTCGCTGCAAGTCGCCGACGGCGAAATGGTCGCAGTGCTCGGCGCGAACGGTGCGGGGAAAACGACCACGTTGCGTGCCATCTCCGGCACGGTGCGCCGCAGCGGCGACGTCGTGTTCGCCGGGAAGAAGCTCTCCCGCCGTCCGGATTCGACGGCGCGCGCAGGGATTGCACACGTTCCCGAGGGTCGCGGCACGTTCAGCGAACTGTCGGTGTGGGAGAACCTGCGCCTGGGCGCCTACGCGCGACGCGCAAACCTCAAGCAGGAGGCGCAGCGTGTCTACAAGTTCTTCCCCCGGTTGGAGGAACGCCGTGACCAGCAGGCGGGGACGCTTTCCGGCGGCGAGCAGCAGATGCTGGCGCTCGGGCGCGCGATGATGGCTAGACCCAAGCTGCTGTTGCTCGACGAACCATCGCTCGGACTCGCTCCAATCGTCGTCGGCCAGATCTTTGCAGTGCTCGAGCGCATGAAGAGCGACGAGGGTATTTCGGTGCTCGTCGTCGAGCAGAACGCGAGCCTCGCGCTCGCGCACGCCGCGCGCGCCTACGTGCTCGAGGTCGGCAATGTCGTCGTGGAAGGAACGAGCGACGAGCTGCGCGCCAACGAAGCCGTCCGCAAGTCCTATCTGGGTTACTAGTGGTTGTCGCCGCCTTCACCTGGACGGAGTTCGCGCAACAGCTGGCCGCGGGCATCCGCGAGGGCGCGATCTACGCGGGTCTCGCCCTCGCGATCGTGATCATCTATCGCTCGACGCGCGTCATCAACTTCGCCCAGGGCGAGATGGCGACGTTCACGACGTTCATCGCCTGGTCGTTGATGAACCACGGGCTCTCGTTCTGGACGGCGTTCCCGATCGTGCTCGCGATCGCCTTCACGGGGGGCGTGGCGATCGAGCGCATCGTCATCCGTCCCGTCGAGGATGCGCCAGTCCTGACGATCGTGATCGTCACGCTCGGTCTCGCGCTGCTGCTCAACGGTCTGACGAGCGTGATCTGGGGTGGTGCGAACAGGCAGTTCCACGGTCCGTTCTCGACGCGGACGATCGACGTCGCAGGTGTGCCCGTCAGCGTGCAGGACATCGGGATCGTCCTCGTGTCGATCGGGCTGGTGGCTCTGCTGGCGTTGTTCTTCCGCTTCACGAAGGTCGGTCTGGCTCTCCGGGCGGCTGCAGTCAACCCCGATTCGTCGCGGCTGGTCGGCATTCGCGTCGGTTGGACGTTCGCGCTCGGCTGGGGGATCGCCGCGGTGCTCGGCGCGGTTGCCGGAATGATGATCGCCCCGGTCGTCTTCCTCGACCCGAACATGATGCAGACGATTCTGTTGTACGCGTTCGCAGCGGCCGTGCTCGGTGGACTCGACAGTCCGATCGGCGCCGTGGTCGGCGGGCTCTTGCTCGGCGTCACGATCACACTGCTCGGCCGCTACGTCGGCTTCCTCGGTTCGACGTTGAAGCTGCCGGCCGCGCTCATGCTCATCTTCATCGTGCTGCTCGTGCGTCCCAGCGGGCTCTTCGGCCGGGTAGCGGTGAGACGAGTATGAGATCCCGGCTCTGGCTCGGCCTTGCCGGCTTCGCGCTGCTCGCTCTGGTCATCGCGGCGCTGCCGCGCTTCATCAGCGACTTCCGGGCGCGCGAGCTCGCCATCGTCGGGATGTATTTCATCGCGCTGCTCGGACTGTCGATTCTCACCGGCTACAGCGGACAGATCTCGCTCGGGCACGGTGCGTTCATGGCGATCGGTGGCTACACGACCGCGGTTCTGAGCGTCGACGGGATCTACGGGCATCAGATCCGGGATCTCTGGACGATCCCCATCGCCGGCGTGGTCGCCGGCGTCGCCGGACTGCTCGTCGGGCTGCCGGCGCTGCGTCTCTCGGGTCTCTATCTCGCGCTGATCACCTTCGGGATCGCGGTGTCGTTGCCGCAGTTGCCGAAGAAGTTCGACCAGTTTCTCGGCGGTACCACCGGCAAGATCCTCAATCTCGCCAAGCCGCCTTTCGGGCTCGCAACCACGACGAACAACTGGATCTACTACCTCACCTGGGGCATCGCGCTCGTCTTACTCGTCGCGGCGTGGTTGCTGGTCGGCAGCAAGGCCGGTCGCGCGCTCAAGGCGGTTCGCGACAGCGAGGTGGCGGCCACTTCGTCGGGCATCAGCCTCGCGACCTACAAGACTCTGGCCTTCGGGATCTCCGCGTTCTACGCCGGCGTTGCAGGCTCGCTGTACGCGATTGCCAACGCATACGTCAACCCGGACGTCTTCCCGATCATCCTCTCCGTCTACCTCGTCGTCGGGCTCGCTGTGGGCGGACTCGAGTCGCTGGTCGGCCTCATCGCCGGCGCCGGGCTCATCTACTTCCTGCAAAACCACGCCGACAGCGTGGCGGGCTGGATCAACCACCTGCCGGTGTTCAACCTCGACCCGAAACAGCCCGGCATCCCGAGCATGATCTTCGGAGTCGTCTTGATCGTCGTCATGCTCCTCGTGCCCACCGGTGTAGGCGGCTTGGTGCGGCGTGCATTCGGACCTCTAACAAGTCGGCTATACACTCGGTCCTAGGTGCGAGTGGGCGGAAGGATCATCTTTGCGTGCGCGATCGTCGCCGCGGTGGCCGCGACGTCGGCCGGCGCGCGGCCCATCGCCACTCCCGGCGTGTCGGCTACCGAGATCCACCTCGGCTCGAGTGTTCCGCTGAGCGGCGAGGCAGCGATCGCGGGCAACGTGGCGCGCGGGATCGACGCGTACTTCAAGTACGTCAACGACAAGGGCGGTGTGTTCGGACGCAAGCTCACACTCACGTACCTCGACGACGGCTACGACCCGGGCCGCGCGGTCAACAACACGATCCGACTCATTCAGCAGGAACAGGTCCTCGCGGTGTTCAGCTCGCTCGGAACGAGCAACAACCTCGCGGTGCGGAAGCTGTTGAACGACGCGAAGGTGCCGCAGCTCTACGTCTCGTCCGGCGCGACCACCTTCGGGCGCGACTACAAGAAGTACCCGTGGACGATCGGTTACATCCCACCGTACTCCGAGGAGGGTGAGCTCTACGGGCGCTACGTCGTCAAGAACGTCAAGAAGCCGAAGGTCGCCGTCCTCTACCAGAACGACGACTACGGACGGGATCTGCTCGCGGGCCTGAAACGCGGGCTCGGCGCTCGCGCCAAGTCGATCGTCGCCAGCGTGGGGTACGACCCGACGTCGGCGGACGTCCAGCCACAGGTCACGCAGCTCAAGGCCTCGAAGGCCAACGTCCTGATGGTCTTCGCCTTCGGGAAGTTCTCCCTGCAGGCGTTCAACGCTGTCTCGCGCCTTGCGTGGAAGCCCCAGATCTTCGTCAACGACGTCTCGTCGGCGTCCGCGTTGATGGCGATCGTGCCGCAGAAGGCTGCGAACGGATCGATCTCGATCGTGTTCGGCAAGGATCCCGCCGCGCCGCTCTGGCGGAACGACAAGGGCATCAAGCTCTTCCAGTCCATCCTCAAGAAGTACGGGTCGAGCGTGAACTCACGCGACCTGCAGGACGGCTACTTCACCGCGGGGATGGCGACCGCCTACACGATGGTCGACACGCTCAAGAAGGCGGGCAAGAACCTGACCCGTCAGAGCGTGATGAACGCGGCCACGCACCTGAACGAGAAGGGCAACCCATTCGTGCTGCCGGGCATCGTCATCCGGACGACACCGTCGAGCCGCTTTCCGCTGACGCAGGTCCGGCTGCAGCGATGGTCGAACAACAGCTGGCATCCGTTCGGCAAGCTGATCTCCGCCAAGCCGTAGTGCCCTAGCGACAAGGCTCAGGCTGGGTGCCGACCATCGCCTCGAGTGCGCGGGTGGCGGTGACGGCGAACCGAATCGTCACGACCCCCGTGCGGCGCGTCGTCAGTTCGGTCATGCCGTCCGGACTCTTCGTGAGGCAGCCTGCCTGCGTGTGCCAGTAGGGGGCGTACGTCACGTTGAGCCGGTACTTGCCGGCTACGCGGCACGTCGAGCTTGATCGACGTGTACCCGAGCGCGAGGACGCGCGCAGGCGCGGTGATCAGCGGGCGTGGAGAGGAGACCTCGAAGATCGTCGTCGTCGCCGTCCTGTAGACAGGTTTCAATCCGGAGCGGCCGCTCTCCAATAGTCGCGCCTCCGCACGCGAGCTGTAGTCCGGACGTGCCGAGGTGAGGACGACGTAGCGAACGCTGACCCGCCGCAGCCAGGCGACGTATGCCTTGGCCCCGAATTCGCCGTAGAGCACGCGGTTCTGCGGGAAGTCCTCCTGGCGGAACCAACCGCGCGCGAGTGGGATGCGCGCCCGGGCAAGGAAGTCAGCGGGCCAGTGCCCGGCCGTGTCCACCGCCTCCACGCGGTACGACGGACGGAGGTGACGTTGGAGGTAGGTGATCGTCGGCGACCAGTACTCCGGATGTGCAGCCGGGTCGTTGACGCCGTACGCGAAGCTGGCTGCGAGCGGTGTGAGATTCCAGGAGAGCGCGAGCGCCAGCGCGACGACGCAGAGGGAGCGCGGCTGCCAGCGCCGGAGCGAGAGCGTCAGGATCGCGACCGGCGCAGCGATGAAGCGCAGCCGCGCGATGTTCTCGCCGACCGGTGATGAGATCGCGAACGCTGCGGTGCACGCAACGAAGTACACGACGTAGGTCCAGCGAAGCATTCGCGCGGCCGCCACTTTCCAGGTCAGCGCCACGCCGAGCAGACAGAACGTGCTCGCCGCAAGAAACTCCGCCGGCGAGAACGGAAAGCTCCCGCGTCCAGGGAACATGCGCCGCATCAGGAGCTCCAGCACTCCGATCGCCGCGATCGCTGCCGCGGGCACGACGAACCGTCGCGGCTCGCCACGGCCTGCGAGTGCCACTCCGGCGAGCAGTACGACGAGCAACAGGAAGGCGAGCGGGCTGGCCGCGAGGGTGAGCAGGGTGAAGCCCGCGAACACCAACCGGCGGTCTTGTTGCAACGACCAGAGGGCGAGCAGTGCGAGCGTCATCCCGAGCATGAACGGATAGGCGGCGGAGACGACGAGCAGAGCCCACACGAGCGCGAACGCCCAGATCGCCCAGCGGCTGTGCAGCTCCCACTCGTGCCGCACGACGGCGGAGAACGCGACCACCGCGATCGTCACCGTGAGAACCGCGAGCAGCTTGATGCCGATCCCGGCGGCGAGCGGGTAGTAGAGGACGCTGTAGTTGACGAAGCTGTAGCGACCGCCGTACCAGAAGTTGTTCCAGAGCACGAAGCCGTGCTGGAGGAACAGCGCACGCTGGTAGGCGTGAGCGGCGAGATCGGTTCCCGGCGGACCGAGCCAGACGAGGAGCGCAGCGAGTAGCCCCGAGGCAGCGGCCGGGCCGAAGAGCTCGACTCTCGGGCGAAGCCGGAGTGCTCGCATCAGCGCATGTTCCCGGTGTGACCGAGGGAGTATCTGCCCGGTTGCGGCCACACGGAGAGCCCGTGAGGGCTCGCGCCGACCGGAACGCGTGCGATCAGCCTTCCTGTGCGCGTGTCGATTGCGTACACCACCGAGTTGTAGCGGCCCGACAGCCAGAGCACCTTGCCGTTTGCAGAGACGTCTCCCATATCGGGGCTGCCGCCGCCGGGAATGTGCCATTTGTGGATCACCTTGCGCGACCGAAAGGAGATCACCGACACGCTGCCTTCGTTGCGGTTGGCGACGTACAGCACCTTGCCGTTCCGCCCGACGACGAGGCCGTGGGCGCCCGACCCGGTGTGAATGAACCCGATCACCTTGAAGCGAGCCGGATCGATCTCCCACACTCCGCCTGCGGCGAGGTCGGCAACGTAGAAGACCTTTGCGTCGGGTGAGGAGCGAACGTCCTGCGGCACCGAGAATCTGCGCGGGAGCTTTCGAACGGCGACGACGCGGAACCGGTGGACATCGACCTTCATGAGTCGGCCGGAGAACTCACAACTCGCGATCACGTAGCGGCCGGTCGGCGAGAAGTCCATGTGGTTGACACCGGCACAGGGGACGCTGAGCGAACGCACGAGCCGGAAGGTGTGCGCATCGCGAAAGTCCAGGCGATGCAGCCGTTCGGCGACCACGATCGCGTAGCGCCCGTCGATCGTGAAGTAGAGGTTGTAGGGGTCTTCGACCGCAAACGCGCGTCCCGGCCTGCCGGTGACGGGATCGATCGGTGTCAGCGTGTTACCGACGTCGTCGTTTACGTAGAGCGTCTTCAGGTCGTGCGACGGGGTGATGTGCTGCGGCAACGCACTGACCGAGAAGTGCTCCACCACCTTGTAGGTGCGTGGGTCGATCACGTCCACGGAGTCGCCGGCGCTGTTGGGGACGTAGACGCGATTCGCGGCCCGTCGGGCGACGGCGCTGATCATCCCCTTGTGGTCATCGGCATAGAGATCGAGCGGGGCGGCGTGGGCCAGTCGACGCTGAACGACCTGCGGTCTCGCCACGCCGAACGGCATGCGCGGGGGTTTGCTGAGCGCGCGGGTCGTCAGCCCCGTCCAGCTTCCAGATCATGCCTCCGACCGCGGCGACCAGGGCGAAAACCAGGAAAATTGCAACTCGAACACGCCCTCGTCGCCTGCCTGTCACAGGTCGCCATGATGCATGAGCCGTAGGGGCCGCCCCGTCGTTCTTAACGTCGCTCTCATTTTGTGCCGATAGCTTGGGTGGCGTGGTCAACGAGCATTCAAAGACGGACTTCTTCGACGACCTCGCACTCGGCCAACTCGGATCGATGCGCCGTAGCTATGCCGTCGGCGGGGGGCTCCTTCTAGCCGCAGGCATCGCGGTCGGCATGACCCGGCTCGGGCGCGGCACTCTCAGCACGGCCGTCAACGACCTCGCCGGTGTGCAACCCGCCTGGATCGTCGCCGCCGCCTCGATGTTCGCACTGGGCCTACTCGCTTCGGCGGGCGCCTGGCGCGTCGGTCTGCGCGCCTGCGGAAGCAGCACCGGGATCACCCAGATTTCCGCCCGCTATGCAATCGGCTCGCTCGTCAACTCGATCGCTCCCGCACATCTCGGCGGAGCGCTCCGACTTGGACTGCTCTCGCGCACGCTTCCCGGGAACGACCGCCTCTGGCGCGCTGGTGGCGTCGCGGCCTCGGTCGCCGCTGCGCGAACGCTTGTCCTCGCAGCGCTGATCGTTCCCGCCGCCACGGTCGGAAGAGTCCCGATCTGGCCCGCGCCGTTGCTCGCGCTTGGCGTCCTCGTCGCTCTCGGCATCGGCACACGTCTCAGTGCCAGGACGGCGGGCAGGATCGGCAACCTGCTCCAGATTTTTCGCTCGATCGCGAGCTCACCGCGCGAGGGCGTTGCTCTCTTCTCCCTGGTCGGCTGCTCGTGCCTCGCGCGGATCGCTGCAGCCGTCGCGATCGCGATGGCACTCGGCGTTCCAAATCCCATCTGGGTAGCCGTCGTCCTGCTCGCAGCCATGGCGCTCGCGGGACTGCTTCCCCTCACCCCCGGGAACTTCGGGGCCGGTGCGGGTGCAGCCACGCTCGCCTTGCACGGGACCGGCGTCGGCCTCGGGGTCTCGCTGGCGCTCGGCGTCGCCTTTCAGGCGGTCGAGACATTTGCGGGAGTGACGCTTGGTCTCGCAGGCGCCGCCGTCCTCGCAGCTCCGGGAACCGCCGCCAGGCGCTGGTCGCTGGCCGCGTCCGGCGTGGCCGCCGTGCTGGTTGCGACCGCGCTTGGCGTGGCGTCGGTCGATTTCATCTGAGTTTCCGTAGGAGCCATACGGCGATCTAAGCTCTGCTGATGGAGCTCCTCGCCCGGCCGCTCGACGAGCTCTGTGCAGACGCGCGGGCGTTGCGCGATCAGGGTCACGGTCGTCTCGTCACGTATTCGCCGAAGGTCTTCATCCCGCTGACGAAGCTCTGCCGCGATGTCTGCCACTACTGCACATTCGCGCACCCGCCTCGGCGTGGTGAGCGTGCCTACATGTCGATCGACGAGGTGCTCGGGGTCGCCCGCGCCGGCGCGGCCGCCGGCTGCCGCGAGGCGTTGTTCACTCTCGGCGACAAGCCCGAGCTGCGCTACCGGGCTGCCCGCGACGAGCTCGAGGCACTCGGTTGTGAGACGACGCTCGACTATGTCGGCCGGGCGGCGGAGGCTGTGCTCAGCGAGACCGGGCTCCTGCCGCATCTCAACCCTGGAGTGCTGACGAGGGAAGACGTCGCGCGCTTGCGGCGCGTGAGCGCCTCCATGGGGCTGATGCTCGAGACAACCTCCGACCGGCTTTCTGCCCGCGGTGGGTCCGCACTTCGGCTCGCCGGACAAGCTTCCCGCGCGCAGGCTCGAGACGCTCGCGGCTGCGGGCGAGGAGCGCGTGCCGTTTACGACCGGGCTCCTGATCGGAATCGGCGAGTCCCGCGCCGAGCGCATCGACGCGCTGCTCGCGATCCGCGAGCTTGCCGAGCGCTATGGACACGTTCAAGAGGTGATCGTCCAGAACTTCCGTGCGAAGCCCGGGACGCGCATGGCAGCTGCGCCCGAGCCCCCGCTCGAAGAGCTCCTGTGGACGATCGCCGTTGCGCGCATCCTGCTCGGTCCCAAGATGCATCTCCAGGCGCCGCCGAATCTGTCCTACGAAGACTTCCCGCGCCTGCTCGATGCCGGGATCGACGACTGGGGCGGGGTTTCGCCCGTGACGATCGACCATGTGAATCCCGAGGCGCCCTGGCCCGAGGTCGACCGGCTGCGTACGGCGACGGAGAGCCGCGGTCTCGAGCTTGCACCGCGGCTGCCCGTCTATCCCGAGTGGATCTCCGGCGAGTGGATCGATCCCGGTGTCATGCCCGCCGTGCTGCGAGCGTCCGACTCGCTGGGGCTCGCGCGCGAAGACAGGTGGTCGCCGGGAGAAGACATCTCGATCCCGTTCGTCCCCCGCGATGCTCTACCGATCGACACACGCGCCGAGCTTGGGGAGGATGAGATCGAGCGTCTCTTTCGCGCGCGCGGCCACGAGCGCGACCGGGTGCTTGCCGCTGCGGACAGCCTCAGGCGCGAGGTGTGCGGCGACGAGGTCAGCTACGTCGTCACGCGCAACATCCAGTACACGAACGTCTGTTACTTCCGCTGCGGCTTCTGTGCGTTCTCGAAGGGCAAGCTCGCCGCGAACCTGCGCGGTGCGCCGTACTTCGTGCCGCACGAGGAAATCGTGCGCCGCTGCGAGGAAGCCTGGGATCGCGGCGCGACCGAGGTCTGCCTCCAGGGTGGGATCCATCCGGCGTTCACCGGTGACTACTACCTCTCGGTCGTCCGGGCGATCAAGGAGGCGGTTCCCGGCCTGCATGTGCATGCCTTCTCCGCGCTCGAGATCTGGCAGGGAGCCGCGACGCTCGGGGCGCCGCTCGAGGAGTATCTGACGGAACTGCAGGACGCGGGGCTCAGCTCCCTGCCCGGCACGGCTGCCGAGATTCTCGACGACGAGGTGCGGCAGGTCATCTGCCCGGACAAGGTCACGACGGCGCAGTGGCTCCACGTGCATGACGTCGCGCATCGAGTCGGTCTCAGATCGAACGTGACGATGATGTTCGGCCACGTCGAGGGTCCACGAAACTGGGCGCGCCATCTGCTCCATGCCCGCGAGCAGCAGCGCTCGAGCGGCGGCTTCACCGAGTTCGTGCCGCTTCCGTTCGTGCACATGGAGGCGCCGATGTGGCTTCGCGGCCAGGCGCGTTCGGGGCCGACGTTCGGCGAGACGCTGCTCGTACACGCGGTCGCGCGGCTCGCGTTACATCCGTGGATCACCAACATCCAGGTGTCGTGGGTCAAGCTCGGCGCGCAGGGAGTCGCGGCCGCCTTGCGCGCTGGTGTGAACGATCTCGGCGGCACGCTGATGAACGAGTCGATCTCGAGGTCGGCCGGCGCCGAGCACGGGCAGGAGTTCCCGCCCGAGTCGATGGAGAACCTGATCCGCTCGGCGGGGCGCATTCCGCGACAGCGCACGACGCTCTACGGCGATGCGCCCGAGGAGCGACGACTTGCTTCATTCGGTGCGGAGCCGCTGGCCGAGCCCCGCAATCCCCCGGTGAAGGACGCGCGCCTCGTCGCGCCGCCGCGGCTCGTGCGGCCCGGTTTCGCTACTTAGTGCCCCTCAACGTCGAAGGCCAACAGATCGTCGAGCGACTCGCGCCTGCGGATCAATTCCGCCCGGCCTTCGCCGACGAGTACGGCCGCCGGACGCGGCACGCCGTTGTAGTTCGAGGCCATCGCCAGCGTGTAGGCGCCCGTCGCCGGGACGGCGAGGAGATCGTCGCGACGGGGCACGGGTAGCTCGACCTCGTCGATGAGGACGTCCCCCGACTCGCAGTGCTTGCCGGCGATGCGGTAGGCCCCGGCGACCGGTTCGTCGGCCCGGTTCGCCAGGAGCGCGTCATAGCGTGAGCCGTAGAGCTGTGGGCGCGGGTTGTCGGACATGCCGCCGTCTATCGCTGCATAGGCGACACCGGTCGTCTGCTTGACACTGCCGATTCGGTAGAGCGTGAACCCTGCCGTTCCGACCAGCGACCGGCCCGGCTCGAAGATCACGCGCGCCGGCTCGGTCCAGCGCTGCCGTAGGCGAGCGTGCAGGTCGCGTGCGAAGTCGTCTGTTTTCGGCACAGCCGGGTCGGCAAGCGAGTGCCGGACGGCGAGACCGCCGCCGAGATCGAACACGCGCGGCGCCCAGTCGAGCTCCGCGCGGCAGCGCAGCGCGACGTCGACCAGGCGCTCAACTGCGAGCAGGCTCTCGGCACTTCGTGTGAGCTGCGAGCCGATGTGGACGTGCAGGCCGGCGACGTCGAGCCCTCTGGATCGCGCATCCCGTACGGCCGCAACGGTGTCGTCGACGACGAGTCCGAACTTCGACTCGGCGTGGGCGGTCTGGATCGCACGATGGGTCTCGGCCTCGATGCCGGGAGTGAGGCGCACCAGCACCGTCTCGACGCCGGCCGCCTGCGCTCGGGCGGCTTCGTCGAGTGCGTCGAGGACGACCAGTGCTCCGGCAGCGGCGGCTGCTCGAAGCTCGTCGTCGGATTTGTTGTTGCCGTGGAAGACGATCCGGTCGCCGGGGACGCCTGCGCGCAGCGCGAACTCCAGCTCGCCTCGCGTCGAGACGTCTGCACCGAGCCCTTTTGAGGCGAGGAGCCGCAGCAAGGCGACATTCGCGAACGCCTTCGTCCCGTACACGACGAGGGCCTCGGGGTCGACTTGCGTGTACGCGCGCACGCGCGCGAGAACGGTGTCCCGGCAGTAGACGACGAGCGGCGTGCCGTACTCGCCGGCGAGTGCCGACGCACGGACGCCGCCCACGGCCAGTTCGCCGTCCTCGACGGCCGCCGTGTCGGGGAAGAGCTCGATCAGCCGGTCCGGCGCCTTACTAGCTCCACCAGCCCTGCACGACGTCGGCGTCACCGGGGCCCGTGTTCGGGGCTCCGACGACCAGGAACTCGGCACCTTCGTCGCCGGCCTCGATCGATCGCATCGTGTCCTTGTGCACGCGGACCGCGTCCCACTGCTTCAGGTCCTCGACCTCGTCCTCGATCTTCATTCGTGCGCCCCCGCTGACGAGGACATAGACCTCTTCCTGGTTCTTGTGCTTGTGCCCGAACGGGAAGCGATAGCCCGGGGCCACCTTCAGGTAGCTGAGCCCGGAGTTCTCCATCCCGAGTCCGACACGGGCCATGCGGAACTCGAGGTTCTCTTCCAGGCCGAAATTGGGCGCCTGATCCTCGACGTCCTTGAGATTGAGATGGGTGTAATCGCTCATGGCTCCGACTGTACCCCTGCTAGGATCAGGGTGGAATGAAGGAGCTGCTTCTGTAGGGAAGGGAGGCATCGTGGCGAAGGCCGCGCCAGCTTCCCACGGCCTCTCTTGCGAGAGGCTTTTTCGTTTCTAGAGGACGGTCATGGACACGTACGACGCGCAGACAATCGAGGTGAAATGGCAGCGGGCCTGGGAGGAGCACCGGGCCTTCGAGGTGCCGAACCCCGAGCCGGGGGCTCCGCGCAACGAGCGCAAGTCCTTCGTGCTCGAGATGCTGCCGTACCCGTCCGGCACGCTGCACATCGGCCACGTCCTGGTCTACACGCTGGGCGACGTCCTCGCGCATTTCTACCGCCGCACCGGCCATGAGGTGCTGCGCCCGATGGGCTACGACTCCTTCGGCCTGCCGGCGGAGAACGCGGCGATCAAAGCGGGCGAGCATCCCCGGGTGATCGTCGAGCGGAACATCGTGGCCATCCGCCGGACGATGAAGCGACTCGGCTGGGCGATCGACTGGTCGCGGGAGTTCTCGACCCACGAGCCCGAGTACTACCGCTGGACGCAGTGGCTCTTCCTGAAGTTCTTCGAGGCCGGGCAGGTGTACAGGAAAGCCGCACTCGTGAACTGGTGTCCGAACGACCAGACCATCCTGGCGAACGAGCAGGTCAGAGACGGGCGCTGCGAGCGCTGCGGCGCCGAGGTCGAAGCGCGCAAGCTCGACGAGTGGTTCTTCCGGATCACCGCGTACGCCGATCATCTGCTCGACGAGATGAAGGACGTGGAATGGCCGGAGCGAGTGCTGGCGATGCAGCGAAACTGGATCGGTCGGTCGGAAGGGGCGGAGGTCCTCTTTCGGGTCGACGAGCTCGACATCGACATCCCCGTGTTCACCACCCGTCCCGACACGCTGTTCGGGGCGACCTTCTTCGTCGTCGCGCCCGAGCATCCACTCGTCGACCAGTTGGCCGAGAAGTCACCGAACGGTGAAGAGATTCGCGACTACGTCCGCAAGGCCGGCGCCAGGCCATCAGAGGAGCGTGCCGCCGGCACGGACAAGACCGGAGTCTTCACGGGGTTCTTCGCCACGAACCCTGTCAACGACGCACGCACTCCGATCTGGATCGCGGATTACGTCCTGATGGACTACGGCACCGGCGCGATCATGGCGGTGCCCGCCCACGACGAGCGCGACCGCGAGTTCGCCCAGCGGTTCGACCTGCCGATCAAGGTCGTCATCGACGACGAGGGCAAGCTCGTCGAATCGGCGCAGTTCTCGGGCCAGCCGCACGAGGAGGCGGCCAACGCGATCGTCGAGTGGCTCGGCACACACGGGCGCGGACGCCCTGCGCTGAGCTATCGCCTGCGCGACTGGGGTTTCTCGCGCCAGCGCTACTGGGGCTGCCCGATTCCGATCGTCTATTGCGACGACTGCGGCATCGTCCCCGTGCCGGAGGAGGAGCTGCCCGTGCTCCTGCCCGAGGTCGACGACTACAAGCCCAAGGGAGTTCCACCGCTGGCGCAGGCCGAGGACTGGGTTCGTGTTCCGTGCCCGCGCTGCGGCAGGGAGGGCCGGCGCGAGGTCGAGACCATGGACACATTCGTCGATTCGTCGTGGTACTTCCTGCGCTACTGCGATCCGAACAACGACCAGGCGCCGTACGAGCGCGAGATCGCCGACTACTGGATGCCCGTCGACCATTACACCGGCGGCGTCGACCACTCGACGGTGCACCTGATCTACGCGCGCTACTTCCAGAAGGTGCTGAACGAGCTCGGCTTGAGCAGTCACCGCGAGCCCTTCAAACGCTTCTTCGGCAACGGCTTCGTCACTCAGGGCGGCGCCAAGATCTCGAAGCGGGTCGGCGGCGCGGCCACACCTGACGAGCTGGTCGAGCGCTACGGCGCCGATGCGACTCGTCTTTCGATCCTGTTCATCGGTCCTGCCGATCAGGACATGGAATGGACCCCTTCGGGCGTGGAGGGGATGCAGCGCTTCCTGCGCAGGCTGTGGCGCGTGGTGAGCGACGTGATCGACTCCACGACCGAGGGTGCTTCGGGCGAGACCGCGCTGGCACGCAAGACCCATCGAACGATCGCGCGTGCGACCGACGACCTCGGGCGCCGCCAGCAGTTCAACACGCCGATCTCGGCCGTGATGGAGCTGGTCAACGAGCTGTCGAAGGCTCCCGACGATCCCGCTGCCTGGTTCGCCGCCGAGACGGCGGTGTCGCTGATCCAGCCGTACGCACCGCACGTCGCAGAGGAGCTGTGGGAGCGACTGGGCCACGAGCGGCTGTGGGAGCAGCCGTGGCCCGAAGCGGATCCTGCGTTGCTCCAAGAAGACACGTTCGAGCTGGTCGTGCAGGTGAATGGCAAGGTGCGCGACCGCATCCAGGTTCCGGCCGATCTACCGGAGGATGAGCTCGTCGCTCGTGCGAAGGATTCGCCGAAGGTGCAGACGCAGTTGAATGGCGCGGAGATACGGCAGACGATCGTCGTGCCGCGCAAGCTCGTGAACCTCGTCGTCGACTGAGCTGACACAGAGGCGTCACGGACACGTGACGGAGTTGTCGCCAGCATTGGCGACATGCCTGACGTTCCGTTCGACCGGCGACGCGCTTTGGCAGTCGGAGCGGCTGTGCTGCTGGCGCTCGTCCTTGCCGGCAAGCTGCTGTTGCGGCCCGCGCGCCTTGCGGTGCCGCCTCCCGTACGGGTGGCGAAGAGCTCGACAGCCCCGGCCTCGGCAGCCAGGCTGTTCGTCAACGTCGTCGGCGCCGTGCGGCGGCCGGGGCTGTATCGGCTCAAGGACGGTTCGCGTGTCGCGGACGCGGTGACTCGCGCGGGCGGGCCGACGCCGAAGGCGCAGATCGAATTGCTCAACCTGGCCGCGCGCGTCGCGGACGGCGAGCAGATCGTTGTGCCGCGGCGCGGGCTCGCCGTTCCTGCCGCCGGTGCAGCCGGCGCCACAGCGGCCGCAGGCCCGGTACATCTGAACAGCGCAACGCTGGAGCAACTCGATGCGCTGCCGGGCGTCGGCCCTGTCACGGCGCAGAAGATCCTCGACTACCGGCAGCAGCACGGCGCCTTCGGCTCGGTCGACGAGCTCGATGCGATCTCCGGAATCGGCCCTGCTCGGCTCGAGGATCTGCGAGGTCTGGTGGCGCCTTGAGGGTCGCTCGCTTTCGGCTCGCTCCCGTGAGGGAAACCATGTTTCCCTCACGAGCTCCCTTCTTTAGGGATCGCCTCGACCCCCGCGCCGCTGAGATCGCCGCGTGGGCCGAGGAGACAAAGGGGAAACCGCACGGTTTCCCCCGGGGCCCCTTCCCTTGCTCATTGGGCCGAGGCCCAATGAGCACGCGGCTGCTCGTGCACGGGCCCCAGCTCCTTGCCGGCTCGCTCTGTCTTGGACTCGCGGCGGCGAATGTCACGCGTATTCAGACCGCGCTCACGGTCACTCTGGCGGCGCTGCTCGGCGGTGCTGCGGCTGTCGCATGCAGGCAGCGCCGTGTGGGCCTGCTGGCCGTCGCGCTCGCGCTTGCCGGCTGGTGGTGGGGGAGTGCACGTCTCGATGCGCTCGATCGCAGTCCCTTGACGTCTCACCTCGAGACGGCCGCCCGCGTGCATTTGACCGTCACCGGCCCTTCGCGCCGCGGAAAGTACGACGTGCGCGCGCCGGCGGTCGTCACGACATTCGCGGGGCGAGCTTTGCGCGAGCCTGTGCAGCTGAAGCTGCCGCTTGGACGGGCTCCCCCGCAAGGCGCGATCCTGGAAGCGCTCGTCCGGGTGACGGCCCCGCGCGGACCGAAGAACGGGTTCGACGAACGGACGTGGCTTCGACGTCACGGTGTGCACGTCGTCCTCCTCGTCGACCGCTGGCAGATCGTCGGGCGCCGCGGCGGGCTCGGTGGCGTTGCCGACACCTTGCGACGACAGCTGCAGCGCTCCGTTGCGCGAGGGCAGAGTGGCTATCGCGCGGCCGTGCTCGAGGGCGTCGTCCTCGGCGAAGACAGCGGGCTCTCGGACGAGCTGAGACGTCGCTTCCGCGCCTCCGGGCTTTATCACCTCCTGGCGGTCTCGGGACAAAACGTGGCACTCGTCGCCGGCAGCGTGTTGCTTCTGGTGTGGCTACTCGGCGCGCCACGTCTGATCGGTCAGTTGTGCGCGATGGTCGCGATCGGCGCCTACGTGTTGGCGGTCGGTCCTCAACCTTCCGTGATCCGGGCAGGCGTCGCGGGTGCCCTCGGTTGTCTCGCTTGGCTGACCGCTCGCGCGGGGGACCGTTGGCACCTCCTGCTCGTCGGCGCGATCGTGCTGCTCGCATGGAACCCGTACACGCTGCTGGATGCGGGCTTTCAGTTCTCGTTCGCAGCGGTGGCGGCGATTTTCCTGCTGGTGCCGCGCTTCGTGCGTTTTCTCGAGGGTTACCCGCTCGGCCAGTCACTTCGGCTCGTCGTGGCCATCTCCGCCGCGTGCGGCCTGGTGACGGCGCCGATCGCCTGGTTTCAGTTCCACTCCGTCCAGCTCCTGACCGTCCCGGCGAATGCTCTCGCCGCTCCCGCGGTCGCTCCGTTGCTCGGGCTCGCGTTGGCCGCGGCTGCGGTAGCCCCGTTCTCGGCGGGCGCCGCTACCGCACTCGCGTGGCTGAACGGCTGGTGTGCGGCTTACCTCGTTGCCGTCGCGCGGCTCGTCGGCGGCCTTCCGATCGCGCAGGTTCGGTCGACGCGCGCCTTGCTTCTGCTGCTGGCGGGCGCCTTCCTGGTAGCCGCCTATGCTTGTCCTCCGCGATGGCGACAGAGCTCAAGCCCGTCTACCTGATCACCGGCGGCGACCGGCCGAAGATCCAGCGCGCGCTGCGCCGGCTGCGCGACCGGATCGGCGAGGAGGGCGTCGAGCTCATCTCCGCGCTCGAGTCCGGCGGTGACGATGCCGTCGCCGCGTGTAACTCGATGGGCTTGCTCGGCGGAGGTCGGCGACTCGTCGTCGTCGAGGAAGTCGAGCGCTGGAAGGCGGCAGACGTGAAGGCAGTCGCGGCCTATCTGGCGAGCCCCGCTCCCGACACCGTGCTCGCGCTGGTCGCTGCCGACCTCAAGAAGGATTCGCCGCTCGGGAAGGCGTGCGCGAAGTCCGGGGACGTGCTCGTCTTCGACGTTCCGAAACGCCGGGTCCCTGAGTGGGTGACGACCCAGTTCAAGGAACGCGGCGTGACCGTCGACGCGGACGCGGTTCGCCTGCTCGTCGAGATCGTCGGCGAGGATCCGGAGGAGCTCGCTTCCGAGGTGGACAAGATCGCGACGTGGGCCGGCAGTGACGCCGTCGGTCTCCGCGAGGTCCAGGAGCTCGCCGCCGGATGTGCCGAAGTACCGGGCTACGACCTCACGGACGCATGGGGGAGGCGCGATCTCTCAGCTGCGCTGACCGCCTGCCAGACGCTACTCGAGCGCTCGGGAGACCCGGTGTCCCGCACGGTGCCCTCGCTGATCGGTCTTCTCGTCAGCCACGTCGGTCGGGTGCGTGAATGCCAGTTGCTGGCCGAGGAGGGTCTGAGCTCGCGCGAGGCGGCTGCTCGCATGAAGCGGCATCCGTTTTACGTCGAGAAGCTCTACGCGCAGTCGCGCAACTACGGCTCGGACGAGCTGCGTGAAGCGGTTGTCCGGCTGGCGGCGCTCGACCACGCGGTCAAGGGTGGTTCGAGGCTCTCGGTCGACCTCGAGCTCGAGCGCGCCCTGATCGACATCACGCGGCCGCGCGAAGCGGCCACCGCCGCAGCGGGCTAGGAACTAGCTCTTGACGGAGGAAACGAGGCGCGCGGCCTGCGCCTTGCGGCGTGCCGCCGTGTTCCGGTGGAGTGCGCCCCGGGCCGCCGCGCGGTCGAGACAGCGGACGAGCTCGCGGTGCTCGGCTTCGATCCGCTCCTTGTCGCCGGCCTCGACGGCCGCACCGAGCCGCTTTGCGAGGGTCTTCGCGGTCGACTGGTAGCGCAGGTTCTCGAGCCGCTGCTTGGCGGCTGTGCGCACGCGCTTCTTCTGTTGCTGAATGTTCGGCATCTCGTTAAAAGGCCCGCGTAGCGCGGGCGCGGAGATGGTACCAAAGGTAGGCAGCGCGCCGGTCTAGCGAGGCTGCGCCGTTCACCTCCCTCCCTATACTCGGCGCGTGGACGAGAAATCGGGCCGCCGGCTTGCAAGGTCGACGGCGATCTTCTCGCTCGCCACTGCGCTTTCGCGGATCCTCGGCCTAGTGCGTGAGGTGGTCGCCGCGTACTACTTCGGCGCCGCCGGCAAGATCAACGCCTTCACGGTCGCGTTCCAGGTACCGAACCTCTTCCGGGCCCTCGTTGCGGATTTCGCGTTGTCGGCCGCGTTCGTCCCGGTCTTCACCGACCTCCTCGAGAAGGGCGACCGCAAGCGGGCGTGGCGCGTCGCCTCGAGCCTCTTGTGGCTCGTCCTGCTGGTCCTGACAGGTCTCACGGCCCTGTTCATCGTCGCGGCGCCCTGGATCATCGGCCTGTTCGGCGATCCGGGCGGCGACAAGCAGCTTGCGATCGGTCTCTCGCGCGTCCTCTTCCCGATCGTCGCCTTGCTCGGCGTCTCCGGGATCGTCGTGGGGATTCTCAACAGCTACGAGCGCTTCACCGTTCCCGCTCTGAGCCCGGTCTTCTGGAACGTCGCAATCATCATCGGCCTCGTGATCGGGGTTCCGCGGGCGGACACGATCGACGGGAAGCTGTACGTGTACGCGTTCTCCGTACTGATCGGCACGATCATTCAGGTTCTGCTGCCGTTCCCCTGGCTCCGCGGGCTCGACGGCAAGTTGCAGATCGTCTTCGACTGGAGAGACCCGGCGATCTGGCGCGTTCTGCGCTTGATGGTCCCGGTGACGCTCGGGCTCGGGTTGATCAACTTCAACGCCGTCGTGGATTCCATTTTCGCGTCGCGGCTGATCGATCCGAGTCTTTCGCCGACTGCGATCGACAAGGCGTTCCGGCTCTACATGCTCCCGCAGGGGATCTTCTCCGTGGCGATCACGACAGTGTTGTTCCCTGCACTGTCTCGCCTCGCGTCGCGCAACGATCTGGACGGCTTTCGCAGCACGGTCTCGCTCGGCCTGCGACAGATTGCCTTCCTCCTGATCCCGGCGAGCGCGTTCAGTGCCGTGCTCGCTCAGCCGATCACCCGCTTGGTCTATGAGCGCGGGGCGTTCGATGCGGCGCAGACGCCCGTCGTGGCCGCTGCCCTGGCCGCGTTCTCTGCGGGTCTGTTCTTCAACGGAGCCATGCTGCTGCTGAACCGGTCGTTCTTCAGCCTGCAGTCGAACTGGATTCCCACGGCCGTCGCGCTCGGCAACCTCGGCTTGAACGCGGTACTCGACGCAACGTTCTACCGGTTCGGCACCTGGGGTATCCCGCTCGCGACATCGGTCGCCAACGTTGTGGGAAGTGCGGCGCTGCTGCTGCTCCTGCGCCGGCGGCTGGGGCGGATCGACTTTGGCGAGATCTCGAGCTCCATCCTGCGCATCGTCGTCGCATCGGCTCTGGTCGCCGCAACCGCGTACTTCACCTGGGCCGGCCTCGACGACGTCCTTGGGCGCGCTTTCGTCGGACAGCTCGTCTCGGTCGGGACCGCGCTCGTTGCGAGCACAGCCGTCTACCTGCTCGCCTGCCGGGCGCTGAAGGTGCGGGAGCGCGGGGCGTTGCTAGCGTTGCGCAGCCGTTTCAAAACCGGCTGACCATGGCCCAGGACCGCATACGCAACTTCTCGATCATCGCCCACATCGACCATGGGAAGTCGACCCTGGCCGACCGGATTCTCGAGTTGACGCACGCCGTCTCCAGCCGAGACATGCGAGAGCAGGTGCTGGACTCGATGGATCTCGAGCGGGAGCGCGGTATCACGATCAAGGCTCAGGCGGTGCGCGTCGACTGGAAGGGCCACCAGTTCAATCTGATCGACACGCCCGGACATGTGGACTTCACCTATGAGGTCTCGCGGTCGCTGCAGGCCTGCGAGGGAGCACTGCTGGTGGTCGACGCGGCGCAGGGCACTCAGGCACAGACGCTCGCCAACGCCTATCTTGCGATCGAGAACAACCTGGACATCGTTCCGGTCGTCAACAAGATCGATCTCCCTTCCGCCGACCCCGATGCCGTTGCGAGCGAGATCGCAGATCTGATCGGAGACGACCCCGAGCACGTTCTCCGGATCTCGGCCAAGACGGGCCTGGGTGTCGAGGACGTGCTGGACGCCATCGTCGAGCGCGTGCCGCCGCCCTCCGGGGATCTCGATGCGCCCGCGCGCGCGCTCATCTTCGATTCGTCGTATGACCAGTACCGCGGCGTCGTCGCTTTCGTGCGCGTCGTGGACGGAAGCTTTTCGACGCGCGAGCCGCTTCGCGCGATGGCGCTCGGCACGCGGTTCGAGGCCGAGGAGCTCGGCTTCTTCTCGCCCACCCGGAGCGCAACCGGAACGCTCGAAGCCGGAGAAGTGGGGTATGTCATCACCGGCTTGAAGGACGTCTCGCGCTTGCGCGTCGGCGACACCATCACGTCGGAGCGGCGGGCCGCGGCCGAGCCGCTCCCCGGCTACAAGGATGTCAAGCCGATGGTGTTCTCCGGCCTGTTCCCGACGGACTCGGACGCCTATCCGGAATTGCGCGACGCGCTCGAGAGGTTGAAGTTGAACGACGCAGCGCTGTTTTACGAGCCGGAGACTTCTCAGGCGCTCGGCTTCGGCTTTCGCTGCGGCTTCCTCGGGCTGCTGCACATGGAGATCGTCCGCGAGCGCCTCGAGCGCGAGTTCGACCTCGACCTGATCGTCACCGCGCCGAACGTGGCCTATCGCGTCAAGCCTCCGAACGGGGAGTGGAAAGAAGTGCATACCCCTTCCGACATGCCGAACGAGGTGGAAGAGGTGGAGGAGCCGTACATCAAGGCCTCGATCATCGTCCCCAAGGAGTACGTCGGCGCGGTCATGGAGCTGAACAACGACCGTCGCGGCAACTTCGACCATATGGAGTATCTGTCGGAGCAGCGCGTGCATCTGACCTACGAGCTCCCGCTCGCCGAGATCGTGCTCGACTACTACGACCAGCTGAAGTCACGCACGCGCGGGTACGCGAGCTTCGACTACGACGTGATCGGGTTTCGGCCCGGCAAGCTCGTGCGTGTCGACGTGCTCGTCGGCGGTGAGCCCGTCGATGCGTTGTCGCTCGTCATCCACCGTGACGCGGCGTACGACCGCGGCCGTCTGCTGGTCGAGCGCTTGCGCGAGGAGATCCCGCGCCAGCACTTCGACGTCGCGATTCAGGCGGCCATAGGCGCCCGCGTGATCGCGCGTGAGACCGTGAAGGCCAGGCGCAAGGACGTGCTCGCCAAGTGCTACGGCGGCGACATCTCGCGGAAGCGGAAGCTGCTGGAGAAGCAGAAGGCCGGGAAGAAGCGGATGAAGCAGGTGGGAATGGTCGAGGTACCGCAGGAGGCGTTCCTCGCGGTGCTCAATCTCAATGACGAGAAGAAGTCGTGACCCCCGGCGCCAGGCACCTCTACGTGCACCTTCCCTTCTGCGCGCACCGCTGCGGCTATTGCGACTTCGTGACGGCGGTCGGGCGGCACTCGCAGCACGCCGGTTACGTCGACGCCCTGCTCTCCGAGTTGGTGCTCGAGCGCGGCGTGCTCGCATCGGAGCTCGACACAGTCTTCCTCGGCGGCGGCACGCCGACGTTCACCGAGCCTCGTGCGCTCGAGCGCTTGCTCGCTTCGCTGCCGCCGGCGAGGGAAGTGACGGTCGAGGCGAATCCCGAGACTGTGACGCAGGAGCTCGCGCGCATGTTGCGAGCACAGGGGGTGAATCGGATCTCCCTCGGCGTGCAGAGCTTCCGCCCGCACCTGTTGGAGACCCTCGACCGCATTGTCCAACCGGACACGGTCCGGCGCGCCTTCTTTGATCTTCGTGACGCCGGCTTCGACAACATCTCCTTCGACCTCATCTACGGGATCCCCGGCCAGGCACCCCACGATCTCGACGCCGACCTTGCCGACGCTCTCGAGCTCGGCCCCGAGCATCTGTCCTGTTACGAGCTGGAGGCGAAGCCGGGGACGCGCTTCACTCACGCACACGGGGAGGAGCTCGAGCGCCAGGCCGACTCGATGGAGTCGTACTTCGAGCTGGTGGTCGAGCGACTCACCGGCTCCGGATACCGCTGGTACGAGACCGCGAACTTCTGTCGCGCCTCCGAGCGCGATCTTCGCTCCCGACACAACCTCGCTTACTGGCTCGGGCGGGACTACCTCGGAATCGGGGTTGGAGCGGTCTCGACGATTGGCGGCCGCCGGTGGCGGAACACGCCTCGGCTCGCTGCCTACCTGGAGTCGCTCGAGCGCGGGGCCGTGCCAGAGCGCGAGATCGAGTCGCTCTCGACCGACGTGCTCCGTCGCGAACGCGTGATGCTCGGCCTGCGACTGGACGAGCCGCTCGTATTGGGTGACCTCGCCCGCGTCGTCGACGATCGGGCCGTCTCGCGTCTCGAGCTCCTCGGGCTCGTTCAGAGCGACACCGATCGCCAGACGCTCACGCTCACGCACCGGGGCCGATTTCTCGGCGGAGGGGTCACGGCAGACCTGCTCGCCTGAACCACCGGCTAAAATTCCTGCAAATGGCCTCTGATCCAGAAGCGGCTCTCACCGCTCGACAACGCGACCTGCTCGCGCTCGTGATCGAGGAGTACGTCGCGACCGGCCAACCCATCGGCTCGAGGCACCTCGTGGAGCGCGGCGAGCTGAACGTGTCGCCGTCGACCGTGCGCAACGAGCTCTCGGAGCTCGAAGCGCGAGGGCTGCTCACGCACCCACACACTTCGGCCGGCCGCGTTCCGACCGAGCAGGGCTATCGCCTCCACGCGGACGAGTTGCTTGCGCGTCAGGATCCGCGCCCCAGCGCGTTCCCGCTCGACCTCTCCGAGCTGCGCCGCGAGATCGACTCCGCGCTCGAGGCGACGACCGAGATGCTCTCACGTGTCACCAGCCAGCTCGCGCTGGTGTCCGCGCCGGCGCTCGAGACGACGACGGTGAGACACGTCGAGGTCCTGCTGCTCAACCCGCGCACCGTCATGGCCGTCGTCATCACGACGACCGGCGGCGTCGCCAAACGGGTCGTGACGTTCGATCGCGCCGTCGACTCGGGCCTCGCGAAGTGGGCGGGCGAGTATCTGAACGAGCGGGTGGCGGGGCTCCAGCTCGGGTCGAGCCGGCTGCGGCGCGAGCTCGAAGACTCGAGCCTCTCGACCGCGGAGCTCGAGTTTCTCGCGGCTCTGCGGCCGGCATTCACTGATCTACTCCAGGCCGAGCAGCGCCTCTATGTCGGCGGCGCGGCGGGCCTGCTCGACTCGGTCCGCGAAGACGACCTTGGGATCTACAGGCACGTGCTGGTGACGCTCGAGCGCCGAGCCGCCCTGCTCGAGATCCTCGGCCAGGCGCTCGACCCGCGGCGGGCTTTCGTTCGCATGGGCGGTGACCTCGAGCACCCTGCCTTCCAGGACGCCGCACTCGTCGGCGCGAGCTACGGGCTCACGAATCGCGCCCTCGGCGCGGTCGGGTTGTTGGGCCCGGCTCGCATGGACTACGACAAGGCGATCCGCACGGTTCGGGGCGCGGCGCAGGAGCTCTCGCGCTTCGTCGAGGAGGTCTACGAGGACAACTGAGGCCACCGCTACGCTTCTACTGCGGATGGCCACGACTGAGCGCGACTACTACGAGCTTCTCGGCGTGTCGCGAACCGCGAACGCCGAGGAGATCAAGCGCGCGTTCCGCCGCCTCGCCCGCGAGGTGCACCCCGACGTGTCGAACGAGCCGGATGCCGATCATCGCTTCCGCGAGATCGTCGAGGCCTACGAGGTTCTCTCCAACTCCGAGCGGCGCGAGCTCTACGACCGCTTCGGACACGCGGGTCTGCGCAGCGGTGGCTTTCAGCCGACAACGTTCGACCTCGGCAACCTCTCCGATCTCTTCTCCGCGTTCTTCGGCGACGACATCTTCGGCGGCGGAGGGAGAAGCGGCCGCGGGCGCGGCGCAGACATCGCCGCCCGGATCGAGATCGACCTGGCCGAGGTGGCGACGGGAACCAATCGTCAGGTGCCGTTCGGCGTCGCCGTTCCCTGCGCCCGTTGCGGAGGGAACGGGGCGGAGCCGGACACTGCGATTCGCACGTGCCCGACCTGTGGAGGTGGCGGTCGAGTGCGCCAGGTGTCGCGCAGCGTGTTCGGGGAGTTCGTGCGCGCGGGGACCTGCCCGACATGTTCCGGCTCGGGGCAACTGGTCGAGAAGCAGTGCGAGGAGTGCAAGGGCGCCGGTCGCGTGATCGAGGAGCGCACTCTTGAGGTCGAGATACCGGCCGGCATCCACGACGGGCAACGAATCAGGTTGACCGGCGAAGGTCATTCCGGAACGCCCGGCGCTCGAGCCGGCGACGCGTACGTGGAGGTGCACGTCCGGCACGACGATCGTTTCGTGCGCGAAGGCAACGACATCTATTCGACCATCGACCTCACGTTCACGCAGGCCGCGCTCGGTGCCACGGTGTCGGTTCCTACGCTCGAGGGGGAGACGGAGCTGACGTTCGAGCCCGGGACGCAGCCGGGAGAGGTGCGCGTCCTGCGCGGACGCGGGCTACCGGTCTTGCAGGGCTTCGGGCGCGGTAATCAACGTGTGCTCGTCGGGGTCACCATCCCCCGCCAGTTGACGGAGGAGCAGCGTCGGCTGCTGGAAGAGTTCGACGGTTTGTCCACGGAAGCCACGTACGAGGCCGGCGAGGGGTTCTTCGACAAGCTGAAGAGCGCATTCCGCTGAACGCCGTCCGGCGGGTCTCGGTTGCCGTCCCCGTCGAGCGCGCAGAAGAGGCGCGCGCCCAGATGCTCGAGCTATTCCCGCAAGGTTTCGAGGAGGTTGACCTCGCCGACGGGATCGAGCTCGTCGCCTACACCGATGCAAGCGGCGAGGAACGTCTCTGGCATGTCTTCGGCGGAGTCAGGGGAGAGGACGTCGCCGCCGATTGGCGCGATCGGTGGAAGGCGTTTCACCAGCCTGTTCGCGTCGGGCCGCTCTGGATCGGGCCGCCCTGGCACGAACCGCCACCCGATGCAACACCGATCGTGATCGACCCGGGTCGCGCGTTCGGGACAGGTGCCCATCCGACGACGCAGCTTTGCGTCGAGTTGATGCTCGAGCTCGAGCCGGCGAGCCTCGTCGACTTCGGCTGCGGCTCGGGCGTGCTGTCGATCGTTGCTGCGAAGCTCGGCTTTGCGCCGGTGATCGCGCTCGATGCCGACGAGAACGCAGTAGCGGCGACGATCGCGAATGCCGCGGCCAACGGTGTCGAGCTCGATGCGCGTCAGGCGAACGTGCTCGACGAGGAGGCTCCCCGCGTGGAGGTGGCCGTAGCGAACATCACCCGCACCTCGGTGGAAGCGCTTGCGCCGCGCCTGCGCTCCAGGAGTCTCGTGACGTCCGGCTACCTGCCGACGGACGATGCCGCCCTCCCCGGCTTCAGGCATTTGCGCCGCATCACGCGCGGCGGCTGGGCGGCGGATCAGTACGAGGCGAGCTGAGGTCTCGCTCCGAAGCCGGTTAGCATCACGGCGGTGACGACGTTCTCGGTTCGGTTTCTCGGCTGCAAAGTCTCTCACACGGACGCACAGGAAGTGCGCGAGCGCCTGCTCGCGGACGGCCACCTCGAGCAAAGCCCCGACGGCGGCGCCACGGTGGCGGTCGTGAACACGTGTTGTGTCACCAACGAGGCGGTGCGCAAGTCGCGTCAGGCCGCGGCACGTGCGGCGCGCACCCACACACACGTCTACGTGACGGGCTGCGCTGCGAATCTCTCCGGCGACACCTTCTCCGGTCTGCCGGACAACGTCACGGTCGTCGGGAGGCCGAGCGAAGAGACGGCGGCGTTCGTGGCGGGAGACGTCGGCGCGATCGGCTGTGTCCAGGCGGATGCCCGTCTCGACCGGGTGCGTGCCTTCGTGAAGATCCAGGACGGCTGCAGCTTCTCATGCAACTTCTGTGTGATCCCGCTCGTCCGCGGCGGATCCCGGAGCCGCTCGGCGGCGGCCGTGCTCGACGAGGTGCGGCGACGTGTCGCACAGGGCCACAGGGAGGTCGTGCTGACCGGGATCAATCTCGGCTGCTATCGAGACCGCGCGGCCGGCTATGCCCTGCCGCGCCTTGTGCGCGAGGTCGGCGCCGTCCCCGGCTTGGAAAGGCTGCGCCTGTCGTCGATCGAGATCAACCACGTCGATGCCGAGCTCGTGTCGGCGCTGCGGGAAACGCCGAACGTCAGCCCGCATCTGCATGTCCCGCTCCAGTCGGGCGACGATGGGGTGCTCCGAGACATGGCTCGCCGCTATACCTCCGCCACGTTCCTCCGCCGACTCGAGCCGCTCGCCGACTTCAACCTCACAACCGATGCGATCGTCGGCTTTCCTACCGAAGGCGAGCGCGCTTTCCGCAACACGCTCTCGGTTGTGAAGGCAGCCGGAATCACAAAAGTCCATGTCTTCCCGTACTCGCCGCGACCGGGAACGGTCACTGCCGGAAATGACGCTGTCGCGCCTGCGGTCAAGAAGGACCGAGGCGCCCGGTTGCGCGCGGCCTCGCAAGCGGCGTGTCTCGCGCGCTGGCGTGAGAAGATCGGCGCAGATGACGTCGTCCTCGTTGATCGGCCCGGCCGCGGCTATGGGGACGACTACTCGCCGTGGCTCGTCGAGGCCGCTGAGGTCGGCCAGTTCCTCCGGGTTCGCGGCGCGGCGATATCGGAGGAGGGGATCCTCGCTGCCTGAGGACTGTCTCTTCTGCAAGCTCGTCCAGGAGGGCGACCACGTTGCGAAGACCGACGGCTTCGTTGCTGTCCGCGACATCAATCCCCGCGCCGACACGCACCTGCTCGTTCTGCCCGAGCGGCACGTCCCCAGTTTCCGCGAGATCGGCGAGTTCCCGCCCGACGAGGCCAAGCGGATGCTGGACTTCGTCGCGGAAACCGCGCGCGAGGCCGGCCTCGACGACTATCGCGTGGTCGTGAACGTTGGCGAGGGCGGGGGTCAGACGGTCTTCCACCTCCACTGGCACATCCTCGGCGGAAAAATCCGAGGGCTTCCAGCATGAGCGTCGCTCGCCTTCGGCTCGCTCCCGTGAGGGAAACCATGTTTCCCTCCCGAGCTCCCTTCTTTAAGGAGCGCCTCAGCCCCCGCGCCGCTGAGATCGCCGCGTGGGCCGAGGACAAGGATTGGGGAAACCTCCCGGTTTCCCCCAATGCCCCTTCCCCCGCTCATCGGCCGAAGAGCGGCCGATGAGCCTGATCGCGCAAATGGAGGAGGAAGTGAAGCAGGCGACGCTCGCCCGCGACGCTCCTCGCCGCGACGCGCTTCGGCTCATCCTCGCGAGCCTCCGCTCGGCGGAGAAGGAGCTGCAGCGTCCGCTGTCGGACGACGAGGAGCTCCAGGTCCTCCAGCGTGAGCGCAAGCGCCGCATCGAGGCCGCCGAGGCGTTTCGCAAAGGCGGCCGGGAGGAGCAGGCGGCGGCAGAGGAGCAGGAGCTCTCCGTGCTGCAGGAGTTCATGCCCGAACCGCTGTCGGAAGACGACCTCGAGGAGATCGTGGACGACGCCATCGCCGAGAACGGTGCGACCAGCATGCGCGACTTTGGCCGGGTCATGGCAGACGTGATGCCGCAGGTCTCGGGCCGGACCGACGGCTCCGTCGTCAGCCAGCTGGTGAAGGAAAAACTCGCCTAGAGCCCGAGGGTCGCGCCTACACTGAGCGCGTGCAGCAGGTGAAACAAACTCTCGACGTCTCCAACGACGTCGCTGCCGAGCTGGCGACGATCGGCGACGGCGTGCTCGACGCGCTCCGCGACCGCCTCGAGTGCACCATCCTCCTGCGCGGGAACCGGTTGACGATCGCCGGCGACGACATCCACGTCGCCGAGGCGCGCGCGGTCGTCGACGAACTCGTCGAGCTCGTGGAGACCGGCCAGGAGATCGGGCCCGCGACGGTGGACGCAGTCCTCAACGCGATCGACCAGGCCGCCAACGTCCAGGACGTCTTCAGCGACGTGGTCTGGCGCCATCGCGGCAAGCAGATCTCTCCGAAGACCGTGACGCAGAAGCGTTACGTGGATTCGATCCGGAGCTCCACGGTCACCTTCGGGATCGGTCCGGCCGGCACAGGCAAGACCTACCTGGCGATGGCCGCCGCCGTAGCCGCGCTCCAGGAGCGGCAGGTGGCGCGCGTCATCCTCACGCGCCCTGCGGTCGAGGCCGGGGAGCGGCTCGGCTTTCTCCCCGGTGACATGCTCGCGAAGGTCGATCCGTACCTGCGGCCACTCTTCGACGCGCTCTACGACATGCTCGATGCGGAACGGCTGAACATGTACATGGAGCGCGGGACGATCGAGGTGGCGCCGCTCGCGTTCATGCGCGGCCGGACGCTCAACGACTCCTTCATCATCCTCGACGAGGCGCAGAACACGAGCCCGGAACAGATGCAGATGTTCCTCACACGGCTCGGATTCGGCTCCAAGGTCGTGGTCACGGGAGACGTGACGCAGGTCGATCTACCGCGCGAACAAGCCTCGGGGCTCATCCAGGTGCAGGACATCCTCGGCTCGATCGACGACATCGCTTTCATCCGCTTTGGCCACGAGGACGTCGTGCGGCACAAGCTCGTGCAGCGGATCGTCGAGGCCTACAAGCTGCATGCGGAGGAGACCGGGACGGCACGGCGGAAGTAGCGATGGTGGAGATCGAGGTGGCGAACCGGTCTGGTGCAGTCCTCGATCTCGGGGCTGCGGCGGACCTGATCCGAGAGGTTCTGCAGGTGGAGGGCATCGGGGACGGCGAGCTCGGCCTTCAGCTCGTCGGTCCGGATGAGATCCGCGACCTCAAACGCGAACATCTCGGAATCGACGAGGAGACGGACGCACTCGCGTTCCCGATCGACGGCCGTGATGAACTGCCGGCGGGGATGCCTCGTCAACTGGGTGACGTCGTGCTCTGCCCGCAGGTGGTCGGCGACGCCTGGCGTGCTCCGCTCGTGCACGCCGTCTTGCACCTCGTCGGCTATGACCACGGCTCGGAGATGGAAGCGCGGGAGCGGGCTCACGCATGAAGACTCGCCCGTCCGTGATCGAGAGCTTCAACTACGCGATCGAAGGCGTGATCCACGTGTTGCGGACCCAGCGCAACATGCGGATCCACTTTGCAGCGGCCGTGGCTGTGATCGTCGTCGCCGTCGCGGTGGGCGTCTCGAAGATCGAGCTCAGCGTCTTGTTGATCTCGATCGCGTTCGTCCTGGTGGCCGAGATGATCAACACCGCGGTCGAAGGGGCGATCGATGCTGCGACGACTTCCTTCGATCCGATGGCCAAGTTGGCAAAGGACATAGCGGCGGGCGCTGTGCTCATTGCGTCCGTGAACGCCGTTGCGGTCGGCTACCTCGTGTTCGCCGGCAAGGCTGCCGACAAGACAGCTGTGGTCCTCGACCGGGTTCGCAATGCGCCCGCACAGATCACGCTGGTTGCGCTCGTGTTGACGGTGATCACCGTCATCGCCACGAAGGCCTGGACGGGTCGGGGGACGCCGCTCCGCGGCGGCCTTCCTTCGGGACATGCCGCCGTCGCCTTCGCCGGCTGGATGGCCGCCACCTATATCGTCACCGACTCGCATCGCTTCGTCGTCAGTGCGCTGACGTTCATCATGGCATTGCTCGTGGCCCAGACTCGCGTGGAATCCGGCGTTCACTCGGCCCTCGAGGTCGCCTACGGAGGCGCGCTCGGCGCGCTCGTGACTCTCTCCGTCTTCCAGTTGCTGTGAGCAAGGATCTCTACGAAAGAGCGGTCGCGATCTCGGAACGAGCGTATGCGCCGTACTCCAACTATCTCGTCGGCGCTGCGGTGCGCACCCGTGACGGCAAGGTCTTCGAGGGCGTGAACGTGGAAAATGCCGCGTACCCACTCGGCGTCTGCGCCGAGAAGACCGCACTCGTCAAGGCGGTCAGCGAGGGTTACAAGCCCGGTGACATCGAGGCGATCGGGATCACCGCCTCGCCGTGCGGCGGCTGCCGGCAGTGGCTCTACGAGTTTCGGATCGACGAGATCACGTTCCTGAACTCGGCCGGCGAGCTGGCCACGTATTCGGCGGCGGAGCTACTGCCGGATACCTGGGATCTGCCCGCTTGAAGTCCGGCTTCGTCGCCATAGCCGGCCGGCCGAATGTCGGCAAGTCGACGCTCGTGAACGCGCTTGCGGGTGGCAAGGTGGCGATCGTCTCCGACAAGCCGCAGACCACGAGGCGACGGATCTTCGGGATCGCCAACGGCGAGGACTACCAGCTCGTGCTCGCCGACCTGCCGGGCTTCCAGCGACCGCTCGACCCGCTGACCGAGCACATGCAGCGCACCGTCGACGCGTCGTTCGAGGACGTCGATGCCGTCTTGCTCGTCCTCTCGGCGCGCGAGCGGATCGGTGCAGGGGACCGCTTCGTCGCGCGCCGCGTGTTCGAGCTCGGCGTTCCCGTCGTGATCGTCCTGAACAAGATCGACCGGCTGAAAGGCGCGCACATCGCGAGTCAGATGGAGGCGGCCTCGAAGCTCGGCGACTTTCATGCGCTCCATCCCGTGAGCGCGAAGAACGGTGACGGCGTCGAGGAGCTGCGCCAGGAGCTCGTGGGGTTGCTCCCCGAAGGGCCGTTGTATTTCCCGCAGGAGCAGCGAACAGACCTGCCGCTCGAGGTGCAGATCGCCGAGCTCGTCCGCGAGCAGGCGCTGCGCCTGATGAAGGACGAGATTCCGCATGCGATCACGGTCGAGGTCCAGGAACTGGGGGAGAAGGTGATCGAGGCCGACCTGCTTGTCGAGACGGAGTCGCAGAAGCAGATCGTCATCGGCAAGGGCGGCTCGGTCGTGCGCGAGATCGGCCGGCGTGCCCGGCCGGAGATCGAGTCTGTCGTCGGCCATCCGGTTTACCTCGAGCTCCACGTAAAGGTAAAGCCGCGCTGGCGTCGAGACGAAGCGACCCTGCAACGCCTCGGCCTTTAGGGCTCGGAGCGAAAGCTGCGCTTTCGCCTCTGTCCAGGGACGGACACGCCACAGATTCCGGCCTAGTGTGTCGGTGGGCGGGAGTGGTGGGACCCGGTCTCTCGCGCGTGCGTGTACCCGTAAAGGGTCCAGGCGCGGCCGATTTCGCCCGGTTGCCGGGAGCTACACTCAGTTGATGGCGCAGACGCCGGTTCTTCCACGCGGTTTCGAGCTTCCGCTCGAGCCGAGGCTGCCGCGAATCGGCTCCGTCGACGCAGTCGCGCTCGAGGAGCGGGCCGCTTCGCTCGCGAAACGGTCGATCAAGAAGGACGCCAAGGTCTTCGCGCTCGAGTTGGCGGTGCGGATGATGGATCTGACGACGCTCGAAGGCCAGGACACCCCCGGGAAGGTCTCGGCGCTGGCGTCGAAGGCGATTCGGCCCGATCCGAGCGACGCCGGCATCCCGTCCGTGGCGGCGATCTGCGTCTATCCGAATCTCGTTCCCGCGGCCGTCGCTCGCGTCGAGGGGACCAGCGTCAAAGTGGCTTCGGTCGCGACAGCGTTCCCGTCGGGACAGTCACCGATCGAGACGAAGCTCGAGGAGGTGCGCTGGGTCGTCGAGCACGGCGCCGACGAGGTCGACATGGTGATCGACCGCGGCGCATTCCTCTCCGGACGCTACGCGAAGGTCTACGACGAGATCGTCCAGGTGAAGGAGGCGTGCGGCGACGCACACCTGAAGGCGATTCTCGAGGTGGCCGAGCTCGGGACGTACGACAACGTCCGGCGCGCCTCTCTCCTCGCGATGGCTGCAGGCGCCGACTTCATCAAGACGTCGACGGGCAAGCTCCCCGGCGCGGCCACGCTGCCGGTGACCCTCTGCATGCTCGAGGCGATCCGCGACGTGTATGAGGAGACAGGGCGCATGGTCGGGATGAAGCCCGCAGGCGGGATCCGCCAGGCGAAGCAGTCAGTGCAGTACCTCGTGCAGCTTCACGAGACGCTCGGCGTCGAGTGGCTGACGCCTGACCTCTACCGCCTGGGAGCATCGTCACTGCTCAACGACGTGCTGATGCAACTCCGGAAGGAAAAGACGGGCGCTTACCAAAGCCCGGATTACTTCACCGTTGACTGAGCTCGAGCGAAAGAAGAATCGGACACCGGTTCCGAAGGAATGGGCGTATGCGCCCGCGCCGGAGTCGCGTGACGTCGTCACCCTCGACGAACGCTACGGACACTACGTCGGCGGCAAGTGGCTCGAGCCCACCGAGACCTATACGACGATCTCGCCGGCGACTGAGGAGCCGCTCGCAGAGGTCGGCCAGGCATCGCCGGAAGAGGTGGAGGGCGCCGTCGCGGCGGCGCGCGACGCATTCGAGAACGGGTGGTCCGGTATCTCCCCTGCGGAACGCGCGAAGTATCTCTTCCGCATCGCGCGCATCCTCCAGGAGCGCTCGCGCGAGTTCGCCGTGCTCGAGTCGCTCAACGGCGGCAAGCCGATCAAGGAATCCCGCGACGTCGACCTGCCGTTGGCGGCAGCGCACTTCTTCTACTACGCGGGCTGGGCCGACAAGCTCGAATACGCGTTTCCCAACCGTCGGCCTCGCCCGGTCGGCGTGGCCGGCCAGATCATCCCGTGGAACTTCCCGCTGCTGATGCTCTCCTGGAAGATCGCGCCTGCCCTCGCCGCGGGCAACACCGTTGTGCTCAAGCCCGCCGAAACGACGCCGCTGTCTGCGCTGTTGTTCGCCGACGTGCTGCGACAGGCCGAGCTGCCGCCCGGTGTGGTCAACATCGTCACCGGCGACGGGCGCGCGGGCGCTGCGCTCGTGAAATCGGAAGGCGTCGACAAGATCGCGTTCACCGGCTCCACCGACGTCGGCAAGGCGATCCAGCGCGAGCTCGCCGGGACCGGTAAGAAGCTCACGCTCGAGCTCGGCGGCAAGGCAGCCAACATCATCTTCGACGACGCCGCCCTCGATCAGGCAGTCGAGGGAATCGTCAACGGCATCTACTTCAACCAGGGGCACGTCTGCTGCGCCGGCTCGCGCCTGCTCGTGCAGGAATCGATCTACGAGCCGGTCGTCGAAAAGCTCAAGCGCCGTCTCACGACTCTTCGCGTGGGCGATCCGCTGGACAAGAACACCGACGTCGGCGCGATCAACTCCAAGGAGCAGCTCGAACGGATCCGCGAGCTCGTCGAATCCGGCGAGCAGGAGGGCGCAGAGATCTACCAGCCCCCGTGCCGTCTGCCGGAAAAGGGTTACTGGTTCGCGCCGACGGTCTTCACGAACGTCGCGCAGAGCTATCGCATCGCGCAGGAAGAGATCTTCGGGCCCGTGCTCTCGATCCTCACCTTCCGCACGCCCGAGGAGGCGGTCGAGAAGGCGAACAACACGCCCTACGGTCTCAGCGCAGGCGTCTGGACCGAGAAAGGCTCGCGCATTCTCTGGATGGCTGAGCGCCTGCGCGCCGGCGTCGTGTGGGCGAACACGTTCAACCGCTTCGATCCCTCGTCGCCCTTCGGCGGCTACAAGGAGTCGGGCTTCGGCCGCGAGGGTGGCCGCCACGGACTCGAGCCGTACATGAATTTCGACGGAAGCGGGCCCTCCAGTGGCTGACAGGCTGCCGGTCAAGAAGACGTACAAGCTCTTCATCGGCGGAGCGTTCCCGCGCTCGGAGTCGGGGCGCACGTATGAGGCCGAGGGGCAGAACGTCGCCCGCGCGTCGCGCAAGGACGTTCGCGACTCGGTGCGCGCGGCGCGGTCCGCCTGGCCCAAGTGGGCAGGGATGACCGCGTACAACCGAGGCCAGGTGCTCTATCGCCTGGCCGAGATGATCGAGGCGCGCAGTTCCGAATTCGCGGACCTGACGACCGGTCGCGACGAGATCGAGAAATCCGTGGATCGGATCGTCTGGTACGCAGGGTGGGCGGACAAGCTGGCGCAGGTCCTCGGCTCGTCGAATCCCGTCGCCGGCCCGTACTTCAACTTCACCGTTCCCGAGCCCACCGGGGTCGTCGCAGTCATCGCCCCCGACGAGCCGCCGCTGCTCGGGCTCGTCTCGCGCGTCCTTCCGGCGCTGACGGGTGGAAACGCCGTCGTGGCGGTCGCCTCGGAGACGCATCCTCTCGCCGCAATCGAGCTCGCCGAGGCGCTCGCCACCTCCGATGTCCCGGGCGGGGCGGTCAATCTCCTGACGGGGTATCGCGCCGAGCTCGCACCCTGGCTCGCCTCACACATGGACGTCAACGCCCTCGACATCACGGGGGCCGACGGTGCCTCGGCAGAGCTCGAGCGCGCGGCGGCCGACAACGTGAAGCGCGTGGTGCGAGGCGACCCGGATTCTCAAAGCCCGTGGGAGATCGCCTCGTTCCTCGAGCTCAAGACCGTCTGGCACCCGGTCGGCCAGTAGATACTTCCTGCCGTGAGAGGCGAGCGCAGGTTCAGCCTGGCGATATCGGAAGGTGACGGCATCTCTGTGATCGCCGCTGTTGCCGACCCCGAATCGGCCCGCGCCGCGGCGGCGTCAGGTGCCGAAGCCCTCGTCGTCCGCGGCGAGGTCGGCGACTTGCGTGCGGTGACCGAGCTGCCGATTCTCTGGCGAGCGTCGAGCTCACCGACCGAAGCTGCACTTGCAGGCGCCGACGCGTGGCTGGTTGCGATCGAAGACGCGGGTGAGGACGAAGGCTGGCTCGTGCGGCTCCACGCAGAAGCGGTGGAGCTCGGCCTCGACTTCGTCGTCGAGGTACGCAGTGAGGAGCAGCTCGAGCTCGCGCTCGAGCTCGATCCGGAAATCTTCGTGCTGGCGGCGCGTAATGGGACAGACACAGATGCTCTGAGTCAGGCGCTCGAGCTCCTTCCGGACGTCCCGGCCGGCAAGCTCGCGGTCGCGGACGTCGGAGTGTCGAGTCGTGAAGAGGTAGACGAGCTCGAGCGGGCGGGAGTCGATGCGGTCATCGTCGGAACGCGGAACGTCGCCGAGCTCGTCGGTGACGCCCACCCAGAGGTCTAACACCCGCGACGCGGTCGATCGCTCGGCCGCCACGCGGTGGGGCGGGCACCGACTGGCGCTCGCGGCGATCCTCGCGGGCGCCGCGACGATTCGCCTGGCCGGCATCCAGTACGGACTTCCGTTCGGGAACCTTCTCAACCCCGACGAACAGTCGATCGTGCCGCGTGCCTGGAAGCTCGTGCACGGAGGCGGGGGCGACCCACACTGGTTCGACTACCCGACGTTGCTGATGTACGTCAACGCGCCCTTCCAGGCGTGGCAGGACGAACCGTCGTATCTGACGGCGCGAATCGTGGGAGTGGTCATCGCCTTGGCGGCGATCGCCGCGTCCTGGTGGCTCGGCCGCCGCGCATTCGGGACGCCGTCGGCCGGCGTCGTTGCGGCCGCCATCGTCGCCGTCTGCACGATCCACGTCGCGTACTCACACGCCGCAGTTACGGACGTACCACTGACACTCGGCGTCGCGGTCGCGCTGACGCTGCTTGTGACCGGCAGACTCGAGCTTGCCGGGATCGCGATCGGCCTTGCAATGGGCTTCAAGTACCCGGGTGTCTTCCTGCTCGTGCCGCTGGTCGTCGCCGGCTGGAAGCAGTGGCGGAGGCTCGCGGTGTCGGGTGCGCTGACCGTGGCGGCCTTTCTCGCATCGAGCCCGTTCATCGTCGTGCACGGCCATCAGGCCTGGCACGAGGCTTTTCGCGTGCAGCGACTCGCGCGGGACGGCTGGCTCGGCTTCGAGCACGACCACATTGCGCCGATCGCCTTCGTCGAGCGGCTCTGGGAAGGAATCGGCCCGGCGCTCATCATCTGCGGAGTCGGTCTCGTCGCCGCCCTTATCCGGCGCAGTCGGGTCGATCTGATCCTTGCGTCGTTCGTCCTCGTCTACTTCGCCGACCTGTTGACGCTGAGCGCGCACTTCGACCGTTACGTGCTACCGCTCGTGCCTGCACTCGGAGCGCTCGCCGGCCGGATGCGCTCGCTTGCACCCGTGACGCTGTTGCTGCTTATCATCCCCCTGACCTGGTCGATTCGCGACACGAAAGAGTTGACTCGCACGGATACGCGGATCCTGGCGCATCGCTGGGTCGAGCAGCACATTCGGCCGGGGACACACATCGCTGCTGATCCGTCGACACCTGCCTTCGAGCGACTACACGTGCTGGCCTTGCGCCTGCCGGGGCCGAAGCGCGGCTTCGACCCGAACCGTGACGTGGCGCGTCTCCGTCGCCTCGGCATCCGGGACGTCGTGGTCACAGGCGCCGTGACCGATCGCGTTCTCGCCGCGCGTGATCGGTATCCACGCGAGGCTGCCTTTTACGACCATTTGCGCACGAAGTCGCGACGCGTGTTCTACCTCACACCCGGCGGCGAGTTCGCCGGTCCCTGGGTCGCGGTCTACAGGCTATGACCGGCGGCGGCTCGTCACTCCCCGAGGTACAGCGCCTGTTGTCCGTGCTGGCCGCAGGCAAGAGATGTGCGGAGGTCGGCACAGCCTTCGGAGAAGGCGCGGCAGCGATGGCCTCGACGGCGCACTCGCTCGTGACGGTGGAGCTCGATCTCGACCGGGTCACGGTCGCGGCCTACCGTCTCCGTCGGTTCCCGAATGTCGAGCTCCTCGCCGGCGATTGGCGTGACCACCTGCCGCAGCGCGCGCCATTCGACTTGCTCTTCTTCGACGGCGGCCGTTTCGACGAGTCACCCGACGCGATCGAGCTCGTCGCGCAGGGTGGGCTCATCGTCAAAGACGACCTCATTCCGGATCGGGCTGGTCCCGACCCCGTGCGCGAGCTCCTCTTCAAGCATCCCGAGCTGGCTGCGGTCGAGGTCCTGACGACGCCGCAGACGGCTGTAGTCCTGGCCGTCAGGCTCGAAGCAGCGGGCGCGTGAGGCAGGTAGGCCCGCCGTCGCCCTTGCGCGAGATCTCGTCACCGCTGTAGACGCTCACATCGACGCCTGCACGTTCGAGCCGCTTCCTCGTCTCCACATTCCCGTCGAGCGCCAGGGCGACGCGAGGCGCGAGCGCGAGCACGTTCGGGCCCATCGTCTCGAACTCGTCGTCGGGGACCTCGACGATCTGGATCTCGAGCTCCTGGAGAAGCTGCACCAGGCGCACGGGTAGCAACGGCAGGTACGCGACGACCAGGTCTTCGTCGAGCGGGCTCAGCAACGAGAGCAGATGCAGGACGACTTCGGAGCCCTGTAGGTGCGGCAGGTCGAATGCGAGCACACTCACGCCGGGCAGCGCGGTCCGTAGCGCATGGATGCCGTCTTCGTTCGTCCGGTAGCTGCGCCCGACGAGCAGCGTGCCGTCGTCGAGCCAGATCGTGTCGCCGCCGTCCGCCGACGCGGGGGCCTCGAGACGCGCGGCGATCGGAACGCCTGCGCTTTCGAAATCCGTCGCGATCGCCTCCGTCTCGACCAGGCGGCCCTCCTTGCCCGGTCGCAGAACGATCGCGCCGGCGTCGGAGACGATTGCAGGGTCGAAGACGTAGATCGCGTCGGGATCGGTAGGAAGCGGCGTGTCCGCGAGTACGACCTCGGCGCCGCCCGCGGCGAGTGCGGTGCAGAAGGCCTCGTGCTCCTCCGCGAGCTTGCCGATATCGGGCTCGGAACGCCATCCGTACTCGCGCCAGTTCGCGAAGCCCGCCGCGCTCGGCGGTCGCACGAGCACACGCTGCAGCGTCGCGGTCATGTTCTGACCGCCGAACGTCTCCACTATCCGAAGAACGCCTGTGCGACCGCCCACCACTCGGTCGGCACGGTCTTGAGCTCTGCGGTCGCCTCGGCGAGCGACACGTCGACGATCTCGTCGCCGTGCAGTGCGGCCATCCGACCGAACTTCTTCGCGTCGACCAGGTCAGCGGCCTTCAGGCCGTAGCGTGTCGCGAGGACGCGGTCGCGCGGGGTGGGGGACCCGCCGCGCTGCACGTGGCCGAGCACCGTCACCCGCGTTTCGTAACCGGTGCGGTCCTCGATCTGGCGCGCGAGCGCTGCGCCGACGCCCCGCTCCGACAGGCTCACATGGCCGAACTGGTCGACCTCCTGTGTGTCGCTCATGCCTTCCAGCTCGTACCCCTCCGAGACGACGACGATGGAGAAGTCCTTGCCGCGCTCATGCCGGTGCCGGAGCTCCTTGCAGGCGTCCTCGATCGACACCGGCTGCTCCGGGATCAGGATCATGTCCGCGCCGCCCGCGATTCCGCTCACCACCGCGATCCAGCCGGTGTGGCGGCCCATCACCTCGACGACCATCACGCGGTTGTGGGACTCCGCGGTGGTGTGGAGCCGGTCGATCGCCTCGGTCGCGACCGTGACAGCCGTGTCGAAGCCGAACGTGTAGTCCGTCGCCGAGAGGTCGTTGTCGATCGTCTTCGGCACCCCGACCACCGGGAAGCCGTGCTCCTCGTGCAGGCGGGCCGCAACGCCGAGCGTGTCCTCGCCGCCGATCGCGACCAGGGCGTCGAAACCTTCGCGCTCGAAGTTCGCCAGCACCCTTTCGACCCCGCCGTCCACCTTGAACGGATTCGTCCGGGTGGTGCGCAGGATCGTCCCGCCGCGAGGGAGCAAGCCGGAGATCTCACGCGGACCGAGCGGCTCGAACAGTCCTTCGACCAGTCCCTTCCACCCCTCGAGCACGCCGATGACCTCGCCGCCCCGCGTCATCACCCGTCGGCCGGCAGCGCGGATGACCGCGTTCAGCCCCGGGCAGTCTCCGCCGCCGGTGAGGATCCCGACCTTCATCCGCCGATCGTAAAGAAGTCGGGCTCAGGGCTACGATGTCACCGCGCCGAAGTGGCGGAATTGGCAGACGCGCCGGACTCAAAATCCGGTGAGGGAAACCTCGTGTGGGTTCAAGTCCCACCTTCGGCATCGCACTTAACACGCATTTTCAGCGGTTCGGGGTTGCTCGCCGGTCCGAATGCCTCGATACTGCCCCCCTTGCGTGTAATGACCAGTGACCGTGCGACGGAGGTGTGGATCTTGAGGAGATACGGAACGCTAGGGCTGTTCGCCATGCTGATCGGCGTGCTGGCCTTTGCCGCAGCTGGCTGCGGCGGAAACAAGAGCTCGAGTGGGAGCGGCGGGAAAGTCACGGCACTGCCGGCGTCGTCCTGCTCACCGGTCGAGTACAAGGGCGAAGGCGATCCCGACGTGCTCATGGCGACGGACTTTCCGATGCAGGGAAGCTCGCGCACACAGACGCGCAGATCGTCGGGGCAGCGCGCCTTCTGCTCGACCAGCAGGACTGGAAGGCGGGAGACCACAAGGTTGCGCTTCAGGTCTGTGACGACGCGACTGCGCAGGCCGCGAAATGGGATCCCGACAAGTGCAGCCGGAACGCTCACGCCTATGCACAGAACTCGAGCCTCATCGGCGTGGTCGGGACGTTCAACTCCGGTTGCGCCGCGATCGAGATTCCGGTGCTGAACCAGGCGCCTGGCGGAGGGCTTCTGCTGCTCTCTCCGGCCAACACCTACGGGTGTCTGACCGAGCCTTGCGCAGGCAACGAACCGGAGAAGTACTACCCGAGCGGCAAGCGCAATTACGCCCGCGTCGCACCGAGCGATCCGAACCAGGGCGCGGTGATGGCCGAGTTCGCAAAGTCGCAGGGCGTCAAGAGCATCTACATCCTGAACGACAAGGAGGCCTACGGTCTCGGTGTCGCCAAGAACTTCAGAGGCGCAGCAGAAGCCCTCGGGATGAAGGTCCTGGGCTTCGCGGCCTATGACCCGAAGCAGGCGAACTTCCAGGCGATCTTCACCAAGATCAAGGCGACGAATCCGGACGGCATCTTCATCGGTGGGCTCGTCGACGAGAACTCCGGGCAGTTGATCAACGACAAGGTCGCCGTCCTCGGACCGAACACCGGAGTGAAGCTGTTCCTTCCCGACGGCTTCACGACGGACGCAGTGTTCCAGCGCAGCGAAGGCGGGACCCCGAACGCCAAGGACGCCTTCTTCAGCGTGGCCGGAGTCGGGATCGACAAGTACACCGGCGCCGCGCAGACGTTCATCAACGACTTCAAGAAGACCATTCCGGGTAAGGCAGTCGATCCGTATGCCATCCTCGGAGCCCAGGCAGCCAGGGTGCTCCTGGACGCGATCGCGAACTCTGACGGAACACGTCAGGGCGTCATCGACGAGGTCTTCAAGACCAAGATCGACAACGGTCTGATCGGCAGTTTCGAGATCAACGAGAACGGCGACATCACCGGTGCGAAGGGTGCTGCCCTGCTCTTCACGATCTACAAGGGGACGGACAAGCTCGTGACCTTCAAGACGGCTGCCCCGAAGGCGAACCTCGTAGAGGCCGCCCGCAAGGCAGCGGCGGGCTAGCCACATACCTCACCATCCCGGGGGAAGGTGTTGCCTTCCCCCGGGACGGTCTTAGAATCGGCCAATCGCGGCCCGAAACCAGACCCCATCGCGGCTCAGTGCGCTCGCGGATCGACGACCGAGCGCGACCTCGATCATCGGGATCGGCTTCGTCGTGCTGCTCTTCGTGTGGCTCCTCGTCAACCTGATCAAGACACCGAGCTGACTTCTTCACTGTCTTCCTGATCGGCGTCACGACGGGCTCGGTCTATGCGCTCGTCGCACTTGGCTACACGCTCGTGTACGGCATCCTGCAGCTGATCAACTTCGCCCACGGCGATGTCTTCGCGTTGTCAGGTCTGGTCGCGAGCACCTTGATCCTCTCCGTCTTCGGGCTCGACGAGACATCATCGGTGCCCGCAGTCCTGGGCGGCCTGCTGGCGACACTCGTGATCGTCGTGGCATTCGGGGCCGTTCTGAACGCCAGCATCGAGTTCGTGGCCTATCGGCGCCTTCGTCAGGCTCCGCGCCTGGCCGTCCTGATCACGGCGGTCGGCATGTCCTTCATCATCCAGAACATCTCGCTCGCGATCTATGGCGTGAACTTCCGGAGCATTCCACCCCTGCTCTCCGAGAACAACGTCTTCAAGATCGGTGACGTCACCTACCAGTGGAACCAGCTGTTCGCCGTGCTGGCCACCGTCCCCGTCCTGATCCTGCTCAGATGGGTCGTCCAGTCGACCCGTCATGGCAAGGCGATGCGCGCGACATCACAGGACACGGACGCTGCGGCGATCATGGGCGTCAACGTCAACCGGACGATCTCGTTCACGTTCTTGCTGGCGGGCGGCCTGGCCGGCGTCGGCGGACTGCTCTATCTGATCGAGTTCAACATCCGCTACGACACCGGATTCGAACTGGGCCTGATTGCATTCACGGCGGCGGTGCTCGGAGGCATCGGCAACCTCTCGGGTGCAGTCCTCGGCTCGCTCATCATCGGCTTGATCCAGGCCTTCAACGAGGGCCTTTCGTGGCTCGCTCCCGGCAGTGACTGGACGCGCTCGATCGTGTTCGGCATCCTGATCGCGATCCTCGTCTTCAGGCCCGAAGGCCTGTTGGGCGAGAGGACGCCAGAGGGGGCGTAAGTGAGGCGCGAGAAGCTGCGCAGACTCAGTCGGCTAGAGCCGGTCGACAACGTGTTCAACGCTTGGCGCCGCATCCCGGGCCGCATCCGAGCAGCCGTTCCCCTGGTAGCGCTCGTCGCGCTGGCCGCCGCCTACCCCTATTACGCGTCGAGCTTGCCGACGGACGTTCCCGTGATCCTGGCATTTCCCGACGTCGGCGCCGCAGTGACGATCCTCGTCTTCGTCGTGATGGCCGTCGGGCTGAACGTCGTCGTCGGGTACGCCGGCCTGCTCGACCTCGGCTATGTCGCCTTCTACGCAATCGGCGCGTACACGGCGGGCTGGCTCGCCTCAGGGCAATTCGAGCAGGTGCGGTTTCACCTCGGCTCGGTGGGCATCTCCAGAGACGCACAGGGAATTCACATTTCCGTCTGGCTGGTTCTGGTTTGCGCCGGGCTCATCACCGGTCTCGGCGGGATCCTGATCGGACTGCCGACCTTGCGTCTTCGAGGTGACTACCTCGCAATCGTCACGTTGGGCTTCGGCGAGATCATTCCGCAGTTCGTCCGGAATGCCGACAGCCTGCACGGGTTCGACCTGACACACGGGACGTTCGGGATCAGCCCGATCGACTCACCGGGATTCGGCGTAGGCCTGAACCGAGCTGTCGGACTCCCGGTGTCCTTTGCGCAGTCGTTCGAGCGGGCGCGTCTCTTCTACTGGGCCGCGCTCGTCATCCTGCTCATCACCGTCTTCTGTTGTTACCGCCTCCGCGATTCGAGGCTCGGCCGCGCCTGGATCGCCATCAGGGAGGACGAGACCGCAGCAGGAGCGATGGGCATCCCCCTCATGCGCACGAAGACTTGGGCCTACACCATCGGCGCATTCTTCGGGGGTGTTGCGGGTGCGTATGTCGCCAGCTTCAATTCCGGCGCGTTCCCGAGCCAGTTCCACTTCAACATCTCGATCTTCCTGCTCTGCATGGTCATCCTCGGCGGGATGGGAAGCCTCTGGGGCGTCGTCATCGGCGGCGCGCTCCTGGCCTGGTTGAACGTCGAGGGGCTCGCGAATATCGGGGCATGGATGAACGCGCACACGCCGCTCAACATCGAGGTGGCGAAATACGAGTTCGGGATCTACGGGGTCATCATCGTCCTGATGATGCTGTTCCGTCCGCAGGGTCTCATCCCGGAGCGACGGCGCAAGCGCGAGCTCGAGGAAGGGACGCCGCATGGCTCGCTCGACGATCCTCTCTACGACCACCGCCAAGACGACGAGCGGGCGGGTACGAGGGCCTAGGAATGCCCGACAACCTTCTCACCGTCGAGAGTATCCGCAAGGAGTTCGGAGGGCTGCTCGCCGTCTCGGACCTCGACTTCACCATTCCCGCCGAGTCGATCGTCAGCCTGATCGGGCCGAACGGAGCAGGCAAGACCACGTTCTTCAACATGCTCACGGGCGTGTACAAGCCCACGTCGGGACAGATCGTGTTCGACGGCACCGATGTGACCGGCAAGCCGCCGCACGCGATCACGAAGCTCGGAATCGGCCGGACGTTCCAGAACATCAGATTGTTCCCGCAGATGACGGCGCTCGAGAACGTCCTGGTGGGAATGCACTCGCGGCTCAAGGGCGGAATCCTCGGCTCGATCTTCGGCACCCCCCGTGTCCGCAGGGAGGAGCACGAGGCCCACGAGAAGGGGCGGGCGCTTCTGCGCTACTCGGGCCTCGGCCGGGTCGACGACGAGCTCGCCGAGAATCTCTCCTATGGAGACCAGCGCCGCCTGGAGCTCGCCCGTGCGCTTGCGACCGAACCGAAGCTTCTTCTCCTCGATGAGCCGACGGCCGGAATGAACCCGCAAGAAACCGCGGCCTTCACCGATTTTCTGGCGAAGCTCCGCACGGAGCGGCCAATCTCGATTCTCCTGATCGAGCACGACATGAAAGTCGTGATGGGCATCTCCGAGCGGGTCACCGTGCTCGACTACGGACAGAAGATCGCCGAAGGAACGCCGACTGAGATCCAGAAGAACGAGCGCGTCATCGAGGCGTATCTCGGCAAGGCGGCGATTGCGTGAGCGGCAAGGCCGAAGGCGACGGCGCCCTGCTGCGCGTCGAAGACATCCATACGTACTACGGCTCGATCGAGGCCCTGAAAGGGATCTCGCTCGAGGTGCACGAAGGCGAAATCGTCACGCTGATCGGCGCGAACGGCGCGGGCAAGTCCACCACGCTCCGGTCGATCAACGGCCTGAACCATCCACGGCAGGGATCGATTCACTTCCGCGGCCGGGATATCACGCGTGATCCGCCGCATGACATCGTCCGCCGGGGAATCTCGCAGTCTCCTGAAGGCCGCAAGCTCTTTCCACGTATGTCGGTGCTCGAGAATCTCGAGATGGGGGCCTTCCAGCGTTCCGACCGATCGGAGTTGCGGGGAGACCTCGACCGCGTCTACTCGCTCTTTCCGAGGCTGTCCGAACGCAAGCAGCAGCGTGCCGGCACTCTCTCGGGCGGCGAGCAGCAGATGGTGGCGATCGGGCGCGCGCTGATGGCGCGCCCAGGGTTGCTTCTCCTCGACGAACCGTCCATGGGCCTCGCGCCGATCTTCGTCGAGCGTGTCTTCGAAACGATCGTCGAGATCAACCAGCAAGGCACGACGATCCTGCTCGTCGAGCAGAACGCCATGATGGCGCTTGACGTCGCCAATCGCGGCTACGTGCTCGAAACCGGCACCGTCGCACTCTCCGACGATGCGAAGGCGCTACGACGCAATGAGCAAGTGAGAAAGTCCTACCTCGGCGAGACCGATTGACGAAGTTCCTCTAGCCGGAGCCGACTCGTAACGGGAAGTAGGGCGGCGCGAGGAGGATGCCGATACGCGGCGGGCGCTCCGTCCACCCGCGGGCCATCGTCAGCGCAGGCCCGACGCCGTGGGTCGGGACGAAGCCGAGCTGCCGCGCGGCACCGTGATCGCGGGCGCCGGCGATGATCACGTGGCCCAGCCGGCCGAGGGCGGGCCTGCAGCCGTCCCAGTCCGCGAACGGGAGCAGGGGATGCACGGAACGTCCGGTGCGGTACTCCTCGAGCGCACGTGGGTCGGCGGCGGCGAGAAGCTCGGCTTCGGCGAGCGCGGCGTTGTCGGGGCCTGTTGCGCGCGTCGCCGCGAAGAACGCCCGATACGGCTGCTGCGTGGGGTGCGCGAAGTGCCGCTGGAAGCGGTTGAAGAGGATCGCGGTGCCTCCCTCGGCGACCGGGAAAGCGTCGCGCCAGAGCCGCAGTGCCAGGCCGAGACCGAGGTACGCGCCGAGCAACGGGTTCGGGCGCTCGCGCGGAAGGTAGGGAGTCGTCCGGGGGACGCCGATGCAGATGGCGTCGAGCTCGCGGTCGAGCGTGATGCCTCGGATCTCGACTCCGCGCAACAACGCTTCGGTGTGAGCGACCGACGGGGGGCCTGCATATGCGGCGGCGACGGTGCGCTCGAGCGGCACAGAGCGTAGGACGTAGCCGCGGAGCGCCTCGGGCAGCACGCGGAAGAGATGGCGGAACGGCGAGCGCACGACCCGTTCGAGCGCCTGCGCCTCGTAGGGGTAGCCGCCGAGGGTGCCGCCGAAGCGCGGATTGTTGAGGACGAGCGATGCCCCGATGACGGGAACGCGGCGGGCCAGTGCGCGTTCGATCTCCAGCGCAAGCCGCCAGCCCTGCGACGCAGACGTCTCGAGCAACGAATACGCGCCTGCTGCGCGCAGCACTTCGGTTCCGGCCGCGCTAACGAGTGCTGCCGGTCCGCCGTGCAGCACGGTCTCGGCGGCAGTTACCACGACGACGACATCGGTGCGAACGAGTGCGGGGTGGACACGAAGCGGGATCGAACCGGAGGCACCGAGCTCGACGAGGTCGTCGCGCTCGACGTCGTGCACTTCGACATGCCCGTGGAACCGACGCGCGAACTCCGGCGAGACCAGCGTCTCGAGCAACTCGTTCCCTGCGCGACGCGTGAGACCCCCCGCGACGAGCAGCGTCTGGTAGCCGGTCGGAATGCCGAGGCGCTCCAGTTCGGCCACGGCTGCGGCGATCGCAGCCTGACGTGGGTCGCGCTCCGAGCCGGGCAGTGGCAGGTGTGGCGGCTCGACGACGATCGTCGCGCGCGCCCCGCGGGCCACGAGCGCGTCCAGCGGCTGGCCGGCGAGCGGGAAGCGCAGCGCATCGCGGACGGCTGCCCCGACGTCGGCGACGGAGTCGCCCGGCGGCGGCGGTTGCAGCACGCTCGCGTCGTCGTCGGCCGTCACGACGACCAGGTGCGACCCGGCGAGCAGCGGGATCCGCTTCACGACTGGCGCCGACTCAGCTCGGTCTCGGAAAGTGGGTAAATCTCGAGCGCTCGCACCGGCGCCGGACGATAGCGTTGGAGCGGTATGCCAAAGACGCTGACCGGGGCTGAGCTCCAGCTCGACGACGCCCCCGTACGCGATGCGGAGCTCTTCCTAGTGGACGGCAACAACCTCGCGTACCGGGCGTTCTTCGCGTTGCCCGAGGAACTGGCAACCACCGAAGGCTTCCCCACGAACGCGCTCCTCGGGTTCACGAACATGCTCTTCAAGCTCCTGTCGGACTACAAGCCGAAAGGCGTCGCGGTCGCATGGGACACCCGTCCGGCCGAGCGGCTCGAGGTCGCGTCGGACTACAAAGCCGATCGCAGACCGACTCCGGACCTGTTGTCCGAGCAGTTTCCGTTCTTCCGCCCGATCGTGGAGGCGTTCGGCTATCGCAACCTCGAATTCGAGGGCTGGGAGGCCGACGACGTCATCGCCACACTTGCAACCCGAGCCGACGAGGCCGGGATCAGGACCGCGATCGTCTCGACGGACAGAGACGCCTTCCAGCTCGTCTCCGACAACGTCAGCCTGATGATGACCCCGCGCGGCGTCTCGGACGTGCAGGTCTATACGCCCGATCGCGTCGAGGCGCGCTACGGCATCCGGCCCGACCAGATTCCCGACTTCATCGGCTTGAAGGGCGACACGTCCGACAACATTCCGGGGATCCCCGGCATCGGCGACAAGACCGCGGGCCAGCTGATCGCCCAGTACGGCTCGCTCGAAGAAGTGATCGAGCATGCCGACGAGCTCTCGCCCGCCCGGCGCAAGAACATCACCGAGCTCGCGGATCAGGCGCGCCAGTCCAAGGCACTCGCGACGATGCGACGCGATCTTGATCTCGACTGCGATCCTGCCCAGCTCGTGCTCCTGCCGCCCGACCGGTCGGAGCTGCGCGAGATGTTTCGGCGCTTCGAGTTCCGCAACCTGCTCGGGCGCGTCGACATCCTCGACGAAGCCGTGCCGGCGCAACCGATGCGTGTGCAGGGAACCGAGGTCGCGTGGCGCGAGGGAGAGCTCCCGGAAGTGCGCGACCGCGCCTCACTGGCGATCCGCGACGGCGGGTTCGCACTCGCACGGGACGACGGCGTCATCGTCGGCCGCTGGGAGGCAGGTCTCGAGCGCCGGCTCGACGACGCAGAGCTGGTGGCGCACGACTTCAAGGCCCTGCCGCGGCTGACGATGGAGCCGGCCGAGGACACGATGCTGCTCGCGTATCTGATCGAGCCAGGGCGGGCGGGATACGAGCTTGACGACCTTGCGCAGGAGTACGGCGTCGAGCCCATTCCGACTCCCGCCGTCGATGACGAGACGGCTGCGCTCGTACGCCACGCAGAGATTCCCCGTCGGCTCGCACCGACGATGCTGGAGCGTGTGCGGGAACGTGGGGCAGAAGACCTCTATCGCAACATCGAGCTGCCGTTGACGGCCGTGCTCTCCGCGATGGAGGACGCGGGCGTCAAGATCGACACGTACCGGATGGGCGAGATCACAGCCCGCCTGGCCGACCGCGTCGAGGAGCTCGAAGCGAAGGCGTACGAGCTCGCCGGTGAGGAGTTCATGCTCGGGTCGACGCAGCAGGTCGCGCGGATCCTGTTCGAGAAGCTGCAGTTGACGCCGGGGCGCAAGGGCAAGACCGGCTACTCGACCGACACACGTGTCCTCCGGTCGATCCGCGACGAGCACGAAATCGTGCCGGTCATCGAGGAGTGGCGTGAGTACTCGAAGCTGCTCAACACGTATCTCGGGCCGCTGCCTTCGCTCCTTTCGGAGGAGGACGCCCGGTTGCACACGACCTTCAACCAAACGGTCGCATCGACCGGCCGCCTTTCGACGACGAATCCGAACCTCCAGGCGATCCCGATCCGAACCGAGCTCGGCAAAGAGATCCGCTCCGCTTTCGTGCCGGAGGCCGGCTCACGACTCCTCTCCGCCGATTACTCGCAGATCGAGTTGCGCATCCTGGCGCACGTGTCCGGCGAGCCGAAGTTGCGCGAGGCGTTCGCGCGGGGGGAAGACATCCACACGGCGACCGCTGTCGAGGTGCTCGGAAAGGAGCCGGCCGAGCTGACGTCGGGCGACCGCTCGATCGCCAAGATGATCAACTTCGGGATCGTCTACGGAATCTCCGCGTTCGGGCTCTCGGAGAATCTCGAGATCCCCCGTGACGAGGCCCAGCGGTACATCGACGCCTACCTTGCGCGCTTTCCGCTCGTGCAGGACTTCATCCAGCGGACGATCGAGCAGGCGAAGCGCGACGGCTACGCCACGAGCCTGCTCGGACGGAGACGGCCGACACCGGAGATCCGCGCGTCCAACCGGGCGACACGGTCGCTGGGTGAGCGGCTCGCAGTCAACTTCGTCATGCAGGGGTCGAACGCCGACATCATCAAGAAGGCGATGATCGCGATCCACCGGCGCCTCCGGGACGAGGGCCGAGGCGCACGCCTCGTGTTGCAGGTGCACGACGAATTGCTGCTCGAGGTGCCCGAGGCGGAGGTCGGCCCGGTGCGGGAGCTTGTCCGGGAGGAGATGTGCCGGGCCTATCCGCTCGACCCGCCGCTTGCCGTCGAGATTGGGGTCGGTGACGACTGGAGTGAAGCCAAAAGCTAGCCCACCCCTCTCGTGCCGAAGCGCGCAGCTTTCGCCCGGAAAAAGCCCCTGGCTATACTGATCGACCGCTATGGCCACCGAGCAAACTGAGCAGAGAATTGCCGGCGACGGCGTCTGGATCACCGGTCCGGACGGCGAGCTGATCCCGGACTACGAGTCCACCTTCCCGACCATCAACGAGGGCGAAGTCGTCCACGGCCAGGTCGTCCGGGTGGACAAGGACGAGGTGCTCGTGGACATCGGCTACAAGTCGGAGGGCGTGATACCGGTCGCCGAGCTCTCGATCCGGCGTTCGGTGAACCCGGCCGATGAGGTCTCGATCGGAGACGAGATCGACGCGCTCGTGATGACGAAGGAGGACGCCGAGGGGCGGCTCATCCTCTCGAAGAAGCGGGCCCGCTTCGAGCTCGCGTGGAAAGCGATCGAAGGCGCCGCCGAATCCGGTGAGCCGGTGAACGGCCGCGTGATCGAGGTCGTCAAGGGTGGACTGATCCTCGACCTGGGCGTGCGCGGATTCCTTCCTGCGTCGCTCGTCGACATCCGTCGCGTGCAGGACCTCGACGAGTTCATGGGCCAGGAACTCCGCTGCAAGGTGATCGAGCTCAACCGCTCGCGCAACAACGTCGTGCTCTCCCGTCGCGCCGTCCTCGAGGACGAGCGCAAGGAGATGCGTCAGGCGATCCTCGACCGCCTCAACCCAGGCGATGTCGTCGAGGGACAGATTTCCAACATCGTCGACTTCGGCGCCTTCGTCGATCTCGACGGCATGGACGGTCTCATCCACATCTCGGAACTCTCGTGGTCACACGTCAACCACCCGTCGGAGGTGCTCGACATCGGCCAGACGGTGAAGGTGAAGGTGCTCGACATCGACCGCGAGCGCCAGCGAATCTCACTCGGTCTCAAGCAGACACAATCCGACCCGTGGCAGCAGGTCCTCGAGCAGCACAAGGAAGGCGACGTCGTCGAAGGCAAGGTGACGAAGGTCGTCACCTTCGGTGCGTTCGTCGAGATCCTCCCGGGCGTCGAAGGACTCGTCCACATCTCCGAGCTCGCACAGCATCACGTCGAGAATCCTCGTGAGGTCGTGTCGCAGGGCGACACCGTGCCGGTGCTGATCCTCGAAGTCGACGCGGAGCGCCGCCGGTTGTCACTTTCGCTCAAGCGTGTCGACGCCGATCGGCGTGAAGAGTCGGAAGGCCCGATCGAAGGAACGCCGCATCTCGACCTGTCGGAGGACGTCTTCAGCGATTCTGCGTCGGCGCCGCTCGCGCCGGAGCTCGACGCGCCGCCGGCCCCGGCTGACGAGACCGTCGAGCCCGAGACCGTCGCGGCCGATGAGGCAGACCCTGCTGCCGCAAACGAGGCACCCGCTCCAGCGGACGAAGCACCCGCTCCCGCCGAGCCCGTTTCCGACGAGCACTAACGCGAAGCGGCCACTCGCCGTGGCGATCACCGGCGGAATCGGCGCCGGCAAGAGTGCGGCACTCGAAGCATTTGCGCGTCACGGCGCCGCGACACGGTCGAGCGACGAGATCGTCCACGGTCTGCTCCGCAGCGACCCGGAGGTTCGCCGCGAACTGGTCGAGCGTTTCGGCCCCGAGGTGATCGGAGCGGACGGCGCCGACCGGGCTGCCGTTGCGCGCATCGTCTTCAACGATCCGGTGCAGCTGGACTGGCTCGAGGAGCTGCTCCACCCGAGGGTCGTTCGGGACCACACAGCCTGGCGGGACCAGTTGGCCGAGGGGCCCGACCCACCTTCGGTGACCGTGACGGAAGTCCCCCTCCTCTACGAGACCGGCGGTGACAAGCGTTTCGACGTCGTCGTCGTGATCACGGCGCCGCCTGATGTGCGGGCGGAACGCAGGCCGGTGGCCGATGAGCGCGAGCAGCGGCTGCTCGCCGAGGACGAGAAGATCCGGCTCGCGGACTACACGTACGTCAACGATGGCACGCTCGAAGAGCTGGACGCGTTCGTTGCCGGCGTGATGACAGACCTGTCGAAGTGAAACGGGCCCTCGGCCTCGTTTTGCTCGTCGGGGCGCTGCTCGTGACGTTCGCAACGCTGCAGTCCTCGAAGCCGGGCTGGTGGGAGCGACTCTGGTATCCGCTCTCCTACCAGCAGATCGTGCGGGGCCATGCCCGCAACTACGAGCTCGACCCGGCGCTCCTCGCAGCGGTCATCTACCAGGAGTCGAAGTTCAAGGCCGACGCCCGCTCGACGTCCGGCGCGATCGGCCTGATGCAGCTCCTGCCTGACACCGCCAAAGGAATCGCCCTCCACACCGGCGGGTCGCGGTTCACTGTCGAGGATCTCTATGACCCCGAGATCAACATCCGCTACGGCGCCTGGTACCTCCACCACCTGCTGCTGAAGTACGGCGACGAGCAGGACGCGCTGGCTGCCTACAACGCGGGTCAGGACAACGTCGACCGCTGGCGTCGCGCCGGCAAGGGCATCCAGTTCGCAGAGACACGCGCGTACGTCGAGCGCGTCGAGCAGCTGAAGAAGATCTACCGCCGCGCTTACGGGACCGAGCTAGGAGCCTGAGGCAAGCAGCCGGTCTCGCCGCCGCTGTGGTTCTCGATCTTGAACTGCAGCGCGGCTTCGGAGTTGTTGCCACGCATGTCGCTGACGTCCACGGTTATCTCGTAGAGGCCGTTCGGGTAGGAGCGCGTATCGAGGAAGCTGGCGAGGTTGTAGAGGTATCGTCCCGGCATGAAGTACTGACGGTTCGAAAACCGCGGCGCGTTCTGGTAGCTGCCTCGCGCGTAGATCCCCCAGAAGTGTTTTGAGGTCAGCAGCGTCGTGCGGAAGTCTGCGGCCGTTGCGTTGTTCACATAGATGCTGCCGCCGACTTTGGCGAGAGACCACGTCATCAGCGCGGGGGAGAGCGGGAATCCGGAGAACACGCCCGGAACGGCCATCGGCGCGGCGTCGTCGGCGGCGGCCACGAGCGAGACCGTGCCGCAAACCGTTGCGGAGTCGAACGGCAGGAGCGATCCTGCTGGGCGAACGTTGATCGCGCGCACCTGTGGGACAGTGTGATCGCTGTACGGCGCGACGCCTCCGCGTGCGAGCGGATTCCAGATGCGGCCGCCACGGATCTCGGAGAGATGAACGTGGTCGTACGCGTGCATCACGTAGCCGAGGACGGTGCGGCCGGCGACGACCTGCGCTCCGTTCGGGACCGTGATCGCGAGATGGAAGTACTGGAAGACGCCGCGGCCCTTGGTCTTCACCGAGAGGGCAGCGTCGTCGATGTAGCGCACCTTCCCCGAAATGACGGGATAGACGGGCGTTCCTGCCGGCGCCGCGATGTCGATGCCGTTGTGGAAGAGGAAGGTTCCAGGTCCCTGGAGGCCGTCGGTGAGCATCGTGTTGAGGAAGCGCGTGCGCGGATCGCCGAAGTTCGCCCGGATCGGATGCTGCTTGTTGAAAGGCTTGAGCGGCCACGGGTAGGCCGACGCAGTGGTGCTTGCGATGAGCGCCAGGGCAGAGCAGGCGGAGAGGAGGAGAAGTCGGAGGCGCACGGGTCGTTAGACGGGCGGAGCGGCCAAGGTTAGCCCTCTTCCCGGACAAAGCGAAAGCGCCCCTGGTTGGGGCGCTTTCGGGTCGAGCCCGGAGATCAGTCTTGAAGCCAGTTCTTGCGGTTGTGGACGTTGACGATCTGAGAGGTCGAACTGTGATTGCCGGCAGTGTCCCAGGCGGTGACCGTGAGCCGGTAGACGCCGTCCTTCAACTGCGTGGTGTCGAACTTCGCAGCGAGCTTGAAGAGGTAGACGCCGGGCTGGTACCAGTACCGGTGCGCGCCCATCTGAACCATGTTCATGTGGCTGCCGCGCGCGTAGGTGTGCCACATGTCGCTCGTCGACGGCAGATTGTGGCTGACGTCCACCGCCAGTCGTCTCCGGAGACCACGAGCTCAGCGCGCTCGGGAACGCGCTCGACGCGGTACGTCAGCTTCGACGGCGTCACCGGCAGTCCGTTCCACATTGCCCGGGACCGGGAGAGCGGGAGTGTCGGAGGCCGAAGCAACGATCTCGACGCTGCCGTGCAGGAATTCGGGGAGCAGCTCGGGGCCTGCTGTCGTCGCAGCGGAAGGTGATCGCGCTGACGCGTGGCGTCGTGGAGTCGGCGTAGGGGCCGATGTGGCCGGGCGCGAGCGGGATTCGATCGGCTTGCCGTTCTGCAGCTCGGTGAGATGAACGTGTCCGCGACGCGCGGAGGATCGTGGCCAAGGATCGGTCTCGACGTGTCTGAACGCGATCGCCGACCTTGCACGACGCGAGCGCGATGTGCCAGTACTGGAAAGCGCTACCGTCGTCGGAGTCGACCTCGACCCAGTCGGGCGTGACGATGCGGACGACGCCCGAGCGGACCGGATAGACGTCGGTGCCGTCGCGCTGCCGAAATGTCGATGCCCTGGTGGTACGAGCAAGCACAGCGGCTCGTCATCAGGCCGCGCACGGTCGGGGCGCCGCGGAAGATCGAGCGGGGATCGCGCGAAGCTGCCTCGGACGGGATGTTGGCGGTCGAACGGCTTGACGGGCCAACCGTAGGACGACGATTGAGCTGTCGGACGAGGCTCTGGGGAGTCGCGGCGGCGGTGGAGGTCTGAGCCGGGAGGGCCGTCCTGCCTGCAAGGGCACCGCCGCCGATCGCCGCTGCGAGGAGGAACATCGTGGCCATGCGGCGCTGGGCGCCGCGCTGGAGATGAGAGTTGGTAGCCATGCGGCCACCGTCGAAGGGGGTCGCAACGGCTCTCTCAGCGCGGACTAACGGGTCGCTAATGGGCCTGGTTGGCGGCTGGTTAGCAGGAGCCTCGACAGTGCGTACCGGCCGGCTGGCCTCGTCGGCGTGTCGCTATTCAGAAGGAAAGGACCGTGTTACAAACCTCACATGCCTGACTTTCGGATCCTCGGACCACTTGAGGTCGTCGATGAGACGGGCACGCTCCTACTCGGCGGGCTGAAGCAGCGCGCGGTTCTCGCGCTCCTTCTCCTCGAGGCACCGAAAGCAGTGTCGACTGACCGTCTGATCGACTCGCTGTGGGCGGAGCAGCCGCCCCGCACTGCGGCTACCTCGCTGCAGAACTTCATCTCACAGCTCCGAAAGACGCTCGGTGCCGACGTGCTCGTGACGAAGCCGCCCGGATACGCACTGGCAATCCGACCGGAGCAGGTGGATTTGACGCTGTTTCGTCAACTCGTCGCCACGGCTCGGGCTGTGACGGAGGCCGCGAAACGCGCGGACGCGATGCGCGAAGCACTCGACCTCTGGCGTGGCGCGCCGCTGGCCGACTTCGAATTCGAACCTTTCGCTCAACCGGAGATCGCACGGCTGAAGGAGGAGCGGCTTGCGGCGGTCGAGGAGCGGATCGACGCGGACCTCGAGGCCGGCCGTCATGCCGAGATCGTCGGCGAGGTCGAGTCGCTCGTCGATCGCCATCCCACCCGAGAGCGTCTACGCGCCCATTTCATGCTCGCCCTGTATCGCTCCGGACGCCAGACGGAAGCGCTCGAGGTCTATCAAGACGCGCGCCGTACGCTCGTGAACGAGCTCGGGATCGAGCCAGGCCGCGATCTTCAGCAGCTACACGGCGAGATCTTGCGCCAGGATGCGGGGCTGCGCGCCCCCGACGCCGCGCCGCCCGCAGAGGATCACTTCGACGAGGTCTTACGGACCTTGCTCGAGGGTCGACTGGTTGCCGTTCTCGGGACAGACGTAGGAGAGCTCGCCGGCAGGCTCGCGGAGCGCTTCGACTATGTGGACAACGGAGCCGGGCTCCCGCGTGTCGCGCAGTACGTCTCGGTGATGAAGGGCTCAGGGCCGCTCTACGACGAACTGCACGCTCTCCTCGACGTCGGATGTCCCGCCGACCGCTGTGCACCGTTTCTTCGCGTCGATTCCGCCGGTCTTGCGCGATCGTGGCGTGCCGCACCAGTTGATCGTCACGACGAGCTACGACCTCGCGCTCGAAGCCGCGTTCCTCGAAGCCGGCGAGGAGTTCGACGTCGTCTCCTACATCGCGACCGGCCCCGCTCGAGGCAAGTTCTGCCACATCACGCCCGACGGCGGCGGCCGGCTCATCGATCTGCCGAATACGTACGCCACTGAGCTATCACTGGACCGGCGCACGGTCATCCTCAAGCTCCATGGACAGGTCGACCGCGGTCCAGAGCGTGAGTGGGAGAGCTTCGTCGTCACGGAGGACGACTACATCGACTACCTCGCGCAGACGGATCTCACCGGCGCCGTTCCGGTCTCTCTGGCAGCGAAGCTGAGACGCAGCCACTTCCTCTTCCTCGGTTACACGATGGCGGACTGGAATCTCCGCGTGATCCTCAACCGGCTTTGGAGTGATCAGCCCCTGAGCTATCGCTCGTGGGCGGTGCAGCCGGAGCCGATGCCGCTCGAGCGGGAATTCTGGCGGCGGCGTGACGTCGAGGTGCACGAGCTTCCACTCGAGCAATACGCGGGCATCTTGGCGCGCTACGCCGGCATCGACCTCGCCGAGGCGACGGCATGAGCGAGGTCCCGCCTCCGTCTTCGCCCTACAAGGGCCTGGCAGCCTTCGAAGACTCCGCGGTCGACGCGCTGTTCTTCTTCGGGCGCGACCGTGACAGTCAGGTGATCGCGGCGAACCTGATGGCCTCGCGGCTGACGGTGCTGTTCGGGCCGACCGGTGTCGGCAAGACCTCCGTGCTGAGAGCGGGTGTCGCCTACAAGCTTCGCCAGGAGGCTGGTGTCGACGTTCGGATTCATTCCTCCTGGATCGGCGATCCCAGCGAGGCGCTCGCAAATCTGACACCGCGTACGGGGCGCGACATCTATCTGATGCTCGATCAATTCGAGGAGTTCTTCCTCTACCACGAGCAAAATCGCAGCTTCGTTGATGAGCTGGCTGACGTGATTCGCCGGCCGGACCTGCGTGTGAACGTGTTGATCGGAATCCGCGAGGACGCTCTCGCGTTGCTCGACGCCTTCAAGGCGGTGATTCCCAACCTCCTGTCGAACCGCTTAAGGCTGGAGAACCTCGACCGTGCGTCCGGGGAGGCGGCGATTCGCGGCCCCTCGCAGCGCTTCAACGAGCTCGTTCCCGCCGAGCGCCGGGTCGACGTGGAACCAGCTCTCGTCGCTGCTGTCCTCGACGAGGTTGCAGCGGGGCGGGTCGAGCTCGCTCCGGTGGGCCGGGGTGTTGTAACCGCGCCAAGTGACGACGATCGCATCGAGGCGCCCTACCTGCAACTCGTTATGAGCAGGCTGTGGGAGGTAGAGGAGGAGCGTGGCTCGAAGCTCCTTCGGCGAAAGACGCTGACCGAACTCGGGGGGGCCACGCAGATAGTTCAGGACCATCTCGAGCACGCGATGGCCGATCTCTCGCCTCGGCAGAAGGACGCCGCGGCCGCGATGTACAACTTCCTGGTTACACCGTCAGGGTCGAAGATCGCGCACCGGACCAGCGATCTGGCCGGATACGCCGAGATCGACGAGGAGGTGGCCGGAGATGTCCTGCGGCTACTTGCCGCAGAGCGGATCATCCGGGCGAGCTCCGACAACGGTGCAGGGACTCGTTACGAGATCTACCACGATGTGCTCGCGGACGCGGTCGCGGGCTGGGGAAACCGATATCGCGCGGAACGAGCCCTACGGAACGCGGAGCGCCACCGCCGGCGCGCGCTTCTAGTCGCGGTCGGCGCACTGATCGGTTTGGTGCTCGTCGCGGCTGTGGCAGTCTTCGCGCTAGTCGAGCGACGTCACTCGCGCGCCGACGCACGCCGTGCACAGGCCCGCGAGTTGGCGGCGTCGGCCGGGCGGGCGCAGCAGACGAACCCCCAGAAGAGCCTTAGTCTCGCTCTACAGGCTGCGGAGCTCGAGCCGGGGCCGGATGAAGAGGACGTGCTCCGCGGAGCTCTCCTCACCGCGAACGAACGAGCAGTGATGCGCGCGGGCGCGCCCGTTCGGCTCGCGAGGTTCGACCCTGCAGGTCGCAAGATCGCGACCGGTTCTCAGGACGGCAAGGTTCGCGTCTATCGCGTCGGATCGACGCGCCCGGAAAAGGTCATGTCACAAGGACGGTCCGTCACCGCGTTGGAATACAGCCCCGACGGGCAGATCCTGCTTACCGCGAGGTCGCGACGGGACAGCGCGGATCTGGAGCTCGGGTGGCGTTTTCAAGCGGAGGCTCAAGGCGGGCGGCGCTGTGCGGAGCGCCGCTTTCGCAGGCGGGTCGCGATGGGTTCTGACTCTTGCGGACGGAGGTGTCATCCGTTTCTGGCGTACGAGGGACGGAGAGCTCTTGCGGACGATCAGAGCCAACGGAGTCGCCGTTCCCAAGCGCGCGGCGGTCGATCCCTCAGGACGTTTCGTTGCGACGGTGGCACAGGACCGTTTCGCGCGCCTCTACTCACTCGAGACCGGAAGGCTGCTTGGCCTCCTGCCTCAGAGCGGCTTGGTGCATTGCGTCGCCTTCGATCCGAGCGGGAGCCTGCTGCTCACGTGCGGTCATGCGGGGGTTGCTCGTGTGTGGTCGGTCCCTTCGGGACGGTTGGTCCGAAACCTCCGCGGTCCAGGACCGAAGAGCCCACCGCTCGAAGGAGTCTTTGCTCCCAACGGCATCTTGGTGGGTGCGGGAGTCGCTGATGACACAGCACGGGTGTGGGAAGCGACAACCGGCTTCCAGGTTGGGACGACTTTCGGACATACCGCGCCCGTGACGCACGTCGCGTTCAGTCCCACCGGGCCGATCCCTGGTCACCGGGGCGCTCGACAACACCGCGCGTACGTGGGTGGTCAACGGCCGGCCGGTGGCTGTTCTCTCCGGTCACAAGGGACCACTCAACTCCGTCGAATTCAGTCCCGATGGGCGACACGTCGTGACTGCGAGCGACGACGGCACGGCGCGACTCTGGGACTCGGAAACAGAACCCGAGTTGGCCTTGATGGCCGAACAGGCATCGATCACGGCCTTCGCGATCAGCCCGGATGGAAAGAGAGTCTTAGTCGGCGACGCCGATGGCGTTGCGCGCGTTCGTGCGGTAGGCCGAAGTCACGTGCTAGAGTTACTCCGTAGGACGAGGCCCATCACCGCAGTGGCTTTCGGGCCTCACGGACCTGCTTGCAGTGAGCAGGCCGACGCTCAGCCTGGCCGTTCGTGATGACTGGATCGCGCGTGGCCAGACTGACGGATCCGTCATCATCGAAGAGGCTGGCCATCGACGCCAGGTTCGCGACCGGCGCCGGGCCGGTGACGGCGCTTGCGCTTCGACGCCCACCACGCACTGCTCGCGACCGGCAGCGCGACTGGGGTTGCGACCGTATGGGACCTGCAAGAGCGGCCGGAAGCTCGCCACGCTCGTCGACCGACCGTCTCCGGATCACCTCCGTGGCGTTCTCGCCGGGTGGGCGTCGGCTCCTGACGGCCAGCTTCGATCATGAGGCGCGGACCTGGAACCTGAATACCCGCCTGCCGGAGGCAGATTCGCCGCTGGCACGTCGGGACCGGTCGGCAGCGCCGCGCTACAGCCGCGACGGTCGGTGGGTAGTGACAGCTGGACCGAGTACCGCCGATGTCGGGAAGGCGTCGGAGGATCAGCATGTGCTCGTGCTGCACGGTCCGAAGGCAATGCGCCCCCTCGTCGGTGCCGCGTTCGCCGGGACCGATGGGCACTTGGTCGTCGTTGCGAGCAAGGACGGCACGATCCGGACGTATCGCTGCGAAATCTGCGGAGGCATCGGTGACCTGATCGCAGTCGCAAAGCGCCGCCTGAGCTTGCGTTAGCCGCCCTCGAGCTCGTTCGACTTCTGCGTCAGCGCGACGAAGCCTGCCTGCAGGAAATCGTTGGTCCCGGCCGCCGGCAGCGTCCAGGTGAGAAGGCGTCCGAAGCGTGGGGCGAGCACCTGCGTCGTTACGAGGCCCGCCGCGGCCCACGTGCCGACGCAGCGGCTGCAGGTGACGAGCTCGCCGATCGCCTGCTCCATGCCGCCGGTCTGAACAGGGTGCTCTCTCCTGAGGGTGAGCAGGAGATCCTTCGACGAACGGTTCGCGGAGGAAGCTCGTGACGTCGTCGCGCGCGATCGTTCGCGACGCCTTGAAGGTGGCCGCAGAAAGAGTGGCCAGGTCGAGCCAGGTCTGCTCGCGCGGATCGCGTCCGAGCAGACGAGCGAGGCCACCGGCGAGTGCTAGCCCGGCGACGAAGATTCCCGTGATCGTCGCGTACGCGTGGTAGGGCGGAGGTACCTAGGGCGTTCGGTCACGACGTCCATGGAGGCTACCCTTGGCCGATATGGCCGAGTTCAAAACAACCTCTTCCTACCAACCGACCGGCGACCAGCCGACCGCGGTCGCGACGCTGGCCGAAGGGCTCAAGGCCGGTGAGCGGTACCAGACACTGCTCGGAGCCACCGGCACCGGCAAGACGGCCACGATGGCATGGACGATCGAGGAGGTCGGCCGCCCGGCGCTCGTGATCGCGCACAACAAGACCCTGGCGGCGCAGCTCTGCAACGAGTTCAGGGAATTCTTCCCGAGCAACGCCGTCGAGTATTTCGTCTCCTACTACGACTACTACCAGCCCGAGGCGTACGTTCCCCAGGCGGACCTCTACATCGAGAAGGACTCCTCTCAGAACGACGACATCGCGCGGCTGCGGCTTGCGGCGACGTCGTCGCTCTTCACGCGGCGCGACGTCGTCGTGGTCGCGTCGGTCTCCTGCATCTACGGCCTCGGCTCACCGGAGGAGTGGCGCGAGCGCGTCATCATCCTCGAGGTCGGGGCCGAGCACGATCGCGATCTGATGCTGCGCAAGCTCATCGACTCCCAGTACGTGCGCAACGACACCATGCTCGGCCGTGGCCGCTTCCGGGTGAAGGGCGACGTCGTCGAGGTGCAGCCGGCGAACCAGGAGACGGCCTACAGGATCTCCTTCTTCGGCGACGAGGTCGAGCAGATCAGCCACTTCGATCCGCTCACGGGTGAGATCTACTCGAAGCTCGACAACATCGCGATCTGGCCCGCGACCGAATACGTGACGTCGCGGCCGACGATCGAGCGAGCGGTCTCCGAGATCAGGCACGAGCTCGAGGAGAGCGTCAAGAGGCTCGAGATCGAAGGGAAGATGCTCGAAGCTCACCGGCTGCGGCAGCGGACGGAATACGACCTCGAGATGATGCAGGAGCTCGGCTTCTGCAACGGGATCGAGAATTACTCGCGCATCCTCGAGGGCCGGGCGCCTGGGACGCACCCGTTCACGCTGCTCGACTACTTCCCGAAGGACTTCGTCGTCTTCGTCGACGAATCGCATCAGACGATTCCCCAGATCGGCGGCATGCACGAAGGCGACCGGTCCCGCAAGCAGACGCTCGTCGACTACGGATTCCGCCTTCCGTCGGCGCTCGACAACCGGCCGCTCCGCTTCGACGAGTTCCTCGACAAGGTGCCGCAACTCGTGTTCGTCTCTGCGACGCCGGGGCCGTTCGAGGGGCGCCATGCCACCCGGACGGCCGAGCAGTTGATCAGGCCGACCGGTGTCGTCGATCCCGAGGTCGAGCTCCGCGCGACGCAAAACCAGATCGACGACCTCCTCAACGAGATCAGGCGCCGTGAGGAAGTCGGAGAGCGTGTGCTGGTCACGACGCTGACGAAGAAGATGGCGGAGGACCTGACGGACTATCTGCTCGAATCCGGCGTCAAGGCGCGCTATCTCCACTCGGAGATCGACACGCTCGAGCGGATCCAGATCATTCGCGAGCTCCGTCTCGGCGACTACGACGTCCTGGTCGGGGTGAACCTCCTGCGCGAGGGGCTCGACCTCCCGGAGGTGTCACTCGTGGCGATCCTCGACGCCGACAAGGAAGGCTTCCTCCGCGGCAAGACGGCTCTGATCCAGACGATCGGCCGAGCCGCCCGCCACATCAACGGCAAGGTGCTGATGTACGCCGACAAGCGCACGGAGGCGATCGAAGGCGCACTCGACGAGACGAACCGCCGCCGCTCAGTGCAGCTCGCTTACAACGAGGAGCATGGCATCACACCTGAGTCGATCGTGAAGGGAGTCTCCGACATCGCGGAGTTCCTGACACTCGACTCACCAACGGTTCCGAGCTCGAAACGACGCCGCGGCCGCAAGGACCTCGAGGGCCTGACGCCCACCGACCTCGAGCGGCTCGTCATCGAGCTCGAAGAAGAGATGTTCACGGCAGCGGAGGAGCTGCGCTTCGAGTACGCCGCCAAGCTTCGCGACGAGATCAAGGAGCTGCGCCGCGAGCTGATCGCTGCGGTCCGGGCTCCCGCTCCGGCCACCACCTAAACTCTCATTCGTGATCGGCGCGATCATCCTGGTCATGTTTTTCGGCTTCGTCACAGGTGGCCTGGCGCGGCTGGCCGTGCCGGGACCGGATCCGATGCCGATCTGGCTGACAGTTGCGATCGGCCTGATGGGCGCGGCCGCCGGCGGAGCAATCGCAATCGCGATCTGGGGCAGGGGAACGCAGGCGATCGGCCTCCTCTCGTTTCTCGGCGCCGTGCTGCTCGTGGTCGCGTACCGGCGCTTCGTCCAGAAGCGACCGCTCACAGGGCCCGACGCGCTCAAGTTCCCCGATCGAGGCATCGGGATCGACAAGTTCCAGGAGCGGCGCACCAAGATGCAGGACCTGATGCAGAAAGCTCAACGGCAGGCATACGGTACGCAGGCCGAGAGCCAGGCCGACGCGAACCTGCGCAAGCTCAGTGACCTCCACGACGCCGGGATCCTCACGGACGAGGAATACGAGTCGAAAAAGGCCCAGCTGCTGCAGAGCAGCGTTTAGACGTTTGCTCCCTGCGGCGGCGGGGATCTACGGCCCATGCACTTCATCTGGTTCATCATCGTAGGAGCGATCGTGGGCGCACTCGGCCGGCTCTTCCATCCGGGGTCTGACCCCATGGGCTGGCTGCTCACCATCGCCATCGGAATCGTCTCGATGATCATCGCGGCCTTTATCTCGAGTGGATGGCTTGCCTTCATCATCGGTGTCATCGTCGCGGTCATTCTCGTGGCGCTCGTGGGACGAGCCCTCGCCAGTCGCGGCGCTCGTCCGGCCAGGGTCTAGGCCGGTTCAGCATCAAGGGTCTCACGGCCGCGCGGGAACGTCCGCGCGGCCGTGAGCGCCCAATCCGTGTCACGCCAGATGTACGTCTCGATGCGGAGGGACTTCTCGTCGATCTCGTAGAGATGGATGCCGCGCGCCTCGCCCTGCCGGTTGGGTCGGGGCTGGCCGAGGCCCGGCGCGATCGAGACGACCACGCCGTGCTCCCCTCCTCGCGAGATCTCGAACTCGCGTCTCTCGCTGACCGCCGCCTGGTGGATGTGGCCCGCGAGGATGAGGTCGGCGCCGGCTCCCACGAGGGAACCGAGGACATGGTTTCGGCGTGCGACCGGCTTCTTGCGCGAACGCCAAGGCGCTCCGATCAGATGGTGATGCAGGACGACGATCGAGTAGGCGCCGGGGGGCGCTTCCTGCAGTCGGTGCTCTGCGTGGGTGAGCTGCGCCGCCCGGATGCCGCCCGACTGATGACGCCACGGACGGACCGAGTTGAGCCCGATCACGTGGAGTGCCGGCGACGAGTACGTCGGCTCCGTCGTCTCCCACTGGCGCTCGAACGCGCGGAACGAGTGTGTGAACCGTGCAGGGAAGGTGTAGGGGATGTCGTGATTGCCCGGAACCGCCAGCACGGGCGGGCCGAGACCGCGGAGGAACCGGGCTGCATCTGCGAGCTGGCCCTCCTCGCCCCGATGGCTCAGATCGCCGCTTGCGATCACGAGCTCCGGCTTGAACCGGTCGATCAGGACCGTTGTGTCCCGCTCGATCCCGTCATCGTGCCCAGCGCCGTAATGAAGGTCGGACAGGTGTAAAACACGTGTAAGCACAGCCGGTGGAGGCTATAGTCTGCCCCCCGTGACCGAAGAGTCAGCAGAGATCTTCGACGACCTCTACCTCGGTCTCCGGGCCGGCGGCGCGATCCGGAAACAACGCCGAGGCGAGACTCTCACGTCGGAAGAGCGCGAAGCGCTCGGCCGCTGGCAGCGCCTTTCGACCTGGCGCAAATCTCTGGCACTGGGTGGCTTCGCCATCGGCACTTTCGGTCTGGGCTTCACCCTCGGCGGCCTGATCTTCGGCCGCTGGCGCAAAGCCTGACGATCGCCTCTACTCGGCGTCCTTTGCGGGGAACAACACGGTCGGCACTTCTTCCTCGGCCGGGTCGACGTCGCGAACGACGACGTCGAGCACAGTGACGAGCACCGCGACCAGCGGAACCGCGAGCACGATCGCGAAACCGCCGAACAGGATTCCCACCGCGGTGACGGAGATCAGCACCAGCAACGGCGAGAGGCCGACAGCCTCGCCGAGAACCTTTGGCACGATCAGATAGTCCTCGAGCATTCTGACGACGAGAACACACAACCCTGCGAGCAGGGCCACGTGCCACGAGACGGTCGCGCCGACAGCAATCGCCAATGCCCCCGCCGCGATCGGGCCGATGACGGGGACGATCTCCACCAGGCCGGCGAAGGCTCCGATCAGAATGAAATAGGGCAGTCCAATCGCCCAGAAGGCGAGCGACAGCACCGTTCCCACGAGCACGATGAGCAGTGCCTGCCCGCGAACGAAAGCGCCGAGCTTGAGATCGATCAGGTCCCAGGTGTCGCGGACCTTCTTCCGCTTCGGGCGCGGTAAGAGCGACGTGACGAAGTCGACCGCGCGATCACGCTCGAAGATCCAGTAGGCAGCGGCGGCGAGGACGAAAAAGATGCCCAGCAGCACTTCGAAGACCTTCAGCGTCACCTCGACGGCAGGGTGCAGGAGTTGGCTGGCGCTCGGCACTTCGCGCAGGCGTTTGTCGATCGCGGTGAGGATTTCGTGCTTGATCCCTTTCGAGTTTTTCGCCTCCTGGTGGATCTGCGCTTTCGTGGTTCCACCGAGGGCGTTCTGCACCTGGTCCACCGCCCGGGGGACGACGATCCAGAGGGCGAGCGCGATCACGCCGATCAATGCCACGTAGTGGATGAGGAGTCCGAAACCTCGCGGAATGCCTGCCCGCACGAGCCGTTCGACGCTGGGTCTCAGCGCCGCAGCGAGGATGAACGCGAGGAAAATCAGCGCCAGGACGAGCTTCAGCTTCCAGAGCGCAAGCGCGACGGCCACGATCGCAATGACGATCAAGGTCGAGAGAGCGACGCGCTGCGCGGTTTCCTTCATGACCAGGGATCTTTCGCCTTCTGGCGAAAGCGGCAAACGCAATGATTACCTCAGGCTCGGAACGCATCTGCCTCGATGAGCGACGGCATGTGGTCGTTTTGGCCGGTCCCTTCGTCCGGGCTCTCGGGCTGGCCGTCGTCGGCATCGGCTGTATGGCTATCGGCTGGCCGGCCTCGATCGTCGGCGTTCTCCTTCAGGCAGGCGGCGCCGCCATCGCGCTCCGGGCGGTCTGGAAGTGGGAGCGGACGCGCGTCGTCCTGACCACCGAGAAGCTGTTCGTGGTGCACGGGACGCTCCACCGGAGAGCCGCGGCTGTGCGGCTCTCGCGACTCGGGGCGATCGAGATCGAGCAGAGCCTGGTGGGGCGGCTGCTGGGTTACGGGACGATTGTCGCCGGAGATCTCGAGATCGAGTACGTGCTCGAGCCGCGCCGCGTGTACGGCCTGGTCGAGCGCCTGAGCTCCTGACGGGTTCTCGGCTTCCCAAGCGGGTTTGCCGGCTCACAAACGAACACTTGTTCGATCCGATCCGCCTAGCTAAACTGGGCCGGTTATGGCGCAAGAAGAGCTCGTCGTCCACGGTGCCCGCGAGCACAATCTCAAGGACATCGACGTCCGGCTGCCCCGGAACAAGCTGATCTGCATCACCGGGCTTTCGGGCTCCGGCAAGTCCTCTCTGGCCTTCGACACCATCTATGCGGAGGGCCAACGGCGTTACGTGGAGAGCCTCTCGGCGTACGCGCGCCAGTTCCTCCAGATGATGGAGAAGCCCGACGTCGACTCGATCGAAGGGCTCTCGCCGGCGATCTCGATCGACCAGAAGACGACCTCGCGGAACCCGCGCTCGACGGTCGGCACGGTCACCGAGATCTACGACTATCTGCGTCTTCTCTTTGCCCGGGTCGGCCGGCCGCACTGTCCGGTCTGCGGCAAGCCGATCACGGGCCAGAGCCAGGAGTCGATCGTCGATCAGATCCTCCAGCTGCCGGAAGGGGCGAAGTTCACCGTCAACGCCCCGGTCGTCCGTGACCGCAAGGGCGAGTACAAGGATGTCTTCGAGGAGCTGCGCAACGAGGGCTTCACGCGCGTCAAGGTCGACGGCGAGCTGCGCCTGCTCGAGGAAGAGATCACCCTCGACAAGAAGTTCAAGCACACGATCGAGGTGGTCGTCGATCGTCTGACGATGAAGCCCGACCTGCGCACAAGGCTTGCGCAGTCCGTCGAGACCGCAGCTCAGCTGGCGGAAGGGCTCGTCGCGATCGACCTCGTCGACGAGGATCGGACGCTTCTCTTCAGCGAGAAGTTCGCGTGTCCGGACCACGGGGTCTCGCTTCCGGAGCTGCAGCCGCGGATCTTCTCCTTCAACTCGCCCCACGGCGCGTGTCCGCGCTGTACCGGTCTCGGCTCGCAACAAGAGATCGACCCGGACTTGCTCGTTCCCGACACGGGCCTCTCGATCTCGGAGGGCGCACTCGTGCCTTGGTCAGTGGGCAACTCGGGCTTCTACGAGTCGGTCATCCAGGCGATCGCCGACCGCTACGAGATTCCGCTCGACGAGCCGTGGGAGAACCTGACCGAGGAACAGGAGGATCTCTTCCTCTACGGCACCGAGGGGGAGCGGGTGTACGTCACCTACCGCAACCGGATGAACCGTCGCCGCTCCTACATGCTCGCCTTCGAAGGCATCATTCCGAGCCTCGAGCGGCGCTACCGCGAAACCGACTCCGCCACGCAGCGCGAGCGGATCGAGGAATACATGTCTTTCCGGCCATGCCCGGTCTGCAACGGGGCGCGCCTCAAACCCGAGGTGCTTGCGGTGACGGTCGGCGACAAGAACATCCACGAGTTCACTCAGATGTCCGTTACCCGCGCACTCGAGTTCCTCGATCAGCTCGAGCTCACGGAGACCGAGCAGCTGATCGGCGCGCGCATCGTGAAGGAGATTCGCGAGCGCCTGATGTTCCTCGACAACGTCGGCGTCGGCTACTTGCAGCTCGACCGTGCCTCGGCGACGCTCTCGGGCGGAGAAGCACAGCGCCTGCGGCTGGCCACGCAGATCGGCTCGCAGCTCGTCGGCGTGCTCTACATCCTCGACGAGCCCTCGATCGGTCTCCACCAGCGGGACAACGACAAGCTGATCGGAACTCTCGAGCGCCTGCGCGACCTCGGCAACACCGTGCTGGTCGTCGAACACGACGAGCAGATGATGCGCTCGTCCGACTGGCTCGTCGACATGGGCCCGGGTGCAGGAGAGCACGGCGGGCACGTCGTGGCCGAAGGAACCGCGACCAAGGTCGAGCGCACCAAGAATTCGGTCACAGGGCAGTTCCTCTCGGGCACGCGAGTGATCTCGGTGCCCGAGCGCCGCGAAGAGGACACCGGCTCCTTTTGGGTGCGCGGCGCCACCCAGCACAACCTGAAGGACATCGACGTCGAGTTCCCGGTCGGGAAGTTCGTCGTCGTCACCGGCGTCTCCGGTTCGGGCAAGTCGACGCTTGTGAACGAGATCGTCCACAAGGCGCTGGCCAACAAGCTGCACCGACACCGGACGAAGCCGGGCGACCACCAGTCCGTCGAGGGAATCGAGGTCTTCGACAAGGTGATCGAGGTCGACCAGTCGCCGATCGGGCGCACGCCACGGTCGAATCCGGCCACCTACACCAAGCTCTTCGATCACATCCGCGAGCTCTACTCGATGACGCCCGAGGCGAAGGTGCGCGGCTACAAGCCGGGACGGTTCTCGTTCAATGTGCGCGGCGGCCGCTGCGAGACCTGCAAGGGCGACGGCCAGATCAAGATCGAGATGCACTTCCTGCCGGACGTCTACGTTCCCTGCGAGACCTGCAAGGGAGCGCGGTACAACCGCGAGACTCTGGAGGTGCGCTTCAAGGGGAAGTCGATCGCCGACGTGCTCGAGATGTCGGTCGAAGAGGCACTGCAGTTCTTCGCGAAGATCCCCAAGCTACGCCGGCGTCTGCAGACGCTGCACGACGTGGGGCTCGACTACATCAAGTTGGGACAGCCCGCGACGACGCTCTCAGGGGGCGAGGCACAGCGTGTCAAGCTCTCGTCGGAGCTCTCGAAGATCGCGACCGGGAAGACGCTCTACATTCTCGACGAGCCGACGACCGGCCTCCACTTCGCGGACATCGAGAAGCTGCTCGACGTCCTGCAGCGGCTGGTCGACTCCGGCAACACGGTCCTCGTGATCGAGCACAATCTCGACGTGATCAAGCAGGCCGACTGGATCATCGACCTCGGGCCCGAAGGCGGCGAGGCCGGCGGCGAGATCATCGCGACCGGGACGCCCGAGGAGATCGCCGAGGTGGAGGAGTCGGCGACCGGGCAGTTCCTGCGCCACGTGCTGCCCAAGGCTGCGGTCGCTGCTGCCTGAAGCAGCCGCACGCGCCGCGGTTCGCAACGACCAGAAAGCCTGGTTCCTCCGTGCGCTGCTCGTGCTCCAGAGCCCGCGCCCGGTTTTCGCGGCGCTTCGCGACGACTCCGACGAGGCTGCCGAGGCGCGACAGGACACGGCCGGGGCGATCGTCTGGCTGGCCGGCATCGCATTGGTGCTGGCGACCACCGTCGCGAGCACGCTGCTCGACGACGTGACACTGAGCTGGCTTGATCTCGTCGTCTGGGCTTTCCTCGGGGGAGGCCTGTCCGGCTTCATCCTCTACTTCTTCCTCGGGAAGGTCTTGCACGTCGCGCTTCGTCGGCTCGGCAGCCGGGGAAGCTTCCGGCGCGCACGTCACCTGCTTGCCTTTGCGTCAGCGCCCGTGGCGCTTGCGCTCTTCGTCTACTGGCCCGTCCGGATCGCGATCTACGGAGAGGATCTGTTCAGGTTCGACGGCTCGGACGGCGGGACGATCGGGACTGTCTTCGCCTGGGTCTTCTATGCATTCCTGCTCTGGGCGCTCGTCCTGCTCGTCATCGGTGTGCGCACCGTGCACGGGTGGACGTGGGGGCGCTCGATCGCCGGCGTGTCCTGGGCGGCTGCGATCGGCGTCGGGCTAGCCGTCGCCCTGACGCTGCTCTACGCGGCGGGCTGAGAACAGCTCGAGCTCGTCCTCGGACATCGCGTAGGTGTGCTCCGGCCCGGGATACACGCCGGTGCGAACCTCTGCGGCGTAGCTTGCGAGCGCAGTGCGGATCTCGTCGGCAAGGTTGGCGTAGCGCTTGACGAAGCGCGGTGCACGTCCCTCCGTGAGGCCGAGCAGGTCGTGGTACACGAGTACCTGACCGTCGCACTCGGCGCCCGCGCCGATCCCGATCGTCGGCACGGTGAGCGACTCGGTGATGCGCGCGGCCACCGGCACGGGAACAGCTTCGAGCACGATCGCAAAGCAGCCGGCGGCCTCGAGCGCCAGAGCGTCGGCCAGGAGCTGCTGTGCCTTCGCGGCCGTGCGGCCCTGTGTCTTGAACCCGCCGAGAATGGTTTCCGACTGCGGAGTCAGGCCGACGTGCCCCATCACGCCGATCCCGGCGGAGACGATCGCGCTCACTCGCGACAGCGAACGCCCCGCCCCCTCGAGCTTGACGACGTCCGCAGCGGCTTCCTTCACGAACCTGATCGCGTTGCGCACGGCATCCTCGTCGGACACGTGGTAGCTCCCGAACGGCATGTCGCCGACGACGAGCGGCCGTTCCACTGCGCCCGACACGGCGCGCGTCAAGAAGAGCATCTCCTCCATCGTCACCGGGACGGTCCCGTCATGGCCGAGCACGACCATGCCTGCGGTGTCACCCACGAGCAGCGCGTCGATGCCGGCCTGTTCGGCAAAGCGTGCGCCCGGCGCGTCGTATGCGGTGACCATCACGATCTTCTCGCCGCGGCTCTTCAGGTCGGCGAAGTGCGTCAGCGTCAGCTTCCCGGGTTTCACTTCAGCTCTCCTTCCAGTACGACATTGTCGATCAACCGTGTCGATCCGACACGAGCTGCGGCGGCTAGGAGCGTGACGCCGTCGAGCTCGAGGAGCTCGACGTACTCGGGCTCGAGGCCGTTGAGTGCGCTGCGTGTCGCAACCACGGGGTCAGTCCCTGTGGCATGTGCCGAACGGCCGGCTTCGAGCGCCCGCGGCAGTGCGAGCGCGTGGCGTCTCTCTTCTTCCGAGAGGTAGGCGTTGCGCGACGACAGCGCCAGACCGTCCGCGTCACGGACGGTCGGCACGACGCGGAGGTCGAGATCGATGTCCAGGTCGCGGATCATGCGGCGCAGGACTGCAGCCTGCTGCGCGTCCTTCTGTCCGAAGTACGCCACCTGCGGTTGCACGATGTTGAACAGCTTCAGGCAGACGGTCGCGACTCCTCGGAAATGGCCGGGGCGAGCGTCGCCTTCCGCGCCGGTCTGCTCGACATCGACCCAGGTCGCATACCCGTCCGGGTACATCTCTTCTACCGACGGCGAGAACAGGATGTCGACGCCCGCTGCTTCCGCCACCTGCGCGTCGCGTGACTCGTCGCGTGGATATCGCGAAAGGTCTTCGTTCGGACCGAATTGACGTCGGGTTGACGAACAGGGAGACGACGACGGCTTCGCACTCTTCGCGGGCGGAACGAAACAGGGAGACATGCCCTTCGTGGAAGGCGCCCATCGTCGGCACGAGCCCAACGCGCCCGGTTTCCGCGAGCTCATCACGCACTTCTTGGATCGTTCGTAGCGTCCTCACTTCGCCGTCGCCTCCGCCAGAACGTCGTAGAGCGGCTCGAGCTCGGGCCTGGCGGCGCGGATCGCACGCCGGTGTGCGTCCACGGTCTCCCAGTCGCCGCGCTCAATCGGGCCGGTGAGTTCGAAGCCGTTGTCGATCGTCCCGCGCATCAGCGGGACGAGCGCTTCGGGAGGCGCACCGGCTGCGCGGAACAGCTCCGACGCGACGGCGTGAAGCGTGACGAGGTAGTTCGACGCGATCGCGGCGCCTGCGTGGTAGAGCGGACGCGCATCGTCCGGGAGCTCGAACGGCCTCAGGCCAAGCGTTTCCGCAAGCCAGTACCCGGCGGCCCTGGCCGGTTCGGCTTCAGCGGTGACGGCCGCCCAGGCGCCATCGAGCTGCTCGGGCCCGCGCGCGCGTGTGAACGTCTGGAGCGGGTGCATCGAGAAGCGCCGCCGATGCGGGTCGAGTGCCGACAGGGGAGTGGCTCCGGAGACATGCGCGACCCACGGGCCTTCGTCGAGATTGCCCGCTACCTCGGCGATCGAGCTGTCCGGCACGCAGAGGAGGACCAGCTGGCCGTCGTCGCCCACGGCGACGCCGCGCTCGCGCAGGCGAGCCGAGACGGCCGAGCCAACGCGGCCGGAACCAATGACCTTGACGCTCTCGAACACTCGAAGCTCCAGTTCCGTAGCGGATACCGGGCATTGGAAGGGTACACGGCACTGCTACCCTGCCGTGCCTCGTGGGTCGTCGTCTCCTCCTGGGGCTTGTGCTCGCCGTGATGCTGGTCGCTCCAGGTCGGGCGAGCGCCGCGATCGGCCTTTCTCCCTGTCCAGACGCCACCACCGGAGTCCAGTGCGGCACCGTGGACGTGCCGCTGGACCGCAGCGGAGGAATGCCCGGGACGATCCCGCTCCACGTGGAGGTCCTGCCGACGACCGGGCTCCCCCGCGGGACGATCTTCCTGATCGCAGGCGGTCCGGGGCAGGGATCCGCCGGCGCTTACGGCCTGGGCTCCGCCAACGGGGCCACTGACATGCAGAGCATGTTCCCCGGCTACACCCTCGTCGCATTCGACAACCGGGGCACCGGCAAGTCGGGCCTCATCACCTGCCCCGGCTTGCAGGCCTCGACCGTGTCGACGATCGAGCGTGACGCGGGTTTGGCCCGGGACTGCGCCGCGATCATCGGGCCGTCGCGGCAGTTCTATGCGACGCGTGACCACGCCGAAGACATGGAGTCCGTGCGGGTTGCGCTTGGGTTGGGGCGAATCGGCCTCTTCGGCGTGTCCTACGGGACGAAGCTCGCAATCGCCTACGCCTACGCACACCCGAGTGCCGTCGACCGGATCGTCCTCGACTCGGTCGTCGAGCCCATCTTCCCGGACCCCTTCGAGCAAAATGTCCTTCGCGAGTTGCCGGGCACCCTGACCGCGTTCTGTGCGGGAGGCATCTGCCGCGGAGCCACCAAGGACTTCGCCGGCGACTTCGTCAAGCTCGCGAACCGGCTCGAGGCGCGTCCGCTGAAGGGCAAGATCATCGCGACGAACGGGAAGCTCAAGACGATGCAGATGAACGGGGAAGAGCTGATCTCGATGACGATCGACGCAGATCTCTCGCCCGGACTCGCCGCCGAGGTTCCGGCTGCCGTCCATGCCGCACTGCTCGGCGAGGGGCGACCGCTGCTGAGGCTGTACGACCTGAACCTGGGAACGAGCGCTTTGTCCGCTGAAGATCTGAGCTTTGGTCTCTATGCCGCCACGAGTTGTGCGGACGGTCGGTTCCCCTTCGCTCCGGACACACCGCCTGCAGCCCGGAAAGCGATTCTGGATGCGGCGGTGGCAGCTCTTCCGGCCACCGGCGGGTTCGGACAGTGGGCGGCGCGCACGGGGAACGCGTTCTTCTGCGAGCAGTGGCCGTCGCCGGCCGGGAACACGCCGCTGGGTCCGGGACCGCTCCCGAACGTGCCGGTACTTGCCGTCAACGGCGGCTTTGATCTGCGGACGCCGGTGGCCAACGCACTCGCCGTGATCTCCCAATTTCCGAAAGGTCAGCTCGTCATCGTCCCCGGCGTCGGCCACAGCACCACCTCGGCCGACTTCTCGGGGTGCGCTGCTGAGGCAGTCAGACGCTTCGTCACCGGAACGCTTGGGTCGTTCCGCTCGACGTCGTGCCCTCGTGTCCCGCCGCTTGCGAGGGTCCTCGGTGCCTTCCCACATCGTCCGGCGAAGGCAACGGCGAAGGCAACTCTGACCGCTGCTGCGAAGACGCTCCGGGAAGCCGAAGCCACGTGGTTGCAGATGGCGTTCTCCAGCGCGTCGTTCGCTCCGCGCGGTCTCTACGGCGGCAAGCTCGTGCTCGCCAAGGAGGGACTGACGTTCACGCTGAGCCGCTACAGCGCCGTTCCCGGCGTCCAGGTCACCGGAAAGGTCGCGTTCGTCGCCGCCGGCCTGCCGCTCCAGTACAAGGGCACCGTTCGCGTTTCGGGCCCAGCGGCCGTCGCGGGCTCGCTCACGTTCTCGAACACCTCGATCGCCGGCAAGCTCGGCGGCCGCCGCGTAAAAGGCTCGTACTAGAGCTCCTACCAGCAATGCACGTCGGCCTCTGGCTTGGTGCTCGCGACCCAGAAACTCGACAGCATCACTGGCAGGAGCTCTGCATTTGCGACTCGTCCGGCAGCGCCCGTAAACTGCCGTGGCGATGCCGATGTACGAGTACGTCTGCATGAAGTGCGAGGAGCACTTCGAAGAGCTCGTCCGGGGGGATCAGGTAGTTGCCTGCCCGGAGTGCGGCGCGACCAACGTCGCCCGCCAGCTCTCGACGTTCTCGATGGTCGGCACCGCCGGGCAGACCGGCGCATTCAGTGGTGGTGGCGGCGGCTGTTGCGGCGGAAGCTGTGGCTGCGGTCACTGAGCTGACCAGGGTCGACGAGCTTCACGCCTTCGGCGAGGTCGTCGCGGGCTGCACGAAATGCGCACTTGCAGCCGGCCGCACGCAGGTCGTCTTCGGCGCTGGCGACCCGAGCTCCGATCTGATGTTCGTCGGCGAGGCTCCCGGATTCCACGAGGACAAGCAAGGCGTGCCGTTCGTCGGCGCCGCCGGGAAACTGCTCGAGCAACTGCTCGCGGGCATCGGCCTCACGCGTGACGAGGTGTACATCGCGAACGTGTTGAAATGCCGACCCCCCGGCAACCGCGACCCGCTGCCGGAAGAAATCCAGGCGTGCGAGTCGCACCTCTGGCGGCAGATCGAGCTGATCGAGCCACGCGTCGTTGCGACGCTCGGCAACTTCGCGACAAAGCTTCTGTCGGGTCGGCCGACCGGAATCACGCGCGTGCACGGACAGGAGCAAGAAGTGACGCTCGGCGGGCGGCGGGTGCTGCTCTACCCGATCTACCACCCGGCGGCCGCGCTGTACACGCCGCGGATGCTCGAGGTGCTCAAGGACGATTTCGCGAGGCTGCCAGAGCTGATGGGCCGAGAGGCTGTTCCGCCCGCGCCGGTCTACGTCGCGCCGGTCGCCGCCGAGCCCGCCGTGCAGCTCGGGCTGTTCTGATCGAAACGCACTCGCCGGAAGAGACCGAGCAGGTCGCTGCCGGACTCGCCGCAGATCTGCAGCCGGGCGACGTCGTAACGGTCTCGGGCGAGTTGGGCTCCGGCAAGACGACGTTCGTGCGCGGCGCGTGCCGCGCGCTGGGCGTCGAAGGAGCGGTCACGAGCCCGACGTACACCATCGGCCACCGCTACAAGGGGCGCGTCGACGTGTCGCACCTCGACCTCTTTCGCTTCAGCGGCGTCTCGTCGGCGGAGTGGGGGGACCTCGAGCCGTACTTCGACGACGCCGTTGTCTTCGTCGAATGGCCGGAGGCCGGCGCCGGTGTCCTTCCGGCCCCTCGGATCGAGGTGCGACTCGAGCACGGCGGCGAAGAAGGGGAGAGGCTTGTCACGATTCAGGGCGATGCTGATTCTGGCCTTCGACACGGCGACTGACGTCGCGACGAGCGCGCTCGTCTCCGACGGAGAGGTGCTCGGGGAGCGCACGTCGCGTGCGTCTACGGTCATGGAGGACATTGACGCCTTGCTCCGGCAAGCCGGCGCGCACACGCGCGAGCTCGAGGGAATTGCGGTCGGGATCGGGCCGGGCAGCTTCACCGGCGTCCGCATCGGGCTGGCGACCGCGCGCGGGCTCGCTCTCGGTCTCGGGGTCCCCGTTGCCGGCGTCTCGACCCTGGACGCCCTCGCCGCAGGCGCACCTGGGGCCATTCCCGTCGTCGACGCGAGGCGCGGGGAGGTCTTCGTGCTCCAGGGGGAGCCTCGGGTGCTCCCGCCGGCCGAGGTCGAGCTCCACCCAGGCACCGTCTGTGTCGGCAGCGGCGCCGTTCGCTACCGCTCCGTGCTGGAGGCAGCCGGCGCTGAGATTCCGGCGGATCAAGACGACCGGCATGTCCCTCGGGCCCGCTTCCATGCCCAACTCGCCAGGGACTTCGGTCCGGCCGAGGCGGTCGAGCCGATGTACCTGAGAGTCCCCGACGCTGATAAAACCACCAGATGAGCGTCGCGTACCTTCGGTTCGCTCCCGTGAGGGAAACCATGTTTCCCTCACGAACTCCCTTCTTTAGGGATCGCCTCAACGCACACGCCGTGGCGACCGCCGCCGTGCGCGCTGAGGAGAAAGAGCGGGGAAACCTCCCGGTTTCCCCTTACGCCCCTTCCCCCGCTCATCGGCCGGGGGCCGACCGATGAGCGCGACTGCGAACGCTGTGGACCTCCGTCGCCTCGAACTTCGCGACCTGAACGCGATCGAGACGATCGAGCGCGACTCGTATCCGACACCCTGGTCGCGGTCGATGTTCGCCGGCGAGCTCGCTAAGCCGTCCTCGATCTCGCTCGGCGCGTTCGAGCCGGACACGCACGAACTCCTCGGCTACCTGATCATCTCCCGCTACGTCGACGCGTGGCACGTCATGAACCTCGCCGTCGCTCCCGCGTATCGGCGCAAGCGAGTCGCGTCGAGCCTGCTCGAACGCCTCTTCGAGCTCACGGCAGGCGATGGACGCCGTGGCTACACCCTCGAAGTGCGAGTCTCGAATGACGTCGCGATCAGGCTGTACGAACAGGCCGGCTTCAAGGCGCGCGGAGTTAGGCGCGGGTACTACACGGATAACCGAGAAGACGCCTTGATCATGTGGCGGGACCCTCAGCCGCGCCCCGCTTGATACTCGGGATCGAGACTTCCTGTGACGAGACCGCTGCGGCGGTGATCACGCCAGACGGACGGATTCTCTCCAACGTCGTCTCGTCGCAGGCCGATCTGCACGCGCGCTACGGCGGCGTCGTGCCCGAGGTGGCGTCGCGCCGTCATCTCGAGCTCGTCACGCCGGTCGTGCAAAACGCGCTCGCCGAAGCGGACACGTCGCTCGACGACGTCGAGCTCCTCGGTGTGACAGCAGGCCCGGGATTGATCGGAGCATTACTCGTCGGCGTCGCGGCCGCCAAGGCGATTGCGTGGGCCAGACGGCTGCCTCTGGCGGCGGTCGACCATCTGCAAGGCCATGTTGCCTCGCTTTACCTCGAGCCCGAAGCACTCACGCCGCCGTTTCTCTGCCTCCTCGCGAGTGGTGGCCATACGTTGCTGCTCGACGTGCAGGATCGCGCCAAGCGACCTCGCGTCCTCGGAACGACTCTCGACGATGCTGCCGGTGAGGCGTTCGACAAGGGAGCGCGGCTTCTCGGGCTCGGCTATCCCGGCGGTGCCGAGATCGACCGCGTCGCACGCGAGGGCGACCCGAGTGCGTACGACTTTCCCGTTGCGCGAGTACCGGGGCTCGACTTCTCGTTCTCCGGTCTCAAGACGGCGCTGCTGTACGCGGTCAAGAAACTGCAGCCAGACGAGCTGGAGCGCCGTCGCGCGGATCTCGCGGCGAGTTATCAGCGGGCGATCGTGCGCGCGCTCGTGCAGCGAACGGAGCAGGCTGCCGGCGAGATCGGTGCGACGAAGGTCGCAGTCGTCGGCGGTGTTGCCGCGAACTCGGAGCTGAGGGCCTCCCTGCCCGACGCAACGGCAGCCCCGCTGGCACTCTGCACCGACAACGCGGCCATGATCGCCTCTGCAGCACGGTTCACCGAGGCCATCCCGTATCCCGGCTATCTTGCTCTCGATGCCTACGCGTCCACCGCGTGAGCCGTTCAATGCCCTGGTGCTTGCGGCCCTCGCGGTCGCCGTCACGGCCGTCCTCATCGCCGCGGGCGGTCGCAGCGGCGGCGTAACGGAGCTCGGAGACCCGAGCTGGCAAGGGCTCGCCGGGGCGCTGCGGCCCCGGGTGGCCGTCGGACAGCGAGTCATCGTCCTGTTGAAGGCACCGGCGGTCGCGGATCGAGTTGGTCGTGTCGGCGGCCTGGCGACGAGTGAGGACGAACGCCGTTGGGTGCAGTCGGCCCTCTCGTCGCAGAAGCTGCTCGTTGCTCGTCTGCGCGTACAGGGTGTGGTCGTCCAACCCGAGTTCAGCTACACACGCACGGTCAACGGCTTCTCGGCTGCGTTCGACGCGCGCGGCATCGCGCTGCTCGAGCGCGCCCCGGAGGTGGCAGGCGTTTATCCGGTGCGCGCCGCCTACCCTGCTTCGCTCAGTTCCCGGTTGCTGACGAGCTCCGAGTTCGGCGAGCGTCCGAACATCGGGCTGTCCGACAAGGACGGCCGCGGCGTGACAATCGCTCTGCTCGATACCGGTGTCGATCGTGCCCAACCCTTCCTGCGCGGTCGCGTCGCGGGAGGCATCGACATCGTCGGTGGTGAGGCCGGCGCACTGGCGGCTTCGCGCCCGGACGAGCCGGCTCAGCTCGAGCGGCACGGTACGGAGATGGCCGGTCTGTTGGTCGGCTCCGGGGGTCCCGGCGCACTCGCGGGTGTTGCACCGGGCGCGACGGTGCTGCCGATCCGTGTTGCGGGGTGGCAACGCGATGCGTCCGCGAGCTGGGCGGTGTACGGACGCACGGACCAGGTTCTCGCCGGGCTCGAGCGAGCGGTCGATCCGAACGGCGACGGCGATGCGCACGACGCGGCGCGTGTCGCACTCGTTGGCGTTGCGGAGCCATTCGCCGGTTTTGCCGACGGCCCGGTCGCGCGCGCTGCCGCGGGTGCGACTCGACTCGACACGCTCGTAGTCGCTCCCGCCGGGAACGATGGTCCTGCAGGTCCCGGCTACGGCAGCGTTGCCGGCCCGGGCGGAGCACCTGCGGTCCTGACGGTCGGCGCCGTGGATCTCCGGCCGCGCTTCGGACAGGTGCGCGTCGTGCTGCGCGCGGGGCTTCGCGTCGAGCTCGACGGGATGCGACCGCTCGCCGGGGCGGTGACACCGGCTCACGCGCTCGACGTGGGGATCGGTGCGCCGAGATCGGTGACGAGCGGTGCAGCCGGCTATCGCGGAGCGGTTCCACTGCTCGACTTCTTCGACCGCCGCGGGTCCAGTCTGGTCGCCGGCCGCGCCGCGCTGCTTCCAGCCGGAGTCGATCCCAACGGGTCGGTGACGAACGCCGCCCAGGCAGGAGCTGTTGCGGTTCTGTTCTACGGTGCGGATCTTCCGGCGGGCGCGATCGGCCTCGACGAGAGCGCTCCGATCCCGGCGGTCTCGGTTCCCGAGGACGTCGCGCACACGCTCCGTGCCGCGATCCGTCGCGGCATCCAGACGACGGCGTCGCTCGGCGTCGTCAAGAGAGAGTCGAACAGCGGCGAGGGAAGAGTCATGCGCTTCTCCTCCACTGGACTGGCGTTCGACGGCCGCGTGAAGCCCGAGGTCGTGGCACCGGGGGTGGCGCTCGAGACCGCCGAGCCGGGAGCAAACGCAGACGGTTCGGCTCGCTACGGCACCGTCAACGGGACGAGCGCGGCGGCGGCACTCGTCGCCGGAGCCGCCGCGCTACTCGCGCAGGCGCGGCCCTATCTCGACGCGGATGCGCTGAAGAGCCTCCTGGTGGGTGCGGCGCGACCACTGCCGGACGATCGCGTCACCGCTCAGGGCGTGGGGCTGATCGACCTCGGCGGCGCGACAGCCACCGAGGTCGGTGCAAGCCCTGCATCGCTTGCGCTAGGACGAGCAGGCAAACAAAGCTGGCGCACCGATCAGGTGGTCATCCTGCGCAACCTCTCGTTCCGTCCTCTGATCCTCTCGCTCGACGTGAACGTTGCACGGGAAGGCGCGGCGTCGCTGGAGTTCGACCTCAGACCGCAGCACTTCTCACTCGGGCCGGGACGATCGATTCGTATCCACGTTCGTGCGCGCGTGACGAGCAAGCTCGTGGGCACCGCACCCGCGGAAGGCGTCGTGATCGTGACACCTGCAGCCGGTCGGGAGATTCGTGTGCCGTGGACGATCACTTTCGGGAAGCGCCGGCAGCCGGACCTCGCAGCCGTTCGAGTCTCGACCCGCGCGTTCGTGCCTTCCGACGCCGCGCCGGCGTTGCTGAGCTTCGTCGCGGGCTCGGTGCGGCGCTCGGCCGGCGAGCTGGACGTGCTGCCGCTCTCCCGCCTGGATCTCGAGCTGTGGAGCAAGGCCGGCGGCCGGATCGGACTGCTCGCGCGACTGCGCGACGTGCTGCCGGGCCGCTATTCGTTCGGCGTGACCGGTCGCGACCCGACCGGCGCCGTGCTTCCGAGCGGCGAGTACCAGCTCAGGCTGGTCGCGTTCGCGACCGACGAGGGGCCGCCGACGACCCGGACGGTCGGCTTCACGATCAAGTAGGCTCCGCCGGCCCGGCTAGCTCAAAAACGTTGTCATTTGCTCGGAAAAAGGAGCTGACGTGACCACCGTCGACGCGCCCGTCTCGCACCTGCGCGAGAACCCCTTCGAGATCGCGAAGTCTCAGCTGAGGAAGGTCGCCGACACGTTCGCGATCGATCCCAACCTCATCAACGTCCTGCAGGAGTGCAAGAAGGCTCTGACCGTCTCGATTCCGGTCTCGATGGACGACGGCAGGACCGAGGTCTTCCAGGGCTACCGCGTGACCCACAACGTCGCACGCGGTCCTTCGAAGGGCGGCATCCGCTATCACCCAGACGTCACGCTCGACGAGGTCAAGTCGCTCGCGATGTGGATGACGTGGAAGTGTGCGCTCTCTGGAATCCCGTTCGGGGGCGCCAAAGGTGGCGTGGTCTGCAATCCGAAGACGATGTCAGAGGGCGAGCTGCAGCGGATGACGCGCCGCTTCACCTCGGAGATCATCAACGAGATCGGGCCGGAGAAGGACATTCCCGCACCGGATGTCGGGACCGACGGACGCGTGATGGCGTGGATCTTCGACACGTACTCGATGAACAAAGGGCATTCGGTCCTCGGCGTCGTCACGGGAAAACCGTTGACGATCGGCGGCTCGCTCGGCCGCGAGGAAGCGACTGCGCGCGGTGCGCTCTACTGCGTGCGCGAGGCGGTGCGAAAGCGGCAGATCTCGCTGCAAGGGTCGACCGTCGCGGTGCAGGGCTTCGGCAACGTCGGCTCGTACCTCGCGAAGTTCCTCGCGGAGGACGGCGCGACGGTGATCGCGATTTCGGACTCGACCTCCGGCCTCTACAACCAGAACGGCATCGACGTGCAGGCCGCGATCGCGCACAAGAGCGAGGCGCGCTCGCTCGCAGGCTTCAGGGGCGCAGATCCGATCTCGAACGAAGACCTGCTCCTGCTGGAGTGCGACGTGCTGGCACCGTGTGCGCTCGAGCAGGTGATCACCGCGGAGAACGCCGACAAGGTCAAGGCGAAGATCATCGTCGAGGGCGCAAACGGTCCCGTGACCCCGAGCGGCGACGAGATCCTCGAGGAGAAGGGCATCCTCGTCCTCCCGGACATCCTCGCGAACGCCGGCGGCGTCGTCGTCTCCTATTTCGAATGGGTGCAGGGATTGCAGGAGTACTTCTGGAAGGAAGCCGAGGTCAACGCGAAGCTGAACGACATCATCACGCGCGCGTTCAACGAGACCTGGGCCACGATGGAGAACCGAGACATTTCGATGCGCCTGGCCGCCTACGGCCTCGCCGTTCAGCGCGTCGCGGAAGCAACGACCACGCGCGGTATCTATCCCTAGAGTCGTCCTGTATCACGCAGAGGGCTGCCATCTCTGCGAACGCGCGCGCGCCATTCTCGAACAGGTCCGCAAGGACGTCGACTTCGAGCTCCGAGAGATCCAGATCGACGGCGATCCCGAGCTGGAGGAGCGCTACCGGGAGTGGCTCCCCGTGGTCGAGATCGACGGCGAGCGCGCCTTCGTCTATTACGTGGATCCTGATGCCTTTCGCCGCAAACTAGCCGCACAAAGTTGACCTACGCGGGACCCTGGCGTCGCGTGATACAACGGGTTCGGGTTGTCACAAACTCTCGCATCCACGAGCCCTGTGGCCGATCGCCTGACGGTCGGAGTCGCAGCGCGGCTGTCCCGCTACCTCCAGGTGCTGACGCAGGCGAAGAAGATGGGCAAGGAGCGCATCTCCTCTCAGGAGATCTCTGACTACACCAACATCAATGCGACCCAGATTCGGCGTGACCTCTCCGCGTTCGGGAAGTTCGGCAAGCGCGGCGTCGGCTACAACATCGACTCGCTGCTCGGGGAGATCCGCAAGATTCTCCGCACCCAGGGACAGCACAACATCGCGCTGATCGGAGCGGGGCGTCTCGGGCAGGCGATCGCCAGCTCGCCGATCTTCGCGGAGCACGGGATCAACATCGCCGCCGTTTTCGACACCGACCCGGACAAGGTGGGTCGCCCGGTCGGCAACGTTCCGGTGAGCGACTACACGCGTCTCTCGAACACGATCCGCGACAAGAACATCATCGTGGGGGTCGTGGCCGTTCCCGCCGATAACGCGCAGCGTGTTGCAGACGATCTCGTCGAGTCGGGCGTGAGGATCATCTTCAACTACTCGGAAGCCCTGCTCGACGTGCCGCAAGACGTCGCGGTCCACACGTCGAATCCGGCCGTCGAGCTGCTCTACGCGCTCTACTTCTACTTGACGTAGAGAAATAGGGGCGTCGGGGGATGCGGATCCTGCTCTGGCACGGGTACCTGCTCGGCGGAACCGGATCCAACGTCTACACCCGCGCAGTCGCGCGTGAGTGGAGCCGCGCCGGCCACGACGTCGTCGTGGTCTGCCAGGAGCCGCATCCGGAGCGTTACGACCTTGGTGGGGCGAAGGTGTTCAAGCCGAACATCGGCGGGCTGCTGCCCGTATTCGTGCTCGACCGTTACGAGGGGCTCGAGGCGAAGCTGCTGCAGGACTTCACGCGCACCGAGCGAGACCGCTACGTGGCGCTCAATGCGACGGCGTTGTGCGCACAGATGCCCGCCGATCTGGTCTTCGCGAACCACGTGCTGCTCGGCGCTGCGGTGGGCTGGGCGAGCGGAATGCCGTTCGCGGTGAAGGCACACGGCTCGGAGCTCGAGTACTCGATGCGTGGCAACGACGACCTCGCCGCTTGGGGGCGCGAATGCCTGGCCTCTGCCGAAGCCGTCTTCGTCGGGTCCGCGCACATCCGCAACGTCCTGGCGGAGGTCGTCGGCCACGTCGAGCGCGTGTACGAGGTGCCGCCCGGGGTCGACGTGGAGGAATTCCGGCCCTCTTCCTCACGCGAGGAATCCCTCGCACGCCTGCTGGAGGAAGCCCGCGCCGATGCAGCCAACCCGGCGAACTCTGACGAGCGGCAGCCGGACCACGGCAACGCGGCGCGGCTCGAAGAATTCTTTGCCACGGACGAGCCCACCGTCGTCTACTTCGGCAAGCTCCTCCACAACAAGGGCGTCCACGTCCTGCTCGAGGCTCTGCGAACCGTGGAGGCACGCGCCGTGATCGTCGGCTTCGGCGACTACCGGCAGGAGCTCGAGTTGATCGCGCCGCGGGGGACGCTCTTCACCGGTCCGCTCGAACACCGACACCTCGTGCCTCTGCTCCAGCTCGCCGACGTCACGGTCGTGCCGTCGATCTTTCCCGAAGCGTTCGGAATGGTCGCCGCGGAGGCGGCGGCTGCGGGCTCGCCGCCGCTCGTCGCCCGTCACTCGGGCCTCGCGGAGGTCGCGGAAGGCCTGGAGGCCGAGTATCCCGTCGACCAGCGGCACCTGGCGAGCTTCGCGAACGGGGACGCAGCCGACCTGGCCGCAAAGCTCGAGGAGTTGCTCGCACTTACACCCAACGCGCGAGCGGAGCTCGGCGCGGCGGCCCGGCGTGCCGCCGTCGAGCGTTGGAGCTGGACGAGCATCGCCGCACGTCTGCTCGAGCCGATCGGCAGCGGTTGACCCGCATTGCTTCATTTACCCTAGTGACGTGGGTGACCAGCAACGACTCAGTCCCGAGGAGCAGATTCGCTCCGCGCGTGAGGCATTCGAGGATGGACACGACTTCACGATTGCCGTGGAGGAAGAGTTCGCAATCCTCGATCCCGACACGCTCGAGCTGACGAACCGCTTCGAGGAGCTCAAGGCCGGAGCGGCGGGAACGGCGCTCGACGAGAACCTCGTCGGCGAGCTGATCGCATCCGAGATCGAGGTGAAGACCGGGCGTTGCGCGAACTTCGGCGAAGTGGTCGAGCTGATGGTGGAGCGGCGTGCGCAGCTCGGCGAGCTCGCCGACCGATTCGGTGTCGGCCTTGCCGCGACCGGCACTCATCCCTGGAGCCAATGGCAGGACCAGCGCATCATCGACACGCCGCACTACCGTCGAAACAACGAGCTCCTGCAGTACGTCGTGTGGCGCAACAACAGCTTTGGCCTCCATGCGCACATCGGGATTCGCGGTGCCGACCGAGCGGTCGCCGTCGCCAACGCGTTCCGCAATGTCCTGCCGGAGCTGCTCGCCCTATCGGCCAGCTCGCCGTTCCTGGAGGACTGCGTCACCGGCCTCCACTCGGCGCGCACCGAGATCTTCACGAAGCTCTTCCCGCGTTGCGGAGTTCCGGACGCCTACGACGGGTGGGCCGGCTACGAGGAGTACGTCCGTTTCCTCTATACGACTCAGTCGATCGACGAGCACACGCAGATCTGGTGGAGCGTGCGTCCGCATCTCGCGTTTCCGACCGTCGAGGTCCGGATCTGCGACGCACAACCGGACCTGGCCGAGGCGCAGTCGCTCGCGGCTCTGATCTATGCGCTCGGGGCGCGCTTCGCGCGTGCGATCGACGAAGGGGAGGAGTTGCCGAACCTGCCGCCCCGCCTGATCGAGGAGAACATGTGGCGCGCGATTCGCTACGGCCTGACGGACGGGCTCATCGACTTCGAGCGCGGCGAGGTCGTCCCGGCCCGGGCGCGCATCGAGGCGTTGATCGAGTGGGTGCTTCCGGTGGCCGAGGAGATCGGCGCGGCGCCGTACCTCTCGGTGCCGGAGGCGAACGCTTCGGAGCGCCAATACAAGCGCCTCGCGGAGATCGGCTCGCATCGCGACGTGTTTGCGGAGCTCGTTCGCCGGCCGCGGGAGCGTGTCGGTGGGTGAGGCCGCAGAGGGAGTGGGCGGGATCTTCTTCCGTGCGCACGATCCCGTCGCTCTTCGCGCGTGGTACTCCGAGCACCTCGGCATCGACATGGAGGAGTACGGCACCACGTTCACGGCGAAGGAGGGCGACCAGACCGTGTGGGCGCCGTTTCCCGCCGACACCACGTATTTCGGCTCGAGCGGCCAGCAGCTGATGGTCAACTTCCGCGTTCGCGATCTCGATGCCATGCTGGCGCAGCTCCGCGCAGCCGGTGTCGAGGTCGACGACCGTGTCGAGACGATCGAGTTCGGACGCTTCGGCTGGGCGAGCGACCTCGAGGGAAACCGGTTCGAGCTCTGGGAGCCCGCTTGAGCGAGAGTCTCCCACCGTCCGACGACGAGCTTCTGAAGCAGCTCGAAGAAGAGCTGAAGACGCTCAAGGTCTCGGACCTCCTCGTCCAGACGCTCTACACGGTCTCCTCGCTCGGGTACCGGCGGCTCTCCGAGCAGGACCGCGACCTCGACCAGGCCCGCCTCGCGATCGAGGCCCTACGCGCGCTCGTCCCCGTTCTCGACGGAGCCGCGAGCGAGGAGCTCGTGCGGGACTTCAAGCAGGTGACGGCGAACCTCCAGCTCGCGTACGCGGACGCCGCCAAGGGCGAGGGCTGACCCCACTGGGAAGGGCCATGAAGACGGGAAACGGCGCTCCGATGGGCGCCATGTGATAGAAAACCCGCCGCGCCGAGGACACTCGGCGCAGACTTTGTGAGGGGGTACCAAAGCTGATCGTCGGGAGCTTCTTCAACGACCATCCGGTGCTGTTCGCGCTGATTTGCTTCCGGCGTCGCCGTCGCCTACGGCATCTGGCTGACCGTCTGGCTGCTCGGCCGCCCGGAGGGCAACGAGCGCATGAAGGAGATCGCCAAGGCGGTCCAGGAGGGCGCTGCCGCCTACCTGCGCCGGCAGTACATGACGATCGCGGCCGTCTCGATCGTGCCGTTCCTGCTGCTCGGCTTCTACAACAAGCTGGGCTGGGGCACCGCCATCGGCTTCCTCGTCGGGGCGATCCTCTCCGCAGGCGCCGGGTTCATCGGCATGAACGTCGCCGTGCGCGCGAACCTGCGGACGGCGGAGGCGGCTCGCGGTGGGCTCAAGCCGGCTCTGAACGTCGCGTTCCGCGCCGGCTCCGTGACCGGAATGATGGTCGTGGGCCTGGCTCTGTTCGGTGTTGCCGGGTACTACTGGGTGCTCACCGGTTGGTTGGACAACTCCGCGGACTCCGCGATCCACGACCTGATCGGCCTGGCCTTCGGAGGCTCCCTCATCTCCGTCTTCGCGCGACTCGGCGGCGGCATCTATACGAAGGCCGCCGATATCGGAGCCGACCTCGTCGGAAAGATCGAGGCCGGCATCCCCGAGGACGATCCGCGAAACCCGGCTGTGATCGCGGACAACGTCGGCGACAACGTGGGCGACTGCGCGGGCATGGCGGCAGACCTCTTCGAGACCTATGCGGTAACCGCGGTCGCCGTGATGCTGCTCGGCACGCAGTTCCCGTCGAGCGGGCTCGCCCTCTATCCGCTCGCGCTCGGCGGCATGTCGATCCTCGCTTCCGTGATCGGCACGTTCTTCGCTCGGGTCGGACGGACGGGCAACATCATGAACGCGCTCTACAAGGCCGTGCTCGTCGCCACCGTGCTGTCGGCGATCGGGTTCATCCCGGTGACGATGGCCTACGACGGCGGGAAATTCAGCTTCACCGACCTGTACTGCGCTTCGCTCGTCGGCCTCGTCGTGACGTTCCTGCTGGTTGCGATTACCGAGTACTACACGGGCTCGCGCTGGGGGCCGGTCAAGTCCATCTCGTCCGCGTCGCAAACCGGACACGCGACGAACATCATCGAGGGCCTCGCCGTCGGAATGCAGGCGACGGCGCTGCCGGTGATCGTGATCGCGGCGGGCATCCTGGTTGCGCACCACTTCGCCGGCCTCTACGGGATCGGCGTCGCGGTGATGGCACAGCTCTCGATGACGGGACTGATCGTCGCACTCGACGCGTACGGCCCGGTGACGGACAACGCCGGCGGCATCGCGGAGATGGCCAACCTGGACGAGTCCGTGCGTGCGATCACCGACCCGCTCGACGCGGTCGGGAACACGACGAAGGCGGTGACGAAGGGCTACGCGATCGGCTCGGCTGCTCTCGCCGCTCTCGTCCTCTTCGACTCGTACACCACCGGGCTCGCCGACGCGGGCCTCTCCTCGATATTCAGTCTCAGCGACGCGTGGGTGATCGCCGGTCTCTTCATCGGCGGGCTGATGCCGTTCCTGTTCGCCTCGCTTGCGATGCAGGCGGTCGGCCGCGTGGGCGGCGAAGTCGTCACCGAGGTTCGCCGCCAGTTCCGTGAGGACCCCGGAATCATGGAGGGCACGTCCCGGCCGGAGTACGGGCGCGCGATCGACATCGTCACCAACTCGGCGATCAAGGCGATGCTCCTGCCGGCCTTGATTCCGATCCTCTTCCCGGTGATCATCGGCATCATCAGCGCGCGAATGCTCGGGGGACTGCTGATCGGGACGATCGTGACCGGGCTGTTCCTTGCGATCGCGATGACGTCGGGCGGCGGCGCGTGGGACAACGCGAAGAAGCTGATCGAGGACGGCGCGTTCGGCGGCAAAGGCTCCGAGGCTCACGCCGCCTCGGTCACCGGTGACACGGTCGGCGATCCCTACAAGGACACCGCAGGGCCGGCCATCAACCCGATGATCAAGATCGCGAACATCGTCGCCATCCTGATCATCCCGCTGATCGTCTCGATTCACGGCTAACAACTCGAAGCTCTAGGGTCCGGCGCGGTGAGCACGACCGTGACACCGCGGCGGAGAGGCAGGCGACGCCAGCAGACGCTCGAGCGGGTGCTCGGGACCCCGGCGCTCTTCGCGACCGCCTACGGCAACGTCGGCTCCTCGATCTACTACGCACTCGGGCTCGTCGCCGGAATCGCGCTCGGGCTGACGCCGCTCGTCTTCCTCGTCAGCGGGCTGATCTTCGCCGCGACTGCCGCGACCTACGCCGAGGGCACCGTTCGCTATCCCGAGGCGGGCGGCTCCTCGAGCTTCGCCCGCCACGCGTTCAACGAGCTGGTCTCGTTCGCCGCGGCCTGGGCGCAGATGCTCAACTACATCATCACGATCGCCATCTCGGCGTTCTTCGTCCCGCACTACCTCTCGATCTTCTGGAGCCCCTTGCGGGAGAACCCGTGGGACATCGTCGGAGGCGTGATCGTCGTCGTCTTCCTCGTGCTCTTGAACATCGTCGGCGTCAGGGAAGCGGCCAACCTGAACATCTTTCTCGCCGTGCTCGACTTCGGCACTCAGCTCTTGCTGGTCGGTGTGGGCTTCGCGCTGATCTTCAACCCGCACATCGTCTTCTCGGCGAACCTCCACTGGGGCGTCGCGCCGACGTGGTCGCAGTTCTTCCTTGCCATTCCGATCGCGATGATCGCGTACACCGGGATCGAGACTGTGTCCAACCTGGCCGAGGAGGCACGCGACCCGCCGCGAGACATCCCGCGCTCGATCACGTGGGTCGTCGGTGCGGTCTTCGCGATCTACCTGACGCTGCCGCTGATCGCGCTGTCGGCGCTACCCGTGCAGACGACCGCGCACGGATATCAAACGTTGCTCGGCGTCGGACCGGACCAGGGCGGCTTCAAGAACGACCCCGTTCTCGGCCTGGTCGAGAACCTCGGGCTACACGGACAGGTACTGGACGCCTCGAAGATCTACGTCGGCATTCTCGCGGCGACGATCCTCTTGATCGCGACGAACGCAGGTGTGATCGGGGCGTCGCGCATCACGTATGCGATGGCGACGCACCGCCAGCTGCCCGAGGTCTTCCGCCGGCTGCATCCGAAGCTCAAGACACCCTGGCTGTCGCTCCTCTTCTTCGCCGGCCTGCTCTCGATTCTCGTGCTCCTGCCCGGCAAGACGGATTTCCTCGGCGACATGTACGCGTTCGGCGCGATGCTCTCGTTCACGATCGCGCACCTCTCAGTGATCGCGTTGCGCGCGCAGACGCGCAACGATCCGGAGGCCTTCAAAGTGCGCCCGAGCCTCAGGGTCAGAAACGTGGACTGGCCGCTGTTTGCGATCTTCGGGGCCTTTGGTACCGGCGCTGCCTGGCTCGTGGTCGTGATCCAGAAGCCCGGAGCGCGCTGGGCGGGACTGACGTGGCTGGTGATCGGGCTCATCGGCTACTTCGTGTACCGCCGCGTCGTTCTGCGTGAGCCGTTGACCGCAACGTTGCGCGCCCCGGTGATCATCGGGCCCGCAGTCGCCCTCGAATACCAAAACATTCTCGTTCCCGTGAAGCCGGGCCGGACATCGGAGGAGGCGATCGACCTTGCCTGTCGGCTCGCCGCTGACCGAGGTGCCGCTATCGCGGCCCTCAGCGTGGTGGTTGTCCCCCTCGACCTGTCACTGGACACACAACTCGAGGAGGAGGAACGTGCTGCGGACGACGCGCTCGACGTCGCTGCGGCGATCGCCGAGCTCTACGGCGTCAAGTTTACGGAGCGGATCGTGAGGGCCCGCCACCCCGGCCGGGCGATCGTCGACGACGCGAAGAGGCGCCAGAGCGAGATCATCGTCATGGGCGCGCCGCGTGGCGGGCGTGGGCGCGGTGTCTTCAGTGACACCGTGGACTTCGTCCTGAAGCATGCGCCGAGCAGAGTGATGGTCGTCGCGGGGCGGAGAGCTGCTTGAGGGCTTACCGCTCCCTCGTGATGCTCTTCGCGTTTCTCTTCATGGGAATCGGGATCGCGCTGGTCGTGGTCACGGCCGTGCACGGCGGTGCGGTGTTCGGCTTCCTGATCGGGGTGCTGTTCTTCGCCCTCGGTGTCGGCCGCCTCTATCTCCTCCGCAGTCGGCAGTAACCTCGAGCTGTGGCACGCAAGCTACCCCGGCTTCAGCGGGTTCTCGACGCTCCCGCGCTCTTCTCGATCGCCTACGGGGAGATCGCGTCGTCGATCTACTTCGCGCTCGGAATCATCACGCTGCGCGCGCTCGGCTTCACGCCGCTCGTGCTGCTCGCGACCGGCCTGCTCTTCCTGATCGTCTCCCTCTCCTACGCCGAAGGAACGGCGGCGATTCGCGAAACCGGCGGCGCCGCGACGTTCGTCCGGATCGCGTTCAACGACTTCTGGGGCTTCATCACGGGCTGGGTGCTTTTCCTCGATTACCTGATCGTGATCGCGCTGTCGGCCCTCTTCATGCCCCATTACGTCGCGGGTGCGTTCTTCACCAAGATCCACCGCCCGTGGGACGTCGTGGCCGGCTGCGGCGTGATCGCGGGAGTCGCGGTGATCCGGCTCGTCCACCGCACCCGTCTGCACCGCTGGGCCTTTATGGTCGCCCTCGTCGATCTCGCCACCCAGCTCCTGATCGTGGTGCTCGGGATGGCGCTTCTCTTCTCGCCGGGGGCACTGAGCGCCGGGACGTCTCTCGGAACGTCGCCCACGTGGCATTCGCTCGCGTTCGCGATCCCGCTCGGGATGCTCGCCTACACGGGGCTCGAAACGGTTGCAAATCTCGCGGAGGAGACGCGGCGTCCCGGCCGCGACCTACCTCGGAGTCTGTTCGGCTCCATCGGCCTGGTCGTCGTCCTGTACGTCGCCATTGCCGTCGTCGGGCTCTCGGCGTTTCCGGCGGAGCACGGCACGCTGCTCGGCAGCAACTGGATCCGTGCACCGCTCGTGGGCATCGTCACGCAGATCCGTGAGCACGTGCCCGACGTGATCGGCGCACCGCTGCAGGTCTTCGTCGGCCTGTCCGGTGCGCTCATCCTGCTCACTGCGGCCACCACCTCCATCTCCGGCTTCGGCCGTCTCGCGTATTCGCTCGGCGAGCACGGCCAGTTACCGCGCCGGTTCGGGATGCTCAGGCCGCGCACGCTCGTCGCTCCCGAGTCGATCATCGCCGCCGCTCTGATTTCGATCGGGCTCCTCGTCGGAACCGCAGCGCTCGCGCACCCCGTCCTGTTTCTGGCGAGCCTCTTCAGCTTCGGCGTCCTGTTCGCCTTCACCGCCGCGCAGCTCGCCGTGATCAAACTGAGGTTCAGCGAACCGAACCGCAGGCGTCCGTACCGCGTGCCGTTCACCGTGGGCCGCGTGCCCGTGCCGTCGGTCGTCGGCGCGCTCCTGACCTTCGTCGTGTGGCTGATCGCGATCGGCACGCACCAGGGCGCCCGTCTGGCGGGACCCGCCTGGCTCGGGGTCGGTCTCATCGTCTACATCGTCGTGCGCAAGTCACGCGGCGAGGGCCTGCTCCAGCGTGTCGTGTCCGCGGACGAGCATCGCGGCCTCGCCGAGGCGGAGTTCTCGCGCATCCTCGTCCCGATGAAGCTGGGCGACATCGGCGAGGAGATGATCGCGACGGCCGTCAAGCTCGCGCAGGAGCGAGGGGCCTCGGTGGAGGCGCTCCACGTGATCCGCGTGCCGATGGAGCTCCCTCTCGACGCCGAGCTCCTCGAGGAGGAGGAGCGGGCCGAGGCGTCAATCGCCGAGGCGAAGCTCCTCGGGGCAGACCACGGCGTCAACGTGGAGGGGCGCACGGTCCGGGCTCGCTCGATCGGGCAGGCGATCGTCCAGGAGGCGCAGGACTCGGACGCAGACCTGATCGTCCTCGGCTCCGCACCCCGATGGCGCAGACAGTCCCGATTCTTCTCGCCAACGGTCGACTACGTCCTGAAGAAGGCGCCCAGCGAGGTCCTGATCGTCGCCTTTCCGCAGGGAGCCCTCGAAGCGGACGGCAGCGAGCCTCAGGGTTGACCGCCGAGCTACGCTGAGTGCAATGAAGCTCATCGTCATCGGCTGTGGCCGGGTGGGCTCGACGATCGCCAAGCGATTCGCCTCCGAGGGGTGGGAGGTAACCGCGGTGGACGAGAACGAGTCAGCCCTTGGCCGCCTTGGAGAAAACTGGACCGGCGGGTTCGTGCGCGGCCACGGCATGGACAACGCCGTGCTGCGTGAGGCCGGCATCGAGGATGCCGACGCCGTCGTCGTCTCGACGGACGGCGACAACACGAACCTCGTGATCGGTCAGGTGGCACAGAAGCGTTTCGGAATCGACTGCACCGTCGTCCGGATCCTGGATCCCGCGCGCGCGGACTTCTACCGCGAGCGCGGCCTGCGCACCATCTGCCCGACCTCCGCCGCCATCGACGCGCTCACCGACGCCGTGCGCTCATGCCCCATTCCACAGCAACCCCGCGAGGAGATGAAGGTTTAGATGTACGTATTGATTGCAGGCGGCGGCAAGGCAGGAGCCAACGTCATGCGCACCTTGCTGCGCAACGGCCACGAGGCGACGATCATCGAGCAGGATCGCGACCGCTACGAGCGGCTCGAGTCCGAGTTCGAGCACCAGGCGATGCAGGGCGACGCGACGGAGCTCTTCGTCCTCGAGAAGGCGGGCGTGAAGCGGCCTCCCGATCTCGTGCTAGCCCTGACCGGCGACGACGAGGACAACCTCGTGATCACCCAGATCGCCAAGGAGAAGTACGGCGTGCCGAAGGTGATCGCGCGCGTGAACGATCCGCGTAACCAGCCGCACTTCGACCTGCTCGGTATTTCGCCCACGGTGTGCGCGACGTCCAGCATCCTCGGCCTCGTCGAGCACGAGGTGCCCGAGCACGACCTCGTGCACTTGCTCGAGCTCCGCAAGGAGAACCTGGAGATCGTCGAGGTGCAGATCGACAAGTCGTCCCCGTGCGCCGGCACGACGGTCGAGAAGCTACGGCTGCCCGAGGGCGCGCGTCTCATCTCGGTGATGCGCGACGGCAAGGCAGAGATCGCCGTCGGGAAGACCGAGCTCAAACCGGGAGATCAGGTGCTCGCCATCCTGCAGCCCGGCAAGGAAGACGAGCTCCGCCAGATCCTGCTCAAGAAGTAGGTAAGGCCTCCGTAAAGAGTCGAACCGATCCGCCGGCGGCCGGGTAATTTGGGACGCATGCTTGCCGAGGTCCTCGCTGCCGCAGCTCTGGTGCTTCCTGGCGCAGAGGCGCAACAGGAGCTGTCGGTTCGGCCGTACGCCAGCGGCCTGTCTGCTCTGACAGGGATCAGTTCGACGCCCTCGGAACCACGACGTCTCTACGCGGTCGAGCAGGTCGGCAGGATCAAGTACCTCGTCAACGGCAAGGTGGGCGGCACGTTCCTCGACATCCGCGACCGCATCGTGAGCGGCGGGGAGCAGGGCCTGCTGTCACTGGCGTTCCATCCGTCGTACGCGCGCAACCACCGCTTCTACGTGAACTACACGGACCGCAGTGGCAACACGCGCGTCGTCGAGTTCCGCTCCCGCAACGGGCGTGCCGTCAAGTCGACCGCGCGTCAACTGCTGCTCGTACGCCAGCCCTATGCCAATCACAACGGCGGAGAGCTGCAGTTCGACTCCAGCGGGATGCTCTACGTCGGGATGGGTGACGGCGGCTCCGCAGGAGATCCGGGCAACCGCGCCCAGAACATGAGCCAGCGCCTCGGCAAGCTGCTCCGCATCAACCCGCTCCGTCGCGGTGCCAGGTGGCAGATCGTCGGGCTCGGTCTCCGCAATCCTTGGCGGTTCTCATTCGACCGTGCGAACGGTGACCTCTACATCGGCGACGTCGGTCAGGGTGAATGGGAGGAGATCGACTACCGGCCGCGCGCCCAGATCGGCACCCTCGCGAACTACGGCTGGCATGTCTTCGAGGGCCGCGCGCGCTATTCGAACTCGGCGCTCGGACCGGGCGAGCTCGTAGCGCCGATCGACGTTTACAGCCATGACGAAGGCGGCTGTTCGGTGACCGGCGGCTACGTCTACCGCGGGCGGGCCGTGTCTGGGGCAGCCGGTCGCTATTTCTTCGGCGACTACTGCTCCGGGATCGTCTGGAGCCTGCGCGTGCAAGACGGTCGGGCTGCAGATGTGCGACGGGAGCCGTTCCGCGTGATGTCGTTGACGTCCTTCGGCGAAGACGCGGCCGGCGAGCTGTACTTCGCTACAGGGAACGGCCGCATCCTCAAGCTTTCGCAGTAGGATCGCGCGGTGGCCCGTCGCAGAGATCAGTTGCCCCAGCTCTCTGGAGACACGTTCATCACAGACGGCGGCATGGAGACGACACTGGTCTTCGACGACGGCATCGACCTCCCGCACTTTGCCTCCTTCCCGCTCCTGGACCATGAGAGCGGTATCGAGGCGCTGCGCGCGTACTACACGTCGTACGTGGCGATCGCGGCGGAGCGCGCAGTCGGGATCGTGCTCGATACCCCTACCTGGCGCGCAAACCCTGACTGGGGAGAGCTGCTCGGATATTCCGCCGAGGCGCTCGCCGAAGTCAACCGCCGCGGAGTTGCTCTCCTGCAGGAGGTTCGTGCAGGAGCCGGGGACGCCGTTCCGGACGTCGTCATCAGCGGCTGCATGGGTCCTCGCGGCGACGGCTATCGCGTCGACACCCAGATGACTGCCGACGAGGCGCAGCGTTATCACGAGGCTCAAGTCGTCACGTTCGCGAACACGGACGCCGACCTCGTGAGCTCGCTGACGCTCACGTATGCAGACGAGGCAATCGGCGTCGTGCGTGCGGCCGAGGCGGCGGGAATTCCGAGCGTGATCTCGTTCACGGTCGAGACCGACGGTCGTCTACCGAGCGGGCAATCGCTCGGAGAAGCGATCGAGGAAGTCGACGCCAAGACGGACCGTTCTGTCGCCTACTTCATGATCAACTGCGCTCACCCGACGCACTTTGCCGATGTGCTCGAGGAGGGCGGTGACTGGCGCAATCGGATTCGCGGCCTGCGCGCCAACGCGTCCGAGAAAAGTCATGCCGAGCTCGATGCGGCTGATGAGTTGGACGCCGGAGATCCACAGGCGCTCGCCGGCCATTACCGCGAGCTGCAGACACGGCTGCCGAACCTCAACGTCGTGGGAGGGTGCTGCGGGACGAGCCACGTGCACGTTGCGGAGATCTGCGCCGCCGTGACGGCCTAGCCGGTCATGTCAAGGCGAGCAGCTCTTCGCGGGTCCCGATCACCCGCGCATCGTTGCCGAAGGCCTCCTCGACGCGGTGCTGCGCCCCTGGACCGCTTTCCAGTACTTCCACATGGCGTTCGGCGCCCAGATGCGAGAGGGCGACGCGTGCGAGCTCGGCCGGCGAGTTCGTGAAGACCCCGATGCGCGTGCCGCTGGCGCGCAGTTGCCGCAGCGTGGTGCTGACGTCGGCGTCTCGCCGGAAATAGACCGGTGCGCGCTCCTCGGCAAAGCGCTCGAGCAGTTCCCGCCAATTCGGCAGCTCCTCGTCCAAAGCGTCGACGTCGACCCGAAAACGGCGGCGCGCGTCCTCGAGCCAGTCACGCCAGAGCGGCTCCGTGTCACCGAGTGCCGAGAGGCTGATCGCCACCGCCTTCATCGTTCGCGCAGCCGGAGCCAGAGGAGCATGCCGAGAGCGACTCCAACCGCGTCGATCGCGACGTCTACAGGCGAGGCGTGGCGGCCGCGGACGAAGTGCTGGTGCAGCTCGTCCGTAGCCGCGTACGCGATCCCCACTGCGAGTGCGAGCTCTTCCCGGCCCAGCGCCCGGTAGAGCAGCCCGCCGAGAATGGCGTATTCCGTCACGTGCGCGCCCTTCCGGAGGATCGTGTCCCACGTCCCGAGGCCGCTCGAAAGGCTCGGGATCGAAGAAAACGCGAAGATGACGGCGGCCCACACGACGACCGGAAGCCAGACCGTGAGGAGTCGCGATCTAGCCATCGCCGCCCGATGCTAGTCTCCGGCCACAAACCGGCGAGCGGCAAGGGAATCCGGTGCAAGTCCGGAACGGTCCCGCCGCTGTAAGGGGAGACGCTTCCGCGCCACACGCCACTGGCCCACGGGCTGGGAAGGCGGCGAGGGAGGGAGCCCCGAGTCAGAAGACCTCCGCCGCCGGCAACCCGAACCCCTCGCGGAAGGAGGATTCGTGTCTCACCGACTCATCGTGGTCGTAGTGACACTCGTCGTTGCGCTGCTCATCGTGCCGGCTGCATTCGCCGTCAAGGTGCACGTTCGGGTGGAAGGGAAGGAACGAACGATCTTCGGAGCAACGGCGCCGGTGATCGACGTCACGAGCCCACGTGCAAATCCACTGCCTGAGAACGCGCTCGACGCGCTCGAATCGGCAAGCGTGTTCGGCGAGTTCTACTACCACCTCACTGCCACCAGTTTCGGCCCTTACGTGGACCAGGTCGGGCGGTATCCCGCCGTCGGCCAAACGGGTTGGGTGTTCAAAGTGAACGGAACATCGCCGCCGGTGGGAGCGGATCAGGTGCAGCTCGCCCCCGGTGACACGGTGCTGTGGTACTGGGCGCAGTTCGGCATCGTTCCCGGGGGGCCGAAGACCCTCGTGCTCTCGCGCGTCGGGAAGAAGCCGTGCTATCGCGTCCAGGCGCAGGACGACAACGGCAAGCTCACGCCCGCGCTCGGCGCTGTCCTTCACGTTGGCAAGCGCACGGTAAAGACCCAGGGAGCCACCCAAGGAGCAGTCGGATGTGTTGGCCTGCATCGAGGCTTGCTCGTGCGCGCAACGCTCGACGGCGCGGTGCGCTCGAACGCCCTGGCGTGAGAGCTCTTGTCCTCGTCCTCGCCGTCGTCGCGCTTTCCGGGTGCGGCGGCGAGGACGGCGGCAAGGCGACGCTCTGGATCACGCGCGACAGGGGTGCGCACGTGATCCTGAAGCGCAGCGTGCCGTCGGGATTGACGGCGATGCAGGCTCTGGATCGCATGGCCGAGATCAAGACGCGCTACGCGGGGCGGTACGTCCAGTCGATCGACGGGACCGAGGGCTCGATCGCGGCGCGGAGCGACTGGTTCTACTTCATCAACGGCTACGAAGCCGACCGCAGCGCTGCCGAGTACCGGCTTCGTGACGGCGACGTCGAGTGGTGGGACTTTCGCTCGTGGCGGACACGAATGCGCGAGCCGGTCGTCGTGGGGGCGTTTCCGGAACCGTTTCTGCACGGCTACGGGGGGAGCCGGCTGCCGGCTCGTGTCGTGTTCACCCTCGAGGCACAGCGTCAGGTCGCCCAACGACTGGCAAAGCGAATCGGCGGTCGCGCCACGAAAGCTCGGGACGGCGGGCTGAAGCAAAACGTCAACTTGCTCGTGCTGCGGTCACCGGGGACGAAACCGTCGCTGCGGGCACAGGGCGGCGACGCGCCCGGCGATCCAGTCGTGTTCACGTTCAGCGGCGATCCCGAGCTACTGCTTCGCAACGTTCCCTTCGGCCGGTTCCGCTACGCGGTGACCCCGTGAGACCGGCAGCGGCCCTGGCGCTCCTTGCCGCTCTCGCGATTGCGGCACTGCTCGCGCAACACGTCGCCGGCGCAGCCTTCGTCGCGCTACTGCTGTTTGCCGTCTGCTTGCGAGCCCCGAGCGAGCGGAGGCGCCTGTACCTCGTTGGGACGCTCGTCTCGGCGGCAGGAGTGTTCGTCCTCACACCGTTCATCGAGACGATCGGGTCGCATCCCATCTGGACTGGCCCGATCGTGCCCGTGCTGGGTCAGATCGACATCACGACCGAAGAGCTCTCGAGCGCGGCGCTCAACGCGCTGCGTCTTGCCGCTGTCGGGTTCGCGTTCGCGGCGTATGCGCTCTTGCTCGACCATGACGGACTTCTGCAGTCTGTTCGCTTCGCGCGCCCCGCGGCTCTCGCAACCAGGCTGATGCCGACACTGGAGCGCGACGCCGCAGGGTTCCTGGAGGCGCTGCGAGGGCGTGGCATCGAGGTGAACGGCGTACGCGGGCGCGCGGTGCTGCTCTCGCCGTTGTTGGCGAGCGCACTAGAGCGTGGGCTCAACCTGGCGGAGGCAATGGAGGCTCGGGGCTACGGCCGGGCGGGACGAACGAGCGTCCCGCAACCACCCTGGCGCGCGAGAGATGCCATGTGCGTCGTTCTTGCCGTCGCGATCGTGGCTGTCGGGGCGCTGTGGCTCTAGCACGCGTCGATCGGCTCACGTTTACCTATCCGGACGCCTCCGGGCCGGCGCTTCGCGACATTTCCCTCCAGATCGAGCCGGGCGAGGTCGTCGCCGTGCTCGGTCCATCCGGCTCGGGGAAGTCGACGTTGCTGCGTGCCTTCGCCGGGCTCGTCCCGCATTTTCACGGTGGGCGCTTTGACGGCAGGGTCGAGATCGCGGGTCACGACACGAGGTCGCTACGTCCCGCGGAGCTCGCGGGAACCGTGGCCAGCGTCTTCCAGGACCCGGAGGAGCAGATCGTCCTGTCGCGGGTGATCCGCGAGGTCGCGTTCGGACTCGAGAACATCGGTGCCGGACCAGAGGAGATCTTCGAGCGCGCGCGCGAGGCGCTCGCAACCGTGGGTTCCGAGCACCTTGCCGATCGAGCCGTCGCCGAGCTCTCCGGAGGCGAGCTCCAGCGAGTCTGCCTCGCGTCCGCGGTTGCGCTGCGGCCAAAGCTGCTGTTGCTGGACGAGCCGACGTCGCAGCTCGATCCCGACGCGGCTGACGGATTTCTCGGACACGTGGCCGGGCTCGGCATCGCCGCTCTGATCTCCGACCATCGTCCGCGCCGCGTTCTCGAACACGCGGACCGCGTCCTCTTCCTGGAAGACGGGAAGGTGTTGCTCGACGCAGCCGTGCCGGCTGCACGGGAGTGGCTGGAAGAGAACCGTCCGGCGTGGCTCGGTGCGCCCACCAACGGCCGTGTCGCGTTGCACGCGGAGACCGTGTGCCGACTCGAAGGCGTGCAGTTCGCCTACCGTGCCGGCCTTCCGGTCGTCGACGATGTCGACCTCGAGCTGCGTCGTGGCGAGATCGTCGCACTCGCCGGTCCGAACGGCACCGGCAAGACCACGATCGCGAAGCTCGCGGCAGGGCTCCTGGTGCCCGATGCCGGCACGGCCGAGCTGCGGGGAAGAGCCGGGATGCTTCTGCAGGATCCGACCCGGTACTGCATCCGTGAGCGCGCGGACGAGGAGGTCGCGCTCGGCGTAGCGGGTGATCGTGCGCGTGCGCGCACTGCACTTGGTGCGCTCGGCCTCGCAGGAATGGAGTCACGGCACCCACGCGATCTCTCGAGCGGCGAGCGCGAACGACTCGCCCTCGCCTCGGTCCTCGTGATCGAGCCGGATCTGCTCGTGCTCGACGAGCCCACGCGGGGCGTCGATCCCCAGCGCAAGGTCGAGTTGGCCGAGTTGCTGCGTACCGGCGCGGAGCGGCGTGCCACGCTCCTCGTCACCCACGACGAGGACTTCGCACACGCTCTGGCCGACCGGTCGATCGTGCTCGGGAAGGAGCCGATCCTTGTCTAGGGCGGCGTTCCTTGCAGCGGGCAGCGCCGCGTTTGCTGCCGCGGTGTGGGCGGCGCTCGATCGGTCGCATGACGGCTTGTCGTTGTTGTTGGTCGCCTTCGCGTTGCTTGCGGTCGGCGTTGCCTGGCTCGAGCGTGGCCCGGACTCGGCCAAGGAGTTGGCGTTGATCGCAACGCTCGGTGCCACAGCCGCTGCCGGCCGCGTTCTGTTTGCAGCGATCCCCGGTGTGCAGCCGGTGACCGTCATGGCTGTCGCCACGGGGGCGGCGCTCGGAGCACGTGCCGGGTTCGCGGTCGGCGCACTCGCTGCGTTCGTGTCGAACTTCTTCCTCGGCCAGGGGACGTGGACCCCGTGGCAGATGCTCGGCTGGGGAGCGTGTGGAGTCGCCGGTTCGCTCGCTCCGAAACTGCTCCGGAGTCGCTTCGCACTCGCCGCGTTCTGCTTCGTGCTCGGACTCGCCTTCAGCGCCTTCATGGACGTGTGGAACTGGCTCGCGTTCTATGACGAGCACACCTGGCAGACATTCGTCGCAGTACATGCACGCGGCCTGCCGTTCGACCTGGCCCATGCGATCGGCAACGTCGTGATCGCGCTTGCCGCCGGGCCGGAGTTACGTCGCCTGTTAGATCGCTACGGGAAGCGACTGCACACCGAGGTCGTGTGGGCGTAGCGGCTCTCCTGAGCGCCGCGCTCCTCGCGGTGACGCCCGCATCGTATGTGGGCTCGCGCCAGCAGGCCGACGGCGGCTTCGCGGAGCCTGGTTCGAGCTCGACGCCGGGGCTCACCGCATGGGCGATGCTCGGTCTCCGCGCGGTAGGGCGGTCGAGCGGAGCGGCCTCCGACTATCTCGCCGCGAACGAGCACGACTTGCAGTCCGCGACGGACATCGAGCTCGCCCTGATGGCAGAAGCCGCGACGGGCCGCATCTCGGAAACGCTGTATGCACGCTTTGCAGCGCTCGTCCGCCCGGACGGTCGCATCGGCCCTGCGATCAACTCGACGGCCTGGGGAATCCTCGCCTCCGCGCAGGTCGGTCGGCCGGTCAAGCTGCGGGTGTCCTATCTCCTGAACCACCAGCGTCGATCGGGAGGGTGGGGTTGGATCGCGGGAGCCTCACCGGACTCCAACGACACGGCCGCGGTCATCCAGGCGCTCCGCACACAGGGCGTTCGAGGGCGGCCGATCGCGCGGGGAATCGCTTTTCTCCGTCGCCTGCAAAACGCCGACGGCGGCTTCGAGCTCACTGACGGGCGAGGCTCCGACGCCCAGTCGACAGCCTGGGCGATCCAGGCCTTCGTCGCGGCGCGCGTCAAGCCTCCGACGCGCGCGTTTCGTTATCTCGCCGGTCTCCGGCGCGCGGACGGGAGCTATCGCTATTCGCGCAAGTACGGAGCAACACCGGTGTGGGTGACGTCCCAGGTGCTGCCCGCGCTTTCGCGAAAGTCTTTTCCGCTCCGCTAGCATCGAGGGCGGCGCTCGCGCGCCGTTCTATGAGGGCCTAGGCGAGACACACACCTTTTCCGTTCCGCCTTCCGAGGAGGTCCTCCTTTGCAACGCCCGAGCGGCACGCTTGCCGCAGCCAACATCACGAAGCACCACGCAGCGCAGCTCGTCCTGAGCGACGTGACGCTCGTCGTGCCGCCGGGCAGCCGCATCGGCCTGGTCGGGCCGAACGGTGCCGGAAAGTCGACTCTCCTCCGCATCCTCGCCGGCCTGGAGGAGCCCGACGCCGGAATCGTGCGCCGTCTGCCTGCTGAGCTCGCTGTGGGCTACCTCCCGCAGGAAGCCGATGCGGATCCCGCCGAGTCGCTCGGGGCGTATCTCGCACGGCGCACAGGTGTGGCTGCTGCTGCCGCCGAGATGGACGAGCTTGCGCTTCGGCTCGAAGGAGAGCCGAAGCTCGCGGAACGTCACGCCGCCGCGCTCGAGCGATTCCTACTGCTCGGCGGCGGCGATCTCGCTGCCCGCTCGGGGACGGTCTGCGCGGAGGTTGGATTGAACACGGCGCTCGACGAACCCCTCGGTGCGTTGTCGGGTGGCGAGGTTGCGCGTGCGCAGCTTGCCGCCGTGCTGCTTGCGCGCTTCGACGTCTTCCTGTTCGACGAGCCGACGAACGACCTCGACTTCGCCGGTCTCGACCGGTTGGAACGGTTCGTCAGGAATCTCCGGGGTTCCGTCGTGGTCGTCTCACACGACCGTGACTTCCTCGACCGTACCGTCGGGCGTGTCGTCGAGCTGGACGAGTGGACGCATCACGCGACGGAGTTCGCCGGCGGCTGGAGCGAGTATGAGCAGGCACGCGCCAATCAGCTGCGCCGCCAGACGGAGGCGTACGGCGCATACGAAGGCGAGAAGGCCCGACTCGAGGAGCAGCTGCGACGGATGCAGCAGTGGGAGGAACGCGGCTACGGCCAGGGCCGCAAGAAGAAGAAGACGAAGGATGTGAAGAAATCGATCGGCGGGCGCATCGAACGGCTGGGAACAGTCGAGAAACCGTACGAGCCATGGGAGCTTCGTCTCGAGCTGGTCCCGCAGACTCGGAGCGGGGACGTCGTCGTTCGGCTGGAGGCTGCGGTGGTCGAACGCGGCTCGTTCCGGCTCGGCCCGCTCGACCTCGAGCTCTCCTGGGCCGATCGCCTTGCGATCGTCGGCCCGAATGGGAGCGGCAAGACGACGCTGCTGGACGCGATCCTGGAACGCGTGCCACTCGCCGAGGGCACTCGGCGGCTCGGCCCGGGGGTCGTGCTCGGAGAGATCGCTCAGCAGCGGAGCGAGCTCGCGTACGGACACCTCTTGCAGGCATTCAGAAACGCCGCAGATGTGAACGAGGAAGCCGCCCGCACATTGCTCGCCAAGTTCGGCCTCGGCGCCGACCACGTGCTGCGCGACGCGTCCACACTGTCTCCCGGTGAGCGCACGCGGGCACTGATCGCCCTCCTCGCCGCCCGAGGCGTGAACTGCCTCGTGCTCGACGAGCCTACGAACCACCTCGATGTGGCTGCGATCGAAGAGCTCGAGCGCGCGCTCGACGCCTTCCCGGGGACGGTCCTGCTCGTGACGCACGACCGCCGTTTCCTCGCCGGCTTTCGCTCCACGCGAGTCCTTGAGCTTCCGGCGGTTCCCTAGGGTTCGTGCCTCAGATCGTCACCCGTATCCAGAAAGCTCCTTCCGGCGTTTTCCCTGCAGACATGGAGATTTCTCCGTGTCCATCGAAAAAGGAGACGAAATCATGGGTATGGGAGTCAGCCTTGTTCTGGTCGCCGTCGGAGCAATCCTCGTCTGGGCTGTCAACACGACGGTCAGCGGCATCGAGATTCACACGATCGGTTGGATCCTTCTCGCCGTAGGCGCAATCGGCGCACTGCTCTCGCTCATCTTCTGGTCGAGCTGGGGCGGCTTCGGCGGTCCCGCCGACGGCCGTCGCCGGACGGTCGTTCGCGAGGACTACTAGACCAAGCTTCACCTCTGATCGAGAGCCTCGCTTCGGCGGGGCTCTCTTTTTATGGCGTGCCGATTCTGCTGAGTGGCCAGTACGTCAAAACGACCTTGCCGATCAGGTTCTTTCGCGGGACCAGGCCCCAGCGGCGGGAGTCGCAGGAGGAGCTCCGGTTGTCTCCCATCATCAAGTAGTAGTCCTTCGGGATGCGGGTGTAGGTGTTCCGCGGCGGAATGTCCCGCAGGGTGAGGGTCTGCGAATCGCGCCGCGTCGCCTGGATGTACGGCTCGTTCAGCCTCTTCCCGTTGATGTAGACGACGCCGCTTTGTTCCTCCCACACGTCGCCGGGCACGCCGATCAGTCGCTTCACGAACGTCCCTTGGGAGCCGCACTTCTGTAGTGCGAGCTTCGGCGTGTTGAAGACGACGATCTCGCCTCGCCTGGGCTGGCGGAAGTGGTAGATGAAGCGGTTCGCCAGCACCCGGTCGGAGGTGCTCGCCTCGCAGTCGGGCTCGGGCAGAGCGCAGTGGAGTGTGGGTTCCATCGAGGCCGACGGAATTCGGTACGGATTGACGACCCATGTCTTGACCGCGAGGACGATCAGGACCGCACCCACGATCGTCACCACCCAGTCGATCACCACCCGCGGTCCGTGTGAGAGGTTCGGGAAGAGCCGGTCGATCGGGCCGCGCAATCGCGGCTACGCGACGGCGGGCGCGAGCTCGCGCCCGATCAGGGCCACCGTGTCGAGGTCTTCGTGCGCGAGGTGCTGCAGCATGACGCGCTCGTAGCCGATCTCCTCGATCTCCTTCAGCCGCTCGACCGCCTGAGCGATCGTTCCGACCGGGCCGTGCGCCCGGTTGCGCTCGAGGACTTCCTCCGGGCTCCGGCCGAAGCGCGCACCGATGCGCCGTGCGGACTCGAGCACCTCTTGCTCGTTGCGGCCGATGACGCACGGCGCCATCAGCGAGTAGCGCAGAGTGGAGGGGTCCCGGCCGCCCTGCTCGCAGGCTTCGTCGAGCGCCTGCTTGCGCTCGCGAGCCTGGTCGAGCGTGCCGAACAGGGCGTTGTATTCGTCGGCGAACCGGACCGCGGGCCGAGCGGTGCCCGGCTTTGCGCTGCCGCCGACGAGGATCGGCAGATCGGGTCGGCCAAGTCCCGGTGCGTCGTCGAGCTTGTAATAGCTGCCTTCGAAGTCGACTCGATCCTCGTGAAGGAGGCCGTGCACGATCTCGATCTGCTCGCCGAGCCGCGCGATCCGCTCGCGCGTCGTCGCAAACGCGAATCCGTACGCCTCGTGCTCGCGCTCCATCCAGCCGGCGCCCATGCCCAGGGTCACGCGGCCTCCCGAGATCTCGTCCGCCGTCGCCGCTGAGCGGGCGAGCACGGCCGGATGCCGGAACGTCGCCGGCGACACGAGCGTGCCGAGCTCGAGCTTGGTCGTGCGGGCTGCCAGGCCGGCGATCGTCGCCCACGCGTCGACGACGTGACGGTTCTCGTCGAACCCGGAGACGTAGTGATCCGAGCGAAAGAGCGCCTCGACGCCGTGTTCTTCGCAGGCGGAGGCAAGCGCGACCCAGTCGTCCCAGGTCACACCCTCCTGGCCCTCGATCATGAGCGCAAGCCGCACGAAGCGGAAGACTATGCGCGCCCGAACCAGCCGTGTGTGTGGAAGAAAAGTCACACTTTCAGCACGAACTCCATGTCCCTTCGACCCGGTTTAGCCACCGTCTCGGTGGGACCTGTCGGGGACAGTCCCCGCCGTGGCTTGCTCCGGCATGGGCCGCCGAGCCACGTCCCGGCTCGCCCGTGAAGGCCTCGCTAGCATCGACCCATGGCCGTCGCCTCGCCGGAGCAGTACCTCGCCGACCTGAATCCCACGCAACGGGAGGCCGTCCTCACGACGGAAGGACCGCTGCTCGTGATCGCCGGCGCCGGCTCCGGGAAGACCCGTGTCCTGACCTACCGCGTGGCGCACCTGATCAACGCGATCGGTGCGAAGCCGAACGAGATCCTCGCCATCACCTTCACCAACAAGGCGGCGGGCGAGATGAAGGAGCGCCTGCAACGGCTGCTCGGCCGCACCGGCCAGGGTCTCTGGATCCTCACCTTCCACGCCGCCTGCGGCCGCATCCTGCGCCGCGAAGCGCAGCGGCTCGGCTACCGGTCGAACTTCACCATCTACGACCAGGCCGACCAGGTCCGGCTGGTGAAGCAATGCCTGGAGGAGCTGGAGCGCGACCCGAAGCGATTCACGCCGCGCGGCATCCACAACCAGATCTCGCACGCGAAGAACCGACTGATCTCACCGGACGAGTACGCGAACCAGGTGCAGTCGTTCTACGACCAGACCGTCGCAGACGTCTACCAGCTGTATCAGCGGCGGATGTTCGCCTCGAACGCAGTCGACTTCGACGACCTGCTCATGCTCACCGTCGACGTGCTCGACCGCTTCCCCGACGTTCGCGAGAAGTGGCAGAAGGCATTCCGCTACATCCTCGTCGACGAGTACCAGGACACGAACCACGCGCAGTACCGACTCCTGCAACTACTCGCTGAGAAGCACGGCAACCTGATGGCCGTAGGCGACCCGGATCAGTCGGTGTACGGGTTCCGTGGCGCCGACATCAACAACATCCTCGACTTCGAGCGCGACTTCCCCGGCACGCGCACGATCGCGCTGGAGCAGAACTACCGCTCGACGAACTCGATCCTGGACGCGGCGAACAACGTCATCTCCAACAACCGCGAACGCAAGCCGAAGCAGCTCTGGTCCGAGCTCGGCGACGGTGAGCCCGTCCGCGTGCTGGAGGTGGAGGACGAGCACGCCGAGGCACGGTTCGTCGCCGCCGGCATCGCCGGGCTCGTCGAGGAGGGCTTTTCCGGTGACGAGGTCGCGATCTTCTACCGGACGAATGCGCAGTCGCGTGTTCTCGAAGACGTTCTCGTCCGGCAGGGCGTTGCGTACCAGGTGATCGGCGGCCCGCGCTTCTATGAGCGGGCCGAGATCAAGGACGCGATCGCCTACCTCCAGGCGATCGACAACCCGTACGACGCGGTCTCGTTGCAGCGGATCGCAAACAGGCCACGGCGCGGCATCGGCGACTCGAGCCTCGCGCGCCTGCAGACGTGGGCCGACGCGCAGGGGCGCTCACTGTGGGAAGCGACGGAGTTCGCCGAGGAGGCGGGCGTCGGTGCCGCTCCGCTCAAAGCGGTGCAGGGATTCCGGACGATGATGCAGTCCCTGCAGTCCGGCGCCCTCGAGTTTCCCGTCTCGGAGCTCCTCGAACGCACGCTCGAGCGCAGCGGTTACGTCGAAGCCCTGGAAGCGGAGCGCACGATCGAATCTCTGGGACGACTCGAGAACCTCCAGGAGCTGGTCGGTGTCGCGCGCGAGTACCAGGAGCAGGCGGAGGAGCCGTCGCTGTCCCACTTCCTGCAGGAGATCTCCCTCTACTCCGATCAGGATGCGATCCGCGGCGAGGAGAGCCTCGTCACGCTGATGACGCTCCACAACGCCAAGGGCCTCGAGTTTCGCGCCGTGTATCTGATCGGGATGGAGGAGGGGATCTTCCCGCACAGCAGGTCGATCGAGGAGCAGGGGATCGAAGAGGAGCGCCGGCTCGCGTATGTCGGCATGACACGCGCGCGGGAACGGCTCACACTCACGCACGCCTCGTCGCGTTCACTCTGGGGCTCGCGTGGCTACAACCTCCCCTCGCGCTTCCTCGACGAGCTCCCGAGCTCGATCGAGCGCGAACGCTTGCGTCCTGCATCCTGGTCGTCGTACGGCGCGCAAGGCGTCGCTCCGCGCGAGGACGTTCCTTCGCTCTCGACGGGCGACTCGGTCCGCCACGGCACGCTCGGTGAAGGTGTCGTCACGCAGATCGAGGCAGGCGGCGTTGTCACAGTTCGCTTCGCGGACGGCAGTGAGCGGCGTCTGATGCTCGACTACGCGCCCCTCGAACGCATTCCGTAGGGTCCGGACCGTGGCGATAGAGATCCGGAGCCCATCCGAGGACGAGCTGCGCGCGGCGATGCGGGCCGGCGAAGCGGCGTTCGGCGAGGAACCGCGCGAGGGTGAATTCGAGCGGTTCAGCAAGATGCTCGGCCACGATCGCTGGTTCGCCGCCTATGACGGTGAGCGGCCGGTCGGCACGACGGCGTCGTTCCCGTTTCGGCTGACCGTCCCTGGAGGGGAGGTGGCGGCGGGCGGCGTCACCTGGGTCGGAGTCCTCCCGAGCCACCGACGTCGCGGCATCCTCAGGGAGTTGATGAAGCGGCAACTCGAGGACCTGCGCGACCGCGGCGAGCCGCTGGCGATGCTCTATGCGTCCGAGCCCCTCATCTACGGGCGCTTCGGCTACGGGGTCGCGGCCCCCTCTGTCCACATGGACGGCGACACGGCGAGGTTCTCCTACCGTGACGATCCCGGCCCTGCCGGCGCGGTCCGCATACTCGACGCGGCGGAGGCGCTGCAGGTGTTGCCGGAGGTGTACGAAAGCGTCCGCCGCGAAGTCCCGGGCTTCGTCGCCCGCGACTCCGCTGTGTGGGAACTGTCGCGTCTCGCGGATCCGGAACACTGGCGGCGTGGAGCGGGGCCGAAGTTCTTCGCCATCGTCGAGCTCGACGGCGAGCCGGCCGGATACGCGATCTACCGCATCAAGTCCGACTGGCAGGACGGGTACTCGCAGAGCCAGGTCAAGCTCGTCGAGGCGATCGCCACCTCGCCGGCGGCGGCACGCGAGCTCTACCGATTCATCTTTGGGATCGACCTCGTCGTCCGCGTGCAAGGGAGATACGACCCCGGCTCGCCGCTCTTCCTGATGGTGGGCGACCCGCGCAGCCTCCAGTTGAAGGTCTCCGAGGGCCTCTGGCTCCGCTTCGTCGACCTCGAAGCGGCGCTTGCCGGACGCACGTACGGCGGCGACGACTCCGTCGTCCTCGAGGTGAAGGACTCGTTCTGTCCCTGGAACGCCGGGCGCTGGCGGGTCGGCAAGACGGTGGGGCGGACCGATGACGAAGCCGACCTCGAGCTCGACACCGCCGACCTCGCCTCCGCCTACCTCGGCGCCTTCGACTTCAACGAGCTCGGCGCTGCGGAGCGCGTCCGCGAGTTGAAGCCCGGCGCGCTCCAGCGGGCGACCGACCTCTTCCGCACGTCACGACCGCCGTACTGTCCGGAGGACTTCTGACCGCGTTCGACGTTCGTCCCGTCGAGGACCTCGACGAGTTCACAGCGGGCCGTTCTCGCAATCGGCCAGTACTTCGGCATGGCCCCGAACGAGGAGCGCATGCAGCGCTTCACGGAACTGCTGCCGCTCGAGCGGATGCACGGCGCGTGGTCGAACGAAACGATCGTCGGCGGCGCAGGTGTGTTCCCATTCAGCCTGACGGTGCCGGGCGGCGAGCTACCGACTGCCGGCGTCACCGTTGTCGGCGTGTTGCCCACGCACAGACGGCGCGGCGTCCTCCGCTCGCTGATGCGCGCCCAGCTCGACGACGCACACGAACGCGGGGAACCACTGGCGGCGCTGTGGGCGTCCGAGGAATCGATCTACGGCCGTTTTGGTTACGGTCTCGCGTCGTTCTGCGGCGAGATCACGCTCGCGCACGAGTACACGTCGTTCGCGCATCCGTTCGAACCGCAGGGGACCTTGCGGCTGATCGAGCCCGAAGAGGCGCAGGAAGCGATCCCGCCGGTCTTCGAGCGCATCCGGTCCGAGTGGCCCGGCATGTTCTCGCGCAACAAGGCCTGGTGGGAGAACCGCGAGATCGCCGATCCCGAGGAACGACGTGACGGCGCGGGTCCGAAGCGCTGGGTCGCGTACGAACGCGACGGTTCGATCGAGGGCTACGCGGCGTACCGGCACAAGCCGGGCTTCGAAGCGGGTACGACGAACGCGGAGCTGCGAGTCCTCGAGGCGTTGGGCACGTCACCTGAAGCGTTACGCGATCTCTGGGCGTACCTGCTCGCGGTCGACTGGATCGCGACTGTCAGGTCTTATCTGCTGCCGCCCGACCATCCACTCTTCCTGCTGCTCGCGACTCCCCGACGCCTGCGCTACCGGATGGGCGATGGAATCTGGATCAGGCCCGTCGATGTCGGTGCGGCGCTCTCGGGGCGGACCTACTCGACCGACGGTTCGATCGTCTTCGACGTGGCGGACGAGTTCTGCCCGTGGAACGAGGGACGGTGGACGCTCGACGGAGGGCCGCGCCGAACGCAGCCAGGACACACCCGAGCTGTTGCTCCCCGTGCAGTCGCTCGGCTCGGTGCTGCTCGGCGGCGTCTCGTTCGCCGCGCTCCAGCGCGTGGGCAGGGTCGTCGAGCTCAAAGCCGGCGCGATCGACCGAGCGGATGCGCTCTTCCGCTGGGACCGCCATCCTTGGTGCCCCGAGATCTTTTAATCCGATCGAAGTCCGGCCCGCTGCGCAGGCCATGGTGACTTCGATCGGCTCGTCATTTCGATCGAGCCCCGAGTAGCCGACACCGGCAAAGCCGGCATCGGCGGCGAAAGATCCCGGCCGGAAGGTTGGCTAGACTGCCGACCCCAGGGCGGTTAGCTCAGTTGGGAGAGCACCAGCTCGACAAGCTGGGGGTCACTGGTTCGAGCCCAGTACCGCCCACCTCACAAAAGCCCCGCTCAAATGGGGTTTTTTGTTGGACCGGAAGGGCGCGGCGACGGAGTGTTGGCTGCAGAAACCGCTGTTTTGGCTGCAGCCGTCCCGAGTCCTGAGACGGCCGGACATTCGTGTCTGGTGGACGTCTTAGGATCGTCGTGTCGTGCGGCAACCGTCCGGCAACGCAGAGACACTCCAGAAGGCGGGTTGTGACAACGCCGCATGGGAAGCCGTGAACGCCGCGGCGAACGCCGACGAAGCCCCCACACCGACCCGACGACAACCCCCAGAGGGCCGACCGTTCACATCAGAGACGGCACGGGAAGCCGGGAAGCGGAGCGCGGCTCTTCGCGCCAAGCGCAGGGATTTGCCCCCGGATCCAGCGCCTTCCGACGAGGCGATCGAGATCGGGCTTCGTCGTCGGGCGGTCGAGTCTGCAAAGGACGCCGAGGTGCTGCTCAGATGGCTCTCCAGGCCTCGTTCTTCCCCCTCCGGACTGGGCCTCGAGGGGATGGGAGACGAGGAGCTGGAGGGCCTGTATGCGGGGCTTTTGCGTTTGGCTCGTCTCGACGAGGACGAGCTTGCTCGCTTGCTCTCATCCTCGTAGCCTGTTGCCACGCCCGGGTCTGACCTCCGAACGGTGTAGCTGGAGGTCATCGGCTCGAGCCGATCAGAGAAAGCCCTGCTAACGCCCGCGCTTGTGGGCGGTGCGGTTCGGGCTGTGGCTGCAAGATCGCTATCTATGGCTGCGGCTAGACGCTTGTTGACACGAATCGAGGTCGATCGTCGTCTCGAGCCGATCCGCTGGGAGGGCCGGCACCCCCCTGACGGTCGGAGTCCCGCGCGTCGTACTCCGACGGGGACTAGAAGCAGCTCGGTTACTCCCCGGTGCCGCGGGGCGTCGACAACGTGATCACGTCGGCCGCCATGCCGACGAACCTCTCGACTCTGGGCAGGTGATCGCACTGGCGCGCGACGAGGTGATCTTGTTCTCGCGCGGACCAGGTGTTCCGCGTCCTCCCCGCTGCCGGGTCAACCGAGGCCGCGTCAACCACGCTGACGGCACACGTCGAGGTCTACGGGTACGCGGCGTTGCTGGCCGATCGACAGCCAGCCGCCATCGGAACCTTAGCGGCTCCGAACTTGCGGCACCGAACTTCTGAGGAGTGTTCATGTTCCTCGCGTGAGTGGGGCGGCCGCTCGCGCGGCCGCCCCGGCCGCTCTATGAGGTCAGGTACGCGATCGTCGGTGTGCAGACGTCGACGCCGTCGCGGCCCGGGTGCGGCCCGTGGAACGTTTCGGAGCCCGAGACGATGTCGCCGGTGGTGTTGTCGAACGTCACGGCGCTGTCGATTACGCCCGCGCCGAGCAGCGGTTTGCCGTCGGCGTCCTTCAGAAGTGGCCCGTGGGGGATCCGGAACGTCACCGCGAGCCCAGCGGTGTGCTCCGTGAACGTCGTCGTGCCGTCGCCGTTGTCGATGCCGATCCCCGTGTCGACGCCGGCCGACTGGACTTCGATCGAATTTCCAGTGGCATCCGCGGTGAAGACGCTCCGCTCCACCTGCGTGGCGTGGAAGGCGCCGCTCACGTCCTGCCTGAACGTGAAGGTGCCGCTGTCGCTCCACGTGCCGTTGACCGCCCCGCACCAGTCGCCGGGGCTCGGCGGGTCGACGAACGACTCGTGGTCGCGGAACTGCGGCTGGTCTGCGAAGCCGGCTGCTGGCAGTGCTGCGGCAGCGGCGGCGACTACCGCCGCGGCGATCGCGATCCTGCGCTTGTGCTGCATCACTCCTCCTTCTTGTCGAGCGTTCTTGGTCCGACAGGTCTGTCGGGGTCGTCTGCTTGGGCTTCATTCGGTTGGTGCCGGGTTCGAGTCGCGTGGCACGAGGTGGCGAGGGTGGAGGTCGCCGAAGGCAACGCCTGTGCGCCGTCGGGATAGTCGTAGAACTGGAGGGCCCTCAATTCCGACGCGCAGAGGGCGAATTCTTCCGCGCACTCGGTGTCCTGGTAGGGCGGGAAACCGGTCCATGGCGCCGTCCAGAGGGCGCATTCCGCAAGGAGATCCATGAGGGCATCCGAGCGACGGAGCTGGGCCCACGTCGCGCGGATGCCCGGGCGTCGAGGCGGAGCGCCGGTTGTGTCGGGAGCATGGGTTGCCGCGGCGCGTGCGACGAAGATCAGCCCGAAGTGATTGTCAGTCAACTCGTTGGTGTCCGACACGAAGAAGTTCGACGTGATGCGCCCATGAGCGCCGCGGAACTGCCCCTCGCCGCCCTCGACCTCCCAGACGGCGGCGCCGTGCCGGAGGTGCGGGTCGGGCGAGCGGCCGAGCCGAGCCGCCCCGATGCTGTGGAAGGCGAGTACGTGGCCTGGGGCGAACTCGATCGTCCCGGACTGGTCGAAGGAGCCGTCATCCGCCAGGACGAGGCGCGAGACGAGCAGCGCTTCCTCGCCATCGCCCGGCTCGACACGCCCAGCGAGCCCGTTGGCGTCGACGGTCGTGATCAGTACCTGGCTCGGCGCGCTTGCGCGTTGCTCGAGCACTCGTGACGAGAGCGAGGTGACCCGTCCGCGGAACTGCAGCGAGTAGACAATCGGCTGTAGCGTGATCTCCTCCATCGCCGATCATCGTGCGGCCCCGGGGGGTTCGGCGCTTCAGGGATTTCCCTGGACCTGCTCTTCCGCATGGTTTTGCACTAGCGTCTTGCCCATGCTGATCGGGCGCGAGCGCGAGCTCGAGCAACTGGATGCGCTGCTAAGGGAGGCGCGTCTCGGCGGGGGCCGCGCCCTCGTGCTCCGCGGCAGCGCCGGGATCGGCAAGACGGTGCTTCTCGATCACGCCATGCAGCAGGCGAGCGGGTTCCAGGTGCTGCACTACACGGCGGTCGAATCCGAAGCCGAGCTCCCGTTTGCCGGCTTGCAGGCGGTTCTCGGGCGGTTGCTTGTTCGTCTCCCCGAGATTCCGGAGACGCAGGCGCGCGCCCTCCGCGCCGCGCTCGCGATCGAGTCGATCGCGACGACGAACAGGCTCGCCGTCTACGCGGGCGCGCTCAGCCTCTTCGGCGTGGCGGCCGAGGACCCCCCGCTGCTCGTCGTCGTCGACGACGCGCACTGGCTAGACCGCCCGTCTGCCGAGGCGCTCACCTTCACCGCGAGACGGCTCACCGCCGAGTCGCTCGCACTCCTGTTTGCCGTCCGCGAAGGCGAGGGCGCCGACTTCGGCGTCGGGCTTCCCACGATCGGGCTGGAGCCGCTCGAGGTTGCGGCGTCCCTGGAGCTTCTGCACGAGCGTTTCGGCTCGGCGATCGCCGCGAAGGTCGCCCGCCACCTCGCCGAGGCGACGGGCGGGAACCCACTCGCCCTGCTCGAGGTGGCTCCGCTACTCAGCGAGGCAGAACGCGAAGGGCGCGAACCTCTACCGGATCACCTGCCCGCTTCCGAGAGCGTCGAGCGCACCGTGCGACGCGCGCTTCGCAGGCTCCCTTCAGAGACGCGTCGCGCACTGCTCGCCGCCGCAACCTCCGACTCGACGACGGGAGGCGACCTCGCCGCACTGGAGCCGGCCGAAGATGCCGGGCTCGTCCGCACCCACGCAGGCGCGGTCGCGTTCCGGCACCCGCTCGTACGCTCGGCGGTCTACCACGCCGCCTCGGCGGACGAGCGTCGAGCCGCCCACCGCGCGCTCGCGGACGCGCTCACCGGCGAAGAGGACGCCGACCGGCGCGCCTGGCACCTCGCAGCGGCCACCGACGGGCCCGACGAGTCGGTCGCCGCAGCGCTCGAGGCTGCCGCCTCGCGATTTGCCGAGCGCGGCGGTCAAGCGTCGGCCTCGCGCGCGCTCGAGCGCGCAGCCGAGCTCAGCGAAGACGACGATGCGTGCGCCCGCCGGCTCCACGCCGCCGGGCGAGCTGCGGAACATGGCGGCGATCTCGAGCGTGCGGGGGTGCTTGCGGAGCGGGCCCTTACCCGTGTCCGCGACCCGGGGATCCGTTCCGCGGCCACGGTCCTCGCCTGGCAGGCAAACGACTGGCGCGGCCTGACCAACGACGGTGTCGACTTCGAGACGGAGGCCCAGCGTGTCGCTCCGTTCCACCCCGCACGAGCGGCACTCATGCTCTACGTGAGCAGCAATGCAGCCTTCCGGACGCTCGACCTCGCGCGTGCGCTGCGACTGGCGCGAAAGAGCGTCGACATGATCCCGGTGAACGCCGCCAGGCAGGCCTCGGGTTCCTGGGAGCCGTGGATGGCGGACGTCGCGGACAACAACCGCTGGCATCTCGCCTTCATCCTGTTGCTCCTCGGACGGCCAAGCGAAGCGGACGAGGCGGTCCGCGGTCTTCTGCGACACCGCCCTCCCCCTTTGTCCTGGTGTGATCCACCTGCCACGGGGGATCTCTGGGCGACCTACTACGCGTACCTGGAGCGCTACGACGAGGCGCGATCCAACATCGAGCGCAAGCTCCGGTCGTCGCGGGCGACGGGCGACGTCTGGGCCGAGATGTGGCTGACCAGGAGTCTCGCCTCCGTCGATCTCTTGGAAGGACGATTCCCGGCCGCGCGCGCCGGCGCGGCTCGGTCACTGGGCATGGCTGAGTCGATCGGGGTTCCGGTTGCGATGGCCTTCAACCTTGCCCTCCTCGCCTGGCTGGCCGCGGTCGAGGGCCGCGAGTCGGAGGCACGCGACCACGTTGCTCGCGCTGACGACCTGGCTCAGCGCGGGCTCGAACAGCGCCCGCTGCGCGGACGGCTGCAAGCGACGCTCGGTCTGCTCGAGTTGGGTTTGGCGCGCCCACTGGCTGCGATCGAGAAGCTCGGACCGGTCGCGGACCTGGCCGAGCGCCACGGCGTGCGTGAACCGAGCTTCCTGCCGTATGCGCCCGATCTCATCGAGGCCTACGCCCGAGCCGGCGAGCGCGAGGCCGCGACCAGGGAACTGGCGAAGCTCTCCGAAGTCGCCACCGCCCTCGATCGACGCTGGGCACTCGCCGCCGTCGCCCGCCTGCACGGCCTCCTCGGGCCAGACGACGACCTGGACGAGCACTTCGGCGCCGCGCTCGAGTTGCATGAGCAGGGGCAGGGTCCGCCTTCGAGCGCGCACGGACGGAGCTCCTCTACGGCGAGCGGCTCCGACGCGCGAAGCGCCGCGTCGACGCGCGCGAGCATCTGCGCAGTGCGGTTGAGCTCTTCGACGGGCTCGGCGCGGCCCCCTGGTCGGAGCAGGCACGCCGCGAGCTGCGAGCGAGCGGCGAGTCGATCCCCCGACGCGATCCCACAGCGCCCGAGAAGTTGACTCCGCAAGAGCTTCAGATCGCGCTTCAGGTCGCTGAGGGAAGGACGAACCGCGACGTTGCCGCGGCGCTCTTCCTCAGCCCGAAGACGGTCGAGTTCCACCTGACACGCGTCTACCGCAAGCTCAACATCCACTCCCGCGCCGAACTCGTCCGGCTCTTCTCCTCACAGCGCGCGGCCGACCGCGTCGGTTTCGGCCAACTCGACGTCGGAGCGGCGCCGCGATCAGCACGCTAGGTCGAGGCGACGAGCTCGAGCGGATCAAGGAACCGCGCCGGAGGCATGTGGGACTGCAACTGCCGTACCTGCCAGGAGCAACGCAAAGCACCCCTGGAAGGCAGCGGGGCAACGGCTACGCAAACGCTGGACTCAACGTCGGTGGAAACGCCGTCTGGATGCTGCTCGCATCGGCATCGGCTACTACATCGTTTGCGAGGGATCGACCGGCGCCACTCTCGGCAAACGCATGGTCGGCATCCGCGTGGTCGGCGAATACGGCGAGCACGTCACGTTCGGTGCAGCGGTCGTCCGGCACCTTCTGCGCGTCATCGACGCGCTCTTCTTCTACCTCATCGGATTCCTTTTCGCATTGGCCTCGACGCGTGGGCAGCGGCTTGGCGACCGTGCCGCGCACACGATCGTCGTCCGCCGCTGACGAAGCAACACCGCGCCCCGTACCCCCGCGATGACCCAGCGCGTGTCGGGACACAAGCCCTGGACTGGACCGTGCGCGCGAGACCGAGTTCGCAGTCTCGCCTGCGCGGGCCTCGCTAAGCAGCGGCCCTCCTTGAGGAGTGCGAACAAGCCAGGGAAGTTCCAGTATTACGGCCGAAGCCAGACACCGACTCGTCGTTCGGAGACGATTGGTTCTCCGACGGCCAGGGTGCCGTTCGGGAGGTGTCAAGCGCGGCGCGCGAGGCCTTCGGCGCTGGGGTCGGTTCGCGAGGTGCGGCATGCGGCGTGTTGCGGGTGTCACGCGTTGGCGGCGGCTGGTGATCACGGCGGCGATCGGGCTGGGCGTCGCGCTTGTCACGCAGACGGGGCTCAGTCCGGGCGGGGCGTCCACGTTGCCGACGGGTTTCCGGGACTCGGTCGTGCTTGAGCGGACTCGACGAACCCGACGGTGCTGCAGTTCGCGCCCGACGGGCGCATCTTCGTCGGCCAGAAGAACGGCGTGATCAAGGTGTTTCAGAGCCTGACCGACACGAACCCGGTCACCGTTGCCGACCTGTCGGCCAGGTCGACGACTACTGGGATCGCGGGCTGCTCGGGCTGGCGCTGGCGCCGAACTTCCCGACGACAACCGACGTCTACGTCCTCTACGCGTACGACGCCCCGATCGGCGGGACCGCCCCGTCTGGAACGACGGCTGCCCGACCCCGCCCGGGCCGACGACGGACGGCTGTCTGGTGAGCGGCGGCGTGTCGCGACTGACCGATCAGCGGCGGACGTCAGACCGGCAGCGAGCAGGTGCTCATCAACGACTGGTGCCAGCAGTTCCCGAGCCACTCGATCGGCACGCTCGCTGTTCGGCCGCGACGGGTACCTCTACGTGAGCTGGCGGCGACGGCGCCAGCTTCAACAACGGCCGACTACGGGCAGTACGGCGCGACCTACGCCGGCGACCAGGCAAACCCGTGCGGCGACCCGCCCGGTGCGGTCGGCACGGCGCTGATCCCACCGACCGCCGAGGGTGGCGCGCTGCGCAGCCAGAGCGTTCGGCGCACCGACGGGCCGGCAACGCTCGACGGCGCGGTCCTGCGGATCGACCCGACCACCGGCGCGGGCGCGCCCGGCAACCCGTTCGCCTTCTCATCGGATGCCAACGCGCGCCGCATCGTGGCCTACGGGCTGCGTAACCCGTTCCGGATCACCCAACGCCCCGGGACCGACGAGCTGTGGATCGGCGATGTGGGCTGGAGCACCTGGGAGGAGATCAACCGCGTCGTCAACCCTGTCAGCGCCACGGCGTCGAACTTCGGCTGGCCGTGCTACGAGGGAGCTTCAGCACAAGGCGGCTACCAGGGTGCCGGCCTCAACTCTGTGCTCGTCGCTGTACTCGACGCCTGGTTCGGTCATGGCGCCGTATTACGCGTACAACCACAGCGCGTGCGTGGTGAGCTACATCGGCTGCCACACGGGCGGCTCATCGATCACGGGCGTAGCGTTCTACCAGGGCGGGTCGTATCCGGCGCAATACAACGGCGCGCTCTTCTTCGCCGACCACAGCCGCAACGAGATCTGGGCGATGCTCCCCGGCACGAACGGGTTGCCTGATCCCTCCAGGCTGCAGTCGTTCGTCGGCGTCGACGCCACTGGCGGTGCCGCTGGGCATCCGGTCGACCTGAAGATCGGCGTCGGCGGCGACCTGTTCTACGTCGATATGGACGACGGGACCGTGCACCGCATCACCTATACCGCCGCCAATCAGCCGCCGACCGCGGTAGTGGCCGCGAACCCGACCAACGGTCCCATCCCGTTGACGGTCAGCTTCGACAGCACCGGCTCGTCCGACCCGGAAGGTAATCCGCTGAGCTACTCCTGGGACCTCAACGGCGACGGCACGTTCGGTGACGCGTCAGCCCCGACGGCGTCGTACACCTACACGACGACGGGCGTCTACCAACCCAGTCTGCGGGTCACCGACGACCAGGGCGTGAGCGACACGAAGTCGGTCACCGTCACGGCCGGGAACACCGCGCCGGTCGCGGTCATCGACTCGCCCGCGTCGAGCCTGACCTGGAAGGTCGGCGACCCGATTACCTTCTCCGGTCACGCCACCGATGGACAGGACGGGACACTGCCGGCGTCCGCGCTGAGCTGGTCTTTGATCTTGCATCACTGCTTCACGCCAACCGACTGCCACACGCACCTGCTCCAGACCGTCAACGGCGTCTCGAGCGGATCGTTCACCGCGCCGGACCACCAATACCCCTGCTGGCTGGAAGTGCAACTCGTCGCGACCGATTCGCGCGGGCTGACCTCGACGACGAGCGTCCGGCTGGACCCGAAGACGGTCGTGCTCACGTTCAAGACCAACCCGGGCGGTCTCGTCATCAGCGACCTGGTGGTGAACAACGAGGCGCCGCACACGACGCCGTTCTCCGTGACCGTGGTCGTCGGCTCGGCAAACTCGGTCAGCGCCCCTTCGCCACAGCAGTTCAACAAATCCACGTACAACTTCACGTCGTGGTCGGACGGCGGCCCGCAGAGCCACACCATCACCGCGCCCGCGGCGAATACCACCTACACCGCGATCTACCGCAAGCGCTGAAACGCAATCCCCGGACTGCGGAAGATAACGTCCAATGCCGCCGCTGCACGCTCGCGGACGGTCATCCGCCCGGATCCAGGCGCCGCGCGCGCCAGTATCCGCACCTTGTCGACGAGCTCGGGCTTGAGCACCCGGGCTAGCTATCCGTTGCGGAAACGGACTTTCTGCAACGGTGCTGACCGCGGCCACGCCTGGCGGGAGGGGTCCTAGGCGGCAAGCCCGTACCCCCGCGAAGAGCTTGCGACCGCAGGGACCCCGATCGCGGCGCGCAACGCGTAGAAAGAGCGAGCCCCCCTCTGACGCGGAGATCGAGCGCGGTCTGCGTGAGCGCGCGGTCTCTGATCCTCGTGCTGCCGAGATTCTCCTTCGTTGGTTGCAGCGCCCTCGTGTCGAGGTGCGCGTTGGTGGCGTCGATCTCGACTCGATGTCGGAACGCGAGCTGGAGCGGTTGTACGCAGGCCTGCTGAAGCTTGCGGTCTTGGACGAGCCTGTCCTCGCCGCGCTGCTTGAGCAGGTGTTGGCCGACGACGAGCTTGTCTCGAACTCGTAAGTCCTCGCGCGTGAACAAGAAGACGCGGGTCGGGTTAAAGCCACCCGTGGGCCGGTCGAGCCACACGCGTGCGAGACGGCGTGCTCTAGGCGGAGCACAAAGAGCCGGAGGCGGGACGAACTCACCATCCACTTACCACGCCATCGACAAGCCCGTGTGGGGCCCGGGATCGCAGGACGACCTCCTGCTAACGCAGCAGACGGTCGACAGCTCGATTCGTGCCGGAATCACGCGTGCCGAATCCGCCGGGAACCGGTACCCCCGCGCAGTTATGAGTCCCGCCGCGTGCGGATTACCGGGCAGGTGGATACGCGCAGAGGCTGCCGCGCTTGCAGAGGGCGTCATCATTCCCGTATGCCGGTGCTGCCCTCGGGCACGGTCACATTTCTCTTCACGGACGTCGAGTCCTCAACCCAGCTGCTCCATCAGCTCGGCCCGGAGCCCTACGCGAAGGCGCTCGCCTCGCACCGTCGCGCGATTCGAGAGGCGTTTCTCCGCCATGACGGCGTCGAGGTGGACACGCAGGGGGACGCCTTCTTTGCTGCGTTCCCAGCTGCGTCCGGCGCCCTTGGAGCTGCACGCGACCTGACAGAGGCGCTGGGGGACGGCCCGATCAAGGTGCGTGTGGGAGTGCACACCGGGACGCCGTTGCTCGCGGAAGAAGGGTACGTCGGGGTCGACGTCCATCGTGCCGCCAGGATCGCAGCGGCCGGACACGGCGGCCAGGTGCTCGTCTCCTCCGCGACCGCCGCGCTCGTGGAGCCCGAAGGATTGCACGATCTCGGCGAGCATCGGTTCAAGGATCTGGCCGCGCCGGAGCGGGTGTTCCAGCTGGGCAAGGAGCGATTCCCGCCCCTGAAATCCCTCTATCGGACGAACCTCCCGGTTCCGACGACGCCGTTTCTCGGGCGTGTGGACGAGCTCGCCGAGGCTTCTCAACTTCTCACGAGGTCGGACGTCCGGCTGCTGACTCTGACCGGTCCGGGCGGAACGGGCAAGACGCGGCTTGCGCTTCAGGTCGCTGCAGATGCATCGGAGGATTTTCCCGACGGGGTGTGGTGGGTGCCACTCGCCACACTGCGAGACCCGGCGCTCATGGGCACGGCCGTCGCGCGGAGCCTGGACGTGGACGAGGAGCCCGGTCGTCCGATCGAGGACACGCTCGAGGAACGGCTTGCGGGCAAGCGGTCGCTGCTGCTGTTGGACAACGCGGAGCACTTGCTACCGGGGATCGCCTCGCGCATCGGCGAACTCCTCTCGACGAGTGGGCCGAACGTCCTCGTCACCAGCCGCGAACGTCTCCGCCTTCAGGCCGAGCACGCCTACTCCGTGCCGTCTTTGACACCCCGCGACGGCGCTGAGCTCTTCCTCACCCGGGCTCGCCAGGTCGACGTGTCGTTCGAGGAGACACCCGCCGTGGCGGAGCTCTGCCGCCGTCTCGACGACCTTCCGCTCGCACTCGAGCTGGCGGCGGCCCGCTGCTCGATTTTCACGCCGGAGCAACTCCTCGAGCGGCTGGGTGAGCGGCTCGACTTGTTGAAGGGAGGGCGTGACGCAGACCCCCGCCAGGAGACGTTGCGAGCGACGATTCGCTGGTCGTATGACCTGCTCGAGCCTGACGAGCAGGAGCTCTTCACGCGGCTGTCGGTCTTCGTCGACGGCTGCACCCACGAATCGGCCGAGGCCGTCTGTGACGCGGGCGTCGACTCACTGCAGTCGTTGATCGACAAGAGTCTCGTCAGACGGCGCCAAGACCAGAGGGGAAGCCGCTACTGGATGCTGGAGACGATCCGTGAATTCGCGGCCGAGGAGCTCGAACGCCGCGGTGAGACCGAAGCGATCCGTCTGCGACACGCTGACTTCTTCGCCTCCCTCGCAGAGCGCGCAGATCCGCATCTCCGCCACGGGCCAGATCAGCAGGGATGGGCGCACCGCATCTCGGTGGAGTACGGAAACGTCCGTGCTGCGATGGACTTCGCTCTGGACGACGCGCCGGAGCTTGCAATGCGGCTACTGGGAGGCCTGTCCTTCTTCCTTTGGCTGCGAGGCGGTTTCCTCGAGGCTCGATCGTGGGTCGACCGAGCGCTTGTGGTTGCAGACAGCCAGCCGAAGGCGCTGGTTGGGAGGGTGCACGAGTGTGGGGCCGTCACGGCGGAGCGGGTAGGCGACGTTGTTGCGGCGAGCCAACATGCCGAGGCCGCTTACGCCGCCTTCATGGAGGCTGGTGACGAACAGGGGATCGCGGACGCGCTTCGCGAGCGCGGGAAGGTCGCGATGTGGCAAAGAGATCTGGAGCGTGCGCGAGTGACGTACGAGGAGCTCGCAGTGATTGCGAGTCGAGTAGGTGATGACTGGAACGGCGCGATCGCCCTGAACAATCTGGGCGACATTGCGCTCAACTCCGGTGACTGGGAGCGCGCCGTCGAGCTCTGCGGGCGAAGCAGCGACATCCGTCGCGAGCTCGGCGATCGATGGGGCTCGGCGCTCGCGCGAATGAATGTCGCACAGGCTGAGATCGAACTCGGTCGTCTGGAGGACGCGAGCCAAAGTGTGGGCGTTGCACTCGAGGACAGCCTTGCGGTCGGGGCTGACATGGTCTTTGCCGCGGGTCTCGACACGGCGGCAGTCTTGACGTCGGTGCTTGGTAGAGCATCCGAGACTGCTCGCCTACTCGGTGCCACCGACCGAGTGCACGAGGAGTTGGGCAGCGTCCGCGAGACCTTCGAGCAGGGCCAGCATGAAGCTGCCACTGCTTCGGTTCGCGCAACGCTCGGGGCGGCAACATTCGCCGTCGGAGTTCGAGCGAGGACGAGCCATGTCGCTCCAGGAAGCTGCGGATTTTGCGCTGAGCGCGATCGAAGTCTGAAATCAGCTACTACTCGAAGCTACCCTCCCGCGGGAGACGCTCACGCACCACAAGGTGGATGAAGGCGTCCGGCACTTTGTGCGGGAGTTAACGGCACCGGCTGTCGAGGGACACTCCGTTCACAGATCGAGGACACGAAAGGTCGGCCGAGGTTGACCGCGAACGAGAGTCGTGATGTTGCACTGTGCTCGAAACTATCGCTGGCCGAGGCGGTTTGTCGAGAGCTGCCCGGCCGTGGACGCAAGATAGGTCTCACAGCGTCAGAAAATGGGCCGAAAGGCCTACTCCGGCTCCTGCTGCATTTGTAAGTATCGCCTTTGCAACATCTGCGGCGAGCCGCGAATGCGGCCAAAAAAAGGGGTCTAAACGAACGAGTCCGTGATTACCGATGCCATGGTCCGGTTCGGCTCGCCGCCGCCACTGGCACGACTGACGTGCGTATGCAGGCACACGGACTCGCTTCGTCTCGGCGCCCGAAAGGAGATCCTTTGAAAGGGTCAAGCATGAACCGATTCGCAGTACTCATCGTTGTCGCTCTCGTCGCCCTTACCGCGGTAACGGCGGCGAGCGCAGCCACGATCACACAGGCTCCCGCTGGCTCGGGCTACCAGAACCTGAACCCGTACCCGAACTCGTCGGGGGTCTGCGGCGGGAACGGCGGCACTTACTCGCTCAGCGGCAATCCAATCCGGCTCACGTTCGGATGGGGCGCACATACGAACTCGCAGATGACAGGGTTTTTCAAGAACTCACACGGGTCGGTCACGATCACGGGCACAAACGACACGTTCTCGGACTCCTGGGCCAACTCTCCTAGCGGCAGTCCCTTCGTCTCACAGCAAGGGATCGCTTGGAGCGCAGTCACTCCAACAACGCTCCAGGCTCCCGGCAGCGGCCAGACACTTTCGGGCTACAACTCGCAGTATCGAGGCGTGCTCACGATCGCGGCGGGGACGTACACCCTCACCCAGACGTACGTCTTCGACAAGCCCGTGCAAGACGGTTTCGGCTCCTATAACGGGGCCCTGACCAGCACCTGCACGTTCACTGTCGTTCCGTAGAAGTCCTAAGAGGTTTTCGCGAGAGTCCCGGCGCAGATGAGGTCGGGACTCTCGGCGTCGCATCAGACACAACCGAAACCGGGGCGTCAGCGGTGATCCCCTTTTGCTTCAAGGATGGATGGTCAAGCGAGACAGCGAATCTACAACGCCGCTCAAGTTGTAGGTCCTTGCGAGTCACCGCAGGGTCTCGCAAGCAACGTCGCGAGTTCTGAGGCCGGCCAACCCTTTCGCCGCCCGCTCGCCGCCTCGTGTCAGAAGACGCAGCGAGGGGTAGGGGACCGTTCATGACAGATACAGCCAGCCCACCAGAGCACAACCGCGAAAAGCAGGAGCCGTCTGAGGACGAAGGCAAGCAGTCCCAAGAACATGACTCCGAAGAGCGACGGCAAGCAGCTGACCGGGACGAAAGGACCGTGACCGAAAGCGGCGGTTACGGATCACCAGACCCCCAGAAAGAGGAGTCGGTTTAGACGAAGAAGCGTTGAGGCCTACCAGCGGCGACTCGGAGATTCCGCTTAACCGTCTCGTTTCTTTCGCCGAGAGTGAGCAGGGTGGACGCGCGCGTTCCGTCGCTGCGTCGGCAACCTACCCCCGGTCAGTCCGCGGCGCTTCGGTCGGCGAAAGGGCTACTGGGAGGATCCCTCAGTCACCTCGCCCTTGTGTGCGGCAAATGCGGCCAGAACCGGCGGCTGCGGCACCCGGCGCCGACCAAAGCGCGGCAGGCATGCCCGACGGCAGCGACTCCGACGACAACTCGGCGGACTTCCAGGTCACGGCGACTCCGACACCCCGCGCCGTCAACGGCTAACACCACGCGAAGTGGCCCGAGTGGTCTGACCCCCGAATAGTGTGGCTGGAGCTCACCGGCTCGAGCCGATCAGGGAAAGCCCTGCTAACGCCCGCGTTTGTGGGCGGTGCAGTTCGGGTTGTGGCTGCAAGATTGCTGTTTGTGGCTGCGGCTAGAGTTCGGATCTAGTCGGCGCATGGACCTTGGCTACCGCCTTGGCCGATCTTGTACGAGGCGCGCACAACGCGAACGCCGTTCCTCGAGTACGCGTAACTGACGGCCTGGGTGCGCGGTCGTAGGCACGGAATCGAGCTCAATTCGTCGTCTCGAGACCCGAATCCGCTGGGTGGGCCGGCACCCGTGACGGTCGGAGTCCCGCGTCATGTGGCTCCGCCGGGACGGGGGGCACCTCCTGAGGCTTGAGTCTCGTCTCGCGCAATCGCCCTTGGGAGCGCATGAAACGAGGCCCGTCGTCACGGGGGGTGGCACCCCCATAAAAGTCAGAGTTCCCCGCTAGCGCGGAGCCACCGGCCCGCGGGGAGGAGGGGGCGCTCGGCACGACGTGGCAACATCGAGCCAGCTGAACGTGAGTAGCCGAGTACACATCGAGATCGACGGACGTCGCGCCAGCGCCGAGGCGGTGTGGTCGACAGCGTCCGCCCACGGTCATTTCACTGCTATGCAGGTCCGCGGCCGACGGACGCGCGGCCTGGCGCTCCATCTCCGCAGATTGGAGGCAGCAACCAATGAGTTATTCGAGGTCGGGCTCGACCGCGAGCGTGTCCGCGAGCTCATACGGCACGCGCTCCAGGAGATCGAGGACGCCTCGGTCCGCGTCTACGTGTTCGAGTCCGATGAGGAGCCGGCAATCATGGTCACGGTCAAAGAGCCCGGGGACGTCACGTCGCCGCAGCGCCTGCAGTCGGTGCGCTACCAGCGACCCGACCCGCACATCAAGCACCTTGCAACGGGTCAGGCGTTCTACTCGCGGCTGGCGTGCCGCAACGGCTTCGACGACGCGCTGCTGACAGCGCCCGACGGGACCATCTCCGAAAGCTCGATCGCAAACATAGGCTTCTTCGACGGGTCCAGTGTTGTCTGGCCGGACGCGCCGCTCCTGCGCGGGATCACAATGCAACTCCTCGAGCACCAGCTACCCGAGTTCCACGTGCCGTCACGGCGCGCGCCGGTGCGGCTTCAGGACATCACTTCGTTCGAGGGCGCCTTCCTCTCGAACGCGCGAGGCGTCGCGGCCGTCGGCCAGGTCGACGACGCAAGCCTCCCGATCCCGGCCGAGCGCATGAAGACAATCGCCGACGCATACGCGTCGGCGACATGGGACAACATCTAGGCCTGACAAGCCGGCGGGGTGCCTGCCGCTACCTCGCTCTGCTCCGCAGGCTCCCACGACGGTGGGCGCCGCGCAACCCGCCGAAGTCGTACGCGCATAAAAACCCCTCGGCGGCGCTCGACCTTCGCGCCGTTCTCGAGCGGGTAAACTCTCAATAGGGGACGAGCTCCGAGTCGGTCTCGAGCCTATCGTGGCACGCGAGCCCGAACGCGGTTGCCCACACATCCCCTCCGTCGGCGAGTGCGCCAGCGCCGTGCTTCAGCGCCACGTTCTTGCGGATCGCGTGGCCTTTGTAGCGGTGGACGCGGCCCTCACGCTGCTCGAGATCGACCGGGTTGTTCGGCAAATTCCAATGGACGACGACGTGGCAGTAAGGGACGAGATGGCCATTGACCTTCGCTAGGAAGGCGTTGCCTGACGAGAAGCTTCGAGCACTGGTTGGGAGCCTGCTCGAGGGCGAGGAACTGGCTTCGGGCGAGTAACAGCTCTCGCAAGTCGTCCGTCGTCTGGTCGCCAGGTGCCACTCGCGTCCGGTTACGCCGATCTGCTGCCGTGGACGACAGGCACCTGTGCCTGGTCGAGGTAAAGAACGAGGGAACAAGGGCACGAGCGCGTTTCTCCTCGTGATCATCTTCGAGCTGCGTCGGCGATGCGCTTCTTCAGCTCACTCGGCTTGCACCGGACAGCACCGAGGCTTTTGAGGCGGTACAGGTCGAAGGCGGAATGAAGCGCGGCTGCTCTCTTAACGGTTCGCTGGGGTAGGACGTAGAAGTGCCAGCCTCGGTTGATGTCTGTCCCCTCGTGGCGAGCGAACACAAAAACGTCGCAGTTGAAACCGGCCGCGAGAACACGAAACAGAGGGTCCTTCCTGCACTTGCCGCCAAGCGTGGTTATCGTGGCGCGCGTGAGCGGGAACCCCCTGGAGCGCAATCGCTGCGCTATGTTCGCGTCCACGACGGCAACGACGGAGAGAGGCACTTCGAGGACGTGGACGTGGAACTCGAATTCGCCCCCTTCGCGCCGCCCGCTGCGCCGATCGCAGTCTCCGATTCTCTCCCCGCCTCCGCTGTGGTCTTCTTCGGCGGGCCCGAGAACTGGTTCGGAGATTTCCATCCCACTCCGCACCGCCAGTTCTGCATGATCTGCGCGGGCCAGGTCGAACTCCAAACAACCGACGGCGAGACGCGCCGGTTCAGCCCGGGCGACCTCCTGCTCCTCGACGACCTCAGCGGTCGAGGTCACATCTCACGCGTCGTCGGGCCCAACCCGCTGGCGGGAGTGTTCGTGCAACTCCCCCACAGTCGCAACAGCTACTGATTTATTGGTAAGGAGGGGGTCCGCGCAACACCCCGGACGCGGGAACCACCTTCTGACGCAGAGATCGAGCGTGGTTTGCGTGAGCGCGCGGTCTCGGATCCCTGTGCTGCCGAGATTCTTCTCCGTTGGTTGCAGCGCCCTCGCGTCGATGAGCGCGTTGGTGGCGTCGATCTCGACTCCATGTCGGAGCGCGAACTCGAGCGGCTGTACGCGGGCCTGCTGAAGCTTGCAGTGTTGCCTGAGGAGCACCTTCACGCTCTGTTGACGAGCGTGCTCGCAGGCACGGGGGACGCTTAGTCGAGGACTCGGGCTTTCCGCATCTCGCGGAAGACGACCTGTTCCGCGTCCGCCTGCGAATTGCCGGCGACCGCAAGGCCTCTTCAGCTCCTGATCAAGGGCGACGGGGCGAGTTTCACCTTCGATGCGATCGACGTGAGCTCGCGAAGCTGGCTTTCGTGCACTCACCATTCGCTCACCATGCCTCACGCAATCCCTGACGGATTCAGGGGTTGCGGAGCGACCTCCTGCTTCTCTGGCAGGCGGTCGATCGCATGAGGATCGCACCTGAATCGCTCGACCTACGAAGGGGTGGCACCCCCTTGGGACTCCCACGCGTTGCGTACCGACGGAGCCCCCGAACGAGCTAGAGAGATCTGGCGCGAGGCTGGCGCACTACTCGACTAGGTGCCTGGTGTCCCACTGCATCGCTGCAGGAGTTTCACTGCTGCCCTACGTCACTGCTGAGTAGCGTCTATAACCGACAGCTTCCGGCGAGAGGACGCTCGCCCGAGCAGGCGATCCTGTCTCCAGAACACACGACTGGACGCGGGATCACGGCAGGCGGATGATTCGCCGCGTGCGCGAGGACCTCCCCACCGGCACCGTCACGTTTCTCTTCACGGACGTCGAGGGATCCACGAAGCTGCTGGACGAGCTCGGTGCAGCAGGGTACGCGGAGGCGCTGGCAGAGCATCGGCGCGTCCTGCGGGAGGCCTTGGCCTCGGCCGGCGGCGTCGAGGTGGATACGCAGGGGGACGCCTTCTTCGTCGCGTTTCCGACGGCGCCGGGCGCGCTCGAGGCGGCGTCCGCTGCGATGTATGCGCTGGCCGCTGGGCCAATCCGGGTGCGCATGGGCATCCATACCGGGACTCCTCACCTCGCCGATGAGGGGTACGTGGGCGCCGACGTGCACCGAGCAGCGCGCATCGCCGGCTGCGGCCACGGCGGCCAGGTGCTCGTTTCGGCGTCGACGGCCTCCCTGATCGGAACCGAGGGACTCCGCGACCTGGGCGACCACCGGCTGAAAGACCTCTCGGCGCCCGAGCGGATCTACCAGCTGGGCGAGGCCGACTTTCCGCCACTGAAGAGCCTGCACCGGACGAATCTGCCCGTCTCCTCGACGCCTTTTCTGGGCCGAGAGTACGAGTTGGAGGAGGTGCTCGGGCTGCTCTCGCGCGAGGACGTCCGACTGCTCACGCTGACCGGCTCGGGCGGGACGGGTAAGACGCGCTTGGCCGCACAAGCAGCGGGTGCGGTGGCCGACCACTACATGCACGGTGTCTGGTGGGTCGCGCTGGCCTCCCTTCGCGACGCCGAACTCGTGCTCGAGGCGGCGGGGCAGGCACTCGGTGCCGAGAACGGGCTTGCACAGCACATCGGGGACAAGTCGATGCTCCTCCTCTTCGACAACTTCGAACAGGTCGTTCGTGCTGCCCCGGACATCGCCGGCCTGCTGGCTTCGTGCCCGAGGCTCGAGGTGCTAGTGACCAGCCGCGAGCCGCTGCACGTCATGGGCGAGCAGGAGTACGAGGTGCCGCCGCTCGTTCATGAGGAGGCTGTCGGCTTTTTCCTCGCGAGGGCTCGCGCGGTCAAGCCCCACTTCCGACCTGACGGGGCCGTCTCCGAGATCTGTCAGCGCCTTGACGACTTGCCGCTCGCGCTCGAGCTGGCGGCGGCCCGTGTAAAGGCACTGTCGTCGACACAGATCCTCGATCGGCTCGAGCAGCGCCTGCCGCTTCTGACGGGCGGCCCCCGCGACGCTCCCGAGCGACAGCAAACCCTGCGCGCGACCGTTGAGTGGTCCTACGAACTGCTGTCGGCGGAAGAGCAGAAGCTCTTTGCCGGGCTGGCCGTCTTTGCCGGCGGCTGCACGCTCGAGGCCGCAGAGCAGGTGTGCGATGCCGATCTGGACAAGCTGCAGTCGCTGGTCGAGAAGAGCCTTGTCCGGCAGACGAACGAGCGCTTCTGGATGCTCGAAACGATCCGAGAGTTCGCCGGTGAGCAGTTGGCGCGTGCCGGGGAGGACGCCTCGACAGCTGCGGCACATTCGGAGTACTTCGCCGCATTGGCCGAGCGTGGCGAGTCACGCTTCGGGACGAGCGACGAGGCGACCTGGATCAGGCTTCTTGCTCGCGAACACGACAACCTCAGGGCTGCACTTGCTTACTCTGAGCGCTCTGCGCGTCAGCTTCGCCTCGCGTCAGCGCTGTGGCGGTTCTGGGAGCAACAAGGCCACTACAGCGAAGCGCGCCGGTGGCTACATGCTGCACTCGCGCAGCGTGAAGGAGCACCGCCTGCGCATGTTGCCGGGGCGTTGCTGGGCGCCGGCCTACTCGCTCGTATTCAGGGCGACTTCGACCAGGCGGAGCAACTGATCAAGGAGAGCATCGGAGTCGCGCAGGACGCCGGCCTCCGACTCCTTGAGGCGCGCGCTGTCGGATCGCTAGGGAATCTCGCGCTCGCGCGCCGGGACGTCCGACGTGGTTCCGAGCTTCTGGCGCAAACGGAAGCGCTATTGCGCGAGCTGGGCGACGAGCGACGCCTGGCAATCGTGATGGTTAACAGGGCGTACCTCGCTCTCGAGATGGGGGATTTCGATCTGGCTTTCGCCCTTGCGGATGAGAGTCGAGGTTTGAGCCGGAAGATGGCTGACGCCTTAAACGTCGTGTCCGCCGACCTCAACCTGAGCGTGGCAGCGCGTTCGCTTGGGAGAGATGAGACGGCTAAGGAAGCGCTCCAAGAGGCCCTAGAGCTCGCTCGCGATGCCGGACATGCGGCGTTTCTCGTCGACGCTCTGATTGAGGCGGCAGCGCTGATCGTCTCAGGCGATCCCACTACAGCCGCCGAGCTTGTCGCCGTTGCGGACAGAGCGCAGCAAGACCTCAAGCTGGAGCTCGACCCCGTTGAGCGAGAGGTTCGCGCCGCGGTTCAACGCGAGCTCCGCCGGATTCACAGAATCGACGTACCCGGCGACATCCTTGCAGGCGATCTGGCAGTCATTCTCGACGCGGCTGTCGCTCGTGCGCTCGAGTCAATCGCCAATCGCCAGCGACCGCCGAACTTGAGGCCGCTGCCCTAGCCCGACTGCGGCCCGTTGGCTGCAGCGTCCTCGTGCCGAGGAGCGCGTCGGTGGTGTCGACCTCGACTCGATGTCGGAACGCGAACTGGAGCGGTTGCACGCCGGTCTGCTGAGGCTTGCGGCGTTGCCTGACGAGGAACTTCGAGCACCGGTTCGGGGCGTGCCAGGTACCCCCGCGCAGCTTGGAGTCCCGCCGCGTGCGGATTACGCGCCCGAGCGGGTAGCGACAAGTTCCGACGTCAAGCCGCGCCCGAAACGACGAACATGACGAGCACTCCCTCGACCTTCAGCTTGCCGTCGCGGAAGCGCTCGTCGAATACGCGCACCGCCTCGAAGGCATCGCGCGTCAGCAGACCGGCCTTGATCAAAGGCTCGAGTGTCGCCACGGCCGGGAGCACCTCGGCGACAGTGTCGGTGCCGTCGATGACCGAGTGAATTGCGACGAGGTCGAGCGCGAGCTCCGTGAAGCCCGTCTCTGCGAGGATTACCGGCAACCGGCGACCGACCATCGGATTGCCTCCGCGTGCCGTTCGCATTGCCGCGATCGCAGCATTGACCTCCTCAAAGTGCGGCGGTTCCGGGTCGAGCAAGAGCCCCCAGCTGCTGTCGATGTCGGTAACAAACAAACGGCCGCCCGGCCGTAACACGCGCCGCAACTCCGCCAGCGCCGGCACCGGGTCGGGAAGATGCTGAAACACGAGCCGTGCCGTCGCCGCGTCGAAGCTCGCATCCGAAAAGCCCGTCGCGCTCACCGATCCAGTCCGCACCTCGACGCCGCCCAGCTCCGCCAGACGGCGCTCCGCGAGCTCGATCATGTACGGATCGTTGTCGATTCCCGTCACCGAGCCATCGGGAACGAGCGCGAGCAACCGCTCCGTTACGAAACCCGGGCCGCACCCAATCTCGAGCACCTGCGCGTCACGCGCAAGGCCCTGCCGCCGCAGCACCTCACTCTCCTTCGGCCAGACGTTCGCCGCCTGCGCCTCCAGCCGCACAAGCTCGGCTTCCACGTCGGCGAAGTGCTCCTGCAATCGGTACGAACCACCCTGCTCCACGAGCCGAGCTTACTCCCGATGGTCAGCAAGAGCAGTAACCCGCGCAGCGAGCTGCATCAGCTGTTTATTGATGTCGCGACGGGGTCGGCACCCCCGCGACGGGGCGACTGCGGCTCGGTCGCCATGGCTATGCCCGCAACGCGCCGTACACGGGAGGCGCCGAGTGATGCGGAGATCGAGCGTGGTTTGCGCGAGACGGCGGTCACAGACCCTCGCGCAGCGAGGATCCTGTTGCGCTGGCTGCAAAGGCCGCGCCAGGAAACCCACCTGGCATGGATCTCGACGACATGCCGGAGGCTCGCGACTGGAACGCTTGCACGCAGGCCTGGTTCTCCGGCGACGCGCAGTTCAAGTTCAACGAAGCCCTCAAGAAGTTCAAGACCGAGGTCTTCGTGCGGATGTACCACGAAGGAGGCCCCGTCGAACTGCAGATCACCGATCCGCAAGACCCGCTTCAACTCCTGAACAATGCCAACAGGTTTCTCCAGAGCTTCAAGGACAGTCCGGACCAGGTAGCGCGACCCTACTTCGTCAAGCTGGCGACAACCACGATCGCACGAGGCCCGAGCCCGCCGAACGCTGCAGATATCCAACACGCGCAAGACGTGATCCTCTTCTGCGCGAAGCGGCGAAGCACGATCCTCGACCAGCTCAACGTGCTGGAGTACATCCTCGACAACCCCTCCAAGTACGACTTCACGGGCGGCGGAGGCCCGGACGCGATCCGCAAAGCAGCCCAGGACGTGCAGGCAGACCTGGATCTTGTGGCCGAATGCGCGAGCACTGCGATGAACAATCCGTCAGCCACAACGAAGTTGCCAGCCGACTTCGCAGAGGAGCGGGGAACGACGTTTCCGATTGCTGTGTTGCCCAATCCGATGCCGGTCCGAAAGGAGGACCGACCGTCGAAGTACCCGACTTCAGTACGTGCACCAGTGACGATGCTTGTCAGGCGCTCGCCGCGCAGAATCACCTCACGGTCGATACACAGCTAGTCACGCTGGGTGACTTCGCCGTTCTCTCATTCACGCCGCCGAAAGGCACCCTTGTCCCGGAAGGCTCACTCGTCACAGTCCTCATTCGACATCCCATCATCTTCCTTCCGGGAATGCTCGTTGGTGCGGACGGGCAGCCCTTGCAATGAGCGCAGAGGGTCAGACCTCCAACTGAAACCGCGCAACGCGCCGTCCTCAGCACGCGATGCGGAAGTCTTGTTGCGCTGGCGACAGACGGTGCGTGCCCCCGATGCTCCGGGTGTGGATCTCGACGCCATGTCGGAGGCAAAGCTGGAGCGGCTGCACGCGGGCTTGGTAAAGCTCGCCTCGATTGACGACACCGTCCTCGCCGCGCTGGTCGAGCACGTGCTCGGCGGCGACGAGCTGGCCTCGAGCTCGTAGTCCTCGCGCGTGAACAAGAAGATGGCCGACGGCGGGTACCCCCGCGCAGTTTGGAGTCCCGCGCGCTGAGCCTCAACCGTCCCTGATTCTCCTTCGTTGGTTGCAGCGTCCTCGTGCTGAGGAGCGGGTTGGTGGTGTCGACCTCGACTCGATGTCGGAACGCGAGCTCGAGCGTGGGTACGCCGGCCTGCTGAAGCTTGCAGCGTTGCCCGAGGAGGAACTTCGAGCGCTGGTTGGGAGCCTGCTCGGGGGCGAGGAGCTCGCCTCGAGCGAGTAGTAGCTCTCGCGCGCGAACAAGAAGACCGCCGACGGGGAGGAGGCACCCCAGCAAGCGTGGGACTCCAAGGCAAGGCCCGGTTGCACCGGCAGGCCCTGGGCTCGGGTCCGAGAGGCTTCCCTTTTCATGCGGGTTCAGGACGAGCTCGCCGAGATTCCCAGTGGTGGCCAGTCGGTGAGTCCAGAGGAGTCCGATTCCCTGCAGACACAGCGGCGCGTGCAGGGGCATCCGAGTACCCATTGCGCGTCTGAGACCTAGACTCAACCGAGCGGCTTGCGATGGAATTTCGAATTCTCGGTCCACTCGAAGTGCTCGACGACGGGGATGTCATTACGGTCGCCGGGCGCAAGCAGCGCACCCTGCTTGCGGTGCTACTGCTGAACGCGAACAGGGTCGTCTCGATCGACAGCCTGATCGATGCGCTCTGGGGTGAGAGCCCTCCCAGCACGGCCGGGAAGGCCATCCAGGTCTATGTGTCGCAACTTCGCCGCATATTGGGTAAAGGACACCTGCAGACGAAGACGCCCGGGTACGTCTTCAAGGTCGAGTCGAACGAACTCGACCTCCATCGTTTCGAGGAGCTACTCCATCAGGCGAAGGACCCGAGTTGTGAGGCTCCGGCGGAAACTCTGCGGTCGGCACTCGCGCTCTGGCGTGGGCCTGTGCTCGAAGAGTTCGCTTACGAGTCGTTCGCGCGCTTGGAGCTCGCACGCATCGACGAATTGCGATTGACATGTCTCGAGGAACGAACCGAGAACGATCTGACCGGCGGCCGCCATGCAGAGATCATCGGCGACCTCGAAGCTCTCGTCGCGGAGCATCCGCTGCGCGAGCGACTGCGCGGTCTACTCATGCTCGCGCTGTACCGATCAGGGCGTCAGGCGGAGGCGCTCGAGGTGTACCAGGAGACACGCCGCATTCTCGTCGACGAGCTTGGGATCGAGCCGGGAAAGTCGCTGCGGGACATCGAGAAAGCGATCCTCCGGCAGGATCCGTCGCTTGATCTCGTCTCCGTGCCGGCCGAAATACCGGAGGGCACGGACTCGTCAAGGAGCGTCTTCGTCGGCCGCGACACCGAGCTCGCCGAGTTGGTCGCAGGCCTCGATGCGTCCGTTGGCGGCCGCGGGGGATTGTTCCTCCTCGCCGGTGAGCCGGGAATAGGTAAGAGCAGGCTCGCGGAGGAGCTGTTGCGCGAGGCCCGGTTGCGCGGCGCGTCGGTCCTGGCCGGACGGTGCTGGGAGGCTGGTGGCGCTCCGGCTTACTGGCCCTGGGTTCAGTCGCTCCGATCCTACGTCGAGCAGTGTGAGCCAGAGAAGCTCCGCGCGCAACTCGGAAGCGGGGCAGCTGAGGTTGCCCAGATCGTGCCGGAGCTGCGTGAGCTTTTCGCCGACCTGCCCGAACTGCCGGCGTTCGGGTCTGAGGTAGCGCGCTTCCGCCTCTTCGAAGCTGTAACGACCTTCCTAATGAGCGCGGCGCGGACTCGTCCGCTCGTCCTGGTGCTGGACGACCTGCATGCGGCGGACGAGCCGTCCCTGCTGCTTTTGCAGTTCCTCGCTCGCCAGTTAGATGAAAGTCGTCTGCTTGTCGTCGGGGCGTATCGGGACGTCGACCCGGCACCGACCGGTCCGCTCACAATGGTTCTAACCGAGCTCATCCGGGAACCGGTGACCAGGACGCTAGCTCTGGGCGGTTTGCGTGAGCGCGACATCGCCCACTTCATCGAGTTCATCTCCAACGAGTCGCCGAGCGAGGAGCTCGTCGCCGCCGTCTGCGAGGAGACCGAGGGCAACCCGCTCTTCGTCGGAGAGATCGTCCGGCTGCTGGCGGCCGAAGGAGGACTCGAGCAATCGGATGGCGCTCGGCTCGCAATTCCACAGAGTGTGCGCGACGTGATCGCTCGCCGGCTCCGCCACCTCTCGGAGGAGTGCAACCGCGTCATCGTGCTCGCCTCCGTACTCGGGCGCGAGTTCAGCCTCGACGCGCTAGCCCGCCTGGCCGCCTTGTCCGAGGACGAGCTACTCGACACGCTCGACGAGGCCATGGCCGCCCACGTTCTCTCGGACGTTCCCGGGGCCCAAGGCCGGCTCCGTTTTGCACATGTACTGATCCGCGACACCCTGTACGAAGGACTTACGACCGTCCGCCGCGTACGCCTTCACAGACTCGTTGTCGAGGCGCTCGAGGCGCTGTATGGGAAGGATCCAGGCGCCAACCTGGCCGAGCTCGCGCATCACTCCATCGCGGGGAGCGACTTCAATAGGGCGTTCGCATACGCGCGGCGCGCCGGCGACCGGGCCCTCGCCTTGCTCGCATACGAGGAGGGTGCGCGCCTCTACGGGACGGCTCTCGACGCACTCGAGCTTGCTGATCTGGAAGACGCAAAAGCGCGCTGCGAGCTTCTGCTCTCGCTCGGTGAGGCCGAAATTCGCGCGGGCGACAGTCTGAGCGCCAAGAGCTCATTCTTCGATGCAGCGGGCATCGCGCGACAAATCGGCTTGCCGCGAGAGCTGGCACGCGCGGCTGCCGGGTACGGCGGTCGGATCATGTACGCCAGGGCCGGCGGCGACGATCGACTCGTCCCGTTGCTGGAGGAGGGGCTGGGCGGGCTCGGCAATCGGGACGTCGAGCTTAGAACCAGGCTTCTCGCCCGCCTGGCCGGCGCGCTTCGCGACGAGCCCTCGCGCGATCGTCGCGACGCATTGAGCCGCGAGGCGGTCGAGCTCGCCCGGAGTAGCGGAAACGCAGCGGCGCTCGCCTATGCGCTCGACGGCCGTGCCGCCGCGATCATCGCCCCGGATACGACCGGCGAATGCATCGCGCTCGGGAGTGAACTCTGCGAGCTGGGCCACCGCGTTGGCGATAAAGAGCGCGTCGTGCATGGGTATTGGCACCGGATGCTCGCGGCGGCCATGGTTGGAAATGTCCGCGCCATCGGCGTCGACATCGCGGCGGCAACTCGCCTGGCCGAAGAGTTGCGGCAGCCCGCTCAGCTGTGGGGGGTCTGGGCTGCGCAAGCGATGCTCGCATTAGCCGCAGGGACGATCAACGAGGCTGACGAGCTGGTCGGCAAAGCATTCGAGTTCGGCAAGCTTGCGCAGCCGGAGATGGCGATCCCCGTCTACCGGCTCCAGCAGTACACCCTCTGCGAGTTTCGCGGGGGCCTGGAGGAGGTCGACCCGGTGATCCGTGACCTCGTCGTCGAATATCCGGCTCGGCCGGTCTTCCGCTGTCTGCTAGCTCACCTGTGCGCGCAACTCGGGAGGATGGACGATGCTCGGCGGGAGTTCGAGAAGTTCGCGAGCGGCGACTTTGCGGTCCTCCCCTTTGATATGGAATGGCTCCTCGGAATGAGCCTTCTCGCCGAGACGTGCTCGCTTGTCAACGACGCTGATCGGGCCGAAGTCCTTCATAGATTGCTCCTTCCCTGGGCAGGCTTCAATGTGGCGGACTACCCCGAGGCGGTTAGGGGTTCGGTCTCCCGCTACCTCGGCATCCTCGCGACGACAATGTCGCGCTGGGACGACGCGATCAACCACTTCGAGAACGCGCTCAAGATGAATGAGCAGATGGGCGCCCGGCCCTGGTTCGCCTACACGCAGCATGACTACGCACGCATGCTCCTCGCTCGCGACTTGTCCGGCGACAGGGATAAGGCCGAGCTGTTGCTTGCGAAGGCGCTGGCCACGTACGGTGAGCTCGGAATGGCGACGTCCGTCGCGAGTGCATCGGCACTCGCGACGGACATCGGGCTGCTCGCGCCGTAATCGCCGATCAGGAACTGGAGTGGGCGAGGGTGCGCCGCGCTTTCGCATCGCGAACAACGCCACCCCGACTGTGAGCAGCATCAGCGCCAGGGTGCCGGCGGCGCCGATACCTGCGTCCCGAAGGTTCACGCCGTTCGACCGGCTCGAATTCACCGTCCTGGGCGCCGCGAGCCCGGTCGTGATCTCCGCGGGTACGGACGTCGGACGGCCAACTTTCGGACCTGTCGCGACCGAGCTCCGGTGGATGACTGCGTAGGCCCACGGATCGAGCGGGCCGTACCTTCCGGTCGGCATGACGTTTGCCTGCGTGCTCCGATGGATCAGGCTGTATGCCCAAGGGTCGAGTGGTCCGTAATTGTCGGAAGTCGTCCGCTGCGCCTGCGCAGCGGGGACGAGCATCGCGATGGCGATGACCGCAGCCGCGAAGGCAATCGCCGTCACGGATCGCCGGTTCATGTTGGTCGAATGACTCATCTGCCTTCCTTTCGCTCTTCGACCGCCGGGTGCGATCGTCATGGCGGGAGCGTCCCCGAGCGGCCTTAAGCCTCGGGGTGAGGCACGGTAAGGACCCGGTTAATTTCTAGACTCACTGCGACGTGGGCTGGAATGACTGGATCAGGACGGTGGAGGTCGAGCCGTCCCTCTATGCCTCGCGCCGAGGAGCGCGTTGGGAGCGTCGACCCTCGACTCGATGTCCGAACGTGAGCCGGAGCGGTTGTACGCCGGCCTGCTGAAACTTGCAGCGTTGCCTGAGGAGGAGCTTTACGCGCTGGTTGGGAGCCTGCTCGCAGGCACTTCTGACGCCGTCTGAACACGCGTGCCGAATCTGCCGGGTGGGGGTACCCCCGCGCGGCTTGGAGTCCCGCCGCGTGCGCATTACCGGAGACTCCTGCGGTGCCGCAGATTCGAATCTGCGCCCTTAAGATGGGCCATCCTCGCCCACGAGAAGGAGGCCAACATGCGACGCGTCTCGTCTGCTCGCCGCCGCCGCCACGCTCCTCGTCCTCGCCGCCGGACCGGCCGCTTCCGACCCGGGAACAAGAATACGCTCAGCTTCACGCTCAACTGCGGCTCTGCCGGAACGGTCGACGCCGTGTTCGAACTCTCGTCGAGCGACAGCTTCCACATCGTCCAGTTCAGCTCGAACTTCCTCTGGAAGTCACTCGACTACGTGACTCCGGACGGGCAGACCGGCCGGATCGAGCGCGGGATCAACGGTGGGGGCCACTCCGGCCTCGTGACCTGCACCTACATCGGCGCCGTCAGCGGCAACCACTACATCGTCACGGGGTTCTTCACCCCATAGCGTCAGGATCGTGGCCGCTTACCGCACCGGACCAAACCTAACCTCGTAAAGGTAGGTGATCTCCGCTACGGCAGCGGCCCCGGACCTGCACCCATTTCAGTTGGTTGGCGGGTGCGATTTCGAAGCCTCTCTGGAGAGGGATCAACGCCTCAACCCCGACGTTACGCCTGCCGTGCCGCAGCTCGGCAAGCGCAGACGCGGCAAGCGCAACCTCGGTGAGTGGCGGCACGCGCTCATCAATGAACCGCTGAGGCCAACGCAAAGCTGCACGCTCGTAACGTGCCGGATCGACGTTCGCGAGCTTCGCACAACAACAGTGCGTCAGCGAGTGATAACCCGCCCATCTCGCGCGCGGCCATCTCGGCCGCCTCAATGTGCCGGCGATGGATCGCGCGTTGAAAACGGCCGTGTGCAGGTCGGCGGCGCCGCGTCGACCGCATCGGCACCGGCAGCCCACGAAAGGAGGCCGGCGCAACTGGCTCGTCGCGCCGGCCTCAGTCTTGCTAACTCAGCGGATCAACACCCAGGCAGCTTGAAGCTGGCGATTCGCGTCTGCCAGCCGGCGGTTGAGGAGTTTTGACCCGCAAGGGTGTAGTACTCGTTCACATACCAGAACGAACAGTCGTCTACTGGGTCGACCGTCATGTCCGTGTAGTCGCCCCAGCGAGAGTTTGTCGTCCTCTGGACACCGGAACCGTTGACGATCGTTCCTTCGCCCAGCGTCATCTGCCCGAGCGGATCGCCGGCAAGGCGGCCCGTGTATCGGATGCCGGGAAAAACGCTGGTCCCGTTGACGACGCTGTACCCGAGACCCATGTTGCCGTTCTTGTCCATCGCGATGCTGCCCATCCAGCGGTTGACACCGTCGCCCGGTGCGTATGTGCCCTGCTGGTACAGGCTGTACGCCCCATCACTTGACCGCCTGATCTCGTACCAGCGCTCGCCGGCGACGCCGGGCGTCGCCTCGACCGACTGGCTCGTGACCAGCGACTCGTAGTTCTTGAAGTTCCGGTAGGCGAGCCGGAAGGTCGGCCGCTGCCGGTAGGAGAGGATGTCGAGGAACTGGTCCGGGTTCGTGATGCCTGGCTGTGGTAGGCAGTCCCGCGAGGTAGGTGCACACGGGAAGATCGAGTCGAACGGCGCGGTCGGGAGCTGCGTCTTCAGCGTTAGCGAGGCGACCTGCGTCGACCGCCATTTCACGTTGAGGTCCCAGATGTTCAGGGCGTCGAACGTCGCTCCGTAATCGGAGTTGTCGTCCTGTGTCCCGACGATCGGGATTGCGGTGTCCGTCTTCGGCTTCTGCTTTCCGTCGATGTCCGCGGGCAGTAGCCCATCGCCTACAAGCGGCAGCATTCCAGGAGCGTTGCCGTCGAGGAAGAAGCTGGCGGCGCGGGCAGGCTCGCCGTTCACCATCTTGTTCTTCTCCAGCGCGTACACGCCGATTCCGTACTCGACAGTCGGACCGAATTCACGCGTCGTCAGGACATAGGCATCCGTCCAGTTACCGTACTTCGGGTAGTCCGGGAAGAACTGGAAGTTCTGGGTCTGGAAGGCATACCGGTAGTAGCTCCCTGTCGGGTCGCCGGTCGTCGAGACCGCGACGCAGTTCCAGAAGGGTTTGCTCGGATCGTCGAGCCCGCTCGTGGTGAACTGCGAGAGGATCCAGCGGTCGGTGATCTGGTCGTATAGGACAACGGGATCGCCGGACGGTTCCGTGCAATCCGGCACGGCAAACCCGCTCCACAGCGTGCCCGTGTCGACCGGCCCGAGCAGCTTGTTGCCACTCTTGTCATAGATGGCAAACACGAGGTTCACCATCTCGAGGTAGTTCTTCGGGCCGACCTCGCCGTTCGGGTCGGGCGGGTTCACTCGAAAGCCGAAGATGTTGAAGTTGTCCTGGTTGCTCAACCCCTCGAAGTTCTTCTGAGTCGACGGGATCGTCGCGGGCAACAGCGCCGACTGGAGCGCGCCGTCACTCGAATGCCCGCTGTCCGCTGCGGAGATCGGGCCGCGGTCGGGTTCGTTTGCCGGGTCCTCTGCGTCAGGCGCGATCCTGCCGGCCGCCAGATCGCGCAGCGGCGGCGAGACGTCGTGCGCCGTGTCGAAGACGACCTTGGATGTCGGGTTCGCCCCCGGCGGGGCAGCGTTCGCCGCGACTGCGGCCGAGCCACCGGCCGCGGCGCCTGCACCCATCGCCGTTATCAGAAGCCCACCGAGAACTGCTAGCGCACCTGCCAGCCTGATCTTGCGGTGCGCGCAGCGTGAGGGTCCGTGCATCGTTCCTCCCCTGGTTGCCTACACGTGGGCGGGACTTTATGGCAGTTTTAGAGCGTGCGTCGAGTAGCCGTCGGCCTGGTCGCGCTGGTTCCGGTGCTGCCGGCCTCTGGGGCAGTCGTTGCTCCAAGAAGCGTCTCTGGTCTCCGCGGACTGGTGATGCAAGGGCCGACGAAGCCGGTCTGCCGCCTCGAAGAGCCATGTGACGTGCCGGCGGCGGGAATCCTTCTCCAGTTCAAACGTGACGGCACGGTGGTCGCCGTGGTCAAGACAACGCGGGCGGGCAAGTACTCGGTCACGCTGCGGGCCGGCCCCTACGCGGTTCAGGTGCCCCGCCGCCGGGTCGGAGCAGGACTGTCGCCACGCGTCGTACGCGTACCACGAGACCGGATCGCACGAGTCGACTTCCACCTCGACACCGGGATCCAGTAGTTCCTCCAAGAAGAGCCAAAGGCACCTTTCGGCGCCTTTGGCAGTAGCGGGGGCAGGATTTGAACCTGCCAACTGGTCGGACGAGGACACGCTCTCCAACATTGATTGGTCGTTTTACCGCGACTTCTGCCATCCAGCGCTCCAGTAGCGCCGGGCTCTGGCCGACCTTCGAGGCGTGGCAGACCACGCCTCGATAAGCGAATTGTTTTCTCTGTAAATTCCAAGGCTGGGGTGCCGCTGCTATGGCAAAGCTCGAGAAACTGCTCGAGCATTCGACACGCGACACCCAACGTGACGGTGACGATCTACGCCGGGTTGTCCGGCGATTGTCAACTAGTGGCAGGGCGCTTAAGCGCGCGCCAGTTGCGCGCCAGTCGTCCCATGATTCGTGCGGTTCGGAGCGGTCCCGAGCGGTAATGATTTCGCGTAGCCGTGCGGGTTGCCGCCTGGTTACGTAACGCAGGACAGACTCGACAAGCTGGGGGTCACTGGTTCGAGCCCAGTACCGCCCATAAGGAAAGCCCCGCTAGGGCGGTACCTGCGGACCCTTGCGGCCCACGTCGCCGAGGGACCCGTTGCCGTGCTGGACGACGGCGATCCTGAACCTACAGCCAGTAGAAGAAGACCATCGCTTCGTCCTACCTTGTAGCGACTCCGCTAAGAGGAGGCTTGCGGCACATTGTTCCGACCCGGTGTTGCGTTGGTCGCATCGGTCGCATCGGTCGCCATGGCCGGGCTTGTCGCGCCGGAAGCCGGGGCGCACAGCGGGATCATGACCCCGTCCGGCCACGCAGCGGAGGACTCTGTCGTGCACACCGCCGCGCAGGAGCATTCGCTCGACGCTCGCACTCGCGCTGTGACCGCCTGGAGCGCGATGGCTGCTCGTGCGGCGGTCGCGGGCGCGCCCCAGACCGTGGGGCAGTGGGGCCCGGTCGTCAACTGGCCCGTCGTCGGCATCAATGTCGCCCTGCTGCCGAACGGCAAAGTTCTCGCCTACGACTCGATCGGCGATAGGGCCACCGAATCCTTTCCCGTGCAGAACTTCACTCGCGCGACGGTGTGGGATCCAGCGACGGGCACGCAAACGCCTGTGACCCTCGACACCGGCTACAACATTTTCTGCAGCGGGCTGGCCCATCTCGTCGACGGCCGGATCTTCATCGCCGGCGGGAACAAGGACCAGCAGCTGAACGGCATCATCCAGACGCACCTCTTCGACCCCAGTACAGACCTCTGGGCCCTCGGGCCCAACATGGCCGCCGGGCGCTGGTATCCGACCGTCACACCCTTGAACAACGGCGAGATGCTCATCACATCGGGCCGCGTCAACACTCCAGAGGTCCGGACGCTGTCGGGCGGCCTGCGTGCGCTCGGCGCCGCGTCCCTCGGCTTGCCCCTCTATCCGTGGATGGATGTCGCGCCGAATGGCCTGACGTTCTACTCGGGGCCCGACCAGGCCCTACGCACGCTGAATACGGCGGGCACCGGCACATGGCAGGCGCTCGGCCAACGAGACCCAATCAACCGCGACTACGGTGGTCACGCGCTCTTCGACATCGGGAAGATCCTCGTTGCCGGCGGCGGCCCGTCGGCGAACGATACGCGAGTCGTGGACATCAACGGCACCACGCCGCACGTGTCGCTGACTGCCCCGATGGCCTTCGGCCGGCGTCAGCACAACCTCACCGTCCTGGCCGACGGAACAGTCCTGGCAACGGGAGGCAATTCCTCGGGCGCCTCGCTCGTCGACCTCAACGCGGGCGTCTATCCGGCCGAGCAGTGGGACCCCGTCACAGGTCAATGGCGGACACTCGCTGCAATGCAGGTCACGCGCCAGTACCACTCGACCGCGCTGCTACTGCCCGACGGGCGGGTGCTCTCCGCAGGCGGCGGGATCTGCAGCACATGCGATCAGGTGGGCTATCTGGCCAAGAACGCTGAGATCTTCTCGCCGCCCTACCTCTTCCAGTCGAACGGCACGCTTGCACCGCGCCCATCGATCGACGCCGCGCCGGCATCAGCAACCTACGGCGCGCCCATGGTGATCGCCACCGGGAACCCCGCGTCGATCGGCAAGGTCGCCCTCGTCCGGCTCGGCGCGGTCACGCACTCGAACAACATGGAACAGCGCTATGTCCCCTTGGCCTTCACCGCCGGCGCGACAAGCATCACGGCCACGGCCCCGGCCAACGCGAACATCGCGCCGCCAGGTTTCTACATGCTCTTCATCATCGGCGCGAACGGCGTGCCTTCGGTCGCCAACATGGTGAACGTCCAGGCCAATTCGCTGCCGATGGTCGCGCTCACGCAGCCCGCGAACGGTGCGACGTTCTCGTCGCCGGCCACGGTGGACTTCGCGGCGACAGCTTCCGACTCCGACGGCACGGTGGCGAAGGTCGAGTTCTTCAACGGCACGACGAAGCTGGGCCAGGACACGACAGCTCCGTACGGCTTCACTTGGAGCGGCGTAGCGCCCGGTACCTACACGCTGACCGCGCGCGCCACGGACGATCTCGGCGGCACCACGACGAGCGCGGCTGTCACGATCACGGTCAATGGCAACACTCCGCCGTCGTCTCTGATTACGTTCAGGTCGTCGTCGGGTGCGAATGGGTTCTCGGCGTCGCTGGTTTTGCCGCAGCCCGCGGGTGTTGCGACCGGTGATGTGCTCGTCGCGGTCGTTGATGTGATCGGTGCTCCGGCCGTGACCCCACCGGCCGGCTGGACGCTCGTCCGCACCGACATCGCCGGGTCGGGAACGACGAGTTTGCTGCAGGCGGTTTACTGGCACCTCGCCGGCGCATTCGAACCGGCAACATGGACCTGGACGCTCGCAACCGCGCACGGCGCCAGCGGCGGCATCCTCGCCTACTCCGGCGTCGACACCGTCAACCCGATCATGGCCAGCAGCGGCCAGACCGCCGCCACCGGCACCGCCATGATCGCGCCCTCAATCACCACAACTGCACCCAACAGCATGCTCGTCGGCCTCTTCGGCATCACCGGCCAACGCTCGATCACACCACCCACCGGCATGACCGAACGCATCGAACAGGCACTCGCGAACCCCCCCGGCGAAAAAGTCACCAGCGAAGCCGCCGACACCCTCCAAGCCAGCACCGGCCCCACCGGCCCCCAGACCGCAACCGCAAACACCACCGGCCGAAACATCGCCCAACTCATCGCCGTCCAACCCGGCAGTGGCGGCAGCCCGCCGGGCGCAGCGCCACCCGTGATCGACTCGGTCGTGATCAACCAGTCGAATCCTCAGACCAACGACGTTCTGAGTGCCACGATCACGAGCCACGATCCCGACGGCGACCCTGTCACGTACAGCCACCAGTGGACGAAGAATGGCCTCGACATCCCCGGCGCGAACGCGGCCACGCTCGACCTTGCGATCTCCGGGAACGGCGACCGCGGTGACCAGATCGCGCTCCGCGCCACCGGCAGCGACGGCAGCCACGTCAGCGTTCCGCTGACCTCTGTCGCGGTCACCATCGTCAACACAGCACCGACCGCGACTGTAGCCCTCAGCGACACCGCCCCTGCGACCGACGACATCCTCACCGCCAGCGCCACGAAGGCCGACGCCGACGGTGACTCCGTCTCCCTCACCTACACCTGGAAGGTGAACGGCGCGGTCAGGAAGACCACAAACACCACGAGCCTCACCGACTCGTACGACCTCTCCGTCGCCGGCAACGGAGACGACAGCGACACGATCACCGTCGAGATCACGCCCAACGACGGGACGACGAACGGCAGCTTCGCTATAGCGACCGCAACTGTTACCCCCGCCCCGATCGGCATCACGTTCCGTTCGGCGGCGTCGGGCGTGAATGCGGCGACGACCTTCTTGATCTTGCCGCAGCCGGTCGGTATGGCGTTTGGTGATGTGCTCGTCGCGGTCGTTGATGTGATCGGTGCTCCGGCCGTGACCCCACCGGCCGGCTGGACGCTCGTCCGCACCGACATCGCCGGGTCGGGAACGACGAGTTTGCTGCAGGCGGTTTACTGGCACCTCGCCGGCGCATTCGAACCGGCAACATGGACCTGGACGCTCGCAACCGCGCACGGCGCCAGCGGCGGCATCCTCGCCTACTCCGGCGTCGACACCGTCAACCCGATCATGGCCAGCAGCGGCCAGACCGCCGCCACCGGCACCGCCATGATCGCGCCCTCAATCACCACAACTGCACCCAACAGCATGCTCGTCGGCCTCTTCGGCATCACCGGCCAACGCTCGATCACACCACCCACCGGCATGACCGAACGCATCGAACAGGCACTCGCGAACCCCCCCGGCGAAAAAGTCACCAGCGAAGCCGCCGACACCCTCCAAGCCAGCACCGGCCCCACCGGCCCCCAGACCGCAACCGCAAACACCACCGGCCGAAACATCGCCCAACTCATCGCGCTGCGGCCGGGCCCGTAGGCTTGCCTGGCCATGCGTGCTTACGCGCTGGTCGAGGCTCGGGGACGGAACGACGCGATCGACGTGTTCGTTCGCCGGGAGGATGCGTTCGCGGCGCTACGGGACGCGCTCAGAGATGAGCCCGACGGGATAGGTCGTCGACGGCTGGAAGCGCTGCAACCACGGCGTGCGATTCGCGTCGTTCGATGCGGCAAACCGTGGTGTCCTTCGGCTCTAATCGCCGCAAGCTGCCGGATGAGCGTCTAGCGCCGCTGTTCGTCGCAGCGGGAAGCGCGCTCAACTCACCGTCGCTCGCAGTACCAGAGTGCGGAACCGCCTACAGCTCTCATAAGTTCGCCGGGTTGTTTACCCGCTGAGATACAGGGCGTTGTAGTGGTGGACAAGTTTGAGCGCAGCGGTGTTGTGATACCCCCAGTGCGACCAGAAGTGGCACGAGCTTTCGCGTTTGCAGTTAGATTCGCCGCGCGGCGGCCGTCGCCATCCGAGGCAACGCCGTTGGGCTACGACTCGCCGTCCCAGTACTCGACCGGCTCGCCGTACCGGCTTGTGAAGATGTCGTCGTCGTTCGCGTCCTTGGTGAGAACCTTGTCGCTGTCCGGGAACTCAATGATTTCAGGGGCGAGCCTTGTCGAGAGCATCAGGATTCGCACAGTCTGTTCGGTCGCGTTCCGTACCTGGTGCGCGCCGGCGCCGCCCCGAACAAAACAGGCGATGTCCCCTTCGGCAAGCTCGCGTTCCCCGTCCCGTGTTCGCAGTGTCGGACGGCCCCGAAGGACAACCAACCACTCCTCGTTGGCGTGATGGAGGTGGTACGGCCAGAGCCTCTTGCCGGGAGCGACCTCGTACACGTTTCCAGCGATGAGTTCGGCGCCGATACGCCTGGTGATCCCGGCCTGTTGGATCCGGAATCCCTCATGCTCCATTTCGGCGTCGCACGCAATCGCGAACAAGTTGGCGATCTCCACGCGCGCAAGCCTATAGCGCTTGAGCCCTCAGCCTCGGCAACGCCGATCCAGACGAGCCCGGGCCGATCCGGGAATCGTGTGAGAAGGCCCGCCGGAGACCCCCTAGCAGAGTGCTCGACCGGCGGGCGATACCAACGTAATGGGCTCAGAGCAGGTCCGCGCTAGCCCAACTGCGTCAATTCCCTCGGGGTCGCATCCGGGCGACTGGAGCCGAATCGGTCCTACAGTGCCAATGGCCGAAACTCTCGGCGATAGACGGCGTTTCGCCGTTTCACCCAAGTCGGGTGATGGGCGGGCACACGAGTGTGTGGGACGCTCGGCCCGTCAGCAGCGAGGGGGATCGGTTGACGAACGAGGACA
>CAWFLF010000010.1:0-54224 GCA_963816605.1 uncultured Actinomycetes bacterium
CACCAAGGCCGTACAGGCCGAGATCGAGGCACTGGCGAGGTGGCTCGGCGTGGCTTACGGCTGACTCAAAAACAGCCGCTTCTCAGAGCCGAGGTGCGGTGCCCACGAGAGCTTGTCGACGCCCGCGAAGCCGAGGTACGCGCGCAACGCGTCACGCATCGCGTCGACGAACCCGTCGGCGCGACGCGGCACGAACCCGTCCTCCCACCAGGCACCGAGCACCTGCACGCGAGCCTCGTCCCGGTCGATCCGCGGCTCGATCCGGCCGACGAAGCGGTCCCCAAAAACGATCGGCAGCACGTACCAGCCCCAGCGGCGCTTCTCCGGTGGGAAGAAGAGCTCCCAGACGTACTCGAAGTCGAACAGGCTCCCGAGGAGGCCGCGATCCCAGACGATCGGATCGAATGGGGAAACGAACGCGACGGAAGGCGGCGGGTCGGGCGGCGCTTCCAGCAGTTTCGCTTCCTCCTTGACGACGAAGCGTTTCCCGCGCACGCCCTCCACGTCGACGGGAACGAGGTCGCCGCGTTCGACGAGCTCTTCGCGCAGAGCGTTCCGCCCTGGGTAACCCGGCCACCGCGGATCCGGCTTCGCGGGCCCGATGCCGCCGAAGACATCGCCGACGCCGCCGACACCGAGCAAACCGTGTGCGCGGTAGCGCGAGAGGAGCTTGTACCGGATTTGCTCTTCCCGTGGAAGCTTGCGGGCGAGCACGTCAGCAGGAAGCAGCCGTTCGAGCAGGTCGTAGTACCTGCGGTTCCCGTCGCGCCGCGCGAGGCCGAGCACGCCCGTGACGGCATACGCCTCGAGCACGGCACGTACGGTGTTCGTCGGCAACCCGAACCAGTCGGTTGTCGCCCCGCGCTCGCGCTCGAAGTCGAGCGCCGACAGCGGGCCATCCGCGCGGATCCGCTCGAGCACCCGCTTGGCCACGTCGTGCGTTTTCGGCGAGGGTTCGCGGCGCGTTCAGGCTCAGGAATCCGCGGAACCAGGGGAACTCGCTCGTCGGTACAAGGGAGAGACCCTTGTTGTACGCCTCGAAGATCTCGCGGCGTTCGTACAGCTGGTCGCACCAAGCTGGGTCGTAGTCGGCAACCCGCGCATGCAGCACCAGGTCGTGGCTCCGGCCCGCGACGGCAAGCGGGTCGAACTGGATCGACCCGAGGTGCCCGAAGACTTTCAGCACGGCGTCGGGTCCTCCCTCGAGCGACCGTGCGGGCGCAAGCAGGTGGTGCGCAACGAGGAAGCGCCGGGCGGCGTCGGCGGTGACCTTCACGACCCAAGACTGGCAGACCGGGGGAACGGTCCGCGCCGCTCCCCGCCGGATTGTTTTGCCTCGCATCTCCGCTTTGTGCACTCGCTTCGCTTCGCCCGTCGTATCGTCAGCCCGATCCGCGTCTCTCAGTTCTTCTCGGCGGATTGGATCTTGTCGAGGAACGCCAGTACGCGCTCGGTGAGCAACGCCGCAGCGTCGGCGTCGTATGCCGGGAGCGAGGAGTCGGCGAAAAGGTGCTCGTCCCCGGGGTAGAGGAACAGCTCGGCCTGGTCGGTGGCGTCGACGAGGGCCTGCGCTGCCTCGAGGTCCTCGGCGAAGAACGGATCGGCCTTCTTGCCATGCACCTGCACTGGCACGCCTTCGGGCCACACGTCCCCGAACTCCGAGACCGGGAGACACGAATACATGAGCAAGGCCCCGCGGGCGCCGGGCCGAGTCTGCGCGAGCTGCTGGGCGGCCATGACCCCGAAGGAGAAGCCGGCGTAGACGGCCTCGGGGCCGATCCCCTCGGCGGCGGCCACCCCGCGCTCGGCCAGCGCGCCGAAACCCGCTTCCTGCGCGAAGGCCATACCGTCCTGAATGGTGTCGAACGTGCGCCCGTCGAAGAGGTCGGGCGTGTGCACCGTGTGCCCTGCTTGCCGCAACTCGTCGGCGAACGACTGCACTCCCTTGGTCAGCCCCTGGACATGGTGGTAGAGCACGACTTCAGTCATCCCGATCCTCCTTCGCGATTGATCCATATAGTTGGAACATTTCGCAATGTTAGTCTATTAAGCCATGGCCGGCAACCCGTCTCCACCTGACTACGACCTCGCCGACCGAATCGCGCTCACCGAGCCCTCGCAGGTGAAGGCGATCAGCCATCCCCTCCGCACGACGATCCTGAGCCTGCTCCACGAGCGGGCGGCGACGGTGAGCGAGCTGGCTGTCGCCCTCGAGCGGCCCAAGAGCACTGTCGCCCACCACGTCAGGGTGCTCAACGGCGCCGGGCTGGTGCAGGTCGTGAGGACGAGACGGGTGCGGGCGATCGAGGAGCGGTTCTACGGCCGCACGGCAAGGATGTTCTACGTCGGCGTCGAGCGGAACGCGGACGGCGACGATCTCCCTCGGGACTTCAACGACTTCGAGGTCGCCGCTTCGGAATCGGTCGCGGCGCACCGGGACGGGAAGCTGTGGGGTTTCATCCGGCACGCCCGCATCTCGGAGTCGGAGGCGTCAGTGTTCTGGGACCGGATGGCGGAGCTGGTGACGGAGTTCGACCAGCTTCCGCGGTCGGGCGAGACCGTGTACGGATTCGCGGTCGGCGTCTATCCCACCGACCACCCGACGCTACCGGCAAGCGACGAATAAGCCGGCGCCAATTCGGCCGGCTCCGCGGCTTTCGGACTCAGCCCGACTTCTTCGCGCGCATCTCCGCCTTGTGCGCACGCTTCCGCGTCTGTCGGTTCGCCCGTCCGATCGTGTTGTCCCCCGACGAACGTGACGCTGTCATTCCCCCGGGAGCAGCGAGTAGAGCGTCTTGTCGACGCGTCGGCCATCGGGCTTGGGCATCGAGCGCACCACTCCTTCCCGGGTGAAGCCGGCGCGTTCGACCACGCGCTCGGACGCGACGTTGCCGACGTTGACGTATGCAGCGACGCGCTCGATTCCCAGCGAGAACGCGTGCTGCGAGAGAAGGTGGGCGATTGTGGTCGCGATGCCGCGTCGCCTTGCATGAGGGAGGACGAAGTAGCCAATCTCGACGATCTTCCGCTCGGAATCGAGATGGTGGAGCGTCCCGCCGCCGACAACGTCACCGCTCCGGACGTCGACGGCGGCGAGTGCCAGTAGGCGTCCTTGCTCCGCGAGCGTCGGTAAATCTCGGATGGACGCCATCAGCCCGTCGCGATCGAAAGCCGGCAGGTTCCCGGCCTCGCGCAGTTCGGGGTCAGTGAACGCCGGCAGGAGCGCATCGACATGGTCGAGGGTGGGGAAGCAGAGGATGACATCGCCGGCACGGATTCCTTCGGCCGTCATGCCAAGCCGCACGGGTCGTTCTTGTGTCACCGAGTCCCGTCAGGTTTGTTGCTTCGCGCGCATCTCCGCCTTGTGCGCGCGCTTCTTCGCCTGATAGTCCTCGAGCGCCTCGACCGAGTCGACGTCGCCGAGCGTCGGATGGTTCGGGACGAGATCCTGCGCGGCCTCGACGCCGAAGCGTTTCGCGAGCACGGAACCGAGGGCCGTCACCTTCATGTTCCCGAAACCGGGCAGCGCGCCGATGCGCCGGCGCAGGTCGTCGCCGTCAGCGGCATCCGTCCACACTCGCTCTGCGTGCCCGTCGTACTCGTCGTCGATCACGGCCGCGAGCTCTTGAACCCGCTTGGCCATCGAGCCGGGGAAGCGGTGAATCGCCGGCTTCTCCCGAAACGACTCCTCGAGCTTGCCGGGATCGGCGGTCGCGATCTTGCGCGCATCGAGCGTGCCGAAGCGCTGCTTCAGCTTCAGCGGCCCGGAGAAGGCGGTTTGAACCGGCACTTGCTGGTCGAGGGCGAACCCGATCAGCAGCGCCAGCGGCTCCTGGGCCAGGAGCGCATCTGCCTCCTCGTTCCCGGTGAAGTGCAGCGCGTCCGCCATGCCACAATTCTAGACCTGCGTAGCAATCGCCATCCTGGGTAGGAACGCGCTCATGGCTGATCCCATCGAGAAGGCGAAGGACGTCCTCCACGAGATCGAGCACCCCGTCGAGACGGCGAAGGCGCTCGAGCACGAGGCCGCCGAAGGCGTGAGCCCGCGCACACCGCTGATCGCGATCACCGGCATCGCGCTCATTCTCGGCGTGATCTTCGCGATCCTCGTGACGGTCGCGCTCGTTGTCTACTTCACGTACGGCGGGAAGTAGCGCGTCACTCGGACGCGTACGCGAACCGGCTCGCGAACGCGCAATTCTCCGTCAGCTCCCAGCTGAACGGATCGTCCTGCACCACCAGCTCGTCGGCGACGAGCTCCCGGCCGGGCTCGTCATACCCGGGGATCCCACAGCGCACGGCCGAATCGGGCGCCGCGGGTCGGCTGGCACGCACGCGCACCACTTCGCCGACACGCAGCGTGTAACCGTCACCGTTCGGCACGAGCTCGATCGCATCCGTCCGCACCTCCAACAGGTGCCGCGTCTTCCGCACCCAGGGCAGCACGCCGACCTTAGGCCCGCCGAGCCGGCCGAGGAAGACGTCGGCGAGCGCAGCTCGTTGCTGCTCGTTCCCGGCAGCGTCGACGTGGAGCACGATCGTCCACGGCGACCCGGGCTCGTCATCGTCGTAGCGCACCACGAGCACGACGGCGAGGCCGCTGACGATCGATGTCTGCGACGCGGCCGTCCTCCACGAGCCACGCAAGCGCGCCGAAGCAGATGCCGTACGTGGAGCGCCCACCCTTGACGCCGTCGACCATGCGGCACGGACAGATCGCATCGCAGTTACAGCTCTCGAAGTACGAGCCCTCGACGGAGTACGCCACCGCGCCCAACACTAACGCTGGACGCCCTCGCACAAGTACCCTGAGCGGGTGGACCCGCTCGCCGTTTTCAGCCCGAAAACCCGCGCCTGGTTCGAGGAAGCCTTCGGGTCGCCGACCCCGGCCCAGACCATGGGCTGGCCTGCAATCGCCAGCGGCAGGGACACGCTGATCCAGGCCCCGACGGGCTCCGGCAAGACGCTCGCGGCCTTCCTCTACGGGATCGACAAGCTCAACTCCGAGCCCGGCGAAGGGCTGCGCCTGATCTACGTCTCGCCGCTCAAGGCGCTGAACTACGACATCGAGCGGAACCTGCGCGGCCCGTTGGCCGGGCTGCAGTCCGAGCTCAGGATCGGCGTGCGCACAGGCGACACGCCCCAGAAGGAGCGCGCCGCGATGCTGCGGAACCCGCCCGACATCCTGATCACGACTCCCGAGTCGCTCTACCTCCTGCTCACTTCCCGCGCGCGCGAGAACCTGAAAGGTGTGCGCACGCTGATCCTCGACGAGGTGCATGCCGTTGCAGGCACGAAGCGAGGTGCGCACCTGGCGCTGTCTGTCGAACGCCTGCAACGGCTGACTGACGAGTCGTTCCAGCGAATCGGCCTCTCGGCGACGCAACGGCCCATGGAAGAGATCGGCCGGTTCGTCTCGGGGGCGCGTGACATCCAACTCGTCGACGCCGGCATTGCGAAGAAGCTCGACCTGAAAGTCGTCGTCCCGGTCGAGGACATGCGCGAGCCGGGCGCGGAAGGCACCGGCTCGGAAGGGCATCAGAGCTCGATCTGGCCCTCGATCTATCCCGAGATCCTCAAGCTGGTCGAAGAGCACCGCTCGACGATCGTCTTCGTCAACAACCGCCGTCTCGCCGAGCGACTCGCGCTCCGGCTGAACGAGCTGGCCGAGAAAGAAGTCGCGCGTGCCCACCACGGCTCGCTCGCCCGCGAACAGCGCGTCGAGATCGAGGAGCTGTTGAAGGCGGGGGAGATCCCGTGTCTCGTGGCCACGTCGTCGCTCGAGCTCGGCATCGACATGGGCGCTGTCGATCTCGTCATCCAGGTCGAGTCACCGAAGTCGGTTGCCCGCGGCCTACAGCGCGTCGGTCGCGCGGGACACGAGCTCCACGCAGTGTCGAAGGGACGCATCTTCCCGAAGTTCCGCGCCGACCTGCTCGAGTCGGCGGTGGTCGTGAAGCGCATGCTCGAAGGCGGGATCGAAGAGACCGTCATCCCCCGCAATCCACTCGACGTTCTCGCGCAGCAGATCGTTGCGATCACCGCCGACGAAGAGATCTCCGTCGACGACCTGCACGAGCTCGTGCGTGGCGCGTACCCATTCGCCGACCTTTCGCGGACACAGCTCGAGAACGTGCTCGACATGCTTGCGGGCCGTTACCCATCCGACGAGTTCGCCGAGCTCAGACCGCGGATCGTCTGGGATCGCACCGCAGGCGTCATCCGCGGTCGCACCGGCTCCCGCCGGCTCGCGGTGACGAACGGCGGGACGATTCCGGATCGCGGTCTGTTCGGCGTGTATCTCGTCGAGGGCGGCGGCCGTGTCGGCGAGCTCGACGAGGAGATGGTCTACGAGGCGCGCGCAGGCCAGACGTTCCTGCTCGGTGCCTCGACCTGGCGGATCGAGGACATCACGCGCGACCGCGTGCTCGTCTCGCCTGCGCCGGGCGTACCGGGCATGGTCCCGTTCTGGAAGGGCGAGGGCGTCGGGCGGCCGTACGAGCTCGGCGAGGCGATCGGCAAGACGTCGCGCGAGCTCGTTGCGCTCACCGAGGAGAAGGCGCTCACGCGTCTTCGTGACGAGCATCTCCTCGACGATCGCGCGGCGCGCAACCTGCTGACGTTTCTGAACGAGCAGGCCGCGGCGACCGGCACCGTGCCCTCGGACCGGACTGTCGTCGTCGAGCGCTTCCGCGACGAGATCGGCGACTGGCGTTTCTGCATCCTCACGCCGTTCGGCGCGCGCGTTCACGCTCCCTGGGCGCTCGCGCTTTCAGCGCGCCTGCGCGAGTCGCTCGGCATGGAGGCGCATGCGATCTGGTCGGACGACGGCATCGCACTCCATCTCCCGGATGCCGACGCACCGCCTCCGCTCGACGAGATCATGATCTCGCCGGACGAGATCGAGGAGCTCGTCGTGCAGGAAGTGGGGCAGAGCGCGCTCTTCGGCGCGCGCTTCCGCGAGAACGCCGCCCGTGCGCTGCTGATCCCGCGCCGTCGCCCCGACCAGCGAACACCTTTGTGGCAGCAGCGCCTCAAGGCGCAGAGCCTGCTGCAGGTAGCGCGGCGTTACGGCTCGTTCCCGATCATCCTCGAGACCTACCGCGAATGCCTGCAGGACGTCTTCGACCTGCCGGCGCTGAAGCGGCTGCTGCAGGGACTGCGCACGCGCGAGATCGATCTCGTCGACGTCGAGACCGCGTCGGCGTCGCCGTATTCCGCATCGCTTCTCTTCGACTACATCGCGACGTACATGTACGAGGACGACACGCCGCCTGCGGAGCGCCGCGCGCAGGCGCTGTCGCTCGACCGAGACCTCCTGCGCGAGCTGCTCGGCCAGGAAGAGCTGCGCGACCTGCTCGACGCGGATGCGCTCGAGGAGGTCGAGACGCAACTGCGCGGCAACCCGCGCAACGCCGATCAACTCCACGACCAGCTGCGACTGCGCGGAGACCTGCGCGAAGGCGAGTACGACGAAGGCTTCGCCCAGACGCTCCTGCGGGAGCGGCGCGGGCTGCTCGTGCGCTTCGCCGGCGAGCAGCGGCTGATCGCCGCCGAAGATGCAGGCCGCTATCGCGACGCGGTCGGCGTGATGCCGCCCGGTGGTCTGCCGGAAGTCTTCCTCGAAGGAGCACCCGATTCGCTCGAGCAGCTCGTCCTGCGCTACGCGAAGGGACGCGGGCCGTTCACGACGGCCCAGGCGAACGAGCGGTTCGGGCGCGACGTCGAGCCCCTGCTGCAGCAGTTCGAACGGCAGGAGAAGCTCCTGCGCGGCGAGCTTCGTCCCGGCGGAACCGAACGCGAGTGGTGCGACCCGGACGTGCTGCGGCGTCTGCGGCGTGCATCGCTTGCGGCACTGCGCAAGGAGGTCGAGCCCGCCGAGCAGGCGGCGTTCGGACGCTTCCTCCCGCACTGGCACGGCATCGACCGCCGCGCGACGCTGCGTGAGGCGCTCGTGCCGCTACAGGGATTGTCGCTGCCGGTGTCGCTGTGGGAGTCCGAGGTGCTGCCACGCCGCGTTCCGGGCTTCAATCCCGGCCAGCTCGACCAGCTCTGCGCGTCGGGCGAAGTCGTGTGGGTAGGCGCCGGCCTCGACCGTGTCGCCGTGTTCTTCCGTGAGGACGCACCGGCGCTCGGCCGTCCCGCTGCAACGCCGCGGCCGGAAGGCGACGAGCACGACAAGATCCGCGCAGCACTCGGTCGCAGCGCGGAGTTCTGGTACGACCTCGTCGCCTCGACCGAGCTCGAGCCCGAGGTCGCATTGCCGGCTCTCTGGGATCTCGTCTGGGCCGGCGAGGTGACGAACGACGCCTGGACGCCGCTTCGCGCCGGTCGCCGCTACCACGCGGTGCAAAAGCAGCGCGGCCGACCACGCCGTTTCTCGCGCCAGCGATCGGCCGGGATCACTGCGACGCAAGGACGTTGGTCATTGACCGACAAGCTCTTCCCGGGACGACCCGACTCGCGTGCGCTTGCCGAGCTCCTGCTCGAGCGTCAGGGCATCGTCACGCGCGACGGTGTGCGCGGCGAGGGAATTCCCGGTGGGTACGGCGCGGTGTACGGCGAGCTGCGGGCGCTCGAGACTCTCGGCGTGTGCCGCCGCGGCTATTTCGTCGAAGGGCTCGGCGGCGCCCAGTTCGCGCTGCCCGGTGCGGTCGAGCGATTGCGCGAGCTGCGTCCGCGCGAAGGGGAGGAGGCCGAGGCTCTCGTCCTGCCTGCAGCGGATCCGGCACAACCGTACGGCGCCGCGTTGCCGTGGCCGAAGCGTGCAGGCGCACGCGCGGCACGCGTCGCGGGTGCGCAGGTCATCCTCCTCGGCGGCGAGCCCGCACTGTTCGTCGAGCGTGGGGGACGGTCACTCGTGCCGCTGCGCGATCCGGAAGAGGGCTGGCTCCGCGACGCGCTTGCTGCACTCGTCGAGCACGTCAAGAAGGGCGGCGGCACGAAGAAGCGACTCGCGGTGGAGCGATTCGACAGCGAGCCCGTCGGCGAGACCGAGATCATGCCGCTGCTGCTCGAGGCCGGCTTCCTGGCTGGCCCGCGCCGCGCGGTCTTGCGCCCTAGCTGACGGTCACCCAGACGGTTGTCGCGCCGAAGGCGATGCCGAACGGATGATCGCCGATCTTGATCGTCGACTGACGGTGCGCGTCGTCGGGGTCGATCCGGACAGCGTGCCCGCGTCGTAGTTGGTGACCCAGAGCGAGCCTGCGCCGAGGCGACTCGAGGGACGGAGAGGAGCTAGGCCTGGGCCGAACGTCGATCGTCTGTGTCACGCGCACAGTCTTAGGGTCGATTCGCCAGAGCGCGACTCGGGACGGATTGGATCCGGCACGGCCGACCCGACGCGGCACCGTAACCGACGGCGACCGCAATCGGAATGACGCCGAGTTCCGTGCTGCGTCGGGCGAAGGTTCCTTTGGTGACACGCGAACGATGACTTGGTGTACGTCCACGAGCCAGATTGCGCCGTGACCGAACGCGACGTCGTTGATCCCGACCACCGGACTCCAGGCAGACCCTGGTCGCGTCTGCCCGTACTTGGGATCGACCTTGACGACCCAGCCACCGAGCGCGACCCAGATGACGCCGGCTCCTGCTGCCACTGCAAATGAGCTGCCGTCGAAACGCTCCGAGGGGAACTCGTCCTGCTGAACTCCGCTCAGATCGCGGTTCGGTCGGCACGATGCTGTTGTCGATGCCGGTCATGACCCAAACGCCGTCGTAGGCCTCGACTACATCGGTTGCCTGACCGGCGATGCCAATTGTCTTGACGATCTTGGAGCGTCTTCGTGTCGATCTGGTGAGACGGTGCCGTCTGCCGAGTTCGCGACCCAGACGAAGTCGCGGCCGACAGCGACGCCCGCGCGGAGTGTTGCCGACAGGAAGGACCTTCAACGAGTCGATTCCGACCGGTGTCGATGACCGCAAGTGAGTTTCGCGTCACGACGATCGGAGTGCTGCTCCCGCCCAAGGCGTACACGACCCGAACACTGCTCCCGTCGAGGAGCACGGCGCCTGCGAGCCCGAGACATCGCCAAGCGTCGCCGCGGTCGCGCAGAACTCGGTCGCGGCGCGGCGCCGCATAGCATCGCGAGGCGCGAGCTCGGGATCCTGCGTGAGGATCTTTCGCTCCAGCTCCTGGAGTTGCGGGCCGGTTCGAGTCCGAGTTCCTGGCTGAGCGTCTTGCGGGCCTGCCGGTATGCCTCGAGCGCGTCGGCCTGGCGGCCTGCTCCGTAGAGAGCGCGCATCAGTTGACCTTGTAGGCTTTCGCGGAGCGGGTTTTCACGGACCAGCTCTTCGAGCTCCGGGACGAGCTCGGCGTGACGGCCGGCCGCGAGGTCATCGTCGATGCGGTCTTCGAGCACCGCGAGTCGCTGCTCCTCGAGGTGGCGACGCGCGTCGTCTGCGAAGCGCTCGTCCCTGAGACCGACTAGCGGCGTGCCTCGCCAGAGTGGCAAGCGCTTCCTCGACCACGGCCTTCCTTCGCAAGCTCCTCGAAGCGCTGCATGTCGAGCTCGCCCTTCTCGACACGCAGGACATAGCCCGGATCCCTCGTCAGCAGCCGGCCCTCGCCGAGCTCCTTCCGCAAGTGCGAGACGGCGTTCTGAAGAATCTTCGAGGCAGTCGGAGGAGGTCGTTCGTCCCAGAGCGCGTCGATGAGTCGGCCGCTGGGGACGATCTCATTCGGCGTGGAGCAGGAGATAGGCGAGGAGCGCCTGCTCCTTCCCGCGGCGAATTGGGACCGGCCGCCCGTCGTCGACGACCTCTAGCGGACCCAGGATGCGGAATTCCATGCCGGTGCCTCTTTTTGACGGTACCACTGTGTTCTGCGGCTGCCTAGCGCGGGGAATTACCGGCGAATTACCGCTTCAGTGGTCGGATCGTGGGCCTGGAATGCGCTTCGAGTGACCCGCCTGCCGTCTTCTTGGCAATGCGAGCGGCGTGGGGCCGCCCGGAGAACCAAGGAGGACATGATGGGCTCCAAGATCACAATCAGCCGGTTTGTCGGCCTCGTCTTCCTCGTCGCCGCTCTGACAGGTGGCACGGCGAACGCGATGTCCGTCGGGGGCGACACGCCTCAGGGCCTGAAGGCAGACGGTCTCCGTCTCCAGGGGCTCGCCGACAGGTACGGGCAGATGAGTGGCTACACGCAGCAGGGCCTGACGGCAGACGGTCTCCGTCTCCAGGGGATCGCTGACAGGTACGCGCAGATGCGTGGCTACACGCAGGCAGGCCTCACGGCCGACGGCCTGCGCTACCAGGCAATGGGGCGCGCGTACCCGAGCCGGCCGGCGGCGAGCTTCTACACGCCGCAGGCTCTCGAGGCGCAGGGACTGCGCTGGCAGCGGATGGCCCAGGCCTATACGCAGCAGCCGCAGGTGGTTCGCGACAGCGGCTTCGACTGGGGCGCTGCGGGAATCGGTGCGATCGGAGTGTTCGTTGTTCTGTTGTGCGGAGGGGTGCTGATCTTCGGTGTCCGCCGCATCCGTGAGGAGAAGCTCGCGGTCTGAAAGCTTGCGGGACCCACCGCAAGGAGGAGCGGCCTTCGGGCCGCTCCTCTCGTTTTGTCAGGCGAGTCGGCCGAGGACGAAGCCGAAGAGGGCGTGTCGGTATGTCGCCTGCGCGTAAGCGCGCGGGCTCGTCACGAGCTTGCGGTCGACGACGGCGATCAGCGGCCAGAGGACAGCGTGCTCCGCGAATGCCATCCCGACGGCGAGCTTTCGCTGATCGATGTCGAGACGTTGCCGCACCGCATCGAAGGCGACGCCGAAGAGCGCACCGTTCGCGATGTGCACGGCGAAACCGAGCGGACGCCGACCGAAGCCGACGGTCAACACGTCCGAGTAGTCGCAGCCGAACACGCGTTGGTCGAGCGGCTCCTGTAATCCCCACACAGCCGCGGCAACGGCGCCGGCGGCTGCGGCACGAAGACGAGGCGACATACCCTTGCAGCATGCCCGAAGGGGACGCCCTTCACCGCGCTGCCCGACGCTTGCAGGTCCTCGTGGGACAGAAGCTCGAGGTCGAGACGCCGCATCCGCGCGCCGCGGTGAAGCAGCTTGCCCCTCGCCTCGACGGCCGCCGACTGGAGAACGTCGAGGCGATCGGCAAGAACCTCCTGCTTCGCTTCGAGGGCGGGCTCGTGCTGCGCAGCCACCTGCGCATGAAGGGACGCTGGCGGGTCTTCCGCCGCGACACGCCGATCTTCGGCCAACCGTGGCTCGTCTTGCGCGGCGACGAATACGTCGGCGCCATGTTCAACGGCGCGGTGCTGGAGCTCGACCGCGGCGTCGCCCGCCGGCTCGGTCCCGACATCCTCGCCGAGCCGCCCGACTACGAGGCCATGCTCGCTCGATTCAGTCGAACAGACCGGCAACGGCAAATCGGCGCTGCGCTCCTCGACCAAAGTCTCGTTGCCGGAATCGGCAACCTCTGGAAGGCCGAGTCGCTTTGGCGAGCGCGCGTCTCGCCGTGGCGGCGCCTTGCCGAGGTCTCCGACGAGGAGCTGCGCGCCACGCTGAAGGAGGCGAATCACCTCATGCGGGGCAGGCTCGAAGGCGTCCCGGGACACGCGCAGGTGTACCGCCGCAAGGGCCGCCCTTGCCCGCGTTGCGGCACCGAAATCCGGTCGTGGCCACAGGGAGACGACGCCCGGATGGCCTACTGGTGCCCCGGGTGCCAGAAAGGAGAGGAACCAAAGACGGCGTAAGCGCAGTTGTGATCGTGCGCGCTCCACAGCTCTTCGACTGTCTCCGGGCTTTCTGCCTCGGCTCGTTCCGTGCGCTGCTCTCCGAACTGGAGCGCGGCGCCGACCTGCCGTTCGCCTTCGAGGAGCACAGCTCCTACGACCGGCCCGCGCTCTACGAGTACCGGCCCCTCGTCAAACCGTTCATCGAATCGCGCGCGCACACGCTCCGACGACGGCCCGACGCCGAGCTTGCAGTGGACGAGCTCCGCCGCGAGCCCGCGGCTGCGATCTTCGCGCGCGCACACGCCGGCCCGCGAGCCGACGAGCACGAGGCCCTCTTCGGCAGCGTGCTGCTGCCGCTGCTGATCAGCACCGCGGAGATGTGCGGCGGCTTCGACTGGGACGACAGCGCGTACGAGCGCGCCTATGCGGAGCTCGAGGCCGCGCTGTTCGGCGAAGGCCACAAGTACGGCGCGATCGCGCCGTTGATCGGGATCACGACCGGTGGTGCGACGATCGAGCTCGGCGGCGGCATGCGGGTCCGTCTTGCCGCAACCGGCGAACTGGCAAAGCTCTGGCCGGAGGCCAACGGCTTGCTGCCCACCGACTTCGGGCATGAGGCCGACCGCCTGTCCATCCTCGAGCTCGAACGCTCACTCGAACCGGGAGCGACCGAGCCGCCAGACGCGCCCGGGGAGTTTGCAGACGCGATCACCGCGATCCGTCTCGCCACCGCGGCGCCGATCGCCGCAGGCCCGGTGCTCTTCGAGCGCCTCGACTGGCGTCCCTACGGAGTCCGTCCCGTGCTGCCGATCGCGGCGACACAGCCCGCCGGCGAACCGACACGTCTCGACTCCTTCCGCGCGGGTCTCGCGGCCGATCTGCTTCCGCGCCTCGCGCTCGCGGACGACGACCCCGAGCTCGGCGAAGCGCTCGACCGCTGGGAGCTGTCGCTCTTCCAGGACGGCCCGTTCCAGACCGAACAACTCAGAGAGTCACTTGCCGCCTTGCTCGGCGGCAGCGACGGCCTCTGGGCCGCCGCCGTCCGGGGAGCGATCCTGCTGGGCGACACGCCGCGCGCACGCGCAGAATTACAGGACCGACTCGCAGGCGATCCCGAAGCCGATGTCATCCGGCGCGCCTTGGTCGAGACGCTGATGCAAGGAGACCGCGCACAGCTCGTCGCCTCTCTCGACGAATCGATCCTCGGCCTTCGTGCTCCCCCGCCGAGCTACTTCGCGGCCCGCGCAGCTGCGGGCTGATCTCCGAGCAGCGCATCCACCTCGGCGAGAGTCGGAGCGGCGCCAAGGCCGGCATTCACAGAGTCTAAGAAGACCGTCTTCCGGCGCATAGTCGTGCGTCTTTGCCGCGTACCGTCGATGACATGGACGAGGCCCGCGCAGTGCTGGCCCGGCTCGACCGGATCGAGGAGCTCGAACGCGAGGGCGCACCCCCCGGCGTCCTGCTCGAGGAACTGCGCGGGCTCGTCCACGCTGCCGAGGCCTGGGCCAAACTGGAAGGAGACGAACGTGCTCACACAGCTCTAGAACGCTGCGACGCTGCTCTCTCACAACCCGTCGCATAAAGTCGCCGCGTGATCGTTCGCTGGGCCGACATCGAAGCCGGACAAGACGTTGGACTTGCCGCCGGCGCACTCAACGTGGGGCTGTATCGGGTGGAGATCGCGCCTGAGGAGACCGCGGCGCAGGCCGATGCGCCGGTCGAGGAGATCGTCTTCGTCCTCGCGGGCTCGGGTTGGTGGGAGAACGGTGCCGAGAGCTCCGAGGTTCGTCCCGGCGATTGCGGCGTGCGGCTCGTTCAGGATCGAGATCATCTGTTGCGCGCGGGCAAAGACGGTCTGACGGTCTTTGCGTTTGTCAGCCCGCTCGCGCGGAAGCTCTACTCCCAACCGACGGCCCGCAAGCCGAACATCGTCAGTGTCGGATCAGTCGAGCCCGACTACGAGGGCGACGCGGGCAAGTGGGTGGTCCTCGCCAGAAAGGCCGGCGCCGTTCGCGCCGGTCTGAACTGGGGTCACCTCGAGCCAGGGAAGATCGGAGCGCAACCACATCTCCATTCCGCCGACGAGGAGGTCTTCGTCATCCTCGAAGGCGGCGGAACGCTCGAGCTCTGGCCCTCTCCAGCCCGTGCCGAGGGCGACGACCGCATGGAACGAGAAGAGCACCCGATCCGCGCCGGAGACGTCGTCTGGAGGCCGCCGAGCACCGGAATCGCCCACTCCCTGCGGGCCGGGGACGAAGGCATCACGTTCCTCGCGTACGGGACACGGGAGCCCAACGACGTTTGCTATTACCCCCGGTCGAACAAGATCTACTGGCGGGGGGTCGGCCTGATCACAAGGTTGGAATCCTTGGGCTACGATGACGGTGAGCCCGAGGACTGACGTCCCTCCCGCAGAACTCAGTTTGTTCCGCGTCCAAAGTCCCGGCTTCCACCCGAAAGTAGTCCCTCATTCGCGTCATTAGCGTCCTTGCCGAGTTCCCGATATCTCCTCGTATGGGGAGAGCTCGTCGTCTCGCTGGCTCTCGGAGATTCCGGATCGGCATCAATGCCGTCTTCGTCTCCGGGGCGCTTGCCGCAGCCGCGCTGACGATTCTGCACTTCGTGCATTCGGGCTGGCCGCTCGCCAATGCCGACCCACTGCTCGTGGTCGCGGCGGGCATCCTCTTCCTCTTTGCCTACGCCTTCAAGGCGTGGGGCTGGCAGCGCCTCTTCACCGAAGGGGAGCGCCCTGAAGCGCTGACGCTCGCAGCTGCGGGCGGAGCCGCTTCGGTCGGTGGAGTCGCCCTCCCGGGACGCTTCGACGAGGCGATCCGAATTGCGGTCGTGCGCCGCGGGCCTGGCAAGAAGACTGCCGGCCTCGGTGCGATCTGCCTCACGCTGATCATCGTTGGCCTCCTCGACAGCGCCGCGCTGGCGCCGATGGCGTCGGTCGCAGCCACGGCCTCGCATCGCGGAGGCGTCCAGGCAGGCTTCTGGCTCGTCGCGGCCGCTGGAGTCGCCGCCGCGATCCTCGTTCTCTACCTCCCCAAGATCGCCAAGATGGACTTCGTCAGCCGGTGGAAGGTCGGCCGCTGGCTGAAGGATCACACCGCCTGCCCGCGCTCCGCCTCGCAGGCCTGGTTCCTCATCTCCATCTCGTGGGCGCTCCGAGGGCTCGCAGTCTTCGTCCTCTTCAACGCCCTTTCCGTCGGCGCCTCGTTCCCGCTCGCGCTGGCCTTCCTTTGCGCTTCTGCCGCCTCGGCGGCGTTGCCGATCGCTCCCGCGGGTGCCGCCACCCAGGCCGGCGCCGGGGCCGCGATCCTGATCCTCGGCGGCGTTCCCAAGTCCGAGGCCTTCGCCTTCGCCGTCGCCGCCCAGGGAATGGTCATCCTCGTCGGGGCCGCGCTCGTCGGTGCCGCAGGGATCTGGATGCTCTTCACGCGTTTCCGCCCCGCCGCGATCCGGGCCCGGGCAGCCGGTACGACCGCTCTTCCGGCGGCCTAGCCCTTACCGACTCCTTACGCACGTCTTAGGCGGGCGTGGTTCTATGCGCTCGTGTCCCGGGGTCGTTTCCTCGCTGTGCTCGTCGCAGCCTTTGCTCTCGCCGGTGCTGCCGACGCGAACGCGGCGATCATCAGGTCGCACGACGACCAGGGCCGGACGATCACCTTCGACGTACGCGCGGCCACGGCAGACACCGAGTGGTACGCGAGCGTCCTGCGCGCCTCCGCGCACGGGAACGAGATCAGCGACGTCAGGATCATCATCGTTCCCGAGCCGCAGGTCCAGGCTTTCTGCGGCGGCGCTGACGCGGCGGCCTGCTACGACAGGAACTCGGCGACGATCGTCGTTCCCGTTGGGAAGAGCAAGCTCCTCGAGACAGTGCTGCTGCACGAGTACGGGCATCACCTCGACACCTACTGGCATGTCTCCGGCGTCCAGGAGCTGAACGGGACGGCCGGCTGGTGGGCGGCGCGGGGGATGGCGTCGCTGCTCGCCGAACACCGCGTCGCGTTCGACTACTCACTCGGCTGGAGCCACAGCGTCGGCGAGGTGTTCGCCGAGGACTACGCGTACATCCACGTCCACACCCGCTACGGAATCACGTGGCTGCAGCCCCCGGATGCCGCTCTCGAGTCGGAGATGTTCGCCGAGCTCGGCACGCCGACCGCGCCACTTCCATATGCGCCGGAGGTCCCGCTGATCCTGAACCGGAGTGGGACGCTTGCGCCCCGCGACGGCTTCAGTGTTCCCTTCGGGCTTCTCGGCCCGGGTCGCCGGGTGACGGTGGCCGCCACCGTCTCGAACCCAAAGCGGAAGGGCATCCGAGCCCGCGCCCAGCTCGTCTGCGACGAGCGGGTCGTCGTGACCCGGACGTTCCGCAAGGGTCAGTCCAAGCGGACCTTCGACGTCCCGAACCTGGGCCCCGCGACCTGCGACGTGCGGGTCGTCAGCAGCGTCTCGGCGATGCTGCGCTACACGCTCCACATCGCGGTCGCGGTCGAAACCGCCTAGCAGCGGCGTCCGAGAGGCCCGTGATCATGCGGGATATCGGGAGGAACTCGCTATCCTGGCCCGAAAGAGCGCCCCGTGGGGCTCTCACGTCTACTTCCGCGTCCCAACACACGGACCACGTCGACTAAGAAGGGATCCCCTCTGGGCCGGGTCATCTCATTCGCCAACCAAAAGGGCGGCGTGGCAAAAACCACGACCACGCTGAACCTCGGAGTCGCCCTCAAGGAAAAGGGCCACGAGGTCCTGCTCGTCGACCTGGATCCCCAGGGCAACCTGACCATGAGCCAGGGGTGGAATCCGGACGAGATCGAGCGGTCGATGTTCGACGTGCTCGTCCACAAGCTTCCGATCGAGGAGATCGTCCGGACGGCCGAGGTCGACGTCGCCGTGTCGTCGATCGACCTTGCCGGCGCCGAGCTCGCACTCTCGTCGATGATCGGCCGCGAGCGCGCACTCGAGAAGGCGCTCGTGAGCGTCAAGCCGAAGTACGACTACATCCTCATCGACACGCCGCCGTCTCTGGGCTTGCTGACCATCAACGCCCTCGTCGCGTCGAACGGCGTGATCGTCCCCGTGCAGTGCGAGTACCTCTCCTTGCGCGGGTTGGTGCAGTTGGAGAACACTCTGTCCATGATCCGCGAGAACCTGAACCCGGAGGTCGAAATCCAGGGAATCCTCCCGACGATGTTCGACAAGCGCCTGCTGCACTCGAAGGAAGCGGTCGACATCCTCAAGGAGAACTTCGGCGATCTCGTCTTCAAGACGAGGATCCGCAAGACGATCCGCTATGCGGAGGCTCCGGTGAAGGGCCAGTCCGTGCTCGGTTACGATCCGACGGGCGACGCTGCGGAGCGCTATCGCGACCTCGCGAAGGAGGTGCTCAATGGCGCGAAAACGCGCGAGCATGCGTGAGGGCCCCCTTGCGGAGCTCTTCAAGGCAACCGAGGCGGCGCAGCGCCAGCAGGAACCGGTAGCACCGGACACGCCCGCCGAAGAGCCGCACGAGTCGACGGTCGAGCACGTTCCGACCTGGGAGGACGAGGTCGACACACCGGCGCCGCCGCGTCCCGATCCCACGCCCGAGCCCACGATGCCCGAGCCGATTCCGCCGCCGCGGCCTCCGGCTCCGGATCCGACGCCTGAACCGACTCCGCCGCCGGCGTACGTCCCCGAGCCTCCGGTCACGCGTTACATCGAGCCGATGCTCGAGCCGGCGCCGCGCCTGCATGCCGCGCGCGCGGGACAGCTGGGCTCGTACCTCGCGAAGATTCAGGTCGTCGGCGTCGGCGGTGCGGGTCTGAACGCCGTGAACCGGATGATCGACGCCGGCATCAACCAGGTCGAGTTCGTCGCGGTCAACACCGACGTGCAGCAGCTGCAGATCTCTGACGCGGAGACGAAGATCCACATCGGCCGCGAGCTGACGCACGGGCTCGGCTCAGGCGCGGAGCCCACCGTCGGGCAGGCCGCCGCCGAGGAGAGCTACGACCAGATCAAGCACGCGCTCCGCGGCACGGACATGGTGTTCGTCACGGCGGGCGAGGGTGGCGGCACCGGCACCGGTGCGGCGCCGATCGTCGCGAAGATCGCGAAGAGCCTCGGTGCGCTCACCGTCGGCATCGTCACGACGCCGTTCAAGTTCGAGGGCACGAAGCGGCGCGGGCAGGCCGAGACGGGCGTCGATGCGCTGCGTCGCGAGTGCGACACGACGATCGTGATCCCGAACGACCGGCTGCTCGAGGTGCTCGACAAGTCGACCTCGATGCTGGACGCGTTCAAGATCGCCGACGACGTGCTGCGCCAGGGCGTGCAGGGCATCTGTGACCTGATCACGCTCCCCGGCCTGATCAACCTGGACTTCGCGGACGTGCGCACGATCATGGAAGGCTCCGGCACGGCGCTGATGGGAATCGGCTTCTCGTCGGGGACGGAGAACCGCGCCCGCGAGGCCGCCGAGCGCGCGCTGCGCTCGCCGCTGATCGACACCGAGGTCGGAGCCGCGCGCGGGATCCTGCTCTCGATCGCGGGGGGCGACGACCTGACGCTCCTCGAGGTGAACGAGGCGGCCGAGGTGATCCGCCAGACCGCGAACGACGACACGCAGATCATCTTCGGCGCGACAATCGACGACCGCCTCACCGGCCAGGTGTGGGTGACGGTGATCGCAACGGGCCTGGGCGGGACGGGCCGCAGCACGTCGCGAACGCCGAGCCTCGTCAGCGCGCTGACGGCAGCCGACGACGAGCTCGAGCCGCCGTCGTTCCTGCGGAACTAAGACACACGGGCGTCACGAAGACGTACCGGTGCCTGGCACCGGACATGTCCGTACTCGTTACGAGCGCGGCTCCCGCGGAGTCCCAAGACACACGGGCGTCACGAAGACGTACCGTGCCTGGCACCGGACATGTCCTAGCGCCGGATCGTGACGAGGTCGCCTCGGTGCACGCCCCAGCGGGCGAACGCGCCGCGGTTCACCTCGAGCGCGCCGCGGAACGCGACCTGCGGGTCGTAGACCCTGCACGGGTCGCGCCGGCACGGAGCCATGTCGAGGATGCGCAGGATCCGGCCACGCTTGCCCCAGAACGCGATCGACAGCGGGATGGAGGTGTTCTTCATCCAGAACGTCTCGCGGACGTCGCTCGTCCAGAGGAACGCCATCCCGGCATTCGGCGCGAGTGTGCGCCGGCCGCTCAGGCCCTGCTCCTGCTGTGCCGGCGTCGCGGCGATCTCGATGCGGACGTGGAGAGTCCGATCGGCCGTGCGGATCACCGCCGTGCCGTGCGGGAACGTGATCGCGGCGGCCAGCGAAAGGGTTGCAAGGATCTGCAGCACAGAGCCCATTGTGCGGGACGAGTAACTCGTTCGAGTGAACTTCGAGACCACACCGCGAGTCGGCGTACCCGCGCGCATCTACTTGGCACAGGTCGAACCAGATCTGCGCGGCCCCTCGCTAGGGCTCGCGTCAGGACGGCTGACGCGAGCCCCCTCTCTTAGTTCGGGACGGCCCCCAGACGCCGCTCGACGATCCGCCGCCCGAGCTCCGCCCCGACGACCACGACGAGCGACACGGTCATCACCACGACGGCCACCGCGAGGACCTCGGGCAGACGGCTCGGGAAGCGCAGCGCGCCGTAGAGGTAGAGCGGGAACGTCGCCCTCGACCCGACGACGAACGACGCGACCGCGTACTCGTCGAACGACGTCGTGAAGGAGATCAGGAACGCAGAGATGAGCGCCGGCACGATCAGCGGCAAGATGATCAGGCGGAACGTCTGCAACCTGTTCGCCCCTAGGTCGGAGGCCGCCTCCTCGAGGCCGACGTCGATCTGGTGGAGCCGCGGGATCAGCACGAGGAGCGTGTACGGCAGGCTGATGACGATGTGCCCGATGACCACGGTCATGATCGTGCGCGGCACACCAACCGCATGGAACAGGAGCAACAGCGAGATCCCGAGGACGACGTACGGGACGACGAGCGGGCTGAGCAGCAGCGCCGAAACGGCGGACTTGCCTCGAAAGCGGCGCCGCACGAGCGCTATCGAGGCGAATGTGCCGAGCGCGACCGCCCCCACACTGGAGAGCACCGCCACGATCGCACTCGTCTCGAGCGCCCCGCGGAGCTCCGGGTCGTGGATGAACTGCCGGTACCACGTCAGCGTGAACCCGCTGAGCGGGAACGACGGCAGCACCGAGTCGTTGAACGAGAACAGGAGCAGGATCGCGATCGGCGCGTAGAGGAACACGACGACGAGACCGAAGAGCCCGCGCAGAACCCAACGTCCGTTCTTCGACAGCGCGGCATCCATCAGTGCGCCGCCCCCGTCTGCCGCATGCCGAGGAAGCGCGCGAACACGCCGGTGAGGAGCGCGACCACAAGAAGCAGGAAGAGCGCAAGCACCGAACCGGTCCGCCAGTCAGGAAAGCCGGTGCCGAACAGATCCGAGATCTGGTTCCCGTACATGTACCCGGACGTCCCGCCGACGAGAGAAGGCGTGACGAACTCACCGACCGTCGGAATGAAGACGAACAGAAACGCCGCAACGACTCCCGGCAGGCTCAGCGGCAACGTCACGCGCCGAAACGCCTGCCACCGACTCGCGTAGAGGTCGGACGCCGCCTCGAGCAGATGCCGGTCGAGCGTCTCCAGCGAAACGAAGATCGGCAGCGCGACGAACGGCAGCCAGACGTAGACGAGCACCAGCATCACCGCGAACCGGCTGTAGAGGAGCTGCGAAACCGGATCGTCGTGCGCCCTGACACCGAGCCAGTAGAGGAACGAGTTCACGACACCGTTACTGCCGAGAATCACCTTCCACGCCAGCACCCGCAGCAGGTAGCTCGTCAGGAACGGCGCGATCAGGATCAGCAAAAGCACGTACTTCCGCTTCGTCCCACTGAGCGCGAGGTAGTAGGCGACGGGGTACGCGAGCAGCACGACCACCACCGACACGAGCAGCGACATCCTCACCGACTTCCAGAACAGCTTCAGGTAGATCGCGCTGTGCACGAAGTCGTCCCAGCCGGCGAGCGTCACCGGATGCTTCGCCGGATAGATCGAGAAGATGTCGATGCTGTACGCGCCGACGATCCCGATCGGGACGAGGAAGAACGCGACGAGCCACATCACCGGCAGGCCGAGCAGACCCGGCGTCGTCAGGTCGAGACGCTTGCGCCTGCGGCCGGCCACCTGTTGTCTAACAGCCGTCGGTCAGGAGGCCTTCACTTCTTGCCACAGCCTTGCGTACTGCGCGCGCCGCGGCATGTAGCGGTCGATGTGCGCCCTGGGCTCTCGGAGCGCGCCGGGATCGGTGACCTTGAGCACCTTCAGCAGGTCCTTCGAGGTCGGCCGTGCCTTGGTGTTCGCCGCGCCGTAGCCGTAGTTGTTCTCGAGCCAGTTCGACGACTGGAGGGAGCTCCACGCATCTGCGTAAGCGTGGGCATGCTGCGAACGTGGCGTGCCCTTCCCCAGCATCAGCATTCCGATCCACGACAGGGCCCCCTCGCTGCGGGTGCATGTACGCGACCTTCAGCCCCTTGGCCTTCATCGCTACCCAGTCGGCCGGCCAGGCGTAGGCGATCCAGAGGTCACCGGAGGCGAATGCGTTCTGCATGTCGGTCTCGGACGACCAGAACATGCGGACCATCTTCTTCTTCGAGATCAGGAGCTTCTGCGATCTCTTGAGCTCGTCGTCGGTCTGGTTGTACGGCTGCTTGAAGCCGAGGTAGTAGCCCGCCCAGACGAGTTGGTTCAGGTCGTCGTACCAGGCGATCTTGCCGCTGTAACGCTTGTCGAAGAGGAGGCTCCACGACTTAGCGGTGGGGTGGACCTTGTCGGTGCGGTAGAGGATCGCATCGAAGCCCCAGTCGTTGGGGATCCCGTACTGCTTCCCGTTGTACTGCCCGGCTTTGACCATGTTCGGGTTCAGGTGCTTGAGGTTCGTGATCAGCTTCGGATCCCACGGCTGCGTGAATCCGCTTTCCGCGAAGTCTCTGACGTAGCCGACATACGGGCGGAACACATCAGGCTTGAAACCTGCGCGCAGCTTGGCGAACGCATTGGCCTCGTTGGTCATGAACGTGACCTTCGGCTTCTCGCCTGGGTACTTCTTCTGGTAGGTCGCCCACAGTGGCTTCACCTCGTAGCCGGCCCAGTCCAGCACTTGCAGCTGGCCGCTCTCCTTCGCGAGCCGAGCCAGCGCCGCATTCGCCGCGCCCGCGCGTCCTGCCAGGAGGCCGGCGCCTCCGGCCGCGGCTGCCAGCTTGAGTAGGTCTTCACGGCTGATCCGCCGCTCGAGCAGCTTTTCGCCCTCACCCATCGGTGTTGCTCCTTTCGCCAGGACCCGCCCCCGGACGATTGAACTCGACCCACCGGAGGCAGTCAAGGCTAGGACGAGACCGGGCTAACCTGCCCGACATGAGAGGGGCAGTCGCAGCCGGGCATCCCCTGACCGCGCAGGCGGGCGCGGACGTGCTCGCCGCGGGCGGGAACGCGGTGGACGCTGCCGTCGGCGCGGCGCTCGTCTCCTGGGTCGCCGAGAGCCCGCTCACGGGCCCCGGCGCGGGCGGCTTCATGCTCGTTCACCGCGCCCGCGACCGCTCCACTCGCGTCTTCGACTTCTTCGTGTCCGTGGCCGGCCTCGGGCTCGATCGCGCGCGGCCTCGCCGACATGGACCGCGTGGACGTCGACTTCAGCGGCGGCTCGACTCAGGTCTTCCACATCGGCGCCGCCTCGTGTGCCGTGCCCGGCAGCGCGATCGGGCTCGAGGAAGCGCACCGATCCTTCGGCTCGCTCCCGTGGCGCGATCTCTTCGGGCCCGCGATCGAGCTCGCGCGCAACGGAGTCGTGCTCAACAAAGGGCAGGCGTACCTGCACGCGATCCTCGACCTGATCCTGCGCCACACCCCCGAGGCGCGCGCGGTCTACGAGCGGAACGGCGAGCGGCTCGCCGCGGAGGACACGCTGATCCAGTCAGACCTCGCCGACACGCTCGAGCTGATCGCCGACAAGGGCGGCAAGGTCATGTACCAAGGCGAGCTCGCGCAGGCGATCTCCGACCATGTCCGCGAACACGGCGGCTGCATCACCCGCGAGGATCTCGAGAGCTACCGCGTCATCCGGCGTCGCCCCGTGCGCGCGAACTTCTGCGGCGAGGAGTACCTCTCCAATCCGCCGCCGTCGGCGGGCGGCATCCTGATCGCCTACGGCCTGCCGCTGCTGGAGGAGCTCGGGCCCGGAGATCCAGGGACGGCCGAGGCGATCGACGCGCTCGCGCGCGTCATGCGCGAGCAGGCGAATGCACGCATCGCAGCCGGCTCGGTGTACGGCCTGGCACGCGCGCTCGAAACACGAGCCGCGGTCGTCTCGCAGGGGACGACGCACATCTCCGTCGTCGACGGAAAAGGGGACGCCGTCGCGCTGACGTCGTCGACGGGCGCCGGCTCGGGCGTGATCGTCCCGGGCACCGGTATCCACCTCAACAACATGGTCGGCGAGTTCGACCTCGCGAAACCTCCCCGCGCGGGAGCGCGCCTCTCCTCGATGATGAGCCCGTCCGTCGTCCTGCGCGAGGACGGCAGCCCGCACCTCGTCGTCGGCAGCGCCGGCTCGCTCCGGCTGCGCGGCTCGGTGCTGCAGAACGTCGTCAACGTCGTCGCGCACAACCTGCCTGTCGAAGACGCGATCGACCGTCCGCGCGTCCACCTCGAAGGCGAGGACCTGCATTGCGAGGGCGGGCACGATCCGGCGGAACTCGACAAGCTGGAGGAGATGGGCTGGAACGTGACCCGCTGGCGCCGCCAGAACCTCTACTTCGGCGGCGCCTCTGCCGTGACGTTCGAGGACGGCAAGCTCGCCGCAGCCGGCGACCCACGCCGCGGCGGCGCAGGAGTGGTGGTCGAATGATCGTCCGCAGGGCGGAAGCGGCCGATGCAGAAGGGCTGACCGCGCTCGGCACCGCAGTGGGCTCCGAGCCGGAGGGCTGGCTCGTGACGACGAACGGCTGGCGGAACGTCTCCGACGAGCGCCGCTACCTCCGCGCGATCCGCCGCTATCCCAACGCCGCCGTCTTCGTCGCGGAGGACGACGGGCTCATCGTCGGCCGCCTCTCGATCGCCCGCGACCAGCATCCTGCGAGCCGGCACGTCGCGGACATCGGCCTGATGGTCGCCGCAACACATCGCCGCCGCGGCATCGGCACGGCTCTCCTCAAAGAGGCAGTGGACTGGTCACGTCGCGCAGGCGTGCGCAAGATCGAGCTCCACGTCTTTCCGTGGAACGAGGCGGCGATCACGTTGTACGAGCGCTTCGGCTTCGTGCAGGAGGGCTATCGCCGCCAGCACTACATGCGCGAGGGCGAATACGTCGACGCCATCCTGATGGCGTACGAGCTCAAGCTCTAGCCCAGCCTTACTTCGTCTCCTCCGGCAGAAGTCCGATCTCGTCCGCGCGAACGCGGCGTCGCCGTTCCGTCAGTGCTTCGTATGCCTCGGTGAGGCGCCGGTCGCGGTCGTCGAGCCGCGCAGACCAGTCGTCGAACTCCCGTTCACGCCGTTCGACACGCCGCACTTCCGCGGCGGCGCGCGCCATCTGCTCGGCGGCTTCGGTTTCGCGTGCCTCGACCTTCGCGACGGCTTCCGTGAGCCACGCGCCGCGTTCCTCCAGATCCGTTGCCACCCGCTCGAGGTCGCGCGCGCGTGCGTCGAGGTGGAACGCGCGTTCCTCCAGGACAGGAAGCCGGGCTTCCGCTTCACGGACGTCACGCGTCTTTTTCGCCAGCTGGGTCTCGTTCGTCGCGAGCTTCGCGGCGCGCTTGCCGAGCTGCTTCTCCTGCTCGATCTGGCGTGCTGCCTGCGCCTCGGCTAGCGGTTCGAGCTCGGCGATCCTGAGCTCTCGTTCCTTGACCGTCTCGAGTCGAGGCTCGAGCTCGTCCTTTAGCCGCTGCAGCTTCGTCTCTGCCGCAGCGAGCGCGGTCGCGCGTGTCTCGATCTCTGCGGCGCGTGCGTCGAGCTGCCGGACGGCTACGTCGTGCGCGCGCTGCTCGTACTTGAGCTCGGTCCACCGGTCCTCGAGCTCCGCGGCCTGCTCTGCGACGGCCGTCGCCTTGCGTTCCTGTCCCTCGAGCGCGGCGGACGCAGTCGCGATCCAGTCACCCCGCTCCTCCAGCTCCGTCGCGAGCACGCGTAGCTCACTCGCCTGCGCGTCGAGCTCGGCGGCCTGTTGCCGTACTCGTTCGACTTCGCCCTCGGCACGCTCGATCTCGGTGCGGCGGTCGTCGAGCTCCTGCTCGCCGAGTGCCAGGCGCCGTTCGCGTTCGACGAGCTTGTCCTCGGCGTCCTCGATCAGCTGCCGCCGTGCGTCGAGATCAGCGGCGATCTCGTCGAAGCGGCGGGCACGAGCGTCGATCTCCGCCGAGCGGCGGGCCACGGTCTGCTGAACCAGGCGCTCGCGTTCGGTAAGCGCCTGCCAGGCCCGCTCGAGCTCGTCTCGCTCTTCAGGCACTCCTCCATGATGCCGGGCGAATCAGATGCGCCGCCCAATTGGCGCCCCAACGCGTAGCGGCCGGCCACGCCCCGATGGGCGCAGCCGGCCGCGATAGTGCTGGACTATTCGGCGCTGTCCTGCTTGGCGAAGCGCCGCATGCCGAGACCGGACAGCAAGAGCATGGATCCGGCGATCGCCAGGATCCAGGCCGGGAATCCGGTGAAGGGCAGCTCGCCGGCTGTGGCCGAGGCTACCTCACCCTTTACCCCCTGCTTCGGCTTGGATGACGAAGCCGCTGGGGCTACGCCGCCCGAAGACTCGGTCGTCGTGGTTCCAAGAACCGTGGTCGTCGTGGTCGTCGAGCTCGTGCTCGGAGTCGTCGTGGAAGTGCTGGGCGTCGTCGTGGTGGTGGTTGACGTCGCGCAGTCGTCGTTCCCCGGCTTCCCGTCCTTGCCTGCTCCGACACCGCAGCGGCGTCGTCGGCGTCGTAGTCGTCGTTCGGGCGTCGTAGTAGTCGTAGTCGACGTCGTGCAGTCGAGTGGACCGTGATCCTCCTCACAGTCGCCACCGCATGGGTGCGCTTCTGTGCAATCTGGAGTCGTCGTGGTCGTGGTCGACGTCGAAGGCGTCGTGGTCGTGGTCGACGTCGAAGGCGTCGTGGTCGTGGTCGACGTCGAAGGCGTCGTAGTCGTAGTCGTGCTGAGGCAGTGATCCTCGTTTACGCCACCCTCGTTCGGGCCGTGCTCGTCGCACTCCTGGCCGTGTTCGGGCTGTGGGTCTGGCTTGCACTCCTGCCCACTGTTCCCGTGCTCGCACTCACCTTGTCCTGGAGGTGAGGAAGGCGGGCCGTTTCCGTTGCTCGCGAGGGCAACCGACACGCCGACACCGGCGATCAGGAGCCCAACCATGGCAACCATCTGGACGATCTTGAACCTGAGTTTTTTCATGCCGCTCCCCGTTGACTTAAAATGGAACAAGCCAACGCAACATGAACCCGCAGCCGCCGCATGGCCGTCCCCCCTTGTCCCCTTACCCTCGGGTACATGGTGCAGGTGAAAGGCCCCAGGCTCTATCCCCCGATCGGGCGATTGAAAGCGGATCTAGCCGAATGGGCAGTAACGGGATGGACGCCCCCCGTGGGGTTAGTGGGGTTCGACGGTGAAGATGGTGAACAGCCGCCGGCGGAAGGAACTGGAACCAAGCGCCGTCTAGTGAGAAACTGAACGCCGATGACTGCCGTCGCTGACGAGATCCAGATCGATGAGGCTCCCTTCCGGGGGAGCGTCGTGCGTCCCGGGACGCCGGACTACGACGTCCACCGCAAGATCTGGAACGGCTCGATCGACAAGAACCCCGCGCTGATCATCCGCTGTGCAGGCGTCGCGGACGTGATCAACGCAGTGAAGTTCGGGCGCGAGAGCGGGCTGCCGGTCGCGATCCGGAGTGGGGGACACTCGTTCCCGGGCCTGTCGGTGGCGGACGACGCGTTGATGATCGACCTGCAGCCGATGAAGGGCGTGCGCGTCGACCCGGAGAAGGGAACCGTGCGCGTCCAGGCCGGAGTGCTGCTCGGCGAGCTCGACAAAGAGACGCAGGCGTTCGGGCTAGCAGTCCCGTCGGGGATCGTCACGCACACCGGAGTGGCCGGCCTGACGCTCGGCGGCGGGATCGGCTGGATCCAGCGCAAGTACGGCCTCACGGTCGACCACCTCGTCTCGATGGACGTCGTGACGGCCGACGGCGAGTTCGTGAAGGCGAGCGCGGACGAGAATCCGGATCTGTTCTGGGGCCTCCGCGGTGGCGGCGGCAACTTCGGGATCGTCACGGAGTTCGAGTTCAACACCGTCCCGCTCGGCAAGCAGGTGCTGGCCGGCCCGATCTTCTGGCCGATGTCGCAGTCGGGCGAAGTGCTGCGCTTCTACCGCGACTGGCTCGCGGACGCGCCCGACGACTTGATGACGATCGTGGTGCACAGGAAAGCGCCGCCGCTCCCATTCGTCCCGGCAGAGCTGCACGGGAAGCCCGTCGTGATGGTGATCGTCTGCTGGGCTGGAGACATCGAAGAGGGCGAGAAGTTCATCAAGCCGCTGCGAGAGTTCGCGAATCCGGTCGCGGACGTGTGCATGCCGAAGCCGTACCTGACGCACCAGGCGATGCTCGACCCGAGCTTCGTGCCGCAGCGTTGGTACTACTTCAAGAGCTGTGACCTCGCGGAGTTGAGCGACGAGATCATCGACATCACGGTCGACCGTGCGTCGCAGATCAAGTCGCCGTTGACGTCGTTCCCGATCTGGCAGATGGGCGGAGCGGTCTCGAAGGTCGGCGACGATGAGACACCGTTCGGAGGCCGCCAGGCAGCGTTCACCTACAACATCGGCTGCTGCACGGAGACGGAGGAAGGCTTCGCCGAGGAGCGGGACTGGGTGCGGAACTTCTGGTCAGCCCTCGAGCCGTGGCATCAGACGGTGTACGTCAACTTCCTCGAGAACGAAGGCGAGGACCGGATTCGCAGTGCCTACGGCGCCGACAAGTACGACCGCCTGAAGAGCCTCAAGCGGAAGTACGACCCGGACAACTTCTTCCGGATCAACCAGAACATCCCGCCTGCGTAGACCGCTCGCGCGTACCTAGCACCATTGCGCGCAGGGAACTCGCTTCCAGGCGTGGCCTGGAAACGCCACTGCAACCTGCCAGCCTGCGGTGCTGAATTGCAGCGGCTGGGCCAGAGCTTTGCGTCGTGCCGCCGCGGAGATCACGGGCTGCAGCCGTAGCTCGCGTCCCGTGATCCGGAAATGGAACGTGCCCTCGCCGATGCGTATCGTCCGCGCGTTGAGCAGGCGATAGGTGCCGTCGTCCACCTGCTGTCCGTTGTAGTCGACCGACCCGAACTGCCCGGCACCGGTGAAGAAGTGCGAATGGCGTCGCGGAACCGCGCCTTTGCAGATATCGGGCTTCGCCGCCAATTGCTTCGGCGTGCCTGGGACGAACCCGTTGCCGGCGAGCATCGCGGGCGCCGTTTTGCGGAGACCCGCCTTGGTGAGCGCGCTCACGAGCTCCTGGCAGGTCGTGACGCGCTCCCAGCGTCCGACGATCGCGGTGGCGCGCGTCGCGTCCGTAGCCGCGCCGGCGGGAAGGGCGAGGATGGCGAGCAGGGCGCCTCCGAGCGCTGCGATCAGAAAGCGCGAAGGCTTCATACTGATCAGCCTACAATCAGTAGAGCGATGACTCGGCTACGTAGCAGGGTGGCGTGAAGACCCGAGTCGTCATCCTCGGGGCGGGTTTCGGGGGTCTCGAGCTCGCGACGATGTTGTCGGAGGCGTTCGGCGACGACGTCGACGTGACCCTGATCGACAAGAACGACGCATTCGTCTTCGGGTATTCAAAGCTCGACGTGATGTTCGGCCGTACGACGCTCGACGCGGTCCGCCTCCCGTATCGCGACATCGCAAAACCAGGAGTGCGTTTCCTACAGGAGACGATCTCCGCAATCGATCCTGAGACGAAGAGCGTCACCACCGACGCTGGTGTCCACCAGGCCGATTACCTGGTCGTCGCGCTCGGCGCCGACTACGACTTCGACGCCACGCCCGGACTCACCGAGGGCGGCAACGAGTTCTATTCGGTGGCAGGAGCCGAGCGGTTGGGCGAGCTGCTGCCCACGTTCTCGCAGGGTCGAGCCATCGTCGGCGTCTGTGGAGCGCCGTTCAAGTGTCCGCCGGCGCCGAGCGAGTGCGCGTTGCTCTTGCACGACTACCTGTCGACACGAGGCGTGCGCGACGCCTGCGAGATCTCGTTCGTCATCCCGTTCAGCGTGCCGATACCTCCGTCACCGGATACGTCGCGTGCGCTCGTTGCCGCGTTTGCCGAGCGTGACATCGAGTTCGTGCCCAACCACCGCGTCAGCTCCCTCGACCCAGCACGCCGTGTCGTTGTGCTCGACGACGGCAGCGAGATGCCGTATGACCTCTTCCTGGGTGTTCCGAAGCACCGCGCTCCCGATGTCGTCATTGCGAGCGGGATGACCGAGGATGGCTATGTCCCCGTGAATCCGAGGACGCTCGAGACACGCTTTCCGGGCGTGTATGCAGTCGGCGACGTCGCGACGGTCGGAGTGCCGAAGGCCGGCGTCTTCTCCGAGGGAGCGGCGCGCGTCGTCGCCGAGTCGCTGATCGCGCGTGTACGTGACGACGGCCAGCCGGGAAGCTACCAAGGGCTCGGGTCCTGCTACATCGAGTTCGGCGGCGGTCGGGTCGGTCGCGTCGACGTGGACTTCTTTTCAGGATCGAAGCCGACCGGCACGTTCCAGGAACCGTCCGTCGCCCTCGTCGCCGAGAAGGAGCACTTCGGTTCGAGCCGTCGCTCGCGCTGGTTCGGCAGCTGAGTCTCGGCCCGCCTGCAGCATCCGACTTACCACTCGAGCGTGTAGTCCACCCAGCCGGGTTGCACGTCGGTGCGCGCGATGAAGTCGCTCCAGGCGGCCGCGCCGAGATCTTTCGGCGCTGCGTCGTCGAGCCCGTGCTCCGCATCCATGACCCGGCCGTGCGTTTTCTCGACCAGCCGGTTCAGGAGCGACGGGAAGGGCATCAGCCAGGCCATCTTCTGCGCGGTCACGCGATTCACGGGAATCATCGCCGCGAGCTCGCCGCTCGCCATCAGCTCCAGGCCCTTCTCGCGCAAGGTCGCGTTGTGGCTGCCGTGGTGACCGACCTTGTAGAGCACCGTGCGCGCGAGCAGGTCGTCCGACTTGACCGTGCGCGTTCCGCCCGCATCTGCGACCTGCCATTCGAGCAGCTCCCATGAGAGCCAGTTCCCGACCTGTGCGTCGCCGGGAAACAGCAGCACGTCGCCGCCGGGCGTGAGCTCGAATGCCAGCACGAGGCTCGTGTTGTTCGTGTCGGAGTCGAGCGCCAGCGCGAGCGCCCCGGCATAGCCGAGCCAGTCGTCGTCGATCCGCCGCCACGCGGAACCGGACGCGTAGTAGTGCTTCAGGAGCGCGTTCTCCTTGCGTGCGGTCGCCTGGTCGATGCGGAAGTACTCGTCGAACGGCTGCGTCTCGGGCGTTCCGTCGCCGGCGAGCGCTTCGGCGGCGGCGAGAAATCCCTCGTGGGCACCCTCCACGCCGGCCAGCTCGTACACCTCGGGATGCTTCTTGCTGGGATCGCTGCGCTTGATCAGACGCCGGTCGTGCGGCGGCCCGAGGATGTACACACGCAGCCCGGGCAGCCCCGGCAGGTCGAAGAGCTGCTCGCCGGGTCGCAGGAACTTGATCTTCGCCTGGCGGCTCTTCACCCACTCGAGCGCCTTGGCCGTCGTCTTCGTCCCTGCAGCTCCCAGGTCGCCCTGGAAGTTGAGCAGCGCGTCGAGCACGTGTGCGGTGCGCTCCGCGGCGGGAGTCTTGCCGGCGTCGGCCAGCTTGGCCGCCGCGACGATTCCGTCGAGCGCCTTCTGCTTGTGCTTCCGCAACTCCGCCGCCAGCTCGTCGTCGGGATCCTCCGTCCAGGCGAGCCACACCTCGCCCACCTCGACCGTGTCGAAGATCGCCTGCGCCTGGAGGAAGCCGGAAAGGTGATCCCAGTGCTCGTGCGTGACCACGAGCCGGTCGAGGTGACCGTTCGTCGTCTCGTGCACGTTCTGCGCGACGGCCTGCATCTTCTTCTCCGGCTCGGCCGTACCCTTGAGGACGCCGCAGTCGATCAGCAGATGGCTCTCGGCGTTCCCGTCCGAGTAGGTGATCAGGAAGCTGTCGCCCAGCCCCTGCCGGTACATGCGCACGCGGATTTTCATCTAGAAGCGGTGCAACATCGCAAAGGGCTCATTTCCTTCCGTCATCGCGTCGCCGAAGTAGGTCGCCGCGAGGCTTTCGTTGCCTTCCTCGAGCAGATAGCGCCGCTGGCGTTCCTTGCGCGCATCGTTGAGCGGCTTCTTGACGCTGTAGCGCACCTTGCCCGTGTCCGCGTCGACGAGCAGCGTGCAGCCGCCCCGGAAGTAGTAGTCGGGCGCTGCGCTCGTGCCTTCCGCAGCCGGATCGGCGTACTGCGGGATCCGCTGCGTCAGCTCGATCACCCATTGCAGTCGCGGCTGCTCGTTCCAGTCGGTTCGCAGCGACGGTCTGATCGAGTGGACTTCGAACTTCAGCTTGGGATCGATCTCGCTCAGGATTGCGGAGTCGACGTCCATCTTCTCCTCGAGATGGGCATGCAGCTCGGCGCGTTTCGTTCGCATCAGCTCGAACAGCTCCTTGCGGCTTCGTGACAGGTTCCAGGAGCCGATGTCCGCGGCCCAGCTCTTGACGATGCCGATCACGACGTTCTCGTCCTCGTCGGGCGCGTCTGCAGCCGGTCGCCAGAGCAGGCCGTCCACCGAGAGGGTGCGGACGTTGTCCGGGACGATGCCGTACCGGCGGAAGGCCTCGGCGAATGCGACCCGACGATGCTCCTCGTCGACCGGGTCGAGCTCGAAGTCCGCGGTCACGACTGCGCGGAGGTAGTCGCCGAAGGTGATGTCGACCGGCGGGCAGTAGTCGAGCGCGCGGATGCACATCTCGAGCACGTGCTGTGCGGAGTGCGCAGCCTCCTCGGCGAGCCGGTTGACCAGATCCGGATGGAGCTGCCCGGCTGGAAGCACACCCGTTCCCTCGCTGGCGATCCGCAGCAGGTCGGCAACGCGCGCCTTGTAGATGGTGAGGAAGGCGTCGAACACGGCCGCCACGAGCAGTGAGCCACGTTCATGCGGCTCTTTGAGCCGCACGTAGTCCTCGGGGTCGGGCACGCGCGGTCGCCACTCGCCGGTCGTCTCGTCGACCTCTCCGATCGCGCTCCGCAACGCGCCGCGCTTGCCGATTGCCTGTCCGAACTGCTGCGCGAGCTCCCCGAGCTTGTTCTGGCTCGCGAGATCGCCGCGGGTCGCAGCGATCTGGTGCCGCAGCACGTCCGGCAGCGAGAAGTGCTGGAACAGCGCGACGATGTCGGCGAACGCCTCGTGAAAGGCGAGCACGTCGGGGTTGCTGGACTCGTTGAAGCGCCGGTGGATGCCGTCCAGCAGCGCATGCGTCACCTCGTGGGCGACGATGTCCTGGCTCAGGCAGGTGAAGACCGTCAGCGGCGCCGCGCCGGCCCCGTCGGCTCCGACCCCCGCCGGGAAGTAGCCGAAGAGGAGTGCCTTCTTCGTCGGGCTGTAGTACGCGTTCGCCTCGCGCAAAGCGTGTGGATGGACCCGCAGTCGCGGGACGTACTCCTCGACCCAGCGCTTGCCCTGTTGTCGTCGATGTGGCGACCAGAGTGCGAGCCTCCCGAGCGCGCGCTCGAAGTTACGGATCGTGCGCATCGTCACCGCATACGCCATCTGCTGGTGGAACTGCGGGTTGCTCTCCGACGGCGGTAGTCCGTCCTGGGCGAGGATCGCGTTGTCGTTCAGGTCGACCGGTGCGTAGAACCCCACGCTCGCGGGATCGTGGTCGATCACCTCGACGTACTCGCCCACGGGACCGGGCTGCAGGACGTCATTCCCCTTGTCGTCGCGCTCCCACGGGACTGCAATCGTCACCTCGTTGATCCCTGCGGTTGCGAGCTCGACGCCGAGGCTCGGGTCGAAGGCGAAGACACGCAGGCGACGCTCCCGTGGCAATGGGGCGACTCCCGTGCCGGAGCGTTTGAGCAGATCCGACTTCCTCTTCCGCGCTCCTGTCGCCTTTTCGATCTGGTAGCGGACGATGCCGGTTTCGGCGTCGACGAGCAGCGTGCAACCGGCGGCGTGTTCCTCCTCTCGCTGGACGATCTTGATCACCCACTGCAGCGAGAAGTCACCGGTGAGCGCCGCTCGTTCGCGCAGGTCGAAGGAGACGACGTCGAACGGCTGGGTCAGGTCGATCACGCCGAGCTTCTTTGCGGTTCGGCCCTGCTTCGTCAGGCAGTCCTCGAGTGCCCCGCGCCAGGCTTCGAGGGCGTGCCACAGCGGCTCGCGTTCGCGCGGAATGTTCCAGTAGCTCTGCGCGTCGGCGAGCATCTTGACGAAGTCCGAGACGATCGCGATCCCTCTCGTTGCGGCCGGCTCGGTCCAGCGCAGCGTGTCGACCGAGAGTGTCCCGATGCCCGCAGGCCCGATGCCGTAGCTGCGAAAGGCGTCGACGAACGCGACGCGGTAGCGGCGGTGGTCGTTGGGCACGAGATCGGCGTCGGCCGTGACGACCGCGCGCAGGAAGTCCCCGAAGTTGGCCTCGACCGGCGGCATGTAGTCGAGCGCGCGCATGCACATGTCGAGGACGTGGCGGGCGGACTTGGCGGCCTCCTGTGTGAGACGGTTGACGAGATCCGGATGCAGGTAGCCCGTGGGCAGGACGCCGGTGCCGTGCGTCGCGATGCGCCGGAGGTCTGCGACTCGCGATTCGTAGATCTTCTTGAACGCCTCGAAGACGGCTGCGACGAGCAGGTCGCCCCGCGCGTGAGGTTCGACCTCCGTCTCGTAGAGCTTCGGGTCCGGCCGGCGCGGATGCCACGTTCCTTTGGCGTCGGTGAAGCCGAGTGCGTTTCTGAGCCCGTCCGGCTGCCCGATTGCCTGGCCGAACTGCAGCGCCACTGCTCCGAGCTGGTTTCGCTCCTCGAGATTCCCTCGAATCGTCCCGATCTGCGCGCGGAGGACGTCGCTCTCCGAGAAGTGCTGGAACAGCGCGATCAGGTCGGCGAACCCTTCGTGCAAGGCGGCGACGTCAGGGTTTGCGCCGATGTCGAACTCGACGTTCATGCCCATCAGGACGGCATGGGTGATCTGGTGCGCGATGACGTCCTGCGAGAGGCAGCTGAAGACGGTCGTGCCGGGAAACTGCGAGTCCGCGCCGCTCTCGAAGTAGCCGAAGTGAATGCCGCCCTCGGGCGTGTAGTACGCGTTCGGTTCCTCCATGAAGTGTGGATAGAGCGTGAGCTGCTTGCGGTAGGTCGGTTTCTCGGCGTCCCCTTCCGGTGGCCAGTGCACGACCCGGCCGAGCGCTCGTTCGAAGTTCTTGATCGTGCGCATCGAGACGGCATAGACCATCTGCTGGCCGAACTGCGGGCTGCCGTCGGAAGGGGGCAGCCCGTCCTCGGCGAGCACCTCGGGAGAGTCGAGGTCGACGGGCGGAAACAGCGTCGTGCCGCTCTCGTTCTCGTCGACGATGAGGATGTACTCGCCGGAGGGTCCCGCCTCGAGCTCCTCCCACGGAATCCGCAGCGTCGTCTCGTTCATGACCGCGGTCTCGAAGCGGGCAGTCATGCCGGGATCGACCGCGAACACGCGCAGGTTCCGAAAGACGGGGCGTGGAATCGACTGCCGGTCGACTGGCATGTGGCGGCGCTCTCTAGCCGACGCCGGCCGCGGGATACGGGAAGTCGGCGGGCGCCTGGGCGTCCGGCTCGACCCACTTCCGCATGCCGGCATCGCAGATCGCGTAGCCCCAGTTGATGAGCCGCTCTTGCAGCGCACCGTCCATCGCCTTCAGCCGCGTCGCGGTGTGGGCGAGCAGAAGCGCCTTGTCGTCTGGGAACGGCAGGCTGCCGGCGGGCGGGCCGTAGTCGCCCATGTGGCTGCGGATGCCCCAGTAGGTCCCTTGACGGTCGCCGCGCAGGTAGCCGGCCACGACCTGTCGCTTGCGGAGATTTCGCACCTGCGTGTCGATCACGCCGAGGGTGCGGTAGGCGTGGCGAGCCCAGTCGTGCTTGGGCTTCGGCTGAGGTCCCATCTTGCCGCCGCCGTCGCTGACGAGGATCGTGGTGTAGCGCTTCCAGGCGGTCTCGAGACCGAGGTTGTCGTAGACGCCGCCGTCACTCAAGACGGGCTCGGTCGTGTACGGCGGAACGTGCAGCGGCCCGCGCTCGGCGGGATCGAAGCTGGCCGGGTCGAGGTGCAGCCGAGCCGGCGAGAGGATCGGCGGAAAGGCCGAGGAAGCCGCGACGGCGAGGGCGAGCTCGACGTCGGGGTTGCGGACCATGCCGACCTGGTAGTCGGCCATGTAGGGCTTCGAGAATCGCCAGAGCGAACCGGTCTGCATGCTCGTCGAGTTGATGACGAACCGAGGCCGGTCGGGCAGGTTCTGGAGGGTCGCGTGTCCGAAGACGTGCTTGCGATACGCGCCTGCGACGCGGTTGGAGATCGTGCCGGGGAGCAGGATGCCGAGGAGCACGGCACTCAGGTCGATCGTCTTCGAGGCGAGGTTCCGGAGCGGCTGGACGAACTGCTCGTCGAGGTTGGTCGCGTAGCCGTCAGCGTCGAACTCGAGCCGGTGCCAGTTCAGGCCGAGCACGCCGGCAGTGATCGAGCCGCCGGAAACGCTCGAGACGCGGTCGAGCTTGGCGAGGTAGCGAAGCTCGTTGAGCCGCCAGATCGCGCCGATGTGAAAGACCATCGCGCGGTACCCACCGCCGGAGAGGCAGAGGGCGACGCCGGGCTCGAGCTTGTCCGGCTCGTCGGACTGAACAGGCGAACTCGCGGCCGCGAGGTGATCGGGCTGTGCCATCTGATCCTCCGTTGTCGTCTGCGGCTTGACGACTGCACGGCCGCCGAACAGATCGCGCGAAGCCACGGGCAAGCATGCACGGCGGTGCGGCGTTTGACAAGTGTGCCCATGTAGCACGGGGACTCTTGGCGGACGTCTTGACAACGGTCGGACCGAGCGCAACCCTTGTCTGGGAACGTCGTGGAAGACACTTCGAAGATGGGTTCGGAGCCCGCGAAGCGGGGCGGAAAGCTTCCTTCGCCTTGGACGCCGAGGGTTCTCGAGCTGCTGGCGGACTGGAGAGCTCGGGCCGCGACGACCTCCTCTGAGCACTACAGGAACGCGTCGAGGCTTTCGCGCTTGAACATTCGGTTCGGAATCCCGGTCGTCGTACTCACGACGTTCGTCGGCACGAGCGTGTTCGCCACCCTTCAGAGCGACGTCCATGTAAGCCTGCGGATCAGCCTCGGGCTCATCAGCGTCTCTGGCAGCGGTGCTCGCGAGCCTGCAAACGTTCCTGCGGTTCGGCGAGCGCGCTGAAAAGCACCGCTCGTCGGCCGAGCTATGGGCGGCCCTTCGCCGCGAGATCGACGAAATGCTGGCTCTTCATCCGACGTACCTCGCGTCTCGAGGCGATCCCAAGCAATACCTCGACGATCTTCGGCGAAGGATGGACGAGATCGCCCAGCAGTCACCCGAACTCGGCGAGCATGGCGTGTGGCAGACCAAGCGGCGCTACCGGGAACCGTCCCAAGACGAAGAGTCTAGGCGTCGAGCAAGCCGCGACGTTGCGCCACGACGTCAGCGATCCCGGCGTCACTCTGTAGCGCCTGGCTCAGGGTGTAGCGAGCTCGGCTCTACTCGCCGGACCGCTGATCCAGACCGGTCCCCCGGTGCGACACCGAGCTCCTCGAGTGCGCTCGCGGGATTCCCGCGTACGACCATCAACCAGCCGCGCGGATCGAAGGTCGCGTCGTATTCGCCGGCGGTGAAGTCTGCGTACGTTTCTCCGCGGCGTGCGCGCTCCGAGCCCGCTACCGCCTCGATCGCAAGATCCGGATCGTGGTCGATGCCGGCAACGGCGAGGTGTCTTCGCGAACGTTCAGCTTCAGGTTGCCAAAGCGGTTGAATTCGACCACCTCGCAGCGCGACGTCGTCAAAACACCGCCAACGCACGAGAATCGTGCGGAAGGGACGCTTATTCGCATCCCCACCCATCGTGGTCGGCGTCGAGCCGGAATACGTCGCGGCCGACGACCTTGACGAGTCCTGTGTACAGCGGCCCGTTGCCGCTCCCTCCGATGCAGTCATAGTCGTACGCGTTCGGCTTGAGGCACTTAAGCTTGTACGACGGGTGGCACTTTCGCGCCGTGTGGCTCGCTTGCGTTGGCCGCGCGGCCGCGTTCGCCGCGACTGGAAGGGCCACGATAGCCGCCGCGGCGATGGTGATGAGCTTCTTCATGGCACGTGTTCTCCTCTTGGATGGCGTGAATCGACAGTGTCGGACATTCCGCAGCGGTCGGCTATGACGCAGTTTGGTCATTTCGTAAAGGCGTCCGAGAGGACGGCGGCAGCAGTCGCCTAGGCGCCCATTTCCGCAAGCTGCTCACGGACGCCCTCATAGTCCGAGTCCTCTGCGAGGATACGCTCCAGATCCTTTCGAGCCGCCGCCTTCTTTCCTTGTGCCTTGTAGTTCTGCGCACGCTCAAAGAGCGCGTGGTGGCGGATCGTCGTCGTCCGCGAACGTGCCCTTAATGCCTCTTTGAACGTCTCGTGCGCCGCATCGTGGAACCCCTGCTGACCGAACGCCATTCCCCGATAGCACAGCAGAAGCGCGCTTGCGTCATCCTCGTTGGTGACGCCTTCTGTGACCTCGACGACCTCATCCCAGCGGCCGGCCAGTGCATACAGCTCCACGAGAGAAACCGCGGCATACGTCGTAGGTTCCAGTTGCTCGACCGTCTCGATCGCGCCGTCCAGATCACCGGCTTCCTGTTTCAACTCGGCTAATGCAAGACCTACAGCGTCCCGGTTGAGCGGTAGGTCGGCTTTGACTCCGCTCGCAATGTCCAAGGACACATGTGTTCGCAGGTACTGGGAGGCGAACACGGTTGTAGCGGGATCGTGGCCACTTGCAAAAACATTTTCGAGGAGGCGCGCTGCTTCACTCGGGTCGCTCTCCGCGAGCTGTAGCCCAGCAATACTCCAGGCGACAACGCGGTAGCCCGGCTCCTCCTCGCCCACGCGCTTGATCTCCTGAAGGTCCTGCGCGTTTATCGCCTTCCAGAGCTGCTTCTCGGCCTTCTTAGCGAACAACCCCGGCTTGGCAAGGGCTGGCGGGCTGACCGCCTGCGGCAGTGAACGCGCAGACGTTTTGCGGCCCTTTCCGCTGACGCTCTGTTGGTAGTAGACGCCGGGTACACCCGTCCGAGCCGACATCGTGCGGCGGCCAGAGGAGTGCACGCTGTATCGCACTCCCCCAACCCCAGCAGACATACCCAGGCCGCGCTTCGAGACGTTGAGCCTGACACCAGGGGCCAGCCTGATCGACTTGCGCATTCGAAAGCCACGGTCTCGGTGGGCTATCCGGGACGTGGAAGCGCTCTTGAGTCGATCGCTCGGGACGCAGCACAGCGGAGACCTCAATGCAGATGCGTTTCGCGCAGGGCGAGCACTGGGACCAAGTGATGGCAGCGACCCGTTCCGCAGGCTCCAAGGAATGCCCGCCAGCCTGTGATTCGACCAGGGCGACGAACCGCGCCTGCGCAGGAGACGCAGTCCTGCGCAGGCGCACAAACCCTGTCGCTACTTAGTCGTCCCCGCAGAAACCTCGCCGCGCCAAGCGCCGCTCTCGGCGCCGCGGCTCTCGATCAGTTCCTTGAACCGCTCCAGATCGCCGCGCACGCGACGCTGGTCGAGACCGACGGCTGAGCCCAGCGTCTCCGTCAGGCCTTCTGCCTGATAGCTCATCGACAGCGTGATCCGCGTCTTGTCCTCGCCGATCGGCTCGAACGACACCGTGCCACGCGTCTTCTTGCCGTCTTCGCTGATCCAGCTGATCTGCTTGTCGGGATGCTGCTCGAGGATCTTCGCGTCCCACTCGTTCGTCTTGCCGCCGACCTTGGCGATCCAGTGCAGGCGCGTGTCGTCGATCTGCTCGACGTGCTCGACGCCTTCCATGAACAGCGGGAAGTCCTCGAACTGCGTCCACTGGTTGTACGAGACCGAAACAGGAACGCTGACTTCGATCGACTCCTCGATCGTGCGCGGCGACGTTCCGGTGGTTACGCCGCTGACGCTCGGCAGCCCGCCTTTGCGTGCCTTCATCGTGGCGACGGCGGCTCCGCCGATGCCTCCGATGACGAGGAGTGAATTGCGGAGCTTGTGGCTGCGCTTCTTCTCCACGCGACCCCACGCGTTCTCGAGGTTCCTCGTCATCTTCAGCAGCTCGCTCTTCAGCTTCGCGTCGGCGCCGAGTCGAGTCACGGCAGCGACGAAACCGATGCGCTTCGAGGCGCGACGCTTCGCGATCGTTCCGTGGCCGATCGCCGAGATGAGCTGCTTGCGGAACTTCTTGTCCTTTGCGAGCGAAGTCGCCAATTCGGCTGCGCTCACAGCGCTGTCCTTGACAGCCTGAGTCTTTGTGCTTCTGAGCACCAGTTGTCCTTTCGTTGTTTAAGTACCTCTACCGTAGCCGCGGTTGTTCAAACGCTCGCGATGCCGAATTTGGCTTGTTTCTTGCGTGAAGCGAGGGGGAAGAAAGCGCGCTAATCAGCCAAAGGAGGGGTCATGTCCGAAGGAATGCGGGACAAGGCGGAGGGCAAGCTCAAGGAAGTCGAGGGCGAGCTCACCAACGACGAGATGCGCGAGAAGCAGGGCGAGGCCCAGCAGAAGTGGGGCGAGGCCAAGGACAAGGCCGACGACCTGAAGGACAAGGTCAGCGACAAGTAAGTCCCGCTTCAGACGAACGCGAGCGCACTCGATTGGGTGCGTTCGCGTTCGTGCAAGTGCGCACGGCGAAGCCGAGCCAGTCGGCCCGCGCTCAGCTGGGATCTCTCTGGGCTAGAACCTGCCGCGGAACAGCAACAACAGCAGCAGCAGGAGTAGCAACAGGAAGAGAAACTTGCTGATGAAGATCCCGCCGCCGAGCGCCAGGATCAGAATGATGATGAGTAGGACGACCAGCATGTCGGTGCGTCTTGCTCGATCGGTCAGAAGCTAAACGGGCTCAGGCGGCGATGCGAGAGCGATCCGTGTCTCGTTGCCGGTCGGCCCGGGGTCGGCTGCGGCGGGGCCTCGTCGCGACCCGCACCTGGCCGAGCGTTTCGCTGATGGTCCGGACGAGGGCCACCAGGATCCCGAGTAACGCAACGAGGAACAACGTGTTGACGGTCCCGAGGAGCGCGTGAAGGAGGACGACGGCCGGGAGCCCGACGAGTAAGAGCAATCCGGTCTGCAGGTTCCGGAAGAACGACGCGGCCGCGCAGACGACGAGGGCGGCGAGCACGAGGAGCGTCGCTGCCCACGCGACGCTCACGGCAGCTCTCCGCCGAGCGCGTTGTCGAAGGCCGCCTCGAGCCGGCCCGGCTCGCTCCAGATCGGAAGCTCGAGCGCAGTTGGGCGGATCTGGTCGCGACGCTGCTGGTGGTGCAGGCTCTCGAAGCACACGGGGCAGAGCGGTGACCAGCGCGAATCGAGCGACTCGCGGCCGCATTCCTGGCAGCGCAGCGTTCGAGACCAGGCCATCGACCTGAATGGTCCCTCCTGGACCGGACGGACCCCCGCGTGCGCAGGTTCTGCCGGCGAGGATCGGCGTAGGCTCCCGCCATGAACTTCTTTGTTGCAGCCGACGCCTACGACCGCTTCATGGGGCGGTACTCGTCGCTGCTCGCGGCGCAGCTCGCGGATTTCGCCGGCGTGGGCTCGGGGCAGCACGTCCTGGATGTCGGCTGCGGGCCTGGTGCGCTCACGAGCGAACTCGTGGAGCGGCTGGGTGCGGCGGCGGTCGCGGCGGTCGACCCGTCGGAGCCGTTCGTCGTCGCGGCGCGCGAGCGTCATCCCGGGGTCGACGTGCAGCAGGCGCCTGCAGAAGAGCTGCCGTTCGCCGACGGCGAGTTCGACGCGGCGCTCGCGCAGCTCGTCGTCCACTTCATGGCCGATCCCGTACGCGGGCTGGCCGAGATGGCGCGTGTGACGCGGGCCGGCGGCGTCGTGTGCGCGTGTGTCTGGGATCACGGCGGGGGCCAGTCGCCGCTGACGCCGTTCTGGCAGGGGGTCCGCGAGCTCGAGCCCGGAACAGACGCCGAGCCGAATCTTGCGGGCACCCGAGAAGGCGAGCTCACCGAGCTCTTCCGCGAGGCCGGTTTGCGCGAGGTCGAGGACACCGTGCTAACGGTTCACCTCGAGCACGCCACCTTCGAGGACTGGTGGGAGCCGTTCACGCTCGGTGTCGGCCCGGCAGGCGTCTATTTCGCGTCACTCGATGCCACGAAACAGGCTGAGCTCCGCGAGGCCTGCAGGCGGAGACTGCCCGAACCGCCGTTCACGTTGCCCGCCCGCGCCTGGACTGCGCGCGGCGAGCCGGCGAACTAGAACCCCATCCGTTAGCAACGTACGCTTCGCGGGTGAGCATCTGCCCGAACTGCGGTCACGAGAACGAGCCGGCCGCGAAGTTCTGCTCCCAGTGCGCTACGCCGCTCGCCGAGGAGGGGAAAGGGCCACGCAGCGAGCGCAAGGTCGTCACCGTCGCTGTTCGCCGATCTCGTCGGCTTCACGGGCCGCGCTGAGCGTCTCGATCCCGAGGACGTGCAGGCCGTGCTGGCGCCGTACCACGAGCGGCTGCGCTACGAGCTGGAGCGCTGGGGCGGAACGGTGGAGAAGTTCATCGGCGATGCGGTGATGGCGCTGTTCGGCGCGCCGGTGACGCGCGAAGACGATCCCGAGCGCGCGGTCCGAGCCGCGCTCGCGATCCGCGACTGGATCACAGAGGAGGGCGAGCTGCAGGTGCGGATCGCCGTGAACACCGGCGAGGCCCTCGTCAATCTCGCCGCCAGGCCCGACGCCGGTGAAGGGATGGCGGCAGGCGACGTCGTCAACACGGCGGCGCGGCTCCAGTCGTCGGCACCCGTGAACGGCATCCTCGTCGGCGAAACGACGTACCGCGCGACGGCGGAGACGATCGAGTTCAAAGAGCACGACCCGATCGAGGCGAAGGGCAAGGAACAGCCCATCCCGGTTTGGGAGGTGGTGGAGGCGCGCGCACGCTTCGGTGTCGACCTCGCGCCGGAGACGCGGACGCAGCTCGTCGGACGCGAGCGCGAGGTCGAGCTTGCTCGTCGGCACGCTCGCGCGGACACGACAACAGCGCTCGACGGAGCTCGTGACGCTGATCGGCGTCCCCGGCATCGGCAAGAGCCGGCTGGTCGGTGAGCTCTTTCAGTCGATCGAGCACGGCGGCGAGCTGACGTATTGGCGGCAGGGACGTTCGTTGCCGTACGGCGAGGGAGTCAGCTACTGGGCGCTCGGAGAGATGGTGAAAGCGCAGGCCGGCATCCTCGAGACGGATAGTGACGACGAGGTCGCAGCAAAACTGGCGCGAGCGGTGGAGCAATTGGTCGACGAGGACGCGGAGTGGGTGCTGGCACATCTGCGGCCGCTCGTCGGTCAGGCCGGTGATTCCACGGGGGCACAGGAGGAGGCGTTCACCGCGTGGCGTCGCTTCTTCGAGGCGCTTGCCGAAGATCGTGCGCTCGTCCTCGTCTTCGAGGATTTGCAGTGGGCCGACGAGGGCTTGCTCGACTTCGTCGAGCATCTCGCGGACTGGGTGCGGGATGTTCCGATGCTGATCCTCTGCACCGCGCGGCTGGAGCTGCTCGAGCGACGTCCGGCGTGGGCCGGCGGGAAGCTCAACGCCGCGAACGTCGCGCTGGCGCCGTTGTCGGCTGACGAGACGGCGAAGCTGATCGCGGCTCTGAGCGACCGGCCGCTGCTCGAGGCCGGCGCGCAGGCCGAGCTCTTAGACCGCGCCGGCGGTAACCCGCTCTACGCAGAGCAGTACGTGCGAATGCTCTCCGAGCGCGGCACCACAGTCGACCTGCCGGAATCCGTGCAGGGGATCATCGCCGCGCGCCTTGATGGGCTCCCGCCGGAGGAGAAGGCGGCGCTCCAGGATGCCGCGGTGCTCGGCAAGGTCTTCTGGCTCGGGGCGCTCGGTGTCACTGAGGAACGACTGCACGCGTTGCAGCAGAAGGAGTTCGTGCAGCGCGCGCGGCGCAGCTCGGTCGCCGGCGAGACGGAGTTCTCGTTCAAGCACGTCCTGGTGCGCGATGTCGCGTACGGGCAGATTCCGCGGGCGGAGCGGGCGCAGAAGCACGCGCGTGCCGCCGAGTGGATCGAGTCGCTCGGTCGGCCTGAGGATCACGCAGAGATGGTTGCCTACCACTACGCCAGCGCGCTCGAGCTCGCACGCGCGGCAGGTCATGACGTCGGCGACCTGGCTGTCCGCACACGCAGCGCGTTGCGCGATGCCGGGGAGCATGCGCTGACGCTGAACGCGCTCGCGCAGGCGGAGGACTACTTCCGTCAGGCCTTAGCACTCACCGAGGCGGATGATCCCGAACGGTCCCGGCTGCTGTTGCAGTACGGCCGAGTCCGCTACATGCGAGAGCTGGAGGGCGTCGACGAACTCACCGAGGCGCGCGAGCGACTAGCCGCGACCGGCGACCGTGATGGAGCCGCCGAGGCGTCACTGATGCTGGCCGACATTGCGTGGCAGGGAGGAAGTCGTGACGCAATGCTGCAAGAGCTCGAGGTGGCTCGCACGCTCGTCGACGGGGTGTCGCGATCTCGTATCCAGGTTGCGGTGCTCGCGGAGGTGGCGCGCTACGAGATGCTGGCCGATCATCTGGACGAGGCGATCGAGTTCGGCCGCGAGGCCCTCGCGCTCGCCGAGGAGCTCGGTCTGGAGGATCTGCGCGCGCACGCGCTGAACACGATCGGTGTTTCGCGAGCGGACATCGGCGATCGTGGTGGGCTCGACGACCTCGAGGAGAGCATCGAGATCGCGTCACGAGGCAACTTCGTCTCGGATCTGTTGCGTGGGCACAACAACCGGCAGGCGATCTACTTCCTCAACGGCGAGATCCCGAGGGCCCGGGCGGCCGAGGAGGTCACGCTCGAGCTGGCCCGCCACTATGGCCAGCAGGCGTTCGTGCGCTTCGTCGAGGCCGGGCCGGCGGTGGGGAACCGCTATCTGCTGGGTCAGTGGGACGAGTCGCTCGCGCGTGCAGAAGCGATCCTCGCCGAGGCGAAAGCGGGTACGCGCTTTTATCAGACCGGTGCGATGTATTGCTTCCGGGGATTGATCAGGCTCGCTCGCGGCGACGAGGACGGTGCGGCGTCGGATGCAGAGCGTGCGATCGAGCACGCGCGCGAGAACAAGGACCCTCAGGCGCTCCATCCCGACCTGTCGATGGCCGCTCTGCTCTTCCAGTCGACCGGCAACGAGCGGCGCGCAGGCGAAGTTCTCTCAGAGGCGATGGCAGGGTTGCGAGAGTTGCGCCGGCTCGGCTTCGCGGCGAACGATCTGCCTTCGCTGGCCTGGGTGGCTGTGGCGCACGACCGGGAGTCGGAGCTGATCGAGGTGATCGAGCGCGAATCCTTCGTATCGCCGTGGCTGCGCGCCACCGCCGCCGTGTTGGCGCGTGACTTCCGCGCAGCGGCGGATACCTACGCGGAGATGGGGTGCCCAGCGCCCGAGGCGTTCTTCCGGCTGCGGGCCGCGGAGCAGTTGGTGGGGGAGGGCCGCCGCGTGGAAGCCGACGAGCAGCTCAGGCCCGCGCTCGCGTTCTATCGCGGGGTCGGCGCGACGCGGTACGTGCGCGAAGGCGAGGCGCTGCTCGCCGCGTCTGCCTGAGTTTCGGCATCAGCGACGAGCATCCTAGGAGATGGGCCGCTATTAGCGATTTAGACTGAAACATCGACGGCGGCGAAACACGAGGAGATCGAACACAGAGCGAGCCCGGGCTGGCCCCGGTCGTCCGCACGTTCCTGATCGCCGACGTCCGCGGCTACACGCGCTTCACGCAGGAGCACGGCGACGAAGCTGCGGCTGAGCTCGCCTCGTCGTTCGCGGACATCGTCGGTCGTGTTGTCGCCGAGTACGACGGCGATCTGATCGAGTTGCGTGGCGACGAGGCGCTGGTCGTCTTCGCTTCCGCGCGGCAGGCTCTGCGCTCGGCGGTCGAGGTGCAGCGTCGCTGTCGCGTCGAATTGCCGCTCGGGGTCGGCATCGGGCTGGACGCCGGCGAGGCGGTGCCGCTGCCGGGCGGCGGGTATCGCGGCGGCGCGCTCAACCTTGCGGCGCGTCTCTGCTCGATCGCAACGCCGGGTCAGGTGCTCGCGAGCGAGGGCGTCGCGCATCTCGCCCGCAAGGTCGACGGCCTGCAATACCGGCCCCGCAAAGCCGAGCGGCTCAAAGGAATCGCGGAGCGGGTCAAGGTCAACGAGGTCGTCCCGGACGAGCCGTTGCCGCCGGTGCCGACGCCGGCTGCGGCGCCGCAACGCAAAATGAGCCGGCGCTGGCTGGTCGGCGGTGCGACCGCAGTCGCGCTACTGGTCGGAGGCCTGCTCGCGATCTTCCTTCCCGGTAGCGGTTCCGCCGACAGCACGATCGCCGCGAATGCCGTCGGTCTCGTCCAGAGCAACGGCGACGTTGCCGCGCAGATCCCGATTTCGGGGCGACCCGCCGGTGTCGCGACCGGAGCCGGTGCGCTTTGGGTGACCGACTCCGTGAACGCAACGCTTCTCCGCATCGATCCGCAGAAGCAGAGCATCGTCGACCGAATCGTCGTCGGGACGAATCCCAGCGGTGTAACCGTCGGTGGAGGGTCGGTCTGGGTCGTCAACAGCCAGGACGGGAGCGTCTCCCGGATCGATCCGGCGAACGACAACGTGGCCCCGCCGATCTCGGTCGGCAACGGGCCGAGCTCGATCGCCTACGGCGCGGGCTCCATCTGGGTGCTCAATCAGGTCGACGCAACGATCTCCCGCATCGCGGCCGGCAGCGGCCGCGTGACGGACACCATCCCGCTTGGTCAGAACCCGACGAGGCTCGCGTTCGGCCTCGGCTACGTCTGGGTGACGAGCGAGGAAGCCGGGGTCCTGCTTCGCGTCGATCCGAAAACTGGCTCGGTCGTCGAGGCGACGCCTGTCGGGAACGGGCCGGTCGGCGTCGTGGTGGGCGGAAACGCCGTCTGGGTCGCGAACACGCCGGACCGGACGGTCTCGCGTGTCGATCCCAGCTCGGGAGCCGTGACGAAGATCAACCTCGTCGACCGGCCTGCCGAGGTGACGTATGCAGACGGCACGGTGTGGACCGCGAACACACTCGATGGGACGCTCACGCGGATCGACGCGGGTTCGCAGGACGTCGGGCGGCCGATCCGTACGGTCAACAACCCGGCGGGATTGGCGCCGTCCGGCCGGGATGTCTGGACGATCGCGCTGACCTCGTCCCTCGCGCATCGAGGCGGCACGTTGCGCATTGCGGCGGGCACCGGCGACGAGGCTTTCGACACTCCTGATCCCGGCGCCGCCTACCGTGCGGGCTCGTGGCAGCTCGCGTGGATCGTGTACGACGGGCTCGTCACGTACAGGCGGACGGGAGGTCCGAGCGGCAACACGGTCGTTCCAGACCTCGCGACGGCGCTGCCGGTGATCCAGGACGGCGGCCGGACATACGTGTTCAAGCTCCGCGACGGAATCCGTTACTCGAACGGCGCTTCGGTGAAGGCGAGCGACTTACGCCACGCGATCGAACGCGGCTACCGCGAGCAGAAAGGCTTTACGGGCATCGCCGAGATCAGCGGCTGGAGCAAGTGCACGAAAGACGCGTGCGATCTCTCCCACGGAATCGTCGCCGACGACGGGTCCAGGACGATCACGATCCACCTCGACAAGCCGGATCCGGATTTTCTCTTCAAGCTCGCGTTGCCGTTCGGCTCGTTCGTTCCGCCAGGCTCCCCGCCGATTGCGACGACCAAAGCACCGTTGCCGGGAACGGGGCCCTACCTGATCAAGAGCTACGTGCCGAATCGCAAGCTGGTGCTCGTGCGCAACCCGTACTTCCACGAGTGGTCGGCGGAAGCGCAGCCGGCCGGGTATCCGAACCGCTTCGAGTACACCTTCGGGCTCGACGCGTCCGCGGCGACGTCCGCCGTGGAGTCGGGGCAAGCCGACTTCGCATTGGAGAAACCTCCGCCAGAGCGGCTGCGCGAGATCGCGACGCGCTTCTCGAGCCTTGCGCATCCGTTTGTCGAGCCGGCGACGTATTACTTCGGCCTGCACACGAAGCTCCGACCGTTCGACGACGTTCGAGTAAGGCGCGCGCTGAACCTTGCAGTCGACCGAGGGAAGCTTCTTCGGCTCTGGGGCGGGAAGCAGCTTTGGCGGACGACGTGCCAGGTCTTGCCGCCGGGAATCGCTGGTTACCGGCCGACCTGCCCATACACCGCGGCTGCGAACGCCGCCGGACAGTGGAAACGGCCCGATCTGGCGCAAGCGCGGCGCCTGATCGCCGCCGCCGGCGCGAGGGGCGAGACAGTCCTGGTCGCCGGCGCCAGTGACGATCCAGCCAAGGAGTCGGCGGCTCGATACATCACGGGACTGCTGAAGCAACTCGGCTTCAAAGCGCGCCTTCGGCTGTATCCGAACACGATCGACCTCTACCACGCTGCGGGAAATCCACGGGCGCGCATCCAGGTCAGCATCGACGGGTGGCGATCAGACTTGCCGCGCGCGTCGGACTTCTTCACCAACCTTCTGAGCTGCTCGGCCTACAGGCCTGAGACAGACATCAATCTCAACGCGTCAGGGTTCTGTGAGCAGTCACTCGACCGCCAGATGGGGCGTGCGCAGGATCTCGCCACCACGGATGCCGCCGCCTCCGCTGCGCTCTGGGCAAAGGTGGATCGCCGAGTCGTCGACGCTGCGCCCTGGATCCCGTTTCTGAACGCGCAGGGGCTCGAGCTCACGTCGAAGCGCGTCGCGAACTACCAGCGGAACCCGCAGTACGGCGTCTTGATCGACCAGCTCTGGGTGCGGTAGGGCGGTGGGATTCGATCGCGATACATGTTCTAAGCTTTCGTGCTGTGGCCGGATGCTGCAATCCGCGCGGTTGTGACAAGTTCTTCACGCCGCGGTTTGCCCGCCGGATGGCGACGCGCTATCGAAAGCGAGGCCTCGATCGAACGGCGCGGCGGATGGTCGAGTTTCTCGAACAGCGTGGCATCGAGGGCGCAACCGTGCTCGAGATCGGTGGCGGGATCGGTGAGATCCAGATCGAGTTGCTGAAGCGCGGTGCCGCCCGCTCCGTGAACCTGGAGCTCTCGTCGGCGTACGACGCGGAAGCAACGCAGCTCCTGCGCGAGGCGGCACTCGAGGACCGCGCGCAGCGACGCATCTACGACATCGCGGTAGAGCCCGACGGCGTCGAGTCAGCCGACATCGTCGTATTGCACCGAGTCGTCTGCTGCTATCCGGATTACGAGCGCCTGCTAGGCGCGGCGGCTCAGCGCGCTGGGCGCTTGCTCGTGTTCAGCTATCCCCCGCGCAACGCGGTGTCGCGCCTTCTCATCAGTGCGGAGAACCTCGCTTTCAAGCTCCTCCGTCGGGAGTATCGGAGCTTCGCCCATCCGCCGGCGGCGATGCTCGGCCTCCTTGGTGAGCGCGGGCTTCGGCGGACGTTCGCCCATCACAGTCCCGTCTGGCAGGTCGCCGGGCTCGAGCGCTAGGACAGTGCAGTCCGGCGACGTTCTGCCACTCGATCGGCGTCAGCTTTCCGCCCTAGCTCAGACGCACGAGCTCTTTACCCGTGGCGGTATCGATTACTGGCTGTTCGGCGGGTGGGCAGTCGACTTCCACGTGGGATCGATCACTCGTCCCCACGATGACATCGATGTCGCCGTCTGGCTCAGCGACCAAGACCGAATCGCTCGGCTACTTGAAGCCGAAGGCTGGAAGCATGCCCCGGAACCAGACGAGGATGGCGGGACGGGCTACGAGCGAGACGCAGTCCGGCTCGAGCTGACATTCCTCGTGCCGGGCGATGGGGAAGAGGTTTACATCCCGCTGCGTGCGGGTCGTGTGCTGTGGTCCGACGAGCCACTCGGGACCGAGTTCGCAGAATTGTCCGGTGTGCGCGCACGTGTGCTTGGACTGGCTGAGCTCAAACGCGGCAAGTCCCACGTTCGCGATGACCCACGGGAAGCTGTGAAGGATCGCGCAGACTTCGCGATCCTCTCTCAACTGGGTAGGTCGTCGCGCGTTCAGTCGAAACGCGGATTGCGGATCGTCGAAGCCCTTGAGCTCGAGCGTCTGCGGGACGGCTTCGAGCCCTCGCTCTTCGAGCCACTGCGCGACGCGCCGGTGCGCTTCTTCGCTGAGCACGATCTCGCCCGCTTCAGCCGCCGCTTGCAAACGTGCCGCGAGGTTCGTGGTCGGGCCGAGAACGGAGACGTTGCCGCCGGCGACGGTTCTCCCGACGACGGCCGGGCCGACGGCGATTCCGATGCCCACGCCGAGATCGAGGAGTGCGGCCTTTCCGCTCAGCGCGAGCGCGGCCTCGAGCGCTTCCCGCGCGTGGTCGAGCCGCGTTCCGGTTGCGTTGAACGTCGCCATCACCGCGTCGCCCGCGAACTTGTCGACGAAGCCGTGCTGACGGCCGACTTCCGCGGCCGCCCAGCGATGGAGCGTGCCGATCCGTTCGGCAAGGTCGGCCGGTGCGGTCGTCAGAGCTCAGCGCCGTATAGCCGCGCACGTCGGCGAACAGCATCGTGACCAGCCGCTCGCCCGACTGCGCAAACTCCGGCTCGCCGCCGTCATGCGCAGCCGACGGCTCGGCCGGCTCCGGAACGTCGAGGCCGAGGCGCTTCGCTACGTCGCGGGCCGCGTCGCGGATCAGGACAGCGTTCGCCTCGTCGGCTTCCACGATCACCGCGGCGAACTCCTCCTGTGAACGGATCGCCTCGGCGGCAAGTGTTCGCGCCCGCCACTCGACCAGTCGGAACCCGCGTGCAGCCGCCTGCTCCGCGACGGAGGTGAGCAGCCTCCGCGCCTCCGCGGCCTCCCCCTGTGCCAGCAGGACGCGTCCCTCCGCCTCGTCGAGGAACGGAACGCCGACGTCGGTCTGGCGCGAACGGGCCGAGCGCACCATGGCCTCAGCCTCGTCGAGCAGTCCTGCGGCGACGAATGCCTCGGCAGCGACCGCGACCACATCCCAGTACGGCGCAAAGCCGGCCACGTTCTGTGCGATCTCGCGGGCGATCTCGATCGCCTCGCCAAGGCGCTCGGTTGCGAGGCGCAGTCGTATCTGCGCTGCCGCGTCGTAGACGACGTCTTGCAGTTCGGCACGCTCCGACAGCGGTGGGATCAGCGCTGCCGCGTCGCCGAGGCGCCCCAGTTCGAGCAGGACTTCGGCGAGCTCGAGCCGGCGTCGCCAGCGCACCTTCTCGCTGATCGTGGCAGCGGAGGTCGACTCGACACGCTCGATGGTCTCGCGTGCTCCGACGAGGTCGCCTCTCGCTCGGAGCCCCAGCTCCTTGCGATCTCGAGCATGTTGGTGATGACTTCCGGCCCGGGCTCGGACGCGATCTCGACGATCCGGTCGTCGATACCCGGCGTCATCGTGTGCAGGCGCGTCCAGGCGTCGTTGTACGCGATGTTGTGCGCGATGAAGGAGTAGCCGCGGCTGCGTGCCTCGTCGAATGACTCGTCGAGCAACTCGATGCCCTCGGCGGTGCGGCCGACGTCGAGCAGCGAATAGGCCATCCACGACTGCGCCCAGATCCGCTCGAAGTCGGCGCCGGCGGCCTTTGCGACTTCGACCGCTTTCTCTGCAGTCTCGAGGCTGCGGTCAGCGGCGAACTCGAACTTGTAGAGACCCGACAGCCGCATGTACGCGAGCGCGAGCTCTGGCGAGGGCCCCGCCTGCTCGAGCACGCGTCGCGCTTCTTCGAACTCCTCGCGTGCTGCGTCGGGTTTGCTCTGCTCCCACTGCGCGCGCGCGAGAATGAGCCGGTAGCCGGCGGCCTCGACCTCGTTCGCAGCGACGAGTCCAGGGATGCCCTCGGCGAGCACTGTCTCGGCTGCCGCCGTCTTTCCGTCCGTCCAGAGCACGCGTCCCATCCTGCAGAGCAGTCGCGAGCGCTCGACCGGGTCGTGGACGTGGGGCAGTGCGCGCTCGAGCACTTCGAGCGCCTCGGCAAACGCGAATGAGGCTTCGGCTTCCTGCGCGGCGTCGAGGCACGCGGGCACGGCCTCGTCGAAGCGGGCGGCGCCGAGGAGGTGCCGAGCAACCTGCAGCGCGCTCGCGCCGCCGGCGGAGAGCACGTCGGCCGCGCGGCCGTGGATCTCCTGTCGCCGCGGCAGCACGATCTCGTCGGCAATCGCCTCCTGTGTCAGCGCGTGCCGCCAGCGGTAGGTCGCCTGGCCGCTACTGACTTCCTCGATCATCTGCTGCGCGACGCCGATTGCGAGCGCACTCTGAACGGTCGCCTCGGGAAGGTCGGCGACGGCGAGGAGAGTTGCGTACTCGAACGTCCGGCCGAGGACGGCAGCTGCCTGCAGGATCTCCGCCTCGGCAGGATCGAGCCGCGCGAAGCGCAACAGGATCGTGTCGCGGACCGTCTCCGGAATCCGCACCTCTGTCAGCTCACGGCGATCCCAGCCGTCCGCCGTGCGAAAAACGTCGCCGCGGTCGATCGCCTCTCTGAGCATCTCCTCGAGCACGAACGGATTTCCCTCCGTGCGTTCGTGCATCAGGTCTCGGAACTCAGGCCCGATCTCGTCGTGGTCGAGGATCGCCGCGATCATCTCGGCGACCTCGGTCTCTCCGAGGGGAGACAATGTGACGAGCTCCGCGACGCGCGAGCGTCGCCAGGTCTGCAACAGCGGCGCGAGCGGATGGCGGCGGTCGAGCTCGTCGCTGCGGTAAGTGACGAGCACGAGCGAGCGCATGTTCGTCAGGCGGCGGGCGATGTGGTCGAGCAGCTCGCGCGTGGCCGCGTCGGCCCAGTGGACGTCCTCGACGATGAGCAGCAGTCCGCGCTCGCGCGCCGGCAGCGACAGCAGACCGACGACGGCCTCGAAGAGGCGAAGCTTGGCCTGAGTCGGGTCGCCGACGGGCGCGTCCGGCTCGTCGCGGCCGAGGAGTGGGAAGAGCTGCGCGAGCTCCCGCCGTGCTGCGCCGAGTTGGTCGGCGAGCCGGTCGGTGTCCTGACGCGAGAGGTAGTTGCCGACCGCCTCGACGAACGGGAGGTAAGGGAGCGAGAACTCGGCCTCGCTGCATGCGCCCCAGAGCACTTCCCAGTCGAGCCGCTGTGCGCGTGCCGCGAGCTCGCTCGCGAGGCGCGTCTTGCCCATCCCAGCCTCACCGCCGAGGGCGATGAAGCGGCTCTCGCCGCGGTGGGCCGTCAGGAGCGCATCTTCGAGGACGAAGAGTTGGTCTTGTCGGCCGATCAGGGTGGGGCAGAGGACGCGTTCGGACATGGAGCGATTGTTCCATTCGCCCACGCACTGCACACTAAGCTCATCCGACTAGTGCGCACCCCAGTCGTGCTGCTTGCCGTCTCGGTCGGCGTCGTCCTGGCCGACTCGTCGGTCGTCACGATCGCGCTGCCGGACATTCTCGCTCGCTACCACGTCGAGATCTCGACGCTCGCCTGGGTTCTCACCGCCTTCAACCTTGCGCTCGCTCTCTCGGCGCTGCCGGCCGCTTTCCTCGCACGCCGGTGGCCCGCGCACGTCTTCGGACTCGGGGTCCTCGTGTTCGTTGCTGCCTCGCTCGCGTGCGGGTTCTCGCCCTCGTTCGAGGTGCTGGTCGCGGGTCGCGCTGTCCAGGGTGTTGCGGGGGCGGCCGTGGTGTGTTCCGCGCTCGACCTCCTCAGCCAGGCCACCGGAACGGACGCGCGCGCTGCGCGGATCTGGACGCTTGCCGGAATCGTCGGCGCCGCGCTTGGGCCCGCCGTCGGCGGCATCCTGACTCAGCTGCTCGGCTGGGAGTCGATCTTCTTCGTCCAGGCGCCGGTCGTTCTCATCGCTCTCGTCGCGTTGCGCGGCATGCGAGCCGCGCCCGTTCCCGAGCCGGTCGAACGACCGAACGTGGCCGCGAACGCAGCGCTGCTGCTCATCTCGGGCGGGCTCGTGGCCGCGCTGTTTCTGCTCGTGATCCTGCTCATCAACGGCTGGCGGCTCGACCCACTGCAGGCGGGCCTCGCAGTCACCGTCATGCCGATCGCCGCGATCGCGGCCGCCCGCTTCGGGCGGACGATCACGCCGCTGTGGGTGCGCGCAACTTCGGGCGTGATCCTCGTCGCAGGCGGCCTCGCGGCACTCGGCTGGCTACCGCACGCCGGCGTCGCCTGGACGTTCGCGCCGCAGCTCGCCGTGGGAGTAGGGCTCGGACTCGCGCTTTCTGCGCTGACCGAGCGCGCGCTCGCGGGACGCTCGGCGCAGGCGGTGCACGGGGGCTGGACGATCGCGGCGCGTCACGCCGGTGTCGTGCTCGGGCTGCTGTTGCTCA
>CAWFLF010000011.1:0-530051 GCA_963816605.1 uncultured Actinomycetes bacterium
CGCGCTCGTCGCGTTGTGGCGGGATCGCATCGGCGGCGTGAGTCCCTTCGCGGAGTGGAATGTCACGCAACAGCCATGTGAGCGCGAAAGCGAGCAATGACACGCCGGCCGCGACCAGAAACACGGGGTGGAGCGCGGCGGCAAAAGCATCCTCGAACGCTGTGCGGACCGCGGGCGGGAGGTGGTGAATGATCTCCGGGCTGGTTGCCTTAGGGATTTGCGCACTCGACGGCAGGCGCGAGGCGAGCTCGACCTGCAGGCGGTTGGCGAAGATCGTTCCGAAGAGTGCGACGCCGATCGAGCCGCCGATCTGGCGGAAAAGCGTTGAGCCGCTCGTCGCGACGCCCATCATGGCTGGGTTGACGGAGTTCTGGACGGCGAGCACCAGCACCTGCATCACCATGCCGAGGCCAAGGCCCAGCACGACCGCGCCGGCGGCGGCGAACTCGATGCTCGAGCTCGTGTCGAGCCGCGAGAGCAGGACCATGCCGACCGTCATCAAGGCGGTGCCTGCGATCGGGAAGAAGCGGTAGCGGCCGAGTCTTGTGATCAGCTGCCCGCTCACGATCGATGTGACGAGCACGCCCGCCATCAGCGGCAGCAGCTGCAAGCCTGACTTCGTCGGGCTCAATCCCTTCGTCACCTGGAGGTAAAGAGGCAGGTACGTGACCGCGCCGAAGAGCGCGAAGCCGACGATGAACCCGATCATGCTGGTGACCGTGAACGTGTGGTTCCGAAAAAGCGCCAGTGGCAAGATCGGCTCTGCTGCGCGCGACTCGACGAACACGAAGGCCGGCAACAGCACGATGCTGGCGACGGCAAGCGCGATGATCTCGGGCGAGTTCCACGCCCAGGTGGTGCCGCCGAGACTCGTGAAGAGAATGACGGCGCTGAGTGCGGCCGCGAGGAGGCCTGCCCCGAGGTAATCGATCTCGTGGCGTCTCTTGACCACGCGTGCGTGGAAGGCAGTCGCGATCACGGCGAGCGCGACCGCCCCGACCGGCAGGTTGACGAAGAAGATCCAGCGCCAGGAGAGGTTGTCGACGAAGAACCCACCGAGTAGCGGCCCGATCACCGTCGAAACTCCGAAGACGCCGCCGAAGTAACCCTGATACTTGCCGCGTTCGCGGGGCGGGATCAGGTCGCCGATGACGGCGAGCGTCGTCACGATCAGTCCGCCTGCGCCGAGGCCCTGAATCGCTCGGAACGCGATCAGTTGCACCATGCTCTGCGCGAGCCCGCACAACACCGAGCCGGCGAGGAAGATGAGAATCGCTCCCTGGAGGATCAGCTTGCGTCCGTAGAGGTCGCCGAGCTTGCCGTAGAGCGGGCCGGAAACCGTGGAGGTGAGGAGATACGCCGTGACGACCCACGAGAGGTGGTTGAGGCCGCCGAGGTCGCCCACGATTGTCGGCAAGGCCGTCGACACGATCGTCTGGTCGAGCGACGCAAGTAGCAGCACGAGCATGAGCGCCACAAAGATCAGGCGAATGCGAGGCTGCGGTGCGGCGTCAGGCATAGTCGGAGAATAGCAACGACATGAAACAATTGTCTGGTGTAATAATCCTGCCGTGGCGAAGACAGACCAGGGCGAGCGCATCCTCGAGGAGCTCAGCCGGTTGATCCGGCAGCTGACCCGCATCAGCGGTGGCCTTCACGACGGGCCCGCGATGACGGCGAGCCAGCGCCTGGCGCTCTTCGAGCTCGTCGAAAGCGGGCCGCTCCGGCTGGTCGATCTGGCGCAGCGGATGGGGACAAGTGCCCCGACCGCAAGCCGGGCGGTCGACGCGTTGGCCGAGCTCGGTCTCGTGGAGCGGGACCCCGACCCGACCGACCGGCGTGCGATCACGATCGAGCTGACAGCCGAGGGCCGGCAATCGGTCGAGGAGCGCAAGGCGCGCGTCTACGCAGCATTCCGTCCCGCGGCCGCGGCACTTTCGCCGGCAGACCGCGAGCAGCTCGCGGAGCTTCTCGCCCGCCTCGCGGCGAACCTCTCCGACTAGGAGGCTTTGGGCAGAGGGAGCTCGACCCGCTCGAAGCGCGGATCGTTGTGCAGGGCGAGGGTGAGCACTGTCTTGTGGAGCGCGTCTCGCGACCGCTGGTCGAGCGGTTCCAGAACCGCTTCCTCGATCCTTTTGACGAGCTTCCGCAGCTTGACGAGCTCGCGCTTGCCGTCAGACGTGATTCTCACCGAATGGCGGCGGCGATCCTGGGGATCGCGCTGCCGCTCGACCAGTCCTCGCTCTTCGAGCTCGTCGAGCACGCCAACGAGCTGGCTCCGGTCGAGGTGGAGCGCGTCGGCAATCGTCGCCTGGGTTCCACACGTCCCGACGTTGAGGGTGACCAGCACGCCGTACTGGTACAGGGTGAACCCCTCCTGCTCGACCTCCTCCATCAGCCGTGCCTTGAGCGCGTACCCCAGACGGGCCAGGAGGAAGAGGGTGCTCCCAAGGAGCTCCTCAGGAATCCGGGGTGCGCGGGACTGTGTCTCGGTCTGAGTGGGATTCATGCAAAGAAGAGTAGCGCAGCCGATCGTTGTTATGTATTATCGTGGACGAACTCAACGATTGGAGTCACAGATGACTTTGCTCGACTCGCGAAAACGGTGGTTTGCCCTGGCCTTGATCGTGACGGCCCAGTTCATGGTGGTGCTTGACGTGGCGATCGTGAATGTCGCACTTCCGTCGATCAAGACCGACCTCAACTTCAGCCAGGAAAACCTGCAGTGGGTGATCACCTCCTACTCGATCTTCTTTGGAGGCGCGCTCCTCCTCGGCGGTCGGCTCGCCGACCTGCTGGGGCGCCGCCGGCTCTTCGTCGCCGGGATCCTCCTCTTCACCGTCAGCTCCTTGCTCGACGGGTTCGCCTGGTCCGAGGGGTCGCTGATCGTGTTCCGCTCGCTGCAAGGGCTGGGCGCCGCGCTCGTTTCTCCCGCGGCTCTCTCGATGCTGACCACGTTGTTCCGCGAAGGCCGGGAGCGCAATAAGGCGCTCGGCATCTGGGGTGCCGTGTCCGGCAGCGGCGGTGCGGCCGGTGTGCTTCTCGGGGGCGCGCTGACGAGCGCCTTCAGCTGGTCGTGGATCTTCTTCATCAACGTCCCGGTCGGCCTGCTCGTGCTTGCACTGAGCCCGGTACTCCTGCGTGAGAGCCGCGCCGACCTCGACCATCGCCACTTCGACTCGGCTGGAGCCGCTTCGATCACCGGCGGATTGATGGTGCTGGTGTACGCCATGACCCGCGCGACCCAGAACGGCTGGGCGAACGCAGAGACGATCGGCCTGCTCGTTGCTTCCGCGGTGCTCATCGTTTCGTTCGTCGTCATCGAGCTCCGCTCGAAGGCGCCGCTCTTGCCGATGCGGATCTTCAGGCTGCGCTCTCTCACCGCGGCCAACGTCAGCGGTCTGATGCTCGGCGGCGCGATCTTCGCGCAGTTCTTCCTGCTCACGCTCTACATGCAGCAGGTCCTGCACTATTCGGCGCTCAAGACCGGCGTCGCGTATATCGCACTGACGCTCACGATCATCGTCTTCTCGGGAGTGGCGCAGGCCCTGGTCACGCGACTGGGCGTGCGTCGTGTCCTGACGACGGGGATGCTGTTGTCGGCGGCCGGGCTGATCCTCTACGCGCAGCTGCCGGTGGACGGCCACTACTTCTGGGACCTCTTCCCGGCGTTCTTGCTCAGCGGCATCGGGCTGGCGCTCGCCTTCGTGCCGATGTCGATCGGCGCGCTGACGGGCGTGACTTCAGCGGATGCCGGTGTCGCGTCTGGACTGATCAACACCAGCCAGCAAATCGGCGGGGCGATCGGCGTCGCGGTGGCGACGACCATCGCGACGACGTTGACCGCCAACTACGTCGACGTTCACCCCGGCACGAGCGCGCTGGGCGGCGGAGCACTCACACACGGCTTCCAGGTTGCGTTCTACGTGCTCGCGGGAATCGCGGTCTTCGGAGCAGTCGTGGCGGCCGTCTTCTCGGAGTCGCACTCGCGAGTCGCCGAAGCCGAGCCGGCCGAGGACGCTGTTCTCGCGGAGGCGGCGTAGCCGCCTCTAGAGGCCGTAACTGTCGAAGGCGCCGGCGACGGCGCCTTCGGCGTTCTCTCGGAGACTCAAGTACGACGCAGATAAGCGTCCGACCCGTCGAGCCAGTCCTGCCGTGGCGGGCAGAAGATGTCGACGTCAAGCGTCGTTTCGATTGCCTCCGCTTTGTGCGGGAGGTTCGAAGGAATGTGGAGGACCTCGCCGGCGGCCACATCCACAACTTCCGACTCGTCGTCTCCGAGCGAGAAACGTAGGAGACCTTCGAGGATGTAGGTCAGCTGCTCGTTCTCGTGCGAGTGCTTCGGGACGACACAGCCTTTCTCGAGGTAGACGTGCGCGAGCATCAGCCGCTCGGTCGAGATCAGACGCCGGCCGAGATCCGGCTTGAGCTGCTCCTTCGGCATGTCCTCCCAGCGGTACCGGGTCGCCTTCGGGCTGTTCACGACGTCTCTCCTCTCGTCTCGCTACACGGGTCGGTCGACCCACTCTTCTATATTGGGTCACGTGGCTGTAGCGCGCGAGACGCCTCGGTGGGATCTGCTCTTCGCCGAACGGACGCGCGGAGACGTCGGTGAAGGGATCGCCGCTGTCCTCGCCTTCCTGGGCCGGCCCGACCTGATCTCTTTCGCCGGTGGATTCCCCGACCCGCTGACGTTTCCACGGGAACGCGCGTCTGCGCTACTCCAGGAGTTCGCCGCCGCAGGCGAGTCGGCTGCGTTCCAGTACGCGCCGACGCGAGGGCTGGCCGGACCGCTCGACGCGATCGCAGCCAGGCTCCACGCGCTGCAGGGCCGCCGACCGGCCGACGACGAGCTCGTGATCACGAGCGGCGCGATCGAGGCGCTCGAGCTCGTCGGCAAGTCGTTCCTCGACCGCGGAGACGTCGTGGTCGTCGAGGCGCCGACATATCTCGGGGCGATCATGGCGTTCCGCAGCTTCGAGACCGACGTCGTGGCCGTCCCGCTGGACGAGCACGGGCTCGACGTCGCGGAGCTGGAGCGGCAGCTTGCCGGCGGCCTGCGTCCGAAGCTCGTCTACACGATCCCCGACCACCAGAACCCGGCGGGAGTCAGTCTCTCCCACGAGCGGCGCGAGCTGTTGGTCGAGCTCGCGCGCCGTCACGGCTTCCTGATCGTCGAGGACGTCGCCTACCGCGAGCTCGGGTTCGACGACGAACCCGAGCCGAGTCTGTGGAGTCTTGCTCCGGACGTGGTCTTGCAGGCCGGCACGACATCGAAGACGTTGTTCCCCGGCGTGCGGCTCGGTTGGGCCGTCGGCCCCGCCGAAGTGTCGGCGCAACTCGTTGCGGCGAAGCAGAACACCGACCAGTGCGCAGGTGCGCTCGGTCAGCGTCTCTTCGAGGAGTACGTCCGCCGCGGCTGGGTCGACGAGCAGCTCGCGCAGTCGCGGACGCTGTACAAACGCAAGTGCGAGCGGATGCTGGCGGCGCTCGAGCGCCACATGCCGGAGGGCGCGAAGTGGACGGTTCCGAAAGGCGGCTTCTTCTCGTGGCTGACGTTGCCGACAGGAGGAGACGCCGGCGAGCTTGCGATACGTGCCGTCGAGCATGGCGTCGCTGTCGTCCCGGGTTCGCTGTTCTTCTCGGACGATCGCGGCGGCGACAACGTGCGGCTGTCTTTCAGCCTCGTCGACGAAGGGGAGATCGACGAAGGCATCGAGCGACTCGCGTCGCTCGTCCAGCCGTAGGGCTGCTTCTGGTCGCGTACGCGCGACACTTTATGTCCGCTTAACGAGACCGTTGCTAGCGTGGCGGTCAGTGATCGAGGCCCAGAATCTCACGAAGGATTACGGCGACAAGCGCGCCGTCGACGGATTGACATTCCAGGTGAAGCCCGGAATGGTGACCGGGTTTCTCGGGCCGAATGGTTCCGGCAAATCGACGACGATGCGCCTGATTCTCGGGTTGGATCGCCCATCGGCCGGTACCGTGACGGTGAACGGAAAGCTCTATCGCGACCACCAGGCCCCGCTGCATGAGGTCGGTGCTCTGCTCGAGGCGCGTTCGGTTCACACAGGCCGTTCCGCGTACAACCATCTGCTTGCGCTTGCGCAGACGCACGGCATCCCGAAGCGACGCATCGGTGAGTTGATCGAGCTCGTCGGGCTGCAGGACGTCGCGAAGAAGCGGGCCGGAACGTTTTCCCTGGGAATGAGCCAGCGGCTCGGAATCGCGACGGCGCTACTCGGGGATCCGCACACGTTGACGCTGGACGAGCCGGTGAACGGGCTCGACCCTGAGGGAATTCATTGGATCCGCAACCTCTTGAAGGGTCTCGCGGCCGAAGGGCGGACGGTGTTCGTCTCGTCGCATCTCATGAGCGAGATGGCGTTGACCGCAGATCACCTGATCGTCATCGGACGCGGCCGGCTCATTGCCGATCTGAGTGTCGACGAGTTCGTACGCAAGGCGTCGAAGAACATCGTCAGGGTGCGCTCGCCGCAGGCAGCCGAGCTGCGCGACCTCGTAGTCGGCCCGGACGTCAGCGTCGAGACGGTCGAGCCGGGCGTGCTCGAGGTGGATGGGTTGTCAGCCGAGCAGATCGGCGATGCAGCCGCGGAGCACGGGTTCGCGATCCACGAGCTGACACTGCAGCAGGCTTCGCTCGAGGAAGCCTTCATGGATCTCACGCGCGAAGACGTCGAATTCAGGACCGGCGAGGCAACGTCAGAGCGAGACGAGGTAGTCGCGTGAGCAGCGTTGCGCACGTTCCGTCGGTCCCGCGACTCGATCACCACGGTCGAGTAACCCAGGCGCGAGTCGGTCGCTCGGAGTGGACGAAGCTGCGGTCGGTTCGCTCGACAAGGTATTCGCTGGCCGCTGCGGTGTTGTTCACGATCGGTCTTGCCGCACTCGCCTGCGCCGTTGTCGCGCATCACTACCCAAACATGAGTCCTCGCGACCAGGCGGACTTCCACCCACTCGAGGTCACCCTCGTCGGCGTCCAGCTCGCACAGCTCGCGATCGGAATCCTCGGCATCCTCGTCATCACCGCCGAGTACTCCACCGGGATGATCCGCGCCTCGATGACGGCGGTGCCGAAGCGGCTCCCGGTGCTGTGGGGTAAGGCTCTGGTCTATGGGCTCGTCACGGCCGGTTTGATGATTCCGGCGGTGCTGGTCGCGTTCTTCGTCGGCCAGGCAATCCTGTCGAGGCACAACATCGACGCGGCGTTCACCGACCCGGGCGTCGCTCGTGCCGTCTTCGGCGCCGCCCTCTACCTGACGGTGGTGGGCCTGTTCGGGCTCGGGCTCGGAGCAATCGTCCGCAACACTGCCGGCGGGATCGCCACCTTCGTCGCGATCATGTTCGTGCTGCCGCCGCTGATGAACGTCCTGCCGACGAGCTGGAACGACGCAGCCTCGCCGTACCTCCCCCTGGCCGCCGGTGAGGCGATCATGGCCGTCACCAGTGGCAATCATCTTTCTCCCTGGGTCGGACTACTGCTCTTTTTCGGTTATGCGGCGGCTGCGCTCGTCGTTGCGGCAGTTCTGCTCGTCCGCCGCGACACCTGAGCTTTCGGATTCCGGCGGAAACCCGACTCCTTCCGTAGGCTCCCTCCAACTGTGGAGCGGCAGAGCGAGAAGTCGCCAGTTGGGCCCTTGAGGGCCAGTGCGCTCGCGCTTCTGATCCTCGGCTTCCTCGTCCTCGTCACGCTCGCCGCCAGTGGCGGTCGCCCGACGCTGCACGGACACCTGGCTGCCCGCCCTGTGCCGAACACGCTTCAGGACAGCTGGGTGACCCTCGTGACGATCGTGTACGGAGTCGTGATCGTCGCAGTGCTGGTCACGTTGTTCCGCCGACGCCGGCGCTTTGAGGATCCAGGCTCTCACTGGCTCCGGAACTACTGCTTCATCCTCGCGTTCATGCTTCTGTTCACGGGGATTGGTTACTTCGTGATCACGCACGGGCACTTTCGCGAGCGGCTTCAGAACCAACAAGCGCAGCAAGGCCAAACCCAAGGACGCAAACCGCTTCACTTGAAGGCGGTACCCGCCCGGCAGGCACACTTCCAGTGGCCGGTTGTTTTCGGGTTGGGCGCCCTCGTTCTACTCGGCGTTGTCTGGGTCGCAGTCAGACGCGACCGTCGACCAGCGGCTACGCCTGCAGAGAGTGTCGAAGAAGAGCTTGCGCGGGCAATCGGCAGTACCATCGAGGATCTGCGCAATGAGCGCGATGCCCGTCGAGCAGTGATCGCCGCTTACGCGAACATGGAGCGGATCCTTGGCTTCGCACGGTCTACCTCGGGAAGGTGCGGAGGTGCCGCACGACTATCTAGCGCGGGTCTTACGCGTGCTGCACGTCAGCGAGAGCGCTGTCCGATCTCTGACAGAGTTGTTCGAGTACGCGAAGTTCAGTCCTCACGAGATCGACGAAACCATGAAAGAGCAAGCGATCGAGTCGCTTGTCGCCGTCAAGCAGGAACTCGAGCTGAGACAGGAGCTCGCGGCATGAACTGGATCGTTCACCGCGCCGTCAAGGTCGGCCTTGTCTTCAGCGCGGCGATCGGATTCGCAGCGCTCGCCATCTCGGGTCTTCGAGACGCTTTGCTAGAGGTCTATCTACTCGGCATCGGCGGCGTCTTGCTGCTGGCACTCGTTCGGACGACGAGCGAGACCGGCTCGGGAACACGGGAGTCGGGCTTCGATCGAGCCGTTGCCGACATGAGCCGCCGCCACCCTCCCGATTCGGGCGAGCTCACAATGGTGAACGACGTCCAACAGTCGGTGGCGAGCAGCTTCCATCTGCACACGCGTCTGCGCCCGATCCTCAGCGAGATCGCGGCCCACCGTCTGTCGATGCGGTTCGGGGTCGATCTCCACAGAGAACCGGACCGCGCACGAGAATTGATCGGAGTCGAGACCTGGGAAATCGTGCGCCCGGAACGGCCCCCTCCGAGCAATCGCCTGGCGCCCGGCCCGCCGGCGTCACAGCTCAGCAAGGTCGTCGAACAGCTGGAAGGGATCTGAGTGATGTTGACCGTCCCCGAGATTGCGTCTCGCAGCGATCGAATTCTCGACGAGATGGACCGGGCCGTCGTCGGGAAGCGTGAAGCGCTCGAGCTAGTGCTGCTCGGCTTTCTTGCCGATGGACACGTGCTCATCGAGGACTTCCCCGGCCTGGGGAAGACGCTGATCGCGAGGTCGTTCGCCCAGGTCTTCGCGATGGACTTCGGGCGAGTTCAGTTCACTCCCGATCTGATGCCTTCAGACGTCACCGGATCGTCGGTTTTCAATCAGCGAACGGGCGACTTCGAGTTCCGTCCCGGCCCGATCTTCACCAACCTCTTGCTCGGAGACGAGATCAATCGCGCGCCCCCGAAGACACAGGCTGCGCTTCTGGAGGCGATGCAGGAACGACAGGTCACGATCGAGGGGCAGACCACTCGGCTCGAGCTGCCGTTTCTCGTGATCGCAACGCAGAACCCGATCGAGTACGAGGGGACCTACCCGTTGCCGGAGGCGCAGCTCGATCGCTTCATTCTCCGGATCGGCATTGGGTACCCGAGCCGCGACGATGAATGGGCGCTTCTGGAACGACGGCTGGAGCGCGGAGCGGATGAAGTCAGCCTGGACGTGGTTACAGACCGCAACGGGCTGCTGGAGATGCAGGCATCGATCGAACAGGTACATGTATCCGAGCCGATCGGCTCTTACATCGTGGACATCGTCTCCTCGACGCGAACCAGTCAGCGCGTCCAGGTTGGTGCGAGCCCGCGCGGTTCGCTCGCGATTCTGAAGCTCTCTCGCGCCAAGGCCGCGCTCGCCGGTCGGGATTTCGTGACGCCGGAAGACGTGAAGGCCGTGGCCGTGCCTGCCCTATCCCACCGTCTCATCTTGAGGCCGGAGCTCTGGGTGCAGAGAGTGCGTCCCGAGGATGTGGTGCGCGAATCGCTCGAAACGGTTCCGGCGCCTGCGGCAGAGGATTTGCCTACGCGCACGACATGACGCGGTCTCGATCGCCGAAGGTAGGCGCGTACGCCGGACTTGCGGCACTGGGGCTGCTGGCCGCGCTTGCGCTACGTCTGCCAGAGTTGGTTCTGCTCGCTGCGCCTTTTGCCGTGGTCGCAGCAGTCAGCGCGTTTCAGGTGCGCACGCCACACATCGAGGTCGAGGTCGAGCTCGACCGAGAGCGGGCCCTCGAGGGCGAGTTGCTCGACGTCTGGATCCGGTTCGCGGCGGCTGATGCCGTGGAGCGCCTCGACGTGCTCCTCGAGCTGCCGGCGGGTCTCGAGGTGGAGGACGGCAGCAATCCGAGCACGCTCCGTCTCGGCGAGGGAGAGGAGCGTCTGCTGCCGTTGCGCCTTCGGTGTGCGAGGTGGGGAGCGTTCGGCGTGGGTCGCGTCCACCTCCGTGCCCACGATCACTTCGGAATGTTCCGCCACGAGGTTGCGATCGACGCGCGCCAACCCTTGAAGGTCTACCCAACCGAGGAGGCGCTGCGTGCCCTGCTCCGGCCCTTTGAGACACAGGTGTTCGCCGGCAACCATGTCGCGCGCCAGAAGGCGGAGGGGATCGAGTTCGCCGACATCCGTCAGTTTGTCGCGGGAGACCGAGTACGGCATGTGAACTGGCGTGCCACGGCTCGCCGCGGTGAGCTGTGGGTCAACGAGCATCACGCGGAACGCAATGCCGATGTGGTGATTTTCCTGGACGTGTTCGCAGAGGCGCGCCGTGGTGAGCGAAGCACGCTCGATCCTGCTCTGCGGGCCGCCGCAAGTTTGGCGGCGCGGTACCTCCGACAGCGCGACCGGGTCGGCTTCGTCAGCTTCGGCGGGACGCTCAACTGGTTACTGCCGGCAACGGGGGCGCGCCAGCTGTACCGGATCGTCGACGCGATGCTCGACACCCGGATCATCCTCAGTCACGCCTGGCCGGACCTCGTCGCGGTTCCGCGGCGGACGCTTCCCCCGCAAGCCCTCGTGGTCGCCCTCACTCCTCTGCTCGACGACCGAGCCGCAACTGCGTTGCTGGATCTGCGGGCACGCGGCTTCGACCTCGTCGTCATCGAGATCTCTCCGCTGGAGCTCGTCGTCCCGAAGCGAGGAGAGATACAGGACATCGCCAACAGGCTCTGGCGGCTGCGCCGCGACGCGGTCCGCGGTCGCTTCGAGCGGGCCGGGGTTCCCGTTGCAGTCTGGGACGACGAGTCGTCACTCACAGTCGCCATGGAGGAGGTGGAAACATTTCGCCGGCAGGCAAGAACCGCGCGCGTGTAGCCACCGGGCTCGCAGCCCTTGCGCTCCTCGGCGCGGTTGGCGCGTACTCGGTAGTCGCCGGCGACCGCTTGGTTGCGGTGATCGCAGCGCTCGGGGGTCTAGGGCTCTTTGTCACCGCGCTTGCTCTCGTTACTCGCTGGGCCGCGTTTCTGCCGTGCGGCTTCGTCGGGGTCGGCGCGGCTTACGCCCTCTTTCTCAGCCTACGACCGGGCACGGTCGACGGGCGTGCGCCGATGGTGGCGGCGGCGCTCTTCATTGCAGCCGAGCTGTCTTACTGGTCGATCGAACGCAGGAACTGGCAGAGCGAGGGACAGGTCGATCGTTCGTCGCGTTGCTCTGATCGTGTCGGCAGGTCTAGCCGCTGCCATCGTGGGGGGACTGTTGCTCTTGCTCACGTCGGAACGACGAGATGGGATCGGACCGGAGGCCGCTGGCATAGCGGCCGCCGTTCTCACGCTCGCGGTGATCGCCGCTCTTGCCCGGCGATCCAGCCAGTCCGGCTCGACCTGACCTGCTTACGCCGCGACAGCGCGCATCGTCGTGAAAGGGTACGCCCATGTCGTTCGACTTGAAAGGGCTCTTCGGCGTCGAGAAGCCCGTCGTTGCGATGGCGCATCTACCGCCGATGCCCGGAACGCCGTTGTACGACGAGACGGCAGGGCCGGATGCAATCGTCGATTCGGTTCGCCGGGATGTCGAGATCCTCGCTCGCTCCGGCTTCGATGGGATTCTCTTCTGCAACGAGGGCGACCGCCCGTACCAGTTGAAGGCGACCTTCGAGGGCGTCGCGATGATGGCGCGGGTCGTTGCGGAGGTTGCGCCGCGCGACCGGCCGTTCGGAGTCGACTACCTGTGGGATCCGGAAGCAGCGTTGGCGGTCGCGGCTGTCTCTGGCGCGTCGTTCATCCGCGAAGTCGTCACCGGCGTGTACGAATCCGACATGGGGCTGTGGGCTCCGGATGCCGGCAAGCTCCTGCGCTACCGGCGGCACCTGAATGCCGGGAAGGTGGCCGTGTTCATGAACATCACGCCGGAGTTCGCGTCGAGCGTGGGGACGCGGGACATCGCGACGACCGCACGCTCCGTGCGGGTCTCCAGTCTTGCCGACGCCATCCTCGTCTCTGGCCCGATGGCGGGTGCAGAACCGTCGGTGGACGCGGTTCGCCAGGCGAAGCAGGGCTGCGGAGACGAGACGCCGGTCTTCGCGAACACCGGAGTCAAGTCGACCAACGTCCGGGACTTCCTCGCCGTCGCGGACGGCGCGATCGTGGGCTCGGATCTCAAGGTCGACGGCGGCACCTGGAATCCAGTCGACCCCGACCGCGCGGGCCGATTCATGGCCGAAGTAAGCGCGGCGAGAGGTACGTAGATCAGACATTGGCGGACCGCGTAGCATGGTCCGCAGTGCACGATCCGTCGTCGACTGTCGCTCCTGACGCGCGCAAGCTCGAGGAGCAGTTCGAGCAGCACCGCGCCGAGCTGCGCTCCTATTGCTACCGGATGCTCGGCTCGCCGTTCGAGGCCGACGACGCCGTGCAGGAGACGTTCATCAGGGCCTGGCGCGGGTTCGACCGCTTCGAAGGCCGTGCGGCGCTGCGGTCGTGGCTCTATCGCATCGCGACGAACGTGTCCCTCGACATGCTGAACGGCCGGGAGCGGCGCGCCCGGCCGATGGACCTGGGGCCCGCGCGCGAGCCCGTCGAGTCCAACCTGAACACGCTGCCGGAAGTGACCTGGATCGAGCCCATTCCCGACCCGGCAGAGGTCGCCGTCTCGCGGGAGACGATCCGCCTCGCGTTCATCGCCGCGCTGCAGCACCTGCCGCCGCGGCAGCGCGCGGTGCTGATCCTCTGCGAGGTTCTGCGCTGGAAGGCGACGGAGGTCGCCGAGCTCCTCGACACGAGCGTGGCGTCCGTCAACAGCGCACTCCAGCGGGCGCGCGCAACGCTCGAGGCAATCGACCTGAGCGCGACGGAAACATCGCCCTCCCTCGACCCGGACGACGCCGAGCTCCTGGCGCGCTACGTGCAGGCCTTCGAGCGGTACGACATGGACGCGCTCACGTCGCTGATCCAGGAGGACGCGACGCAGTCGATGCCGCCCTTCGACCTCTGGCTGAAAGGCCGTGAAGACATTCTGCGCTGGTGGGTTGGTCCGGGTGCCGGCTGTCGCGGCTCGCGCGTGATCCCGACGGTGGCGGCGAACGGGTCGCCCGCCTTCGGGCAGTACAAGCCGAGCGAATCGGGAAGCGGGTACGACCCCTGGGCCCTCCAGGTCCTCGAGATCTCCGACGGCCGCATCATCGAGTTCACGTTCTTCCTCGATACCGAGCGGGTGTTCCCGCTCTTCGGCCTGCCCCCGCGACTCGAGGTGTAGCGTCAGTCCGGCAGAACGTCGCTCAACCCCATGAAGGCGAGGAGCTCGAGCAGTTCGCTCGACGCGCCGCGCAGCCGCACCTGGCAACCGCGTCGTCCGGCGGCCAACTGCAATCGCGCGAGAGCGTCGGCCGTGACTCCGTCAGGGGCGACTCCCTTCACCTCGCAGAAGGCGATCTCGGCCCTACTTGCTTCGAGGAGCGTGCACACGCGCTCGCAGAGCCCCGGCAGGTCCGAGCGCTCGATTGGGCCGTGGATCGCAAAGACGACCCTTTGCGGCGCTGAGGCAGCCATCCGAGAATGGACCGGTAAAAGCGGGGAAAATCATCGGTCTGGTGACCGATGAGTTCCGCTCCGAGCCGCCGTCTAACCTCCTAGAACCGACCGTGAACCCGTGCACCGAGAGGAAAGCCACATGACCATGGATAACCGCACTCGCTGGCTCGCGCTGTACATCCTCTGCCTCGGCGACCTGATGATCGTCCTCGACTCGACGATCGTGAACGTCGCGCTGCCGTCGATCAGAGAAGACCTCGGCTTCTCTCAGACGTCGCTCGCGTGGGTCGTGAATGCATATCTCCTCACGTTCGGCGGGTTCCTCCTCCTAGGCGGCCGGCTCGGTGACCTCTATGGCCACCGCCGGATGTTCTTGATCGGCATCTCGCTCTTCACCGTTGCCTCGATCGCGTGCGGTGTGTCCACGACGACAGGGCTTCTCGTCGCGGCGCGGGCATTCCAGGGGTTCGGCGGCGCGATCGTTTCGGCCGTCGCGTTGTCGCTGATGATGAACCTCTTCACCGAGCCGGCCGAACGGGCGAAGGCGATGGGCATCTTCGGCTTCGTGATGTCCGGTGGCGGCAGCCTCGGCGTGCTTCTCGGCGGCGTCCTTACCGACGCGCTCAACTGGCACTGGATCTTCCTCGTCAACGTCCCGATCGGTGTCACAGTCGTCACCCTCACGCTGAAGTTCATGCCCGGTGCAGAAGCCTTGGCTCCTGGAGGACGGCTGGACGTGGCCGGGGCGGTCACGGTGACGGCGTCGCTGATGCTGGCCGTCTACGCGATCGTGAACGGGAACGACAAGGGCTGGACGAGCGCGCAGACGCTCGGGCTCCTCGCAGCTGCCGTGGTGCTGATGGCGCTCTTCGTCTTCATCGAGGCACGCGTTCGTTCCCCACTCATCCCACTTGCCCTGTTCAAGCTTCGCAACATCGTGGTCGCCAATACCGTCGGGATTCTCTGGGCGGCCGCCATGTTCGCCTGGTTCTTCGTTTCCGCGCTGTACCTCCAACTCGTGCTCGGGTACAGCCCGCTCGAGGTCGGTCTTGCCTTCCTCCCGGCGAACCTGATCATGGGTGCCTTCTCGATCGGGCTCTCCGCGAAGCTCGTCATGCGCTTCGGTTTCAGGATTCCTCTGGCGACCGGTCTGATGATCGCCGCAGCCGGCCTCGTTCTCTTCGCCCGAGCTCCGGTTGATGGCAACTTCGTCGTCGACGTTCTGCCGAGCATGATCTTGCTCGGTGTCGGCGCGGGCATGGCCTTCAACCCGGTGCTGCTCGCCGCGATGAGCGACGTCGCTCCGACCGAATCCGGCCTTGCTTCGGGCGTCGTCAACACGTCCTTCATGATGGGCGGCGCGCTCGGCCTCGCGATCCTCGTCAGTCTCGCGGCTTCCCGCACCGCCAATCTCATTGCTTCCGGCCACGACCCGCTTGTCGCACTCAACGGCGGCTACCACCTCGCATTCCTCATCGGAGCCGTGTTCGCTGCCTCGGCTGCGGTCGTCGGCGCGGTGTTCCTCCGGACCCGCGAACAGGCGCCGTCCGCCGTGCCCGCCGATGCCACCGCGTAAGGCCGACGCTGCACACGGGTGAGGAGATAGTCGTCGCGGTCGTTGTCGTCGGGACCCTCCTGATCGTTCTCGGTCTGTTCGTGTGGGCGGCCGTCAAGGACGGGGAAGAGGACAAGGCGTTGCAGAAGCGACTCCGGATTCGCCGGCGCACACGGCTTGGCCGCTAGCTCAGTTGACACCGGTGTCGCTTCGACCTACAAGGAGCGGGGAGCCGCAATCGATCTGAGGGGGTCGAAGTTGGAGCCGGGAGAAGGTGTCGACGCCCGCGTTGCGCTTGGTCGACGAGCGTGATTACGTGGAGTTCTGGCCTGCTGGAGTTGCCACCAGCGGCTGGTTCCTCTGCGCTGCGTGCGGCAACACGGTGATCGTTCGGCAGGTGCTGCCGCGCTGCATGCTCTGCGGCGAGCGGCTGTGGGAGCGGGCGCAGATCGTGGGAACGCCAGCTTCGACAGCCGTCTGACGATCAGCGCCTAAGCGGTGATCTGGGCAGGAGAGTCTGGATCCCAGAGGCGGAACCCACCGGTGAAGGCGTCCGAGTTGGCGCCGAGTCGTGCATTGGGCGGCAACTCGTCCAACTTCTTCGCGTTACCGCCGCCGAGCACGACGTAGTCGGGCTCCAGTGCCGCAGTCAGCTTGGCGACGATGTCTGCTACGTCGGAGAGCCACCGCTCCTTGCCTCGCCTATCCAGCGCGGCCCTGCCTGCGTAATCCTCGAATGTCGCTTTCTTGTACGGGAGATGGCCGAGCTCCATCGGCTGAACGAACCCGTTGGCGACGAAGGCGGAGCCGAGACCCGTCCCGAGTCCAATGAACAGCATCTTGCCGCCCTCGTAACTTCCCAGCGCCTGCATCGCTGCGTCGTTTACGACCTTCGTGGGCTTCCCGAATGCGGATTCGTAGTCGAAGTCGACCCAACCCTTCCCGAGGTTCGCGGGCTCGGCGACCACGCGTCCGCCGTGAACCGGGCTGGGGATGCCGACCGACACGCGATCCCACGTCCAGTCGTCCGCAAGCTTCTTCGCAGTCTCGACCATCTGCGCTGAAGTCATGTTTGGCCCCGAATCGGCACGCCGCGACTCTTGCTCGCCGCTGGCGAGCACCTTGATGTGATTTCCGCCGACGTCGACGACGAGGACAGCGCTCACGCCGAGGCCTCGGACCTAGCTCGAGCCGAAACCCTTCTTCGCCGCGGCGCGCTTGTCCTGCCGCTTCTCCTTCAGTGACTTCTGGGGTACTTTCTTGCCCAGCTTCTTGGGCTTCGAGGCGCCTTTCATCGTGACCTCCCGGTCGATCGTGACTCCGTTGTTGTAAAGCCTACGTCGGCTGGCCCCGCCGGTGCGGAGCAGCAGCGTCAGTCGCCGCGGAAGCGGAGCGCGCCGAGCTCGAGCAGCTCGCGGGTGACGTCGAGCGCTTCCTCGGCAAGGGTTTGCGCTTCCTCGTCGTCGAGACCGAGCCGGTCGGAGGTCGCGGCGATTACCTCGGTGAGACGCAGGCGGCTGTCGATCGAGGCAACGAACTCCTGCGCATCCGCCGTCGCGTCGACGGCGTGCTTTGTCCCATCCGTGAGCTCGACGCTGCCTTCGACGTCGACGGCACGTCCCCCCGCCGGCTCGAGCTCGCGGATGAATCGTAGGCTCGAGGCGACGCCGACACGGGTTTGGAGCAAGTCCAGGTCACCGCCGAGCTCGGCAAGCTTCGCACGCGCTTCGAACGCCCGCAGGATCTGATCGCCCGCGTCATCCAGATCCTCCTCGTCGAGCTCATCCACCCGCGCGCTGTGCTCACCGCCCGGTCGCTTGTGCAGGATCACGGCGCCCTCGCTTACGAGTTGCACACCGAGCGAGTCGAAGTACTGCGTCCATTCGTCGAGCGCTTCGCCGAGTGCCTCGCCGACAAGGTGTGAATTCCATTCAGCCGCATGTGTCAGCGGATCCGAGTTCAGCGTCGAGAGGATCCAGCTGTCACAACCGGTTGCCTCGGCCCAACCGATGACGCGCTCGTCGGGAGCGCCCTCGTCGAGCGCGAGCCAGCTCACGAGCATCGCCGCGTACCCGTTCTCCGCAAGATGAGCGGCGGCGGCCCCGATCACGCGCTCCGACACCCCGTCCTCGGAGAACTCGCTGTCACGGTAGACCCAACGACGCTCGGGGGAGACGACGTAGGGCGCGTTGCACGTGATGAGGTCGAACGTCTCACCTTCGACTGGATCGAAGAGGCTGCCCTGGCGGCACTCGATGTTCTGAAGCCCGTTCAGCGCCGCGTTGAGCTCCGTGTACGCGATGGCGCGCGGGTTGACGTCGGTCGCGACGACCTGTCGCGCATGCCGCGCAGCAAGGAGGGCGTGAATCCCGCTGCCGGTGCCGACGTCGAGGGCTCGGTCGACACGCGGTCGAGGCGTCAGGGAGTCGAGGACGCGGGCCGTCGGGGTGTACGTGGCGACGTAGTCCGACGGGTCGTCCGCGTCGCGTGAGAATCCGTCCGAGGCGAGGAGCACCGTTCCGATCGGCAGGATCCTGGTACGCGGGACGACTTGCTCGCCGACGTCCGCCAGGCCCGTTACTTCGAGCGCATCGATGCCCTCTCGGCCGAGTGCGGCCTCGGCGTCTTGCGCTGAAACCGGCACCTGGAGGAAGAGCAGGCGTAGCAATGTCCCGAGTGGTGTGTCGGGCAGCCGGCGCTCCTCGGCGGGCGTGTCGCCGCGCTCGCTCGAGTACGCGTCTTCGCCGAGCAGCCGGTGAACCGCGTCCTCGGAATAGCCGACGCGTCGGAGAGTTGTTCCGAGCCGCTCGGCCGCGACGATGTCTGCCACGAGATCTCTGTTCATCACCAAAGCGGGATCATCATGCCCGAATCGCATGTTCCGCACGTCGCCGGTTCAGGTTGATTGACTAGACCGGTGACGCTCGACGATCTTCTCTCGCGCGAGCTCGAACGCTTCGAGCGCGAGCACCCACGTTCGCGCGAGCTCACGACGCGAGCCGAGCGTTCGCTCCTCGCCGGCGTTCCGATGCCGTGGATGATCCGCTGGGCGGGCGGCTTCCCGGTGTTCGCCGTCGAGGCGTACGGCGCCCGCTTCAGTGACGTGGACGGCCACGAATACGTGGACTTCTGCCTGGGCGACACGGCGGCGATGACCGGTCACTCACCGGCGCCCACCGTGCGCGCGGTCGCGGAACAGGCAGCGCGGGGCATCACGTTGATGCTGCCCAGCGAGGACGCGCTCTGGGTCGGCGAAGAGCTCACCCGGCGTTTCGGGCTCCCGCGTTGGCAGTTCGCTCTCACCGCGACCGACGCAAACCGCTTCGCGATCCGGCTGGCGCGCGAGCTCACGGGCCGACCGAAAATCCTCGTCTTCAACTGGTGCTACCACGGGACGGTCGACGAGACGTTCGCCACGCTCGACGGCGCAACCGTCGCCTCCCGTGAAGGGAACGTCGGTCCGCCGGTCGCGCTCGACGAAACGACGCGGGTGGTCGAGTGGAACGACGTCGAGGCGCTCGAGCGCGAGCTCGCCACCGGCGACGTCGCGTGCGTGCTTGGCGGAGCCTGCCTTGACGAACATCGGGATCGTCCATGCCGAGCCCGGCTTCCATGACGTTCTTCGGGAGGCGACCCGCAAGACGGGCACGCTCCTGATCATCGACGAGACGCACACACTCTGCGCGGGGCCGGGCGGCTACACCGCGGCATACGGTCTCGAGCCGGACATGTTGACCGTCGGGAAGGCGATCGCCGCCGGCATCCCGGCCGCCGCGTACGGGTTCTCGCGCGAGGTTGCGGAACGGCTCGAGGCGCTGCTACCGCGAGACGAGCGGGCCGACGTCGGAGGCATCGGCGGGACGGTCGCCGCGAACGTGCTGTCGCTGGCCGCGACGCGCGCGACGCTCGACGAGGTGCTGACCGACGAGGCGTTCGTGCGCATGATCGCGCTCGGCGAGCGATTCGAGGCAGGTGTCGCGGGTGCGATCGAGCGGCACGGCCTGCCGTGGCACGTCACCCGGCTCGGCTGCCGCGTCGAGTATCTCTTCCGACCCGAGCGACCGAAGAATGGCCGCGAAGCCGCTGCCGGAGGCAACGCCGAGCTCGACCGGCTGATTCATCTCTATGCCCTCAACCGCGGCATCCTGTTGACCCCGTTCCACAACATGGCGCTCATGTCGCCTGCGACAACCGAAGCCGATGTGGATCTCCACTCGTCCGTCTTCGAAGCCGCGGCTCGGGAGATCGCCGGTCACTGAACCCTCGACTTCGCGTTAACCTGCGCTTTGATGGCAGAGCAGCGCGTCGTCCCGATGTTCTCGTACGAGGACGTCGGTCGTGCCGCCGACTGGATTGCGAAGGCGTTCGGGTTCGAGGAGACCGGCCGGTGGAGCGACGAGAGCGGCCGAGTCACGCACGTCAACATGGAGCTCGATGGCGGCCTGATCATGCTCGGCTATCCGAGCTCGGAATACCAGAGCCCGAAGCATCACGCCGAGGTGTGCGAGCAGGCGCGTGCGTGGAGTCAGACGCCCTACGTCGTCGATGGCGTGCATGTCTCGGTCGACGACATCGATGCGCATTACGAACAGGCCAAGACGGCAGGCGCGACGATCCTGTCGGAGCTCGAGGACAACACGGGAATCGGGCAGCGGCAATACCGCGCCGAAGATCTCGAGGGCCATCGCTGGATGTTCGCGACGCGTCTCTAAGAGCCACAAGGTGTCAGACACCGGCCGTTCGAGGAGTGCGTACGCGACGCGGTCAGGCTCTGGTGCGGGTTTGCCCGACAGATGGACGTGTTCCGAAGACCCCCGGCCTGGTGTCAGACACCGTGACGTAAGTGTGACGCCCGATCCACAGGCGCGGCGCTAGGTCAGGGCTGCGAGCGTCTCTTCGAGTTCGCCGAGGTCGCCGATCACCGCGTCCGCGTCGGCCAGTTCCTTGCGGCCGTAGTTGCCCGTCGTGACGCCGATGCAGCGGCAGCCGGCGGTGTGCGCGCTCGAGACGTCGAGCGGTGTGTCCCCGACAGCGACGGTTCGCTCACGCGGCCAGTTGCCTGCTCGCTCGAGCGCGAGAGCGAAGAGCTCCGAACGGTCCTCGCGTTCGCAGCCGAACGCACCTTGCCCTGGCGGGAAGAGCTCGTCCAGCCCGAGGCGCTCCATCCGCGCGTGCGCCACGGCCGCTGGATTGCCGGTTAGTAGCGCGCGGTGCTCGACGGCGGCCGCCGCCTCGAAGGCGTGCGGACCGCGCTCCCAATGGCTCGTGTCCGCGTCAGCGAGCAGGCGGACGTACTGAGCGGAGAACGTCTCACACCAGTGGGGAAGCCCGGCGTCTATCTCCGGCTCGGGAACATTCGCGGCGCGAAGGGCGCGGCGGATGTGCGCCGGGGCGGTGTCGCCCGGGAGGTCGGGGCCGTCGGGGTAGCTCCCGAACACGGCTTCAAGCGCCAACCGGCTCGCATTCACGTACACCTCGTCGTGCGTCAGCAGCAACGTCCCGTCGACGTCGAACAGCACGAGCCAGGTCAGGCCGCAACCACCGCGTCGACCGCCTCGCGCAACGTGTGGACGTACTCCTGTAAAGCATCCGGCCCCTTCTCCGCCACCTCGACGGGGCGTGAGCCGACGACGACGCCGTCGGCCAGCTCGGCCGCAGCGCGTGCCTGCTCCGGGGTCGAGATCCCGAAGCCCGCGTAGAGCGGCACATCCGTCACGGCTCGCGCCCGTTCGACAAGGCCGGCGAGGGCGGGGGAGCCGTCGGCGCGCGCCCCCGTCGTGCCCGTGACGGTCACCAGGTACAGCCAACCGTCCGTGCTCTCGGCGGCGATGCGGACACGTTCGTCGGTCGAGGTCGGCGCCACGAGCTGGATGCGGCGGAGCTCGGGTTTCTCCCCTGCGGGAAGGTCGGCGATGATCAACGACGTTGCACCGGCCTCGCGGGCGTCTCGCGCGAAGCGGTCCCAGCCGTACGCCTCCAGCAGGGCCGAGTAGGTCATCGGAACGAGCGGCGTCTCCGGCACCAGCTCGCGTGTCCTGGCGAGGCACTCGAGGCAGGCGCGCGTCCTCATTCCCTGCCCGAGCGCGCGCTCCGCCGCGCGACGGATCACAGGTCCGTCTGCGAGCGGATCGGAGAACGGAAAGCCGAGCTCGATCAGGTCTGCGCCGCCGGCGACGGCCGCTGCGGCGAGCTCCGGCGTCTCGAGGCCCGACATCAGGTAGACGACCAGCGTCTTCACGCGTCGTCGGCGAGCAGCGAGAACAGCGTCGCGTCGACGCGCTCGTTTCCGTGGCGGAGGTACTTCCGCTTGATGCCCTCGCGCTCGAAGCCGAGCCGCTCGAGCACGCGTTCCGACGCGTTGTTGCCGATCCGCACGTGCGCCTCGACACGCCAGATCCCGTTTGCCACCGCGTGCTCTGTCATCTGCCGGACCGATCTGGTCGCGACGCCGCGACCACGAGCCGAGACGAAGAGCCAGTAGCCGATCTCGACAACGTCGCGCAAGGGATCGAAGTGGTGCAGCGACGCACCGCCGAGGAGCTCGTCGTTGCGGACATCCTGGATGACGTAAGCGGCCAGAAGCCCCTGGGCCCGCATGCCGGGAAGCTGGTCGCGCAACATGACGCGCAACGTGTCCGCATCGACCGGCGGCAGGCTCGCCTCGCCGCCGACAGCGGGGTCGCGAAAGGCGGGGGCGATCGTCTCGATGTCCGACTCGATCGGGCCGCGCAGCAGGAGCTCGTCGACACGGAGCTCATCCGGGAACCGATACGTCGACATCTGTCCCGTTGCCTGGTCGGACCTGCTCATCGGGCGAGCACCTCTGCGAGATCCTTGTCGCCGCGGCCCGACAGGCAGACGAGCACGAGCTCCTCGTCGAGCTCGCGCGCGCGTGCGAGTGCGTGAGCAGGCTCGAGCGCGGGGATGATCCCCTCGAGGCGCGTGAGGTCGCGGAACGCGCCGAGCGCCTCGTCGTCGGTTGCACGCACGTACTCGGCGCGGCCGGAGTCGCGGAGCCACGCGTGCTCGGGACCGACGCCCGGATAGTCGAGACCGGCGGAGATCGAATGCGCGTCCGCGATCTGGCCGTCCTCGTCGGACAGGACGGACGAGCGTGCGCCGTGCAACACTCCCGCGTTCCCGGCGCCGAGCGAGGCCGCGTCGGCGGCCTCGACGCCAATGAGCCGAACGTCTGTGTCGTCGAGGAAACCGGCGAAGATGCCGATGGCGTTCGAGCCGCCGCCGACACACGCGACGACGACCTCCGGCAGCCGGCCCTCGGTCTCGAGGAATTGTCCGCGCGCCTCACGGCCGATCACGGCCTGCAGCTCGCGCACGATTTCCGGATACGGCGCAGGACCGACACACGAGCCGATCAGATAGTGGGTCGTCTCGACATTCGTGATCCAGTCGCGAATCGCCTCACTCGTCGCCTCCTTGAGCGTCCGCGTGCCGAAGTCGACCGACCGAACCTCGGCGCCGAGCAGGTTCATCCGCTCGACGTTGGGCCGCTGGCGCCGCATGTCCTCCTCGCCCATGTAGACGACGCACTCGAGCCCGAAGCGAGCGCACACCGTGGCCGTCGCGACTCCGTGTTGGCCGGCGCCGGTCTCGGCGACGATGCGGTGCTTCCCGAGCCGCCGCGCGAGCACCGCCTGGCCGAGCGCGTTGTTGAGCTTGTGCGCGCCGGTGTGCAGCAGATCCTCTCGCTTGAGGTAGAGGCGTTTGTTCGGCGCAAAGCGTTCGGCCCGCGTGAGCGGTGTCGGCCGGCCCGCGAAGGTGCGGCCGAGCTCCTCGAGCTCCGCGTGAAACGACTCGTCGGCCTGCGCGTTGTGCCAGCCTTGCTCGAGCTCGTCGAGCGCCGGAATCAACGTCTCCGGCACGTAACGCCCGCCGTAGGTTCCGTAGAGGCCCGACGTCAACGTGCCGCCTCGACGAACGCGCGCACCTTTTCGTGGTCCTTGATCCCCGGCTTCGCTTCCAGCTTCGACGCCGCGTCGACGGCCCAGGGGCGAACGGCCCGAACCGCTTCGCGGACGTTGTCAGGCCCGAGCCGGCCGGCGAGCATCACGCGGCCCGCGGTCACCGCCGCTCGCTGGAGGTGGAGCGGGTCCGGCTCGTCCCAGGGGAGATCGACCACGTGCGCCACGGTCTTGCCGTCGCGCAAGAGCACCGCGTCGCGCCCGCGTACGCGACCCTCCTCCTCGCCGTAGAGCTGGACGAGATCGGAGCCCGCGTCTTCTGCCTCGCCGACGAACACGGCGACGCTGAGGCGGTCGTCGGGAACTTGTAGCACCTCGCGTGCACGACGCGGGCTCTCCTCCGCGAGGATGAAACCGAGCATGTCGGCCCCCGCCTCGACGGCGGCATCGACGTCGCCCTGACGTGTGAGCCCGCACACCTTCACGAGTGGGCGCGAAAGGATCTCGCGAAGCCGCGCCGCCGGATCCTCCGCGCGCATGAGCGCCGAGCCGATGAGGATCGCATCCGCGCCGGCGAGCTCGGCGGCCGCGCCTTGTGCGCGCGAATGCACGCCGCTTTCCGCCACGATCACCTGATCCTGAGCCGCCAGCTGGGCGATCAGCGCCAGTTGGGTGCTTCGGTCGATGTCGAACGTCGCCAGGTCGCGCGCATTGACGCCGATCACTTCCGCGCCGAGGCCGATGGCACGCTGCAGCTCGTCGGCGTCGTGCGCCTCGACCAGCGTCTCGAGACCGAGCTCGTGGGCGTACGTCATCAATGCCGCTGCGCGCTGGTCGTCGACGTCGCGGAGCAAGACGAGGACCGCGTCGGCGCCGGCAACCTTCGCCTTGAGCAGGTCGAGCTCTTCGGTGAAGAAGCCCTTGGCGAGCAGAGGCACCGTCGTCGCGGCGCGCGCGGCCTTGAGATCGGCAAGGGAGCCGCCGAAGCGTTCGTCGACGAGGATCGAGATCGCGGCTGCTCCCGCGTTCGCGAACTGCGCGGCGAGTTTCGCGGGGTCGGCGTCGGGGCGGAGATCGCCGGCGGAGGGCGAGCGTCGCTTCACCTCGGCAATCGCGGCGAGGCCGGGGGCTGCGAGCGCCTCGCGAAACCTGCCCATCAAGCCGCCACGCTTTCGCGTGAGAAAGCGATCAACAGCTCGAGCCGCTCTCCCGCAGCTCCGGAGTCGATCGTTCGGCGTGCGACCTCGAGACCTTCGCGCAGGTCCTCGGCATGGCCGCCTGCTGCAATCGCACCGGCTGAGTTGAGCAGGATTGCATCGCGACGCCCGCCCTTCTTGCCGGCGAAGACTTGCCGGATCGCTTCCGCGTTCTCGGCCGGGGTGCCGCCGCGCAGCTCGTCGACGTTGCAGCGCGGAATGCCGAGCTCGACTTCGGGGTCGAGCCGGCGTTCGACCACCTCGCCGTCCACGACCTCGGCAACGAGATTCGGTCCGACCGGAGAAAGCTCGTCGATGCCGCCGCCGCCGTGCACGACGTAGGCACGGCGAGCACCGAGCCGGGCGAGCACCTCCGCGATCGTTCGCACGAGCTCGGGAGAGTAGACGCCGACCACCTGCGCTCGGGCACCTGCCGGATTCGTCAGTGGCCCCAGGACATTGAAGACCGTCCTGGTCGCGAGCTCTTTGCGCACGCCTGCCGCATGCCGCATCGCCGGATGGTGCGACGGAGCGAAGAGGAAACCGAAACCGAGCTCGTCGATGGACTCCGCGATGCGCGGTGGTTTCAGCTCGAGGGTGAAGCCGAGCGCTTCGAGCACGTCGGCTGATCCGCACGCGGACGACACCGCGCGGTTGCCGTGTTTCGCCACTGCTGCGCCGGCAGCGGCTGCGACGAGTGCAGCGGCTGTCGAGATGTTGATCGTGTGCGCGCCGTCGCCGCCGGTCCCTGCCGTGTCGACGAGATCCTCGCGGCGGGGCCGAACGACGAGCACGTGATCACGCATCGCCTCTGCACAGCCAGTGATCTCGTCCGGTGTCTCGCCCTTTGCGCGCAGTGCGATCAGGAATCCTCCGATCTGTGCAGGCGTCGCCTCGCCGCGCATGATCTCGTCCATGACTGCGCGCGCTTCCGCACGCGCCAACGGGGTGCCGTCGAGGAGATTTGCGATGACTGCCTGGATCATTGGTTGAGGAAGTTTCGCGCTATTTCTCGGCCGAGTGGGGTGAGGACGGATTCTGGATGGAACTGCACGCCGTGGACGTTAAGCACGCGATGACGGACCGCCATGATTTCGCCGTCGGCGGAGGTTGCACAGATCTCCAGTTGGGCCGCGACGCTAATCGCGGCCAGCGAGTGGTAGCGCCCGACCTCTAGGTCCTGCGGAAGCCCGGCGAAGACGCCGCGGCCGTCGTGGCGCACGGAGCAGGATTTCCCATGCACGAGCTCTCGCGCCGGTGCGACCGTGCCGCCGAACGCCTCGACGATCGCCTGGTGCCCGAGGCAGACGCCGAACGTCGGCGTGCTGTGCGCAAGCCGCCGGACGATCTCCGGGGTGGCGCCGGAGTCGGCGGGGCGTCCAGGGCCCGGTGAGATCACGAGGTGCGAGGGTGCGAGCCGTTCCGCGGCTTCGCCGTCGATCGCGTCGTTTCGATGGACGCTGACCTCGGCGCCGAGCTCGCCGAAGAGATGCGCGAGGTTGTAGGTGAACGAGTCGTAGTTGTCGATCAGCAGGATCAACGCTGCTCCGCCTCTGCAAGGTCGATTGCCGCTTCGACGGCCGCGAGCTTGCGCAGACACTCCTCGTGTTCTGCAGCGGGCACGGAGTCGGCGACGATCCCCGCACCTGCCTGCAGGTGCGCGACGCCGTCTGCCAGGACGATCGTCCGGATCGCGATGCACGTGTCGAGCGTTCCCTCGCTTGGAAGTACGTAGCCGACGGCGCCCGCGTAAGGACCCCGCCGCCTGCCCTCGAGCTCCGAGATCAATTGCATCGCGCGCACCTTCGGTGCACCCGAGACCGTTCCCGCCGGAAAACATGCGCGGAGCAGGTCAAACGGCGTGACGCCCTGCTGCAGGTCGCCCGCGACCTGCGACACGAGGTGCGTCACGTGGGAATAGCGTTCTACCTCGAGGAACTTCTCGACCTCCACGGTGCCCGGCACGCAGACACGCGAGAGATCGTTGCGGCCCAGGTCGACGAGCATTACGTGCTCGGCGCGATCCTTCTCGGATGTGAGCAGCCGCTCGGCATCACCGTCTCCTCGCTCCGTCGTACCGGCGATCGGGTTGACGCCTGCGCGGCCTCCCTCGCACTTGACGAGCGTCTCCGGCGACGACCCGATCAGCGCGAGGCCGTCGAGCTCGAGCAGGAAAAGATACGGGGACGGGTTGACACGACGCAGGGCGCGGTAGAGCTCCAGCGCCGACGCCGACGTGGGTCGCGCGGCTCGTTGCGAGAGCACGATCTGGAAAGCGTCGCCCGCGCGGATGTGTTCCTTTGCGGTGCGAACCGATTCCTCGTAGTCCGGCTGGTCGGGACTGCGGCGCGCGGGGCCACGCGTTCCTGTCGAGCCGGGAAGATCCGGCATCGGTTGCGCAAGGAGCGACGAGACGGCGTCGGCGTCACCGCGGATCACCTGCGCCGTTCCGAGGACGTGGTCGAACCTGATCAACACGTCCGCGACGAGGAACCGGCTCTCGGGCAGGCCGGTACCGTCGTCGGGAAGAGGGACGGTCGGTTCCAGCCGTGCGACGTAGTCGTACGCGAGGTAGCCGACGACGGGCTCCCCGCAGGCCTCAGCCTCCGCGAGGTCGCAAAGGCGCGACCCGCAGCCGACGAGCGAGTGACGGCCGAGTCGTCCGCGCTCGACCGATTCGAGCAGGAAGGCCGGCTTCCCTTCGCGCCGCAACCGCACGTAGGCGCCGAGCGGCGTGACGAGGTCTGTGTTGATGTCGGGTGCGATGGTCATCTCGAAGTCTCCATTGAATGTGCGGACACGCAGAAAGACCCTCCGGTGGAAGGTCTGGCTGAGCGGAACGGGCTGTTCTGGCCTAGGTCAACGCAGGCGCAGGCTCCCGCTCCGCTCGCAGCGCCAGGCCCAGATGCGAGTTGCGGGAGTCATCGTCGTCCCAGGGTAGGGACGACGCCGGGCTAGGTCAAGCGCTCGTATTCGGCTGCGTAAGCGGGGGGCGGGCCGTCGGCCCCGGAGTCTGCAATCGGCTCTGCGGGCTCGATTGCGAGGGGGATCACCCCGGCCCAGACCGGCAGCTCGAGGTCGGCATCGTCATCTGTCGGAGGCCCGCTGCGAATCTTCGCGGAGGCTTCGTCCAGCGGCAGCGCGAGGATCGTGGTGCCCTTGATCTCGCCCTCGTTGGGCCGCCGCGCATCGTTCCAGCGCCCCGGAACCACGTGGTCGACGACCCGTTGCATCGCCCGGAGCTTTTCGTCCCGGCCGGTCACCTCGCGCGCGCGGCCGAGAACGACAACCGAGCGGTAATTCATCGAGTGGTTGTAGACCGAGCGCGCGAGCACGAGCCCGTCGACGAGCGTCACCGTGACGCAGATGTCGACGCCGTCCTTCGCCGCTCTGAGCATGCGGCTCCCCGGCGAGCCGTGGATGTAGAGGATGTCGCCGTCCCGAGCGTGAATCGTCGGGATCACGAACGGTCGGCCGTCGACGACGAAGCCGAGGTGGCAGATCAGGGCTTCGTCGAGAATCGGGTCGATCGTCGCACGGTCGTATGCGCCGCGTTCCGGATGTCGCTTCACAGTCGTGTGCTGCGTCGGCACACCCGAACCCTATTGGTACGCTCGGAACGTGGCTCGATCAGTGATCGTCTCTGCAGTTCGAACTCCGTTCGCCAAGCTCGGCGGCCCGCTCGCCGGCAAGGAGGCGACCGAGCTCGGAGCGATCGTGATTCGTGCCGCGCTCGACCGCGCCGGTGTCGAGAACGACGAAGTGGAGTACGTGGTGATGGGCCAGGTTCTGCAAGGGGGCGCCGGGCAGGCGCCTGCACGGCAGGCGTCGATCGGCGCGGGACTACCGATCGAGGTCGGGTCGGACACGATCAACAAGGTCTGCGCGTCCTCGATCCGCGCCGTCGAGATCGCGGACCAGATGATCCGGGCCGGCGACCACCAGGTCGTCGTCGCCGGCGGGATGGAGTCGATGTCGAATGCGCCGTACATCCTCAAGAAGGCGCGTTTCGGCTACCGGCTCGGAGACGGGACGCTGATCGACCTGATGACGCACGATGGCCTCACGTCGACGTTCGACAACAAGCACATGGTCGAACAGGCGTCATTCGTGTCGCGAGAGCTCGGCATCTCGCGCGAGGACCAGGACCGCTGGGCACTCCGCTCGCACGAGCGGGCGGTGGGCGCAATCGACGACGGAAAGTTTCAGGAAGAGATCGTTCCCGTCGGTGAGTTCGCCGTCGACGAGGGGCCGCGCCGCGATACGTCGTACGAGAAGCTCGCCAGGCTCAAGCCGGTTTTCGATCCGGACGGAACGACGACGGCCGGCAACGCACCCGGAGTGAACGACGGAGCCGGCGCGCTTGTCGTCACGAGCGAGGACTTTGCACGCAAGCGCGGGCTCGAGGTGCTCGCGACGATCGTCTCGCAGGCTTACGTCGCCGACGACTTTGCGTATCTGGCACGCACGCCGGCGAAAGCGGGAGCGGCAGCGCTCGCGAAGGCCGGCAAGAAGATCGGCGACGTCGAACGCGTCGAGCTGAACGAGGCTTTCTCGTCGGTGGTGCTCAACTCGGCCAAGATGCTCGATGTCGACCCCGAGAAGGTGAACGTGAACGGCGGGGCAGTCGCACTCGGCCACCCGATCGGCGCGTCGGGCGCACGCATCCTCGGCACGATGATCTACGAGCTTCGGCGCAACGGCGGCGGGCTGGGCCTGGCGGCCATCTGCTCCGGCGGCGGCCAGGGCGACGCGCTGCTGCTCGAGGTCTAGGGACGACACCGGCGGTCACAACACGGCCGTGGCCCTGACTGTCGTTCTGCTGCTTGCGGGACTTGCGATCGCCGTGCTCGTCTACGTCGTTTCCGGTGGACACCTGTTCTTCCTGCCGCTGATCCTGCTGCTGCCGCTCGGACTCTTCATCGGACGTCGCCGTCGTACCTAGCGGCGTTACGCTCGCGGACGTGAGCTTCGAACACGTGCTCGTCATCGGAGCGGGGCAGATGGGCGCCGGAATCGCCCAGGTCGTCGCGACCTCCGGGCGACGCGTGTCGCTGCACGACGCGCAGCCGGGTGCGACGGATCGTGCCCTGGAGACGATGCGCAAGAGTCTCGGCAGGCTCGAGGAGAAAGGTGGTCCTCCTGTGGAGGATGTGCTGGTGCGCATCGAGGCCGTAGGCGAGCTCGTTCCTGCCGACCTGATGATCGAAGCGGTGGTCGAGGATGCGGACGTGAAGGAGGAGATCTTTCGGCGGGCCGATGCCGTCCTGCCGCCCGACGCCGTCCTCGCCTCGAACACGTCGTCGATCCCGATCGGCTCGCTCGCGGCCGCGACCGGGCGCCCCGACAAGGTGATCGGGATGCACTTCTTCAACCCGGTCCCCGTGTTGAAGCTCGTCGAGATCATCCGTGGGCGCGACACCTCCGACGAGACCGCTGCAGCCATCACTGCTCTCGCGCGCGAGCTGGGAAAGACACCGGCGATCGCCAACGACTTTCCCGGATTCGTCTCGAACCGCATTCTGATGCCGTTCATCAACGAGGCGGTCTGGGCGCTCCATGACGGCGTTGCCGATGCGGACGCGATCGACACGATCGCGAAGCTCGGTTTCGCACACCCGTTGGGGCCACTGGCGCTGGCCGACCTGATCGGCCTCGACACGTGCGTGGCGATCATGGAGGTGCTCCAGGAGGGCCTCGGCGACGACCGCTACGCCCCCTGCCCGCTCCTGCGGGAGCACGTCGCGGCCGGAAAACTGGGCCGAAAGAGCGGTTCCGGGTTCTTCGAGTATCCTTAGAAACTCATAAAACTGGGATGTGCAGGGTTTTCGCCCTCAGAGGTGTCTCTTTGGTCAAGGGCTCAAGTCCGTCGGGCCCGCTGCCGAAAGAACCACTCAGATTTCTGGGAAAGGGAGGCCCGCACTTGCGGATCCTGCTCGTCGACGACGATCCTGCACTTCGCACTCTGGTGAAGACGACGTTCGAGGTTGCCGACGTCGCAGTTGTCGAAGCCGAAGATGCCGCCGCTGCCCGCCGGAAGATCCGCAGTGCCCGGCCGGACGTGATCGTGCTCGACGTCAACATGCCCGGCACGACCGGGCTCGAGCTCTGTGCCGAGCTGAAGGCGGCGCCGGAAACCCGCGAGATCCCGGTCGTGCTCTTGACCGGCTCGGACGGCAGCACCAGCGCAGAGGCAAAGAAGGTCGGCGCCGATGCCTTCGTGCTCAAGCCGTTCAGCCCGCTCGAGTTGCTTGCTGTTGCGGAGCGACTTGCAGGCGGCCTGGTCGGCGTTCCCTTTCGGGCGGCGAAGAAGCGTGCTCGAGGCCCCGATGAGGCGCTCCTGCTCTACGCGCGAGACCTGAGACACATGTTGGAGGTCGAGCGCGGGCAGCGCGAGCTTCTGCAGAGCGCGTACCTCCAGACCGTCTCGGCGCTCGCGAGCGCGCTGGAGTCGAAGGACACCGGGACGCGTGCGCATTCGCAGCGCGTCCAGAGTTACGCGACCGTGCTCGCGACCGCGGTCGGCCACGCAACGTCTGAGCCGCGACCAGAGCACGCCGTACGGCTTCCTCCTCCACGACGTCGGCAAGATCGGGATACCGGACGGGATCCTGCAGAAGCCCGGCCCGCTGAGCCCGGCGGAGCGCCGCAAGATGGAGACGCACACCGTGCTCGGCGAGGCGATGCTTTCCGGCGTCGTGTTCCTCAAGGGCGAAGGCCTCAGGATCGTGCGCTCTCACCACGAGCGTTGGGATGGTCGCGGTTATCCGGACGGGCTCGTTCGCGACGAGATTCCGCTCGGCGCTCGCATCTTCGCCGTCGCGGACGCACTCGACGCCATGACGAGCAATCGGCCCTACCGGCGAGCCCTCAGCTGGAGCGCCGCACGTGCAGAAATCGTCGGGCAGCGAAAACGGCAGTTCGATCCCGACGTGGTCGATGCCTTCCTCACTGCCGAGCCGGACCTGCGCAGCATCCGCCGCGAGCTCGCGGCCGCGTAGAACCGCCCACGTATCATCGCGGGCGCAGTGGACTTCGACCTCACGCAGGACCAGCGGGAGATCCAGGCGCTCACGCGCGACTTTGCGCAGGCCGAGATCGATCCGCACGCCTCCCAGTGGGATCGCGAGCACCACTTTCCGCGCGAGCTGTTCGGCAAGCTCGCGGAGCTCGGGCTGATGGGAGTGTGCGTCCCGGAGGAATACGGTGGGGCGGGCGCGGATTTCCTCTCTTACATCCTGGTGCTCGAAGAGCTGTCGCGCGCGGATGCCGGAGTCGGCGTGACGGTTGCGGTGCACACGAGTGCCGCGACGCTGCCCGTCTTGACGTACGGGACCGACGAGCAGAAGTCGCGTTTCGTCCCGCCCCTCGCACGTGGCGAACAGCTCGGCGCGTTCGCGCTCACCGAAGCGGAGGCCGGTTCTGACGCGGGGGCCCTTCGCACGAAGGCAGAACCGACCGCCGACGGCTGGAAGATCACCGGCGCGAAGCAGTGGATCACCAACGGCCGGTATGCCGGCACGTTCATCCTGTTCGCGCGCACCGACGCAGAGACTGCGGGCGCCCGCGGTGTGAGCGCCTTCATCCTCGACGCGGAGCACGTGCGCGTGACCCGCGACGAGGAAAAACTCGGGCTCAACTCGTCTGCGACGAACGACCTCGTCGTCGAGGGAGCCGAGATCGGCCGCGATCGACTGCTCTACGAGGAGAACCGTGGCTTTCGCGTTGCGATGGGCACGCTGGACGGCGGGCGCATCGGCATTGCGGCTCAGGCGCTTGGGATCGCCCAGGCCGGTTACGACGTCGCGCGCGGGTATGCCGCGGAGCGGCGCGCATTCGGTCATCGCATCGCGGACTTCCAGGCGATCCAGCACAAGCTCGCCGACATGTCGATGGAGATCGACGCTGCCCGCCTGCTCGTGTACCGGGCTGCCTGGCTCAAGCAGCAGGGACGGCGGCACACCGAGGAAGGCGCGAAGGCAAAGCTGTTTGCGTCGGAGATGGCGAGACGCCAAACAGCCGAAGCGATTCAGATCCTCGGCGGGTACGGCTATACCAAGGAGTTTCCGGTGGAGCGCTACTACCGCGACGCGAAGATCACCGAGATCTACGAGGGCACAAGTGAGATCCAGCGACTCGTGATCGCACGCAGCATCCTCGGGATGACGGAACGATCGCTCGTGGTGCGGTGACGATGTTGTTGATGTACACGCGCGAGTACACCCCCACCCGGGTGGGGGTTTTCACCCACCACCCACGGCAATCGACGATACCCGGATTGCACGCACGCAGGGGTGTCGTTTCCGTGCCGATTTGTCGGAGCGTCGGTTGAGCTCGCGCCGTCGCGACGAGCCCGTCCGGCTGACCCGCATCTACACCAGGGCGGGTGACGCGGGGGAGACGTCGCTCGGCGACGGCTCGCGCGTGCCGAAGCTCGACTGCCGCATCGGGGCCTTCGGCACCGTCGACGAGTTGAATGCGGCGCTCGGGGTCGTCCTCGCGGTTCCAGACCTGCCGGATCGCCTCCGCGAGCCGTTGAACCGGATCCAGAACGATCTCTTCGACGTCGGCGCCGATCTCTCCGTGCCGTTCGGCGTGACGGACCGGCTACGCGTCGACCAACCCGCCGTGGAGCGTCTGGAGCAGCTCTGCGACGAGCTCAACGAGAGCCTGCCGATGCTCAAGAGCTTCATTCTGCCCGGCGGAACCGAGGCCGCTGCCCGACTGCATGTCGCCCGGACGACGTGCCGGCGTGCGGAGCGCGACGCGCTCGTGGCGGACGCCGAGAACGGGATCAACCCGCTCGTGCTCGCCTATCTCAACAGACTGTCGGACTTTCTGTTCATCGCGGCCCGGACGGCAAACGCCGACGCCGGCCGCGACGAACCGCTCTGGAAACCAGGCGGCTGAGCGGTTAGTGCCGCGTGTGGCCGGACGTCTGGGACGTTCGCGGCCGGGCATGCTTGGTGATCTTCGGCTTGGCCGGCTTGGCCAGCAGCTTGGTGATCACACGGGTGAGGACCGAGGCGGGGGTCGACCGAGGCAGGGCGACGGAAGCGCCCGTCTTCAGCGAGGCAATCATCTGCCGCGGGCCCGACGTGAGGGCGACGATCCTCATCGAGGGGAACACGGTGTGCAGATCGCGGATGAGGGAGACGCCGAATGCGTCGACGTCGACGACGATCACGCGCACGTCGGTCCGCCGGTTGGCCGCGGCGTCGAACGTCGGCTCGATGCCGGAGGCCATCACAAGCCGCGGCCGCCGCGACGGGAACTTCCCGCTGATCGTTCGGGCCGCTGGCCCGGCGAGCAGGACCTGGACGGGCGCGATCGGCACGTTGCGCGCACCGAGGAGCCTGATCGTGATCCTGCGTGAGATCGTCTCGCGGCCGGAGCGTGCGGTCCAGCGCATGGTGTAGACGCCGGTGCGGCGCACCTGGTGCGGGAGGCGCAGCTTGATGATCGAGCTGCCGGCCTTCAGTGAGAAGCGCCAGGTGTACAGCTTCAGGCGGCGCGGGCTGTAGAGCTCTGCGGTTACGCGGGCTGCCCGGGTGACCGAGACACGAGCTGCGATGCTCTTCTTCCGCACGGCGGGCTTGACCCTCGCCGCTGTGGTGACCTTCAACGCGAGTCGCGTCGAGGCGCTGCCTGGGGAGACGGTCACGTCGATGGCGGAGCCTGCTTCGGCGAGCACGAGTCCGGCCGGTCCCGTGATCGTTCCTGCCGGGCCGGTGCCGCCGGTCGTGGTGGAGCCGATAGTGAACCCGAGCGCTGCGAGCAGGGCTGCCGCCTGGTCCGGGGTCTTGCCGACGAGCGACGGCACCGGGCGCAGCGGCTGCGTCAGCGGGCTTTCGTTGCCCGCGAGGTCGGTCTCCTTCAGCCGGAAGATGCGCGGGTCGCCGACCGACCAGCCGCCGATGCTTGCGGCGGTGTAGTCGACCCCGAAGTGGCCTGCGTCCGTTGCGTCCGAGAACAAGGTGACGAAGTCGTAGGTACCGCTGTTGTCTGAGCCCGGCGTCCAGCGCAGTGTCAACCCACCAGTCGGACCGACGAAGCCGCGCACGTTCTGCGGTGGGTTCGGAGCTTCGAGATCGTGTAGGAGCCCGAAGACGGAGAGGTGCTTGGTCATGAGGTGGAAGCCGGCGCTGTCCGTGTAGAAGCCGTCCTCCCAGCCGGTGGGCAGCGTGCCCGCGGACGGAACGCGCGACAGGACGCGCCAGTGGCCGTTCTCGAACGTCGCCGGGACGAGACCCTTTTCGGTCGAGCGCAGGAGGATCCCGATCGCGCGGTTGAACTGATGGACTGCCGTGCCTGCGAGCGCCCAGCGCGCGGTCACGTCGACGGTGACGGGGCCTGCGCCGAAGCCGTTGGTGAGCCCGGTCGGTGCAGCCATCGGCGTGATGCGGAGGACGATCCAGTCCCCGGTCGATGAGGACCAGTTGCCCGCCGGCATCGTGGCCGAGGCCCAGCCGTCCGCCGCTTCCACGGTCGTCGACGCGCCGGTCGTGGTGTTCTTGTCCACCGCGGGGGCGATCGAGCTTCCCGCCGTCCACACCGTGAAGTGGATGCGGAACGGGGCCTTCTTGCCGGAGGAATCCTGCAGCTCGCCCGCGAGCGTGTGCGCGCCTGGCGCGAGCGTGCCGGTGCCGTAGTCGATGTTCGTCCCATTCACGATCGGCGCAACGGTTGCGTTCCCATCGAGCGTCACGCCGACAGGCGTGGCAGCTTCGCTCGTGACTAGACCGATCGCACTGGCGGACGGCACTGTCGTTCCGTCGGCGGGCGTCGACGAGACGACGCGCGGAGCGGTGTTGTCGATGCGGATCGCGGTGACGACGTCGGTGGACGTGTTGCCGAGGTTGTCGGAAACGGTTGCGCGGAGGTCATAGACACCATCCGGCAGTTGAGAGCTGTCGAATGTCGTGCTCCACGGGGAGCTCGCGTCCGTCCCGAGCGACGACCAGGAGGCGCCCCCGGCGAGCGTGGCGGCGAACGCGACCTGAGTTGCGCCCGTGCCGCTGACCGTCGCGTTGAGGGTGACCGCACCGGAGATCGTGGCACCGGGGTTGGTAAGGACCACCGTCGGTGCGCTCACATCAACGGTGATCGTGCGCATCGCACCGCTGAACGTGTTCCCCGCGCGGTCGGTGATGATCGGCTGAAGGTCGTAGCTGCCCGACGAGACGGTCGTCGCATCCCAGGTGGCGCTGAACGGTGCACCCGTGGCAGTCGTGATCGCCGTCCATGAACCGCCGCCCGTCGGGCGCAGCTCGTAGCGGACCGAAGCAACGCCGGAACCAGCATCGGAGTAGGAGCCGCTGAGGGCAACGCTCGTCCCGCCGACGGTGGCGCCGTTCGCCGGGGTCGACAGCGAGCCGGACGGTGTGGTGTTGTCCACGCGGACGTTCGCCCGGATCGGGCTCGTCCCGGTGTGGCCGGTCGCATCCGTGGCGATCACGCGGAAGTCGTAGAGACCGTCGGCGAGCGCAGTCGTGTCGAGTGACGTTCCCCACGGCGTCGTCGTGTCACTGGCGATCGTCACCCAGGAGCCGCCGCCCGCCGGACGGCGCTCGAAGTCGATCTGGGTCGTATCCGCGTCGGACGACGCCGACAGCGAGACCGTGCCGTTGAGGTACTGGCCCGGATCTGCGAGCGTCGGGGTGGGGTTGACGTTGTCGACGGAGACGTTCCGTAGCGGTGACGTCGTGGAGTTGCCGGCCATGTCGTCGACGACGACCTGGATCGTCGCGGCGCCGTCGGCACCGGAGGTCGTGTCCCAGTTGACCGAGAACGGTGCGGTGGTGATGGTGGCGAAGAGCGAGCCGCGCACGAAGAACTTCACCGAGGCGACCGGGGAGGTCGCGTCGGAAGCCGACGCGGCGATCGCGATCGTTCCGGACACCAGTTGGCCCTCGGTGGGCGCGCCCACGAGGGCGACGTCCGGCGCCGTGTTGTCGACGACCTTGTCAGGCAGGTTCGTCGTCGTGACGTTGTTGGCGTTGTCGGTGATCTGAATGCGCAGGTCGTAGTGGCCGTCGGGCACCGGTGTGGTGTCCCAGTCGGCCGTGTAGGGGCCCGGGCCGGTCGTGTCCGTGCCGATCGTCGTCCACGTCGAGCCGCCGGCATCGGTGTACTCGAAGGCGACCGAGTTGATCCCGGAGCCGCTGCTGTCCGGGTTGGCGCTGAGCGTGACGATTCCACGGAGATAGTCGGCGGCCGAGCAAGAGGGGCAGGCCGGCGGCGTCGCGTCGATCAGAACCGTCGTGCTCTTGATCGTCTCGATGTTGCCGGCGTTGTCCGCCGAGAAGTAGGCGATCGTGTGGGTGCCGTCGTTCGAACCGTCTGCCGGGGCCGGGATGACGACGCTCGTGCCGGGGGTGTAGGACGGATTGCCGTCGACGCTGTATTCGGTGACGTTGACGCCGGAGCCGCCGTCGTTCGCGGTGAGCGTCACTGTGACCGGGTTGGACTGCCAGCCGCTCGGAGCGTTGTCCGTCGTCGCGGGCTTCGTGTTGTCCGCGAGGCTCGTGACCGCCGCCGAGGTCGCGGTGTTCCCGGCCGCGTCCGTGACGACGACGTGCAGGTCGACGTTGCCGTCGGGGACGGCGCTGGAGTTGAAGTTCGAACCGGTGGACTGCCAGCTGCCGCCGCCGTTCGTGGAGTACTCGTAGGCGACCGTCGTGACACCGGACGCATTCGAGCCGCCCGGATCGCCGGTGACAGACGTGAGGTTGACCGCGCCGCGCAGGTAGGGGCCGGGGTTGTTGATGTTCGCGGTCGGCACCGTGTTGTCGACGAGGCGGTCGGTGACCGGGCACGGCGGCAGCCTGGTTTCCGGCGACGTCATACGCGACTGTTCGGAAGTCGTAGTGACCATCTGACACGCTCGTCGTGTCGAAGCTGGCCTGGAAGCCGTCGAGCGGCGTCGAGTCGGTGGCGATCGTCGTCCACGAGCCGCCGCCTGTCGGGGCGCGCTGGAAGTCGACGTGGTCGATGCCGGAGCCGGCGTCCGCCGCCGAGCCCGTGAGCGTCTTCGTGGCGCGCAGATACTGGCCGGGATCGTTCTGACTCGTCGTCGGCACGGTGTTGTCGATCCGGACGCTCGTTGCCAACACGTCGGTGGTGCTGTTGCCCGCGGCGTCGCTGACCACGATTCGCAGCTGGTAGACGCCGTCGGTAACTCCGGTGGTGTTCCAGAGCATCGTGTCGAATGGCGCCGTATTGAGCGTGCCGATCGCTGCCCACGTAGCCCCGTTCGCGGAGTACTCGTACGTGACCGACTGCAGCCCTGATGCGTAGCCGTTGGCGGACGGATCCGTCTCGCTCGAGGTCAGGGTGGCGGTCTGCCGGATGTTGGCGCCGGGGTTGTTCAGCGTGCCGGTTGGATTGTTCGTGTCGCGATGCCAGGTCCACGTAGCCGGAGTCGCGTCGGTGTTACCGGCCGCGTCCGTTGCCCGCACGTCGAAGGTGTGGTTGTTGTCGGTGAGGCCCGCGACGTTCCGCGGGTTCGTGCACGAGGCGAAGGGGCCACCGTCGATGCTGCACTCGAACGTCGAACCGGCTTCGCTCGAGGCGAAGGTGAAGGACGGGACAGCGAGGTTGGACGGATCGGAAGGCTTGGTGAGGATCGTCGTGCTCGGCGCGGTCCGGTCGACGTCGACGTTCCGGATCGCCGTCGCCGGATGGCCCGCGTTGTCGGTCGCGACCGCTGCGAGGGCGTAGTTGCCGTCCGTTGCCGGGATCGACCACGAGACGCTGTACGGGCCGGGCGCCGGGACCGTCCCGAGCGGGTTCCAGACACCGGTTGCGCAATCGTTGCTCTGGTCGGAGCACTCGAAGAACTGAACCTGTGTCACGCCGCTGCCTGCCGGGTCGGCGGCATTCGCCGCGAAGGTGGTCGGGCTCGGGAGCGAGCCGTTGATCGCCGCGGCCGGTGCCGTGATCGAGACGGTCGGCGGAGCGTTGTCGACACGGACGCTCGTGTTCTCGACGCTCGCCGTGTTACCAGCGGCGTCGGTCGCGCCGGCGCGAAGGTCGTAGAGCCCGTCGCCTGCCGGTAGCGTCGCGGTGTTCCACGAAGCGCCCGTTGCCGTGTACGAGCTCGGCGGAGCGCTGGCGAGCTTGTACTCGAAAGTGACGGGCGGGCTCGCGGGCGAGGCGTCGCTCGCGCTGCCGACGAGGTTGACCGTGCCGCTGACAATCGTGCCGGTGGCCGGGCTGGAGAAGGTCAGAGCGGGCGGCGTGTTGTCGACACGTGTCGTGACGAGCGCCGAGGTCGTGGAATTGCCGGCAACGTCGGTTGCAATGACGCGCAGGTCGTAGAGCCCGTCGGAGACGAGCGTGGTATCCCAGGAAACGGGCTGACTGTTGAAGCTGCCGCCGTTCGGCGCAAGCTCGTAGCCGACGGTCGCGATGCCGGAGCCGGTGTCGTTCGTGCTCGACGTCAGAGTGACCGTGCCGCCAACCGGATTGCCCGGGCTCGACATCGTGGCGCTCGGTGCGGTGTTGTCGACGCGGCGGTTGGCGACGACGGCGGGGGCCACCTCGTCGTTCCCGGCCGTATCGGTTGCCACCGAGCGGAAGTCGTAGAGGCCGTCTGCGACGCCGGTCGTGTCGAAGGAGACGGAATAGGGCGAGGTGCCGTCGGCCGCGATCGTCGTCCAGGAGCCGCCGCCGGCCGGGCGACGCTGGAAGGCCACCGAGTTGACGGCGGAACCGCCCGTGTCGTTCGCGCCTGCGCTCAGCGTGATCGTCTGGCGAAGGTCGGCGCCGGGATCGCTGAGAGTCGAGGTCGGGGCGGCCGTATCCGACTTGACCTCGTTCGAAGAGCTTGCGAGGGCGACGTTGCCGGCGTTGTCGGCGACGGTGTAGCGGTATTTCGCGCATTTGCCGGAGGCGAGCGTGTCGGGGCTCGTGGCGGCAACCCAGCCGCCGTACGACGAGCAGGCGTTGTTCGCCAGGTCACCGGTCTGACGCTGGAGGGAGCCGCTCGCCACATTGACGTCCGAGTCCGGCCCGTCGTCTGTCGTGATCGAGTAGGGGCCGACGACGTAGCCATTCGGATAGGTGACCGTGACGCCGGTCGGTGCGGTGCGGTCGATCGTGATCGTGCGAATGTGCTGGCCCGTGTTGGTCGCGGCATCGACGGCGACTGCACGGATCGCCTTCGGGCCGTCGAACGCGGGGCTCGCCCAGATGGCGTCGTACGGCGCAGTGGTGTCCGTGCCGAACTGAACCCAGGAGCCGGTGGCGCATGCACTGCTCGCATCGGTGCACTCGAAGAAGTCGATGTGCGTGACGTCCGAGTCGGGCGTCGAGGCGGTGACCATGTAGTTGTTCGGATCGGAACCGTTCAGGTACGTCGTCGGCGCCGTGATCGTCACTGACGGAGCGCCCGTGTCGATGATCCACGTGTAGCTGGCAGGTGTCGCGTCGGTGTTGCCGGCTGGGTCGGTGGCGCGTACGTCGAGGGTGTGGCTGCCTTCGGCCAGGGCCGGCGAGATGGTGAGCGGGCTGGAGCACGACGTCCAGGTTCCGCCGTCGGTGCGGCATTCGAAGGTCGATCCGGCCTCGTTCGAGCTGAAGGTGAAGTTCGGGGTGGTGTTGCTTGTGTCGGTGTTGCCGGCTGGGTCGATGGCGCGTACGTCGAGGGTGTGGCTGCCTTCGGCCAGGGCCGGCGAGATGGTGAGCGGGCTCGAGCACGACGTCCACGTTCCGCCGTCGGTGCGGCATTCGAAGGTCGATCCGGCCTCGTTCGAGCTGAAGGTGAAGTTCGGGGTGGTGTTGCTCGACGGGTCGGCCGGGCTCGAGTCGATGGTCGTGTTCGGCGCGGTCAGGTCGACCTTTGCAGTGGCGGTGACGGGGGTTGAGGTGTTGCCGACGTTGTCGCCGATCGTGAAGCTGTAGCGGTAGCAATGATCGGTCGAGACCGAGTTGTCCGGACTGGAGAAGTTGCCCGCGTCGGGGCTGAAGTTGGAACAACTGCCCGCGACCAGATCGCCGGTCTCGCGCGAGACGGTGCGGCTGGAGGTGTCGAGGCCGGAGCTGGTGTCGCTGCCGTCACCGAGCGAGAACGTCACCGAAGCGGCGTTGTAATACGGCGCGTTGGCCCCCGTGAGCGTGATGGTCTGGCTGGTCGGGGCGCTCGAGTCGGCAGCGAGTGTGATCGTGGCGTTGCCGTCGATCGCGGCGCCGTTGGTGGCGGTGATCGAGCGGGCGCCGGGTGCGGTCGCCCCTGTGCTCCAGCTGTAGTCGTTGGGTGAGCTGTAGGGGTTGGTGCTGTCGGCGCCGCCGATCGAGCCGGCCCAGCCGCTGACGGCGGTGACGTTGGGGAAGGAGACCTGCGCGACGCCCGACTGGCCGTCGCTGGCGGTTGCGTGCAGGGTGAACGAGCCGGAGCCGGCGGGGCGGAAGAAGTGTGTCTGGCTGCCGGCGTCGTAGTACTGGTTGCCTGCGCCGGTGAGTTCGGTCGGTGCGATCGCGGCGACGATGGGCGCGTCGGTGTCGACCTTCGCGGTCGCCGTGACGCTCGTCGAGACGTTGCCGACCCGGTCGGCGACCGTGAACGTGTAGCGGTAGCAGTGTCCGGTCGAGACAGCGGTGTCCGGCGACGAGAAGCTGCCCGCGTCGGCGCTGAAGTTGGAGCAGGCGCCCGCGACCAGGTCACCCGTCTCGCGGGTGACGCTGCGCGTCGAAAGATCGAGGCCCGAGCCCGACCCGTCAGTCCCGTCACCGACCGAGAACGCCACCGAAGCCACCCCGTAATACGGTGCATTCGCACCCGTCAACGTCAACGACTGACCCGAGGGACCCGCCGAATCAGCCACCAACGAAATCGTGTCCGTGCTGCTGTTCGCCGCCTTGTCGGCTGCGGAGACGTTCTGGGCTCCCGAAGACACCGCACCTGACGACCAGGTGTAGTCGGCGGGTGAGCCGTACGGGCTCACCGTATCCGCGCCACCTGTCGAACCGCTCCAGCCCGAGAGGCCGGAGATGTCGGGGAAGCTCACCGAGGCGACCGCTGTTTCGGTGTCTGAAGCCGTGGCGTTCAGCCGGAAGCTGCCCGAGCCGGCAGGCCGGAAGAACTGCGTCTGCGTCGCGCCGTCGTAGTACTGGTCACCAGAGCCCGTCAACTCGGTCGGCGCGTTGAGCGACAGGCTCGGCGCCTGTGTGTCGACCTTCGCGATCGCGGTGACTGCCGAGGAGGTGTTGCCGACGTTGTCGGTGATCGTGAACGTGTAGCGGTAGCAACGCCCGTTCGAGACCGCCGTGTCGGGGCTCGAGAACGTGCCGGGGTCGGCGCTGAAGGTGCCGCACGAGTCCCCGCTCAGCGTCGCCGACTCGCGCGTCACCATTCGGGTCGAGGTGTCGATGCCCGACCCGGAGCCGTCGTTGCCGTCGCCGAGTGTGAAGCTGACGGACGCCGAGCCGTAGTACGGGGCGCCTGCACCCGTAAGGGTGATCGACTGCCCGGTAGGCGCCGCCGAATCCTGCGTGAGGGTGAAGGGGGTGTTGGTCGTCGCACCGGCGCCGTTCGTGGCAACCACGTCGTGCGCTGCGGCGTCGGTGGTCGACGCGCTCCACGTGTAGTCCTCGGTGTACGGCGAGCTCGTCTGCGAACTGCCGCCCGTGACGTTCGTGATCGACGGGAAGTCCACTGACGTGACGCCGGTTTGCAGGTCGGCGGCCGTCGCGGTGACGCGAACTGTCCCGCCGCCGGCACCCGGGCGGTAGAAGAGCGTCGAGCCCGACACGTGCTGTGCGGCACTCGCGGGGTTCTCGGTGAGAGTCAGCGAAAGATTCGGCGGCGTGCCGTCGAGCAGGATGTCCTGCAAGCCGACGGCTTCCTCGTTGCCGAGGTTGTCGTAGGCGCGGAACTTGACCGTCGTGGTGGAGTTGATGCTGATCGCACCGGAATAATCCGACCCGTTGACCGGTGTCGGATCCGTGCCGTCGGTCGTGTAGCGAATCTTCTGGACTCCCGAGCCACTGCCGTCGTTTGCGCTGAGGGTCACGGAGACCGGCGCACTCGTGTAGTACGTCCCGTTCAGGCATGCGGCTCCGTTGCACTGGACGATCGTGGTTGGCGACGCTGGAATCCGCAGTGACCGTGAAGGTCGTGCTCGCGCTACCGCCCGCGTTGTTCGCTGCGGAGACACTCTGCGAGCCAGGCTCGCCGGCCGTCGGCGTGAAGGAGTAGATGCGCGTAGCTCCCGAGCCGGCGGCGGACCAGTTCGTGCCCATCGCACCCGCCGTCGGGAAGGTGTAACCGGAGACGTCGGTGTCCCCGTCGCTCGAGCTGGCGGTCAGGTCGAACGCGCCGCTCGCCGCGCTCGGCTTGATGAAGGTCTGCGTTCCCGCACCCGGGTAATACGCACCGCCGGTCACATTGGAGAAAGACAGCGACGGATTGCTCGGCGCGGAAGTGTCCACCTTCACGATCGTCGAGATGGAAACCACGTTGCCGACGTTGTCCGTCCCGGTGAGCGTGTACTTGTAACAACCGGTCGAGAGCCCGCTCTGGCTCGGATTGCCGGTGAGCGTGGTTGCCGAGCCGAACGCGCCGCACGTATTGAGCGACGAGTACGCGGCGCTTGTGCGGACGAGCGTCGAGGACGCGAGGCCGGACTCAGTGGCCGAAGCGGTCTCCGAGTAGTCCGTGCGAGAATCGATCGGGAACGAGCCATCTGTGTCGTAAGTGACGGGCGTGCCGCCGGTGGCGGCGGTACCGTTGACTGTCAGTGCGCCCGAGGAGGGCGCATTGGAGTCGGCAGTCACGTCGAAGGTGCCGTTGCCCGACACTCCGCCCGCATTGTTGGTCGCGCTGACGTTCTGGGAGCCGTTCGTCGTTGCTGTGCCCGTGTAGCTGTAGGTTCGAGTGGCGCCGGAGCCGGAGCCGGACCAGTTAGTGCCGAGGCTGCCGCCAGCCGGGAACGTGTACGTCGCGACGCCCGTGTCGTTGTCCGACGCGCTCGCTGTGATGTCGAAGCCGCCGTTCGCCGCGTTCGGCCTGAAGAACAGCCGACTGCCCGAGCCCGGGTAGTAGGCGCCGCCCGTAGCGTTTGCCGGCGTCAGCGACGGGATCCCAGGCGCCGAAGTGTCCACCTTGACGGTCGTCTCGATCGAGACGGTGTTGCCGACGTTGTCTGTGCCCGTGAGCGTGTAGCGGTAGCAGCCGGTTGCCAGGCTCTGCGCGGGGCTGCCGACGATCGTGACCGGTGAGCCGAAGCCCCCGCAGACGTTCGGGGACGTGTAACCGGCGCTGGTACGCACGAGCGTGGAGGACGCGAGACCGGATTCGCTCGACGACTGTGCTTCCGTGTAGTCGGTGCGGGTGCCGATCGTGAAATCCCCGTCCGTGTCATAGCTAGTCGTCCCGGCGCCCGAGGCAGCCGTGCCATTCACCGAGAGAGCGCCGCCGCCGGCAGGTGCGTTCGAGTCGGCGGTCAGATCGAAGCTCGCGGACGCGGTACGGCCGGCGTTGTTGGTCGTAGTCGGAGATTGCGTGCCGTTCGAGGTGGCGGTCGCGGTGAAGGAGTACGTGCGCGTCGCGCCCGAGCCCGATGCCGACCAGTTCGTGCCGAGAGCCGAGCCCGCCGGGAAGCCGTACGAGGCGATGTCGGTGTCGTTATCGACACCGTTGCCGGTCACGTCGAACGAGCCGCCGCCGGCGGCGTTCGGCTTGAAGTAGACGCGCGTACCGTTGCGTGCCGTAGCGCCGCTCAAGTTGGCGAACGACAGCGAGAAGGACGGATCCGACGTGTCGACCTTGACGGTCGCCTGGATCGAGACCGCGTTACCGACGTTGTCCGTGCCGGTCAAGGTGTAGCGGTAACAGCCGGTAGCCAGGCCGGTCTGGTTCGGGCTGCCGACGATCGTGGTGGCCGACCCGAAGGCACCGCAGGCATTCGGAGAGGTGTAAGTGGCACTCGTGCGTACGAGCGTGGACGAGGCAAGGCCGGACTCGGATCCCGACGGTGTCTCCGTGTAGTCGGTGCGGGTGCCGATCGCAAAGTCGCCGTCCGTGTCATAGCTCGATGTACCGGCGCCTGAGGCAGCGGCACCGTTAACCGAGAGGACGCCGCCGCCGCTCGGGGCTGCGGAGTCGTTCACGAAGGTCAGCGTCGCCGCGACCGTTGCGTTGCCCGCCGCGTCGCGGCCGGTCACGTCCTCTGTCGGCGAGGAGGTCGTCCCCTGCGCCCACGTGAAGGTGTTCGAGTCATACGGGCCGCCGGCCGGCGTCGACACCGTCGAGCCCGTGTGCGTCCACCCTGCGGAAGTCCCGCCGAGCGCGGCGGTCTGACTGGAGGCCGGGGCTGATGCGCCGTCCGAGACCGCGTTGCGGATTTTGAAGACTCCACCGCCGGTTTCGACGCCGCGGTAGAAGATCGTGTTGCCGCTCTTGTAGGACGCGCTCGCGGGGGAGCCCGAAGTGAGCGTGAGGCTGTTGGTGGGGCCGGTGTTGTCGACCTTGGCGGTGTTGGAGTTGCCGGAGGTGGTGGAGTTGCCGACGTTGTCGGCGGCGGTTTCGCGGTAGCGGTAGCAGTTGCCGCTGGTGACGGTGGTGTCGTTGCCGGCGGTGAGGGTGACGGTTGACCAGCTGCCGGTGAAGGCCCCGCAGGCGCCGGCTGTGAGTCCGATCGTGTCGCGTTGGACGGTGATGGTGGCGGCGTTGACGCCTGAGCCGCCGGTGTCGGTGGCGGCGCCGAGCGAGACGGGCACGGAGAGGCTTGTGTAGTACTGGGCCGTCACCGTAGGTGTCGGGACGGCCGGGCCGGTGACGTCGTTGTTGAACGTCAGCGTCGTCCCACCGTCGGTGTTGGTGCCGTTGTCGGTTCCTGTGATCAGATCGGTCGGTGTCTCTGTGGCGCCTGTCGACCAGGCATAGAAGCCCGAGGCGTAGGGACCGCCGGCGGGCGTGGTGACCGAGCTGTTGGCGAAGGTCCAGTGCGTACCTGCGCTTCCGAGGGCGGCGAAGACGCTCGACGCCGGCCCTGAGCCCGCGTCGCTGACGGTGTTGGTGATCGCAAACGAGCACTTCCCGGCGACCTGTACCTCGGCTGCGCAGTTCGGGCCGGTACCTCGATACCAGACCGTTGTCCCGGCGCCGGAGTAGTAGGCGCTCCCGGCCGGCGAGACGGAGCTCAGAGCGAAGGCGCTCGTCGGATTGGTGACGTCCGCCTTGAGAGCAATGCGGAAGGCGACGTGAGAAACCTTCTTACCGGTGGACGGACTGAGGTTGTTGGAGCCGTTGAGGTTGACGGCTCCTGCGACATTCTGTGTGAAGTCGGAGAGCTCGGACGCGATGTGTCCGCTGTTGCCGGTCTCCCAGCGGTCGGTGTTCACACCGGCGGCCCCGCCGACGCCGTTGACCGAGGCGGGCGGCGTGAGGTTGTTCGCGGTGGTCTCGTTGAAGCCGAGCACGGAGACGACCTGAGCTCCGTTGGCGGCGGGTGTGATGGCCGGGTAGTAGGTGACCTGATCGTTGACGTTGGTGGTGACTAGCTGGGTCACTTGAGGCGTGGCCGACTTGTCGATTCCCGTGTACGCGGCGATGCCGCCAGTTCCGATTGCGTTCGGCGTGAACGTCCAGGTGTAGGTGCCGCCCGCGGTGTCGGCGGCGGACGCGTTCTTGTACCAGACCTGTGCACCGATGTTGGTGCCGTCGTTCCGAGTCGAGTCGAGCTGTGTCCAGCCTCCGGGCTGTGCGGCGGTGATGTTTGTCCCGCCCTTCCAGGTCACGTGTGCGATCAGCAGGTCGCCGACCTTCACGCTGGCGGGAACGGCGAGGCCGATGCTCGCGGCCGTAGCCGTCGGCCCGGTCGTGCCCGCGCCGACGTTGTACGACGCCGGGTCGATGACATACGGCGTCGCGAGCTTGCTGTCGTCGAAGGCGAGCTCGAGCGACCACTTGCCCGCGCTACGACCGATGTCCCAGTGCAGGCCTCGCGGCGAGATGTCGTGGCCGCGAAGGTCGAGGATCTTCGGAGCTGCGATCATGAAGTTGTCCGTCAGACGATGGCCGGCGATGAAGCCGACGGAACCGTCGCCGCCGACGCGCGGAGTGAGTCCCGCGGTGTCGAGCTGCCAGCTCCACGTCCTGGTTCCGTGGTGCTTGTTGACGACGAGGTACTGCTCGGTCTTCTTCGGGGACACGGCGACGACGGCGCGGCCAAAGTCCGTCTTTGTCGAGATCCCCCGGGCGAACGAGGTGACGTGCTGCGGCTTACCGCCGACGAGCGCCAGTCCGAGCGAGTGTGGGCCCCGCTCGACGTGGAAGCCCTGAGGCGAAACCGAGACGGCGAGGTCAGGCGCCGGCGTCCTGACGAGGGCGTTGGAGTCCAGCGGCGGACCCAGCTCCCTCGTCAGGAGTGCCGATGCGTCGTGTGCCTTCTTGCCGCGGAGAGTGGCGAGCTCGGATACGGCTAGATAGGCGGTGAAGAGGAGCGCGGCGGAGACCACGAGGAGAAGGCGAGTCCTGTTTTTGGACACGGCCTTGCGCTCGGCTTTTGCCGAGCGACCATGAGGCCGCAGGTCCGGGAAGCTCGCCATTTTTCTCCATCCACGCGCCGACTTGCTGCACGTGGCTCCGATGGAGGAATCGGCTTTCGCACCGGGCTTAATGAGCGTTTCGTGGGCTTAAGAGGGGCCGATTTTGCGCAAATCCCCCCTCTGGGGTACTGAAAACTCACGAAACCTTCTCCTGGTGGCCACAGTGGCCGGACGGGAGAGCACCGCGGGTCGCGCCTGGCCCGCGCCAACCCGGGCAACCCTAAGCCTCGAGTCGAGGGTTACTTCTGCGCGAAGAGCGCAGCCGCGATCGTGTCGGATCCCGGTCCGCTCGCGAAGACGCTGGTGCTGCCGAGCACTCCGGCGGCGACGTCCCACGAGCTCGACCAGCAGCGGTCGAGCGGCGGGCAATCGCGTGCGGTCGCGCCGGGGAAAGCCGCTCCGATGTAGCCCGTTACGGCAACGCGCCACTCCTCGGCGTCGTCAATCGTGTCCCAGCGCAAGGCGAGCGCGGCGGTCGTCTCTCCCGTCGGTGAGACGTAGAGCCCGACGCGACCGCCACCCCAGCCTTCGGCCGCGGCGAGTGCGTCTGGCACGTTGAATGTGCGGAGCAGACTGAGGATGTCCAGTTCGCCGAAAGTCTCCGACGCGCTGAGCTTCCACTCCCCGATCCGAGTGGGAAGCCGAACCGGGAGTGCGCGCTCGCGCTCGAGGAACTTGTCGACGTGCAAGAGTTGTTCGGTCGTCTGCGGGAACAGCCGCAGCGCACTTGCAAGTGAGGGCGCACCACCGAGGTAGCGCAGCTCTCGCGCGAGTGTCTTGCCGGCAGTGAGACCCGAGTCGAGTTGCAAGAACCGCTCGAGCGGAGCGCCACGGACCGGGGCTGCACTCACACCCGAAGCGAGCGCGGCAGTCCCGTCCACGATGCTTCTTGCAGCAAGCGCGCGGTCACGGTCGCGTACACGCAGTGGGGCGATCCGCCGAAGGTTGAAATTCTGGTCGACGAGCGCGCGGACGAGCTCGTTGACAACCCACGCCTGCTGCGCCGCCGGCGTCCGCCGGAGGAGGAGCCGGCGTGCCGACGGGTCGTACCACGCGCGTGACGAATGGGCGTCTCCCGAGAGGCTCGCTCGCAGACTACGGGGCATCAAGCCGAGTCGTGCGTACAGGGCGGTGTCGATACTGCGGAGCGATTGCGGATATTCGCGGTCGGCGGCGCGGTGAAGTGCAGCGTCGTAGCGCGCCCCCGGGAGCAGCTTCTGTCGAACGATTCGCCGGACGGGAAGCCCGGACAGGTGTGACGCTTTGCGCAGCAAGTCGTCGGGATTCGTCGCAGCCGCGGGCCCGCCCGCTGCCGAGAGCGCTACGAGCCCACAAATGACAACTGCCACGATCTTCTCCACGGGACGAATATCGGCAGAGGGGGCGGACAGCAGGAGCGGGAATCGCGTCCATAGAATCGAGCGAAGATGGCCACGACAGAGGATCCGCGCGCGCGATCGGACGATCCGACCGGCGAGTGGAAGCGCGAGCTCTACGACGCGAGCCCCGAGCGTGAGGGCGAGCTCTTCTCGACGATCTCGGGCCTCGAGAACGAACCGCTCTACACGCCGGACAGTGTCGACATCGACTACGAGCGCGACCTCGGCTACCCGGGCGTCTATCCGTTTACGCGCGGCGTCTACCCGTCGATGTACCGCGGCAAGCTCTGGACGATGCGCCAGTTCGCAGGTTTCGGCGGAGCCGAAGAAACGAACGAGCGCTTCCGGTACCTCCTGGACCACGGGCAGACCGGCCTGTCGACCGCGTTTGACATGCCGACGCTCATGGGCTTGGACTCGGACCACCCTCGCTCGCTCGGCGAGGTCGGCCGGGAAGGCGTCGCGATCGACTCACTCGACGACGTGGAGACCCTCTTCGCCGGCATCCCGCTCGACGAAGTGTCGACGTCGATGACCATCAACTCGCCCGCCGCGATGCTGTTGGCGTTCTATCTCTGCGTCGGCGAGGAACAGGGCGTCCCACGGGCGAAGCTGCGCGGGACGATCCAGACGGACATCCTCAAGGAGTACATCGCGCAGAAGGAATGGATCTTCCCGCCGGAGCCGTCGATGCGCCTGGTCATCGACATGATCGAGTTCTGCGCGCAGGAGATGCCGCTCTGGCATCCGATCTCGATCTCCGGCTACCACATTCGGGAGGCGGGCTCGAACGCGGCGCAGGAGCTTGCGTTCACGCTCGCGGACGGCTTTGCCTACGTCGAGGCGGCGATGGAGCGCGGGCTCGACGTTGACGATTTCGCGCCGCGCCTGTCGTTCTTCTTCAACGCCCACCTCGACTTCTTCGAGGAGATCGCGAAGTACCGCGCCGCCCGGCGGATCTGGGCGCACGAGCTCAAGGAACGCTACGGCGCCAAGAACCCGCGCTCGTGGCTGATGCGTTTTCACACGCAGACCGCAGGCGTCTCGCTGACCGCGCAGCAGCCCGAGGTGAACATCATCCGAACCGCGCTCGAAGCGATGGCGGCCGTGCTCGGCGGGACCCAGTCGCTGCACACGAACTCGTTCGACGAGGCGCTGGCGTTGCCGACCGAGAATGCCGTCCGGCTTGCACTTCGCACACAGCAGGTGATCGCCCACGAGACGGGCGTCGTGAACACGATCGATCCGCTCGGCGGGTCCTATTACGTCGAAGAGCTGACGAACCGCCTCGAGGCCGAGGCGTACGAGTACTTCGACCGGATCCGCAAGCTCGGGGGCGTCATTCCGGCGATCAAGGAGAACTTCTTCCAGCGCGAGATCGCGGAGGCGTCGTTCCGGTACCAGCACGAGGTCGAGCAGAAGCAGCGGATCATCGTCGGCGTCAATCGCTACGAGCTCGAGGAAGAGGAGCCGCTCGAGATCCTGAAGATCGACCCCGCGCTCGAGGGTGAGCAGATCGGTCGCGTGCAGGCGGTCAGAGCCCGGCGCGACTCCGGGGTCGTGGAGTCTGCACTCGCCCGTCTCAAGGAAGACGCCGGGCACGAGGACCGAAACCTGATGCCGCAGATCGTCGACGCCTCGAAGGCATACGTCACGATGGGTGAGATGTGTGATGCCCTGAGAGAGGTGTGGGGCGTCTGGAGAGAGACGCCCGTCTTCTAACGGCCGGCGAAATGTGCGACGCTCTGATGGCAGTTGGGGTCTCTGCGGCGATATCTCGGTCTGGGCCTGGTCGGCGTCGCGTCGGTCTTGGCTGCACATGCCTCCGCGTCACCGGCTCCAACTTTGTTTCGACTCACGATTGCCGGAACTGCGCACGAGGAATGGTCTGTCGCCGCAGCTCCTGTGGTGAGCGCTGACTGCCGCCGCACGGAGACTTCCGAAGGGATCCGCACGGCGACGTTCCGTACGAGAGTTCCCATCGTCGTGCGAGTCGTGGGCGGTCGCCTGCTGCCGGTCGACGTGCGGGGGATCCTCGGCAACGTGACCCTGGCGGGCGCCAACACGACTGACGAGGTGTGCGGTGTGGACGGCACCAGCAAGATCGCGGACTGCGCGCAAACGAAACGCTCCTTCAGCGGGGCCACCGTTCACATCGAGAGCCCGCGTCCAGGGGTCGCCCTCGTGAAAGCCATCACGCACGTTCGGCTCCCGGTTGCCGATTGCCCGCTTGAGCCGGTCGACGTTCGGCTCCGCCCGCTCGGTCCGCCGCTGAACCTCGTGCAGTTGCCGAAGCAAACACTGATGGAGCAGAAGCTCGCCCGCATCAACGTGCACACGACGCGAAAGCGAGAGAACACCTACAGCTCACCCGAGCAGGGTCGCCTCGTAGAGACCGTTGCATGGACGTTGAAGTTCGTGCGAGTGGAGGCCCGCGCACACCAAGGGCCGTAGACTGCCGAGCGTGGCGAGAAAGATCCGAGTCGTGATCGCAAAGCCCGGTCTCGATGGACATGACCGCGGTGCGAAGATCATTGCGCGGGCGCTGCGCGACGCAGGGATGGAGGTCATTTACACCGGTCTCCACCAGACGCCCGAGCAGATCGTCGAGACTGCGATCCAGGAAGACGCCGACGCCGTCGGCATTTCGATTCTTTCCGGTGCACACATGACGCTCGTGCCGCGAATCCTCGACGGCCTGAAGGAGAACGGCGCCGAGGACGTGCTCGTGGTGGTGGGCGGGACGATCCCGAAAGAGGACTCCGACGAGCTGAAGGAGCAGGGCGTTGCTGCCGTCTTCACTCCCGGCGCACCGACGACGGAGATCATCGACTTCCTCAAGGGCAAAGTCCCCGTTTGATTCAGGTCGAACGCGAAGACGCGGTCGCGATCGTGACCGTCGACCGCCAGGAAGCACGGAACGCACTCGACGTCGCTACGCTCACGGAGCTGCGTGACCGTCTGCGTGAGCTCTCAGACGATGACGAAGCGCGCGTCGTCATCCTGACCGGCGCCGGCGAGAAGGCGTTCATCGCAGGCGCCGACATCAGGTACATGAGTGGCCTCGACGTCGATCAGGCGAAGCAGTGGGGAACGCTCGGCCACGAGGTCGGTCGCTTGCTCGAGACGATGCCGAAGCCGACCATTGCGGCGATCAACGGCTTCGCGCTCGGCGGCGGCTGCGAGCTGGCGATTGCGTGCGACATCCGTTACGCGGCATCGTCCGCGAAGCTCGGTCAGCCCGAAGTCAACCTCGGGATCATTCCGGGCTGGGGCGGGACGCAGCGTCTGGCGCGGCTGTGCGGTCTAGGCGTCGCCAAGGAGCTGATCTTCACCGGCCGCATCGTCACCGCGGAACAAGCGTTGCGAATTGGGCTCGTGAACGGCGTGCACGATCCAGCCCTCGACAAGGCCCGCGAAGTAGCGACGTTGCTCTCCTCGAAGAGCCCCATTTCGCTCCGCCTGATGAAGGAGCTCGCGAACCGCGCGCTCGGCGGGGATCATGCGGCGAATCTCGAGGCTGAGGGCAACGTGTTCGGCGAGCTCTTCTCCAGCGAGGACGCGAAGGAAGGTCTGGCTGCGTTCATCGAGAAGCGCGAGCCGAAGTTCGCCGGTCGTTAGCCGAGCTGGATCAGCGCCGAGCTCAGCACGCCGTCGTCGGCGCGCTGCGCCTTGAGCGTCGCAGAGGCTGGTTGCGTCCAGACGACGAGCTTCTGGCCCTTCTGCGCGAGCGTGACGCTCGTGATCGCTCTCAATGCGCCGCTGCCGCTCAAGCTCTGCACCACGGTCGCTTCGGGCACCGTCAGCACGATCGTCCGGTTCAGCTTCGTCAGTGTCAGCCCCGAAGGCCAGGCCTGTGACGTCGACACGTTCATGACGAGCTGGTCATCGGCGGCCGACACGACCGTACCGGTCAGGGTCAGTGCGAAAGGCGTGCCGGCTTTGGCGGTGAAGAGGAGCTTGTAGGCCTTCTGCAGATAGGGATACGGGCTGACGGCCTTACCGCCGCCGGGATGGACTTCGAAGTGAAGGTGCGAGTTGCCGCCGTTCGCATCGCCCGAGTCGCCGACGTACGCGATCTGTTGGCCCGCCGAGACCTTCGCGCCGTTTGCCACGGTGTACGCGGTCCCTTTCACGCACTTGCCGCGGTTGTCGTTCCGCATCGTGAGATCGTTGTTCAGGTGGATGTAGAGGTAGGTCGTTCCGCTCGTGCCGTAGAGGTAGAGCATGCATCCGGCCGCGGCCGAGGTCGTCCAGTACTTCACCTTTCCTGCTTCCGCGGCGACCGCAGGTGACTTCTTTGCGGCCATGAGGTCGTTTCCCTGATGCGTCCCACCGCCACGCGGTGCGCCGAAGTCGTCGATGTACTGCACCTTGCCGACGAGGGGGAACACGATGTGCTCTGGAACCGTGTTGGCGGCGAACGCCACGGCGGAGCCGACGGCGAGGCCGATCGTCGCGGCGAGGAACAGAAATCCTCGGGCTGTCGTCCGGTGGCGTCTCATAAGAGGACGGGCGCTCCGGTTCGCGCTCGAAGGCTGAGACGGTAGCAGGCACCTCGGCGCAAGTCAGCCTGAGTAGAGTCCTGCTCCGATGAAGATCGCCGTCTGCGTGAAACAGATTCCCGAAGGCAACACCCGGATCGATCCCGGCACCATGCGGCTCGACCGCTCGGGCGAGGGAGCTCTGAACGCCTTCGACGCGAACGCCGTCGAGGAGGCGCTCCGGTTGAGGGACGCGACCGGTGAGGGCGAGGTCGTCCTGGTCTCGATGGGGCCCGCAAAGGCCCAGGATGCACTCCGCAAAGCTCTCGCAATGGGTGCTGACCGGGCCGTCCTCGTCAGCGACGAGACGGCGGCAGGCTCGGATCTCGTCGCGACGAGCTACGCGCTGGCGAAGGCGCTCGAGCGCGAAGGCGCGGACATCATCCTGTTCGGCCAGCAGGCCGGTGACTCGGACGGCGCAGTGTTGTGGGCGGCGGTCGCGGACCGCCTGCGCCTCCCGGTCGTATCGCAGGCCGCCGAGGTCACGCACGCGGACGGGAAGTTGACCGTCAAGCGACAGACCGAGTTCGGCTACGACGTGATCGAAGCACCGCTGCCCGCCGTCGTCGCCGTGTCGGATGCGATCAACGAGCCGCGGTATCCGTCGCTCAAGGGGATCATGGGCGCGAAGTCGAAGCCTCAGGAGACCGTGTCGCTCTCGGATCTCGGTGTCGAGGCGGACCGGGCCGGCGAGGAAGGCTCGCGCACCGAGGTCTATGCGTTGAACGATCCGCCCGCGCGCGCCGACTCGAAGAAGATCGAGGACGACGGCAACGCGGCGCAGGCGATCCTCGACTTCCTGGCCGAGAAGCGCCTCGTATGAACACGCTCGTCTTTCTCGAGCATCACGGCGACGAGTTGCTGAAGGGGTCGCTCGGTGTGCTCTCGAAGGCGGCGGCGCTTGGCGACGGTGAAGTCGCCGGTGTCGTCATCGGCTCGGGCGTGCGCGGCCTCGCCGACGAAGCGGGCAAGTTCGGCGCCGCGAAGGTCTACGTCGCCGACGACCCGCAGCTCGAGGCGCCGCTGCCGCAGCCTCGGGTCGACGTGCTTGCGCAACTGGTCCGCGACAAGGGCATCGACACCGTCCTCTTGGGTAACTCCGTGCTCGCCGCGGATGTCGCAGCGGGACTTGCCGCGCGGCTCGATGCCGGCTTGAACTGGGACCTCAGCGACCTCGTGGAGGAAGACGGCAAGCTCGTCGGCAAGCGTCCCGCGTTGCAGGATTCCGTCTTCGTGGACGTCGGCTGGAAGTCCGAACCGCGGATCGCGCTCTTCCGCTCGGGCTCGTTCGACCCGAGTGCCACCGACGGCTCTGCCGAAGTGGAGGATGCACCGGTCGCGCTCGAAGACTTCTCGACGTCGGCGCGAATGGTCGACCAGGCGCACGAGGAGAGCGAAGGCCCGTCGATCGAGGACGCACCCGTGATCGTCGCAGGCGGCCGTGGGCTCGGCGGCCCGGAGAACTTCACGCTGGTCGAAGAGCTCGCGAAGGCCTTGGGCGGCGCGGTCGGCGCGACACGCGCGGTCGTCGACGCCGGCTGGTACCCGTACGCGACACAGGTTGGCCAGACCGGGAAGACCGTGTCGCCGAAGCTGTACATCGCCTGCGGCATCTCCGGCGCCATCCAGCACAAGGTCGGGATGCAGAGCTCGAATGTGATCGTCGCAATCAACAAGGACCCGAACGCGCCGATCTTCGAGTTCTCGGATCTCGGTGTCGTCGGCGACGTGCACGAAGTCGTCCCGAAGCTGACCGAGCTCGTCAAAGCGCGCAAGGGCACGTGACCAAACCCGCAGACTTTCCGCCTCCGTTTCGAGCCGCGGACTACGTCGTCGCGCCGAGCGATCCCCAAGACGAGCGCATCGAGGTCGGCATCCTCATCGTCGGAGCGGGCCCGGCGGGGCTCGCATGCGCCATCCGTCTCGGCCAGCTGCTCGAGGACGCTCCCGACATTCGCGAACGGCTTGGTGAAGTTCCCGTTGCCGTGCTGGACAAGGGGAAGCAGGCCGGCTCCCATCTCCTCTCCGGCGCCGTCGTCAATCCGCGTGCGCTGCGGCGCCTGTTCAAAGGACGTAAGCGCATCGAAGAGATGCCGTTCTACGGGCCGGTCGAGCACGAGTCCGTCTACTTCCTGACGAAGAACAACGCGCTCCGCATTCCGGCGCCGCCCACGATGAAGAACGAGGGCAACTACGTCGCGTCGCTGTCGCGACTCGGCCGGTGGCTCGCCGAGCAGGCGGAGGAAGGGGGCGCGATGCTCCTGCCGGAGACGGCAGCGGAGAAGCTCCTCGTCTCGGACGGCAGGGCGCGCGGGGTCAGGACCGGCGACAAGGGCCGCGGGCGCGACGGTCAACCGCTCGGCAACTTCGAGCCGGGCGCGGATCTGGTCGCGAAGGTCACGGTCCTCGCCGAAGGGACGCAGGGACATCTGACGGGCGTCGCGCTCGACCGCTTCGGTCTTGCCGGTGAGAACCCGCAGGTCTGGGCGCTCGGCGTGAAAGAAGTCTGGAAGATCAAACGCCCGCTCGACCGTGTCATCCACACCATGGGCTGGCCGTTGCGGCCCGGTGCGAAGTACAGGGAGTTCGGCGGCTCGTTCATCTACCCGATGGGCGAGGACATGCTCACGCTGGGGATGGTCGTCGGCCTCGACTACCGCGACGTCGAGCTCTCGGTGCACGACGTGCTGCAGGAGCTGAAGACGCACCCGCTTGTTCGCAGGTTGCTTGCCGGCGGCGAACGCATCGAGTGGGGCGCGAAGACGATTCCCGAAGGAGGCTTCCTCGCTTTGCCGAAGCAGCTGCACGCGCCGGGGCTCCTGATCTGCGGCGACGGTGCGGGACTGGTGAACGTCCCGGCGCTGAAGGGGATCCACTACGCGATCGAATCCGGCTCGCTTGCGGCGGAAGCCGCGTTCGCTGCCCTCCAACGCGGGCAGACTCCGGCGACTCCCGGTGCGCTCGCCGTCTACGACGACGCGCTGAAGCAGAGCTTCGTCTGGAAGGACCTGTACGAAGTGCGCAACATGCGTCCGGCGTTCGGCCGCGGGTTCGTCGTCGGCGGCGCGCTTGCAGGCGCGATGACCGCCTCGAAGGGCCGGTTCCCGCCGCGGGACCTGGAGCTCGAGCGGGACGCCGATGCCGACCTGATCCGGACCGACCGCGCGAAAAGTTACCCGGCGCCCGACGGGAAGCTCACGTTCGACAAGCTTTCGTCCGTCTTCGCCTCCGGCAACAAGACGCGCGACGATCAGCCGAACCACATCGTGATCCGGCGCGATGTCCCGCAAGACGTCGCGGAGCTATGGGAGCGAATGTGTCCCGCGCAGGTCTACGAAGCCACGGAGACCGGCGTGGACGTCACGCCGTCGAACTGCGTCCAATGCGGCGCGATCACGGCCAAGGGCGGACGCCTGACTCCGCCCGAGGGCGGCAGCGGCCCCGAGTACACGCAGACCTAACGTACCGGTGCCAGGCACGGGTACGAAACTGTGACGTACGTCGGTCATCCGAGCCCTCGGCGGAGCGCTCGACCCGCGGCGTACCGGTGCCAGGCACGGGTACGAAACTGTGACGCCCGTGAGACAAAACCGTCCGCCGGTTGGCAGAGTAGGAGTCACATGCGAACAAGACTGACACTGTTGCTCGCCGCCGCCGCACCCTTCGTGCTAGCGGGCTGCGGCAAGGGCAAGTACTAGCCAGATAGATTCCGGCCAGCGGCGATGGGGCCCGCCTTCAACCGCCAGCAACGGCTGATGGCTCCTGCGAACGAAAGGAGCCTGAACCATGGCGACCATTGCCGCAGTCGCTGCGGGTGGTTCACTCGGAACGCTCGCACGATACGGATTGGACAGTGCCATCGAACGGCGATCGCTAGCACTGTTTCCGTGGAGCACGTTCACCATCAACCTCTCCGGCTGCTTTCTCGTCGGCTTGTTGATCGCCGCTCTCGTTGACCGGCACCACGCACCTCACTGGCTGCGGATCGGCCTTGTCGTGGGATTCTGCGGGGCGTACACGACGTTCTCGACGTTTGCGCAGGAGACGTACGGGCTTGTCGAGGAGAAAGCAATCGGCCTTGCCCTCCTCAACGCGACCGCGAGTATCGGCCTCGGCATGCTGGCCGTACTGCTCGGCCAGCGCGTCGGCAGGCTGCTCTAACGCCTTCGAAGTACGATCTCTCGATGGCCACGACAAGCTCGCTGATCTCGCTCGACGACGTCTACCGTGCCCGCGAACGGATCGGCGACCGGCTGCATCGCACGCCCATGCTCAGCTCCGCGACGCTTTCCAAGCAGGTCGGCGCCGACGTCTGGTTCAAGGCCGAGCTCTTGCAGCGAACGGGAGCCTTCAAGCCACGCGGAGTGTTGAACAAGCTCGCGACGCTCACCGACGACGAGAAGAAGCACGGCGTCATCTCGATCTCGGCCGGGAACCATGCGCAAGCGCTCGCTTACGCGTCGGCGCTGGAAGGCATCGACGCCCTCGTGGTCATGTGGCAGACGGCGAGCCCGATGAAGATCGCCGCGGCGCGCGGCTACGGCGCGACGATCGACACCGAGGCTGCGGACATCCCGGCCGCGTTCGAGCGGCTCGACGAACTGATCGAGTCGACGGGCCGCACGCTCGTCCACCCCTACGACGATCCGTACGTGATGGCGGGCCAGGGAACCGTAGGTCTCGAGATGATCGAGGACCTGCCCGAAGCGGACATCGTGCTCGTCCAGGTGGGAGGCGGCGGCCTGATCTCGGGAATTGCGACCGCCGTCAAAGGGATGAGACCCGACGCACGGGTGATCGCCGTCGAACCGGAGCGTTCGCCCGCCCTGCACGAAAGCCTGAAGGCGGGCAGGCCCGTCACCGTCGAGGCGAAGTCGATCGCCGACGGTCTCAACGGGCCGTACGCCGGTGCGAATTGCGTGCGAGTCTGCACGGAGCTCGAAGTCGAGTCGGTGCTCGTTACCGAGGACGCCCTCGAGGAGGCTTTCCGCTTCATGTACAGCCGGATGAAGCTCGCCTGCGAGGTTGCCGGAGCCGCCACGGCAGCGGCCTTGCTGTCCGGCGTCGTCGTCCCCGAGCCAGGCCAGACGGTGGCTGCGGTCGTCTCCGGAGGCAACGTCGCACCCAAAACGGCCGCTGCTATCCTGGCTTCAGATGAGGCCTGAGATCCATCCCGAATACGTCCTCGCGACCGTGACTTGCTCCTGCGGGAACACGTTCCAGACGCGTTCCACGAAGCCCGAGCTCCACGTGGAGATCTGCTCCAACTGCCACCCGTTCTACACGGGCAAGCAGAAGCTGGTCGATACGGGCGGACGCGTCGAGCGCTTCCAGCGCCGGCTCGAGAAGGCCGGCGGCGCTAGCCGCGGCTAGCTAGACCCAATGGCGAACGTCGGAGGCCAGGCCGTCCTGGAGGGCGTGATGATGCGCGGCGCATCGAACTGGGCCGTCGCCGTCCGCAAGCCCGACGGAGACATCGCCGAGGTCCACCAGCCGATCAAGTCGCCGATGGCCCGGCACTGGGTCTTCCGGCTGCCCGTGATCCGCGGGGTCGTGGCGCTCGGCGAGTCCCTCTCGATCGGCTTTCGCGCGCTCGCCATCTCCGCGAGCTATGCGGCGGCTGTTGAGGGGAAGGAGGGCGAAGAGAGCGAAGAAGTCAGCACCGAACTGACACGCTCGCAGCTCATCTTCGCGTTCGCGATCGCAATCGGGTTCGCGGTCCTGCTCTTCAAGGTGTCCCCGGCGCTCATCACCGACTGGATCGGGATCCAGGCAGGTTGGTTCGTGATCGTGGAAGGCGCGATCCGCGTGACGATCTTCGTCCTCTACCTGTTTCTGATCTCACTGTTCCCCGATCTACGGCGTGTCTTCCAGTACCACGCGGCGGAGCACAAGGCGATCAACGCCTATGAGGCTGGGGAGGAGCTGAAGCCCGAGATCGTGCAGCGTTTCAGCCTCATCCATCCCCGCTGCGGGACCGCGTTCCTGCTCTGGGTGATGGTCATCGCCATCTTCGTGTTTGCATTCTTCGGGCGGCCTACCTGGTACTGGCTGATCGTGACTCGGATCGTCCTGCTGCCGGTGATCGCGGGAATCGCCTACGAGCTCATCCGTTTTGCCGGCAAGCATCAGAACAACCGGATCTTGACGTCGCTGCTGGCGCCGGGCATGTGGCTGCAGCGGCTCACCACGCGAGAGCCGTCGCTCGACCAGATCGAGGTCTCGATCCGCGCCCTGAAGGAAGTCCTCTTGCTCGAGATCAATGATCCAAATGAGCGCAAAGTCGAAGTGATGGCTTAGTGACCTCGCCGGCCCCACATGGCGGCGCCCGGCCCGCGATCACACGGCGCGCTGCCGCGTCCTCAGTCGCGCCCGGGCAGACCAGCCCGGGCACTCCCTGCGTCCTTGCATCGCTTGGTGCTCGCGACCCGGGCATCCGCCAGCGAGACCGGCGAGGCCACTAATGCCGCGCGTCCAGCGCGATGCAGAGGTCACGTGGGAAGGAAACGTCGCACGCGGTAGTGGTTCGATCAGCGCCGGGACAGGAGCATTCGAGAACCTGCCGTACTCGTTGGCGACGCGAATCGAGAAGCAGGACGGCAAGACAAGCCCGGAGGAACTGCTCGCCGCCGCGCACGCAGCTTGTTACGCCATGTCCCTTGCAGGTGAGCTTGCTGGTGCGGGATTCGCACCCGATCACCTGGATGTCTCTGCCGTCGTGACTCTCGACCAGGTCGAGGACGGCTCGCATCGAATTGTTGCGTCCGACATCCTCGCGCGCGCGCGTGTAACAGGGATTGAGGAGGCGGCTCTGCAGGAAGCCGCAGACGCCGCGAACAATGGGTGCACGTTTTCCGCATTGATCGAGGCGAGCGCGAAGGTGACCGTCAACGCACAACTCGAAGGAGGAAGCTGATGGCAACTGATCGCAAGGCCGAGGTGACGTGGCACAGCGACCTGATGAGCGGCAGCGGCCGGATCGACTCCGTTACGAGCGGCGCGTTCGGTGGCCACGACGTGAGTTGGGCCGCGCGCTCCGAGGAACCAGACGGCCTGACCAGTCCGGAAGAGCTGATCGCCGCCGCGCACGCGTCGTGTTTCTCGATGGCGCTCTCCGGCGGTCTCGCCAAAGAGGGCCACGCGCCGGAAGAGCTGAAGACGTCGGCCACCGTGACGTTCCAGCCGGGCGAGGGCATCACGAAGATCGTCATCGACGTAGCCGGACAGGTCCCGGGGATGGACGAAGCCGCGTTCAAGCAAGCGGCCGAGCAGGCGAAAGAAAACTGCCCGGTCTCGAAGGCGCTCGCAGGCGTCCCCGAAATCAGCCTGAACGCGCGACTCCAGGGCTCAGTGGCCTAACCTAGACCGGCGATGGCCGGCAACCTCGAACCGCTGCTCGACGACGTCGAACGCTCCTATCGCGAAGCGCAGGAGCGCATGTCCGACCCTGCCGTCTACAACGACCATCGCGAGGTCGCCGACGCGGGTCGCAAGCTGAAGGAACTGGAGGGCCCCTACCTACTCGCGCAGCGCTGGCGCGAGGCACGGGCCGACCTGGATGACGCTCTCGAGGACAGCGATCTCCGCGAGCTCGTGGCGGAGCTGCAGGAACGGCTGCTCTCACTCGAGGAGGAGCTGAAGGTCGCGCTCGTCGAGACCGACCCTGCGGACAGCAAGGACGTCATCATCGAGATCCGTCAAGGCGTCGGCGGCGATGAAGCCGCCCTCTGGGCGGCTGACCTGCACCGCGCGCTGACGCGCTACGCGGAACGGCGCGGCTTCAGCGTCGAGCACCTGGGCTCGAGCCCGAACGAAGCCGGCGGCTTCAAGGAGATCACCTTCGGGATCAAGGGCGACGGCGCCTACTCGGTGTTCAAGTGGGAGGGCGGGACGCACCGCGTCCAGCGCGTGCCCGAGACGGAGTCGCAGGGACGCGTCCACACGTCGACAGCCACCGTCGCAGTCATGCCCGAGGCCGAGGAAGTGGAGGTCGAGGTCGACCCGAACGACCTCAAGATCGACGTCTACCGCTCGACGGGCCCCGGCGGGCAGAGCGTCAACACGACCGACTCGGCGGTGCGCATAACTCATCTTCCAACCGGCCTCGTCGTCGCGATGCAGGACGAGAAGAGCCAGCTACAGAACCGGCAGAAGGCGCTGCGCGTGCTGCGCGCGCGTCTCTACGAGCACGAGCGTGAGAAGCAGCGCGCGGAGCTCGACGCGACTCGGCGCTCGCAGATCGGAACCGGCGAGCGCGCGGAGAAGATCCGCACCTACAACTATCCCGAGAACCGGGTCACCGACCATCGCATCAAGCTCACGGTGCACCAACTCGACAAGGTCCTGCAGGGGGAGCTCGACGAGTTCACCGAGGCGCTCGGCGCAGAGGAGCGCCGGCGCGCGCTCGAACAGTGACGGTCGGGGAAGCCCTCCGTCTCGCCGAGCAGCGGCTCGAGGAGGCGGGTGTCGACACGCCACGGGTCGACGCCGAGTTGCTTCTCGCCCACGTCCTCGGAACCTCGCGCACCGGCGTGCACGAGCGGCGCGACCAGGACGTCCCCGACGAGTTCGACGCACTGCTCGAACGGCGCAGACAACGCGAGCCGCTGGCGTACGTCCTCGGGGAGTGGGGCTTCCGCAGGCTGGTGCTGAACACGGATGCGCGCGCGCTCGTCCCGCGCCCCGAGACCGAGATCGTCGTGGAACGCTGCCTTGCCCTCCTGCGTGACGAGACCGATCCGCGCGTGCTCGACCTCGGCACCGGGTCGGGGGCGATTGCGCTGGCGATCGCGGACGAACGTCCCGACGCGCGCGTGACCGCCGTCGATTCGGCGGAGGATGCAGTCGCGCTCGCGCGGGAGAACGCCGAGCGGCTCGACCTGGCGATCGAGGTTCGACAGGGCGATCTGGAGACCGCGGCCGAAGGCTGGGATCTCGTCGTCTCGAACCCGCCGTACGTCGCGGCCGACGAGTGGGACTCGCTGCAGCCGGAGATCCGCGACTGGGAGCCGCGTGACGCGCTTGTCGGCGAAGGGATCCACGAGGAGATCGCCAGGCTTGCGAGCACGCGCCTGCTCGTCTTCGAGGTCGGAGACGGCCAGGCGGATCATGTCGCCGACGCGCTGGCGTCGCTCGGCTACGCCGACATCACGATCACTCCGGATCTTGCGGAAGAGGACCGCGTGGTCGAAGGACGACGATGACGAACGCCGTCGAGGCTCTGCGCGAGGGCAAGCCGGTCGTGCTGCCGTTCGACACCGTCTACGGGCTTGCTGCCGACCCGAACCAGGAGTTGGCCGTAAGGCGCCTCTACGAATTGAAGGGCAGAGCCGAAACCGACCCGAGCGCGCTGGTCGCACGCGACTTCGACCACCTGCTCGAGTGCGTCCCCGAGCTTGACGGGCACCTAGCGGAGCGAGCACGGCTGCTCCTGCCCGGGCCGGTCACGCTGATCCTCGCGAATCCTGCCGGCCGCTTTCGCTGGTTGACCGGGACGAACCCCGGGGCGATCGGCGTTCGGGTTCCCTCGTTCGCCGGGCCGGGCGCCGACGTCCTCGAGCGGGTCGGCGTTGTCGCCGCGACCAGCGCGAACCGACCCGGCGGTCGCGATCCGAAGCGGCTCGACGAGGTGCCCGAAGCGATCAGGGAGGGAGCGGGGGCGCTCGTGGACGGCGGCGAGTTGCCCGGGAGCCCGTCGACGGTGATCGATCTCACCGGTGCGGAGCCCCGCATTTTGCGCGAAGGAGCTCTCCCGGCCGAGGAAGCTCTGCGCCGACTGGGCGCGGCAGTACGATCAGGTTGACCCTGGGAGAGGAGCGTTCATGGCCGTCGCGCAGCAGACCTTTCAGCAGCTGACCACTGCCGGGCTCGATCAACTCGACCCGGAGATTGCAGATCTGCTGGGCCGCGAGCTCGAGCGCCAGCGGAACCAGATCGAGCTCATCGCCTCCGAGAACTTCACCTGGCCGGCGATCATGGAGGCCGTCGGCTCGACGCCGACCAACAAGTACGCAGAGGGCTACCCGGGCAAGCGCTATTACGGCGGCTGCGAGGTCGTCGACGAGATCGAGCAGCTTGCGATCGACCGCGCCAAGGAGCTCTTCGGCGCCGACCACGCCAACGTCCAGCCGCACGCCGGCGCGCAGACGAACATGGCGGTCTACATGGCGGCCCTGCAGCCGGGCGACACGATCCTGTCGCTCGAGCTCGCGCACGGTGGCCACCTGACCCACGGGCTCAAGGTCAACTTCTCGGGACGGCTGTACACGATTGCCCACTACGGCGTGTCGCGCGAGACGAACGTCGTCGACTACGACGAGGTGCTGGAGAAGGCGAGGCAGACGCGGCCGAAGCTGATCGTCTGCGGCGGCTCTGCGTACCCGCGGACGGTCGACACGGCGAAGTTCCGTGAGATCGCCGACGATGTCGGCGCTCTCCTCCTGTGCGACATGGCGCATTTTGCCGGCCTGGTCGCAGCGGGCCTCCAGCCAAATCCGGTCGAGCATTGCGACTTCGTCACCTCGACGACGCACAAGACGCTGGCCGGCCCGCGCTCGGGCTTCATCCTCTGCACGGCGGAGCATGCGCAGGCAGTGGACCGCGCGGTGTTCCCCGGCATGCAAGGCGGCCCGCTCGAGCACACGATCGCGGCGAAGGCGACGTGCTTCAAGATTGCCGCGACGGAGGCCTTCCGCGACTACCAGTCGCAGGTTCGGCGCAACGCGGACACGCTCTCGGACACGTTGATGGAGGGCGGCCTGGACGTCTTGACCGGTGGCACCGACACGCACCTCCTGCAGCTCGACCTCCGCGGTACAGACTGGACGGGCAAGGACGCGGAGGAGCGGTTGCACGAGGTGAAGCTGACCGTGAACCGCAACACCGTCCCGTTCGACGAGCGGCCGCCGACGGTTGCGAGCGGCGTGAGGATCGGGACGCCCGCCGCCACGATGCGTGGGATGGACGACGGCGACTTCCGCGAGATCGGCCGCATCATCGTCGAGTCCCTGGACGATTCCCCGGATCTCGACGGGCTGCGATCCCGGACGGAGGCGCTGTGCGCGAAGCGTCCGCTCTACCCAGGATTCCGCGGCTGGACCACCTACGTGACCCAGTGACCGTGACGGAGACAAGCCGCGGCAGCGTCGTCGAGGTCAAGCACCCGCTCGTCCAGCACAAGCTCTCGTACCTCCGCGACAAGAACACGCCGACCGTTCACTTCCGCAAGCTCGTGAACGAGATCACGCTCTTGCTGACGTACGAGGCGACCAAGGACTTGCCGACGGAGAATGTCGAGGTCGAGACTCCGCTCGAGGTTGGGCAGTTCCCGCACATCAGTGGGAAGAAGGTCGCGGTCTGCCCGATTCTGCGGGCGGGCGTGGGCATGCTCGACGGCGTGCTGTCGCTCATCTCGAGCGCGCGCGTCGGCTTCATCGGCATGTACCGCGACGAGGAGACCCTCGAGCCGATCGAGTACTACGCGAAGCTGCCGGCAGATGTCGCCGAGCGTGACGTCATCCTGCTCGATCCGATGCTTGCAACGGGCAATTCGACCGCCGCCGCGATCAAGACCGTCAAGGGTGCCGGGGCGACCTCGGTCCGCCTGATTGCGATCATCGCGGCGCCCGAAGGGATCGAGAAGATCATGCGCGACCATCCCGACGTGCAGATCGTCGTCGCCGCGATCGATCGCGGTCTCAACGAGCGTGGCTTCATCGTCCCCGGTCTCGGTGATGCGGGCGACCGGCTCTACGGCACGAAGTAGAGATGCTGCACACGCTCGCGGATCACCTGGAGGTCGTCTGGGGCGCCCTACTCGCTGCAGCGATCGTCGTCCTGCTGACGCCGGCGGTCGGTGGCATGGCCCGCCTGCTCGGAGCAGTCGATCGGCCCGAAGGTCGGCGGCTCAATCGCAGCACCGTGCCGAGGCTCGGCGGCCTCGCGCTCTTCTTCGGGATCCTCGTCCCGTCGCTGGCGTTTCTCGACCTCTCGGGCGAGACGCGCGGGCTGTTGCTCGGCGCGGCAGTCGCGACGACAGTCGGCGCGGTCGACGACTTTCGCGGGCTGCGTTGGTGGGAGAAGCTAGGCGGTCAGGTCGCGGCGGCGGCGATCCCGGTCGGCTTCGGGATCTGGGTGCATCACTTCACGTTTCCGATCCTCGGCATCCACACGCTGCCGGACTGGGTCGGGATGCCGTTGTCCGTCCTCTGGATCGTCGCGATCATGAACATGGTCAACTTCCTCGACGGGCTCGACGGGCTGGCGGCGGGCGTCTCGGCGATCTCCGCGTTCACCTTCACGCTGATCGCCCTCTCGCTGCCGCGCCCGGGAATCCAGGCCGCGATTCTGTCCGCAATCGTGCTCGGCGCCGCGCTTGGGTTCCTCCGCCACAACGTCTATCCCGCGCGGATCTTCATGGGCGACTCCGGCGCGATGCTGCTTGGTTTCGTGCTTGCCACGATCCCGCTGCAGGGGCTCTTGAAGACGGCGTCGATCGTCACCCTCTTCTTCCCGCTCCTCGTGCTCGCGGTGCCGATCCTCGACACCTCGTTCGTCGTCGCGAAGCGGCTCAAATATCGGCAGCCGGTCTACGTCGCCGACCGGCAGCACCTCCACCACCGCTTCGTGGACATCGGCTTCTCGCAGCGGCGCGCCGCGGGCTACATCTGGCTGTGGTGCGCCACGCTCGCCGCGACCGCCCTCGCCCTCCGCTTCATCCGCCCGCATCAACACGGCGAGTGGCATCCGTGGCGAACCCTCGTCGTCTCACTCTTCGGACTGGTTGCCATCGCGGCCTCGGTGTACATGGTCTACCTGCTCGAGATCGTGAAGCTCGCGAATCCGATCATGAGGCGGCGGGAGGAGCAGGCGCTTGCCGAGAAACGGAAGTCGGCCTAAGTCGGCCTAGTACAAAGTCTGCGATTTTTGGCTGTTTCAAGCGGTCTCGCGTTGTCACAAACTTGGTATGCTCCGCGCAGATGGAGCCCCAAAGCCGCCCTTCTCCCCAGTACGCCGAAGCGGGAGGCGTCTTGGTGGGAGTGCTCTTCGCCTCGGTGGCCCTCGGCCTGCTGATCGGCTGGCTGGCAGGCTCCGCAGGAATCGGAATCCTCATCGGTGCGGTGATCGGGATCCCGCTCTCGGTCTATGCGGTCTACTGGCGCTACCGGGAGAGCTTCTGATGAAGAGCTCGAGCCTGCTCGCAACGCCACGACCCGAGCCGGGTCATCTCCTGCCCGCGCTGGCGGGATCCGTCGTCATTCTCATCGCCCTGCCCCTGTTCCTGATCCTCGACTGGAACATGACCGCCTGGGCGCTCGCAGCGCTTCTGTGGGCCGGGATCCATGCGCTCGATTTCATACTGCGGCGCGCGAGGAAAGACACGGGTAACCTCGCGGCCTCCGGAATGCAGGCGTTCGGGTTGCTCTTCAAGACTTTGGGACTGCTGGTGGTCCTCTTCGCGGTCGCGGCGTCGGACGCGCACCTCGCGCTGGCCGCTGCCCTCCTCTACGCGCTCGCATACACCCTTGAGCTCGGCCTCTCGATGGTCTCCTACTTCGGAGGCGGGCGATGAAGTCGCGCCTGCTGGCCGTTGTCCTCTTCGCGCTCGCGTTCCCGCAGGCCGCCTTCGCGCGCGGCGAGTTCGACCCGGTCAAGGAGTTCGAGCAACACGAGTGGGTTTCGATCCATCTGGGCCCCCTTGATCTATCGATCACGAAGGCAGTCGTCTACCTGATGCTCGCGACCGTCCTGACGATCTTCATCGGGATCTTCCTGATGCGGGTGAAGGTCTCCCCCAGCGGAGCGCCGGGAGTTCGGCAGACGATCGGCGAGCAGATCTACGAGATCGCGCAGGTGCAGATCGCGGAGCAGGGCTTGCCGACGAAGGCGATCCACCGGTGGTTCCCCTACGTCGCCTCTCTCTTCCTCTTCATCTTCGTCGTCAACCTGCTCGGCTTCATTCCCTTGCCGCTGACGGGTGAGACGTACCACGGAGTTCCCGTCTGGGGCATCTACGCAGCGACGAGCTCGATCTCGGTGACGCTCGCTCTCGCGCTCTTGACGTTCGTCTTCACGCACTACGAAGGAGTCCGCTGGAATGGTCCTGTCGGGTACTTCAAAAGTTGGATCCCGGAAGCCCCGAAGCCGTTGCTGTTGCTGATCGTGCCGCTCGAGATCCTGGGTCAGTTCATGCGGCTGATCTCGCTGAGCGTCCGACTCTTCGCCAACATGCTCGCCGGACACATCCTGATCCTGACCTTCCTCGGCCTCATCTTCATCTTCCAGTCCTGGGCGCTCTTGTTCGTCCTGGTGCCGGCGACGCTCTTCTACGTGTTCGAGGTCGTCATCGTCGTCGGGATCCAGGCGTTCATCTTCGCCGCTCTGTCCGCCATCTACATCGGCTCGGCCATCGAGCCACAGCACTAAAGGAGGAATGACGTGAACACTTTGCTTGCAGCAACGTCGGGCGATGTGACGAAAGCCGGAAAGGCGATCGGTCTCGCGCTCGGTGTCGGTCTCGGTGCGCTCGGCGCCGGCATCGGTATCGGCAACATCTTTTCCTCGATGATCCAGTCCGTCGCGCGTCAGCCCGAGCTGCGCGGCGAACTGACCGGAATCCAGTGGCTCGGCTTTGCGCTGACCGAGGCGGTCGTCTTCTACGGCCTGCTCGGGTCGATCCTCGCCTACGTCCTGGTCTGATGCTGGTCGCCGCGAATCCACTGATCGAGGTCCGACTCGGACTGATGGTCTGGACCATCGTCTGCTTCGGGATCACGTTCTTCGTCCTCAAGAGATTCGCGTTCGGTGCAGTCCAGAAGCTGATCGACGACCGTCGGGAGCGCATCCGCCTCTCGATCGAAGAGGCGGAGAAGGCGCGCACCGAGGCGCGGCGCCTGCTCGACGAGCATCGTGCGCTGATCGGACAGGCGCGAGGGCAGTCCGAGCAGATCCTTGCGGAGGCGCGCAAGGTCGCCGAGTCGATGGCGCGGCGTGTGAAGGAAGAGACCGAGGCCGATCGCCATCGCCGGCTCGAGGAGACGAAGCGCCAGATCGATGCCGAGACGGAGCGCGCGTTGCACGCGATTCGCGCCGAGGTGGCCGAGCTGACGCTCATCGCCACGGCAAAGGTCACCGGCAAGGTGCTCGACGAGTCCGACCACAGGCGCCTGATCGAGGACGCGATCGGCGAGCTCGACTTCTCGGCGCTCGAGCACAAGGAGACGGTCCGATAGCAGCCGTGCACCGCACGTACGCGCGCGCCCTCTTCGAGGCCGCGAAGGAGCAAGGGCGCCTGAAGAAGGTCGCTGAGGAGCTCGGCGACTTCGCCGTGGCCGTCCGCGACGTTCCAGAGCTGCGCGCAGTGCTTCGCAACCCCGAGCTCGACCACGAGACGAAGGGCGGGATCGTCGCCGAGATCATCGGCGACGCCGACCCGTTGCTCGGCAACTTCCTGCGCCTTGTCGCCGAAAAGGGCCGTAGCGGCGAGATCGCGGAAATCGCCCGTGAGCTCGACCGACTGATGGCGGCGGAGGAAGGCCGGCTCGACGTCGAGCTGACGACTGCGTACGAGCTCTCGGAGCCGGACGCCGCAGCGATTTTGAAGCAGATCCAAGAGGCGTCGGGCCGCAAGGTCGAAGCGACGCGGAAAGTCGATCCCAACTTGATCGGCGGTTTCGTCCTGCAGGCAGGCTCCATGCGTGTCGACGCGTCCGTTCGCGGCCGAATCGAGCGCTTGCGCCGTGAACTCGTAACAAGGAGCTAGCACAGTGAAACTTCGTCCAGAAGAAATCACCTCGATCCTGAAGGACCGGATCGAGCACTACGACGTCGAGACCGATCTCGCCGAGGTGGGTACCGTCCTCCAGGTCGGCGACGGCATCGCGCGCGCATACGGCCTCGAGAACGCGGTCGCGCTCGAGATGCTCGAGTTCGAGCACGGCGTCGTCGGCCTCGCCTTCAACCTCGAGGAGGACGACGTCGGCACCGCCCTCTTCGGCGAGTGGCAGCACGTCAAGGAGGGGGAGCCGGTCCGGCGCACCGGAAAGGTCGCGAGCGTTCCGGTCGGCGAGGCTCTCCTCGGCCGTGTCGTCGACCCGCTCGGCAATCCGCTCGACGGCGGCGGGCCGATCGAGACCTCCGAGACGCGCTTGCTCGAGTTCAAGGCACCGGGTGTGGTCGCGAGGCAGCCGGTCAAGGAGCCGCTGCTCACGGGGATCAAGGCGATCGACGCGATGACGAACGTCGGGCGCGGTCAGCGCGAGCTGATCATCGGCGACCGCCAGACCGGCAAGACGACGATCGGGATCGACACGATCCTGAATCAGAAGGACACGGACGTGAAGTGCATCTACGTCGCGATCGGCCAGAAGGCCTCGACCGTCGCGCAGGTGTACGAGCTCTTCCGCGACCGCGGCGCGATGGAGTACACGACGATCGTGTCGGCGGCCGCACAGGAGGCGGCTCCGATCAAATGGATGGCCCCCTTCGCCGGCTGCGCGATGGGCGAGTACTTCCTCTACAACGGCCAGCACGCGCTCGTGATCTACGACGACCTGTCGAAGCACGCCGACGCGTACCGTCAGCTGTCGCTGCTGCTCCGTCGTCCGCCGGGACGCGAGGCGTTCCCGGGTGACGTCTTCTATCTCCACTCGCGGCTCCTCGAGCGTGCGTGCAAGCTCTCCGACGCGAACGGCGGCGGCTCGCTCACCGCGCTGCCGATCGTCGAGACCCAGGCCGGCGACGTCGCGGCGTACATCCCGACGAACGTGATCTCGATCACCGACGGGCAGATCTATCTCGAGTCGGACCTCTTCTTCTCGGGTGTCCGGCCGGCGATCAACGTCGGTATCTCCGTCTCGCGCGTCGGGAGCTCGGCGCAGACGAAGGCGATGAAAAAGGTCGCGGGCCGGCTGCGCCTCGATCTGTCGCAGTACCGTGAGTTGGAGGCGTTCGCTCAGTTCGGCTCCGACCTCGACGAAGCGACCAGGAACGCCCTTGCTCGCGGTGAGCGGATGGTGGCGCTCCTCAACCAGCCGCAGTACCAGCCGGTTCCGACCGAGGAACAGGTTGCGGTGCTCTACGCAGGCGTGAACGGCTTCCTCGACGACATTCCGGTGACCGATGTGCCGCGCTTCGCGGAGGAACTCATCGAGCACCTGCGCGCCGACGGCACTGTCCTCGAAGAGATCCGGGAGAGCGGTGACCTCCCTGACGAGCTCGCTGCGAAGCTCGACGCGGAGATCAAGAAGGTCCAGCAGTCCTTCCATGTCGAGGAGACCGACTCGCTCGTCGGCTGACGATGGCCACCGTCCAGGACATCAAGCGGCGGGTCAGATCGGTCCGGAACACCCGGAAGATCACGCGCGCGCTCGAGCTCGTCGCCGCGGCGAAGCTCAAACGAGCGCAGACGCGCATCGAGGACATGCGGCCGTACGCGGACCGCATGCTCGAGCTGATGGCCGGAACCGCTCGCGCGAGCTCCTCGGTACGCGGGCTCCCGCTTCTGCAGAAGCGCGACCAGGAGCAGACCGTGGCGATCGTTCCGCTCACGGCAGACCGCGGGCTCGCGGGCGCGTTCAACTCGCAGATCCTTCGGCGGGCCATCGCGTTGGAGCGCGAGCTTCGCGCCGAGGGCAAGCAGGTCCGCTGGGTGGGCGTGGGGCGGCGCGGAGTCGGCTCGCTTCGCTTCAGGCGCTTCGAGCTCGTCGGCGAGTTCACCGGCTTCACCGATCAGCCCCGCTACGCGGACGCCCAGGCGATCGCGCACCGGGTAGCCGAGCTCTACACCGAGGAAGAGGTCGACCGAGTCGTCCTCGTCTACAACCACTTCGAGTCGGCTCTCGTCCAGACGGTGACCGTGCAGGACGTTCTGCCGCTCTCCGAGGACCTGTTGGAGACCGACGACGAGGAGCGATCCGACGATGCGATGCGGGGGGACTTCATCTTCGAGCCCGAGCCCGAGCAGATCCTGGAGCGGCTCCTGCCGGTCTACGTCGAGACGGAGCTCTACCGGGCGTTGCTGGAATCGGCCGCCTCGGAGCACGGCGCCCGGATGACCGCGATGCGAAACGCGTCGAAGAACGCCGGGGAGCTCATCGACAGCCTCACCCTGGCCATGAACCGGGCCCGTCAGGCCGAGATCACCCAGGAAATCCTCGAAGTGGTGGCGGGGGCGGATGCCCTGAGCGGGTAGGGCAGCCTCTCACAGGCCTCTAACAAAGAGGGGGTCTCCACGTCTTACGGGCCGGGAGAGAAATTGTCTCTCCTGTGGCAGAATGCGGCCCGCCTCCCGGCAGGAGGTGGGATGGAGGAAGAGGGGCTGCTGCCCCTAGCAGTCTCTAACAGAACGGAGGGAGTAGATGCATCTACGTAAGCTCTGGCTCTTTGCCGGGGCGGTGCTTTTGGCGCTTGCGCTGACGGCTACCGGCTCGGCGAAAGTGAATGGGCCGGCCAGTCAGAACGCGAAGCATGCGGGGACGCTTGTCTTCGGAGCAGAACAAGGTGGAGGCCCTGACTGGTGCCTCAACCAGCTCCTCAGCAACGACTGCGGAGAGTTCTGGAACAGCGTGTTCCTGACACCGGTTCTGCGCGGAGCGTCTTCTTGATCCGCCCGAACTTCACCTACAAGCCCGACCTCATCACGAAGGCAACGGTGAAGCTCAACCCGATGCGGATCACGTACTTCATCCGCAAGAACGCACATTGGAGCGACAAGGTCCAGGTCACGGGCAAGGACTTCATCTTCTCCTGGAAGGCGACTCATGAGCCCCGCGCTCAAGGATCATGTCTCCCAGGCTGGGTACGACCAGATCCGGAGCATCACCGGAACAGGCAAAGTCGTGAAGGTCACCTTCACCAAGCCGTACGCGGACTGGAAGGACCTCTTCGGCGGTGGCTTCGTTCTGCCGGCACATGCACTCGCCGGCTCGAACCTGCTCAACGTCTGGACCGACAACGTCGTCAACCCGAAGACGGGCAAGCCGATCGGCAACGGCCCGTACCTCGAGACGGCGTTCGATCGCGGCAGCGGCATCACGCTGACCCGCAACCCGGCTGGTTGGCACGGCCCGAGGGCGAAGCTCGACCGGATCGTCTTCAAGTTCCTGACCGACACCAACACGGAGATCCAGCAGGTCCGTGGCGGCGAGGTCGACGCGATCTACCCGCAGCCGCAGCAGGCTCTTTCCGAGCTGAGCGGCCAGGCGGGACTTCGCATCCAGTCGAACCTCGGTACGACGTGGGAGCACATCGACATCCAGCAGGGACCGAAGGGCAACGCGCTCGCGAAGAACCTCTGGGTGCGTCAGGCGCTGATCCTCAGCCTCGACCGTCTCTCGACGGTGAAGGCGCTGTTCGGACAGCTGAACCCGCGCCTGCGACCGTTGAACAACGCAATCTTCGTGACCAACCACCCCGCCTACAAGCAAAACTGGGCGAAGTGGAGCTTCAACCGCACCAAGGGCGAGAACATCCTGAAGGCGCACGGCTGCACCAAGGGCACCGACGGGATCTATCGCTGCGGTGGCACGAAGCTGTCGTTCCAGTTCGAGTCCACGCGCGGCAACAAGCTGCGTGAGCTCTCGTTCACGTTCTTCCAGGATCAGGCAAAGAAGGCCGGAATCGAGTTGCTGAACAACTTCAAGCCGGCCGGCACGTACTTCGGTGAGGATCTGCCGAACCACAACTACGACCTCGCGCTCTTTGCGTGGGTCGGCTCGCCGGATCCCGCGGGTTCCGTAGAAATCTGGAAGTGCGACGGAGCCCAGAACTACATGAGCTACTGCAACAGGTCGGTCTCGGCACTGCTCGAGAGGACCGATGTTCAGCTCAATCCCAAGAAGCGCTTCGCCCTCTTCAACCAGGCCGATGCGAAGATGGCGAACGACATCCCGACGATTCCGCTGTACCAGAAGCCGACTTACCTCGTCTTCAAGGCCGGGATCAAGGGCATGAAGGACAACGCGACCCTGCAAGGCCCCTCGTGGAATGCGGAGGCTTGGGCGCGGTAGTACGAAGGACGTCGCGGTAGGCACGTCATACTGCGGCTGAATTGAGTCAGACTCCCGCCTCCGGCTACGGCCGGGGGCGGGACCTTTCTTCAGGAGGACGTCTGAGTGTTCGCCTACATCATTCGCCGACTGCTCTACAGCATCCCGGTGCTGCTCGCGACGAGCTTCCTGATCTTCACGTTCGTCTCGATTACAGGTGACCCACTCGGCAAGATCCGCTCGAGGCCGCTGATCTCGCAGGCCGAGCTGGCGGCGATCAGTCACGATAAGAAGCTCGACAGGCCCGTCGTCGTTCGCTACGCCTACTGGCTGCGGGGCGCCGTCCACGGTGACTTCGGCAAGACGCTGTTCGCGGCCCGGCCGATCACGCCCGACATCAAGCGCGTCCTCGGCCACACACTCCAGCTGCTCATAACGGTGGAGATCATCTCCGTCATCGTTGCCATCGGTATCGGGGTCTTATCCGCGATACGGCAGTACTCCGTCTTCGATTACTCGATGACGACCTTGAGCTTCATCGGCTTCTCCATGCCCGTTTTCTGGTTAGCCCTGATCCTCCAGGTCCTCTTCACGAACATCTTTCTCAAGTGGCACGTGCGCATCTTCTACACCGCGCAGCTGAGCTCGGTCGATCCTGGTCACGGCATCCATTTCGTGCTCGACCGGGCGCAGCATCTCGCGCTGCCTGTGCTGACGCTCGTGGTCCTGACGATTGCCGGGATACAGCCGCTTCCTGCGCGCTTCGATGCTCGAGGTGATCAACTCCGACTACGTGCGCACCGCGCGGGCAAAGGGCGTGGTCGAGCGCCGGGTGATCATGAAGCATGTCTTCCGGAATGCGCTCATCCCGCTGGTCACGGTCGTCGCACTCGACTTCGGCTTCATCTTCGGCGGGGCAGTAGTGACCGAGTCGATCTTCACGCTCGACGGGATGGGCACCTACTTCCTCAACTCCCTCCAGGCAGCGGACCCGTACCCTGTGATGGCGTGGCTGATGGTCTCGGCTGTCATGATTGTCGTCTTCAACCTGATCGCCGACATCATCTACGGCGTTCTCGACCCGAGGATTCGTTATGACTGACCGAGAATCGAGTGGGACGGGGCTGGCCATCGGGCCGCCCGATCCCGCCGGCGCAGCCTACGAGGCCGGGGCCTCACTCGGGTCGGCGCTTCCGTCCCAGCACACGGAGCTCGTCTACGACACGGGCCTCGAGGTGCAAGCACGGAGCCAGTGGGCATTCGCGAGGCGCCGTTTCGTTCGGCACCGGCTCGCAATGGGAAGCCTCGTCGTGCTTCTGATCGTCTTCGGCTGCGGCGCCTTCGCGAACGTCATCGCGCCCTACTCCTACTCCGACGTGAACATCGACGCGCTGACCGAGCCGCCGAGCGCACAGCATCTGTTCGGCACCGACCAGGCGGGTCGCGATTACTTCAGCCGGGCGCTCTACGGCATCCGCACATCGGCCCGGGTCGCCCTCCTCGTCGGCTTCCTCTCGACGGTCCTCGGCACCATCGTCGGCGGTCTCGCCGGCTACTTCGGCGGCTGGGGGGACAACACCCTGATGCGGATCACCGACCTCTTCTTGACCTTACCCCTGCTCGCGGTCCTGTTGACCGCGGCGAAGTTCCTCGGTCACAGCGGGCCCACGCAAGTGGCGCTGCTCTTAGCCTTCTTCATCTGGCCGACGATCGCCCGCATCGTTCGCGGAACCTTTCTCTCACTGCGAGAGAAGGAGTACGTGGAGGCGGCCAAGGCGTCTGGATCGGGAGATCTCCGGATCATGTTCAGGCACATGATCCCGAACACGATCGGGCCGATCCTCGTCGCTGCGACGCTCACCACCGGCGCCGCGATCCTGCTCGAGTCAACGTTGTCGTTCCTCGGATTCGGGATCGAGCCGCCGACGCCCGCGCTCGGTGTGCTCATCAGCGAGGGCCAGGATCAGGGCCTCGCCAGCTGGTGGCTAGTCACCTTCCCGGGTCTCATAATCGTCCTGATCGTCCTCTGCATCAACTTCATCGGTGACGGTCTCCGAGACGCTTTGGATCCGACCCAGCGCCGAGTTCGTGCGTAACTTCAAACTGGTGCGATGCATGAGAGGTGAGACCTTTGGCCGCTGAACCGATCCTCTCGATCAGGGACCTCGCAGTGCACTTCACGACCGAAGACGGAGTCGTGCAGGCGGTCGACGGGATCACCTACGACGTCTATCCGGGCGAGACGCTCGGCATCGTCGGCGAGTCAGGCTCGGGCAAGAGCGTGAGCACCATGTCGATCCTCGGGCTGATCCCGCAACCTCCGGGCAAGATCGTCCGCGGCGAGGCGTTTTTCAACGGTAGGGATCTGCTGAAGATGTCGAAGAAAGAGCTCCGGCACGTCCGCGGGTCCGAGGTCGCGATGGTCTTCCAGGATCCGATGACCTCGATGAATCCGGTTCTGAAAGTGGGCTTCCAGATCGGTGAGGCCATCAGGACCCATTACCCGGACAAGAAGGACAACGAGGTCAAGGAGCAGGCTGTCGGGCTGTTGCGACTGGTGGGCGTCCCCAACCCGGAGCAGCGCTACGAGCAGTACCCGCACGAGTTCTCGGGCGGGATGCGCCAGCGCGCGATGATTGCGATGGCGATCTCGAACTCACCGCAGCTCCTGATCGCCGACGAGCCGACCACGGCGCTCGACGTGACGATCCAGGCTCAGATCCTCGAGGTGCTGAAGAAGGCCCAGGACGAGACGCATGCGGCGACCATCCTGATCACCCACGACCTCGGCCTCATCGCTGAGCTCGCCGAACGGGTGATCGTGATGTACGCCGGGAAGATCGTCGAGTACGGCGACGTGCAGACGATCTTCGAGTCTCCCCGCCATCCGTACACGATCGGCCTGATGGACAGCCTGCCGCGGATCGGTGTCGACGAGGAGTGGCTGCGACCGATTCCGGGGCAACCGCCGAGCCTGATCAGCCGGCCGCCTGGCTGTGCGTTTCACCCGCGTTGTTTCCTCTCGGAGGGGCGGGCGATCTGCCGCGAGGACGAGCCGCCGCTGCGGTCGATCGACGAAGCCGCTCACCTATCCGCGTGCCATTTCGTCCACGAGCTCGAGGGCCGCCGCTCCAAGCTCGTCGCGGAGAAGGCCGCGGCGGAGGCAGCGCGGTGAGCGTCGTCGAGTCGACCGAGACGGTCCACGCCCGCGCCGGCCTCGGCAACGAGATCCTGCGCATCGAAGGGCTCGTCAAGTACTTCCCGATCTCAGCGGGAATCCTGAAACGAGTCGTCGGGCAGGTGCACGCTGTCGACGGGGTTGATCTCTCACTCACGGCCGGCGAGACGCTCGGCCTCGTCGGCGAGTCGGGCTGCGGGAAGACCACGCTCGGGCGCACGGTGATCAAGCTGCTCCAGCCGACGTCGGGTCGGATCATCTTCAACGGCGCGGACATCACGCCGCTCAGCCGCCGTCGTATGCGCGACGTGCGCCGCGAGCTTCAGATCGTGTTCCAGGACCCGTACGCGTCGCTCAACCCTCGCATGACCGTGCGTGAGATCGTGGCGGAGCCGCTCCGAGTCCACGGGCTCTACCGCGGCAAGGAGGGGAAGGCGCGCGTCGACGAGCTGCTACGAACCGTCGGCTTGAGCCCGGAGCACGCGAATCGCTTCCCGCACGAGTTCTCCGGTGGACAGAGACAGCGGATCGGATTCGCCAGGGCGCTTGCGCTCAATCCACAGATGGTCGTGCTCGACGAGCCCGTCTCGGCGCTCGACGTCTCGATTCGAGCCCAGGTCGTCAACCTGCTCGAGTCCTTGCAGCGCGACTTCGGCCTCACATACCTGTTCATCGCGCACGACCTCTCGCTCGTTCGCCACATCTCCGATCGTGTCGCCGTCATGTATCTCGGCAAGATCGTCGAGATCGGGACGAGGGAGGACGTCTACGAGCGGCCGGCGCACCCGTACACGCAGGCACTGCTTTCGGCGGTGCCGATCGAGGAACCTTCTCAGCGAGGGCGCCGGAAGCGGATCGTGCTCGAGGGCGATGTGCCGAGCCCGGCGAACCCGCCGTCCGGCTGCCGCTTTCGCACCCGCTGCTGGAAGGCCCAGCAGATCTGCGCCGAGGAGGAGCCTGCCCTCATCGACCGGGGCCAGGGCCATCCGAGCGCGTGCCACTTCGCCGAGATCGTCAAGCCGCTCGACCTCACCGAGGACATCTCGGGGGTGCCGATCGCCGTGACGGGACCGTCCGCCTCCGGGTAGGTCGAGCGATGAGAGGCGGCCGGCACCGGTTGATCATGGTTCTCGCCGGCGCCGCCGTCGGGGTGTCTGCGCTCGCGATCCAGGCCGGTGCGGGAAAGGCTGGCGTCCCGGTGGTGCCGGTCTACGACGGCAACTCGGGCTTCATGCGGACGTGCATCTTCGCTCCGCAAGGACGGGTGCGCGACTGCTACATCCGCCGGCTACTGACTCTCATCGAGAAGACAAACGACCCGGCGAGGGAATTGCCGCGCATCGATCGGCGCGTACGTGAGGCAGGCGGCTACGTCCAGTCGAACTGTCACATGATGATGCACGTCGTCGGCCGGATGTACGCGCGCAGGCATCACGTGACGCTGGCGAACCTTCAGCGCAACCTGCCGCGCTCGAACGATCCGGGCTGCTCGGCCGGCTTCGGCATGGGGCTCGTGATGGCGCTCGGCAACGAGATCGGCCGCCTCGGGCCGAACGGCGCACTACAGATCTGCCGTCGCGCGCCGACGCGGTTCCGTTCGTACACCTGCATCCATTCCCTGGGGCATGCGTACATGCGCCTCTACCACAGCCAGCTGCCCTTTGCGCTCAAGGCGTGTCGCACGTTGCCCGCGAATGCGGCGCCCGACTGCGCGCAGGGTGCGTACCACGACTACTGGTTCTCGGCGGTCGGCAGAGACGGCACGAAACGCCAGCGGGGAGGGGCTGCAACTGCGCGGTCCCTCTGCGGCCGCCAGATTCACGATTTCGTCAGGCCGTGTTGGTTCCGCTACTTCCTCGAGATTCCGCCGAAGCGCCTGCCCTCGAACGCCGCCGGCGTGCGCGCGCTGTGTCACGGGCTTGCCGGCATCCAGCGAGTGGGCTGCATCTCGGCGGCGTCACTGATCACATCTGCCGATCCTTTTGTCCAGATGAAGATCTGCGCACGGCTGCGAGGTCCGGACGTCGTCAGCTGCGTGTATGGACTGAGCGTCCAGAATCTCTCCGATGCCAGCGGCGCCCGCCGGGTGGCGCTGATCGAGAAGTGCGGGACGCTCCGACCGGCCGCCCGGGCCGGTTGCTACGACTGGCTCGGAACCGGTCTCACGGTCGTGACCAACGGGCGGTTTCGGAATCGGGGCTGCCCGTTCATCGGCCCCGCAGGCCGCAGCCCCTGCCTGGAGGGCGCGAACCGCATGAATCAAGCTCTGGTTACCTTCAGCTAGCCAGGAGCCGACAGGAGATTTCGCTAACTTCTCCTGGTACTTACCGTCAGTAGTGGAATGAGAGTGCTCACGGGGCAGCCTTCTTTCAGCGATTGCCAGCGCGTACGCAGCGTGATCTCGGCATCCCTCGACGGTGAGGGTTCCGAGGTAGAGCGGGCGACGGCCGACGCGCATCTGGCCGTCTGCGCCGAGTGCCAGGCCTACGCCGCAAGCGTCGCGGCGACCTCTCGCCTGCTCCGGGCGACGCCCCTCGAAGAGCTGGACTTTCCGATCGTGCTCCCGAGTCATCGTCTCCGGCTGGCGCGGACGATGCAGCTCGGCGCGGCCGCCGCTGCCGTTGCGGCAACAGTTTTCTTCAGTGTCACAGTCGGAACGAATCAGAACAGCGGTGTGTCGTCATTGTCGGGTTCTGCCAGGCCCGGGCCTAGCGCGTACCTCCAGTCGCCCGAGTACGAGCTCCGAATGCTGCAGCGAGCGTCTACCGCCAGCCCTCCTGCGCGCACGCACCACGCGGTCTAGGCGACTGCCAACCGCGCTGGTTTCCGGCGCGTCTCGATAGACTTCCAGGGCCTGGAGCCCTCGCGGCTCTCGCCTCGTCCTCTCAACTGTCGCAGGAGACTCATGCCCGAACAGAGCGTCCAGAAGCCCGGCCAAATCGTCGAGATCAAGGGCGTCGTGATCGACGCCGTGTTCCCCGAGGGTCTCCCTGAGATCTACACGGCGTTGCGGATCGAGATCCCCGCGCTCGGCGAGCAGGAGGCCCGGACCCTGATCGCGGAGGTGCAACAGCATCTGGGCGACGACCGCCTGCGGGCGGTGGCGATGGACTCCACGGACGGCCTCGCGCGGGGGCTCGAGGTCCACGACACGGGACAGCCGATCTCGGTTCCGGTCGGAGACGTGACGCTCGGCCGCATCTGGAACGTCATCGGCGAGCCGGTCGACGAGAAACCCGCGCCGCCCGAGGACACCGAGCGCTGGTCGATCCACCGCGATCCGCCGAAGTTCACCGAGCTCTCGCCGAAGATCGAGGTCTTCGAGACCGGCCTGAAAGTGATCGACCTGCTGGCTCCGTTCATCCAGGGTGGGAAGGTCGGGCTGTTCGGCGGCGCCGGTCTCGGCAAGACGGTGCTGATCCAGGAGCTGATCCACAACGTCGCACAGGAGCACGGCGGCGTGTCCGTCTTCGCCGGCGTCGGCGAGCGCACGCGCGAGGGCAACGACCTCCTGCTCGAGATGGAGGAGTCGGGAGTCCTCGAGAAGGTCGCGCTCGTCTACGGGCAGATGAACGAGCCGCCCGGTGCGCGCCTGCGCGTGGGCCTGTCAGGACTGACGATGGCCGAGTACTTCCGCGATCAGGGTCAGAACGTCCTCCTCTTCATCGACAACATCTTCCGCTTCACGCAGGCAGGCTCCGAGGTGTCGGCGCTGCTCGGCCGGATGCCGAGCGCGGTCGGTTACCAGCCGACGCTCGCGACCGAGATGGGCCAGCTGCAGGAGCGCATCACCTCTACACAGACGGGCTCGGTCACCTCGGTGCAGGCGATCTACGTTCCTGCAGACGACCTCACCGACCCTGCGCCCGCGAACACGTTTGCGCACCTCGACTCGTCCGTCGTGCTGACACGCACGCTCGTCGAGCAGGGCATCTACCCGGCGGTCGACCCACTCGACTCATTCTCCCGGGCGTTGCAGCCCGGGATCCTCGGCGAGGACCACTACAACACGGCGACGCGTGTCCAGGAGATCCTGCAGCGCTACAAGGACCTGCAGGACATCATCGCCATCCTCGGCATCGACGAGCTCTCCGACGAGGACAAGCTCGTCGTGACTCGCGCCCGCAAGATCCAGCGGTTCCTGTCGCAGCCGAACTTCGTCGCCGAGCAGTTCACCGGGACGCCCGGCGAGTACGTGAAGCTCGAGGACACGATCAAGGGCTTCCAGGAGATCCTCGAGGGCAAGCACGACGAGCTGCCCGAGCAGGCGTTCTACATGGTCGGCACGATCGAGCAGGCCGTGGAGAAGGGACGCGGCCTTTCGGGCGACGAAGCGCCGAGAGAGCAGACGAAGGACGACGAGGAGAGCGGCGACGCCCCTTTGGCTGAAGGCGCGCGCGAGGAAGAGCCCGAACCTGCCGGCGTAAGTGGCTGACGAGACCCGTAAGTTCGATCTCTCCCTCGTGACGCCCGACGGGCCGGCGTTCGAGGGTGAGGTGGAGATGATCGTCGTCCCCGGTGCGGCCGGCGAGATCGGTGTCCTGGCGCGCCACGCGCCGCTGATCGCGACGCTGAAGGCGGGCTCGACGCGCGTGTACCTGAACCGGGCCACCGACGACATTCGCGAATTCGCAACCGGCGCGGGCTTCTTCAAGGTCGAGGAGGACCGGGCGATTGCGCTCGTAGACGACGCAGTCCAGGCCAGCGAGATCGACGACGTACGCGCACGGGAGCAGCTGGAAACCGCCCAGCGTGAGCTCGAGCTCCTCGACCGAGGCGAGTCCAACGCCGATCGCTGGCAGGTCGAGCAGCGCATCAAGCACGCCGAGAACCAGCTCGCCGTGTCCGGCCGGAACTAGGCGGTTGCTAGACTTTTCTTCCCGGAAAGCTTTGAAAGGCAGCTTGGCGACCGGGTTACAAAACGCCTAAAGAGCCCGGGCCTTCCGCAAGGTGCGGTTCTCTGTAGGCAGAAGAAGGGAACCGAATTGCAGGACGCGCGCACACGACTCGAAGACATCCTCCGCGAGCGCATCGCGGTGCTCGACGGATCGTGGGGCGTGCTCATCCAGCGCGAGGTCAAGGGTGAGGAGGCCTACCGGGGCGAGCGGTTCAAGGACCATCCGCGCGACCTCGCGGGCGACCCGGACCTGCTGAACCTAACGCGCCCCGAGGTCGTTCTCGGGATTCACCGCGACTACTTCGCGGCCGGCGCCGACATCGCCACGACGAACACGTTCACCGCGACGACGATCGGACAGGCGGACTACGGGCTCGAGGATCACGCGTACGAGATGAACGTCGCCGGTGCCCAGCTCGCACGCCAGGCGGCCGACGAGGTCGGCGGCTTCGTTGCCGGTTCCGTGGGCCCGCTCAACGTGACGCTCTCGCTGTCGCCGCGGGTCGACGACCCGGCGTTCCGCACGCATACGTTCGACCAGGTGTACGAGACCTACGCGGATCAGATTCGCGGCCTGGCCGAAGGCGGCGTCGACTTCCTGTTGATCGAGACGATCTTCGACACGCTCAACGCGAAGGCCGCCATCGCCGCCGCGCTCGACGTGGCGCCGGACCTGCCGCTCTGGATCTCGTTCACCGCCATCGACCGCAGCGGTCGCAACCTCTCCGGCCAGACCGTCGACGCGTTCTGGCTCTCGGTCGAGCACGCCAGGCCGTTCATCGTCGGCGTGAACTGCTCGCTCGGCGCGACGCAGATGCGCCCGTTCGTGGAAGACCTCGCGCGCGTCGCTCCCACGTGGGTGGCATGCCACCCGAATGCGGGTCTCCCGAACGAGATGGGCACGCACGATGAGCAGCCGCAGGACACGAGCCAGGCGCTGCGGGCCTTCGCCCAGGACGGACTGGTGAACATCGTCGGGGGCTGCTGCGGCACCACGCCCGAACACGTCAAGGCGATCACGGCCACGACCAAGGGTCAGACACCGAGACGTGTCCCGGAAGGCGAGGGTCTGACGCGGCTCAGCGGCCTCGAACCGTTCCGCATCTTCCCGGAATCGAACTTCGTCATGGTCGGAGAGCGCACGAACGTCACCGGGTCGGCGCGGTTCCGACGCCTGATCGAGGGCGGCCAGTTCCAGGAGGCGGTCGAGGTCGCGCTCGAGCAGGTTCGCGGCGGCGCCAACATCCTCGACGTCAACATGGATGCCGACCTCCTCGATTCGGTGGAGGCGATGACGACGTTCCTCAACCTGCTCGCGACCGAACCGGACGTCGCACGCATCCCGATCATGGTCGACAGCTCCCGCTGGTCCGTGCTCGAAGCCGGTCTCAAGTGCTTGCAGGGGAAGGGAGTCGTCAACTCGATCAGCCTCAAGGAGGGCGAGGACGAGTTCCTCGACCACGCGCGACAGATCAAGCGCTACGGCGCGAGCGTCGTCGTGATGGCGTTCGACGAAAAAGGCCAGGCCGACACCGTGGAGCGGAAGGTGGACATCTGCGAACGTGCCTACAAGCTGCTGATCGCAGACGGGTGGGACGCGGAGGACATCATCTTCGACCCGAACGTCCTAGCCGTAGCGACCGGCATCGAGGAGCACGCAGAGTTCGCGAAGGCGTTCATCGAAGGCGCGCGGCAGATCAAGGAGCGGTGTCCCGGCGTGAAGATCTCCGGCGGCATCTCCAACCTCAGCTTTTCGTTCCGCGGCAACGATGCAGTTCGCGAGGCGATGCATGCCGCGTTCCTCTACCACGCGATCGCCGCCGGGCTCGACATGGGCATCGTCAACGCCGGCCAGCTCGCGGTCTACCAGGACATCGAGCCGGACTTGTTGGAGCGAGTCGAGGACGTCATCTTCAACCGGCGCGAGGACGCGACCGAGCGTCTTGTCGAGTACGCGTCGCGCGTCGAAGGTGAGGCGACGAAGCGCGAGCGCGATCTCTCGTGGCGCGAAGCGCCTGTCGAGGAGCGACTGTCGCATGCGCTCGTGCACGGCATCGTCGACTTCATCGAGGAGGACACAGAGGAGGCGCGCCAGAATTTCGAGCGACCGCTCGAGGTGATCGAGGGCCCGCTCATGAACGGGATGGCGATCGTCGGCGACCTGTTCGGCTCCGGGAAGATGTTCCTGCCCCAGGTCGTCAAGAGCGCCCGCGCGATGAAGCGCGCCGTGGCCTACCTCGAGCCGTACATGGAGGCCGAGAAGGCCGCGGGCCTGCACGCGCCCCGTGCGCAGGGAAAGGTCGTGCTCGCCACGGTCAAGGGCGACGTCCACGACATCGGCAAGAACATCGTCGGGGTCGTGCTGGGGTGCAACAACTACGAGGTGATCGACCTCGGCGTGATGGTCGCGGCCGACCGCATCCTCGACACCGCCGTCGAAGAGGGCTGCGACGTCGTCGGTCTCTCCGGCCTGATCACACCGTCGCTCGACGAGATGGTCAACGTCGCGAAGGAAATGGAGCGCCGCGAGCTCGATCTGCCACTGCTGATCGGCGGTGCGACGACGTCGAAGCAGCACACGGCGGTGCGAGTCGCGCCGGAGTACTCGCATCCCACGCTCCACGTCCTCGATGCTTCGCGCGTCGTCAAGGTCGTCTCGAGCCTGCTCGACCCGGGGCGCAAGCTCGAGCTGGATGAAGAGAACCGCGAGCTCCAGGATCGTCTGCGCGAGCAGTACGCCGAGAAGGAGCGGAAGCCCCTCCTTCCCCTTGCGGAAGCACGCGCGAACAAGGAGCAGGTGCCGTTCGACGACTTGCCGACCCCACCGTTCACGGGAACCAGGGCCGTCGAGCTCGAGCTGACGACGCTGCGCGACTACATCGACTGGCAGTTCTTCTTCCACGCCTGGGAGATGAAGGGCAAGTTCCCTGCGCTTCTCGAGGAGCCGGCGGCGAAGGAGCTCTACGACGAGGCCCAGGAGCTGCTCGACGAGATCGTGCGCGACGGATCGCTGCAGGCTCGCGGCGTCTACGGTTACTGGCCGGCGCGTTCGAACGTCGATGACGTCGTGCTGGAGAACGGCACGACTTTCAATCTTCTGCGTCAGCAGTCCGCGTACGGCGACTCGAGGCCGAACCGCTGTCTCGCCGACTACATCTCTCCCGACGGCGACCACATCGGCGCCTTCGCCGTCGCGATCCATGGGGCGAACGAGCTTGCGTCACGGTACGAAGCGGAGAACGACGATTACCGCGCGATCATGGTCAAGGCGCTCGCCGACCGCTTTGCCGAGGCCTTCGCGGAATATCTCCACTTGCAGGTTCGCCGCGAGTGGTACGAGCCTGGGGAGGAGCTGCCGAGAGAAGAACTGCTGGCCGAGCGTTTCCGGGGGATCCGCCCGGCGTTCGGCTACCCCGCCTGCCCGGACCACACCGAGAAGCGGAAGCTCTTCGAGCTCCTCGGAGCCGACAGCGCGGGCCTCGAATTGACCGAGTCGTTCGCGATGACGCCGGCCGCCGCCGTCAGCGGCATCTATCTCGCAAATCCGAGCGCGCGCTACTTCTCCGTCGGGCGGCTCGCTCGCGACCAGGTCGCGGACTACGCGGGCCGCAAAGGCACGACCGTCGAGGAGGCAGAGCGCTGGCTCACGCCGAACCTCGGCTACGAGACCCGCCCGCGGGAAGAAGCGCTCAACCGCTGAGCCGCTTGGAGCACGCGTGCGGAAGCGGGGCAGCGGAGCCGACGAGCAACGCCGTGCCCACGAGCCGGAGGGGAGCCTCCTGTCTGTTGCGCGGTGGCTGGGCGAGGAGACGGTACGGGATGTCGGCTAGCCGGGTCGTCGGCTATTCTCATCGTCGGCTGGCGCCCTCGGAACGGGCGCCGTCCCGTTTTCAGGCCGTATGAAAACCACCCTCAAGAGAGGCATGGGGCGCGCTGGGACCGCCAACGGCAACGGCCGCGCGGTGTTCCCGCCGGGCGTCCACACGCCGATGCGGCGCTATCGCCAGCCCCAGCCGCCGCCGAAAGGTGCGTGGCAGGTTGTGCGGACGGTTGCGCTCTGGGTCGTCCTCGCCTCCGTCGTGGTCGCGGGTGGCGCAGCGGGCGCCGCTTACCTCAAGACGCACCAGTTCCTCCAGGCGATCGCCCCGAAGACGAAGATCGACCGGGCTGCTGCGAAGCGCCTCGACCTGGCGATTCCCGGTCAGCCCACGACAGCCCTCCTGATCGGCACCGACCGTAGGAAAGGCTTCCAGGCGGAAGCGACCGGCCGCTCCGACACGCTCATTCTCGTCCGGGCCGATCCGGGGACGAACTCGCTGTCCATGCTCTCGTTCCCACGCGACCTGATCGCGACGATCAAGTGTCCCGGGCACCCGGACCTGCGAGACCGGATCAATGCTGCGTTCTCGGAGTGCGGGACGCTCGGAGCGGTCGAGACCGTGCGCGCGCTCACCGGCCTGCCGATCAACTACTTCGTCACCGTCAACTTCCGCGGCTTCACGGATCTCGTGAACAAGCTCGGTGGCGTCTGGATCGACGTCGATCACCGCTACCTCTGCGATGCGAACACCTGCCCAGGCGTGTCGAAGATCAGTTTGTTGCCGGGATACCAGCGCTTGAACGCCACGAACGCGCTTGCCTACGTGCGTTTCCGCCACTTCGACTCCGACCTCTACCGCAACGCGCGACAGCAGCTGTTCCTGAAGGCGATGAAGTCTCAGATCTCTTCGCAGCTGGACCTGGACACCGTCCTCAAGATCATGAGCGCAGTCGAGAAGAATGTCATCGTCGGTCGCGGCGGTGGGAAGGCGCTCGATCCGACCACGCTGAAGGATTACCTCTACTTCGCGCATGGGCTTCCGTCTGGCCACGTCTTCCAGTCCAAGATCGAAGGTCTGACAGGTACCAACGAGCTCTCTGCCGCGCCCGAGAACATCGCCGCTGCGGTGCGGGATTTCGTGCAACCCGACGTGAGCGCACCGACCAAGGCGCGCGACGTGACGTTCGGCATCAAGCACCGGTCGACCGCGCCACGTCCGCGTGACATCACGACCACGGTCTTGAACGGCAATGGCGTTGCCGGCTCCGCGGCCAACGCCGCCTACGCGCTGGCTCAGCGCGGCTACAAGATCGTCCTCCCGCCGACCGGGCAGACGCAGAATGCTCCGAACTTCCAGTACTTCCGCACGACCGTGTATTACGACACGGCGCAACCGCACTCCAAAGCCGCCGCGACGAAGCTCGCGAACCTGTTCGGCGACGCCGACATCAAGCGGTTGCCCGCCGAATTCGTGACGCTGGCGAACGGTGCGATGGCCACCCTCGTTGTCGGGCAGAACTTCCACGGGTCGATCGCACCCGCTCCGGTGGACAAGACGCCCACGCGGCACCCGCCAAATGTGACGCCGAATGCGGCGATGACCCGGTCGCTGCTCATGCAGGTTCGTAAGCGGGTCCGCTTTCGGCTTCAGGTCCCCCGGCTGGTCGAGAGCTCCTCGCGGCTCGAGTTCGACGCGCCGATTCGGGTCTACAACATCAGCAAGGGTCACCGTGCGGTGCGCTTGACCTTCCGGATCGGCTCGAACGAGTACTGGGGAATACAGGAGACGAACTGGAACGAAGCGCCGGCGCTCGCCGATCCAAGTTTCGTGCACAGGATCAAGGGACGCGAATACGGCCTCTACTACTCCGGGGCGCATCTCCACATGGTCGTGCTCCGCAAGGACGGGGCGACGTACTGGGTTGTGAACACGATTCTCGACGAGCTGTCTAACGAAACGATGCTCGCAATCGCGCGCGGGCTCGCGCCGCTCCCCAAGTAGGCTTCCCGGTCATGGCGGAATCGCGAACGATCGGTGTTTTCGGCGCGGGCTGGGTCGGCCTCGTCACCGGCGGCTGCTTCGCTGAGCTCGGGCACGAGGTGATCATCCGCGACGTGATGCCGGAGCGAATCGAGGCGCTCCGCGCCGGCGAGATGCCGTTTCACGAGGCGGATCTGCCCGAGGTGCTCGAGCGGAATCGCGACCGCATTCATTACACGCTCGACGCGGACGACCTGGCGCGGGCCGATGCGCTGTTCATCTGCGTCCAGACACCGCCGACGTACTCGGGCGACGCCGATCTCTCATTCGTCTGGTCGGCGCTCGACGATCTCCCGCAGGTCGAGCAGCGGCAGATCCTGGTGATGAAGTCCACCGTGCCCGTGGGAACGGGCGAGAAGGTGCGCGCCGCACTCGAAGGCCGCGGCCTCACGAACGTCGGTTACGTGTCCAACCCGGAGTTCCTGGCCGAAGGACAGGCGGTGCGCGACTTCCTCAATCCGGACCGGATCGTGATCGGCGCATTCGACGAGGAAGACGGAGTCGCGGTCGAGGCGCTCTACAGCGGGATCAAGGCGCCGATCGTCCGAACCGAAGTTGCGTCGGCCGAGATGATCAAGCTCGCCGCGAACGCGTTCCTGATGACGCGTATCTCGTTCATCAACGAGATCGCGAACGTCTGCGAGGCGGTCGGTGCGGACGTCGTCGAAGTTGCCAAGGGCGTCGGGCTCGACCATCGGCTCGGCCCGCACTTCTTGCGCGCGGGCATTGGCTACGGCGGCAGCTGTTTTCCGAAGGATTCGCTCGCGCTCAAACAGCTCGCGTCGAACTCGGGCTACCACTTCCAGCTGCTGTCGGCGGTCATCGAGGTCAACGAGCTGCAGAAACGGCGCGTCGTGCAGAAGCTCCAGAAACATCTCGGCAAGCTGCGCGGAAAGAAGATTGCGCTGCTCGGGCTCGCGTTCAAAGCAGGCACGGACGACATGCGAGAGGCACCGTCGCTCGTGCTCGCGTCGCGCTTGCTGGCCGAAGGCGCAGAGGTGCGCGCCTGGGATCCGATCGCCCGGCCGGGCGAGTTGATGAAGGGCGCGCTCCTCGTCGACTCGGTCCTCGACGCGGTGCGTGGAGCGGATGCCGCCGTTATCGTCACCGAGTGGGATGAGCTACGCGGTCTCGCATCGAAGGAAGTGCACGACGCAATGGCACGGCCCCTCATCCTCGACGGGCGGAATTTGCTCGATCCTGCCGAGACCCGTGCGGCCGGCTTCGCCTACGAGGGCATCGGGCGCCCCAGCTCGCCGTTCGAGGCGCTGCCGGAGACCGTAGAGCCGACCCAGACGAAGGTCTCCAACTAGTGACTCGGCACCACCGGCAGGGGCACTGATGGAGGCGATCATCCTCGCCGGCGGCCACGCGACGCGGCTGGGCGACGCGGCGCGCGGGAATCCGAAGGCGCTCGTCCCGATCGCGGGCCATCCGCTCGCCGAGTACCAGGTGACGCAGCTCGTGCGCGCAGGTGTCGACCGCGTCATCGTCAGCTGTAGCCGTGGCCAGTCGGCTTTGTTCGAGGCGAAGCTCGCAGGGCTCGGTGCAACGATCGTCGCCGTCGCCGAGCCCGAGCCGCTCGGGCGCGGGGGAGGCCTGCGCTTCGCCGCTGAGTACCGCGAGGAGTCGGGGCCGCTTTATGCGTTCAACGGCGACGAGCTGCACGACGTCGATTTGCGCGCGTTCCTGCAAGCGCACGAGGAACACGGCGGCGCAGCGACGATCGTCGTCGCTCCGCTCAAGTCGCAATTCGGTGTCGTCGAGCTCGGAGACGACGACCGTGTGACGGGGTTCCGCGAAGCCCCTCGTCTGCCGCACTGGGTGAACGCCGGCGTCTACGTGCTCGACGATGAAGCACTGGCGCGGATGCCCGAGCTCGGCGACCACGAGCAGTCGACGTTCCCGGAGCTGGCCGCGGAGGGAAAGCTGTTCGGCTTCCGGCATGAGGGCCTCTGGATCACGGTCAATACGCCCAAGGACCTCCAGCGGGCGAAGGAGCACTACGAAGCCCATCCAGAGCTCCGCCCGACGCTCGCCCGCGGCCGCAGCTAGCCCTTTCGGCCCAGTCCGGTGCCTGGCACCGTTGCTCGCGCGTTCGGCGTAGAGTCGCCAGCAATGAGCGTGGACTCGCCGAACCTCGGGGGGCTCGATGCGTGGGCGTTCGAGCCGCGCAAGGTGGAGAAGCCCTGGGGCCACGAGCTCATCTGGGCAGACACCGAGCGGTACGTCGGCAAGGTGCTTTTCGTGAAGGCCGGCGAGTCCCTCAGCCTGCAGTTCCACCGGCTGAAAGACGAGTCGTGGCTCGTGCACTCGGGCCGTGCCAAGCTCGACCTCGGCTCGGCTGGAGATGCGGTGCTCCGCGAAGAGGTGATCGGGCCCGGCGCCTCGTTCCACTTCCGCCCGGGCACCGTCCACCGCGTCACTGCGATCGAGGACACCACGATCCTGGAGGTCTCGACGACGGAGCTCGACGACGTCGTCCGGCTCGAGGATGCCTATGGCAGGGAGGGAACCTCCGAGCCTTAACACAGTTGTGGTAAGGTTCGCGGCTGTGAACGGACTGACCATCGGCGAGGCCGCCACCCAGACAGGTTGGTCGCCTCGAATGCTGCGTTATCTCGAAACCGCGGGGCTCGTTGTTCCCCGCCGGAGTGAAGCCGGGTATCGCCTGTACGGGCTCCTCGAGCTCAACCAGCTCCGCTCCCTCGCCGAGCTCCGGCGTCGCCATGATGTGGAGCTGACCGACGTCGCGTTCGCAGCTAGGCTCGAACGCGAGCCCGAGTTGCGGGCCGCGGTGGAGACCTGGCTGGCAGGCACGCTGCTGTCCGCCCTCGACTGGGAGCAGCGCAAGCACGAGCGCTTGCTCGCCGCCTAATGACTGAAAACCGAAAGGACTGAATGGCCACGACCAAACGGCATGACGTGAAAGACCTTGCGCTTGCGTCCGAAGGGGTGCGCCGCATCCAGTGGGCCGACCGCCAGATGCCCGTGCTCGCTGCGATCCGCGAGCGCTTCGAGAACGAGCAGCCGCTCGCCGGCTACCGGATCTCTGCGTGCCTGCACGTGACGACGGAGACCGCGAACCTCGCCCGTACCCTCAAGTCGGGCGGCGCCGACGTGGTGCTCTGCGCCTCGAACCCGCTCTCGACCCAGGACGACGTCGCAGCCGCGCTCGTCGACGAGTACGACATCGCGGTCTTCGCGATCAAGGGCGAGGACAACGACACGTACTACGCGCACATCGAGGCGGCTGTCGATCACAAGCCGCAGCTGACGATGGACGACGGTGCCGATGTGATCGGCGTCCTGCACTCCGCGCGGCGCGAGCAGCTCGGCGACATCATCGCGGGCACGGAGGAGACGACCACCGGCGTGATCAGGCTCAAGGCGCTCGAGCGCGACGGTGCGCTCGGCTTCCCGGTCATCGCCGTCAACGACGCCCAGACGAAGCACCTCTTCGACAACCGTTACGGAACGGGTCAGTCGACGATCGACGGAATCATCCGCGCCACGAACGTCCTGCTCGCCGGCAAGCGCTTCGTCGTCGCCGGCTACGGGTGGGTCGGTCGCGGCGTCGCGTCGCGCGCCCGCGGGATGGGCGCGCACGTGATCATCACCGAGGTCGATCCGATGCGTGCACTCGAAGCGAGCATGGACGGCTACGAAGTGCTCACGATGGAGAAGGCCGCGTCGATCGGCGACATCTTCTGCACCGCGACCGGCGACAAGTCCGTGGTCCGCAAGGAGCATGTCCAGAAGATGAAGGACGGCGCCATCCTCGCGAACACGGGCCACTTCAACGTCGAGATCGACATTCCGGCGCTCCGGTCGCTGGCGACGGAAACGCGCGAGGCTCGTGCCTTCGTGGAGGAGTTCACGATGGCCGGGGGGCAGCGCATCTATCTGATCGCAGACGGCCGCCTCGTGAACCTGTCCGCTGCCGAAGGCCATCCGGCCCTCGTCATGGACATGTCCTTCGCGAACCAGGCGCTCTCGGCCGAGTACGCGATCCAGAACGCCGCCGAGCTGGAGCGGAAGGTCTATCCGGTGCCGGTGGAGATCGACAAGGAGATCGCCCGCCTCAAGCTCGAGACGATGGGCGTCGACATCGACACGCTCACGGAGGAGCAGGAGAAGTACCTGGCCTCGTGGGACGAAGGAACCTAGACCCGGAAGACATCGTTCGGTACGAGGAGGACGGCCCGATGGTCGTCCTCCTCGACCAGCGCCGCCTGCCGGACGAAGAGGTCGAGCTGGAGTGCCGCTCGGTAGCAGAGGTCGTCGTCGCGATTCGCGAGCTGGCGATTCGCGGTGCTCCTGCGATCGGCATTGCCGCGGCCTACGCGCTCGCGCTCGCCGCGGCACGTGGTGAGGATCTCGACGAAGCGGCTGCAGTGCTCGCCGCGTCGCGTCCGACCGCCGTCAACGTGGTCTGGGCGCTCGGGGAGATGCGAGACGATCCGTCTCCTGCACGCGCCCGCGCGCTCCACGAGCAGGAAGTCGAGCGCTGTCGCGCCATGGCCGGGCATGCGGCCGAGCTGTTCGCCCCGGGGACGCGTGCGCTGACGCACTGCAACGCCGGCGCACTGGCGACGGGCGGTTACGGCAGCGCGGTCGGGGCGCTTCGAACGGCCTGGGAGCGCGGCGTTCTCGAGCGCGTGTGGGTCGACGAGACGCGTCCGTTGCTCCAGGGAGCGCGCCTCACCGCCTGGGAGCTGGAGACGGCTAGGCATCCCGCATGCCGTGATCGCCGACTCCGCGGCGGCCTCGCTCATGGCCGCCGGCGAGGTCGACTGTGTCGTCACCGGCGCGGATCGGATCGCCGCGAACGGGGACACCGCGAACAAGATCGGCACGTACTCGCTCGCAGTCCTCGCCGCGCACCACGGCATTCCGCTCTACGTCGTCGCACCGACGTCGACCGTCGACCTCGCAACGCCGAGCGGTGCCGAGATTCCCATCGAGGAACGCGCCGCCGACGAGATCACCCCGCGCTTCGCCGCCCGTAACCCCGCATTCGACGTCACGCCGGCCGACCTCATTGCGGCGATCGTCACCGAGCACGGTGTCCACAGTGCGCCCTATTCGCAGTCGCTGGCGGCGCTCGTATGAAGGCCCTCATCCTCGCCGCTGGCTACGCGACCCGTTTGCGGCCGCTCACGGACTCGATCCCGAAGCAGCTGCTGCCGGTCGGAGGGCGGCCGATCGTGGACTGGATCCTCGACCGGATCACGGAGACGAGCGCCGACGAGGTGCATCTGGTCACGAACGCGCGCTTCGCAGACGAATTTGCGCGCTGGGCTGAGGACAAGGACGTCCACATCCACAACGACGGCACAACCTCGAACGAGGACCGCCTCGGCGCAATCGGCGACATCCGGTTCGTCGGCCTCGACGACGACCTGCTCGTGGTCGCCGGAGACAACCTGTTCGACGACTCCCTGGCGGATTACGAGCGCTACTGGCGCGAGCGCGACGGCAGCTGCGTCGCAGTCCTCGACGTCAAGGATCGGGAGCTTGCAAAGCAGTACGGCATCGTGGACGTCGACGAACACGACCGCGTCACCAACTTCGTCGAGAAGCCGGACGATCCGCCGACGACGCTCTGCGCCACCGCGACGTATCTGTACACGCGCGACCACGTCAGGATGATCGAGCAGTATCTCGAGGAGGGAAACCCGCCCGACCAACCCGGGAACTACGTCGCGTGGCTGCACAAACGCGAGCCCGTGTATGCGTATCGCTTCGAGGGCCAGTGGTTCGACATCGGTGACGCCGCCCAGCTGCTCGAAGCGGACAACCGGATGCGACGCCTGAACGGCCTGCCCGAACGCGCGGAGTATTCACCGAGCTGACACAGACACGTCACACACGCTCCCGTAGCGTGATGACGTGCTCGATCTACTCCTGCCGCAACGCTGTCTCGTCTGCTCGTTTCCCGGAGCTCAGGTATGCGACGGCTGCACGGCGACGCTCCGTCGGATCGAGCCGCCCCTGTGCGCGCGGTGCGGTGCTCCGACGGCGTGGCCGGTGCATCGTTGTGGCGAATGCGCCGGTCGCCGGCTCGCCTTCGCGCGTGCTCGGGCGGTGCTGGCGTACGACGACCGGCTTCGTCCGGTCGTGGGCGCCTGGAAGGAGCGTGGCCTCCGCAGGCTTGCGGGCTGGGCTGCGGCGGTCGTCCGGAGTCGATGCCGCGACCAGTTGCGGCGTGTGTCGTCTTCGTCCCGGGCGATCCGGATCGCCGGCTCAAGCGTGGACACCATGCAGCCGAGCGGCTGGCGAACGAGCTCGCCCGTGAATGGGAGCTTCCATTGCGACCGCTGCTGACGAGAGCGAGAGGTTCTCCACGTCAACGGGGGCTGACGCAACATGAGCGGCGCCGGAACGTCGCCGGCGCCTTCCTTGCCCACGGGCGTGTTCCCACCCGCGTGGTGCTCATCGACGACGTCTACACGACCGGTGCAACGGCCAATGCTGCGGCGTCCGCACTCAGGAAAGGAGGGGCGAGCACGGTCGAAATCGTGACGTTGGCCCGCACGATTCGCATTCGCTAGGGTGAGCTTTCCGGCTCACGAGGAGGCGCATGCGACTTCAGGTGAAGGGCAAGAACCACGAGGTCAGCGACACGATCCGCCGGTACGCCGAGGAAAAGATGCAAAAGCTCGACCGCCAGCTGCACGAGTTGGCCGAAGTCGAGCTCGAGCTGCGTGTCGAAAAGAACCCGTCGATCGCAGACAACCAGGTGGCGGAAGCAACCGTCCGCAGCAAGGGCCCGACGCTTCGCGTCACCGAGGCATCGGCCGACATGAAGGCCTCGATCGACCAGCTCACAGAGAAGTTGACGCGCCAGATCGACCATGCCCGCGGGAAGCGGCGCAAGGACTGGCACCTACGTGACAACGGCACCCCGAGCGGAGGTCCGATGAGCATTCCCGACGAAGACGAGACCGGCGAGCAGATCGTCAAGGTGAAGCAGTTCTCCGTGAAGCCGATGAGCCCGGAGGAGGCAGTGCTGCAGCTCGAGCTCATCGGGCACGACTTCTTCGTCTTTCGCAGCGACGACTCCGGCGAGATCAACGTCATTTACCGCCGCAAAGACGGCGGCTACGGCCTGATTGAGCCGCAGGGATAGTGGGGCTCTTCCGGCGTAAGCCGCTGCACGAGCGGCTTGCCGAGGAGGGCGGTCTCGTGGAGCGATCGACGGTGCCGTTGTTCACCGGAGTGATTCCGGAGACCGGCATCCATGGCATTCCGCGTGAGCGGCAATACGACGCGGTCGCCTGCTACCGATGCACCGGACGCCGAAGGGGATTCAGCTCGATTCGTCGGGCTCGAGGACGGCTCCCTGCTGATCGAGGAAGGCGAGGGCGACCTGACTCCGCTTGCCGACGCGATCGAGCAGGAGATCGCGCGCCCGTACCGTGCGACCGCCGTGCGCCGGGGCGAGACGACGTGGGCGATTGCAGCTCACCGGCTGCGCGTGGTCGAGCTTCCGGAGCCCGGCGGCGACGAGATCGAGCTCGCGGTGAGGGGCGAGGACAAGACGCTAGTGGTTGACGGCAACCGTTCTTTCGGGACGATGCCGGAGCTCGAGCGGCTCGCCGACGGCGATGCGGTGATCCGCGCCGCCCGCCTGGACGGCAGTCTCTGGGAGGTTCGTGTCGATCCGCTCTAGGGAGGGCAAGCTACCCTAGGTTCCATGTCTTCCCAGCTCGGATCCTTCGAAAAGGTCCTCCGCCTCGGCGAGGGGCGCCGCATGAAGCGCCTGGCCGAGCAGGCTGCCTACATCACCTCGATCGAGCCTGAGTTCACTGCGCTTTCCGACGAGCAGCTCCGGGACAAGACGGTCGAGTTCCGTGAGCGGCTCGAGAACGGTGAGACGCTCGAGGAGCTCCTCTTCGAGGCCTTCGCCGCAGTCCGCGAGGCCCGCTTGCGGGAGTCCGACCAGCGCATGTTCGACGTCCAGCTGATGGGCGGCATCGTTCTCCACGAGGGCGACGTCGCCGAGATGAAGACCGGTGAGGGCAAGACATTCGTCGCCAGCCTCGCGCTTTATCTGAACGCGCTCGCAGGCCAGGGAGTTCACCTCGTGACGACGAACGACTATCTCGCCCAGCGCGATGCCGAGTGGAACCGCGGCGTTTACGAGCGGCTCGGCATGACCGTCGCAGCGATCGAGAACATGATGCCGTTCGCGGAGCGCAACGTCGCCTACCAGGCCGACATCACCTACGGGACGAACTCCGAGTTCGGCTTCGACTACCTCCGCGACAACATGGCGGTCAGCCTCGAGGGAGTCGTACAGCGCAGTCATTCCTACGCGATCGTGGACGAGGTCGACTCGATCCTCATCGACGAGGCGCGCACGCCGCTGATCATCTCGGGCGAGCCCGAGGCAGCCGCACAGATCTACCACGACTTCGCGCGCATCGCGCGGTCCCTCACCGGGGTGGCGCACGATCCGCTCCTCAAGGGCGGGAACCCTGACGCGGACTACGAGTACGACGAGAAGCACAAGACGATCGCGCCGGGCCAGGCGTCGATCGCAGCCGCGGAGCGTGCGCTGAAGATCGACAATCTCTACGACCCGCGCCACTCGCAGCTCGTCAACCATCTGAACCAGGCGCTGAAGGCCGAGTCGCTGTACAAGCGCGACGTCGACTACGTGATCCAGGACGGCGAGGTGAAGATCGTCGACGAGTTCACCGGGCGGATCATGGAAGGCCGGCGCTGGTCCGAGGGTCTGCATCAGGCGATCGAGGCCAAGGAGGGCGTGAAGATCCAGGAGGAAAACGTCACGCTCGCGACGATCACGCTCCAGAACTACTTCCGCCTCTACGAGAAGCTGGCCGGCATGACCGGTACCGCGAAGACCGAGGAGAAGGAGTTCGTCGAGATCTACAACCTCCACGTCGTCGAGATCCCGACCAACGTGGAGGTGGTCCGCCAGGACAAGAACGATCTCATCTTCAAGTCCGTGGAGGGCAAGTTCCAGGCGGTGATGCGGGACATCAAGGAGCGCCATGAGAAAGGGCAGCCGGTTCTCGTCGGCACCATCGCGGTCGAGACGTCGGAGTATTTGAGTGAGCTCCTGACGCGACAGGGCATCCCGCACACGGTCCTGAACGCGAAGGAGCATGCGCGCGAGGCCGAGACGATCAAGGACGCGGGGCAGAGCGGCGCCGTGACGATTGCGACGAACATGGCCGGCCGCGGCGTCGACATCAAGCTGGGGGAGGGCGTCGTCGAGGCAGGTGGGCTCTACGTCCTCGCCACCGAGCGACACGAGGCGCGTCGGATCGACAATCAGCTCCGCGGCCGTTCGGGCCGTCAGGGCGATCCCGGCGAGTCGCGCTTCTACCTCTCGGGCGAGGACGATCTCGTCCGCCTGTTCGCGGGCGACCGGATCAAGCGGATCATGGAGCGCTTCAAGATTCCCGACGACCAGCCCATGGAGGCGAAGATCCTCTCCAACCAGATCGAGGGTGCGCAGAAGAAGGTCGAGGAGCAGAACTTTGTCGCGCGTAAGAACGTCCTCAAGTACGACGACGTCATGAACTCACAGCGCGTTGTCATCTACGAACAGCGCCGCGCCGTCCTCGAAGGCCAGGACATGTCGGATCAGGTGCGCGAGTGGATCGACGAGGTCATCGCCCGCACGGTCGCGGAGTTCACGCAGGAGGACTACGCGGAGGAGTGGGATCTCGAGGGTCTCGTGAAACAGATGGCGGCGCTCTACGACACGGAGGTCACGGTCGACGAGTTGCGCGAGGACCTCGGGGAGGTCACGCGCGAGTCGCTGATGGAGGAATTCCAGGAAGACGCCCGCGACTCGTACACCGCGAAGGAAGAAGAGCTGACGACTGACTTGATGCGCGAGCTCGAGCGCTTCGTGATCCTCCAGGTCGTCGATCAACGCTGGCGCGAGCATCTCGACTCGATGGACTACCTGCGCGAGGGCGTCCACCTGCGCGCAATGGCACAGAAGGACCCGCTCGTCGAGTACCGCCACGAAGGTCACATCATGTTCGAGGAGCTCGGTGCACAGATCCGCGAAGAAGTCGTCCTGACGCTGTTCCATGCCCAGCTCGATCCGGGTGCGGCCGACGCTCTCGAGGCGTCCGGCTCGGCGAACGGAGGCAGTGGCGGCGGGCAGCTCCAGTACCAGCACGAGTCGCTGGCCGGCGCGGAGGCAATCGCCGCCGCGGGCGGCGGAAGCGTCGGCGCCACCGCAACGCTCTCCATGTCAGGCGGCAGCGGCACCACGTCGACCGCCGGAGCGCCGCGCCCGATCGTCAAGTCCGAGCAGGAGAACATCGGCCGCAACGAGCCCTGCTGGTGCGGCAGCGGCAAGAAGTTCAAGAAGTGCCACGGTGCTTAGCCACGGCGCTTAAGACATGACTCCTCGGTACGAGTCCTCGGGTCTGACCCCTAGCCACGACCCCGCCGGACATGTCGCGTGAGCAGAAATACTCGCGCGTCTCTGTGCCGAAACTGTGAATAAAGCGCGCGCCGCCTGCGCTGACTCGTCGGCTACGATCGCAACGTGAGCGAAGAGAGCGCACAGTCGCTCGAGCAGCAGCTCGAGGAGATCAGGACCCAGCTGGCCTGGGTCCGTGATTACCTTTGACCCGGATGCGCTGACCGCCCGCCGCTCCGAGCTGGAGCAGCGAATGGGCGAGCCCGGTTTCTGGGACGACCAGGACCGCGCCGCCAAGATCTCGACTGAACACTCGCGCGTCACGCGCAAGCTCGAAAGCTACGAGCAGCTCACGCGCGACTACGAAGATGCTCAGGAGCTCTTCTCGATGGACGGCGGCATGGAGGACGAGATCGCCTCGTCGATCGCACCGCTCCGGCAAGAGCTCGAACGCCTTCAAGAGGCCGCGCTCTTCAGCGGCCAGTACGACGCCGGCGATGCCGTTGTCACGCTGCAGTCCGACGTCGGCGGCACGGACGCGCAGGACTTCACCGAGATGCTGCTGCGCATGTACGAGCGCTGGGCCGACAACCGCGGCTTCAAGACAGAGGTGATCGAGGCGAGCCCGGGCGAAGAGGCCGGCCTGAAATCGGCGACGTTCACGATCGAAGGCGAGAACGCCTACGGGATCCTCCGCGCCGAGCGCGGCAAGCACCGCCTCGTCCGCCTCAGTCCGTTCGACCAGGCGCATCGGCGCCACACGTCGTTCGCCCAGGTGATCCCCGCGCCGCTGCTTGCGCAGGACGAGGACCTGGAGATCGACGAGGGCGATCTCCGCATCGACACCTATCGCGCGCAAGGCGCCGGCGGCCAGCACGTCAACAAGACCGACTCCGCCGTCCGCATCACGCACCTGCCGACGGGCGTTGTCGTCCAGTGCCAGAACGAACGCTCCCAGACGGCGAACAAGCAGACAGCCATGCGCATCCTCAAGTCCCGCCTGGCCGAGCTGGCCGAGGAGGAGCGGGAGCAGGAGCTCGCCAGGGAACGGGGCGTTGTCAGCATGGGCTTCGGCGGCAACCCGATCCGCAGCTATGTCCTCCAGCCGTACCAGCTGGTCAAGGATCACCGCACCGACTACGAGGTTGGGAACGCCCAGGGAGTCCTCGACGGCAACCTGGATCCCTTCATCCATGCCTATTTGCTCGCCCGGGCAGCCGGCAAGGTGGTCTGACCCCTCAGGTAGACTGGCCCGCAATTCAAGGCCGGTGCGCGCCCGGCAACACGGCCCTTTCAAGAGAACCCAGTGTCGGACGTAACCCTTCAGACAGAGGAGAACCCCGCGGATTCGCTCCCGCAGGCGGAGCCGATCGTGGCCCCGCTTCCGGGCCCCGGCTCGATGATCGTTTTCGAGTCTGTCACCAAGGTCTACGACCCTGACGTGACGGCTCTTCGGGACGTCTCCTTCGTGATCGACAAAGGCGAATTCGTCTTCGTCGTCGGCGCCTCCGGCTCGGGCAAGTCGACGATCATCCGGCTCCTGCTGAAGGAGCTCGAGCCGACCCGCGGCCGGATCTTCGTCGGCGGCCGCGACCTCACCCGCTTGCGCCGCTCGAACGTGCCGCAGCTCCGACGCAACGTCGGCTGCGTGTTCCAGGACTTCAAGCTCCTCCCGACGCGCAGCGCCGCCGAGAACGTCGCCTACGCGTTGAAGGTGCAGGGCGAAAGCGCCAACAACATTCGGCGCAAGGTCCCCGAGGTCATGAACATGGTCGGCCTTTCGCACAAGATGAATTCCCTCCCCGATGAGCTCTCCGGTGGGGAGCAGCAGCGCGTGTCGATCGCGCGCGCGTTCGTCAACCATCCGCCGCTGCTCGTCTGCGACGAGCCGACCGGGAACCTCGATCCCGACACCTCCGTCGGAATCATGCAGCTCCTGTACCGGATCAACCGGACCGGCACGACGATTCTGATGGTGACGCACGACCGCGAGATGGTCGACAAGATGCGCCGCCGCGTGATCGCGCTCGAGGACGGGCGGCTTGCCCGCGACGAGCGCCGAGGGGGCTACGAGTCATAGAACGCGTCAAGCTCCTCTTCTCCGAGTCCCTGCGCTCGCTCGGCGCCAATCTCTCCACGACGCTCGCCGCAACCGTGACAGTTCTGATCGGCATGTTCCTGCTCGGCCTCTTCATCGCCTTCGGAACGTGGGTCGTCTCCTGGAGCAACCACGTCAAGCGCGAGCTCGTCGTACACGTCTACTACTGCACGAGCGATACCTGCGCGAAAGAGGCGAACACCTCCCAGATGAACGAGGTGGCAAGGGTTGCCACTGCCAGCCCGCTCGTGAAGAACGTCGTCTTCGTGTCCAAGGCAGACGCTCTCCGGATCATGAAGCAGAAGCATCCGGAGGAGGTCGCCTCGTTGCCGACCAACCCGTTCCCGAACGCGCTGACGGTCGTCCCGAAGCGTGGAGAGGATGTCGAGAAGGTCGCCGCACTCTTCCAGGCGAGCCCTGCGGTCGGGATCGACAAGGTGGACTTCGGCAAGCAGACCACGCACCGTGTGCTCAAGCTGGCGCACGTGATCGAGATCTTCTTCGTCATCGCGGTTCTCCTTCTGCTCTTGGCATCGACGTTGCTGATCGCGAACACGATCCGCTTATCGATCTTCTCTCGCCGTCGCGAGATCGAAGTGATGAAGCTCGTCGGCGCGACGAACTGGTTCGTGCGCGGGCCGTTCATGCTCGAAGGGCTTCTCTGTGGCATCGCCGGGGCGGCGGGCGCAGTGATCCTCCTTGTCATCGGCAAGGAGATTGCGCTGCCATCGTTGCTTCACAGTGGGCCGCTCAAGGCCGGTGACGACGTGAACGCGATCGCCTTCTCGCTCAACGCGCTGATTTTGCTCGGAACCGGGTTGCTGCTTGGCGCCGCCGGGTCCGGCTTCACCATCCGCCGCTTCCTCAAAGTCTGAGCAACGACCTTCTCGTAGTCGAGGTCGACCGTCGCGGCAAGCTGCTCGTCGGCGAACCGTACTTCGTCCCGAATGTCCCGGTCACGATCGACCGGAAGGGGAGCGGCGACATCCGTCCTGGCGACCTGATCGTCGTGCGCACCGGCCGGGGCCGCGCGCGGTTCGAGCGCAAGCTCGGCAAGGCGAAAGACATTCAGGTCGTCCTCGAAGGACTGCTCGTGCACTCGGGCGTCCGCACTGGCTTCGAGCCCTACGAGGCGCCCGAGCCCGATTTGTCCGACCGAGTCGACCTGCGCGATCAACTCTGCTTCACGATCGACCCGGAGACCGCGAAGGACTTCGACGACGCGATCTCTGTGCAGGAGGAGCCAGGCGGCTTCCGCTGGTGGGTCCACATCGCCGACGTGTCGGCGTACCTGCCGGCGGGGGTGCCGCTCGACCGCGGCGCCGCCGAGCGCGCGTTCTCGACGTACGTCCCGGGCCGGGTCGCGCCGATGCTGCCGCCGGAGCTCTCCGAGAATCGCTGCAGTCTTCGCCCCAACGAGGACCGTCTCTGCGTCACCGTCGAGATGCCGCCCGACGGCGAGCCGAAGTTCTACCGCTCGATCATCCGAAGCCGCGCGCGCCTGACCTATGCCGAGGCGGAGCGCCGGGAGGCAGAGCCCGACGTCGTCGCAGCGCTCGAGCTCACCGACCGCCTCACCGCAGGCATGCGCGACCGGCGTTTCGCGCGGGGCGCGCTCCGCATCGAGACGCCGGAGATCAACTTCGAGTTCGACGGCAAAGGCGGCGTGGCTCGCGCCTCGAAGGAGACGGAGCCGACCGCGCATCGCCTGATCGAGGAGCTGATGATCGCCGCGAACGAGGCGGTGGCCGAGCTCCTCTCGGGACGCAAGCGCCCGGCGCTCTACCGCGTGCACGAACGGCCGGATCCGCAGGCGATCGAGCTGCTGCTGAAGAAGCTCGCCGATCTCGGCGTGCCGACGCCACCAGCACCGAAGCAGCTCTCACCCGCGACGGCCGCCGCGCTCGCCGGCGAAGTGAGCGAGCGGGTCATGGACTACGTCAAGCGCTCGGGCCGCGGCACCGAAGCGTTCCCGTCGCTCCTGCTCCGCTCGCTCAAGCAGGCTCGCTACCACCCCGAGAACCTCGGCCACTCAGGCCTCGCGAGCCCGGCCTACTGTCACTTCACCTCGCCGATCCGGCGTTACCCGGATCTCGTCGTCCACCGCGCGCTCCTGCGGGAGCTCGGCCTCTCCGATGATCCGCCGCCGGCCGACCTGGAGGGCCTGGCCGAGCACACCTCTTCGCGCGAGCGGGAGGCGGCCCAGGTCGAGCATCTCGCCGACGACCTCTGCCTGGCCTGGCTCCTGGAGGCAACGCTCCTCGAGCGAGGCTGGGACGACCCGTTCGAGGGCGAGATCGTCGGGATGATCGCCTCGGGCTTGTTCATCCGGTTCGGGGACGTTTTCGAGGGCTATCTGCCCGCAAGGCGCCTGGCCGGGGACTATTTCGAGCTCAACGAACTGGCCACGGCCATGTCGGGCCGGCGCGGGGGAGGCGCCTACCGCCTGGGAGACCCGATCAAGGTGCTGGTGGAGAAGATCGAGAAGGCCGAGGGCAAGGTCGAGCTTTCACAGGCAGGCCGCCAAAGAAGGTAGGGAAAACCGTAACGACTTCGCGCGTCTTGTAGACGAGACTCAGGACATGAAGAAGCGACTGTTCATCATCTTGCTCGTCATCGCAGCCCTCGTTCTTGCGGGCCTCGGGATGATCCTCGGCACGGGCGGCGACTGATGCTTTCCCTCGCAGTCGCTGCCCCGCTCGCCTTCCTGCCGATCGTGAGCCTCGCGGCCACGCTCCGCTGGATGGCCGTTTCCGCCCGCTTCTAGGCGAGGCTTCTTTCTAGGGGCCGTTGGCCCACAGGAGTGTGCAGGCGGCGGCGACAAGCAATGCCAGCCCAACGACGGTCAGATCGAACTGTCGGTCCGAGACGAAGATCGCAGCCGGGCGCCACTTCACATGTGTAGCCGGAACGAGCGCGATCATGAAGCACGCGATCGCGAAGGCAAGGCCGAGCAGGATCAGCAGTGAACTGAGATCGAAGGAGCCGCTTGGGCCCTTCTGGAATGTGTGCCTGACACTCACGGCTGCGAGTGGAGGCGCGACCGTCACTCTGGACAGGACCGAGGTCTTCTCCGGGGCGCGCGCTTTCCTGTGTCGCGCCATCCTAGGCTTGGGCTTGGCAGCAGGAGGGACTCTCGGCTTCACCCGGACCACGGGTGCCGTCGAACGCGGCCGAGCCGCGGGCGGGTTGTAGGTGGGAGCGTGCGAGATCTGTCGAGGTGGGGGCGTCGGCTTTGGTTTCGGCCTGGCCGGAGCAGGATCCGGCGTCGGCACGCTGGGAGTGGGCACCGTGGCGGGCGGCACCGGTGGGTCGTCCCCGCGCGCCGCTGACGGAAGGAAGCCGCCGAGGAGGAGTGCCGCGGCGATTGCCAACGAACTCGTCACGACTGGCCTGGGCGCAAAGAGAGGCAACCTGCGCGATTCTAGGGAGCGGTCGGGACGACCTCGGAGGCCCCTAGACTGGCCCGATGGCCTCGAAAGAGCATCTGATCGTCGACAACCGACGAGCGCGGCACGATTACCACCTCCTCGAGCGAGTCGAGGCCGGTGTCGTGCTGACCGGCACCGAGGTCAAGTCTCTCCGGGACGGGCGCGCCTCATTGCAGCAGGCCTACGCCGACGTTCGGGACGGCGAGGCCTGGCTCGTGGGTGCGCACATCTCTGTCTACGACCAGGGAAACATCGCGAACCACGATCCAGATCGGGATCGCAAGCTCCTCCTCCACAGGAAAGAGGTCGATTCCCTCGCCGGCAAGGTCGCCCAGAAGGGGCTGACGCTTGTCCCGACGAAGCTCTACTTCAAGAACGGCCGGGCGAAGGTCGAGCTTGCCCTTGCGCGCGGGAAAGAGGGGCGAGACAAACGCCGTGACATCGCAAAGCGCGAGGCCGACCGGGACATGCAGCGGGCCATCAAGGCCCGCAGGTAGCAGCTAAAGTTGAGAGACACATACGGGGGCGACCTGGTTTCGACGTGGTCGGTTCTCCGGCAGAGCTGCAAGCCGAGGTCGCCGGTTGGCCTCGTAAATCCACCGGCAAACAAAGCAAGTGCGAAGAACAATCTCGCACTCGCCGCCTAACCTAGTTAGGTAGCGACATCGCTCCGAATTCGGCCCGTGGTTCGGGTAGCGGTGCCAACTAACGGGCTCGGCGCGGAGGGAGAGCCAATCGCCCAAAGCGCGACACTTAAGGATGGCTAGACCGTCGGTAGGGCGTCCGCCTCCGGCCGGCGGTCGAAGCTAAAGCGCGGACTACGCTTGTAGACGTTCTGGCCGGTGCGTCCGCGGACGCGGGTTCGATTCCCGCCGCCTCCATTCGTCGCCGGAAGTCCGCTGCGCTTCGCGCAGCATGATGACTTCCGGCGATTCGGTTTCGATTCGGGTCCTTGGTTGCCGACGCCGGCGAAGCCGGCATCGGCGGCGCGAAGCCTGCGGAGGGAGTTGGATCCGAGCTACCCAAGTCGCTCCCGGACGTCTGCTAGACCGCTCTCGATTAGCTCTGCCCGGCGCTCCTCGCAGCCAAAGAGCAGGCTGCCGCGGTCGTCACGACGTCCGCGAACTCGTCCTGGAGGTTGATGCCGGTCATGCGTGCGATCTCGGCAGCCGGCACCACCTCGCCATCCGGGGCGGCCATGTCGAACGTGTGGGTCGCGTCGAGGACGAACCACACGTCGTACCCAAGGTCGGAGCCGATGCGAGCGGTCGTCTCACAGCAAAAGTTCGTCTGAATCCCGCACACCGCGATCGCGTCGATCCCGCGCTCGCGCAGCCATCCGTCGAGGTCGACATCTCCGTGAAACGAAGAGTGCACTGTCTTGACAATGCGCAGATCGGGCTCGCCAGCGACGGCCTCTTTCAGCTCGAAGCCGGGCGTGCCGCGCTCGAGCGGTCCACCCGGCCAATCGTGCTGAACGACCACGATCGGTTCGCCGCGCCGGCGCCACGCGGCAATCAGCTTGGTGACGTTCTTCTCGGCATGGGGATTGTCGCGGGGTCCGAGCGTTGGATCCTCGAAGCCGCGCTGAACGTCGACCACGAGAAGCGCACGCTGTCCGATCATGCGGCTGACCCTACCGTAGTCAGCTGATGCGGATCAGTTTCTTGTTGACGAACTCGTCGGCCCCGTAGCGGCCGAGCTCGCGTCCGAAGCCGGAGCGTTTCGTGCCGCCGAACGGCAGCTCGGCACTGTCTGCGCCGACGATGTTCACGTAGACCATGCCGGCGTCGATCCGGTCCGCGACGCGCTCGCCCTGACCCGGGTCGTTCGTCATCACGTACGAGCCGAGCCCGAACGGCGTGTCGTTTGCCAGCGCGACCGCCTCCTCCTCCGACGGCACGCGATAGACCTGGGCGGCCGGGCCGAACAACTCCTCACGGTAGATGTCGTTCTCCGGCGTGATGTCCGTCAGCACCGTCGGCTCAAAGTAGTTGCCGTTGCGCTTGCCGCCGGCGACGACCGTCGCGCCCTGCTCGACCGCACGTTGGACCTGATCCTCGAGGCGGTCGGCCGCGACCTGAGAGGACAGCGGCCCGATTTCGGTCTCGCGCTCGTGCGGATCACCCTGCTTCACAGCGGTGAGTGCGGCCGTGAACTTCTCGAGGAACGGCTCGTAGAGCTCGTCGATCACGATGAACCGCTTCGCGGCGTTGCACGACTGGCCCGTGTTGTCGATCCGCGCGGCGACAGCGTCCTCGACCGTCTTGTCGAGGTCGTCAGTCCCGAGGACGATGAACGGGTCGGAGCCGCCGAGCTCGAGGACGACCTTCTTCAAATTCCGGCCGGCGATCTCCGCGACGGCGGCGCCGGCGCGCTCGGAGCCGGTGACGGATACGCCGCGGACGCGCGGATCGGCGATTACCCACTCGATCTGCTCGTTCGTGGCGTAGATGTTCACGTATGCGCCGTCGGGGAAGCCGGCATCGCGGAACATCTGCGCCATCGCCTCAGCCGACTGCGGGCACTGCGGCGCGTGCTTCAACAGAAGCGTGTTTCCGATGATCAGGTTCGGCGCCGCGAAGCGTGCGACCTGGTAGTAGGGGAAGTTCCACGGCATGATCCCCAGCAGGACGCCGAGTGAGCTGCGGCGGACGACCGCCGACCCCTCACCCCCGAGGAGCTCGATTGGCTCGTCTGCCATCAGTGCTTCCGCATTGTCTGCGTAGAACCCGTAGATCGACGCGCAGAAGTCGACCTCGCCCCGCGCTTGCCGTACCGGCTTGCCCATCTCGGCGACGATGATTTCCGCAAGCTCCTTCCGCCGTTCCGAGTGCAGCTCGCCGACGCGCTGCACGAGCGAGCCGCGGTCAGCGACAGTCGCAGCTCTCGACCACTCGCGGTGTGCCCGGTCGGCGCGGGCGATCGCGTCCCGCAGCTCGTCGTCCGTGATCGTCGGGTACTCCTTGAGCGTCTCGCCGGTCGCTGGGTCGACAACTGCGTACATGCTCATCACTTCGCTCCTCCGTGGGTCGGACTGAGGCCGACTCTACGCGCTCGGTCTCCCCGTGGCACGGAAGGGCGGGAGAACCAGACACGTCAGGACGGCCTGCGGCGGGAATCTTGTGCGGGTTCGATTCCCACCAAACGGCATAGACCGCTGAGATAGAACGCGAGGTGCGTTCAACTCACAGGCGCGCCTTCTCGACTAGAGAGCCACCGCGTAGAGCGGCCATTCGCCTAGTCCTTTCAGCTCTCGAACGCCGCGTGATTCGAACTCGATACCGGAACCTGCGACGAGGTCTTTGACCGTGACTGATACGAGAATCTCCCCCTCGTTGGCCTGGGCGGCGATTCTCGCCCCCATGCTGACTGCGATACCGGCGACCTTGTCGCCCAGGAGCTCGCACTCGCCCGTGTGGACGCCTGCGCGGATCTCAAGGCCGGTCTCTGTGGCCGCGCTCACGATCTTCTGCGCGCATTTGATCGCGCGGGCTGGGCCGTCGAACGAGACGAAGAAGCCATCGCCGGCGGTGTCGAGTTCGCGGCCTCGGAACCTTGCGATCTCTCGTCTCGCAGCTTGTTGGTGTTTTGCGAGCAGGTCGCGCCATGCCCGGTCGCCGACCGCTGCCGTGCGCTCGGTTGATCGGACGATGTCCGTGAACAGCAGCGTCGTCAGCACGCTGTCAGGGATGTCCCCGCGCTCGTGGTCGGTAAGGAACCGTCTGAGTTCGGGAATCAGTTCCGGAACGTGCCACGGAGAGGCCATCTCGCCTATATGCACCATCTGCGCGTTGCGCAACTGCTGCCCCAGCTCCTGCTGCCCGAGGTCCCAAGCGGGATCACCGTAGCTGCCATGAAAGACCAGAGCCGGCACGTGGACGGCAGAGACAATGTCACTGACATCCGTCTCTTGAACCATGCGCGTGTAATGGGCCGCCGCGCCAGGGCTCGCCGCGAGGCGGTTGAGGTTGACCCACCAATCAACGTACTCACGATCCATGCCTTCTTTGACCCCCAACGCATGAAGATCCCGCTCGCCCCAACGCATCCGCACCTCACGCACCACTGCAGACCGGTCTCCTTCTGGTGGACGAGCGAGCGTCCCGAACGTGACTAACGCCTCCGTTTGTTCCGGGTAGGTGGCAGCAAACAGAAGACACAGGCGGCCCATCGCCTGAAAACCGAACAGCACTGCGCGCTCGGAGCCGACGGCATCGAGGACCGCGCGAATATCGTCCATCCGCGTCTCAAGCGGACCGAGGTCACGCGGCCGATCCGAGAGCCCCACGCCACGTTTATCGAGCAGAATCAGCCGCGAAAACGAAGCCAGCTCACGAAAGAAACCTGCAGGAAGCGGGTGCTGCCAGAACCAGATCAAGTTGCTGAACTCCGGCACAAAGACGAGATCGACCGGGCCTTCGCCAAGCACCTGATACGCGATCGCGACATCGCCACTTCGCGTGTACGAGATTGGCGGGACCTCCACAGCCGCAGTCTTACGCCTCGTCGGCGACACCGGGCCGCCCTGGCTGACGGAACCGCGTCGGTGGCTCGGCGCCGATAGCAGGCGGACCTTTTGCCTGCTCGTTCACACAGACATAGGTGTCGAGCCACCAGTGCTCACGCTCCTCATCGATTTCGCCTTCGCCGACGAGGAAGCACGTATTCAGCCAACGGTATGAATCGCCCTCGGTCGTTAGCTCAACCCGCGCGAGGATCGCACGGCGGTTACCGGGGGCGCTTTCCTGGACACTCTGGCCGCGGATCGAAAGGAGTAGCTCGTTCCCATCGCATGCTGCGATCCTGCCACGCAGGTTCGGTGTCCACACGCCATCTTGACGACGTCGTGGATAGTTCGCCCAGATCAGCTCCCCCTGGATCTCGCCGCTGACGGTCCCGTCACCGTGACCGAAACCCAGCGCTTCTTCGTCCCCGCCGCGAGAGCCATAGGGCTGATGCCAGCTCCCGGCCACGTATCGCATCGAGATCCTGCACAACGACTCGAGCCGCACTCGAACTCCTTCTTCCGCTTGCCGTTCGGGGGGCCTCGCCTACTGCTGTGCCGTGAGTCTAGGTGGCGTGGAGGCGAGAATCGGGCGCGCCGCATCAGGAGACGCGTCAGCAACGCTGGACAGCCTAACGCCGCCTCGTCGACGCTTGAGGCTACGCGGGCAGCGCCCGGACAGGCTCGAGCAAGCTGGGGACAACGTTTCGATCGAGTCGAGGCACGAACGGCTCCGCCACGGGGGGGAACGTTGCGCGGGTTCAACTCCCGCGGCCTCCACTTCGACCATCGACTCACGTGCCGATGACGGGAGGGCGGTATGAGAGCATCGGTGCCGACGTGAACGTCTACGAGGATGCGACCTGTCCGCTGGAGCAGCGAGTCGAAGACCTGCTCTCCCGGATGACGCTCGAGGAGAAGGTGGGACTGATGTTCCACGCTCCGGTCTTGATGAACGAGGACGGAACACTCCTCGACGGCACCGTGGAGCGCATCGCCGAGTCGCACCTCAATCACTTCAACATCTACTTCGCACCCCCGCCGCGGCAGCAGGCGGAGTGGCACAACCGGCTGCAGGATGTCGCGCGCACGACTCGGCTTGGCATCCCGGTGACGATCTCGTCCGACCCCCGCCACGGGTTCGAGGAGAACCTCGCGGCCGCGTGGGCCGCGACCGGGTTCTCGCAGTGGCCCGAGCCGGTCGGCTTCGGAGCCCTGAGGGACGAGGGCGCGGTTCGAGAGTTCGGCGACATCGCGCGTCGGGAATACCGCGCGGTGGGGATACACGTCGCACTGCATCCGATGGCCGATCTCGCGACCGAGCCGCGCTGGGCTCGGATCATGCACACGTTCGGCGAGGATGCCGAGCTCGCCGGCAGGCTCGTCGCGGCGTACGTGCGTGGTTTCCAGGGCGAGGAGCTCGGACCGACGTCGGTGGCATGCATGACGAAGCACTTCCCGGGCGGCGGTCCCCAACTCGACGGGGAGGACCCGCATTTCCCGTACGGGAAGGATCAGGTCTATCCCGGCGGGATGTTCGAGTACCACCTGCAGGTGTTCGAGGCGGCGCTCGCGGCCGGAACGGCGCAGATCATGCCGTACTACGGGCGTCCGGTCGGGACGGGCCTCGAGGAGGTGGGGTTCGGTTACAACCGCGACGTCGTCACCGGGCTGCTGCGAGAGCGCCTCGGCTTCGACGGCGTCGTTTGCACCGACTGGGCACTCGTGACCGATACGCCGCTCCCCGATGGTTCGGTGTTCGGGGCGAAGTGCTGGGGTGTCGAAGCGCTGAGCGTCGAGGACCGCCTTGTGAAGATCGTCGAGGCCGGCTGCGACCAGCTCGGCGGGGAGGAGCTACCCGATCAGCTTGCACAGCTCGTGCTCAACGGGCAGATCGCCGAGTCGCGCATCGACGAATCCGCGCGGCGGCTTCTGCGCGACAAGTTCCGTCTCGGCCTCTTCGACGACCCGTACGTCGATCCCGACGAGGCAGGGCGGGTGTGCGGTTCGCCGGAGTTCCGCGCGGCAGGCGAGCGGGCGCAGCGTCGCTCCGCAGTTATCGTCAAGAACGACGGCGTGCTGCCGCTGTCGTCTGAGCTGCGGGTCTACGCCGACGGCGTCGCGTACGACGGCTCCGTCGCGCGGCCCGAAGACGCGGATGTCACTATCGTCCGACGGAACGCGCCGTTCGAGCCGCGCACGAACGGAATGATCGAGGCGATCTTCCACGCCGGCGACCTCGATTTCAAGCCGCCCGAACTCGACGCGCTGCTCGATCTTGCGCGACGCACGCCGACCATCCTCGTCCTCCATCTCGAGCGGCCCGCCGTGATCCCGGACCTCCTCGAGACGTGCGCTGCCGTAGTTGCAGTCTTCGGCGCCTCCGACGCTGCCGTGCTCGACATTCTCTACGGTCGCGTCCGCGCAGAAGGTCGGCTCCCGTTCGAGCTTCCGTCGTCGATGGCAGCGGTGCATGAGCAACTCCCGGACGTCCCGGGCGACTCCCGCGATCCTCTCCTTCGCTTTGGGCACGGGCTCGGATAACACGCGGACCGATCACCCTTGCGCACGCCCGGCATGCAAGGATCGTGCGGAACATTGCGCGGGTTCGATTCCGAGACGTAGGAAACCTTCCGCGGGTTCGATTCCCGCCGCCTCCATCTCCGCGCGGGGCCGATCCACGAGGGCGCCGAGCGACAGGCAGGGTGACGCGTTCTGGACTTCGCGTCAGACGCCGTCGCCGCCGCTAGGGCAGCGTCGCTGGCGGACCGATATGCGGTGAGGCCACACGGGCGAGCCGGGCTGACGAGGGGATACGTCGGTCGAGTGAAGGCGCTCGGAACGCCGTCGGCACGGCGGTCAGGTGCCCTGTGCAGACGACCCGTGCGCTCGAGGCGCCGATTCGCGACCTCGTGACCGTCTAAGGATCGAGCGCTCGGACGCGTTACCACGAGATCGCAGGCGTGCGACTTCCCGCGCAAGACATCGAGCGGGCTGAAAAACCTGGCCCCGCGCACGTCGTTCGTCGGCCGCGCGTCGGAGCTCGACGAGATCGACCGGATGCTCGAGGATCCCGACTGCCGCCTGCTCACGCTCGTCGGGCCTGGCGGGGCGGGCAAGACGCGACTCGCGCTCGAGGCCGCCGCGCGCCGGATCGAACGGTATCCGCACGGGGTCCACTTCGTGCCGCTCGTCTCGGTGGTCTCGCCGGAGTTTCTGGTGCCGGCGGTTGCCGAGTCGATCCAGTTCGCGGTCGACGGCGCCCACAGCGGCTTCTCGGCGCAGGAACAGCTCCTCGACTATCTGGGCGAGCGGTCGACGCTGCTCGTGCTCGACAACTTCGAGCACCTTGTCGACGGCGCGGACCTGCTCGGGGAAATCATCGAGCGCGCGCCGAAGGTTGAGCTGCTGACGACGTCTCGTGAGCGTCTCAACGTGCAGAGCGAATGGGTGCTCGACGTGCACGGCCTCGGCCTCGCGGAGAACGGGAACGGGGGCTCCGGCGCGATACGCCTCTTCGTCGAGCGTGCGACGCAGGCCAAGCCGGGCTTCTCGCCGGACGACGGCGAGCGCGTCGAGGCGCGTCGCATCTGCAGGCTGGTCGAGGGCTTGCCCCTGGGCATCGAGCTCGCAGCCTCGTGGGTATCGGTGCTCTCGTGCGCGGAGATCGCGGAGGAGATCGAGCGGAACATCGATTTCCTCGCCACGTCGATGCGCGACGTCCCGGAGCGGCATCGCAGCCTCCGCGCCGCGTTCGACCAGTCGTGGAGGCTGCTCTCCGGAGAGCAACAAGATGTCCTCGCGCGGCTCTCGGTGTTCCGCGGCGACTTCGGACGTGAGGCGGCCGCTGCGGTCGCGGACGCCGATCTGCGGCTGCTCTCCGATGTCGTGTCGAAATCGCTCGTCCGACGCTCGGACTTTGGCCGCTACGAGCTGCACGAGCTGCTGCGCCAGTACTCGGCCGAGAAGCTCGCGGCCGGATCGCCTGACGCGCTTGCGTCGACCCGCGAGCGCCATGCCCGCCACTACCTGGGAGCGTTGGACGAGCGCAGGGGGGAACTCGTCGGCAAGGGCGTCGTGCAGGCGCGCGACGAGCTACGACGCGAGCTCGACAACGTGCGGGTCGCGGCCGAATGGGCCGTCGCGGCCTGGGCGAAGGACGAGGCGCGGGGCGTGCTGGCGGGCTTGAATGAGTTCTTCTTCGCACACAGCTGGTTCGACGGTGCGGAGACGTTCGAGCGCCTCGTCTCCGTGACCGGCGACACAAGCGGGCAGGTAGGCGGCCTCGATCTGTCGTCCCCGGTAACGCTTGCGGCCGTCGCCTATCGCACCGCGCTCGGGAGCGCGCTCGGCTACGACGAGGAGCTCGATCGTCTCGCGCTCGAGTGCCTCCCCCGCCTCCGAGAGCGCGGCATGAGCTGGGAGCTCGGGTCGTGCCTTCTCGCCCTCGGGACAAATGGGTGCTACCGGGACGTCTACCCGGAGGCGGCGGACTACCTCGAGGAAGCCGTCGCCATGGCGCGCTCCGCCGGCGACGGGCTGGAGGAGGTCGCGGCGCTCTCGTGGCTTGGCTTCGTGCGGCTGCTGCTGGACGACCTCGAGGGCGCGAGGGCTTCCTTCGAGGCGTGCCACGCGAAAGCCGCGGATCTGGGCAATCCGCAGCTCCTCGCCTACGCGCTCAGCAAGCTCGGCATCCTCGCGGACGCCGAGGAGCGCTACGCGGACGCGATGCGCCTGCACATGGAGGCGAACGAGCTGTTCACCGGAGTCGGGGACGTCGGCGGCGCCGGCTACGCGCTGAGCCGCGCGAGCCTCAGCGCCTACGGGGTGGAGGACTACGAGGAGGCGCTGCGGCTCGGTCGGGCCGGCTACGAGGCGTTCAGCGAGGTCAACCACAGGTGGGGGATGATCGCCGCTCTCTGCCGGATCGGCTTCGCCGCGCTCGCGTTCGGCGACGTCGACGAGGCGAAGCGGACGCTCCGCGCGGCGCTCGAGCGGGCACACGCCTCGGCGGCGATCTCGCTCGAACTGCTCGCGCTCAGCGGCGTCGGCGCGGTTCTCCGCGAGACAGGCGAGCGCGAGCAAGCGGCAACACTGCTCACCTTCGCACTAGGCCATGAGCAGCTCCCACCCTCGTACAGCTTCGCGGCGCGCCCAGCGCTCGAAGCTCTCGAGGCCGAGCTACCTCCCGATCAGCTCGCCGCCGCCAGGCTCGGAGCGGCCGCGACAAGCCTCGAAGACCTCGTCACGCAGGCCCTCGAGTTGGTCGCGTAGTTCGCCCGTGTTCGGCGGGAGAGCAGGAGTGATCGAGCAGATCCTCGAGGAGTGGTGGAGGGTTTGAAAGAACTCCCTTGAGGACCATGAGCGCCCGTCGCGCGAGCCCGTACCGGGCTCGGGCGGCGGGCTCTTTCCTGCGCACTCCGCGGCGGCGTTCGCCGCCGCCCGCGCCGCGCCGTCTCCTCGCCTTTGGCTTCGTCGCGTTTAAGGGCCACTGCCGAGTAGACGTCCTTCATCCCATCCGGACGAGGAGCGAGGGGACCTTGAGGACGAGACTTTCCTCCCTGGACGCATCCATCCTGGAGGGATTCACATGGCGACACGACAAGAGAAACCGGCCGCGGCCGTGACACACACCGAGCATCCTCCCCTGCCGAGCTGGAGCGACGGCGCAGCGCGGCGGGCGATCGTGGAGTTTGTGCGGGACTCGGGATCTGTGCCCGTCGAGGAGCGGGTAGCTGTGTTCGACAACGACGGCACCCTGTGGTGTGAGAAGCCGATGCCGATCCAGCTCGATTTCATCCTGCGGAGGCTGGTCGAGATGGCCGAGGCGAAGCCGGAGCTGCGCGATCGCCAGCCTTGGAAGGCAGCTTACGAGCGCGACTATGGCTGGCTTGGCGCACTTATGGCCGAGCATTACGCCGGCGATGACAGCAACGTGAAGGTCCTGGCGGCGGGCATCCTGGCGGCCTACGAGGGGATCAGCGTGGAGGACTTCGAGGCAAAGTCAGACGAGTTCCTCCGTAGCGCGCAGCACCCGACCCTCGGTCGCGGGTATCTCGAAACTGCCTACGTGCCGATGCTCGAGCTGCTCGCCTACCTAGAGGCGAACGGGTTCGCGAATTACATCGCTTCGGGAGGCGGCCGGGACTTCATGCGGCCAATCAGCCAGGAGGTCTATGGCATTCCGCGCGAACGAGTGATCGGCAGCTCCTCCACGCTCGATTACACCAGCGACGAGCGCGGCGGCACGATCACCCACAAGGCGGAGGCGGACTATCTCGACGACGGCCCGCAGAAGCCGATCCGAATCTGGAGCCGCACCGGTCGCAGACCGATGCTCGCCGCCGGCAACTCGAACGGTGACGTCCAAATGCTCGACTTCGCACAACACCACGACAAACCGTCCCTGCGCCTGCTTGTCCTGCACGACGATGGTGAGCGCGAGTTCGACTACACGTCCGGCGCGGAGAACGCGCTTGAGAAAGCCAGGAAGGAGGGCTGGACGGTCATCAGCATCAAGGACGATTGGCGCAACGTCTTTTAAGCTCGGCAGGCGGAACGTTTCGCGAATCCGATTCCCGCCGCTTCCACGAATTCGGACTTGAAGCGGATTCGTGGTCGGCGGACTTGCTGCGACGCGCGGCGTCACCGTATCGTGACGGGCGTGCCGAGCGGCATCAGTCGGGCGAGCCGCTTGATGGTGGCGTTGCGCATCCGGATGCACCCGTGGGAGACGCGCGTGGGCTCGAACGGCATCTCCGAGGGACTCGTCCACGGAGTCCTGTCGCCCAACGCCGCTGCGGCCTATCCGGCGTACGGCGGCGACACGATGTGGTGCCCGTCGCCCGAAGGCTGGAGCCAACGCTGCGCCGCAGGCTTCTCCTTCGTGCACATGCCGGGCTACTAGATCTTGCCCGCGCGAGTCGGAAAATGGGCCGCAAGGCGCCTCTTTTCGTGGGCGCGTGTCGCCGTCAGCGAATCGATACCGGTGTGCCGAGCGGCATCAGCCGGGCGAGGCGGAGGATCGCGGAGTTGGGAAGGCGGATGCAGCCGTGCGAGATCCGGCCCGGCAGGAGCTGTGGCGTGTCGGTGCCGTGGATCCCGACGACGCCGCCTTTCGGCCAGTCCGTGAGCCACGGTGAGCGTGCGTTGGTTCCGAATGCAACCGGCCCGTACATCGGGCTGACGAAGTGCTCGAGGCGGACCCTGACGTAGAACTCACCGCGCGGCGTCGGCCAGCGCGGCTGCCCGACCCCCACGATCGTCCTGAACACCACGCGCCCGCCGCGCAGGAGGACCGCGCTAAACCGTGCCCGATCGATGACGAGGTGCGTGTGGACGATGTGGAGGTCGCCGAGCGCCTCGCGCGGCACCCAGCCCGTCTGCCCGTTCGGCAGCGCAGTGAGCGGGACACGGAGCCAGAGCTGTCCCTGCTCATCACGGAGCGAGGCGTCGATGAGCACGAGGTCGGTCTCGCCCTCGGGAGTCACCGCGCGAACGACCCCGGCGGGGCTCGCGGTTCCCGTCGGCTCGCTCCTCGCCACGACACGACGGAGGACGTACGCCCACCTGTAGACGTTGTCGACGCCGCTGAGCCGCACCTCGACCGGCGACGACCCTTCGTCCGCCCGCGCGGTGCCGAGAGCAAGACCGCCCAGCGAGAGCGCGGCCGCCGAGATCAGCGCAACGCGCTCGGCGCGCACGGCTCCTACCCCGTGAACCCGGGTAGCACGCCGCCGGCCCGCCCGACGACGTGCACGAACGCGCGGTCGACGTTGTTGCGCGGGGTCGGGTCGCGCCGCGAGTGGGTGACCACGGCGACGTTGCCGATCGTGCCTCCGACACGCGGCCGCACCGCGACGGTGACGCGCACGACGGCGCCCGGCGGCAACGCCGCGATCGAGCAGCGGACCCGCTGCCCCGACGCAGTGCAGCTGCCGCGGTTAGACGAAGCGGAGAGCAGCTCCAGGCGCGGGTCGACGGTGTCGACGATCCTCACCCTCAGAGCGATGTTCGGGCCGCTGTTGAGCACCCGGATCGTGTAGGTCAGTCGCCGGCCCGCGAGGACGTTGCCCGTCGGCGCCGTCTTCTGCAGGACGAGGTCGGCGGAGGCGGCTTGGGGAGCGGTGATGCAGTTGCGGGGGAATCTCGCGGTCGCCGTGGTCGTCCTGATCTCGCCGTTGGGGAGCCTTACGGCCCAGGTCAGGTCCCTTCCCCGCGGCACATTCCTGACCGTGAACGCATGGTTGACGATGCCGGGTATGAACACGCTCGGCTGTCCGCGGTCGATCGGTGCGGGCGTGACGAGGTTCTGCCGTCCGATCGGGATGGTCACAGTCTGCTCGCTCGCGTTGACGTAGCCGAACATCGCGTCGTACGTCCGCACGTTCCCCAGGCGCAGGACGCAGGTCGCGAAGACCCCTGACTGGGGCGGCCGCAGCGCCGGCGGAGGCTCCGTCGGCGGAGGCCCGCCGCACTTCGTCGTCAGGTACTGGCTCGCCGCGGCCGACCGCGGGCTCGAGAACTCCACCGTCCAGACGAGGACCGAGCCGTTCGGGATCCCGGTGACGGTCACAGCGTTCCGCACCGTGCCGGGCTCGAATGTCGTCGGCTGGCCGCGATTCCCGGGGGCCGGGAGGAAGCTGTTCGCGAGCCCGAGCGGGATGATCTGCGTCGCGCGGTTGTCGTTCTCGTAGCCGAAGACGGCGTCGTACGTGTCGGCGTGATTGGTGACGCAGGTGGCGAAGACGCCGATCGGGACCTCCTCCGCGGGGGGCGGGTCCGGACCCGGGTTGCACTTCGTCTCGAAGGAGGCGCTCGCGTCGGCAGAGTGAGTCTCATCTGACGTCACGACCCACACGAGGCGTGTTCCCGTGGGGATCCCGGTGACGGTGAACGCTTGCTCGACGTCGCCCGGCTCGAACGTCGTCGTCTGGCCGCGGCCCTCGGGGGCCGGGAAGAAGCGGTTCGCGTCGCCGACCGGGAGCTGGGACGTCTGCGTGTCGTCGTTGGAGTACCCGAACGTGGCCGAGTACGTCGACCCCTGGTTCGTCACGCACGAGACGAAGACTCCGACCCGATACGCGCCCGGTGGGTTCGGCGGACTCTCCGAGCAATGCGTCGGGAACGCCTCGTTGGCGGTCGCGATGCTGACCTTGCCCGCGTAGGTGACCGTCCACTTGACGTCGGACAAGGTCGGGACGTTCGACACGGTGAAGGCGTTCGTGTGCGGGCCGACCTCGAATGTCTCGGGCTGGCCTGCCGGCCCGGTGCTCCCCCTGAACGTGACGCTGTTCGCGTCACCGGCGGGAATCGCGACCGGTGTGCCGTTCGGGTTCACGTAGCCGAAGGTCGCCTCGAAGGTCGAGCCCCGATCCTCGATGCACGTGACCGAGATGGAGATCGGCTCCGGCGGCGGCTGCTCCGGCGGCTCCGGCGGAGGGTTGCACTTCTCCTGGAAATCCGACGTCGCGCTTGCCGTCTCCGTCGTAGCGGACTTCAGGGTCCAGACCAGCGTGGTTCCGTCCGGTATGCCCGAGATCGTGAATGCGTGTGTGCCGACCTCGAAGCTCGACGGGGGACTCTGTCCGGCGGGCGCGGGATTCAAGTTGTTCTCGGGGGTCCCGGCGGGAATCGTCGCCGCAGCATCGGCGGAGTAGCTGAACCGCGCGCTGAACGTTCCGGCCGCGTTGTCGACGCAGCTGAGGCCGATCGCGATCGCGGGCGGGCCAGGCGGCGCTGGGCCCGTGTCGCAGGGTGCCGACGACGCGTTCACGACCGCGGTGGTCTTCACGCTTCCGGTGGTGACGCTCCAGCTCACAGTCGACCCGGTGTTTCCGGTCACGGTCACCGCCGTCGAGACGGTGCCGGGCGTGAACGTGGCCGGCTGACTGCGGTCTGCGGGGTCCGGGGAGAAGGAATTGTCCGACCCCACGGCGATCGCGACTTCCTGCTTGTTCGGGTTCGTGTACCCGAAAACAGCGCGGAAAGTCGAGCCGTTGTTGTCGACGCAACTACCGAACACCTGGATCGGCAACGGCGGCGTCGGCGGCTCGGGAGGCTTCGGCACGTCGCAGCCATTCCCAAAGATCGCCTGCCCACGCGCATCCCAGTTCTTCCCGGGGTAGTGCTGATCGAGGTTGTCGCCGTACGTGAAGGGCGGGATGATGTCGTCTGGGTGACTGTCGTGACCGTTGTCGCTCACGATGGAATCGGCGTTGGGGCTCTCCTGGACGTACGGGTTCGTGGCGCTCGCGGTCGCGTGGCAGATGGTGACCTTGGTCTCACCCCGCACCACCGGAATACCGGGAGCCTGAGTCAGAGCTCCCGTCGCGAGCCCGGCGCAGGCTGCAAGACCGACGGCGGCCAGCCCGAGCGCAAGCGTGCGCTTCGTGACTGTTGACACGGTTCCGCCATTTTCCCGGTCGTAAGTGACACTCCTTTCACCCAGAAAGGGTGAAGCTCCGTGGTCTAGCGACAGAAACGTTGCGCGGGTTCGATTACCGCCGCTTTCACTCCACGGAAACGCCAGGTCATTCGCGGTGCGCGGGCGCTCGCTTCAGTCGTGTCTCTGCGATGGCCTCTCCCGCCGCGTGCGCGGCTGAGTGTCCGGTGACGGCCGCCAGGAAGTCATCGCGCCGCAGCGCGTACAGGTTGGAGTCGACCGCAGCCTTGACCGTCGCCGTCCGCGGTACGTCGCGCAGGAGTGCGATCTCGCCGAAGTAGTCGGCTTCGTGCGCGGTCGTATGGCGTCCGCCAGCATCAATGTCCAGCTCACCGTCGCGCACGATGTAGAAGCGGTCACCCGCGTCGCCTGCCTGAATGACGACCTCTCCCGCAGCAAACGACATCGGGAGAAGGCTCGCCGCGACCTGTTCCTTTGTCGCGATCGAAAGCGGAGCGAACAACGGGACGCGATCAATGAGCTCGAGCTCCGGAGCGGGGGCGACGGTCCTGTCGATCGCGATGAGCTTTCGGTAGGCGAGCAGTGCGAGCAGCGGAAGAATCGACCCGACGACCACGAAAGCCAGCCGAGGCCCGATTGCTCTGACCACGGCCGGTGCGGCGATTGAGCCGACGGCAACTCCACCCATCGCGAGACCCCAGACGAGTCCGAGCACGCGGGTCAGCATGTGATTTGGGACAAGCCGCTGGAGGAGTGTGAACACCGCGACGTCCTCGACGCTGTTGGCCGCGCCGACGATCGCCAGCAAGAGGACCGCGGCTCCGAAATAGGGTCGGACTGCCATCAACGTGATGGGTACACCCCAGAACACGAGTGACAGTCCGAAGGGAACGGCGAGTCGACCGCCGCGGAGTGTCATCGCTCCGATCGCCCCGATTAGCCCCCCGGCGCCGATCGCGGCGGTCAGGTAACCGACTTGCGCCGCGCCTCCGTCGAAGACTTGGAAGGCCGCGACGACGATGAGGACATTGAGGCACCCGCGGACGAACGTCTGCGCGACGATCAGGGCCACGACGAGCCGGGCGCTCCCCGTGTGCACGACGGTCCGGAACCCGCCCGCGATCATTCGGCGGAGACTCTGGCCGCCGGGCTCTGTCGCCAGGCCGATCCGGCTCTCGACCCTGACGCGAGCGAGGAGGGCGGCGCCCACGACAAGCGCTGCCGCCCCGAGGGCGAAGACCCCGGCCACGTCCGCAAGAGACACGAACACTCCTGCGACCACCGGTCCGACGAGCGTTCCGACACTCTCGATGGTCGACGTCGCGCCGTTCGACGCGATCAGCTCCTCCGGTGTCCGCGCGAGTGACGGCAGCAGGGCCTGCAGCGCCGGCCGGGTCAACGTGGCAACCAGCCCGACAACGGCGGCGAACGCAAACACGAGGACCCCGTTGTCTGCGAACGCGGCTGCGGCGGAGGCGGCGAGTGCACCGGCGCCGAGGAGGGTCAGTGTGAACAGAAAGCGCTCGCGGCGAAACCGATCGCCGAACGAAGCGGCGAAGGGTGCGACAGCCGCTGCCGGCAGCAACCGAACCAGCCCCGCGACGCCCACCGCGGCGGTACCGCCCTCCTCGTAAGCAAAGACGCCGAGCGCGACGAAATGCGCCCACTCGGCTGTAATCGCCGCACCCCAGGCGAGTTCCACCCGCCGAACGTTGTCGTTTCGAAAAGCGGCTCCGAGAGCCGAGACCAATCTAGTTGGTTGAATCACGAGTTCATTGAATCGGTCGCGATCTGGCGGAACAACCCCGGCCCGTTACCTTCCTAGAATCGCTCCCGCTTTCACTGCATCCGGTTCAAGCGTGCTCCCTGAGATACTGGTGTACAAAGGCGATCGCCATGCTGCCCTCGCCAACTGCCGACGCGACCCGCTTCACGGGACTGAGTCGGACATCGCCGCAGGCGAAGATGCCAGGTACGCTCGTCTCGAGTAGATATCGATCGCGTGCCAGGTGCCACTCCCTGTCATCGCCGACATCTGGACCGGTGAGTATGTAACCGTGCGCGTCGAGTGCAATGTCGGGCGGGAGCCAACCTGTCTCGGCGTCGGCACCGATGAACAAGAACAGCCCTCCCGACGCCAGCCGTTTCGTCTCACCCGTGTCCGAATTTTGGACATCAATCGCTTCCAGCGAGTCCGCGCCGTGTGCTGCGACCACCTCGGTCCGGTACAGGACGTCGACGTTGGGTCGCGCCGAGAGCTGGTCGATCAGGTAGCGCGACATTCCGCTCTTTCCGGTCTTCGCCAACGTGGCACTGCGACAGAGCATCGTCACGCTCCGCGCGTGGTTCGCGAAGAACATTGCCGCCTGCCCTGACGAGTTCCCGGCCCCGACGACGTGGACGTCGAGTCCGTGCGTGTTCGGCGCCTCGCTGCGCGCCGCTCCGTAGAAGACACCCTTCCCAACGAGTCGATCGAACCCCTCGACGGAAAGCTGTCGCCACGACACACCACACGCGAGGATGATCGTCTTTGCTCGCAGGACGTCGCCGCCGTCGAGATGCACCTGGCGGTTCGAGGCGTCGATACGCGTTACCGAGCGGGTGACGAGGATCTCGGCGCCGAGTCGGCGAGCCTGCTGCAACGCCCGACTCGCGAGCTCGTCGCCCGACACGCCCGAAGGGAAGCCGAGGTAGTTCTCGATTCGGGAGGACGTGCCCGCCTGGCCGCCGGGTGCCTCGCGCTCGATCACGATCGTCTTCAGTCCCTCAGATGCGCCGTACACGGCGGCTGCGAGGCCGGCAGGCCCGGCACCGACGATCACCGTGTCGTAGTCCGCGGCCGTCGGCTCGGTCGGGATGTCGAGGAGCTCGGCCACCCGCCGAAGCTGCGGTCGCACGGCGGTCTTGCCGTTCACCACGCGAACGGCGGGGAGGTCACCCTCGGCCGGCAGCGCGCCCGACCACTGCTCCACGTCGGCGGACACGTCCGGCTGGAGCCATCTGAACCGGACCTGGTTGCGGTCGAGGAAGCGCCGCAGCCGCGCACAGGAGGCGTCCCACCGTTGGCCAAGGACGATCGCTCGGACCGGGGCGGGCGCGGACGCTCGGGCCTGCAGACCCTTGGGTCCCCCGAGCCGGTGCATCGCCAGGCGGCCCACGCGCTCCCCGACTTCTGGCGCCGTGGCCGCCAGCACGTGGTAGTCGTGCAGTTCGAGTCGAAACACGCGCGACGCCTCCGCTGCGCGGAACCCAGCAGGGTGGAGTATTCCGAACGCGATCGCCATCTCCCCGAAGACGTCGCCCGGCTTCCGCTCGCCCACCAGGCTCTCGACGCCGTCGGCGCGCCTGAACACCTCGAAGCGACCCTCGAGGACGCCGAACAGCGCCCGAGCGTCACCCTCGTTCACGGCGGACTCGCCGGGAGCGAGGGTGATGTCCGCTACTACTTCGGAAAGCCATTCGCGCTTGGCCGGCTCGAGGTCCGCGAACACTACGACCCGACCGATCTCCTCCGCCGTCACCATGAATGCATCACCTTTGCCCGCTCGTTCTTCACAGAGGTGAATTGTTCAGCCGCGACGGGCAAAGACCGCCGCGGCTGTGAGACGTTCCCTCAATTCGCTACATGCCTGCGCACTGACCGGTCTCGGCGCCGGTCACCTGGTTCGGTGAGCCCTCCGAGTCGCCGACCTGCGGGGGCGGATCGTTCCCCGCGCAGTTCAGGCTGCCGTGGATCACGTTCGTGACGACCTCGTTGCCATCCGGATCCGCGACCGTATTCCCGATCAGATTGACGGAGCCGTGAACGTTGTTGCGAATGAAGCCGTTCCAGAAGCCGTTGTAGCCGACCTCGGTGTAACCGCCGTTGACGGTGCTGTCCTCGATGGTGTTCCAGGTGACCCCGAACGGACCTCCGAACGGACCTGAACCACCATGGATGTCGATGCCGCCGTTGATCGTGCTGAAGTGAATCTGTACGTTCATCGCGTTCGTCGCGTGGACGCCACCGTTGATGGTCGCGGTGGCCACGGGGTTCTCCTCGCTCCCGAACACGAGTGTCGCACCCTCCTGGATGAACAGTCCGCCGCGAATCGTTACTGGACCGTCGCTCAGGCAGACGCCGCCCTGCGGGACGACGACACGCTGGTAGGTACCCGGCGCGAGCCCGCCGTTGCAGACGGTTGCGCCGCCGCCGGCGAACGCCGGGACGACGACGAAGGCCGCGGCAGCGACCGCGCCCATAGCTAGAAAAAGACCAAGTCTCCTCATGTGCTCCTCCCTCTTGATTACTCATCGACCCCGCTGACGCGCGGTCGGGGCCGCAGAACTAGGGACCGTACATCACCTTCGACCGACGCCGACGGGGGTGAGAGAATGACGCCCCGTATCGGAAGGAGATCGATGCCGTACGCACGGCGGGACGACCTCGGGCTGTACTACGAGCGAGCCGGACGCGGGGATCCGCCGCTCATCTTCGTCCACGGCTGGTGCTGTGACCACACCTTCTACAAGCCCCAGTTCGATCACTTCCAGTCGTCTCACGCGGTAACGACGTTCGATCTGCGCGGATGCGGTAGCAGCGATCGACCCGAGGATGGGTACGACGTGCCGAGCCTCGCCGACGATCTCGCCTGGCTCTGCGAGGAGCTCGGGATCTCGAGGCCGGTTGTAATCGGCCACAGCCTCGGAGGCATGATCGCCATCGAGCTCGCCGCGAGACATCCATCCTTGCCGTCGGCGGTCATTGCCGACGACTCTGGACCGATCAACCCGTCGCCCGAGACTCGGAGCATCTACGCGGGATTCGCCACGGAGCTCGAAGGTCCCGACGGCGAGGCCGTTCGGCGTGCCTGGGTAGAGGACGGCGTCGGGCGGACAGCCGACACCGAGCAAAGACGTTGGATCGTGGAGACGATGTGCTCCGTGCCTTTGAGTGTGGCAGCGGCAGGTATTCGAGGCGTCGTGGCGTGGAACGGCGTTGGCGCGTTGGCGCTGTGCACGGTGCCGCTGTTTCTGTTGAGCTCGGAGCCTGATACGAGCAATGACCCTGCGCGTCTGCGTCCGTTCAAACCAGACCTCTACGCCGGTATGACCGTCGGCGCAGGCCACTTTCATCAACTCGAGGTACCTGAGCAGGTAACACCGATGATCGAGCGCTTCCTCGAGCTTGCGATCACGGATTGAGGTCGGGCGGGCGCGACTCAGGCGCTGTGACAATGTGGTGACAGGCTCGACCAAGAGCAGCCGTGAGGTTAGGGTCGACGTCATGGCCAGCATCGACGACCTCGCGGCAGTCCCGCTTTTCAGCTCGCTGGACGAAGAGCAGCTTGCGAAGGTTGCGGACTGGTTCCATGTGCAGAACGCGAACGAAGGCGTCAAGCTCGTCGGCGAAGGTGCGCCCGGCTACACCTTCTTCGTCCTGATCGAAGGAACGGCAGCGGTCACGTCCGAGGGCCAGACGCTGACGGTACTCACACCGGGCGACTTCTTTGGTGAGGTCGCAATCCTCGGAGACGGGCGTCGCACCGCGACCGTTACGAGCACTTCGCCGGCACGGCTACTCGTGTTGTTCGGGACGGAGTTTCGACAGCTCGAAGCGGCACATCCCGAGATTGCGTCCCGTATCGCGGAGGCGATGCAAGCGCGCGCGGGGCACTTCGCAGAACTCGCCTGATAACAGGCGGCCAACAGAGCGAAGCCCGGCCGAATGGCCGGGCTTCGTTGTCTCCGCGATATTCCTCTACCGCAAGCGCATGACGAGGTCGCGCTGACCCCGGGGTGCGTGCTGCCGCTGCGCCCGCATCTGAGCCGGCGGATTTGGGACACCGGGGAACAGCGCATCGCCGATCGTCGGGATGAACTGCGGCGGGTGGCGAAAATGCGTCGCCTGCTCGTAGTCGTAGGCAAGGCCGATCAGCTTCGGTTCCGCCCAGCGACGGCCGATGAAGGTGATTCCAATCGGCAACCCCCTATCGTCGCCGGTCGGCACCGTGATGTCGGGGAAGCCCGACACTGCAGCCGCCGTCGATGAGCCCACGAAGTACTCGAAGTGGCCATCGAGGTCGCCCTCGTTCGGGTTGTCGTTGTTCGGCCAGGCCGGGCCGTTGGTGAGCGCGATGATCGCGTCGAGGCGGTTCACGGCCATGAGGTGGTTGATTGCCTCCTGAACGGGAGGTGTCGTCTGCTCCCGCAGGCGAGTGCAATCGGCGTTACGGCCGTTCGTCGCCTGGGCGGCCTCGAAGACCGCATCGTTCCAAGGTCCCTCGAGGTTCTGATGGGCCGCATCGAAGGCGATCAGGTCGGCGAGCGTTTGCGGGTATGCCTGGCCTGACACCGGGTTCGTACCGTGGACGTAGGTGTGGAGGTACGACGCGATGTCGGTCTTGAACTCGCACAGGAGCGCCGGGAACTCGTTGACGGTCGCCGACAGGTCGATGTCGGTTGGGTCGATCACGGTCGCGCCTTCGGCCTTGAGAGCGGCGATCGTGCGGGCGAGGATCGGCTCGACGACAGAGCCCACCAACGCCGGGTCGTAGGTGCCGGCGCGCCAGACGCCGATTCGGGCGCCGTTGAGCGCCTTATTGTCGAGGAAACGGGTGTAGTTAGTGAACGCGTGGCCAGTCTGAGCGGCGGTCGCGTTGTCGTGCGGGTCGACGCCGGTCGCTGCGCCGAGAAGGACCGCAGCATCGGTCACGTTGCGGGCGATCGGGCCGGCCGTGTCCTGGTTGGCGCTGATGGGGACGACGCCCGCGCGGCTCCACAGCCCGAGTGTCGGCTTGATCCCGGCGTCGCCGTTGGCGCCGGACGGGCAGACGATCGAGCCGTCTGTCTCCGTGCCGACGGCTGCGACCGCGAGATCGGCGGCGGCGACGACGCCGGAGCCGGAGCTCGAGCCGCAAGGGTTCCGATCGAGCACGTACGGCATGTTCGTCTGGCCACCGATGCCGCTCCAGCCGCTCGACGACGGGCCGGACCGGAAGTTGGCCCACTCGGAGAGATTGGCCTTGCCGATGATGATCGCGCCGGCGGCCTTCAGCTTCTGCGCGATGAATGCGTCGCTGGGCGTACTCCTGGCGAGTGCCCACGAGCCGGCTGTTGTCGGCATGCCGGTGGTGTCGACGTTGTCCTTGACGATGATCGGAATCCCGAGCAGCGGCCGGTCGCTGCCGTCGCCTCGCGCCCGGTCGGCCGCTCGTGCGTCGTCGAGGGCCGTCGGGCTGACCGTGATCACCGCGTGGAGCTTCGGGTTCAACTCGCGGATACGCCGGAGATAGAACTCCGTCAGCTGGACGGAGCTCAGCTGGTGCGAGTTCATCAACTGCTGGAGCTGCGGGATCGTCGTCGCGTCGACGTCGATGACGCCGACCTTGGTGCTCGGCGGGGCCGCGGGGCTGGCCAGCGCCGCGGCGCCGGTTACCCCGAGCAAGAGGGCCAGGAGGGCCGTGAGAACAAGGGAACGCCGAAGTCTGTTGCTCATTAGCGTGACCTCCACTGGGTCGGTGGGTGGACGCTGAGATCGTCAGGGTTCGGGGCCGGCGATCTGGGGCAGGATTCTATAACCGTCATGCGTGCAGGGACGTTGCGGCAGATACCCTCGCGCGGGTCTGCGGTCGGTGGGAACGCACGCCGGGCGCAGCGCGTCAAAGTTCCCCGTCCGGCACGATCCCGCGGCCGAAGCTTGCCACCTGCTCGGGGCTGAAGGGTGGGCCAAAGAGTTGCTCGTTCAGGTGGAACGCGCAGAACATGTGCACGATGTAGTGCATCCGCTGATGGAGGTCCGACCAGTCGCGCGCGCCGCAGTCGTCGAGCGCTGGCGCAACTGGTTCGAACCGCCCCAGCAGTTCAGTCAGGTCCGGGCTGGCGGGCTCGACGAGCGGCTCAGGGTACGCGTCGGTCAGGTGCGTGCCGAGTGCCAGCACCCGTCCGGGCAGAGACAGGACCATGAACGACTCCGTGATCACTTCGCGCGCGACCCTACTCGCACTCCGCTGTGCGGCTGCCGCAACGAAGCCGACGACGGCGGTAGCCGGTCGCCTGACAACCGACCACCAGCGCGCAGCCGACGGGAAGAGAGCCTCGAGCGCGCGCCTCCCCAGATCCTCCTGCGTGGCGTACGCAGCGTCTAACGCCTCTTGAATCTCCGGCTCCAGCCTCGTCTGCTCGTGGAGACCGATTTCAAGGTTCGCGAGGACGCCAAGTTCCACGCGCGCCTTCGGGTCGAGCTCGAGCCGAAGGCGCGCGTACCGCGTGAACGCCCTGCGCAAGTAGCGCTGTCCCTCGGGTGGGTCGCCGGTCCGGAGTCGGTCGAGGAAACGCTGGCACGGCGGGGACTCGGCCGCTGCATCCGGCGGGCACTCGTTCAGATAACGCGCGAACTCGAACCCGATCTCCTCGAACACCTTGAGGTTGCCGCGCGCGACGGCGTCACTGGCATACTCGAACGCGTCGAACGGTGTGTGCAGCGCGGTCGTCAGCCGCCCGATGCGCGTCTCGCCCTGGAAAAGGCCACGGCGCAGCAGCCGACGCCACAAGGTCGCAATCGGATGCAGCACCCAGCGGCCGTCCCCGAGCTTGTGTTCGAGGTGCTCGAGTAGGTCCTCACCGCGGATCGTCCGCCCTGCCTGTCGCGAGGCCCACGTTGCGTACGTGCACCAGTTTGCGCCATCGCCACTTCGCGCGACGAGTGCCGCGGCGAGACGCGAGTAGCAGTGGGTGATTTCGAGGTTTCGGATGACCGGATTGGCGATCGCGGCGATCTGTCGGACGTCGTCCATGCTCGGTGCGAGCGCCGATCGGTTGGCGTCAGGTCCCACGGCAGTAGCGTCTCACGCGCGCCTGTCTACGACTGGGCCTCGCAGGCTCGGCCGTTTTACGTTCGCTTTACATGCAGCACACGCTGCCGTGACCCGTGTCTACCAGCATTCGGGAATGCGACGGCTCTGGCTGGTGCTCCTCTGCGTTGCCCTTGTTTTCGCGTCGTCGAGCGCGGCCGCCGAGAAGGCCGTAGACCGCGGCATCGTCATGCGCGTGCAACCTCCGCGTCTCGCGATCCGCGAGCTCGATGGGAGCCGCAAGAAATTCGTGATCAACCGTGCCACGATCATCACACTTGATGGTCGCCGCGTCCGCCTCGTGGGCCTTCGGCGCGGCGACGTGGCAGACATCGACCATGCCGGCAGGTTCGTCATCGCAGTCAGGGCGTTCCGGCCGTGAGCGGAGTCGCAGTGGTGATAGAGGACGACGACGCGATCGGCGCACTCGTGGGTGCGTACCTAGAGAAAGCGGGGTTCGACGTCTTCCGCGAGTGCACCGGCGAAGGTGGGCTCGACGCGGTCGAGCGGCGGCAGCCTCGGTTCGTCGTACTCGATCTCGGCCTGCCGGACTTGGACGGATTCGAGCTCTGCCGACAGCTCCGCGGCTGCGGAGACGTTCCGATTCTGATCCTGACCGCGCGTGACGAGGAAGCCGACCGGATCATCGGTCTCGAGCTGGGGGCCGACGACTACCTCACAAAGCCATTCTCCCCCCGCGAACTCGTGGCGCGGGTCCGTGCAGTCCTTCGTCGGGCCGAGCCAATGGCGCCCGAATCTCGGGTGATCGAACTCGGCGAGTTACGAGTGGACCTGCCGAGCCGCAGTGTCACCATCGCCGGGTCTACGGTGGACCTGCGCACGCTGGAGTTCGAGCTCCTCGTCGAGCTCGCGCGACACCCGGGCCAGGTCGTGACGCGGGATCGCCTGCTCGACCGTGTCTGGGGGCTGACCTTTGCAGGCGGAACGCGCACCGTTGACGTCCACGTGGCGCAGTTGCGCAAGAAGCTCGGTCGGCCAGACCTGATCCAGACCGTACGCGGTGTTGGTTACCGCATCCTCGAAGGCCACGTCTCTCGCGAGGCCTGATGTCACTCCAGACGCGCCTCCGGCTCGCTATCGGCCTGGCCGTTCTTGTCGCCGTTTCCCTTTCGCTGTTCGTAGGCGCGTATCTCGTGCGACGGTCGCTCGAGCGAACCGCTTACAGCGGCCTCCAGCGCCAAGTCGCACTCCTCGCTCATGAGGACCTGCACCCGGCTCCCGGACGGTTTGGTCGCTTTCTCGCGACGCAGGACGAGCGCCTGTCGGTGCTCTCGAAGCAGCAGGCGCGACTGCTTCTTCCCGACAGCCCCACCGGTCGCATCAGAATCAACGAACGCGACTACCTCTACGCGAGCAATGCGAGCGGCCGCGACGTCGTGGTGGTGCTCCTCCGCACCGCGAGCTCGGTCCGCGCCGAGAGCAGGCCGTTCTGGATGGCTCTCGGGGCCGCCGGCGCGATCGGTTGCCTGCTCGCAGCGGTGGTCGCGGCCATGCTTGCCCGCAGCATCGCGCGTCCGGTGCTGCGAGTCGCCCGCGCCAGCAGCCGGCTGGCAGCGGGCCGCCATCCCGAGGCGCTGCCGCTCGATGGGCCCAGCGAGCTGCGCGGCCTCGCCGAGTCGTTCAACACCATGGCCGGCCAGCTCACGCGCGCCCGTGATGCCGAGCGCTCGTTTCTGTTGTCCGTGAGTCATGAGCTGAAGACTCCGCTGACGGCGATTCGAGGCTACTCCGAGGCTCTCGAGGAAGGCGTCTTGACGCCGGAGCGCGCCGTGAAAGTCATCCACGCAGAAGCGGCGCGACTCGAACGCCTGATAGCCGACATCCTCAACCTCGCCCGGCTGGACCAGCAGCGATTCGACATCCATCTGGACACGGTCGACCTCGTCGAGATCGCCCGAGAAAGTGCTACCCGGCATGCTGCCCGCGCACGCGACCTCGGTGTCCGAATCGATCTCCAACGCGGAGAAAGGGCTCCCGCCAGGGCCGATCCCGACCGCCTGCTCCAGGCCGTGTCGAACCTTGTCGAGAACGCGCTGCGGTGTACGCCGCCCGGAGGGACGGTCACGCTCGCCGCGGCCGGAGGCGAGCTAACGGTCAAGGACACGGGCCCGGGAATCTCACCCGACGAGATCCCGCACGCATTCGATCGCTTTTTCCTCTACCGCCGGTACAACGGCGATCGTCCGGTTGGCACCGGTCTAGGGCTGGCGATCGTCCGCGAGCTCGCGCAGGCGATGGATGGCGAGGCCCGTGTGACCGCCTCGTCGACCGGGACCGAGTTCACGATCTGTCTTCCTCTCCCTGAAGGCGAGAACGAGCTCGAGGGTTTACACGCCTTTACGCGGAGCTGACGCCGGCTTACGCAGTGCACATGCGATGCACACGGGCGGCTGAAATAACGGGTGGGTCAGTCACCTTCGACCCGGAGGTTCACAGTGAAAGCGAAGCTGATCTTCCTCGCTGCCGTAGCAGCCCTCACGCTTGTCGCGGCGGCGTCGGCGGCACGGCTCGACGTCATCCGCGGCACAGACGGGCCCGACAACCTCAACGGCACGGGCGGTGCCGACCTGATCTACGGTCGAGGGGGCAACGACAACATCCGCGCGCATGACGGCAACGACGTCGTTTACGCCGGCCGCGGCAATGACGTCGTGCGGGGCGGTCCTGGCAACGACGCAATCTTCGGCGGACAGGGCAACGACGTCACGTGGGCGGGCGCTGGCGCCGACGTCCAGAACACCGGCGCAGGAAACGACATCCTCCATGCGCTCGCGAACGACAACCAGCCGGACATCCTCGACTGCGGGCCAGGGTTCGACGTCGCGTACGTGATCACGCATGACCCTGCCAGGTTCCACGGATGCGAGCAGGTGATCCGGCTCAGCCCGGAGGACGCCGCGGCGGTCGCAGCAGCGAACGACGACAACGGTTAAGGGACAGCCGGCCATCAGGTCCCGCGACGTCGAGGTCGCGGGACCTAATCCGGCGGTAACGGCGCCGAATTCATCCGTATACTCGCGCTGTGCCCGAGGCGCCGCTCGCCGACTCCGGCTCGGGTCTCGCTCCCGCCGCCGACGGCTGGTTCGTAGTGAACGTGCGCGACACCGAGTGGTTGACGTCGGACAGAGGGGAGAAGCGGCCGTCCGGCGCGGCGTGCTCCTTCGAGAGTCGGGAGTTCGAGTTCCCGCAGTTCGGCATCAGGCTGCACGTTGTGGAGCCGGGTGAGCCGAACGGCCTCTACCACTCCGAGTCGGAGCAGGAAGGGTTCCTGGTTCTGTCGGGGGAGTGCACGCTTCTCGTCGAGGGTGAGGAGCGGCTGCTTCGGCCGTGGGATTTCTTCCACAGTCCCTCCGGAACCGAGCACATCTTCGTGGGTGCCGGCGACGGGCCGTGCGTGATCCTGATGGTCGGCGGGCGGTCGGAGCACTGGGAGGTGCTCTACCCGGTGTCGGAGCTTGCGGCGCGCTACGGCGCGAGCGCGAAAGAGGAGACGTCCGACCCAGAGCAGGCGTACGTGGGGTTCGAGTGGTCGCGGCGCGAGCGGCCTTCGTACTGGGACCGACTTCCTTGGGCCTGACCTAGCCTGGTGGCCCAGGTATCGACGTCTCGCTAGACCTCATCTTGTTGGAGTCATACGTCGCTCCCTGCCATCTGGTGCGCCCGGCGCGAGCGACCTGAGTCGCTCGCGCCGCTTTTGTCCCGAGCTGACTAGCGCTGAACCACGTTGTGGACATCGAGGTATTCGATCGAGGGTGGCCCACCTCCGAATCCCGCCTCCGTGCGGACCGCCATCACTTTGTCGCCCCACGCCTCGGCCTGTTCACGCGAGTCCCATACCTCAAAGACTCGAATCTTTCCGTCTTCACCGACCGCGGCCGCGTGAAAAACGCCACCAGCCGGTGGGCTGTCGCCGACACCGAGCTTCTCACGCATCTGGTCGTACTCGTCGGGCGTGATCCCCGTCTGGACGAACCTTGCTGTCGCCACACCAACCTCCTCGCTAGACACCTCGACATTACTCCGATGCGGCGCGTCAAACTCGCCCGCTAGGCGTCAAATCTGGCAACCCGCGGCCTTGAGATCAAACCTCGGAGAGCTCTATTGGAGGTCGGGCTCGCGCGGCGATCTTCGCTAGTGCGCCCACCAGTCGCGCTGGCCATCGACGTCTTCGCGCGGAGCCTCACCTAGGTTGGGCGCGCCGATGACGAGGATCTCGAGGCCCTCCGGCCCGGCCTCGTAGCCTCGCCACGTACCGGGCGGGACGCGCACTGCGTCCCATTCCTTGAGCTCGACGATCTCGTCGTCGACCTTCATCCGCCCGCTCCCGCGCACGACCACGTACACCTCCTCTTGCTTCTTGTGCGTGTGGCCGTACGGAAAGCGATAGCCGGGCGGGACGCGCTGGTAGCTCAGGCCGGATTTCTCGAGCTCGAGCGCGACGGTCGCCGCGCGGAACTCCAGGTCCGGCGCGCCGTCGAACCTAGAGCCGATGTCCTCCAGATCCTCCTTGATGTTCCTGAGCGTGAACGGCACCGCGCGATCCTAAACAGCGAAAGCGGCACGCGTAGGCGACTCCGTGAAACCGCCAAGGGCAACGATACCCTTAGATCGCCCGGATGAACGTCTCGCTGCGGCCGCTCGAGGACAGCGATCTCGATGCGATCTATCAGCAAGGCACGGATCCTGAGTCGGTCCGAATTGCCGCTTTACAGCCGAGGATCCAACCGACCGCCGCGCGTTTCTCGACCGGATGTCGCGCATTCGGGCCGACACAAGCGCCTCGTACCGAGTCATCGATGTCGACGAGCAATCTCTGGGACGATCTCGTCCTTCCGAATGGATGATCAACTCGAAGTGACCTACTGGGTAGAGCGAACGCACCGCCTCCAGCAATGGGATCGTCGAGCTGCAGTACCGACGGCACCGCTAACCCACTCGCGCACGATGCACTCGTCTGATTTCAGGCTGGAGTCGCCGGCAAGCCTGCCGCAGCCAACTCGGCACGCTCGGCAGGTGTGACCTCGAACGGAGCGCCAGGCTCGGCACCGATCACGAGCACGACGGTGTTGTCCGCCAGCGCGACGGCAGAACGGATCGTTTTTACGTCGAGGGCGCTCACAAAGGTGCCTGCCGGTGCGTCAATGTTCTGACCATCCACCTGAAAACGCGCGTGTCCTGTGTGGACGAAGTACAACTCCTCGTGTTGTTCGTCGGTGGGATCGGCGTGGTCGTGCTCGCCGATGAGGCGATCGCCGGTGTTCCGAGCGGTGTAGGCGTTGACACCGAACGCAGTGATCCCGAAGTGATTGCGGACCGGCGTCCATTTCGCATCGGTGTGAGCGACGTCGGCGACCGGGATGTCGGTCAGCGAGGCGTGAGATGCGGACATGGAGGCGATTCTAGTGGCCACACTGCGCGGTTATTCGCCGCGAGTCACACGGACGTTCATCGCGAGCCAACGCTTGCGCGCCCGCTCGAGTATTGGACGCAGGCGCCGAACCTCGGTCTCGTTGCCTTCCGATTGCGCTGTTTCCATCTGCCCAAGCAACGTGAGGAAGCGCTGATGCAACGCAATCTCCTCGGCTCTCGGCTCCTGGCCGTGATCGAAAGTTTCCACCAGTGAAGAATGCCGCAGATCACATGTTCGGTCCGGGTGGCTTACCATCTCCTTCGTTCACGACGGGAGGTGACCCTTGCCTCAGACCGGCTTTATCGACCACATCGGCATCGGCGTTCCGGATCTCGCCGCGGCCAAGGAGTACTACGACGAGCTCATGTCCATCCTTGGGCTCAAAGAGTGGTTCGAGACCAGCCCCGGCGGACCATTCAACTACGGGCCCGACGGCGATCGGGGCGCACAGCTGTTCTTCTACCAAGCAGACGAACCGGGCACCTACTCACGCCACCAAACGGGCCTTCATCACATCGCATTCTTGGTCGCGAGTCGCGCGGTCGTTCGAGAGGCACACCAGTGGGCTCGTGCAAGCGACGCCGTCGTCCTGGACGAACCCGGCGAGTTCCCGCAGTACGGGCCGGACTGTTTTGCCACCTACTGGCTTGATCCTCACGGCATCAAGCTCGAGGCGGTTTGCCACAGTCCCGAAGAGAGCTAGTCGAGTCTGAATCGGGCTGCGCGATTGACCGAGCCGGCTAGGGCTGCCACAGTCGTCTGATGTCCGCCACGGTCGATGCGTTCTTCGACGAGTACGCCCGCCTCTACACCGAAGGCGACGTGGAAGGGGTGACGGGCCTCTGCCTCTGGCCGTTTCTCGCCGTCCGGAGAGGGGAGGCGATCCCCATGCCGGACCGCGGCGCCGTATGGGATCACTTCGCATCGACCATCGCGGCCTATCGCCTTGCCGCGGACGCTGGGAAATGGATGCCGATCGAGATCGACACTCGCCAACTCGGCGAGCATTCCGTCTTCGCGACCGTGCACTGGAATGCGCTCGACGTGGAAGGGCAGGTGGTCCGAGATAGCTGGACGAGCTACCAGTTGCTCGCCACGCCGGACGGGTGGCGCCTCCTCTCGTACACGAACCACTTCTAGCCCGTCCGATTGCTCGGCTTATACTCGGTGTCGTGCTGCTGACACTCCTCATTCGCTGGGTCGTTCTTGCGGTTGCGTTTGGGATTACGAGCTGGCTCCTCTCCGGGATGAACGTGTCCGGTGGTATCGGGGCTTACCTCTGGGTTGCGGCGTTGTTCGGGATCGTCAACGCGATTCTTGGGACGCTGCTGAGGTTGCTGACCTTGCCACTGATGATCATCACGCTCGGGTTGTTCTCGATCGTCGTGAACGCGGCCATGCTCGAGCTCATCGACGCGATCTCGAGCCATCTGACGATCGATGACTTCTTCTGGACAGCGATCTGGGCAGCGATCATCCTCTCGATCACTGCCGTGATCCTCGACTTGCTCGTGGAGTCAGCCTTCAGGCGACAGCAGCCGGCGATCGCCTAGTCGTTCCTGACGCCGGGAGTGTTGCTTGTTGCCGGAGGAACAGCGATGAACGCCAGTGAGCAAATTGACGAGTTGATCGCAGGGCTCACCGACTGGCGAGGGACGACGTTGGCCAACCTGCGGAGAATCATCCGTGAAGCTGATCCGGAGATTGTCGAGGAATGGAAATGGAGGGGTGCTCCGGTCTTTTCCGACCACGGCATCGTCTGTGTTGCCAACGCTTTCAAGGGCAAGGTGAAGCTGACTTTCTACGAGGGCGCCAGGCTTCCCGACCCGAAGAAGTTGTTCAACGCCGGGCTCGAGGGCAACAAGTGGCGCACGATCGACCTTTATGAGGGCGACAAAGTCGACGAGCGTTCGTTGAAAGTGCTCGTTCGGGCGGGCGTGGACTTCAATAAGGCCAAGGCGAAACCAGCAACGAAGAAAAAAACCGCGAAGTAACGCCAGCAGGCCGCCTGCCCAACGTTAGCTCGATCCTGCTCCCGGCATCAGACCGAGCTGCGCGAGGACTTCGATCTGATCGTAGTAGATGCGGATCGAGCTGATCTTGCCGTCTTCGACCCGGAAGACTCCGACGAAAGGGAAGTCCAGTTTCTTTCCGGTTGCGGGAATCTCAACTCCGTCCGGGCTTCGCCAAGTACCCGTGTGCGTTCCCGTATACCTCGCCTGCTCCACAACCTGATCACCTTCCGAAACCAGCATCACTTCGCTACTCCCGCGATCGGGAGCTGCCGTCAGAAGCGCATCGAAGTACTTCTCCTTCAGGTCCGCCAATCCCGAAATACGCGCGCCTCCGGGCGCCTCATAGTCGACGTCGTCGGTGTACAGCGCGGCCCATCCGTCACGGTCGGCGGCGTTCCAGCGTTCGATAGCTAGCTCGAGAACCTTTTTCGGCTCGCTCACGGGTTGCCTCCTTTCCGCGAGTCGCCGGGCGCCCACGTCCGACCGAGCGGGCCGGACGTGTAGCGCCAATCGACGTCGTACGACCGCGTCAGCTTGCTTGCGCGAGCGCCTTCTGCTTGAGGGTGTCGAATTCGGCCTGTGTAATGGCTCCCTGGTCGAGCAGCGACTTCCCCTTGGCGATCTGTTCGGCCGGATCGGTCGACGCCGCCACTGTTCTGACGTAGTCGTCCATCTGCGCCTTTGACTGCTGCACCTGCGCCATGTTTCGCTGCTCCATGCCCTCGTGCTGGGCGATCAGGTAGATGAGCACCCCGATGTACGGGAGCACGATCACGAAGACGATCCAAGCGGCTTTGCCGAGGCCCGAAAGGTCCCGACGCCTGAACACGTCCCCGAAGACGGTGATCAAGAGCCAGAACCAGATCAGCCACGCGAAGAACACGAGCATCGTCCACATCACATCGAGAAACGGGTATGAGCTTGCTACCACTACTAGTCTCCTTTGCCGAATCGGTTGCGACCAACCCTAACCTGTTCGGCCAAAGGGATAGCAGTCCTCGTCTGCGGAACTTCCAGGTCGGGGCGCTCGCCTGAACGTGGGGCGGAGGCGGTGCGTCCGCTGCCGGCAACGGCTCGTAGGCGGTCCACATGATCAAGATCGGCTGACTCTCAATCGAGCCTGTGAGACTCTTCGACATGAACGAACCGTTCGACACGAAAGTCGCCGTCGTGCTGCTCGAAGAGCTCCCCGTCTGGCAGAAAGCGAACGTTACGGCGTTCCTCGTCAGTGGCATCGCGGGCGGCACCGAGGGACTCGTGGGCGAGGCTTACATCGATGGCTCCGGGAACCGGTACCTCCCGATGCTTAGGCAGCCGATCCTGATCTACGCAGCTGACGCTGCGGGCATCCGCCGTGCCTACGAGCGAGCGATGGCACGGGAAGTCGAGCAACTCGCGATCTTCACGCGCGAGCTCTTCTCCACTCCGAACGACACAGCCAACCGAGCCGCGGTCGCCGCCGTGCCGGCGGCGGAACTCGACCTCGTCGGGATCGCTCTACGGGCAGATGGCAAGGTCGTGGACAAGGTGCTCGACAAGCTGCGGCCGCATCCGTAGCAGTCGCATGCGTACGCACGCACTCGACAGTTGTTCTAGCTGATGTCCACCACGCAGAAACGGTTGCCTTCCGGATCGGCGAGGATGACGTAGTCCGCGTCCGACGGTCGCTTGTCCCAGTGGACCTCGGTTGCACCCAACGCGAGCAAGCGCTTGACCTCGCCCGCTTGATCCTCCGTGTACAGGTCGAGATGGAGGCGCGGAGGGATTTGCAGCGTCGAGCGGACCTGGTCGAGTGAGATGTTCGGCCCGACGCCGTCCTTCGGACGTAGCAGCACGAAGTCGTCGCTGTCGCCTTCGCGACGCTTGTAGTCGAGCGCCGCTTCCCAGAACTCGGTCTGGCGCTGGAGATCATCGACGCGCAGGACGATCGAACCGACGCGAATCATCCCTCAACGTTATACGGCGCCTAGGCCAGCTTTTGCGCGATTTCCCAGATGTGCCCGTCAGGGTCGGTGAAGCTTGCGGTGCGCACTCCCCATTCACGGTCGATCGGGCCGTTGAGCAGTTCCACACCGTGCGTCGCTAGCTCCGTGCTGACCGCGTCCGCGTCGTCTACCCAGATCGTGAGCTGGAAGCGGGATCCGGCCTCGCGGCTCAGCGACGACTCCGGGTTCGATCAGCTCGCGTGCCGCGGGAATCTTGAGCAAATTGACGATCGTGTTCTCGAACTGGAACACCGCGGAGTCCTCGTCTTCCCAGATCACGGGCAGGTCGAAGACCTCGGTGTAGAACGCCTGGGACCGTCGGGGGTCGTCGACGAACAGGGTGATGGCACCAACACTCTTCAGCGACGCGCTCACTTCCGCACCTCTTTCGATTTGGTTGCTTGGACAGACCTAAGACTGTCCCGAGCCTGCGAAGTCATCGGCTAGGGGAGGGGAAGCCGCCCTCCGCCGTCGATGCAGTCGGCGAGGTAGAGGGCCGTGCCGAGGTCGCCCGTCCAGAGGGTGTAGCGGCCGCGCCCGTAGTCCGACCGACTGTTTTCGACCTGACCTGCGGCGTGCATCGCGAACTCGCGCGCTCGGGTGAGCCAGCGTTCATCTCCTGTGCGAGCGAGCAGTGCCAGGAATGCATAGCCGTTCCCCGCTGTGCCGTGGCAGAGGTTTGCACCCTTTCGTAGCGGCCCGGCGCTCCAGGTCAACTCGCCGCCCGCGACCGCAAGGTCCTCGTCAAGCATGCGACCGACCGTTGCCACGATGCCCGGCGCGCCATGGCACCACTGCATCCGGATCTGGCCGTCGCGGTTTGCGTCGAGTCGCATGCCCGCGATCGGCGGCCAATTGGCGAGCCCGCCCTCTTCGACGGCATGGCTTCGCAGCGTCTCCGAGACACCTTCGGTGTCGCCGAGTGCAAGCGCACACCCTGCATACCCGTGGGCAGGACCGAGATGCCGACTGCTCCGCCCGTAGAGTTGCTGCGTCCAGAGGCCTTCCGCGTCGCGCTGCCCGCGCAGCCACTCGATGCTCGCCCTCACGTCGAGACCGAGCTCGCGGCCGGCGAGAATCGTGCCCGGGCTGCCCCACATGAGCTCGCAACGTTCGTCTCGCTCGTTTGCCGCGATCAGCTCCGATAGCCGCTCGAGATTCGCCTGCGACGGTGCGAGCCTCTGCAACACCAACCGGATGCCCGTCTCGCCCGCCCAGAGGCTGCGTTCGGAATCCTCGTCAGGGAAGTCCGCCTGGGCTTCGAGCGAATGCTCCAGATACGGGAGGTAGTCGCGACGTAACTCGACGAAGCCTCGTCGCGCAAGACGGTCGAGTGCATCAACGACTCCCGCACCTCCGAGATACACCGTTCTGAATCGCGTGCGCGCTTCATACTCGTTCTCCGCGTCCAGTGGGTGCGTCCGCCAGCCATCGTCGAAGGCACTCTCCGCGTCGGCGACGATCGAGACGATCGCCGTGCGAGCCCTCTCCGCGCTCCAGGGTTCGTCCGTGAGCGCCTCGTGCGCCTCCGGCGAGAACAGCATCGGGCGATTCTAGTAAGGCGTGCGTAGGCTCAGACCCGTGCCATCAACGTTCGACAGCGCTGACCTGCGGGCGATCGTGCTCGTCGAAGGGATCAGCGACCAGGTTGCGCTCGAGACGCTCGCTCGGCGCCGAGGCCTCAATCTCGATGCGGAGCGCATCTCGGTCGAAGCGATCGGCGGCGCTCAGGCAGTTGGACGGTTCTTGACCCGCTTGGGCGAGCAGAGGACGGACGTCAGGCTTGGCGGTCTCTGCGACGTCGCCGAGAAGGACGACTTCCGACGGGGGCTCGAACGCGCAGGCTTTGGCTCCCATCTCTCCGACCCGGACATGGAGCGGCTCGGCTTCTACGTCTGCGTCGAAGACTTGGAGGACGAGTTGATCCGCGCTCTCGGCGCAGCCTCGGTGGAGAGCGTCCTCGATAGCCAGGGTGACCTCGGGCCTTTCCGCACGCTGCAGAAGCAACCTGCTTGGCGCGGCCGGCCGACCGAGGAGCAGCTTCGGCGGTTCATGGGCAGCGGCGCCAGACGGAAGATCCGATACGCGAAGTTGCTCGTCGATGCAATCGACCTCGCTCGCGTTCCTCGGCCGCTGGATCGCGTGCTCGCGCAGGTCGCGGAAGCTGGTTAGCGAGCTCGCTTGAGTCCGTCGAGGATGAGGTCGAGCCCGAACTCGAATTCCTGCTCGCTGTCGTTGCCCAGCCCGGTGATGTGCTGCTCGACATGCTCGGAGACATGCGGGTAGTCACCGGTGGCTTGCAGCTCCCGGAGGAAGGTGGCTGCGAAGTCTGCAAGGCCCTCGGCGTCACCGAGCTCCCTCGCGGCAGCCGAATGACCGAGCTGCCACAACGTGAATCCCAGGATGTGGCCGTCGAGAGCGTGATACGCGTGATAGGTCAGCTCGGCCGAGAAACCGGCTCCGCGCAGCAGTCCGAGCAGCCACTCCATGTACCGCAGTCGCTGCGTGCGCGCGGCGCGGGTCGTGGTGGGCGACATCACGAGGCTGCACGCCCACGGGTGGCGCAAGAGTGCTTCGTGCGCCGAGACCGCATACTCCCGAATCGCCACCTCCCAGTCTTCCGAAGCGGGGAGCTCGATTTCGCCGACAACGAGATCGACGATGCCGTCGACGAGATCGCCCTTGTTGGCGACGTGGTTGTAGAGGGACATTGCCTCGACACCGAGCGCCGCGGCGAGCTTACGCATCGTGAGGGACTCGATCCCGCCCTGATCCGCAAGCGCGATCGCGGCTTGAAGCACGCGCTCCCTGCTGAGCGGGACGCGCTGTTCTGAGTTCGAAGCTGCGCTCGAGGCCATCCACCCTCCTTGGGAGTGCGTGCATTGACAAGCTTACGGTGTACGTCTAAGCTTACAGTGTAAACTTACGCTGTAGGGCAACCGAGGAGGGCACGTGAGAGCGATCGTCTACGAGAACTACGGATCACCAGACGTCCTCAGGCTCAGTGAGATCGACACGCCGGCCGTCACGGACGACGGGATCCTCGTTCGCGTTCACGCGGCTTCCGTGAACCCGGTCGACTGGCACACCATGACGGGCACGCCGTACCTCGTGCGCATGCAGGCCGGGCTGCGCAGGCCGAAGACCAAAGAGCTCGGCGTCGACTTTGCCGGAACGGTCGAGGCGGTCGGCAAGGACGTCACGCAGTTTCAGCCGGGTGACGAGGTCTTCGGCGCGAGAAATGGGTCGCTTGCCGAGTACGTCTGTGTTCGCGAGGAACGAGCAGTGGTGCACAAACCGGCTGGTGTCACGTTCGAGCACGCGGGAGCCGTGGCCGTGGCTGCGATCTCGGCGCTACAGGGCCTTCGCGACAAGGGCAAGATTCAGTCGGGACAAAAAGTTCTGATCAACGGCGCATCCGGTGGCGTCGGCTCGTTCGCCGTGCAGATCGCCAAGTGTTTCGGAGCCGAGGTGACGGCGGTTTGCAGCACCCGGAACGTCGAGACGGCGCGTTCGATCGGCGCGGACCGCGTTATCGATTACACCGGAGAGGACTTCACTCGCAACGGCGATCGTTACGACCTGATCCTCGACATTGCCGGCAACCGGTCGTGGTCTGATTACAAGCGTGTCCTCGACGACAAGGGAACGCTCGTCGTCGTCGGCGGACCGAAGGGAAACCGTTGGATCGGTCCCCTCAGTCAGGCGCTCAAGCTACGGCTCGGCTCGATCGCCGGCGGTCGCCGTGTCGTGGCTCCGTTTCTGGCGAAGATCAACAAAGCGGATCTCCTGGTCCTGCAGGAGCTTCTCGAAGCCGGAACGGTGCGAACGGTCATCGACCGTCAGTACGAGCTGAGCGAGGCGCCCGAAGCGTTCAGGTATCTCGGTGACGGACACGCCCGCGGAAAGGTCGTCGTCACCGTGGAGCAGCCTGGGCAAGGACAGCGTCCATCGTCTGCATGATCGAGATGGTCTCGTCCAGAGTCATCAACGGGCTCTCGAGGAGACCCGAGCGCAGGCAACGGGCAACCTCGTCCGCCTGGTGCCGCAGACCTCGGCCCTCATGCGGTTCGTCGAAGTGAGTTCGCTCTCCCGTTCGTGAGGTGAGCGTGAACGAGGTCGGCGAATAGAACGCGTCGTCGATCTCGATACGCGCGTCGGTACCGACGATCGCCGCGCGAGTCGGGCTCTTCGCGAAGAGCGTGCAGGTCAAGACGGCCTGCGCGCCGCCTGCATATCCGAACAGCATCGACGTCTGGCCGTCGACACCGGTGAAAGCCGGGTCGACGAGGGTCACGATCCGGTCCGGTTTACCCAGCACCATCGAAGCGAACGAGACCGGATAGACGCCGAGGTCCAGCAGCGCACCGCCTCCGAGCTCCGGGGCGAAAAGTCGAAACTCGGGGTCATCCGCAAACCACTGCCCGTGGTCGGCGGTGACTGTGACGATGTCCCCGAGAGCTCCCTCGGCAAGGAGCCCACGGATCTTCGCGATATGTGGAAGGAACCGCGTCCACATCGCCTCCATCAGGAACAACCCCTCAGCACGCGCGACGGACACCAGTTCTTCGGCCTCGGCGGCATTCATCGTGAATGCCTTCTCGACGAGAACCGGCTTGCCGGCACGCAGCGCGAGGAGTGCATTGGCGTGGTGCATGGGGTGCGGAGTCGCGACGTACACGACGTCGACGTCAGGATCCGCCACCAGTTCCTCGTAGCTCGCGTGCCGGTTGGGAATGTCGAACTCCTCGGCGAATCGATTCGCCGAATCGATGTGGCGAGATCCGACAGCCGCGGCCCGGCCGGAGTCGGTGAGCGTCAGGTCGGCAGCGAAGCTGTGGGCGATTCCGCCCGTTCCGATCAATCCCCAGCCAAGCGGTTCGCTCATAGGGTGTCGGAGGATAACCGGGCTAATCGAGGAGCGCGGGCCACTGCTCGCGGCTGGCGACGCAATTTTTCACGCCTTGTAAGGCCTGCGCCGTGTCTTCGTCGTCACGATGCGGCGCTCGCAGTACGTCGAGGTAGGTAGCGAGATCCTTCAGGTCCCACGTGAGTCGAAAGAAGTCGAGGGCCGACTGGTCGACCTCGTGGCCCGTCGCGTCCGCGTAGATCGTCGCTTCCTGTTGGTCGTCGCTCAAGACCAACCAAAGGTCTCGCTCGGGAGGGGCCAGCGCCACGGTGTCCCAGTCGACGAGGACACGGCTCTCACCGGTCCGCATCACATTTGCGGCGTGCGGTTCGCCGTGGGTGACCACGCAACTGCGGCCCCGTCCACGCACCTCGGCGGCGAGCCGGTCGGCCAAGGCAAGTAGCTCGGTGACGTCGGAAGAGCGGCGGGCGAGCACTTGCCGCGCCGGTTCGGAGAACGGCCCACCTGACCACGTCTGGTTCAGTTCCTGCAGCCCCGCTTCGATCTGGCGACGACCGGGCAGATCGAGGCCCGCGCTGCCTGCCTCCGAGGCAACTACTGGACTTGTTTGATGGAGCTCGGCGAGCAGCTTGACGACGGCAACGCGCCCGGCGTTGTCGTAGTCGCCAAAGCGGCCCGCTTGTCCATCCACGAACGGGAAGAGAGCGATCGTGTAGCGCTGCCCGACTCGATGCAGCGCCTCGCCGCTGTCAGTGGTAATCGGCCCGACTACGAAGCCAAGGCCGCTGTCGCGGAGGGCAACCGCGGTCTGATACGCGCGCCTCAGGCCTTCGAACAACGATTCGGGCTTGTCTTTGAGCCAGGGCTTCGAGTCGAGGTCGTCAACGGTCACGAACCTGCGTCCGCCGTCGCGCTCGGTGACCACCCAGTGGTAGCCGCCGGCCCCGACGGCCGAATACTCCGCAGAGTCGACGTCCAAGCCCCAACCTTCAGCCAGGAGACCGATCACTGCGCTGGTCGTGAATTCTTCTGGCGGGGCCGCCCTCACTCCGCCAAAGCGTAATCACGCTCTCTGCGTGAACTAAGGCTGAACGATTCGGGCTAGAGGCGGCTTCGGTAGTACGGCCAGCCTGACAGCCAGGCGCGAAGGGCTCGCCCGTCGATCACCGTGTCGAAGCGGAGCGTCTCCGGGTTACCTTCGTCCTCGCTCACGCGGAACGAGCCGTTGTCCTGCGCAATGAGGGGCTGTTCGGTTGCGAACCCGTCGGGTGCCCCGGCGAAGATGAGCCACGGTCGGTCTCCGCGGAGGACGATCCGGAAGTTGGTCGTCCACGGGTTGTGCGAGCGGTAGTGACCGGCGATCGCTTCCAACTCGGCGGAGGGCTCGGGCAGCGGGCGCGCCGCTGCTCCTGTGCGCACATAGCGCTGACCGCCGTGCCAGAGCTCCAGCTCCCCGCCCGTAGGTCGCTCCACTCGTAGAGGGAACCGGTCGAAGTCCGCATCTGACGCCACGAAGACGTCGTCTTCCCATTCCTCGAGCGTGATGTCGCGGCCGTCGTGGCGAAGCAGTGGCCCGTTCGCGGCCGCAACTATCTCCAACGGTGGCTCGTACAGGCCGACAAGCTCTTCGTGCGCAGAAGCCGCGACGGTGCTTGGAGATTCTGCCTCGCCGTCCGCGATCCGGACTGCCCTTCGGGCGAGTGTCATCGGGCGCGCGCCCATGCCGTTCTGCAGCACGATGGCGCCGAGGTTCGCGTTCGGATCCGCCTGCATACCCGCGAGGTAACCGACCATGCCGCCGCCGTGCCCGATGAACGTCCTTCCGTCTAGCTTGCGGATCAACAGCCCGTAGCCATAGGCGTCGTTTTCGTCCTCCAGAGGGTTCCCCGTGCTCATCTGAGCGAACGCTTCCTGACTGAGCAGGCCCTCGCCTCCGCGCAGGAGGAACCTCACGAAGGCGGACATGTCGGTCGCGGTCGACGCGATCGATCCGTCGGCGGTCTCCGTCTCGAGCCACGTCGCCGGTGCGAGCGGCGCATCCGGGTAGCTGAGGCGGTCGTCGTACAGATACTCGTAGCCAACGGCCAGCCGCGCGCGAGTGTCGTGCGTGATCGCGGGCTCGGTCGCCGACATCTCGAGCGGATTCAGAATGCGCTCGCGAATGATCTCGGGATACGGCCGGCCGTCGACTGCTTCGAGCAGCAGACCGAGCGTCTTGTAGCCGACGTTGGAGTAGTGAAAGCGCTGGCCGGGGGCGGAACGCGTTGGTAAGTCGCGCAGCGACCAGACCTGGAACGCCGCCTCCGCGGTCCCGTCGATACCGGCGACGATCCCGGCTGTGTGCGACAAGAGGTGAGCGACCGTAATCGGCGGCTGACCCGGAGGCTGCGGCACGGCGAACCACGGCAGATAGCGCTCGACCGGCGAGTGCAGGTCGAGCCGTCCATCGTCGACGAGCTGGAGCGCCGCGACGGCCGTGAAGGTCTTGCCGATCGAGCCGATCTCGAACAGCGTGTCGGGAGTGACCGGTCGTTGCGACGCAAGATCCGCGAATCCGTAAGTCCGGACGAGAAGCGTGCCGTCGCGATCGGTCAGGCCGAGCGTGAGCCCCGGCTGTCGAGCGCGCTCCATCTCCGTTTCCACGGCGGCGTCGATGGCCGTCAGTGCCGCGTCGTTGATCATGCGGCCATCGTACGGCTCATACCAGTGCAGTCCGGCGGCTTGGACAAGCTATTCTGAAGGCATCTACAGAGAGGAAGGGCTGCGTTGGGCTCCAAGAGACAGACGACAATGGCCAAGTTGACGCGCGAGCGCAAGGTCAAGGAGAAGCGCGAACTGAAGGAAGAGAAGAAGGCGGCAGCAGCCGCAGCGAAGGCCGCCGGCACCTATTCGTACGACGGCGAGCCGGTCGAATTGCCCGCAGGGCCCGTGACCGATCCGACTGACGAAGCGTCCGAGGCCGACTCGACAGTGGCCTCATCAAGCGAAGATCGCTAGCGCTCGCCGGTCAGAACGAGCCAGACGTCGGTTCCGCCGTTCGGCGCGTTCGCCGCGCGTGCTCGCCACTCGTGGGCTTCGGCAATCGTCTCGACGATCGCCAGTCCGAGGCCGCTGCCCTCGGAAGTCGTCTTCCGTGCCTGGCTGAACCGTTCGAAGGCGTGGTGGAGGAAGTCGGCCGGAAAGCCCCTGCCCTCGTCTAGCACGTGCAGCTCGGTGGTCCCATTGTTCTGATCGGCCCTGAGTGTGATCTGACCGGCGCCGTGGGTGAACGCGTTGTCGACCATGTTCCCGAGCGCCTGCTCGAGGAGTGTGCGGTCGGCCGAGATCACAAGGGGATCGTCCGCAGCGACCAACAGGTCCCGTGACTCCGATTCGGCGCGGGAGCGAAAGCGTCCCGCAACCGTCTCCATGACGTCCGCGACGTCGACGAGCTCGCGGCGCAACGGGACGCGTCCCTGCTCTGCCCGAGCGAGCAGCAGCAGGTCGTCGGCGATCCGGGAAAGACGCTCGGTGTCTTCCGCCGCACCGCGAATCGCGGCTTCGAGCTCCTGGGTCGAGCGTGCATGCCTGAGCGCCAGCTCGAGCTGCGTCTTCAGCAGCGCGAGCGGCGTTCTCAGCTCGTGGCTTGCATCCGCGACGAAGCGGCGCTCACGGGCAAGGCCGTCGCCGATTCGAGACAACATCTCGTTGAGCGTCTCTCCGAGCCGCGACACTTCGTCTCGGCCCGGTGGAACAGGCAGCCGGTCGTCGAGCGACGACGCGGAGATGTCTGCCGCACGTCGTCGCATCGCCTCGATCGGCCGCAAAGCTGCACCGGCCAGCCCGTAGCCGGCAAGCGCGGCAAGTAGCAAGGCAATCGGGCCGCCGATCAGGAACGCGTTGCGGAGACTGCGGAGTGTCTCTGCCCTGTTCTCTCGGGTTGTGCCGACCACCAGGACCAGGCGGCTCGGCCCTCGCTGAACGGGTACCGCAAGCATGCGTGCAGGCTCGTCGAGCTCGGGCGTAGAGCTCCGGTTGACGAAGATCGGGTTACGGAGAGCGCGATTGAAGTCGCGAGGGGCGATGAGTGGCATACGGTCGCTACGACTGGTCTCGTCGAGCACCGAGCCGCTCGCGTTGAGCAGCTGCGCAAACGACTCTCCGTGTTCCACGAGCGTGCCGCTCGTCGACCTGAGTGTCCCCTGACCGCGGACGAGCGCAGAGACGTCCTGCGCCCGGGATCGCAGCTGTTGGTCGAGAGCCCCGTCGAGATCGTGTGAAACACGCGCGTAGACGAGCCCGCCCGCAAGGAGCAGCACGACGGCCATGATCAGCGCGAAGACGAGCGTCAGCCGAAGCCTGATCGGCAACCCGCTCACTCCTCGTCCTCCCGGAGCCTGTAACCGACGCCGCGGACCGTCTGGATTGACTCTGTCCCGAAAGGCCTGTCGACCTTCTCGCGGACGTAACGCACGTAGACGTCGATGACGTTCGAGCGGTTCTCATACGCGAAATCCCAAGCATGCTCGAGCAGCTGCAGGCGGGAGAGAACCTGACCGGGTCGACGCATGAACGTTTCGAGTAGAGCGAACTCCTTGGGGGAGAGAAGGAGCTCCGTTTCCCCGCGCCACGCGCGGCGTGCGGCGGGATCGAGTCGGAGCGTCCCGACGATGAGTTCGGTCGGACGCTCGCCGCCGCCGCGCCTGACCAGGGCACGGAGCCGCGCAAGCAGTTCTGCGAACGAGAACGGCTTCGTTAGATAGTCGTCGGCACCGACGTCGAGCCCGGCGACCCGGTCGTCGACACCGTCGCGCGCCGTCAGCATGAGCACCGGGGCCCACACGCCCGCATTCCGCAGTTGCCTGCAGGTCTCGAAGCCGCTCAGCCCCGGAAGCATCACGTCGAGCACGATTGCTTCGTAGGGATGTGCCTGCGCCATCCACAGCGCGTCTTCACCCGTGGGGGCGACGTCGGCGGCGTGACCATCCTCGACCAGACCCCGGCGGAGGAGGCTCGCCATCTTCAGCTCGTCCTCGACGATCAGGACACGCATCTAGAAAGGGTGCCTATGTTCGATGAGAATGAGATGAGGAGCTCAGGCCGCCAGATAGCCCTTCCGAGATCGACCGGAACTGGATAGCCTCCGGGACTCCGAGGTCAAGGGAAGGGAGTTACAGAGGATGGGGAGAGTCATCACGGCCTGCGTTGCCGTTCTGCTCGGCACGCTGGCCTTCAGTTCGATCGCGGGAGCGATCACCTACGGAACCCCCGACGGGGGCGCTCATCCCGAGGTCGGGGCGCTGCTCGCGCCGGTCGCTTACTCGGACGGGACGTGGGAGACGTGCTCCGGCACGCTCATCTCACCGACCGTGTTCCTGACCGCGGCCCATTGCGACCAGGGGGTCAGTCGCGTTGCGGTGACCTTTGCCTCTTCGTACGTAGCGGGGACGAGCAAGACGTACTGGGGAACCTGGAACGCCGACCCGCGGTTCAGGGGCGCGCAGGGCGACCCGTACGACCTCGCCGTCGTCGTACTGGACACGGCGGTGAAGGGGATCGCACCGGCACGCCTGCCTGCTGCGGGATCACTGGACAAGATCTCGCCCGACACCAGGTTCACGTCGGTCGGCTACGGCGCGCAATCCGTCACGATCGACCATGGGCCGACGCTCCACTACGCCGACATTCGTTACGTAGCGAGCGGTGGGCTCTACACGACCACGAAGACCTGGTTGAAGATCTCGATGAACCCGGCTCATGGTGACGGGGGAACCTGTTACGGCGATTCGGGCGGCCCGAACTTCCTCGGTGCCGGCTCGACCGAGACGAACATCGTCGCGGGCACGACGATCACCGGCGACTTCATGTGCCGTGCGACGAACGTGGATTACCGGCTGGACACGGATTCCGCCCGGTCGTTCCTCGGGCAGTTCGTCACGCTGCCCTAGCCGGCGCAGCTAATTCAAGGCGGCGGCAAGCGCGTGCTTGCCGCCGCTGAGGATCGGAACGCCGTGCGAGACGAGGACGCTTTCGATCGGCAGCTCGAGGAGCGGGCGCAGTGTCCGGCGGAGCTCGTCGTGTGTTCCCTTCCCCAACCAGCGCTCGGGGCAGAGGCGCAGCGGGTCCGAGGTAGCTCGCGGCTTTGCACCGGCGCCCAGGAGCACATCGCCCACGACGAGAGCGCGCTGGTCGGGCAGCCAGTAGACGACCTCCGCCGCCCTGGCCGTTTGAAAGGCGCGGATACCGCCCGGAAGCTCGTCACCTGCACGGAACGCGTCGGTCACCTCGATCCCTCTGCTTTCGAGCGGTCGGTTCGAGCGGGCCGACGCCCAGACGCGCTTCGCGCCAAGCTCGCCCGTGCTGCGTCCATGCCAGTAGACGGTGACGAGAACGTGGTCGGCCGCCGCAAGCTCGTCGCGGCGGATCGATCGGGTCGATGAGGACGAGGCCGTCGCTCGTCTCGACGGCGAGCGAGCCGACGTCCTCCTCCCAGTCCTCGTGCCGCGCAGTCCAGCGGCGCAACCCCGGTGCGATCTCGAGCATCCCGACATCTTTCCCTAACAGAACCTGAGTAGGCTCCGCCCATTCGTAGGCTCGTTTCCATCGGTCTCGTCACCGTGGTGCTGCTCGCGGTTTCCTCGGGATGCGGTGGCTCGGACAAGTCTTCGAGCCCGTCCGGCGGTTACTCCACGCCGTCAACGACATCGACGGTGACGAGCAGTAACGGCGGGATCGATCCGCTTACGGGTGCCTCGACGACGCCGGTCGAGGGTGCAGCGAGCAGCAGCGACACCGCTCTGCTCGAGCGGGTGGCGGTAGGACGACACGAAGGCTATGACCGCGTCGTCTTCCAGTTCAAGAACGCCCTGCCGGGTTACAAGGTCGAGTACGTCCAGCCGCCGCTCAAGGAAGACGGGTCCGGGAATCCGGTCCAGCTCAAGGGCAATGCTTTCGTGGTCGTTCGTATGGAGCCCGCCTCGGGCTTCGACCTGAACACGGGCGAGGGAGTCATGGTCTACAAGGGACCGAAGCGCATCGACGGCTCGGCCGCTGGGACCTCGGTCGTACAGGAGGTCGTCCGGACCGGTGACTTCGAAGCGGTGCTGAGCTGGGCGATCGGCCTCTCGGACAAGGTTGACTTCCGCGTTGGAACGGCGACGTCACCTACGCGGTTGATCGTCGACTTCCGCAACCATTAGGTCATGAGCGGTCCCGCAGAGCGGGAGCAGGCGGAGGTGCTGGCGAAGCTGCGCACGATCTGTCTCGCGTTTCCGGAGACGAGCGAGCGGCTGAGCCACGGGGCGCCGACGTTCTTCGTCCGGGACAAGCGCTCGTTCCTGATGGTGTTGACAAATCACCACGGCGATGGTCGCTTCGCCATCTGGTGCGCCGCCCCGGACGGAATGCAGAAGATGCTCGTCGAAGCCGATCCGGAACGGTTCTTCGTGCCGCCGTACGTCGGCCACCGAGGTTGGCTCGGAGTCCGGCTCGATCGCGGAATCCACTGGGACGAGCTCGCCGGTATCGCCGAGGATGCGTACGCCGAAGTAGCTCCTGCCCGCCTCGTCGAGGCCGCGGGGCTGCGAGATCGCAGATTGTTCGATCGTGGCTAGACCGCTCATCGGCATCACGACGTATGTCACTCCGGCGAAGTGGAGCTACTGGGACACGGAAGCCGCGCTCATTCCCGCTGCTTACGTCAATGCGATCGAGCGTGCAGGCGGACGCGCGTTGCTCGTCCCGCCGAGCGAGGACGGAGTGGAGGAGACGCTGCAGGCATTAGACGGGCTGCTGTTCTCGGGTGGCTCCGATCTCGATCCCGGGCTTTACGAACAGAATTCGCACGAGGAGACGTCCGGCATCCACGAGATGCGCGACCGTGCGGAGCTCGCGTTGCTCGAGGCCGCACTCGAGCGCGACATGCCGGTGCTCGCGATCTGCCGTGGGAGCCAGGTGCTGAACGTCGCGCGTGGGGGAGACTTGGTGCAGCACCTACCGGACGTCGTCGGCGACGAGAAGCACAAGCACACGCCCGGTACGTTCGCGGATCACGACGTGACGTTGGACGACGGCACCCGACTAGGGTTGTTGCTCGGGGACCGTGCACCCGTGAAGTCGCATCACCATCAGGGAATCGGGCGGATCGGCGAAGGTTTGCGGGTCGCAGCGCACGCCGAGGACGGAACGGTTGAAGCGGTGGAGGACCCCAACCGACGCTTCGTCGTGGGCGTTCTGTGGCATCCGGAAGCAGGCGACGACGCGCGCCTCTTCGAGGAACTGGTGCGCGAAGCAGCGCAGTTTCGTGCGGCCCGGAACGAATGAACCCGAGTCCCGCCCGAATAGCGCGTACTACAGGTTCTTGCCCCAGGCGGTGGGGTCGAAGCCGAAGGTCTCGGCAAGATTCTTGCGATCCGCATTGACCGCTGCGGCTCGGCTCGCGCTGTAGTTCCACACGGTCTCCTGTGCGGCACCGTGCGTGCGGTGGATCTCGAGCGCGGCAGGGTCGTGTTCCTCGACGAACTCGAATGCGTGATCGGCGGCTTCGAGGAAGTTCGTGCTCTCGAAGAGCGGAGTGTGCCGTTGGTACCCGGGCTCGAAGATCACCTCGAAGAGCGTGTACACCGGCTCCTCGGGCTTGGTCGGACGGACGACCGCGTGCAATTCCGCCTCGTCCTGCGCGCCCAGTTCGACGCCGTGTTGCTCGGCGAGCGCCTGCGCAAGTTCGGCGCCAGACAGAAGGCCGCGGGAGACGAGGATCTCGCCGAGGCGGCCCCCATCTTCCTCTTGTGCAACGAGCGCACGCTCGAGCTGCGACTCCGTCAGGAACTCCATGTCGACGAGCAGCTTCCCGAGCGGACGCCACGCCGCCTCCGGCTGTGACGGGACGAGAGTCGGCGTCGCCGGCGCACCCTCCTTGGGTGAGAGCTGGACACCATGCTGCTCGGAAAGAACCCGTGCGAGCGAGAACGCTGAGAGGTAGCCGTTGGCGACGATGATCTGGCCGAGCAGGCGGCCGGTCGCTGACTGTTCCGCCAGCGCCTGCTCGAGCTCGTCGTCGGTCAGCAGCTCCTCGGCGACGAGGAGCTCGCCGAGCTGACGCCACGGAAATTGAAGGGCCGCACTCTGCACACTCTCCCTATCGGCAGCAGGAGCTCAATAGTTCAGTCCTTCTCCACGAGCGATGACCACAACGGTTCGCCAGAGAATTTGCAGGTCGTAACCCACAAGAGCCCAGCTGGAAAGCGCGTCGTAGCGCTCCAGGTAGCTCAGATCGAGGTCCTCGAAGGGGATTGCCTCGCCTTTTGTCACTTGCGCCGGACCGGTCAGGCCGGCCGGAATGCGATTCCGATAGTCCCGGCCCTCCGCGACCTGCTTGCGCACCATCTCCGGTGGCCAGGGCCGCGGGCCGACGAGGCTGATGTCTCCGCGGAGGACGTTGAGGAGCTGCGGCACCTCGTCGAGATACCAGGGCTTGAGCAGCCGCCTGCCTGCCCAGGTCAGGTTCGACGCGTCAGCCTCGTAGAGGCGTGCATGGCCACCCGCGGCGCGCATCTCCGCCAGCGCGCCTGCCCGAAGCGTGCGGAACTTGATCAGGCCGAACGGCCGGCCCCGCGAAATCCTGTTCTCCCGGTAGAAGAAACTGCCGCGGTCCTGCGACGAGACGATCATGTCGATCGCCATGCCGGCGAGCAGCACGGCGATGAGGGGCAAAAGCAGCGCGAGCAACGCCGCGCCGACGATCAGATCGAGAAGTCGTTTTGCGATGTCCCGAGCATTTCAGCCTCGTCGGGCGTAGTAGTACCAACAGGAGGTAACCTCCACGTAACTGGGGTTTGTGCGGCCATTCACCACGAAGCTCGTCAAGGGGTGAAGCGTGTCTGCAATCGGTGACGGAGTCGGTGCTACCTCTCAGTCGGATCTCGATCTCATCGAGCGTGCCGACGAGACACTCGAAGTGCTTCATGGGAAGTGGAAGGTGCACCTCCTGGTCTTTATGGCTCGTGGAGTCCATCGCCACGGGCGCTTGCTTGCTTGTCTGCCGGGTGTGTCCAAGAAGGTGATGACGGACACGCTGCGTACGCTCGAGCACGACGGCGTCGTCGCGCGGCGGATCTTCGCCGAGGTCCCGGTCCGCGTCGAGTACTCGCTCACGCCCCTGGGGTGGACGCTGACGGGGCCGTTGATTGCTCTGTCGGACTGGGCGGAACTTCATTCCAGGGAAGTCGCTGAGGCTCGTTCCAAGGCTTCGACGGGTGAGGCGCACGAGTGACGTACGAGGTAGTGACCCGCCCGCCGACCGGCAAGGAGCGCGAGCATCGCTACTCCTCGGACGATCCTCTCGTCGCCGGCGAAGTGCTGCGGCTCGGAGGTCGGTTCTGGCTGATCGAGAGCATCGAGGAGCCGCAGGGCGAGACAGACCTGCCACGCGCGCTCGCGAAACCGGCGCGGTACCGCATCCGCCTACGGCATCCCGACGATCGTGAGGAACTCGGTGCTCTGCGTCGGATGAGGCCGGGATCGCCGAGGCTGGGGCACGCACTCACAACGCTCGAGGAGGGACAGCCGATCAGCTGGCAGGTGGTCGACGAGCAGCTTGTTGCCGACGAGAGCGGCGAGCCGTTCCTCGATCTCCGGGCCGAGCGCGACTATGCAGAGGCCGATGGGGACTTCCCCGACCACGAGCTCGAGCATGCTCTCGCCGTTCTCGACGAAGAAGGTTTGCCTCCTGCCGCCGACGCCGCGCTCAGCCAGGCTGCCGCGCAGGGGCTCGATGCCGAGCTCGTCGCGCTGGACCCTGGCGAGGAGCCGGATTGGTCCGAAGCGCTGCGCTACCTCGACTCGCTGATCTTCGAGCAAATCGAGGACGACCTCTTCGAGCAGTGCGGCGTCAACGTCGACAACGACCGGCGGGAGACGTGGCTCGACACCGTCAAGGAACGGCTGCGCTCCGATCTCGATGCCTTCCGACGCGACGTCGAGGGTGACCACGAGCAGATCGAGGAGTGGGATCTGCGCGGTGGCCGCGTCTTCGTGACGGTGGGGAGCTACGAAGACGAGTTCGATCCGAACAGCGGACATGGCTGGATGTGCCGGCTAGCGGACAGCGGCGCTCTCGGGATAGCCGGGTTCGCGCGCGTGCGCAGGCACGAGCTCGAGCTGGAAACCCCCGACTAGTCCCGGGCGGTTCTGGGTGTTGACAGGCGTCCTCGCCTTGTCAACCGAAAGCTCCTCAAACCTCACTTGAAAAGCGCAGGAAATGGTGCAAGTGTTGCCTGAGTCTGCGGAAGGGGAGAGGGCGATGAATTCCGTTTGGCGTCGAGGGCCTGTGGTGAGGGGCGAGAAAACGAACCGGGCCTATGCGGTGGTCGGGGTTGTTGCGGTGCTGGCCGTAGCTGCACTCCTGGGCGGCGGCGGCGGAGCTGCGCTCGGAGCTGCTCCGGGATGCACCCTCGCTCCGCAGCTCCGGGATCTGACGATCAATCAGGGTCTCGGGTCGTACACGCCTCTTGCGTGGGGCAAGGACACACTCTTTCGGCTCTACATGAGCCAGCCGTCGTGTGCGGCGAGCGGCGCTCTGATTCAGGTCACCGGCGCCACCCTCACGGTCGGGGGAGGCGGCGCGAGCAGGGCCGTGTCCGCGACGACACCGAATTTGGTGGCGATCTACCCGGCGCTCGCGACCTATGGCGCGGCGCCTTCGGTCGACTCGACCGGGGATGTGAAGTTCGACATCCCGGGCCAGACGCTCTCGCCGTCGGGCAGCGAGGCCGGATTCACCGCCACCTTCACCGCAACCATCAATTACGTCCAGCAGCCGAACTCACGCACAGCTCTCGCGCCGGGGTCGGTCAGCTTCAGCGTCCGACCGGGAACGACCACTCCCATCACCGCGCCCGTGGCAAAGAAGACAAATGCCTTCCGCGTCCTCGTCGTCCCGATGGGCGATCCAACGAAGCTCTACGACACGCAGCTGACCGCTGCCGGCCAAGCCGAGATCCAGCGCGGCATGCTCACCCTCGCTCGGATCTTTCCGCTGCGCGACGGAATCGCCACTCTCACCGACACGAGTGCTGCCGGTCTCGCGGCCGGTCTTCGGTACTCGATCAGTCCGACCCTGCTCGACGTGAGCACCTTGATGAACGGCGGGATCTTCTGCGGTAACGGGACGAACTTCGCGACGCTGCGTGGCATGCTCGCGCAGTTCCTGCAGGCATGGAACTCCGCCAACCCCGGCACCCCGGCAGACCGGGTGCTGGGCGTGGGCGATCAGGTTGTGACCAGCGGCAGTACCGCCGGCTGTGACGAAGGTCGCGCGGCGATCAACGGCAACGAAGCCTGGGTGAGGTTGATCTACGACCAGACGGGGGCGCCGTCGATGACGGGTGCCCTGATGGGGATGGAGCTGTCGCACACGATGGGAGCGGTCCCGGCGGGCCGGAACGACGGCGCATTCCACTCGCTCTATGCGAACACCGACTACGGCACCGGCGACCTGAACCGCGCCTTCAATGTCGCGACTCGGTCCGTGCTCGCGGGGACGAACGACGACCACTCGGTCATGCGTCTCGTCACCCCGTGGAACAACACGAACACCGTCCTCGAGAAGGCGGACTGGGGTTTGCTCCTCTGCCGGCTCGGAGGACCGACGACCCCGGACTGCGCATCGGCCGGCACGGTCGGAACAGCAGCAGCTGGACCTGCCTTCGTCATGTCGGGCACGACGACCGGCGCGGCGGGCATCACTCCCGGGACTGTTGGCACCGCGGCGGGCACGAAAGTCGTGGAGTCCTACTTCTCCGCCTCGGCCACGACGCTTGCCGACCCCGCCAGCCAGTACCGACTCGTCCAGAAGCGGGCGGGTGCCGTCCTCGGGGCGCCGTACGGGAATCAGGGCGTCCCGATCGCGACCGCCGATACGCATCATGACGGGAGCCCCTCGGAGACGAACGCCGGGGATGGTCTCTTCTCGATCGCGCTTCCGTTCGACTCGTCCGCAGACCGGATCGAGCTGTGGAAGGGCGCGCCGGGCGGAAGCGGCTCGCTGCTGCTTGTACGCCAGGAACAGAACAGCCGCACCGGTGGTGACGAGCGAGACGACCGGCGGCCCGATTCTGCTCGCGTCGAAACGCCCGCAGCGCACGATCAAGCCGCTCGCGGTCCGAGTCGGACAGGCAGTGGCTCCCCAAACGCGATCTCGGCAACTCGCGGCCGGCCTGCCGCAGAACACGAACTGTGCGATCACCCAGGATCACTCGATCGTCGGCGACACGCCGTCGTCGATCACGTTCGACAACGAGAGTGGCGTGACGGTCGCGATCTACTGGCTCGACTACGGCGGCTCGCGTGTCCTCTACAACTCTGGTCTCGTGTCGGGGACGAGCTATGCCCAGCCGACGTGGATCACCCATCCGTGGGTCGCAGTCGACGATTCCAACACGTGCCTCGGGTACACGATCTCGGACCAGGCCGACAAGACGTACGTCATCAAGGCGCCGCTCGTCGTCAACTCGACTGACGACGCCGACGACGGGACGTGCGACGCAACGCATTGCAGCCTGCGCGATGCGATCAACGTGGCAAATGCGAGTGCAGGCCCCGACACGATCACCTTCGCGATCGGCGCGGCCGGGAGCTCGCAGACGATCCTGCCGACTTCGACCTTGCCCGCCGTCACGGACCAGGTCGTGATCAACGGCTGGAGCCAGGGCGGCCCGAGCTATACAGGGCCGCCTCTGATCGGAGTGGACGGCGGCGCGAACGACGGCTCGGGCCCAGGTCTCTCGATCACGGGCTCGAACGTCACCGTTCGCGGCCTTGGGATCAGCCGCTTCCACGGCCCGGGTATCGACATCAACGGCGGCGGGGCGACGGGGAACCTCGTCGAAGGGAATTACGTCGGCACCGATCTGACCGGGGCCACCGGAGCCGCAAACACCGGTTCTGGCATCCAGATCACCGGCGGCGCCGCGAATAACACGATCGGCGGAACCGATCCGGCAGCTCGCAATGTCGTCTCGGGCAACGACGGACATGGGATCTGGCTGGACGGCGTCACGGGCAACCTCGTCCAGGGCAACTTCGCCGGCACGTCCGCGGACGGCACCGCGGCAATCGCCAACGGCATCGACGGAATCGCCGTAGACGGAGGCGGCAACAACACCATCGGGGGAACGGCCCCGGGCGCAGGCAACCTCGCGTCCGGAAACACCAACCAGGGGATCTCGATTTTCGGCGTCGACTTCCCGAGCACGACGGGGAACGTCGTGCAGGGCAACATCGCGGGCACGAACGCGAGCGGCACCGCTCAGATCGGGAACGGGCTCACGAACGGTGGCGACGGCATCCGGCTCCTGAATGCAATCAACACGACGGTCACCGGGAACCTGAGCTCCGGGAACGGAACAGGCCTACGGATCAACGGTGCCGTCAGCACCGGAAACACGGTGCAAGGGAACTACATCGGCACCGACCGTACAGGCGCTTCAGCCATCCCGAACGCGATCGGTGTCCTGATCGAGAACAGCGCCGGAGCGAACACGGTCGGCGGCCCGGGCGCGGGCAACGTGATCTCGGGAAACACCGGGGCGGGGATCGCGCTCGACGAGGGGACGGGCCTTGTGATCCAGGGCAACAACATCGGCGTCAACGCTTCCGGGGCAGCGCTCGGAAACGGCGGGAACGGCGTCCAGTTTGGGGTTGTCGGCGCTTCGTCTGCCACGAACACGCAACTCGGGGGCACGGGCGCGACCGACGGCAACGTCATCGCCAACAACGGCCAGGCAGGCGTAGCGGTCAGCGCCGGTAGCGGCAACAGCATTCTGCGAAACGCGATCAACGCCAACGCAGCTCTGGGCATCGACCTCGCGCCGGGCGGCGTGACTGCAAACGACACCGGTGACCCCGACACGGGCCCGAACGGCCTCCAGAATTTCCCGATCCTCACTCAGGCGCGGGGCGACGGCGTCACCGGAGCGCTGCATAGCGCGGCGAATGCCACGTACAGGCTCGAGTTCTTCGCGAACGCGTCGTGCGACGCTTCCGGAAACGGCGAGGGCCAGACCTATCTCGGCACGACAAATGTGACGACCAATGCTTCCGGAGACGTGACCTTCAAGTTCGCGACGCCGATTCCCACCGGCCAGTACGCAACGGCAACGGCCACCGACTCCGGCAACAACACGTCGGAGTTCTCGGCCTGCAAGCAGGTCGTCACGGCCGTTCCGTCCGGCAAGGTGGAGTCCAACACGACAGCGACCGACGACAACGCCGGCTCCGACGTGCTCGATCTCTTCCTGGACTGCGGCCCCGGCAAGGGCAAGTTCCCGATCGCCCTTGCTCTGTCGCCGGGCGCGGGCTCCGACAATGCCCAGGCGAACTGGACGTACAACTACGACGCCTCACTCGCGTGCGCGGGCGGGCAGCTCGCGGCGAACGTCAACGACGGCTTCCGGCAGAGCGGCTTCACCGCTACCGGCACCGCTCCGATCGACTCCGGGCAGAAGTCGCCGTTCTCCGCGATCCTCAGCCCCGGGAAGGCGGCGACGTTCCTGCAGTACTCGGCGATTCCGCTCAAGGGCATCGCGGTCGACCCGGAGGACGGGGCCCTGACGCCGCACTGGAAGCTGATCAACAGTGCCAACGCCGTCGTTGCGACGGCGAACGGCACGACGGCCGACCTTTCCCCCGGCGTGAACGGTTGGACACCGGGTTCGTACACCGTGGAGCTGACCGCCAGCGACAGTGCGTCGCAGACGACGACGTCGACGGTGAACATCACCATCGTCGCCGATGCCGATAACGACGGGATCCCGGCGGCGACCGAGAGCGGCTGCCTCGGCAGCAGCGATACGAATCCCATGGATGCGTATGACGACAAGGACGGCGACGGCATCCCGAACGCCGACGATCCGCAGCCGTGTACTCCTCAGACGGCGTACAACTCGATCATGACGTTCGCGCCCATTCCGTTCCCGACCCAGTCCACGGGGAACCCGGTGACCGTCACGGTCAATGTCCCGTATCGCAACCTGAATCAAATCTCGGCGGCGACTGTGGCGATCACGAAGGTCAACGGCGATCCGTTCACCCTCACGGCCTCCAGCTGGAACGTCACAAACAACGTGGGCCAGGCCAAGTTCGATCGCCAGGCGCTGATCAACTATCTCAACGGTCACAACATGCACAACATGACGGTGGTCTTCACGATCGCCGGAGCATCGGCCGCGCCGCCGTGGACCTTCGAAGGCGTCGCAACCACGACCATCAAGGGCTAGGACAAGGAGGAGTCAGTTGAAGCGTGCTTTGATACTTCCGCTCGTCGGTGCGGCGCTTGCGCTCTCGGTTTTTGCTGCCGGGGCGGCCGCATTCGGCACGGGCGACAGCAAAGGACCAGCCTGTCGCGACATCACCGGCGGCAACTTCGCGTACGACCTGGCGAACTCATTCGGTGGATCGATCTCCGTGAACGCACCGGCCTGCAAGAACGTCACCTACTCGGTCGTCGTTCAGTCCCAGGTGGGGGGCACGACGACTACGACGACGATCAACGGGAACCCGGTCGCGGACCTCACCACCGTGCTCTTCGACCCCACCACGATCGCGGATGACGACGGCACCATCTGTGTCTACGTGACCAGCAGCACCGGAGGTCATGTCGTCGATCAGGGACCGGATACCGGCTGCATCGATATCGTCCGAGACACCGGCTCGGGCGGCGGTCAAAGCTTCAGCTAAGGCGCTTGAACAGAGAGCGGGCGGGCCCGGTCCAGCGCGACTCGGGCCCGCTCTGCGTCTCCTGCCTGCTTCCAGGCCTCGGCGGCGAGCTCGAGCGATTCCGCAGCCCTTCGCCCGCTGCCCAGCTCGACGAACAACGAAGCAGCCTCCTCGGCCCGCGCTCCAGCCGACGTGAAGTTCTCCTGCCGCAGGTCCGCGAGCGCCATCGTGTCGGTCGTCTCGGCGAGCGTCAGCGGGTGGCCGATGACTCGGGCAATCGTGCGCGCTTGCTCGCAGGCCACGAGCGCCTCTTCGTACTCACCTGCCTGCGTGAGCGCCCAGCCGAGGTTGGAGTACGCGATTGCACGGCCCGAGCCGTGGCCGATGCGCTCGAACTCCTCGACGGCCCTGCGGTTGTACGCAATCGCTTCGGCGTGAGCCCCGCGCTCGAGCTCGGCGAGGCCGAGGTTGATGAGGCAGCCCCCGATCTCCTCGACGCTGCCGATCCGCTCCGCGAGCTCGAGACCGCGACGCAGCGCCGCAGCGGACTCGTCGAAGCGGCCGAGGGCGCGGTACGCGTCCCCGGTCACGCGAATCGCGCTCGCCAGTCCCGGCAGGTCGTCCAGCCCCTCGAGCAGATCCAGCGCCCGAAGAGCATGGGCCAGCGCCTCGGCGCCCTGGTCGTCGAGGATCTCCGCGCGCGCGAGATGGGCATAGAGATGGCCAAGGGTGGGGAGCTCGGGATCGGCTGCCGCCTCGATCCCGGCCTGCAGCACGTCCACCGCCTGGTCGATGTGAGACGAGAGGTAGAGCGTCCAGCCAGCCTCGAGCCACAACGGCGTGAGATCGGCATCCCTCAGCTCGTCTGCAGAGAAGGCTTCGTCCACGGTTGCGAGTGCCGAGACGTACTCACCACGCTTCCGATAGGTCGCGGCGAGACCACGCCAGGCGCGCACGTCGTTCGTTCGCTCACGCGTGAGTCGATATAGCTCCAGCGCCTCGTCGTAGCGGCCGACGAGCTCGACGAGGTCGGCGAGCCCAAGCCGGATTTCGTCGTCGTCCGGAGCCAGCTCGCTCGCACGCTCCAGATGCAAGATGGCCTCGTCGTTCGCGAACAACCGTCGCGCGCGCTCGCCTGCACGGACGAGATAGACCACGGCTTTCTCACCGGCCTCGCCGAGGTAGAGGTGGCGCGCCAGAAGGTCGATGACGTGGTCGCCCGAACCGTAGAGGGCCTCTGCGACCTCGGCGACAAGAAGATGCAACCTGCGTTGTTGCCGGCGGAGCAGCCGCGAGTACGCCGCATCCTGGACGAGGGCGTGGTGGAACACGACCGTTGCGACGCCTCCTTCGCTCGTCCGTTCGAGGAAGCCACTGTGGACGAGCTCTTCGATCGGCTTGTCGACGGGGCGGTCGCCGACGACCGCGGTCAGGAGCGGGATCTGGACCCGTCGTCCCACCACCGAAGCCGTTTGGAGCAGTGCCGCAGCGTCTCGTGACAACAGATCGATGCGCGATGCGAGCACGCCTTCAATCGTCGGAGGCAGCTCGCGCTCGTCCCAGCCCGGGCGGATCGCCCACCCGTCCTCACTCTGGACGAGGACGTCACGCTCGTGCAGGGCGCGTACCAGTTCCTCGACGAAGAACGGGTTCCCGGAGGTGCGGTCCTCGATGAAGGAGACGAGCTCCAACGGTGCCGGTCCACCGAGGATTCCGGCGGCCAGTGCACCGATCGCTTCGCCTTCGAGTGGCCCGAGCGCGATCGAGTCGTGTTCGAGCTCTGCGGCCATGGTCTCGATCTGCTCGCGTGCCTCGGGTCGCCCGACGAGGAGGACGAGCACGGGCAGGTCCGAGGTCAACCGCAGAAGCTCTGCAGTCAGCTCGAGCGAGGAGGGGTCGGCCCAGTGCAGGTCCTCGAGCGCGAGGACGACCGGTGTGAGCGAGGAGAGCGCACCGAGCCAGCTCGTAAACGATGCGTGGAGGCCGCGGCGGAAAGCCTCGGGCTCGAGAGCCGAGACCTCCGGGTCCTGGGTTGGAAGCCCGAGCAACCGGGCGAAGAACGGCACGGTCTCCGCGACGCCGGCGTCCGCCAGTCTTTGTACAAGCCGTGTCCGCGTCTCGTCGGGACGCTCCTCCGTGCGCAGACCGGCGAAGCGGCGAAGAAGGTCGAGATACGGCCAATACGGAAGCCCGCTGCCATACGAGAGGCACCGAGCCGGAAGCCAGACCGCGTTCGCCTCGCTCGCCCGGTCTCTGGCCGCCAGGGCGATCCTCGACTTTCCGACACCGGCCTCCCCGGTGATGGCGAGGATTCCACCCTGACTTTCCTGCAGTCGGGCGACGGCGGCGTCGATGAGGCCGAGCTCCTGCTCGCGGCCCACGAGTGCGCGTTTTTCGGCGCGCTCGATGTCGTCGCGCACGCCGACGAGCCGCCAGGCGAGAACGGGCTCCGCCTTCCCCTTGAGCGTCAGCTCTCCGACCGGCTCGAACTCGAATTCGCCTTCGACCAGACGCACCGTCGCCTCGCTCACATACGTCTCGCCGGGCGGCGCGGCCGACTCGAGCCGCTGGGCGAGGATGACCGAGTCGCCGAGCACTGCGTAATCCATGCGGGCCTCGCTGCCCAGGATGCGTGCGATTCCATGGCCGGAGTTGACTCCCACATGGAGTGTGAGCTCGGCGTCATGCGGCAGGTCGCGAACGAGCCGTGCCAGCTCTGTGTGCATCTCGAGCGCGACTCGCAATGCGCGACCTGCGTCGTCGTCATGGCTCACCGGGGCGCCGAACAGTGCCATGAGTGCGTCTCCCGCGAACTTCTCGACGTAACCTCCGTAACGCCCCACGACACTGCTCAGCCCGGAGATGACGGGGTCGATCACCTCAAGGAGTTCCTCCGGGTCGAGGCGATCGGCGAGAGCGGTGAAACCCGACACGTCCGCGAACAGCGCCGTGATCAGCCGGCGCTCCTCGGGGAGCGTGCCGCCCACCTCGACGAGCATGTCCGCGACCGGACCTGCGACGAAGCTCCGGAGCGCATCCGCGACGTCGTGGTCAGGCTCGGCGGGTGTCGCCACTGCACCGGCGCCGCAGTGCCCGCAGAACTTCATCCCTTCCGGGTTTTCGCCGCCGCAGTTGGCACAGACCCAGGTCGACATCTCGCCCTGAGTCTAGGTCGGAAGCGTCTAGTTCCCTACGACTTGCACGAGCCAGCGCCGGTCGCGCTCGCGGTCCAGCTCGATGAAGAGCACCCGCTGCCAGGTGCCGAGGCAGAGCTCGCCGTCACGCACCGGCACCGATTCCCCTGCCGAGCCGAGCAGCATCGCCATGCAGTGGGAGTGACCGTTGCCGAAGTCCATGTCCTCAGGACAGATGTTCTCGGTGCGCTTGTCCCAGTCGTCGTGCGCGTAGTACGTCTCGCTCGGGACGAGCCGGCGCAACAGCTCCGAGAAGTCCTCGATGAATCCGGTCTCGAACTCGTTGACCCGAACGCAGCAGGTGGTGTGCGGGGAGTAGACGCACGCGATCCCTTCCGTGACACCGCTCTCCCGGACGGCCCCGTTGACCTCGTCGGTGATGTCCCGGACCGACAGCCCGCCCGCGGTCCGGAGCTCGGTCTCGCGCTGGTAGACCTTCACGGCCCCTATTTTGACGGTTCCGCGGCCCCGCGTCCAAATGGACCGGCTAATACCCCGGAGCGGTCGTTGTTGTCTGGCCCGTATCGGTCTGCATCTGGTCGTTTCCAGTGGTCGTCCCACCGCCTGCCGGCCCGCCTCCGCCGCCGCCACCACAGGCGGCCAGGACGAGGGCGAGGGGGAGCAGAGCCATTAGTCGGCGCATCTATGGGCGGGTACGGGCCGGGATGTCGTTCGGATTGGGATGTACGGTTGCGCCAAAGCGGGCCCGTAGCTCAGTTGGTTAGAGCAGCGGACTCATAATCCGTCGGTCCCTGGTTCGAGTCCAGGCGGGCCCATAAGAAAGCCCCCGGAAACGGAGGCTTCTTCTTTCGTCTTCGACTCACCGCCGTCGGAGCAGTTGTGGCGAAGGGCGGCGCGGCACTGCGGCCTGATTTCTGCGGGCAGCTTGAGGCCGGCGGGGACGCCATTCCCGGCCCGCTTCCTCGCGAGAAGACACCAGCTTCTCGCCGGCACCGGAAACGCGTCGGAGACTTTCACCGACCTGCTCCTGGTTTCTGGTCGCTTGGTCAATCCCGCACGGCTTCGTAAACCGTCACCGGCAGGGCGATTCCCTTGAGATCGAACTGGCCAATCTCGCGCACCTGAAAGCCCTCGGGCTCCACACCACGAACGAGGTCCTCGCCCACGAAGACGCGGTTCGCAGACGCCTGCGCGGCGATCCGTGCCGCGATGTTCACCGTGCGCCCGAAGTAGTCGCCCTCGTCGTAGATCATGGGCCCGGCGTTCACCCCCACATGGGCGGGAGGAAGGCCTCGCGGAGCGACAGTGTCGACGATTTCCAGCGAGGCGCGCACTGCGTCGCCCGGGTCACGGAAGTGGAAGTGGACCCCATCCCCGAGCATCTTCACCACGTCTCCGTGGTGCTCTCCGGCGACCTCGTTGACCAACTGCGCAAGACTGAGTGCCACGCGCGCCGCTTCGTCGTCGCCGGCCTCCTCGGTGAGCCTCGTATAGCCGGAGAGATCAGCGAACGCTGCGGCCTCGATTCCCCGGGGAGAGCGCTGGCGGACCCCAGCTTCCTCAAGTGCAGTCTCCACGTGCTCGAACTGATGTTCCGTGGAGAAGATCTCCGCGTGCCGTCGGTAGAGCCAGCTCAGCATCTCCTCAGTGGAGTGACCCATTCGGAGACCGACCTCGTTGATCGCGGCCTCGAACGCCTCGTTGTCTCGAAGGCCGCGTCGGCGGAACGGCTCCTCGATGGTGTTGTGGAAATAGTGAGCCTGGAACTGCGCGACCCGTCTGGCGCTGTCTCCCAGGATTCTCACGGCGCGCAGTACGTCTCCCTCCGCGACACCGGCGCCGAACAGCACGGGCAGCGCCATCAAGATCGGTTCGTCGTCTTCTCGAACGTACTCGTCCTCGCGGGGTCGCGGCAGCCCAAGGGTCACGTACATGTTCTGCAACGTGTCGATCGGGACACCCGGTGTTCTCACTGAACTGCGCGAAAGTGCGGTCGGTCCGGGGATGACGTCGCCCCGCGCTCTCGAGATACCCCAGCGTGAGATGTCCCGATGCGTGGGCGGAAGCGAGCGTCGGCGAATCCAGTCCTTTCGCGTCGAGTTCCACGAGCACCCGTGCCCGCATAACGTCGCGGCGACGGAACACGCCGTCTTCAGGCACGAGAAGTCTGAGTTCGACGAGCTCCCGAAGGCGCTCGATGCCGATCCCGGCGCGCTCCGCGACCTCCTGTTCGGTTAGCTGGTCAGCGTCCGTATCGGCCAGGCTCGGTGCTCCGTGTGCCGACCGAGCCGAGACGAAGATGTCGCGGCAGGCTTCCGAGCAGAAGTAGTAGGTCTGCCCCTCGTGTTCCGCAATGGCAGCGGCGTCGTCCGCCTCGATCCGCATGCCGCAGACGGGATCGATCACGGTAGCCATGGCCGACCTCCGCCTCAAGACGAGCGTTTCCACATTCCGCCGAGCACGCGCAAGGAGTCGGCGTTTTAGGGAGCCTGGTTCTGACATGAAGCGAGGCTATACGGCGTAATGCTCGATATGTCGTGGACCGCTGCCGAAATCGAGGCACCGCGCTCTCTTCGTAAGTGCGGCCGGCAACCGACTTGTACGGACGGCACCTGTTCGCCGCGCTCCCGAGGAAGGGAATGAGGCCAGCGTGCGTGCGGGGGAGACGGCCTTCCCGGCGGCAGGCGGCGCACCAGCAACGGCGCTCTAATCCCGTCGATCGTCCCATGCGGCTCGACCACATCGGCAGCTGGTTAGAGTCGCTCCTTCCAGGAACGTCATCAACGTTCGCCGAAGGAGCCCTATGACCGACTCGGCTGGGGCGGCGAGCACCGTCGCCCTTCCGGAAGACGAGAAGGAACATGACCGCGGCCACATCGGGCTTGTCGTTCTGGGTTCCATCGCGGGAGGGCTGATTCTGGGGTTAGTACTCGTCCTTGGCGTGTTCGATGGTGCACGTGAGCATGTGATCACGGGTGCGGCCCTCATCGCGCTCGCGTTCGGAATGCTGATGCTCGTCGAACTAGCTCGACGACGCACGGATCAACCTCAACCCTGGGCGCTCGTCCCCGGCTTGGCCCTCGGCGTCGCGGGCCTTGCGCTTCTCATTCTCCGGCCGAGTGATCGCGTCCTCGGCCGGCTGGGCTGGGTCTGGCCGCTACTGCTTGCGCTCGTTGTCGTCTGGTCGGTGCGGGGTGCGCGCAGCTCCTTGCACAACTGGTCGCGTCGAGCGCTTCTCTATCCGGCATTCGCCGTCTTGGCGCTCGTCGCAATTGGCGGCGCATTCGAAACCGTCATGGAGGCGGCGACGAGCAACAACCCGCCTCCCGGCGGCCGCACCTACCTCGTCGCTGGCCACAACCTGTATCTGCGTTGTACGGGTTCGGGGTCTCCGGCTGTGATCTTGTTCAATGGGCTTGGAGAGCGCACTCCGAGCTGGGCGTGGGTACGGGGAGATGTTGAGCGTCAGACCCGGGTCTGTGCCTTCGATCGCGCGGGTCAAGGTTGGAGCGGAAAGGCGCCCGGTCGCCAGGACGCGCATCAGCTTTCGGCCGACGTGCGCGGCCTTCTTGCGGCTGCCAATGTTCCAGGGCCATATGTTCTCGCCGGTCACTCAGTCGGCGGCACATATGCACTCGCCTACGCGATGGACTATCCAAAGGACGTGGCCGGGGTCGCGCTGCTCGATTCGTCCACCCCATATCAGTTCGATCTGTCGGAATATCGGAGCTTCTACTCCTTGTGGCATCGTGCGTCGGCGCTACTTCCGACGCTCGCGCGCGCCGGCGTCGCACGCGTCTACTCGTTCAACAGCTTCAGTTCCTTCCCATCCGATGCCCGTCGCGCGCTGCGCGCGTTCGGTTCCTCGCCCCGTGAGTTTCGCGCCGATCGTGACGAGTTCGCGGAGTTGCGCACCGTCTTTCGTCAGGACAAGGCTCTTACGAGTCTCGGCGGGAAGCCGCTCTTCGTTCTGACGGCGGATGTTGGACAGTTGTCGGGTTGGCCCGCAGCGCAGAAGAGGCTCGCAGGTCTCTCGACAAACAGCGTTCTGAAGACGGCCCACGGTGCGACGCACGCCGCTCTCCTTGAAGACAAGAACTACGCAGCTGTCAGTAGCCGAGCGATCGATGCTGTCGTCCGCTCCGTTCGCACTAACAGTCCGCTCGCACGGTAGACCCGCGTAACCCGACATACCAAGTCCCGGGAAATCGGCTTTCGTCGTGTCGGCGCTCCGGCAGCCAGGCGTAAGACCCTTCGCCATGACACATGTGGGCCGCCGGCTAAGAGGCGGGCAGGCCGTACCCAATTCCCGGCCGACTAGGCGAGGATGGACGTATGAAAAGCCCTACACACGGAGGTACAGGATGAACCCGGTGAGACGCTTCTGGCGCTACCTGATCGATCGCCCGCTCGTCTAGACACAGAAGCCCGAGCGGGACTGGGAGAAGCCGCTCCTAGCTTGATTCCAGCTTGTCAGTGGTTTATGAGTGAACTCTGGAGTCAACTCTGATGCTGCTATGACGGTCGCCGCCACACGACAGGATCGTTCGACCTGGCGCAGGCCGGTCGTCTGGGGCCTTGTCACCGGAGCGGCTCAGGCTGCCTCGCCATTGGCCTTCTGGTGGCTCGATGCGGCGACCGTGTACGCACTCGGTCTCGTCGCCATCGCCTTCATCTACATCGGCTTCGCCGTCGGCGACGGTCGACCAATGGTTCTCGCCGTCGAGAGTGGCGTCGCGACCGTATTCGTCGTCGTCGCGGCAGCTGCAGTGACCGGCTCGCCCTGGCTGCTCGTTGCCGGACTGCTCGGACACGGCGCGAAGGATCTCTGGCAGCACCACACTCACTACGTCGCCAACACCCGTTGGTGGCCTCCCTTTTGCTTTGTCGTCGACGTCGCAGCCGCAGCGATCATCGCCGTCGAAATCATTGCCGGCGTTCAGTTCCACCTCTAGGAGCTCAGATGTCGAAACCTGAGTCAAGCAGATCGTTTTGATGTCGCCGTGATCGGAGCCGGCCAGGCGGGCTTGGCGATCGGCTACTTCCTCGCGCAGCAGGGTCGCCGGTTCGTGATCCTCGAGAGCGCCGACTCGGTCGGCTCCGCCTGGCGCAATCGCTGGGACTCGCTGGTCCTCTTCACCCCGCGTCGCTACGACAGCCTTCCGGGCTTGGTTTTTCCCGGTGACTCTGACGGCTATCCGAACCGCGACGAGGTCATCGCCTACCTGGAGCAGTATGCGGCCTCCTTCGAGCTTCCGATCGAGTTCAACAGTCGCGTTCGATCCCTGACGAAAAAGGACGGAAGATTTGTGGTCGAGTCTTCCGATCGGCGGATCGAGGCTGATCAAGTCGTGGTCGCCACAGGTCCCTTCCAGGTACCGAACATGCCGGCCGTAGCCGGGCAGCTCGAGCCGGACGTCTTCCAGATCCACAGCGCCCACTACCGAACTCCGAGCGACGTGCCCGAGGGCGACGTGGTCGTGGTCGGCGGCGGTAACACCGGTTTTCAGATTGCGAAGGAGCTGTCGGCATCACACAACGTGCAGCTCGCAATCGGCTCGCGACAGACACCGCTGCCGCAGCGGATTCTGGGCCGTGACCTGTTCTGGTGGCTGACCAAGCTAGGTGTGCTCGAGAAGACGGTCGACTCGCGAATCGGACGCCGCGCCCGAGATCGGGACACGCTGATCGGATCGAGCTCGCGTGAGCTCAGAAGTCGATACGGCGTCGGCGTCAAGCCTCGAGTGGTGAGCGCTTCCGGCCGTGCGCTCGGCTTCGCCGACGGTACGGAGCTGGAAGTCGATGCCGTGATCTGGGCAACGGGATACCGACCCGACCATTCGTGGATCGAGACCGCAGCCAAGGATGCAAAGGGCAGCGTTCGTCATCGCCGCGGAGTCACCGACGTTCCCGGCCTCTACTTCCTCGGCTTGTCGTGGCAGTACACGCGAGGCTCGGCGCTCCTCGGCTGGGTCAAGGACGACGCGGCGTTCATTGCCGCGCAGATCGCTGCGAACGCAGCGACGACCTCGCCCGGGGGCGCTACGAGCGAAGAACGGCTCGAGGCCGAACCCGCAGTCAGCACCAGAGAGGAGACCTGAGCAATGCAGAAGCACAACCACCAGGGACATGTGGCCACGGACGATCACTTCTCGACCGACACAGCAGGGCTGGTCGAGGCCGCTCGGCTCCGAGGTAGTCGACCTTGCCGACCATGACGAGGTCGACCTCCGGATCGCTCCAGTCGCAAAGCGCATCGGGGACTCGACGGTACGGATGCTCGCTTACAACGGCTCGATCCCGGGCCCGACGCTGCGCGTGCGCGAGGGCTCCGAGCTCGTCGTCAACGTCGCGAACGAAGCTGATCTCGACGCAACGGTGCACTGGCACGGGCTGCGCCTTGACAACCGCTACGACGGGACGCACGAGACGCAGGCGCCGATTCCCGTCGGTGGAACGTTCACGTACAGGATTGAGTTTCCAGATCCGGGCGTCTACTGGTATCACCCGCACATCCGTGAGGACTACGGCCAGGAGATGGGTCTGTACGGGAACATCGTTGTCGTCCCCGCCGATCCCGACTACTGGCCACCGGCGCATCGCGAGTTGTTGCTGACGCTCGATGACGTCCTGATCGAGGACGGCAAGATCGCGCCGTTCGGCCGCGAGGAAACGACGTACGCGGCTATGGGGCGTTTCGGCAACGTGATGCTGGTCGGCGGCGAGACCGACCCTTCGCTGAGCGCGCGTGCCGGCGAGGTCGTTCGCTTCTACTTGACCAACACTGCGAATACGCGCGTCTTCAACGTCGCCGTGCCGGGCGCACGTATGAAGCTCGTCGGGGGTGACAGCGGCCGCTACGAGCAGGAGGAGTTCATCGAGTCGGCGATCCTGGCTCCGTCGGAGCGGCTGGTGATTGACGTGCTCTTCGAGGAAGCCGGACAACGAACCCTCGAACACCGGACTCCGGGACGGACGTACTCGCTGGCAACGATCGAAGTCAGCGCCGAGCAGGCCACGCCGGCGCTAGCGGGCAAGTTCGACTCGCTGCGCCACAACCCGGAGTGGGTGGCGGAGCGCGAGCGGCTGGCTTCGTACTTCGACGCGCCGCCCGATAAGACACTCGCGCTCCTCGCTGAGATGGACATGGGCGCGCCGGAGGGACCGGTCGTCTACGCCTGCCCGATGCACCCGGAGGTTGTCAGCGAGGAGGCAGGCCGTTGCCCGAAGTGCGGAATGAAGCTGTTGGCGACGGCAGCGAGCGGCTATGTCTGCCCGATGCACCCCGACGTGGTTAGCGACAAGGCCGACCATTGTCCGAAGTGCGGAATGAAGCTCCTGCCCGCGGCGCTGGTCGCGCACAGCTCTGGGCACGGCGAGGGCACTCACCACGGACACGGACACGATGCCCACGGCGCGGACGATGAGAACGCGCATCACGGTCACAAGACCGCTGAGGCGAGGCGAGTCTAGTCACGAGGGCCACGGCCACAGCGGACACGGCGAAGCTCAGTCCAGCAACGCGGAAGCTCACGACGGACACGGGCACCATGCCCCAGACGTAGACCACGACGATGAGCAAGGACAGCACGGCGAGCAGGCTCACGGACACGGACACCATGGTCACGACACGCACGGGGAAGCTGACGGGATCGAGTGGGAAGACGACATGGTCGACGTGAACCGGATTACGACACCGGCGAACATGCACTGGAGCTTCGTCGATCGAGAGACAGGCGCCGCCAACCATGCAATCGACTGGCGCTTCCGCGTTGGCGACCAGGTCAAGCTGCGGCTCGTCAACGAGATGGACTCCGACCACCCAATGCACCACCCATTCCATATCCACGGGGCCGGCCGCTTCGTCGTGCTGGCACGTAACGGCGCCCGCGAGGAGAACCTGGTCTGGAAGGACACCGTGCTGGTGCGAACCGGCGAGACCGTGGACATCCTTCTCGACGTAACGAACCCGGGCATCTGGATGGCGCACTGCCACATCGCTGAGCATCACGAGAGCGGAATGATGTTCAGCTTCAACGTGGCGCCAGCGGAGGCCGACTGAATCGTTAGGTTTTCGCCCTACGAGTGTCTCGCGAAAACGTCCTGCGAACGGCCTTCGACAGGGCGTAGCCGGCACCCGCGATCCCGGCCATAGCGACTCCGACGATGTTCGTCGTGACACAGGTTCGGCAAGCGTTGCAGCAAACGGTAGCCATCGGGGCGTTCTCGCCATACTTCCCCGCAGCCTGCGCTACGCGTCCCGTCCAGATCGTCTTCACCGGCTCACTCTAGTCGGCCTAGGACATAGAGAGCACGGCGCGTCAGTGGTAGTCGCATCATGGTGTCAAGCCGGTCCCGGTAGCCGTTTCCGGCCAACTAGGGCAGCCTGATGTCCCCGGTTGGGGCGCGCATTAGGTGCGGTTTTCCGACACCGACGGAGGGACCCGCCGGACGCTCGTCCTGGTTGGGGACGCGAGTGAAGCCCCCGAGGTGCTCGGTGTGCAGGGCGATCTCGCGCCCTCGCCTGCCTGCTGCTTCAGAGCCGCGAGCATCTTCTCGCTCGGTTGCCAGCAGACTTGGATCTTGACCGTCACGTCGAGCGTCTCGGCATACGCTGCTCGTGCTCTCTCGGCAACGATCGCGATGCGCGCCTCCATCGAGGCGGCGTCCGGGTGAACCTGGACAACCGAAACCTCATCTCCGGCTTCGTTCACGTACTCGTTGAACGCGATCAGGCGTGGCTCGTTGGCCTCGACGAATTCGACGAGACCCGGCACGCGCGCTCGCTCGCTGTCAAGTCGCCCAGGCTTGAGGCGATTCGTTGCGATGAAGATCAGCGGTCCCTGCATTCCGACTCCTCCCGTGACTTCGCCCGCAACCATACGCGTCAGCGAACGCCCGTCGTCCGGGCTGTCCGATCCCGGAAGCCATACTGGTTCGCTTGAATGGCTGACTCGGTCCGGATCGGTAGCGAGCTTCACGCCTGGCACTCGCAACGGAGGCGGCCCTGGCTTCGACTCGTCCGGACCGACCTAGAAGATCTCGGCCCGGTGAGTCCCGAGCTCGTGCTGGTAGACCCGCCGCTCGCCGCCACCGTTCGTCTGACGCCGGACGCAGTCGTCGTTCAAAACGGCCGCGTCGGGAACGGCATCCAGCCGGCTCGCCCCGCAGAGCTCGAGTTGCCCGAGGTCGGATCGGTCGGCGACGACAAGACGACGACGGCCCGCTACGACACAGGCGACCTGTTGCTCGAGCGGCACGGTCTCGAGCTCGAGTTGACGATGCGTGGCTCCGATCGCTCCTGGCGCTTGACGGCCGCGCGCGGCGAACGGATCGTCGTGCCGGACGACGGGTCCGTTGTTCCCCCGCAGATCGAGTCGCTGCTGAGGACGGTTTCGCACGGACGCGAGCTCGTCCCGGTGCCCGTCCGCAGCTCGGACCCCGAGATCAGACGGCTCGAAGATCAGGTCGCAAGGCAACGCGACTCGCTGCTGCGCCACGACGTGGGCACCAGGATCGCTTCCGACCCGGAGAGCCTCCATCAGGTTCGCGTGGCCGCACGCCGTGTTCGCGCGTTTCTCGGCGTTGCCCAAGACCTCGTCGACACCGAGTGGGCTACCGAGATCAACGATGGGATGCGCAGCGTCGGGCGGGCGAGCAACGAGGCGAGGGACGTTGACGTCCTGCTCGACAAGCTTCGTGCGGAGATTCGCAGCGTCGACCTTCGTGATCGACCCGCCGCCGAGGCTTTGATCGAAAGACTCGAGAACGATAGGCGCAAGTTGCAACGCGCGCTCCTCGAAGAGCTCGACAGTGACCGTTACCAACGGATGCTCGAGCGGTTGAGCCAGCCCGCGGTGGCCGTGAACGGAACGCCGAAGCGCACGCTCGAGAAGCTCGCTGGGCGTGAGTTGAACCGCCTCGTGGCGCGGGTGAAACGTCTCGGCAAGCGACCGTCCGACGACGCGCTGCACTCGCTCAGGATCAGGGTCAAGCGACTGCGCTACGCCAGCGAGCTGGCCGGCGCCAAGTCAAGCAAGCCGGCGCGCCGCGTCATCGACGCCGCGACGCAGATGCAGGACCTCCTCGGCGCTCATCAGGACGCCGTCGCCGCCGCGGAGCGCCTGCGGACGGTTGGGTATGCGTTCGACAGGACGGGCATCGCCTTCGTCGCCGGGCAGCTCGCGGAGCGCGAGAAGGTCACCCAAGGCGCGATCCACGATCGTTTCCCGGCGGCGTGGAAGGATCTGCGCAAGCTGGCGGGCAAGCTGGCCGGCTGACGCGATCCTCAGCGGTTGCTGAAGACGTCCTGCCTAAGTGATCCTGAGTATGGCGCTGTAGCGGTGATCGCGCGGCGACCAGACGCGCAGCTGCGTTCCTGGTCCGCCTGAGATCACGCGCTGGAGGAAGCCGGCGCTCGACGTCAACCGTGTTCCTCCGACCCACTGCCAGCGGCCGCCGCGGAATTGCTGCAACCGGTAGGGCTGGCGGCCCGATCGCGGTCGAACCTGGCCCCACACGCTCGTGCGCACGCCACGCCGCGACACCTGTGCAAACGGAAGCGCATACGCCGCGAAGGACGGCTTCACCTTGCCACGACTCGTAAGGAACCCGCTCGTCCACTTCGTGGCGTCCGGCTCGTCGCGGACGAGAAAGTTGATGAGTAGATCGACGTGCGAGGCGAGATACACACGCAGCGCGGCTTCGCTGACGTATCGCGCCTGCAGTGTGTTCGAGACGCCGAGCCATTTGCTCGGTGGTCTCGAGTTGTAGCCATATTCGGTCAGCCAGATCCTCGTTCTCGTGCCGAAGCGCGCTTTCACTTCCGTGATCAGCTTCGGGAGGGTCGCCATCGTGATCTCGGTGCAGCGCCAGCAACCGCCGGAGGTCGGCGTCTCACCCGGGCGCACCGGATACGGGTTCTGCGCGTAGGCGTCGAGCAGGGCGCGCGCTGCGCGCATCCCGCGAATCCACGCGATCGGCGAGACGCCGGTCGGCGTCTTACGAGGCGACGTGACTCCGCCGGCGACGAGGTTGCGCGGGTTCGCCGACTTCAGCGCGCGATACGCGGGATTCAGCAGCCGACTGACGTAGAGGCTCGGCGAGTTCGGGATCAGGAAGAGCCGTACGTTCGGTTCATTCCAGATCGTCCAGCGCGTGATCCACGGATACTTGCTCGAGGCCGCGTATGCGAACGATGCGAGCGACGTCGTGTCATTCGGCATGAAATTCGGTTTCTGTCCTTCGTTCGCCCAAGGCGGAGTGCCCCACAGGGAGATGAGCACACCGATGTGCGCCGCGTGCAGCCGCTGCAGGATCGGGTCGTACAGATCCCAGTGATACGCGGGATCCTTTGGGTTACGAGGGTCGGTCGGGACGGTCTGTGCGACGGCGTCCCAGCGCAACGTCAGGCGCACCATGTCGACACCCAACCGCTGCAGAATCTCGATTCGTTTGGCCGGCGCCTCCGGGCCGTACAGCAACCACGCGTCGTCCTGGACGCCGTATTGAACGTGGGTCGAGGCATCGGCACCGCCTGGCGCGAGCAAGACCAATGACATGACGCCGACTAGCGCCGCAAGCTGAATCTTCATGAGTACCCCCTGGCAGGACGTTGTTCGCGTACCCGTCTGAGACGAGGCTAAGCCCCGGCACGTTCGGGGGGAGTAAAGATTCGGTTCGGCTTCGAACAGGGTGGCGCCGCTCGAAGTCCGGGTCGGGGGCACTGACGTCCCCCGACCCGTAGGTGAGTGCTTCCGAAAACGCTAGGTGCGACCCCGACCTGAGCCGTTGCGTTGATCGCCGTCTCGATGAGCCCGGCCACTGCCGCCGGGTTCGAGACGTAGATCGAATGGCTGCCCGAGACTTCAACCACCGTCGAACCTGCCCGCGCAGACATCTCGCGCTGGGCCGCTGGGGGGATCATCCGATCTTCGGTGACGACGAGGTACCAGCTCGGCTTGCTCCGCCAGGCAGCTTCGTTGATCGTGCCACCTAGCGCGTCGAGGCCCCACGGAACTTGCGAGTCGGCCATGAACGCGGCCAGTTCGTCGCTTACGTCACCCGCGAATGAGGCATGGAACTTTTCGCGGTCGAGGAACAGGAACCCCTCCTGCGGCGGCAGGATCGGTGGCTGCGGCCCGTCGGACGGGAAACCTTCGAGGAGCGTGTTCACCGACTCGCCCATGTCCGGCATGAAGGCTGTGATGTAGACGAGCTTCTCTACTTTGGGATTGTTCCCCGCCTCGGTGATCACCGCCCCGCCGTAGGAGTGGCCGACGAGAATGACGGGCTCGCTCTGGGCGTCGATGATCTGATTGGTCGCAGCGACGTCACCTGCCAGCGAGATCGTCGGATTCTGAACGACGGCGACGTTGTGGCCGCCTTGCTTCAGGTGCTCGTAGACACCCTGCCAGCCGGAGCCGTCCACGAAACCTCCGTGAACAAGAACGACCGTGGGCATCATGTCCGAGTTGCTCATACGAACTCCTTTCCTCGTAGATGGTGGTGCTGATGAGCGGCTGCACAACCTCCTTCCGTTGAGTGACGGTATTGACCAGAACCCCCGGATTTTGCCAAAGTAGGAACCGTCGGCGGCGCTGACAAGGTGCCCCATCCCGTACCGCGATGGAGCTGAAGCGAAGGTCGCCGCACTGGAGGGATCGACATGGACTTGACGAGACTCGGCGTCGACTTGCCCAGCGAAGGTCGGCTGGCGCAGTTCTCCGGTGCCACCGGCTGGCTGAACTCGCCGCCGCTCACAACGGACGAGTTGCGCGGGAAGGTCGTCCTCGTCGACTTCTGGACGTACACCTGCATCAACTGGCTGCGCACGCTCGGCTATGTCCGCGCCTGGTTCGAGAAGTACGCGGATCACGGCCTCGTCGTGGTTGGCGTCCACACGCCGGAGTTCCCGTTCGAGCGGGACGTCGACAACGTCCGCCTGGCCGTGCAGGAGATGCGGGTCGAGTATCCGGTCGCGCTCGACAGCGACTATGCGGTCTGGGAGGCATTCAGCAACCGGTACTGGCCCGCCGTGTACATCGCAGACGCGGATGGACGAATTCGGCACCACCACTTCGGCGAGGGTGGATACGAGGAGTGCGAAACGATCATCCAGCGATTGCTGCGCGATGCGGGGGGCGATGGGATTCCCGACGATCTCGTCGTTGTCGGCGACGACGGGTTCGAGGCGCAAGCCGATTGGTCGAACCTGGAGTCACCGGAGACATATCTCGGCTATGACCAAGCCCAGAGCTTTGCGTCTCCCGGTGGCGCCAAGGCTCGCCCAGGCACGCACTTACGTCGCGCCGGAGAGGTTGAAGCTGAACGAGTGGGCGCTCACAGGCGAGTGGACCGTTGAGCGGGGTGCGTCCGTGCTGGATGGAGCAGATGGGCGCATCGCGTTCCGCTTCCATGCGCGAGACGTCCATCTCGTCATGGGGCCGCCCGCGCGAGGCACGACCGTGCCGTTCGTCGTCTCCGTCGACGGGGAACCGCCCGGTAGGGCTCACGGCCTCGACGTCGACGAGCGGGGTCACGGGACGCTGTCCGAGCAGCGGCTGCACCAGCTGATCCGCGAGCGGGGGTCGATCATCGAGCGCACCTTCGAGATCACGTTCCTCGCGCCCGGTGCCGAGGCTTACGCGTTCACCTTCGGCTAGCGGTCTTGGAGCGCGTCTAGCCCGATCGCGAATGCAAGGATCACCCGTCGATCGACAGCTCCGAGCTCCTGGTCCAACTCGAGGACGTAGCGGTCGCGGAACTTCCCGAGAACACGCTTGTACGTCCCTACCTGTCGGCCTTCGCGAAGGAGCACGAAGTTGAATGGCAGCCATGTCAGCAAGGAGAACAACTCCGGGCCGATGTCGGCGAAGCGGCGCAGGAGCGCAACGATCCAGCTCGCTTCATGGCCCTCGAGAACCTCGGTCCCAGCGGCATCGCGCACGTGCCAGTGGCTGCGTAGGAGCGACCGGCCGAAGTCCTTCTCCAGCATTCCGATAACCGCGCCGTCGGCATCGAGCACCTCATGCCGGCCGCGAAATTCGAACACCGACTTCGACTTGATCATGAACAGGTGCTCGGGGTCGTCGGGCGAGACGCGGAAGCGAATGTCCTCCTTGATCTTCATCTTCTTCTGTTTCACGTAAAGCAGCGGGCGCCCCTCCTCGGCTGAGCCCGGCGCGGGGACGCTGATTCGATATTCGTTCGCGATCGGCTTGAAGACCTGCTGCACGAGCAGCCGGTTCGACCCCTCGAGCTCGGAGAGGACGGTCTCGGGGTCGGGTGTAACAGAGGTCACCGCCCCGATCGTAGGTCAACTGAGGGGCCGAGGTCATCCGCGACCCGTACGCGTGGGCTTGGGTGTCTCAGAATCGAGGAAGGGACTCCCAGGAGTTCGGGGAACGAAAGAGGGGGCGGGCCTTGTCGCCGCGTGCGTCGCCGCAGTCACGCGCGGCTTGCCGTCAACAGGCTCGCCCCTTCTACGCTCCGGTGAAACTCCCGCCGTGTGCCAAATTCCGGCTCGGTCCTGGGGCCGCGCTACAGTCGGCGCGCAATGCGCCTCGCTCTCGCCATCTCGACCTCGGCCTCGGCCGCGCTGTTCCTGGCCGGCTGCAGCTCTGGTGAACCCGACACCTTCAAGGCCGAACCTACGGCGCCGTGCCTGAGAGGGTACGGGTACCAGGTCACCACCGACGACTCGAAGGTCGGGATCGTGGCGGCCAACGCGCCGAACGGTGGCCTGCTGGCGACGGAACCCGGCAACGCTCTGACGATCGCCTTCGCACAGGACTCCGACGCCGCTATCAAGACCGCCGCCGCAATCAAGAGATTCGCCCCAAAGAACCTCCGTCTCCACATCACCGACGTCATGCGGACCCAGAAGAACGCCGTTCTGCTCTGGACGGTCACCCCGCCGCAGGATGAGCTCGACAGGGCCTTTGCCTGCCTGAAGGGCTGATCCCTCCGGCTAGAATCGGGGCAATGGTCGAGATCGGGACGATGCGCGTCAAGAGCGGCCTCGCCGAGATGCTCAAGGGCGGCGTGATCATGGACGTCACAGATGCCGACCAGGCTCGGATCGCCGAGGAGGCCGGCGCAGTCGCGGTCATGGCTCTGGAGCGCGTTCCGGCCGACATCCGTGCTGAGGGTGGCGTCGCCAGGATGGCCGACCCGGACAAGATCATCGAGATTCAGGAGGCCGTGACCATCCCCGTGATGGCGAAGGCGCGCATCGGCCATTTCGTCGAAGCGCAGATTCTCGAGGCCCTCGAGGTCGACTACATCGACGAGTCGGAAGTCCTCACCCCGGCCGACACTGCACACCACATCGACAAGTGGAAATTCACGGTTCCGTTCGTCTGCGGCTGCACGAACATCGGCGAGGCCCTGCGGCGAATCGCGGAAGGCGCGGCGATGATCCGGACGAAGGGCGAAGCGGGGACCGGTGACATCGTCAACGCCGTCACGCACATGCGCTCGGTCTTCGGCGCGATCAAGCGCCTCGGCGCTATGGATCCGGACGAGCTCTACAGCGAGGCGAAGAACGTCCAGGCACCGGTCGAGCTCGTGCGCTGGGTCGCGGAGAACGGACGCTTGCCGGTCGTCACCTTCACCGCCGGCGGAATTGCCACCCCTGCCGATGCAGCGCTCTGCATGCAGCTCGGCGCGGACGGCGTCTTCGTCGGCTCCGGGATCTTCAAGTCCGGGAATCCGAGCGAGCGCGCCAAGGCGATCGTCGAAGCGACGACGCACTACGGCGACGCAGAGATTCTCGCGCGGGTTTCGCGAGGTCTGGGCGACGCGATGAGCGGTCTCTCCACCGCCTCTCTTGCGCCCGAAGAGCTGCTCGAGACCCGAGGCTGGTAATGCGCCCACGTGTCGGCGTTCTCGCCGTCCAGGGCAACTTCCGCGAACACGTGGCGATGCTGCAGCGACTCGGCGTCGATGCGATCGAGGTAAGGAAGCCTGAGCAGCTGAAGGGCCTTGACGGACTTGTCGTTCCCGGCGGGGAGTCGACGACGTTCATGCGACTGATGAAGCTCTATGGGCTCGACGAGGCGATCCGCGCATTCGAGGAGCCGATCCTGGGTACTTGCGCAGGCATGATCGTGCTCGATCGCGACCATCTCGGCCTCGTCGACGTCGAAGTCGACCGGAACGCCTACGGGAGGCAGGTGGCGAGCTTCGAGGCCGACCTGTCGCTGGCGGGCGAAGACTCACCGCTGCGTGGCGTCTTCATCCGTGCGCCGCGTGTACGGGTGACCGGCGACGAGGTCGAGGTGCTGGCCGAGCACGAAGGCGAGCCGGTGCTCGTTCGCGACGGGCGCGTCCTGGTGGCATCGTTCCACCCCGAGTTGACGGACGACACGCGGGTGCACGAACTGTTTCTGAACGGAGTACGGGAGGCGATGAGTGTCCGGACATAGCAAGTGGTCCTCGATCAAGCACAAGAAAGGCGCAGCCGACGCCAAGCGCGGCAAGCTCTTCTCGAAGCTCTCGCGCGCGATCATCGTCGCCGCGAAGGAGGGCGGGGCCGATCCCGCCGGCAACCTTGCCCTGCAGAACGCGATCGAGAAGGCGCGTTCGTACTCGATGCCGAAGGACAACATCGAGCGCGCGATCGCACGCGGCGCGGGCGCGGACTCAGATGCGCAGGCGTTCGAGACGGTCGTCTACGAGGGCTACGGTCCCAGTGGCGTAGCCGTGATCGTCGAGGCACTGACGGACAATCGCAACCGCACCGCGTCCGACGTCCGGCACGCCTTCGACAAGTTCGACGGCAACCTCGGCACCTCCGGCGCGGTCGCGTGGCTCTTCGAGCGGCGCGCGGTGGTTGTCGTGCCGGCCGACGGGGTCGACGAAGACGAGCTCACGCTTGCCGCCGCGGAAGGCGGCGCCGACGATGTCTCCCTCGACGGTTCGACCTACGAGGTCGTTGCGGCTCCCGAGTCGCTGGCATCGGTGCGCGAGGCGCTCGAGAAGGCGGGGTTCACGGTCGAGGCCGCCGAGCTGACGATGGTTCCGAAAACGACTGTCGAGGTCGCGGACGAATCGTCGGCGAAAAAGATCCTGCGCCTGATCGACCAGCTCGAGGAGAGCGACGACATCCAGGACGTCTACGCGAACTTCGACATTCCCGAGCAGGTCCTCGAGACCGTGGCTTAGCGCGTCTGGCGGTTACCGCGGTTACTTACCGCGCTACCCGTCGTCTCCGAGGTCCGCCTAGGCTTTGCGGCGAACCGAGGGGGTCTGCGAGGGAGCTTCGGCTCCCTCGCTCTGTCTCTAGACCCAGCCGCGCTGCCGCGCGACGCGGCAGAGAGCCCGACGCTTGGCGTGCGCGGGCTGATCGGAGAGGCCCGCCTTTGCATAGATACGACGCAGCGCCGCTTTCACGGTGCCGGTCGCGCCGGGCGTACCCAGCTCGGCCGCGATCTGCTCGTTCGACGGCAAGCTTTCGAGACTCGCACCGGCAAGCCACGGCCCGCACAGACAGCGCACGACCTGGCGCTGAAACGCAGACAGTTGCACGGACTTCGCAGGTGCGACCTCGTCGAGCGGTTCCGTCGTATCGGGATCCCGCAGCTGGGCCGGCCAGGAGAAGAGGAAGGTCTCCGAGCCGATACCGATCCGGTCGGCGTGGCGGAGCGGGAGCGGAACTCCCGGCTGGACCCGCGTTCCGTTCAGGAACGTCCCGTTGAAGCTGCCTCGGTCCTCGACGTACCACCTCCCGTCGCGAACCGTGAGCGCGGCGTGCTCTCGGCTCACCGTCGCCGACTCGAACGCGAGGTCACTCGAAGCGTCGCGTCCGACCGTGACGCTTTCCTCGAGCTCGTGCTCCGTCCCGTCAGGGAAGGTGAGCCAGATGTCTCCAGGCATCGACCGGAAGGATACGTCCGGTTGGATGCCTAACCTCTTACCGTGAAGGTCATCGGCATCGATCCAGGGACGGCTTCTTGCGGGTACGGCATCGTCCACGAAAAAGACGGGCGCCTCAGGGCCATCGACCACGGGTGGTGGAAAACGTCCGCGGCCGAGCGCCCGGAACTGCGTCTGAAGACGATCTTCGACGCCGTGGCCGAGCTCGTCGAGCTTCATCGGCCCGATGCCGTCGCAATCGAGGAGTCGTTCGTCGGCGTCGACGCCCGCACCGCACTCTCCGTCGGGCAGGCGCGCGGGGCCATCATGGTCGCGGCCGCCAACGCCGGGGTCGGGTGCGCTGAGTACTCGCCGGCCCGCGTCAAGCAGGTGGTCTGCGGCTACGGCCGGGCGGAGAAACAACAGATGCAGAGGATGGTGAAGGTGATTCTGGGCCTCGAGGCCGAGCCGGCGACATCGCATGCCGCCGACGCGCTCGCCGTGGCGATCTGCCACGCGCTCGCACCGCCGCTGCTGAGGATCGCGGCCGGATGATCGCGCGCCTTCGTGGTCGTCCCGTGGCGAACACGCCGGACGGGCTCGTTCTCGATGTCGCCGGCGTTGGCTATCTCGTCGCCGCGACTCCGTCCGCAGTGCGCGCGGCGGACGGCGCCACAGAGGTGTCGCTTCACACCTACCTGCACGTGCGCGAAGACACGTTGCAGCTGTACGGGTTCTCCGAAGCCGGCGAACGTGAGCTCTTCCTCCAGTTGCTCACGGTCAACGGGATCGGCCCGAAGGTGGCGCTGGCGATCGTTTCCGGTTCTCCGGCAGCCGAGTTGAGGCGGGCAATCGTCCTCGGAGACTCGGCGCGGTTCCAGGCGATCCCCGGAATCGGCAAGAAGACCGCCGAGCGGATCGTGCTCGAGTTGAAGGAGAAGGTCGGAGAGGCTCCCGTGCCGATCTCGTCGGCAGGCGGAACCCAGCCGCATCTCGTCGCGCGCGACGCCCTCGTCGAGCTCGGATACTCCCTCGGCGAGGCGGAAATGGCTCTCGCGAGGGTCGATCCGGAGCTTTCGCCGGAGGAACGGGTCCGCGAAGCGCTAAAAGCGGCTTAGTGCCCCTTCCAGCAATACATGTCGACTTCTGGCCCGCGATCACGCGGCGCCAGAGCCCACCCTCGCCCTTAGCAAGGCTGTCCAGCCTTGCTGCGGTTGAGTGCGGCCTCTGGCTTGGTGCTCGCGACCCAGAAGCTCGACGGCATTACTGGAAGGGGCACTGACATGTCATCCACCCAGTTTCTAGCTCCGGCCGTCCTGCCCGAGGAGGACGACCTCGAGCAGTCGCTGCGCCCGCGTCGCCTCGCCGATTTTGTCGGCCAGGAACGGATCAAGGAGCAGCTGGCGATCTCGCTTGACGCAGCAAAAGGGCGAGACGAGGCGCTCGACCACGTGCTCCTCGTCGGACCGCCTGGTCTTGGCAAGACGAGTCTCGCGTTCATCGTCCGCGAGGAGCTCGGCGTCGGCATTCGCTGTGTGGCCGGCCCCGCCCTCGAGCGCAAGGGCGACATGGCGGCGATTCTCACCGGTCTCGAGCGCCACGACGTCCTGTTCGTGGACGAGATCCACCGTCTCAACCGCTCGATCGAGGAGATCCTCTATCCGGCCCTCGAAGACTTCCGGCTCGACATCATCGTCGGTCAAGGTGCGGCGGCGCGCACGCTCACGCTCGACCTTCCGCCGTTCACGCTCGTGGGGGCGACGACGAGAACAGGGCTGTTGACGACACCGCTGCGCGACCGCTTCGGCATGACCTTCCGGTTGGAGTACTACGAGCCGAAGGAGCTCGGCACGATCGTTCGTCGGTCGGCACGGATCCTCGACGTCGAGATCGCAGAGGACGCGGCCGACGAGATCGCACGCCGCTCACGCGGAACCCCGCGCATCGCCAATCGCATCCTCAGGCGCGTGCGCGACGTGGCGCAGGTGAAGCACGACGGCAAGATCACCAATGAGGTCGCGCGCGAGGCCCTCGACTTGCTCGAAGTCGACGGCGACGGGCTGGAGCGCATCGACCGGGCGCTGATGCAGACGATTCTCGTCAAGTTCGGCGGCGGGCCGGTTGGCCTGTCCACGCTTGCGGTCGCCCTTGGTGAGGAGCAGGACACGATCGAGGACGTCTACGAGCCGTATCTCCTCCAGCTCGGCTTCCTGCAGCGCACGCCACGCGGGCGCATCATCACGGAGTTGGGCCGCGAACGGTTCGGCGCTGTGGGCGAAGACACCAAGCTCTTTTGAGCCCCGATGTCTGGGTGCCGGGAGCAGCCGAGCCGTCTCTCGACGACTTCGTAGAGCGGGTGCACCGGCAGATCGAGCGCTACACCGCGACACACACCGCCGAGGAGACGAATGTCGAGGTCGAGCTCGGAGGCGGCGAGCGGTTGACGCTGGTGTCTCTCTCGGGCGAGCCGGGCTTCGGCTTCCTGACCCTGTCCGTCCAGTTCGCGAGCGGGGTAACGGAGGATCACATCGTCCCGATCGGGGCGATCAGGCGAATTGCCCTTGGACCAGCGGACGAATCCCGCCGCCCGGGATTCGCCCTTCCGAAAGAGAGAGGGCCGGATCCCGCCGCATAGGGTCCGGCCCTTTGGAAATGTCCGCCCCAGCCGCAGTGCCGGGGCTAGGTTCTGCCGCAGTGCAGAACCGGTGAGGACAAGTGGTACACGTGGAGCATGGATCACCCACGCTGGTTGATTCCTCCCCCTTTGGATGGTTCATTCGACCGCTTCACTTTCACCCTGCCGGGGGAGTCCAGAACGGCTTTTTGCGCCCAATCTGAGTCCCAGGAGGATCGTGAGGGGCCGCAGCTCACATCCTCCGACCTGGCGGTCGCAGGCTTGTCCTGCGACCGCCTTAACGCATTCGAGTCCGGCGTCGGCTGCGCCGCCGCCATGATGACTCGAATGCGATGTCGCCTGAGGTTGCCGCACCGGGCAAAGCCCGGCGCGGCGCGACGGTTGCACTCGGCAACGAGTTCGTCAGCTCCTGACTTCTAGGCCCGGCCGGTGCCAGGCACAGGACGGCGCCGCAACGGCCACGTCCGCCGGACGGCGGTGAGGAGGTACGGCGCGCACAGCAGGGCCACGACGTCGAACCAGACGTAGCCGGCGGCGACACCGCTCGGCGGATTGCCCTGGGGAATGCCGAGGCCGGGAAGCTCCTCCGCCCAACGCCACGTGCCGATTGCCGTGCCGTAGAGCTCCAGCGCCGCCACCACGAGGAAGACGCCTGCGTAGGCGGCGCGTGCCGGAGAGCGCCAGAGGAAGGCGAGTAGCAGCGGGATGCAGAGCGCACCCGCGGCGTCGAGTCGTGGCAGCACCGTCAACCCGAGCACGCCCCAGACCGTGACCGCCACGGCCGCGAAGGCGACGAGCGCACGTGAGTGACGTCGCAGGCCTTCGCTCAACGACAGCCCCGCCAAGAACACGAGCCCGTGCGCGGGAGGGACGAAGGTCGGCAGGTTGTGCAGGCGGTACGAGTAGACGCCCCACAGAATCGAGCCGGTCAGCTCCGCAAGCGTCGCCGCGCAGATGACGACGGCGACTTGCGCGCGACGCTCCGCCGGCAGTGGGTGGGCTGCGATGAGGAGCGCGACCCAGGTGACGGCACCGAGCAGGAGCTGGCCGTGCAGCGCGACCTGTGTGTCGACCGCCAACAGCGCGGCGAGAAACGCGGCGATCAGTGCTGTGCGGATCAACGCTTGAACTGGAGCTCGTGCCATGACGGCACGGGAGCCAGCTCGAGCAACGCGCGGTCGCCGTTCGGGTCGCGATACCCGAAGTCGGCGACGTCGTCGTCCCAGGCGACCTCGAGCAGTCCCTCCTTGACGCGATGGTCGAGCCAGGCGCCTCGGAAGACGAGCTTCTTGAGCCAGTAGACGAGCGACTCGCCGCCGACGAGCGATACACGCTCCCAGTGCCGGACGAGATATCTCCCGAGCCCACTGCGCGGCTCGTCGATCCAGTCCCGTTCGACCAGCTCGACGAGGTCGGCGGTCTCGTCTTCGTCGAGCTCGTTGTCGCCGACGAGCCCGAGTTTCACCGCGGCCGCTGTGACGCGCTGCTCGAAGTCGGAGGAGTTGAAGCCGAAGCGGTGCTCGTGGAACTCGACGACGTAGTCGTCGCCGGAGACGTAGTTCGCCTCTGTCACGAGCCGAGCATAGCGCCGCGGTAGGTTTGCCCCTGTGAGCGCTCGTCTCGCCGCCGCGTCCGCCGCCGTGACCGTGCTCGTGGTCGTCACGGTCTGGCTCACCGACCTTTCGTTCGGACGTGCCGCGCTGCTGGCCCCGGTGCTCGTGATCGGCGTTGCCGCTGTCGCCGGGCTCCTCACTTTCTGGGGTCGGGTGGGCTGGGATTCCCTGAGCCACTCCCGCCATCCCCGGCTGGTGGTGGCGGCTGGGCTCGCCTTCATCCTGCTGCTCGTTGGCCTGACGCTGCTTGGCGTCCAATTGCCTCGCGAATAGGGATTAGCCCCCGGTTAGGACGGGGGTCGACCGTACCCAAAGACGCCGGTTGGCTTGGTGTCGGGCAATCCCTCCAGCTGCGACGGTGACGGCATGACCAATACGACACTCACAGAGCTTCACCACCGCTCGGCGGACGGCATCGAGGTCTCGCTCCTGTGGAGCCGCGTCACGAACGCACTGACGGTGGCGGTCGAGGACAGCCGCTCCGGCGTGAGTTTCGAGGTTCCGGCTCCGGCGGAGAAGGCGCTCGACGTCTTCGAGCACCCTTACGCCTACGCCGCCTGACGCATTCGAGTCCGGCGCCTTCGGCGCCATGATGACTCGAATGCGATGCCGATGCAGTCAGGTTGCCAGGGCGCGCCGGGTCGAAGCCCGGCACGGCTTGTCGGTCTCACCTGGCAAGGAGGTCGTCAAGTGCGGACTTCAACCGTTCGAAATCGGCGTCGTCGTTGTAGCCCTGGAACGAGACGCGGATGAACCGCTCCTCTCCGCGCTCGCCGACCGGGACTTCAACTCGGTGTTCGTCGTAGAGGCGTTGCTGGAGGTTCCTCGGCGCATCCTCGGGAAGACGAAGCGCGACCATCTGCCGGAAGAACTCTTTGGAATCCGGTGTCAGCGGCTCGAGGCCCAACTCGTTGCGCGCCCGACGCGCGAGCACGTGGCAACGGTCGCGCACGGAGTCCCAGTCGTGTTCGTTTTGCCATGCGATTGCCGCCGGCACCGTCAGATACGCAGACGGGTCGCGCGTTCCTTGCTTTTCGTGACGTGACACGAAGGTTGGGTCCCCGCCCTCGTAACCCCAGCTGATCTGAAGCGGGTGCACGTCCCGCTGCAGCTCGCGGCGCACGTAGAGGAAACCCGCTCCTTTGGGCGCGCACATCCATTTGTGACAGTTGCCTGCGTAATAGTCGGCGTCGAGCTCTCGCAGGTTCAGTGGTAGGTGAGCCGGCACATGTGCTCCGTCGACGACCGTTGTGATTCCGGCCTCGCGCGCCCGGCGGCAGAGCTGCCCGACCGGAAGCGTCAGCGCGGTCGAGGACGTGTGGTGGCTGATGAAAAGGACGCGTGTGCGCTGACCGACGCCGGCCCAGATCGTCTCGACGATCTCTTCTGCGCTCGTGACCGGAAGTCGGATCGGCGTCCGCACGTACCGCGCCCCGAAGTCTCCGCAAACATGCTCCCAGGTCAGATCGAGCGCACCGTATTCGAGGTCGGTCGACAGCACCTCGTCGCCCTCTTGCAGGCCGAGCGGCCACGCGGCGACATTGACCCCGGCGCTGGCGTTCGGGACAAAGACCAGATCCTCAGGGTCAGCACCGACGTAGGCGCCGAGCGCCGCGCGGGCTTCAGCGAGCAGCTCGTCGAGCCGGCGGGCTAGGAACAGCACCGGCTGCCGCTCCAGCTCGAGCTGCCACTCCTGGTACTTCTCGAAGACGGCTCGGGGCACCGCCCCGAAGGAGCCGTGGTTGAGAAACGTCACGCTCGGATCGAGGAGGAACTCCTCTCGCAGATGGGTGCCGTCCGACACCATTCGTACCGTAGTCGTGCATGTCTGAGGGCATCTGGACGATCCGTCCGTGCCCGCACCGGCAGGCGAGCGGCCTCGCGAAGGAGCTCGACCTCAGCGAGATCACGGCAAGCGTGCTCGTCCGGCGCGGCTACGGCGACCCCGAGCTGGCGCGGGCCTTCCTGGCCGGCGAACAGCCCCTGCACGATCCCTTGCTCCTGGGCGACATGGCCGGGGCCGTCGAGCGAATTCGCACGGCGATCGCCGCCGGGAAACGGATCTGCGTCCACGGCGACTACGACGTCGACGGGATCTGCGCCACGGTGCTCGCGGTGCTCGTGCTGCGGGAGCTCGGGGCGGAGGTCGAGTGGCATCTGCCGAGCCGGTTCGAAGAAGGCTACGGCGTCAGCGGCCAGACCCTCGAGCGCCTGGCGGGAGAGGGTTGCGGCCTCGTCCTGACCGTCGACTGCGGCATCACCGCCGTCGAGGAGGTCCGGCGGGCACGCGAGCTCGGTCTCGACGTCATCGTCACCGACCACCATCGTCCCGGCGAGGAGCTGCCGGACTGCCCGATCGTCGCGACGCGACCTTCCGACTATCCGTTCCAGGACCTCTGTGGAACCGGTGTTGTCTACAAGCTCGCCCAGGCGCTGCTCGGCGAAGACTCCGAGGTGCTGCGCCGCCATCTCGATCTGGTCGCGCTCGCGACGATCGCTGATGTCGTTCCGCTCGTTGGTGAGAACCGCTCGCTTGCGATCGCAGGGCTGCGCACGCTCCAGCGAACTCAGAAGCTGGGACTGCGCGCACTGATGAAGACCGCCGGAGTCGATGCGGCCGCCGTTGACGCGGGCAAGGTCGGCTTCAGGCTCGCGCCGCGAATCAACGCAGCAGGTCGTCTAGGCGACCCGAGCGCTGCGCTCGAGCTCCTGCTGACAGAGGACGCCGACGAGGCACGCCGCCTTGCGGACCGCCTCGAGGAGCTGAACCGCGACCGGCAGGCCGTCGAGGACAAAATCCTGCGAGCCGCGATCGCGCAGGTCGAGGAGTGGCCGGAAGCGAAGCGGCGCCGTTCCGCGTACGTCGTGTGGGGCGAGGACTGGCACGAGGGCGTGATCGGCATCGTCGCCTCGCGTCTCGTCGAGCGCTACCACCGGCCGGTCGTCCTCATCGCCGGGACCGACGGGCTCTGGAAAGGCTCGGGACGCTCCATTCCGTCGTTCGACCTTCACGGCGCGCTCGGTGCGTGCTCGACGTTTCTGCAGCGGTTCGGCGGTCATCGCGCGGCGGCCGGCCTGTCGATCGCGCCGGACCAGGTCGATCTCTTCGCCGATGCCTTTGCTGCTCAGGCGGAAGGGCTGCTCGGACCGGAAGACCTCGTCCCCGCGACCGTGGTCGACGCGGTCCTGCCGCGCGGCACGAAGCTCACGCTCGAGCTCTGCGAGGAGTTGCGCGCTCTTGCGCCGTTCGGTCTGGCCAACCCCGATGTCACGTTGCTCGCACCGGGCTGCGAGCTCGGTGAGCTCGCGACCGTAGGCGACGGGAAGCATCTCCGCTTCCGCGTGCACCTGGACGGCAGCGACGCCGGTGGGGCAATCGCCTTTGGGCAGGGAACCAGGCTCGACCGCTACCGGCGCGCGGGACGTTACGACGTGGCGTTCCGCCTGCAGGAGAACCACTGGAACGGAACGGTGTCGCCGCAACTCGTCGTGCGTCGCGTCTTCGACGCAGACGATCGCTTCGACGAGGTGTACACGTGGCTGCGTGCCCAGTGGCAAGAAGAGCGACGCGATGCGCAGGCACAGGCGATCTTCGACGAGCTCGAGGTCGAGACAGGCGGGCCAAAACGCCATCCGCTCGAATCCGAGACGTTTCGCGCACTGCTCGAACAGCCGGCTCTGCTCCGCGCCGCTTGATCATCCGGCCGGAGACGGCAGCCGACCTTGACGCGATTCGCCACGTCAACGACGAAGCTTTCGGCGAGCCGATCGAGGCGAAGCTCGTCGACGCCATCCGCGCATCGGACCGGTACGTCGCGGAGCTGTCCCTCGTGGCCGTGGCCGAGGGTCTGACCCTCGGCCATGTCATCTCGAGCTACGTCGATGTGGAGCCGGGCGCGCGCCGTGTCCTGCAGGTCGGGCCGCTCGCGGTTCTCCCTTCCCACCAGCGTCGCGGCATCGGCATCGCCTTGATGAAGGAGACGATCAGAATCGCCGACGCTCGCGCCGAGCCGCTCCTCCTGATCGAAGGGAACCCGAAGTACTACGAGCGTTTTGGCTTTTCCCGCGCAGACGCCGTCGGCATCGAGCCGCCGCCCGAGGCACGCGGGCCGCAGTACTTCATGGTCCGGCCACTCGCGGCCTATGACCCGGCGTTCCGCGGGCACGCGACCTATCCGCCCGAAACGTTCGGGATCGTGTACTAGCGGGCGGTGCCGACAGAGGCTCGGCGAACGGCCGCGCGCTGCGGGCGGGGCCCGGCGAGAGCGTTGAGCGCAACGAGGAGCCGTGCTGCTCGCACGGCGGCTCGGCGTTCTTGTCGGCGTCTGTACCAGTGCATGGGCGGATCTCCTTCATCATCGGAACGCCGGTTCCTGCCCTTGAGTTACGGCCCCCTGAACGGGTGAAGGGAGCCAGATACCCCCGGAGTACACTGGGGGTGTGGCTGTCATTGAGGCTCATGAGAAGCATCAGGAGCTCATCGACGAGCTGATTGCGGCTGTCTCCGCCTACAACCCAGGCGTCGATCGAGACCTGATCCGGCGGGCGTTCCTTTTCGCCGCCAGCGCCCACGAGGGGCAACAGCGCCGTTCGGGTGAGGAGTTCGTGCTCCACCCCTGGGGGGTCGCCAAGATCTGCGCCCAGCTCCGACTCGACGACGAGACGATCGCCGCGGCGCTACTGCACGACGTCGTCGAGGACACCGACGTCGAGCTGGAAGGTGTCCGTGCCGAGTTCGGCGACGAGGTTGCGAAGCTCGTAGAGGGCGTCACGAAGCTGACGCGCGTGCAATTCCAGAGCCGTGAGCAGGCCGAGGCCGAGAACTACCGGAAGCTGATCGTCGCGATGGCGGCAGACGTGCGTGTGATCCTGATCAAGCTGGCCGACCGGCTGCACAACCTGCGCGAGATCGAGTACCTCGGCAAGCAGAAGCAGATCCAGAAGGCGAAAGAGACGCTCGAGGTCTATGCGCCGCTCGCGCACCGGCTCGGTATCCACGCGATGAAGTGGGAGTTGGAGGACCTCGCATTCGAGACGCTGCATCCCCGCAAGTTCGAGGAGATCAAGGCAATGGTCAGCGAGCGCCGCGCCGACCGTGAAGGACATGTGTCCGAGGCCGCACGCGTCTTGCAGATCGAGCTGAGCAAGGTCGACATCCCCGTTGAGATCTCGGGACGCGCCAAGCACTTCTACTCCATCTACGACAAGATGGCCAAGAAGGGCCGTGAGTTCAACGAGATCTACGACCTCACGGCGATGCGCGTCACCGTCGAGCGCTCGGGCGACGAGGGAACGCGCGACTGCTACGGCGCGCTTGGCTTGATCCACTCCCTGTGGCGGCCGATGCCCGGCCGCTTCAAGGACTACATCGCGATGCCGAAGTTCAATCGCTACCGGTCGCTGCACACCACGGTGATCGGGCCGGAGGGTCGCCCGCTCGAGATCCAGGTGCGCACTCGCGAGATGCACGAGACGGCGGAGTTCGGGATCGCCGCTCACTGGCGCTACAAGGGTGGGCGCCACCCACGGACCGACGAGGCGTGGGAGAGCTGGGTGCGGCAGTTGATGGAGGCGCAGCCCGAGACAATCGACGAGCCCGGCGAGTACAAGCGCGCGTTCCTGACGGATCTCGTCGACGACGAGGTCTACGTGTTCACGCCGAAGGGCGAGGTGAAGACCCTTCCTTCGGGCTCGACACCGATCGACTTTGCGTATGCCGTGCACACCGACGTCGGTCATCGCACCGTCGGCGCCAAGATCAACGGCCGGATCGTCCCGCTGCACTACCGGCTGAAGAACGGTGACTTCGTCGAGATCCTGACTTCGAAGGTCGGCCGTGGCCCGTCGCGAGACTGGCTCTCGCTGGCCGCTTCCTCGCGCGCGCGTAACAAGATCCGTCAGTGGTTCTCGCGTGAGACGCGCGAGGATCAGGAGCAGAAGGGCCGGGACTCGTTGGAGCAATCGCTCAAGGCGGCGAAGCTGCCGTACCGCAAGCTGGCCGGGTCAGCCCTGCTCGCCGAGGTCATTCGCGACATGAACTTCAAGAAGGCCGAGGACTTCTACCTGGCTCTCGGCTCTGGCAAGGTCAGCGCGCAGCAGGTGGTCAACAAGGTGCTGCAGCGGCTGAAGACGGAGCAGGTCGCCGAAGAGGAGGCCGTTCCCCTCAAGGCGCCGCGCGCCAAGCACGCGGTCGACAGCGAGAACTACGGGATCAACGTCCACGGGGTCGACGACGTACTCGTGCGGCTCGCCAGGTGCTGCACACCGGTGCCGGGAGACGAGATCGTCGGGTACATCTCGCTCGGAAAGGGCATCACGATCCACCGGGGCGACTGTCCGAACGTCAAGGCGCTTGCCCGCCAGCCGGAGCGCTTCACCCCCGTGACGTGGGACGGCGGCGCCTCGCAGAGCTTTCGAGTCCAGATCGCGGTCGAATCGTGGGACCGACCTCGGCTGCTCGAGGACGTCGCACGCACCTTTGCCGAGCACGGAGCCAACATCGTTTCGTACGGCGGTTCGGTCGAAGATCAGATGGCGCGGAACTGGTACGTCGCCGAAGTCGGCGACGTCAAGGAGCTGCGTGGCTTGCTGACGGCTCTCCGCAACATCGAAGCCGTCTTCGACGCGTACCGCGTCACGCCCAGCTGACTCCCCCGTTCGAGTCGAGAACCCTCGATCGAGGGATCGCCCCTCGAACGAGCGAGGTACCTCGTTTCAGGGATAGCGGTCGACGCGAATCTGAGTACAACGAGTGCAAGGGGGAGAGGGCACAAAAGCTGCGGCGCCCGACCGTTTCGAGGACAACGGGCGGGCGCGCGGCCTCTTCAGATTCGCTTCGCCCAGGCGAAGCGTTAGCGCCGGTCGCCGGACGGCCGGCGCGCTCAGGCGAGAGACACGTCCGGTGCCAGGCACGCGACGCGTCCTAGGGAGACCAGGCTTCGCCGCCCGTGTCCCAACCGACTAGGCAATACGGCGAGATGAGCAGTGCCACTCGTTCCAGGAAGGCACGGTCTTCGGCTTTGAGCTCGCCGGCGACGACGCCGAGCTCAGCGACGAGGTTGTCCTCGTACGAGATGGGGATGGCGGCCGGCTCACCGGTCCGTTCTCCTTCGGCGGGGCCGAGGACGAGTTCGCCCTCCTCGACGAAGGAGATCCCGACCCACGAGAAGTCGTCCAGGCCGTGGAGAACCATCACCGCCTCCCGCAGGACATCATCCGCCTCGCCGCCGCGGTCGAGGATCCGGTCGATCGACTCGAGCGCGTCGTCGTAGGCGCTCACGCCTCGAGTGCCTCGCCTTCGAACGCCCGGACGGTTTCCTTGTAGGCGTGGGGAATCGGCACCGGCTTGCGTTCGTCGAGGTCGACGAGCACGAGCGTCTGGGTGGCGGTCACCATCAGCTCGTCGTCGCGCGCCCGATACGCGGCGAACTCGTACGTGACGCTCGTGCGTCCGATCCGCGCCATCCGGACGTAGACCTCGATCATGTCGTCGAAGACGGCGGGCGCGAGATACTCGATCGTGAGCGCGCGCATGACAAACTCCTCGCCTTCCTCGCCGATGTCCATCCCCAGCAGGCCGAGGTTGCGGTGGTACTCGACACGTGCGAGGTCGAAGTAGGGGAGATACCGGCCGTAGTAGACGATGCCCTGCGCATCCGTATCCGAGAATCCGACCCGCGTCTGTGCGCTGAACTTGAACGGAGGCCTCTCCTTCAACCTCGTATCACCTTCAGCACCTCCTCGCGTTTGCGCTCCATCAGGTCGAACGAGAGCGCTTCGAGGTTCAGGCGCAGCAACGGTTCTGTGTTGGACGGCCGGACGTTCATGTGCCAGTCCTCCGCGTCCACGGAGAGGCCGTCAAGGTGGGAGACGTTGCCCTCGGCGCCGAAGCGCTCTTTCAGCTCCTGCAGCTTCAGCGCCACGTCGTCTACGGGTGTGTTGAGCTCTCCCGTGATGAAGTACCGGCTGCGATACGCGGCGAGCAGCTCCGAGAGCTTCTTCCCGCGCTTCGAGATCAGCTCGAGCATGAGCAGGAACGGGATGACGCCGGAATCGGCCCGGAAGAACTCCTGGAAGTAGTAGTGGCCGGAGACCTCGCCTCCGAACACGGCTCCTTCCTCGCGCATGCGGTGCTTGAAGAATGCGTGACCGACGCGATTGACGAGCGGAACGCCGCCGGCACGTTCGATCGTCTGCGGCACGGCCCAGCTCGCGCGCACGTCGTAGAGGATCTTGGCGCCCGGCGCCTTTTCGAGGATCGAGGCGGCGAGCAGTGCGGTGACGAAGTCGCCGGGGACGAACGCGCCCGTGTCGTCGACGAAGAAGCAGCGGTCCGCGTCGCCGTCGAAAGCAACGCCCAGGTCGGCCCGCTCGACCCGTAGCTTCTCGATGATGAACTCGCGGTTTTCCGGGAGCAGTGGGTTGGGCTCATGGTTCGGGAAGCTGCCGTCCGGTTCGAAGAAATACGGCAGTGCTTCGATCGGCAGCCGTTCGAGAACCGGCGGAAGCATGACTCCGCCCATGCCGTTCGCGGCATCGATCACCACGCGCAGTGGCTTCACGGCTTCGACGTCGATGAAGGACAGGACGGCCTCGACCCAGCGTGGCCAGATGTCTTCCTGGCGGACCTGTCCTGGGGTCTGACCCTCGGACACGTCCTCGAGGGCCATGGCGCGTGCGCGGATGTCGAGCAGACCCGAGTCGCCGCCGACGGGAAGCGCGCCGCGACGGACGATCTTCATCCCCGTGTACTCCTTTGGGTTGTGCGAGGCGGTGACCATGATCCCGCCCTCGAGGTCGAGCTTGCCGACGGCGAAGTAGACCATCTCGGTCCCGACCATCCCGAGATCGACCACATCGGCACCGGCCTCCGCTGCGCCACGCATTACCGCCTCGGCCATCGACGGGGAGGAGAGCCGCATGTCGCGCCCGACTGCGATCGCTCTGGGCTCGAATTCGTGGACGTAGGCCCGGCCGATCGCGTAGGCGCCGGCCTCGTCGAGCTCGTCCGGATAGATCCCACGGACGTCGTATGCCTTGAAAACCTTAGGGTCGAGCATCGCGGAGATGCTACTGCCAGCCATTTTCCGGCCGCGGTGGCTACCGGGGTCATACCTAGAATTGGTCTATGGAACGGAAACTGGCCACGGTGCTGTTCGCTGACCTGGTGTCGTCGACAGAGCTCGTCGCAGGCCAGGATCCGGAGATCACGCGGCGACGCGTGACGACCTTCTTCGACGGGGTCCAGCGCTGCATCGAGACGCACGGCGGCACCGTCGAGAAGTTCGCCGGCGACGCGGTGATGGCCGCCTTCGGGATCCCGATCGCACACGAGGACGACGCCGATCGGGCCGTCCGCGCCGGGCTGGGGATCCTCGACCACGTCCGTGACCTCGGTCTCGAGGCGCGCGTCGGCATCGAGGCGGGCGAGGTAGTGGTGGACGAGACGGACTCGACCTTCGCGACGGGTGAGGCCGTCAACGTCGCCGCGCGCCTACAACAGGCCGCCGCTCCGGGAGAGATCCTCATGGGCGAGGCCGCGCACCGGCTGACGGTGGGCCGCATCGACGCCGAGTCGGCCGGGCCGCTCGAGCTGCGCGGGTTCCGCAATCCGATCGCGGCGTACCGTGCCATCGCCGCCCGCGATGGTCAGCCGCACGCGAAGGTGTCCGCCCCCTTCGTCGGCCGAGTGTCGGAGTTCGAGCTGCTCGAGAACACACTCGAGCGGACGATGCGCGATCGCCGTCCCCACGTCTTCACCGTCTACGGAGAGCCGGGTGTCGGCAAGAGCCGCCTGGTCCGTGAATTCCTCGCGGGAGTGGAAGGCACGACCATCCTCACCGGTCGCGCGTTGCCGTACGGGGAGGGCGTGACCTACTGGCCGTTGGCCGAGATGGTCAAGTCGGCCGCCGGGATCACGGACGACGATCCGATGGAGACGGCCAAGCAGAAGCTGATCGAGTGCTGCGGCGACGAGGCGATCGCCGAGCTGCTCGGCCTTGCGTCCGGGGTGATGGAGGCGGTGGAGGGGCAGCGTGGAGCGCCGGAGATCGCGTGGGCAGCACGCGAGTTCGCCGACGAGCTCGCCGACGTTCAGCCGCTGATCATGGTCTTCGAGGACATCCACTGGGCCGAAGAGCCGCTGCTCGAGCTGATCGACCACCTCGCGCAATGGGTGCGCGAGCGCGCTCTGCTGATCATCTGCCTCGCACGGCCGGAGCTGCTCGACATACGGCCCGGCTGGGGAGGTGGGCGCGTGCGCTCGACCGCGATCGAGCTCGAGCCACTTGCGCGCGCCGACAGTGAAGCGCTCGTCGACGCACTGCTCGAAGAACATCAGGTCACCGTGAAGGTGCGTGCGCGCCTGCTCGACAAAGCGGAGGGCAATCCGCTGTTCGTGGAAGAGACGGTGCGAATGCTCGTCGAGGAAGGGGCCGACGGCGGCGACCGGATCCCCGACTCGCTCCAGGCGATGATCGGCGCGCGCATCGACCGGCTGCCGGCCGGCGCGAAGATCGTGCTCCAACGCGGCGCGGTGATCGGACGCACGTTCTGGGCCGGCGCGATCGACCACCTCTCACCTGAGTACGACTCGGACGAGCTCGAGGACCTGCTCGACGATCTGCTCCTGCGCGACCTGGTCACCCGCGAAGAGCGTTCGTCGATCAGCGGCGAGGCCGCGTATCGCTTCAAGCACGTGCTCATCCGCGAAGTTGCGTACGGCGGCCTGTCGAAGTCGGGGCGCGCCGAATACCACACACGCTTTGCCGAGTGGCTGCGCGAGAAGGCCGACAAGGAGCTGATCGAGATCCGTGCGTATCACCTCGACCAGGCCTGTCTTCTCTACGCCGAGCTCGACGGACATGCTCCCGAAGAGCTGGCCCGGATGGCGGCGAAGGCGCTCGGGTCGGCGGGCAAGCGTGCCCTTGCGCGGGAATCGAACCTCTCGGCGCGGAAGCTCCTGCTCCGCTCGGTGGAGCTCGAGCCGACCCTCGGACGCCGATTTCTCGCCGCCCGGGCCTCGTGGCAGCTCGGAGATCTTCCGGTCGTTCGCGACGAGATGACCGTCCTCGCCGAACAGGCTGCGGTCGAGGGTGACCGGGCGATTCAGAGTCGAGCGCTCACGGCGCTCTCCGAAGTCGCAGCCTCGCTGGACGGTGAGCTCGGCCGGGCTGCGGACCTTGCGGATGAAGCGCTCGCGGTCGTCGACTCCGACGATCACGACGGTCGCTTCAGGGCGCTCGACCGCCGTGCGCGTGTCGCGAGATGGGCCGGGCGCGAGGCGGAGGCCGAAGAGTTCCTGCAGCAGGCCCTCGAGGCCGCCCGCGCTGCCGAGCGGAAGGACCACGAAGCAAGAGCCGCCCTTCAGCTGGCGGGGATCTATGTCGGGCGGATGGAAGAGGCCAAGGCCGAGCCGCTGATCGCCCGCGCGCTCGCGTTGGCAGAGGAGAGCGGCAGCATCGTCGCGCGCGCGAGCGCCGCACAGTCGAAGGGTGACCTCCATCGCGTGCGCGGGCAGTACGAGGAGGCCGAGGGCTGGCTGACGAAAGCGCTCGACCTCTACCGTGAGACGGCGTCGATCTCGGAGATCGCGTGGACGTCCAGAAAGCTCGCCCAGGTCGCATGGGAGACGGGCAATCCGGCCAAGGCCGAGAAGCTCTTCCGCGAGTCGATCCGCCTGCTCGCACCGATGAAGGAACGCGGGACGCTGTGTGAGAGCCAGCGACTGCTCGCGCAACTGCTCCTCCAGGAGGGACGGGTCGACGAGGCCGAGATACTGGCACTCGCGGCGCGTGAGACGGTGAGCGCGGAGGATGTCACTTCACGTGCGACGACGCGGGTCTCGCTCGCACAGGTGCGTGCAGCGCAGGGACGCGACGAGGAGGCGGAGACGCTCTTCGAGGAGGCCGTGGCGATCATCACCGGCAGCGAGCATTGCCGGATCCTCCTCGACGTCTTGCCTCCCTACGCCGAGTTTTTGCGCGAGCGCGAGCGCGAGGCTGAGGCGCTCGAGCTCGACACCCGGCTCGCCGAGCGCGTGGCGACCGCCGCATAGAGCTCCTCGCGAATCGCCTGGTTCGACGCTTCGTCGGGTGACTCGGTGATCACCGTCGCCGGACGGTCGAAGTTGCGAAGCGCGAGGCCGAGCGGCTCGACCCGCAATGTTCCCTCTCCGTACGGCAGATGCTTCGTCTCGTTGCGGTTCGCGTACGCGATGTCGGAGAAATGGATGTGGAACGGCGCGTCGGGGGGAATCACTGCGTCCGCTCCTGCGAGGATCTCCTCGAACGTCGACGTCTCCGTGAAACCGCCATCCGTCACGGCGTGGAGGTGCGCGAAGTCGATGACGGGGCGGACCCAGCCCGTGCGTGAAGAGATCGCGAAGACGTCCTCCGCGGTCCCGAGCTCGCGGACACGGCCCATGATCTCGACTCCGAACGGAACGGCGCGGTCCTTCTTCTCCAACCGCTCGCGCAGCTCGCCGAGCTGTTCGACCACCGAGTCGATCGCGGCGTCGCGCTCACGGCCGAGCAGGAAACCGGGGTGGAAGACGACGACCTCCGCGCCGGCAGTCTTTGCGATGCCGGCGGAATGGTCGAGCATCCCGACAGCCATGTTGAGCTTCTTGCCACGCTCGGCATGGCCCATGAAGCCTGCGATCGGTGCGTGGACGGAGAGGACGATGCCCGCGTCGCGCGCCAGCTCGCCGAACTTCTCGGCCCACGGATAGTCCATCCAGAACTTGCCCTCGAAGTCGATCTCGCAGGCGGTGTAGCCACGTTCCTGGAGCAGTTCGATCGCCTGCTCCGGTGAATCACGAGAGGGCACGCGTGCCGGGCCGTAGTGCAGCTGTGCCACTATTCCACTCGCAGCTTTTCGATCCCGGGCTCCGGCTCTGGGAGCTTGGGGTTGATGCGCTCGAGCGCATCGACGAGGAGCTGCGCGACCGCCACCGACTTCACCCAGTTGCGATCAGCGGGGACGACGTGCCACGGCGCCCATTCCGTCGATGTCTGGGTGAGCGCATCCTCGTAGGCAGCGATGTAGGCGTCGAACCGCTTCCGCACTTTCAGGTCGTCGCGCCTGAACTTCCAGCGCTTCTCAGGGTTGTCGATTCGCTCCTGGAGCCGCTTGCGTTGTTCGTCTTTCGAGACGTTGAGGAACACCTTCACGATCGTTGTCCCCTCGTCTGTCAGCATTCGTTCCCATTCGCGGATCTGCCCGGCTCGGCGGCGCCACACCTCCGCAGGAGCGAGCTTCAGGATGCGGACGGCGACGATGTCCTCGTAGTGGGAGCGGTTGAAGATGCCGATCTCCCCGCGCGCGGGTAGTGCCGCATGGATGCGCCAGAGGTAGTCATGTGCGAGCTCGGTCGAGGTCGGCACCTTGAACGACGCGACCCGGCAGCCCTGCGGGTTCAGGCCCGTGAAAACCGAGCGGATGACACCGTCTTTGCCGGACGCGTCGAGCCCCTGGAGCACGACCAGGAGACTGCGCGCTCCCTCGGCGTAGAGCCGCTCCTGCAGCCCTTCGAGACGCTCGTGCAGCGTCTGGAGCAGCTTGTGCCCGTCGATCCTTGTCGAGTCCGAGCGTGTCACGCGGATCGCGGTCCTGGATTCCCGCAGCCGATCCTGGCTCCACGCGCAGAGCCTCAGGGCCGTAGGGGAGCTGGGCCACGGGCCTGAGGGTACTCCACGGATGTTGTCCGACCCGGTTTCTACCCTCATTCCATGGTCAAAAAGCAGCCGTCACGCATCGACCTCCTGGAGCTCGACATCGACCTCCGGCTCACAGACCTCTGGCGAGAAGCCGGAGAGATCACGGAATGGAATCTCGACGTCGTGGCGGCCTTCATGCGGGCTGCTTATGGGAAGGGTTACTGCGACGCGCTGACCGAGGACGCGCCGGGCTCGCTGTGCCACGACCACGGCTATCGGATTCCGGGGCGCCGCCCCGCCCCGGCTCACGATTAGTGCGCTAGCCGCGGACGAGGCGTCCAAGCAAACCCCGCCGCTCCCAGCCGGTTGACGCCGCGGTTCCAGTGGCGAGCGCCTGCGCGCAGGGAAGACAGTTGCTGACGTGCAGGTCGATGGCGTCGAGCGTCGGCGTCGGCAGGTCGCGCCTGACGTAGTTGTTCAACACTTGGCCGTATAGATGCATTGGTCAATCACCTCCTTCGACCGTGAAGATAGGCGCGCGCCTTAAGAGCGCAGTGAGAAAGCGGGACTGCGAGCTAAGAGTTCCGTAAGAGTTGCAGCGCGCTCACCGAAGCCTGCTCGAAGCGTGGCAAGCGCAGCGCGAACGTTGCGCCAGACTGCGAATTCTTCACGGTGCAACGGCCGCCGTGAGCCTTCGCGATCGCGTCGACGATCGCGAGACCGAGACCGACGCCTCCCTTTGCGCGTGTCCGCGCCGCGTCCGCCCGGCCGAAGCGCTCGAAGATCTGCGCGAGTGCCTCGAGCGGAATGCCTTCGCCGCCGTCTGCCACTTCGATCACGACGTCACGGGCGGCGGTGCGTGATCTGAGTTCGATCGTATCCCCGCTCTCCGTGTACTTGACCGCATTCTCGAGGAGCGCATCCAGCGCAGCACGCAGGCCCTCGGGGTCGACGGTGAGCTTCCCGGCGACGAGTGGGCCGAGGTTCCATGCGCGTGGCGCGACTTCGGACCAGCGCATGAACACGTCTTCCAGATACGGCTCGAGGTCGACCTCTTCGAAGACGACGAAGTCGGGCTGGTCGGCCTTAGCAAGCAGGAGCAGTCGCTCGAGGATCTGTTCGATCCGCTGCAGCTCGTCGAGCGCCACGTCGATTTCATGAGACGCGTGTCCGTTCGTTCGTCTGTGCACCTCGAGATGGCCGCGCGCGATGGTCACGGGCGTGCGGAGCTCGTGCGACGCGTCGTGGAGAAAGCGTTCCTGCCGTTGCAGCAGCGAGGCGCGTTGCGTTGCCTGACGCTCGACGATGGCGAGCGCGTCCTGTCGCCGGCGCGCGTGCCAGACCATGGCGAGGAACATTGCGGACATCAGCGGCACTTCGAACAACTCGCCCCAGAGTTGGTCGCCGGAAAATGCGTCGCTCAAGATCAGCCCGCCGGTTACCGCGATAACGGCGAGCAAGGTGAAGTACGTGGCGGCTTGCCGCCAGACCCGAAAGCCGTAGAGCAAGGTCAGGCTGATCCAGACGAAGTGGAACGGGATCGTCTCCCAGCCCGGCCACACCGCCATCGCGACGAAGTTGGCGATCGCGAAGGCCGCCCACGCGGCCTCGGGCCACCTACGCCGCAGTAAGCCGATAGCCCGCATGGCGAACGGTTTCGATCGGCGCCTCCGCGCCGAGCTTCTTGCGGAGGCGGCGGATGCAGACGTCGACGACGTTCGAGCCCGGGTCGAAGTGGTAGCCCCAGACCTCCGAGAGCAGACGCTCGCGGCTGATCACCTCACCCTGATGGAGGAGCAGGTGGTGAAGGACGCGGAACTCGCGATCCGACAGCTGGGTGGTCACCTGGCCGAGGCGAGCCTCGCGGCGCGCGAGGTCGAGCACCAGCGTCCCCGCGCGGACGACGTGGCCGTCGTCGCCCTGTTTCGCGCGGCGTAGCTGCACGTGGATCCGCGCGATCAGCTCGTCGAAGGAGAACGGCTTGCTCAGATAGTCGGCGGCGCCGAGGCCGAAGCCGCGCAGCTTCGTCGGCAGGTCCGAGCGCGCCGACACGATCACAACCGGGAGCGCCGGGTGCGTCTTGTTCAGCTGGTGCAGGACGCTGAGGCCGTCGATCCCCGGCAGGAGCAGATCGAGCAGGACGAGGTCGTAGGTGTCGCGTTGCGCGCGCTTCAGACCCTCGCGGCCGTCGCGCGCTCCGTCTACCGCAAAACCCTCCGACTCGAGCCCTCGTGCGAGGAACCCGAGGATCCGAGGCTCATCCTCGATCACCAGGATGCGCACAGCCGGACGACCATAACCGAGCGCGACATGACATGAGTGTGACCTGCAGATGACAGTTCGGTCATCCAGGCGCTGCTGCCGCGAACACAGTCATATGTTCACGCGCGCGAGATGTCCGAGAGGACCACAGGCCCGGGCTCAGAGGTACTCGGCCCACCCGCCCCGCTGGCCGGCAGGCCCGAGCAGCCGTTCCATTTTCCGGACCGGGCCGCGCGCCACTGGTTCCTGTCGGCGATCTTCTGGCTGACCGTCGTCGACCTCTTCGGGCTCGTCCTCGCGACGGAGTTCGTGACGCCGGAGGCCTTCGGCGGCATCTCGTGGCTCAGCTTCAGCCGGATTCGGCCGGCGCATGTGAGCGGGGTCATCCTCGCCTGGCTGACGATGATGTACTTCGGCGCGCTCTTCTACATGCTCCCGCGCCTGATCGGCACCCGGGGAATGTGGAGCGAGCGCCTAGGCGTGTGGTGCGCCTGGGCATGGAACTTGATGTTCCTGCTGGGCATCGTCGGGCTGCTGACGGGCCACAGCCAGGGCCGCGAGTACGGCGAGTTCATCTGGCCGATCGACATCGCGCTGCTCGTGATCTGGCTCGCGTGCGTGGTCAACATCCTCGCGACGGTTTCGCTGCGGACGATTCGTCCGCTCTACGTGACGGTCTGGTTCTTCATCGCGAGCCCCATCTGGCTCGCGGTCGACTACGCGATCGGCAACGTCATCTGGCGGCCCGGGAATATCTGGGGCGCTCCGTCCGGCGCGTTGGAGGGAAGCCTGTCGGACGCGATGCTCAACTGGTGGTACGCGCACAACCTGTTCGGCCTGTGGTTGACGCCGATGTTGATTGCGATCACGTACTACATGGTCCCGCGCATCACCAACACGCCGCTGTACAGCTACACGCTCTCCCTCATCTCCTTCTGGGGAATGGCGTTCCTCTACACCGGTGTCGGTGATCACCACATCCTCCAGTCGCCGACGCCTTCATGGCTGAAGACGATCGCGGAGGTGTCGTCGTGGGCGTTGCTGATCCCGGTGTTCGCGTTCACGATCAACATCCTCGGGACGATGAAGGGCAACTGGGACAAGTTCTTCACGAACTTACCCCTGCGCTTCACCCTGACGGCCTTCTTCTTCTACTTCCTCGTGAACATCCAGGGAGCATTCGAGGCGATCCAGCCGTTCAACAAGCTGCAGCACTTCACCAACTTCGTCGTCGCGCACGCGCACTTAGCACTGCTCGGCGCCTTCACGATCCTCGGCATGGGGGTGATCGACTACATCGTCGCGCAGGTGTACGCGCGGCCGTTGTTCAGCCGCACCCTCACCGAGTGGCAGTACTGGCTCGTCACCGTCGGGTTCACCGGCTTCTTCAGCGTGCTCACGCTCGCGGGCTTCCAGCAGGGATTCAGCTGGGCCGCAGGCATTCCCGAGGTCAACGTCCTGCCGCAGCTCCACGCCTACTACATCGCGCGAGGGATCTTCGGCGCGATGATCGTCTTCTCCGGAATCGTCCAGATCATCAACGTCGGCATGACGATCTTCACGGACACGGACGCGCGTCAGCGGGCCGAGACGCTCCGTGTGGCGGAAGCCGTCGCGCCGCCGGTGACGGGCTAGCGCATGAACGACGAGCAGACGCCGACGCAGCACGAAGGCCATGAGCGTCCGCGAGGCTGGTCCGCGCACCCGCACGAGCGGATGCTCATCACACCGCTCGTTGCGGGCCTGGGCGGCCTGCTGGCGTTCTTCACCGTCGTGTTCATCGTCGTCTGGCTGCCGATCCACACGTTCGATCCGCCGGCCTCCGCCGACTGGGCGCCGCTCACCGACACGGCCGTCAAGGGACGCAACCTGTTCGCGCAGAACGGCTGCTACGTCTGCCATTCGGGCTACTCGCGTCCGCAGGACGTGCGCGAGGCTCTCTACTTCCTCTATCCCAAGGTCTCGCAGCCCGGCGACTTCTACGGGAGCGACCAGTCGCCGAACCTGCTCGGCACCGAGCGCACCGGCCCTGATCTGTCACAGGAATCGGGCTGGCATCCCGACGACTGGCAGCGCGCGCACTTCTACGACCCGCGCTTCGTCGATCCGCTCTCGCTGATGCCGCCGATGAAGTCGCTCTTCGACGACTCGCAGATCGAGCATCTGATCTCCTACGTCCAGGCGAGAAGCGGGAAGTCCGGCCTGTTGCGCTACGCCGGCCAGCTGTACTCGAAGCACGTCGTCACGACGAATCAGGGCTTCGCCCAGGCCCCGACCGGCTTCCAGGGCGCTCACGCGAAGATCCTCGAGGGGAACGACGACATCCTCAACCCGCCGAAGGATCAGCTCGAGGAGGCGCCCAATCTCGCGCAGATCGACCGGGGCTACTGGCTCTCCGGGAATCCCCTGCCGGTGACCGAGCAGAACCTGATGCGCGGCAAAGAGGTCTTCTTGCAGCGGTGCGTCGGCTGCCACGGCATCAACGGAGACGGCAAGGGGCCTGGTGCAGCCGTTCATGTCTCCGGCGCCTGCGGACTTCACGAGCGCCGACGACGCATGCTGCGGGGGAGACACCGGCCCCGGCGACTTCTACTACCGGATCCTCCGCGGCTGGCCCGGCACCGGGATGGAGAACTTCGGCGACCGGCTCTCTGTCGACGACATCTGGCGCGTCGTGCTGTTCGTGAAGACGATCCCGAACCACACGCTGAGAAAGAACGTCATCCCCGAACCGAAGGACTACATCGTGTGGCAGCCCTCGAAGGAGCTGCTGGCGTGGCTCAAGAGCCGGCAGAAGCTGCCGGGGAACGCGTCCTTCTCGAAGGAGGAGGTCACGGACCCGTTCATGCAGGAAGCGAGGAGCGTCATGCCCGGGCTCGCCCCGGGTGACAAGTTCTTCCTGAACGACGGGAAGACTCCGCTCTCGCTGGAAGACGCAGCGGCGGGCATCAAGGCCATCTACCAGGATCTGCTCGACCGTGCGTGGGCCGAGGCGCAGGCACGTGGCGACAAGCTGCCCCCCTCCGGCCAGAAGGACATTCCCCCAACCGTCCCGGGCCAGCAGTGAGTCGCCTCCTCAGGAGCGTCGCGGTCGTCGGAGCATTCGCTCTCGTCGTACCGGCGGCCGCGTTCGCTCACGAGGCGCCCGAGAGCGCACAGTCGCGGTGGGTGATGGTCGACTGGATGCTCGAATCGTTCTTCGTGTTCGCCGGCTTTGCGCTGGTCGCGTTCATCTGGGCGTGGAAGGCCGGGCATTTCCATGACCTCGAGGAGCAGGCCGCCATCCCGCTCTTGATTCACGAAGAGGACTACTACACGCCGGAATGGGCGTTGGACGAAGAGGAGTGGGACGAATGAGCGGCATGCCGACCGGCGACTCACCCGAGACGGCCGAGGACTTCTACCACTATCTGAACGCTCACCAGCAGACGACGCATACGGTGCAGACCTGGCATGTCGACTGGTTGTCGCTCGCGTGGTTGTGGGGCTTTGCGTCGATCCTGATCGTGATCCTGCTGCTCTGGGTCAGGCAGTACCGAACGACGAGGCAGCGGACGGGCATCTATCCGGTGGACAGCTTCGGCGGCTGGACGACGGAAGCCGCAAGACCGGCGACGGGGTTCTTCCTCCTTCTCACCGCGATCGTGGTGGGATTTGCCGTCGTCCTCGTCGTCGGGCACATCATCTGGGGGCAGAAGTTCTGATGGTCGTCGCTGCGCCGCCTTTCGTCTCGTACTCCTCGATGACCGAAGCGCGTGTTCCCGCCGCGCTCTGGGCGACGGTCTACGCATCGCTTCAAGCGCTCAAGGGTCACGTCCAGGAGTACCCGGGATGCCAGAACTTCGACGTGTTCGTGCGAGCGGAGGGAGACGGTGACGTGCTCGTCCACTGCTACACCACCTGGGACACGGCCGGACAACTCGAGGTGTTCCTCGAGCGTGGCTACACCTTCGAACGGCTACTCGCCGACATCGGCTCGGGCCTCACACCGACGCGCAGCCTCGTGATGGAGAAGGTCTTCTGATGGCGCAGCGCCCCGACGATCAGCCGAGACCGGCGCGACCTCTCTTGGGGTATCGCGATGTCGGAGAGGACGTGCGCCACGGCAAGAGCGCGATGACACGCGCCTGGATCGTGCTCGCCATCCTGATCGTGATCTACCTCGTCTGGACGCTGACGATCTACTTCCTCGAACCGGGTCTTCGGTAGCCCATGTTCACCCAGCGCCTCTCGTCGCTGGAGTTCTATACGTATGCGGCGTTCCTCGCGGTGGTGGTCGGATCGATCTCCGCCATCCTGCCGGGGCGCAAGGCTCCCGTGCGGACGGAGCCTTACACCGATGACGAGCTGAAGGCGCACGACCGGCGCCTGCCGAAGTACTTCCTCGCAGGCGGCGCGTTCCTGTTGCTCGGCGGCGTTCACATGGTGCTGAAGAACCTGCCGTGGACGGCGGACTGGCTCGCGCACGCCGGCTATGCGGGACATCTCGTGCGCGACCTCTCGAATACGCACGTGATGATCGTCGGCGGGGGCACGCTGATCTCGACCGGGCTCTGCTGGTACGTCTTGCCGCGAATCGTTGCGCGTCCGCTGTCCAGTCCCGGGCTTGCCCAGGGTGCATTCTGGTTCACGGCGGTCGGTCTCCTCATCTTCTACATCGCGTTGATCGCGAACGGGATCGCGATCGGGCGACTCGTCTCGTCGGGTTGGGACTACGAGGCGGCGAAGCTGCACATGGGCAAGGCGTATCGCGTGCCGGTCGGCATCGGGGCGGGGGTGATGGGTCTCGGTTACTGGTGTTTCGCTGCGAACGTGTTCCTGACCATCTTCCAGTCGCGCCTCGTTCGCGTGCCGAAGCCGAGCGGGCATCTCTGGAAGTTCCTCGCCACCGGTGCGGCGGGTCTGACCGTCGGGACCGTGCAGGGCGTGATCCAGGTTCAGCCTGCGCATGCGGACTGGCTCTACAAGGCCGGGCATGCGGGTGAGTGGATCGATCCGATCAGTCACGCTCACATCAATCTGGTCACCGGTCTCACGATGCTGACCGCAGGCGCCCTCTTTGCACTTGCACCCACGCTCGGCGGCACGGCACCGACGCGCCGGGTCGCGAACCTGTGCTTCTGGTCCCTGCTCGGCGGGTCGCTCGCGTTCTACGGCGTTGCGCTCTACCTCGGGTTCCACGAAGGGCGCCTCGTGGTGCGTCACGGGCTGACGCCCGAGCAGGCCGAAGAGGCAACGAGGCTTCATCCCTTCCTGATCATGGGAGCGGGCATCGCGATGCTCGCGGCGTTCTGGTTCCTGCTCGCGACCTTTCTCCGTTCGTTTCGTCATGCCCGCACGCCGGTACGCGCCTTCGTGCTCGTCGGCTGTACTGCGTTGGCGGTCGGAACGCTTCAGGGACCGGTCCAGGCCTTTCCCGCGGTCAATGAGCTCCTTGACCGCGGCGGAGACGCCGGGGACGTGATCGTCAACCTGCACGCCCAGCTGAACATGCTCGGCGGCCTGATGGTCCTCCTGATGGGCGCGGCGCTCGCGCTCGTTCCGGGCGCGTTGCGGTCTACACGCACGATCCTCGTCGGCGTCGGCGCAGGTATGGCGGCGTATTACGGCGGCGGGATCGCCTTCGCCGCCGTCGAGGCCAACCACGTCTCGAACGGTGGCACCTTTGGTGCGGCGGTCGCGGCACTCGAGCCGTGGCAGGCGCTCGTCCTCGTGCCGGCGGCCCTCGCCGTTGCGCTCGGATTCGGCTCATACGCGCGGGCGATGTGGCGAGCGACCGAGGGCTACCGCGCGGAGAGCCGCAGCCACCTGCGCCGCGCCCCGGCGGCGTATGCCGGACGGATCCCGAAGCGCGTGCGACGACGACGGCCGATCGCCGTCGCCGCATACGAAGTGCCGATGGGCCTGCTCGGATTTCCGGGGGTCGGCTGGCTGTTCGCCGGCTATCCACTCGTAGGGACGGTGCTCTTGCTGGTCGGGCCGGCGATCGCGTGGGCAGCGATCCCACTTGCATCCACCCCGTTCTCGAATGGCCCGCTCGTACAGGTCGGATGGCAGGCGGAGTTCATCTGGCTGCCTGCAAGCACGTTCATCTCGACGGCGTTGCTTTTCCTCGCGCACCGGCGTCGGCGGCTCCGGCTGCTCGGAACCCCGCCCCGGCGGCGGGGGAGGCGGAGCTATCGAACGCGCGTCGCGGTCTCCATCGGCGCAATCGGTCTCTTGCTCGTGACGTTGCCGTTCGTGCCCGCGGTCGCCGGGATCGGAGGGAGCTCTGTCCGTTACGCATACCAGACGGGATTCACGCGCGAGGTAACGGGTCAGTTCGTCGGCACGCCGAGCGGGACGATCAAGCTATTCGCCTGGCGCGATCCACAGGAGACGTTCCCGGCTGATGCGCTCCGCCTTCATGCGCGTGACCTCCTGGCGCTACGCGTGCGCGCTGCGGCAGTCGATGCACCGAGCGCCTACCAGTTGTTCGACCTCGACGGAAACGCGATGGCGCTCACCGTTCGTCGGAGCTCGCCGCGCGAATTGATCCTCGCGCCAACGCAGCCGCTGCAGCCGGGGCGCTATGTCTTCGCCGCGAGCCACGAGGGCATGTTCGGAGGACGTGACTTCGCTTACCTGCGTGTGGTGCGTCCCGGAGAAGCGGTGACCGCGGTTTCGCTTCGTCGCAGCACCGACGTTCCGGCAGTTGCGGATGCGGTGCCTCCGGTCGCGGCGGCGCTGCTGGCTTTCGCCTTCGCTCTCCTCCTGCTCCGCTCGCTGTTGCGCAGAGCGGCCGGACAGAAGGCATTGTGGGCGCTCGGCTTCGCGCTGTTTGCCGTGGCCGCGGCGAGCGAGGCGGCGGCCCAGCGCGCCGGTTGGAACCCGACGCTCTTCCGTCTGTACTACATCGCGGGTGGCGTCTTGACCGTTGCCTACCTCGGTGCAGGCTCCGCCTGGATGCTGCTGCCACGACGAGGACGCGATCTCCTTGTCGGCGGCCTCGCGGTCGCGACCGTCGCCTCTGTAACGACCGTCCTACTTGCGCCGGTTGATGTCCACGGTCTCGCAGCAGCCCACAGTGGGCAGCCGCCGGCGAACGGCGTGCTCGGCGGACACGCTTTCCTCTGGGCGGTCGTCATGAACTCGATCGGCACACTCCTACTCGTGGGTGGATCGCTGTTCTCGATCGCGCGGCGTCAACGCGTTCGCGCGAACCTGTGGATTGCCGCCGGCGCGCTCACCGTCGCAGCCGCCACCGGGCTGTCGCGAACGGGCGACGTGTCGCTCGTCTATCTCGGCGAGCTGATCGGGATCGCGCTGATGTTCTGCGGCTTCACGTTGCCGGCGCCCACACCGAAGCGCATGCGGGAAGCCGAACCGGCCCAAAGGCCCGTGGTGGTTGCCAGGTGACCCGCGGACACCGCGCGCTCCGCGAGCATGCCGCGGCAATCCTCGAGCACGAGCTCCGCCGAGCTCACAAGAGCCTTGCCGGCCTGCCCGAGGAGCGCCGTTCTGCCCTCGAGGAGGAGGCCGCCCGCGTCATTGCGGCGGTGGCTGACTCCATGATCCAGGAGGCGCGCCGGGAGCCGTCACTGGCCCGGGCGCTGGCCTCCATCTACGGCACAGAGGCGCCCTGGGAACCGAGGCTCCTCTCATGGGCCGCGGACTAGAATCGCAGGGTGGCTCGTAGAGGAAGCCCAGCGCGCCTTGTCATCGCGCTTTCGGTCGCCGCCGTCCTCGCGGTCTTCTTGCTCTACACATCCATCGCGGGGGGCGGCACGCCCTCGCTACGGCCGAGTCAGCTTGCCGGCCACCAGGGACGTGTCTCGCTGATGGGCCAGGTCGTCGGGACGCCCTCCGGCGATGCGCATGCCGCCGGCCTCCGGTTTCAGCTTCGCGACGTCAAGGGGATGACCACCATCCCGGTCGTCTACAAGGGGTCCGTGCCGGATCTCTTCAAGACGGGCCGCGACGTCGTCGTCGACGGTCGGCTGCGCCACGGTGTCTTCGTCGCGGTGCCAGACACGCTCGTTACGAAGTGCCCGTCGAAGTACGCGCCAAAGCGATAACTCATGGCTGACCTCGGACGTGCGGCGCTCGTCACGTCGTTCCTGCTGTTCCTCTATGCGCTCGTCGGTGGCTCGCTTGCTGCGTGGAAAGGACGGCGCCGCCTCGCCGACTCAGCGCAGAACGCGTTGCTCGGATCGTTTGCCGCCACCGTCGTCGCCACTGTTGTGCTCCTTGCGGCGCTCGCCCGGCACGACTTCTCGTTTCAGTACGTCGCCGACCACACGAGCCGAGAGCTTCCGCTCGGCTACACGCTGACGGCGTTCTGGGGCGGCCAGGAAGGGTCGCTGCTCTTGTGGTTGCTCGTTCTCTCCGGGTATTCGGTCGCAGCCGTTCTGACCTCGCGCCGAGTGGCGCGCGAGGTGCTCGCCTGGGTCGTCCCGACTCTCGGTCTCGTCGGAACCTTCTTCGCCTTGCTGCTCGTTTTCGTCGCGAGCCCGTTCGCGACACAGGCCGCAGTCGCCGATGGGGCGGGGCTCAACCCGAGCCTGCAGAACCCATACATGGCGATCCATCCGCCGATGCTCTACCTCGGCTACGTCGGCCTGACCGTTCCGTTCGCGTTTGCAATGGGCGCGTTGCTCGCCCGCCGCACCGACGAACGCTGGATCGTTGCCACCCGACGCTGGACGCTCGCCGCCTGGGCGTTTCTCGGGATCGGTCAGCTGCTCGGCGCCCATTGGGCCTACGTCGAGATCGGCTGGGGCGGCTTCTACGCGTGGGATCCGGTCGAGAACGCGGCACTGATGCCGTGGCTCGCGGCGACGGCGTTTCTCCACTCGGTGATGATCCAGGAGAAGCGAGGGATGCTGAAGGTGTGGAACGTGCTGCTCGTCGTGCTCGCGTTCGGTCTGTCGCTGTTCGGCACCTTCCTCACGCGCAGCGGGATCATCCAGTCGATCCACTCGTTCACGCAGAGCTCGATCGGGCCGTGGTTCCTCGGCTTCATCTGCCTGATCACCGTCGGCTCGCTGGCGCTCGTGTTCGCGAGGCTGCCGCTGCTCCGCTCGAAGACGCGGCTCGAGTCGCTCGTCTCGCGTGAGGCGACCTTCCTCTACAACAATCTCCTGCTGGTCGCGCTCGCGCTGACGATCCTCTGGGGTGTCGTCTACCCGATCCTGTCCGAGGCTGTCACCGGACAGGCCGCGACAGTGAGCAAGCCGTACTACAACTTCTTCTTGCACACGTTCGGGCTCCCGTTGCTGTTGCTGATGGGCATCGGACCGCTCGTCGCGTGGCGGCGCGCGTCGTTACGCGCGCTCGGACGGACGTTCCTGTGGCCGCTCGCCGCCGCTGTGATCGCCGGGATCGCATTGCTTGCGGCCGGAGCAGGGTCGTCGCGCATCGGTGTGATCGCCTACACGTTTTCCGTCTTCGTGCTCGCGTCGATCGCGCTCGAGTTCGCGCGCGGGACGGCAGCGAGGAAGGCGCTCGGCGGTCTCAGCTGGGCGGCGGCGTTCTCGTCGCTCATCGCGCGCAACCGCCGCCGGTACGGCGGCTACGTGGTGCATGCGTCAGTTGTGCTCCTGGCGATCGGCATCACCGGTGCGAGCGCGTACGAGACCGTGCGCGAGTCACGGCTGAAGCCCGGCCAGTCCATGACTGTCGCGGGAGATCGTCTGGTCTTCCGCGGCTTCCAGTCGAGAATGGAGTCGAATCACCGTGCCATCCGCGCCCAGGTCGACGTGTACCGCGGCAACAAGTATCTCGGCCGCTACACGCCGGGCAAGAACCAGTACTTCGCGGAGGATCAGGTTTCCAACGAGGTGTCGATCCGGCACGACTGGCTCACCGGCGGCGATCTCTTCCTGATCGCCGACCAGGTGAACGCCGACGGAAGCATCGACCTGAAGGCGCTGCAGAAACCGCTCGTGAACCTGCTCTGGCTTGCGGGCCTCGTGTTCGTCGGCGGTGCGTTGATCGCGCTGTGGCCCGACGCCAGGGAGGAGCGGCGCCTGGCGGAGCGGTACGCGGGCGCCACCGTGCGAGCATGACCGCGGCGCTCGCCGCCGGCGCCGTGCTTGCAGTCGCTTGCGTGGCTCTGGTCGCCCTGCCCTTCCTGCGCGAGCCGCGGCCGCGCGACCACGACAGGCTCGACCAGCCCGACGAGCTGGAACAGGGGCGGCTGGCACTGGCCGAGGAGCGCGATCGCGCGCTCGCGGCGCTGAAGGAGCTCGAGTTCGACCACCGCACCGGCAAGGTCTCGGATGACGACTACCGCGAGCTCGTCGGCCCACTGCGGCGTCGCGCGGCAGAAACGTTGCGTGCGCTCGACCGCGCTGGTGCGCGTGGCTAACTGCGCAAACTGCGGCGCCAGGCTGGGGAAGGCGAGCCGTTACTGCCCCCAGTGCGGTAACCCAACTGCGGACGGTGAGACGAAGGTGATCGAGGTGCCGCCCGACGAGACGGGCGTTGTGCCTGTGCAGTACGCGCGCGTCGAGCCGCGTTACTACGGGATCACGCCGACGACGCTCGTGCTCGTCCTTGGCGCCGTTGCACTGACGCTCGCGATCGTGCTGTTCGCCCTCGGCCGCTGGCCGTTCGGGCTCATTGCGCTCGGCGCCAGCGTCCTGCTCATCCTCGTGTTCCTGGAGGCCGCGCGCCGCAAGCCGGACGGCGCGGTCGCCCGCTCCACGGCCGCTGCGCTGGACGGCTTTCGCGCTCGGGCCGGTGTTGCCGCGGACTCCGTGGCGACACGCGGCCGTGCGGCCCGCCGGCTTCTGGCGCTGCGCCGAGAGCTGCAGCGAATGGGGCAGTTGCGGGCCCGGCTCCTGTTCGAGCTCGGAGATGCCGTGTACCGTGGAGACGACCAAGGGACCGAAAGGGCCCGTGAGCAGGTACGCGAGCTGGACGAGCTCGCAGCGCTCAGAGAGTCCGAGATGGAGGCGATTGTGGCCCAAACCCAGGAGCGGATCGAACGGCGCAGGTTGGAGGTTCAGCCGACCGAGATGGTCGAGCTGCCCGAGCAGCCAGGCCAGCCCGGCGAGGGCACCCCAGGGGGCCCGGCAGTCATTCCCGAGCCCTATCCGCCGCCCGACGAGGGGAACCCGCCCGAGCCGGCCATCATCCCGGAGCCGGGGCCGCTGGCCCCTGAGGAGCCCGAGGAGAGCCGTACAGGCGCCTGAGCGGCTTCTGCCCGGCAGGGACGTCCGGTATCCCGCCGAACCTTCGCTTATGGCCCTCAGACTGGCCCTCGTCTTCGTTGCCGGGCTCGTGCTCGTTGCACCGGCGGCCGGCGACAACAGCGGCAAGCTCAGCGACATTCAGGCGCGCATTGCCGCGGCCCGCGCCAAGGAATCCCGGCTGACGCGACAGATCTCGGACGTCACCGTCCAGATCCGCGCTCTCGAGGGAAAGGTCGGCGACGTCTCGCAGAAGCTCTCGATTCTCGAACAGGATCTTGCGCTCCACCAGCAACGGCTCGACCGGCTCAACGCTCTCTTCAACTTCGAGACGGAGCGCCTCGACTTCCTGAAGCGCCAGTACGCAAGCGTCCTACGCCAGCTCAACTTGCGCATGATCGACATCTACGAGACGCGCGATCCCTCGCTCGTCGAGGTGATCCTCAATTCGGAGTCGTTCCAGGACGTGCTCGACCAGATTCAGTACCTCGAAGCGATCGCACGACGGGACAAGGGCATCGCTGCCGCGGTCGCCGGTGCACGCGATCAGGTCCATGTCGCCCGTGAGCGCACAAAGAAGATCCGCACTCGCGTGCACTCCGAGACACAGGTCGTCGCAGTCCGCACTCAGCAGCAGCGCGACGTGAAGAACCAATTGCTCGCGAGCAAGAGCTCACTCTCCAGTAAACGCAGCAAGCAAAAAGGGGCGCTTGCCTCCACCCGCAAGCAGGAGAAGGCATTCATCGCGGAGGCGAACGCACTCGCCGCCGAAGATGCGGGCATCCGCGGCCGGCTTGCCGCGGCCCAGGGAGCGACCGACACGACTCCTTCGTCGCAGGGACTGATCTGGCCCGTCAGCGGTCCAGTCACCAGCCCGTTCGGCTACCGCTGGGGACGGCTGCACGCCGGCATCGATATCGGTGTTCCGTACGGCACTCCGATCCACGCGGCGGCCTCGGGCACGGTCGTGCTGGCCGGCTGGACCGGCGGCTACGGCAACTACACGTGCATCGACCACGGCGGCGGAATGGCCACCTGCTACGGGCACCAGTCCTCGTACGCGGTCTCGGGCGGCGCCCAGGTGTCGCAGGGCCAGGTGATCGGCTACGTCGGCAACACGGGCCACAGCTTCGGGGCCCACCTGCACTTCGAGGTCCGGATCAACGGGAACCCCGTGGACCCCCTGGGCTATCTCTAGGGCTCTGGGCCGTACCCGTATCCCCAAGTCGTACGTTTCCCTTTTGTAATTCGTACCCGGCAGGAGCCGAGGACAGGGCTGCCGCGGTACGCAAGTCGTCTCCCGACGACGCCGGCCGCTCCCCCGGGGCGGCCGGTTGTTTCCGGGCGGGAGGTCATCCCAGCAGGCTGAAGGTCTGAACCAGCAGGAAGACGTTCAGGCCGGAGATGATCGCGGCCACCACGACCGCTGCCGCGATCGTCGTGCGCTCGTTCACGAGCACGCCCATGATGTCGCGACGACTGGTGAACATCACCAACGGGATCAGCGCGAACGGGATCCCGAAGGAGAGGACGACCTGACTGAGCACGAGCGTCCGCGACGGATCGAGCCCCAGCGCAATCACGACGAACGCAGGGACCATCGTGACGAAGCGACGCACGAACAGCGGAATCCGCCGCTGGATGAAACCCTGCATCACGACCTGCCCTGACATCGTCCCGACCGTCGAGCTCGACAGCCCGGAGGCCGTCAGCGCCAGTGCGAAGAGCACGCTCGAGGCGCCGCCGAGGAGCGGTTCCAGCGTCCTGTGTGCGCCCTCGAGGGAATCGATGTTGTTCAGCCCGCTCCCGAAGAAGACGGTCGCCGCGACCACGAGCATCGCCATGTTGATCAGGCCCGCGATCACCATCGCGATGAGGACGTCGATGCGCGTATATCTGTAGAGCCTGTTCGCCTCCTCGTCGTTTCGGGGGACGATCCGGTTCTGTGTGAGCGCGGAATGCAGGTAGATCACATGCGGCATCACCGTCGCGCCGATGATCCCGACTGCGAGCAGAACCGACTCGTTGCCGGCGAACTCGGGCACGACCGCGTGCTTCGCGACTTCGCCGAGTGGTGGATGCGCGAACCAGAGCTCGGCGAGGTAACAGATGCCGATCACCGCCACAAATGCGGTGATCACCGCCTCGAGCGGGCGGAACCCGTACCGCTGGAGCCCGAGGATGGCAAACGTGATCACGCCGGTGATTACGGCCGCCGGGAAGAGCGGGATGTGGAGCAGCAGCGTGATCCCGAGCGCGGCGCCGAGGAACTCGGCCAGGTCGGTCGCCATCGCGATCAGTTCCGCCTGGATCCAGAGACCGATCGAGGTCCGGCGGGAGAACTGTTCCCGGCAGACCTCCGGCAGATTCCGGCCAGTAGCGATGCCGAGCTTCGCGGACAGCGTCTGGATCAGCATGGCCATGAGGTTCGAGGCGACGATCACCCAGAGGAGCGTGTAGCCGAACTTGGAGCCGGCAGCGATGTTCGTCGCGAAGTTGCCCGGATCCATGTAGGCCACGCACGCGATGAAGGCCGGCCCCAGGAACGGGAGAACCCCCCAGCGCGACGTCCCCTGGAGCACGCGTTCGCCCGCCCCGGGCAGGCGCGGCCGCTCGTCTGCGCGGGTCGACATCATCCCCGCCGAGAAGTTTAGCCTTGACTAAGTTTCTCGGCGAAGGACGTGCAAATCGGGCAGGTTGCGGTAGCGCTCCTGAAGATCGAACCCATATCCCACGAAGAGCTCGTCGGGCACCGTGAAGCCCACGTAGCGGACGGGCACGTCCTCGACCAGGCGGCGATAAGGACGGTCGAGGAGCGTCACGGCCGACAGTGAGGCGGGATCGCGGAGGGCGAGCGTCTTGCAGAGGTAGTTGAGCGTCAGGCCGGTGTCGATGACGTCTTCGACGATCAGGACGTGGCGGCCGGCGATCTCCGCGTCGAGATCCTTGAGGAGGCGGATGCGGCCATGCCCGCCCTGGTCGGCGCCGGCCGCGTAGCTCGCGAGCTCGATGAAGTCCAGGCCGTGGTGGATCCCGATCGCGCGAGACAGGTCGGAGACGAAGACAATGCTCGCCTTGAGCGGCGCGACGAGGAGCGGCTCTCGACCCTGATAGTCACGGGCGATCTCGCGTCCGAGCTCTCGGACACGCGTCCGTAGCTCCTCGCTCGTGAGGTAGACCTCCCCGAGCCGCGACTCGGAGGCTACGACGCTAGCTCGAGCTGGTATCGCTCCGCCAGGCGCTCGATGTCGCGCTTGTAGAAGAGCTTGATGCGCACGTCGGGATAACGCTCGCGCAGCTTCCGTAGCTTGCGGTTCTTCCGGGTCACGAGCGACTGCTTCATCACCGTGACTTCCACGTACAGGTTCTGTTCAGGCAGGTAGAAGTCGGGCTTGAACGCCTCCACCGTGCGGCCGTCCTCATCCTCCTCGAGGACGAAGGTCCTGGGTTCGTACTCCCAGGGCACACCGTAGTAGTCCAGGACCTTGGCGCATTCAAGCTCTGCCTTGTTGGCGAAGCGGGGAGGTTCCTGGCCTCGATATGCCTGGAAATCAGGCGTTTCCAGTATCACCTCCAATCAGGGTAGCAACGTGCTCGGATGTACCTAGACTTCGCGCATGGCGACCCGGGACGCCACGTTCACCATCGTCCAGATCTCCGATCTGCACTGCGGCACGCAGTTTTTCCTGCCGAACCTCCTGGAGCGGGCGATCACGGAGGTCAACGACATGGAGCCGGACATCGTCGTCATCTCCGGTGACCTCACGACCTTCGGCTTCAAGGAGGAGTACGCGCTCGCCAAGGAGTACATCGACACGATCGCCTGCGAGTCGGTCGTCATCATCCCCGGCAACCACGATTCGCGCAACGTCGGCTACGTCCACTTCGAGCAGCTCTTCGGCGACCGCAACTCCGTGATGCGCGTCGGCGGCGTCACCGTCGTTGCCGTCGACTCCACCGAGCCCGACCTCGACCACGGCCAGATCGGCCGCGGGCGCTATCCGTGGATCGAGGAGAGCTTCGCCGCGCCGGCCGACCTCCGCGTCTTCGTCTGCCACCACCACCTGCTGCCGGTTCCGGGAACGGGCCGCGAGCGCAACATCATCTACGACGCCGGCGACACGATCGAGTGCCTGCAACGCTCCGGTGTCAACCTCGTCCTCTCGGGGCACAAGCACGTGCCGTACGCGTGGCGGCTGGAGGATCTCTTCATCGTCAACGCGGGAACCGTTTCGTCTCTGCGCCTGCGCGGCAACACCCGGCCCTGTTACAACGTGATCGAGTTCTCCGGGGCGCACGTCGACGTGTGGCGCAAGTACCCGTTCCACGGCCAGGAAAAGATCATTCAGTTCGCGATCGACACGCTCGAGTTCGAGAAGTACACGGCTCGAATCGAGGGTGAGGTGACCTCGCGTCGATGACACCAGCTCTGGTCGTGATCGACGGCGAGCACTACCCACCCGTGGTGCGCGATGCGATCGCCGAGCTGCCATACGAGGTGATCGGCGCGTGGCTTGCGGGCGGGACGGAGAAGCTGCGCGGCGACATCGAGTACGGCGTGCCGCTGCTCGAGTCGCTCGACGACGGATTTTCGGACGCCGAGGTCGTCGTGGACCTGTCGGACGAACCCGTCCTCGGGCCGCGCGAGCGGATGATGCTCGCAAGCCGAGTGCTGGCAGCCGGGCTGCGCTACGAGGGCGCCGACTTCCAGTTCACGCCGCCGACGTACGCGTCGTTTCCGCTTCCATCGCTGGCGGTGATCGGCACCGGCAAGCGCGTTGGGAAGACCGCCGTCACCGGCCACGTCGCGCGCTTGCTGGCCCGGGATCGAGATGTAGTCGTCGTGGCGATGGGACGGGGAGGACCCGCTGAGCCACAGATCGCGGCGGTGCAGCCGACCCTCGAGTCGTTGCTGGACCTTTCGAGAGCGGGACACCACGCCGCTTCGGACTATCTCGAGACGGCGGCACTCACCGGCGTCGTCACGATCGGCTGCCGCCGCGCGGGCGGTGGGCTGGCCGGTGCGGTGACCACGTCGAACGTCCTGCAAGGTGCCGCCCTCGCGGTTGAGCGCGAACCGGATGTCGTCGTCTTCGACGGCAGCGGTGCGGCGATCCCGCCGGTGGATGTCGATGCGCGGATTCTCGTCAGCGGCCGCGGCCACGATCCGCTTGCGTACCTCAATGCGTACCGCGTGCTCGTCTCGGATCTCGTGGTGCTCGTCGGCGGCGGCGACGTCGGGGCGATCCGCGCGCTGAAGAAGATGCCGGTCCTCGAAGCGGAGCTTCGTCTCCGTCCGATCTCCCCGCTGGGAGGACGGCGTGTCGCGGTCTTCACCACCGGCGCAGCGCCAACGGACCATCTCGACGCCGAAGTCGTCAGCGTGTCGCGCAACCTCGCCGACCGCTCGCGCCTCAGCGCGGATCTCGAGCGGACGGACGCCGACGTCTATCTCGTCGAGATCAAAGCTGCGGCCATCGACCTCGTGGCCGTCGCGGCGCAGGCGCGGGGCGTGGAAGTCGTCTTCGCCGAGAACGAGGTCGTGTCGCCGGAGCTCGACGACGCGATCCTCGGTCTGGTTCCTGCCGGAGCACGCGTATGAACCATCCGCGTCACTCCGAGCCGCTGCCGCTCGGCACGCCCGACCATCCGTACTCGAAGGGATTGATGGCGCGGGCGCTGGTCGCCGTCGGTGTTCCGCTCGGGCGGGCGTATGAGCTCGCAAAGCGGATCGACCAGGATCTGATCGAGCGGCGCGAGCAGAGCGTCGAGCTCGAGCGTGTCGAGGAGCTTGCGATCGAGACACTGGGCGAGGAAGAGGGCTCCGAGGCATTGCGGCGACTGCGCCGCTTCCGCGAGCTCCAGGAGCTCGACCTCCCGTTGATCGTCCTCGTCGGTGGCGCGACGGGAACCGGCAAGTCGACGGTTGCGACCGAAGCGGCATACCGCCTCGGGATCACGCGCGTCACCTCGACGGACTTCGTCCGGCAGACGATGCGGGCGTTCTTCTCGAAGGAGTTCATGCCGTCGATCCACTACTCGAGCTTCGAAGCGGCTGCCGGCTTGCGCGAGCCGGAGCAGGCGGAGGATCCGGTTATCGCCGGGTTCCTCGAGCAGACGCGGAACGTCATGGTCGGCGTGCGGGCGTCGATCGAGCGCGCGCTCGAGGAAGGGTGGTCGATGGTGCTCGAGGGCGTGCACCTCGTCCCGGGGATGCTGCCGCGCGTCGAGGGCGCGCTTGTCGTCCAGTGCGTCCTTGCGATCGAGGACGAAGAGGAGCACAGCACTCACTTCATGGTGCGCGACGCGGGCCTCGACGGTCTACGTCCGCATTCCAAGTACCTCGACCGGCTGGACGACATCCGTCGCGTCCAGGACCACATCGTCCGGCGCGCCAAGCGCCACAACGTCCCCGTGATCGCAAACAACGACATCAGGCAGGCGATCGATTCCGTCCTCGAGCTCGTGCTGGCGAGCGCCGAACAGGTACAACGGGTCTGAATGGCTGAAACGGTCGACGAGGCGGTGAATCTCGGAGAGGAGCAGCCTCCGACGACGAGCCTCTGTCTCTGCGAGCAGTACGTCCGTGTCACCGAAGGTGGTGCGCTAACGGCCGCACGGTGGCTCGGGCGGGCGGATCAGGAGGCCGCCGAGCGAGATGCGGCCGAGGCGATGCATGCCGTTCTCAGCGATTTTCCGATCCGAGGGCGAGTGGTGATCGGGTCCGCCATGGAGGATTCCCCGCTTCGCGCCGGACAGGACATCGGTGCCGGCGGTGAGACCGTCGATCTTGCGCTCGATCCGCTCGAAGGCCGCGGTGTCGTTGCGCGCGGCGGCAACGGTGCCATGTCGATGATCGCGGTCGGCGAGCGCGGGTCGCTGCTCGAGCTGCCGGACATGTACATGCGCAAGATGGCGGTCGGTCCGCTTGCGCGCGGATCGATCGACCTGCTCAAGTCGATGGGCGAGAACGTGCAGGCGATCGCGGATGCATTTGGCCGCAGGCCGAACGACATCACGACGATCGTGCTCGACCGGCCGCGCCATCACGACCTGATCGAGGAGATCCGCGCCTCGGGCGCGCGGATCAAGCTCATCCAGGACGGCACAGTCACCGCTTCGATCTCCGCGGCGATCCGAGGGACCAACGACCACCTCGCCGTCGGCATCGGCGGGACGCGTCAAGCGGTGATGACGGCTGCCGCGCTGCGCTGTCTCGGTGGTGAGCTCCAGGCGCAGCTCTGGCCGACGTCGCGCCGCGAGATCGACGAAGCGCGGGAGCTCGGCATCGAGGACGCAACGCGGGTCTTCACGACCGAAGAGCTTGCTCCCGGGGAGGTGATCGTCGCCGCCACCGGCGTCTCGAACGGAGATCTGCTGCGCGGTGTCCGCTACCTCACCGATTCGGCGCGCACGCACTCGCTCGTCATGTGCACACGCTGTAACTGGGTGCGCTTCATCGATGGCATCCACTTCTTTGCGCGCGAACGGCGCGAGGAAGTCCGGCTCCTGGGCTACTAGCTAGACTCGATTGACGATGCCCACAAAGGAAGAAGTCTTCGAGGCGCTGAAGCAGGTCGAGGATCCCGAGCTCGGGATGGACATCGTCGAGCTCGGACTGCTCTACGACGTCGAGGTGAACGGCCCGCGCATCAAGGTGATCCACAGCCTTACTTCGATGGGCTGTCCAGCTGGGCCGATGATTCAGGAGGACATCGTCCGCACCGCACGCGAGGTCCCCGGTGTCGAAGACGTGGAGATCGAGCTGACCTGGGATCCGCCCTGGACGCCCGACCGCATGTCCGACGACGCCAAGTTCATTCTCGGCATCGGTTAGTGGGCCGCGCGCTTGCGCTCGCCCCGCGAGGTCGAGCGTTAGCTCCGGTGCCAGGCACGGGACTAGTCCGGAATGCGCAGGACGATTTTGCCGAGTTGGTCCCCGGCTTCGAGCCGCTCGTGTGCGGCGGCCGTTTCGGAGAGGGAGAACACCCTGTCGATCACAGGGACGGCGCGATCCGACTTCACGAGCTCGTAAGCGGCCTCGAAGTCCTGCGTCGAGCCCATGGTCGAACCGAAGATCGTGAGCTGCTTCCACCAGATGCGATGGAGGTTGGCCGGCGGGTTAGGGCCTGTCGTCGCGCCGCAGACACAGACCCGTCCTGCGGGCCGGGCAGCGTCCAGCGATCGCTTCCACGTTTTCTCGCCGACGTGGTCGACGACGACGTGGGCACCGCCGCCGGTGACCTCCTTCACGCCCGCCACCACGTCGTCCGTCTCGTGATTGAACGTCGCATCGGCTCCGAGCTCGCGCGCACGGGCGAGCTTGTCCGGGCTCGACGAGGTGACGATCACGCGGCCGCCCAGCGCCTTGGCGATCGCGAGCGTGGCCGTCGAGACGCCGCCCCCGATTCCCCAGACGAGTACCCATTCGTCCTCCTGCAGCTGCGCTTTGGTCCCGAGCATCCGGTAGGCGGTCTCGAAGACAAGCGGAAAGGCGGCTGCAGTCTCGAAATCGATCGCGTCGGGCAGCGGATAGACCTGTGAAGCCGGAACGGCGATCAGTTCTGCGTGTGTGCCGTCGGAATGTTCGCCGACGACCGAGATCCTGCCGTTGCCGAGATCGTGTCCCGGATTGATGACGACCCGGTCGCCGGGGGCGAAACCATCTCCCGAGACGACGATGCCCGCACCGTCGGCGCCCAGGATGCGCGGCTTCGGGACGGAGGGGAGCCCTTTGCGGATCCAGACGTCGAGGTGGTTGAGCGAGGCAGCTCGCAACTCGATCAGGACCTGTCCGGTGCCTGGCACCGGATCGGGGGCGTCTTCGTAGCGAAGCACCTCCGGTCCGCCGTCCTCGTGAATACGCACGGCCTTCACGGGGCACAATCTCGCACATGACCGCTGCCGAGCTGGAGGGGCTCGCCGAGATGCTCGAGCTCGACGTCGTCGGAGCGGCGCCTGTTTCCGCCTACGACGAAACCGAGCGTCACATCCGTGAGCGAAAGGACCGCGGGCTGTTCGCCGACATGCGCTTCACGATGGCGCAGCCCGAGATCTCGTGTCATCCCGAGTCGTTGCTCGACGGCGCCCGAACAGTCGTGTCCGCGGCCTACTGCTACTACGCGCCGGAGCCCCCGCTCGGGGCGGGGGAGGGAAGGCTCGCGCGTTACACCTGGCACGACGGCTATGCCGTCCTGCGCGAGCGGCTGGATGAGCTCGGCCGCCGGCTCGGTGGCGAGTACCGCGTGCTCGTCGACGCCAATCAGCACGTGGACCGCGAGGCAGCCGCGCGTGCGGGGGTCGGCTTCTACGGGAAAAACACGATGCTGATCACTCGCCGTCACGGCTCGTGGGTCGTGCTCGGGACGCTCGTGACGACAGCCGGGATCGAGGCCACGGCGCCGCTCGCGCTCGACTGCGGATCATGCACCCTCTGCATCGACGCCTGTCCGACCGGTGCGCTCGACGAGCCCGGCCTGGTCGATGCGACGAAATGCCTCTCGTACTGGACGCAGGCGCCTGCAGCAATTCCCGAGCCTTATCGGGCCGAGCTCGGCGCGCAGGTCTACGGCTGCGACATCTGTCAGGACGTGTGCCCGTGGAATCGCGGAATCGAGAAGCGGCGTGCGGATGACCCTGTCGCCTGCCGGCGCCGAGCCCCACGTCCGTCTCACGGACTGGCTCCAAGGCGACGGAGCGTCGCTGCGGCAGCACTTCGAGCGGCTGTACGTCCCTCGGAATGACGCGCGCTACCTGCGACGCAATGCGCTTGTCGCGCTCGGGAACACAGGAACGCTCGCCGACCTTTCACTTGCAAGACCCTTCCTCACGAGCGACGACGAGCTCTTACGTGAGCAGGCGGAATGGGCGGTGGCGCGAATCGAGGAGAGACATGTCGGCTGCACGCCGGATTAAGCGCGGGCGCGGAGGCGCGAAACGCCGAGCTCGTTCGCCAGCTCGCGTGCGCGGTCCGCGACGGCCTCACGCATCTCCTCTGGTTCGAGCAGGATCGCCTCGCCGCGCTGCGAAAGAACCTCGCCGATCAGCCACTCCACACTCCCGACGGGCATCTCCGCGAGGGCGGTGCCATCCTTCAGAGGCGTGGCGCCGCGCTCAGCGGCCCAACGCGCGGCCACGCCCTTGAGGTACAGGATCTTCGCCGAGCGTCCGTCGCGAAACCCGTGTGGATCGAACGCGGTACGCGGCTCGAAGCGCTCCTGAGTGAGCTGTGCGCTGCGCATCCGGTCGAGGCGGAAGCTCCGTTCGGCGTCGCGCGAGCGGTCCCACGTGTGCACGCGCCAGTTCGGCAGCTCACGCTCGAGCGAGTAAGGCTCGACCACGCGCTTCGACCACGTCTGCTCGCCTTCCTTCTGGTACTCGATCTCGACGAGTCGCCGTTCGCGGATGCCTTCGGTGAGGGTCGCGACGAGGTCGGCCTCCGCTTCCGCGATCTGCGGATTGGGAGTGTGCGCGAGCTCGAACTGTCCGAACGTCTCCTCTAGCTTCTTGCGCACGCGGTCGAGCGGCGTGTGTGCGTCGGCGGCGATCATCGGGCCGACGAACTCGAGCGCAAGCCCGATGGCGCGCGCCTCGAGCGGCGTCAGGCGTGGGGCGAGGCGAAACGTGTCGCCGTACAGCTCCTTGTCGACGTGCACGCTGTCGCCCTCGAGCGCGGCATACACCGTGTAGCAGCCGCCGCCGAAGTTGACGAGGTTAAGCAGCTGGAGGTGCTCTTCGAGCTCCTCCGCCGGAATGTGGAAGCGCTCGACGATCTCGTGCGCAGGGATGACGGCGTCGGTCGCCTCGCCGCAGGCCGCGAGCAGGTAGGCGAGCAGCGCCTGCAGAACGGCGAAGCGTTCGGGCACGACCGGACCGGCCGGACGCTCGCCGGAGACCTCGACGTGCGGCACCGGTGCCGGCGCGGCGAGCTTGGGCGGAACTGTCTCGTGCCGCTCACGTACGGCGCGGAGCGCCTGGGCGACCTCACGGCGGAGCTCGTCGGGCTCGATTGGGATCGCGCGGCCGTCCTGCCGCAGCATCCAGGATGCGAGCTGCGGGAGCGAGGAGTAGCCGGTGACGAACACGCCGTCCTCTAGCTGACCCGCGCTGCCGAACGCGCGCTCGACCCACCAGGCGGTGTCGCCGGCGAGCTCGATGCGTGCTTCGCCCGCGATGTCGCCGATTTGCCAAGGCGCCCTGCCGCGGTACTCGTCGATGTCGAAGTCGGCCGGGATCCGGAAGTCCCGCTCACGGCGCGTGGCGAATCTGATGTCACCGCGGATGCGGGAGACGCGGAAGGTTCGGATGTCCTTGCGGTCGAGATCCTGGCCGATCACGTACCAGCTTCCGTTGTCCGAGAGGAGGCCGTACGGGTTGACCGTTCGTTCCCCTTGGCGGTTACGGGAGATCGAGTAGTACGGAAACTTGATCGTGCGCTGTTTGGAGATCGCTCCCTCGAGCTTCCCCAGTCGCCCCGGCATCTCCGCCGTGTAGTCGGGGTCGAGCATCTCCACGCGAACGGCCGTGTCCGACGCCGATTCGCCGAAGCCCTGGCGACCGAGCGCGAGGTTCTGGAGTGCCAACCGCAGTGGCTCCGAGTAGGCGAACTGTCCTTCCAGCAGGTAGAGCGCCGTCTGGAGCGCGGCGAGCTCGTCGTCCTCCAGCTCGAGCTCGGCGAGGAAATAGTTCTCCGAACGGAGCGTATAGAGCTCCTCGCCGGTGAACTCGTCGCGCTGCGACTGGAGCGGCACGCCCAGCGCAAGGAGCTCGGCGCGGTCGGAGTAGAAGCGCCGGGCGAAGGCCTCGTCGGACATCTCCGAGTAACCCTCGACGTTCGACTTCACGTCCCGCGCGGTCAGGAGCCGCCGCTCCGCCATCAGGTAGGCGACGAGCGACAGCTGCCGGATCAGCTTGTCGGTGTCGTGAGACACCTGGCGAATCTAGCGCACTGACTGCGGTGCCCGACGTCCAGCGCCATTGTTCGAGCCGGCGGACGAACCCGTGGTGGAGGGGGTTATTGACGATGTACTCGACCGTGGCTTCGTACTGCTCGTCCGACTCGATCACTTTGGACCAGTAGCGGCGGCCGAAGACGTGATCCTTCCTTTTGTGTCGTTCGTTGAAGGCGCGGGCGTAGCCGCCGTTCAGGTCCCGCATCCCGTCGGCGAGGTTCGGCAGCGGGGTCTCGACGAGGAGGTGGTAGTGGTTCCCCATCAGGCAGCGCACGTGCGTGCGCCAGCCGTAGCGCCGTTCGACCCGGCGCAGGATGTGGAAGAACACGATCCGGTCGCCATCGTCCATCACGATCGGAGCGTGGTTGTTGCCGCGGATCCCGACGTGGTAGAAGGCACCCGCTTCGAGGTGGCGGTGGGGCCGTCCCATCGTTCGAAGGTAACGCCGCGTGGGCCACTTAGTCCTCGTTGTGACGGTTTCGCTTCACGCCCGGCGCGGTCCTGTCACGTGCCAGGCACGAGACTGGGGAGGACGCGACATCGTCCCTTGGGACGTGTCTCGAGGGGACGGCTTGGCTTTAGGAGCTAGGCCGCGACTTTGGTGCGCTCGAGGTGCTGGTGCGACGGGCAGTAGTCGCGCTCTGGGAGCGGCGTGCGCTGGCACGGCTTGCCCTTGCGGGTCGTCGCCCGGCAGCGTGCGACGCCGCCGTCCAGGGCTCCTGCCTCGATCTGCTCCTCGATGAACGCCACCGCGGCGGCCACGCCCTCCTTCACGGCCCATGCGACTTCCGCCTGCACCGTGATCGGGAAGTAGCGGCGGATGTCCTGGAAGAGGGCCCGGTCGGGCTTGGCGAAGTAGAGCGGATCCTTCGCGAGCCGTTCCATCGTCTGCTCGCACTGTTCCAGCACGGAACGGCGGTACTCGAGATGGAGTTCCGGCGCCACATACGGGTCGATGAGGTCCTTAATCGACCTGTAGATGGCTCTCGAGTATTGATACATGCAGGCTTGCAGCTTGGCTGTGTACTCCTCGATCACAGTATCTCTAGCAGCCATTAATCCCCCGCAAAGCTTTGTTAACCCGCAGTAAATCGTGGTCGGCCCTCGTGCCTTCGCGGCTGAGTCTATAGGACCAGCGGCCCTGTTACAAAGTCCGGGCCTTCGTTGCCTCGGCTGAGAACGGGTTAACGGGTGATCTGCCGGACGTATGCGGCGCTGAAACCCTTGGCGTTGGCGGCCGCCTGAGCTCGATCGGCCTCTCCTCGGGAGTCGTAGATGCCGCTGAAAACCACCGAGTAGCCCGGGTGGAGGCTCGAATACCGGCTCGAATCCAGGACGCCGACCGCCGGCAGGCCCGCCCGGGAAGCCGACCGCGCCCGCGCGAGAGCGAGTGCACGCCCGCTCGAGCTCGCCGGGATCGACTCGAGGACCACCGTGTAGCCGCTTTGCCCGGCCGGCCAGGGCGTCAACGCTCCCGGCGTGGGTGCTGTGGTCGTGGCGGGCGGCGGCGCCGTCGGCGTCGAGGGGGCTCCGGAGGGAGTGCCGTTTGGAACCGTCGGCAGAGCGACGGTCGCCGTTTCGGGCGCAGTCGTTGGGGAGTGCGGGACTCCACTCTGGGTTGCCACGAGGGTCGGGTTCTCGGCACCGGCGTCGGCGAGGACGATGGCTGCTGTGGCGCCGGCCACCGCGATCAGCAAGAACAGCAGCACGGGCCAGATCCAGTCGCCCGGGTACCAGGAAAACCGCTGCTGCCATGCCCCTGCGAGCCGGCCGAACACTCCGCCCGCGGGCCTAAGCCGCTGGCCGCATTCGAGGCAGTACTCCTGATCGGGGCCGTATGGCGCACCGCACCGTGGACACTGTGGCCCCGAAGGGGGGACGTCAGGCGTGCTCATTGCTCCCAACGCTCGTGTGTCGGCGTGGGCAGTGCCTCGAGCAACTCGGCCTGCGGTTCCACCGCCGCGGCGTCGGACTGCTGGGCCGGCGTGATCGCCTTCCCGCAGACCGCGCAGAACTTCGCGTCGGCCGCAAGCGCACCACCGCAGTTCGGGCAGCTCACCACCGGTGGGGTCGCTGCCGCGGGCCGACCGCAGTTGGCGCAGAAGTGCGAGCCCCACACGAGCGGAGCGCCGCAGGCACACCTGGCCGCCGGCGCTGCCCGCCGGGTGGAGACCGAGGCTGCAAGCAACGTGTCGAGCTCCTGCAGGCGCTCGTCGAGGGCGATCAGCTCGTCGCAGCGCTCGACCAGCAGGTCCTGCCGGAACTGGTCCCGACGGAACATCTCCAGCATGAGACCCCCGAGGTCGCGGAGCCGCTCTTCGCGGACGCGAAGCAGTGCCCGGCGCTCCTTCCTCAGCTGGCCCGGATGAGGGAGCGTTCTTCGCGGCGGCCCGGCCGCGGGCGCGTTCGTGGCCACCCGCTCATCCTTGCGGCGGAAGCGTGCAAACAGCGAGGGCCGCGCCACGCGAGTCAGGGTAACAGCGAGGTGTGATGCCCTAAGGCCGGCGCGGCGAGGCTGCTCTCCTGCCGAAACCGGTCAAGAAGAGGACGAATAGGATGATCGCCACCGCGCCGATCGCGATCCCGAAGACCCATCCGCCGAAGAGGGACACGACGATCGCGACGACCGCCAGGGCAAGCACGAGCCCGACCACTACGGCAGGTCTACGACGACGAGGCGTTCTTCGGTCATCTCGCGCACCGCGTAGTGCGGTCCCTCGCGCGTGTTACCCGAGTCCTTGATTCCGCCGTACGGCATCTGGTCGGAGCGGAACGTCGGCGCCTCGTTGACGGTGACGCCCCCGAACTCCAGCTCTTGCGCCGCCCGGAGTGCGTTGTCCAGGCTCGCCGTGAAGATGCCGGCCTGCAGCCCGTACCTGGTGCTGTTCGCCAGGCTGATCGCCTCATCGATGGAGTCGACCGCGGTCACAGTGCAAACGGGTCCGAAGACCTCCTCGCAGGAGACCTCATCGTCGGGCCCGGGGTTCGCGATCACCGTGGGCCGGATCAGCTCGCCGTCGAGCTCGCCGCCCGTCAGCACCTGTCCGCTGCTCGCCGTGATCCACTCGAGGATGCGCTCGCGTGCGTCCTGGTCGATGACGGGACCGACGTCCGTGTCCTCGTCGGCCGGATCCCCGACCCTGAGCGCTTCGACCAGAGGGACCAGCTGATGCACGAACTCGTCGTACGCGCTGCGCTCCACGTAGACCCGTTGCACGGAGATGCAGCTCTGGCCCGCGAAGGCGAACGCGTTCTGCGAGACCTTCGCCGCGGCCGTTGACACATCCGCGTCGGCCGCGACGATCAGCGGCGTCGCATTGCCGAGCTCGAGGTTCACGCGCTTCTTCGGCGCGCGCTGCTTGAGCTTCCAGCCGACGCCGCTCGACCCCGTGAAAGTGATCAGCTTGACGCGCTCGTCCTCGACGAGGACGTCCCCGATCTCGGACGCCGGACCGACGAGCACGTTGAGCCAGCCCGGAGGCAGGCCGGCCTCCTCTTCCAGTTCGGCGAGGAGCAGCGCCGACATCGGTGTCTGGCTCGCCGGCTTGAGCACCACCGCGCAACCCGCCGCCAGGGCCGGTGCGATCTTGTGCGCGACGAGATTGAGCGGAAAGTTGAACGGGCTGATCGCGCCGACGACACCGATCGGGCGGCGCAAGGTGAAGGCGAGCTTCCCTTCGCCTGCTTGCGCGGCGTCCATCGGGACCATCTCTCCCGCGAGCTTGCGGGCTTCGACTGCAGCGAACGTGTAGGTCGACATCGCACGAGCTGCCTCCACGCGTGCGGCCTTCAACGGCTTGCCTGCCTCGTCGGAGATCAGCCGCGCGGCCTCCTCGTGGCGGCGTCCGAGTGCGCCTGCGACGCGCACGAGGATCTCGGCGCGCTTGTGCGCAGGAAGCGGCTCCTGCATCGCGCGTTCGGCGGCATCGATCGCTCGGCGCGTCTCATCGGCGCCGGCCTTCGCAACGCGGCCGACGACATCGCCGGAGTAGGGCGAGCGAACCTCGAGCCAGTCACCCGTCTCGATCCACTCGCCGCCGACAAAGAGCTTCCGTTCGGTTGCCGTGGCCGCCATAGTGGAAGCCTATGCCGCCGGAGACGCATTACGCGAAAAGTGGCGACATCAACATCGCCTACCAGGTCGTCGGCGACGGGCCGTTCGACCTCGTCTACGTCCCCGGCTGGGTCTCGAATGTCGAGCTCCTGTGGGAGAAGCCCAAGCCGGCGCGCTTCCTCGAGCGCCTAGCGTCGTTCTCCCGCCTGATCCTGTTCGACAAGCGCGGGACCGGCATGTCCGACCGCGTCTCGCACGACCGGCTGCCGACGCTCGAGCAACGGATGGACGACGTGCGCGCGGTTCTCGATGCCGTGGGGTCGGAAAGCGCCGCACTACTCGGGCACTCGGAGGGAGGCGGCATGTCGGTCCTCTTCGCTGCGACATATCCCGAGCGCTCGCGGGCGCTCGTCCTTGTCGGCGCATTCGCAAGACGCCTTCGCACGGACGACTATCCATGGGCACCCTCGCTCGAGGAGCGGCTCGCGACGATCGAGGAGGTCGAACGCGACTGGGGCGCCGGCCTCGACATCACGGACTATGCGCCAAACGAGGATCCGGCCCTGCTCGAGTGGTATTCGACCTGCCTGCGGCGGAGCGCAAGCCCGGGCGCTGCAGCCGCGCTCCTGCGCATGAACTCTCAGATCGACACGCGGCACATCCTTCCGACCATTCGCGTTCCGACGCTCGTCCTCACGCGGACCGGCGACCGTGACGTCATGGTTGACGAGGGCCGCTGGCTCGCGTCACAGATCCCGGATGCACGCTTCGTCGAGCTCCCCGGCAACGAGCATCTGCTCTGGGCGGGTGACCAGGACAGCTTGCTCGAGGAAGTCGAGGAGTTCCTCACGGGCACCCGCTCGGTCGCCGACTCCGACCGCGTCCTTTCGACAGTCCTGTTCACCGACATCGTTGGTTCGACGGAGCGTGCGCGCGAGCTCGGCGATCGCGGCTGGCACGAGGTGCTCGATGAGCATCACACGCGCGTTCGGGGCGTGCTCGAGCGGTACCGCGGCCGCGAGGTGGACACAGCCGGCGACGGGTTCTTCGCGAGCTTCGACGGACCTGCCCGTGCCATTCGGGCCGCGTGTGCGATCCGCGAGAACGTGCAGGCGCTAGGGATCGAGATCCGGGCGGGGCTCCACACCGGCGAGTGTGAGCTGATGCGCGACAAGATCGGCGGGATCGCCGTGCACACAGGCGCGCGCGTCGCAGCAGCGGCCGAGCCGGGCGAGGTGCTCGTATCGAGCACCGTCAAGGACCTCGTCGCCGGGTCCGGGATCATCTTCGCCGACCGCGGCGAGCGCGAACTCAAGGGCGTGGGCAGCTGGCGTCTCTACTCTGTCGTGAATGCTTGACGCACTGATCATCGACGCAGTTCGCTCGCCGATCGGCAAGAAGAACGGTTCGCTCGCGTCCATTCGCGGCGACGAGCTCGCGGCACAGGTCCTGAACGGACTGGTCGCGCGGCACGACCTCGACCCCGGGGAGATCGAAGACGTCCAGCTCGGCTGCGTGACCCAGATCGGCGAGCAGGGCTGGAACCTCGGCCGCATGGTGCCGCTCGTCGCTGGATGGCCGGAATCGGTCTGCGGAACGACGGTCGACCGCCAGTGCGGGTCGTCCATGCAGACGAACTTCAACGCGGCGACCGCGATCGCGTCGGGACAGCTCGACCTCGTGGTCTCCGCCGGAGTGGAGATGATGTCGCGCGTTCCGATGGGCTCGAACGGTGGTGACCTCTCGGACAAGCTGCTCGACCGCTGGCAAATCGTGCCCCAGGGAATCTCCGCCGAAGTGCTTGCCGACGAATGGGGCTTCTCCCGCGAGGAGCTCGACGCCTTCTCCCTCGAGTCGCATCGGCGTGCCGCGGCGGCCACCGATGAGGGCCGCTTCGACGACGAGATCGTGCCGATCGACCTGACCAACCCGCACACGGGAGTGGTCTTCGGGGTGGACGAGACGCCGCGGCGCGACACCTCCCTCGAAGCGCTCGCCGCGCTGAAGCCGGCCTTCCTCCCGGAGGGCAAGGTCACTGCGGGCAACTCGTCCCAAATCTGCGACGGCGCAGCAGGGGTGTTGGTAGCGAGCGAGGGCGCGGCCGCCCGTCTCGGGCTGCAACCACGTGCGCGCTTCGTCTCGTTTGGGCTCGCAGGCGTCGACCCCTATCGAATGTTGCACGGCAATCCGCAGGCCTGCGCGAAGGCATTGGCCCGGGCGGGCCTGACCTGGGATGACATCTCCGTCATCGAGGTGAATGAGGCGTTCGCTTCGGTCGTCCTGCAATTCGCGCGTGATGCGCGACTCGAAGAGCGCTGGGACGACATCAATCCGAACGGCGGGGGTATCTCGCTCGGGCATCCGTTGGGTGCGACGGGCGCACGCATCACGGCGACTCTTCTGAACGAGCTCGAGCGCCGGGATGCGCGCTACGGGATTGCGACGATGTGCATCGGTTTCGGCCAGGCGCTTGCCTGCGTCGTCGAACGCGTTTGATCGTTACTCTCCGCGCGTGGCGGAGATGGCAGGGCGCGCGGTCGCGCGGGAACCGAAAGAGATCGTCGCTCGCGGCTACGACGCGATCGCATTGCGCTACGCGGAGTGGGCCGGGCGGGTCGATTCGCCCGCCATGCACTGGGTACGGGATTTCGACCGACGACTCGATCCCGCCGCCGACGTGCTCGAGCTCGGCTGCGGCCGCGGCGTTCCAGCCACTCGCGAGCTAGCCCGCCGCCACCGCGTCACCGGAGTGGACATCTCAGCCGTGCAGATCGAGCTCGCGCGGCACCACGTCCCCGAGGCGAGCTTCATCCATGCCGACGCGATGGAGCTCGAGGTCGCGCCGTCCTCATTCGATGCGATCGCGGCTCTGTTCGTCTTCGGTCACGTTCCGATCGAGGAGCAGTCCGGCCTGATCGCTCGCATCGGCCTCTGGCTCCGCGACGGCGGCTACTTCCTCGGCACGTTCGGCGCCGGAGACGCCGGCGAGGAGATCTCCGTCGACTGGCTGGGCGCACCCATGTTCTTCGCGTCTCTCGGTAGCGACGCGTACGTGCCTCTCCTTCGCGATGCCGGCCTCGAGCCGTTGCGCGACGAAGTCATCACGCAGCACGAGCCCGGGCACGGTGAGATCTCGTTCCGCTGGATCCTGGCCCGAGCGGCCGTCTAGTGGAGATCCGCAAAGTCGGCGTCGTCGGCCTGGGGACGATGGGCGCGGGTATCGCGCAGGTCAGTGTCCAGTCCGGGTTCGACACGGTTGGCCGCGAGGTGAGCGACGAGCTCGGCGAACGCGGGCGAACGACCATAGAGCGGTATCTGGCCCGAGGCGTGGAGAAGGGACGGTTGTCGGAAGGGGAGAAGGAGGCGGCGCTCGGTCGTTTGACCCTGACGACGGACCTCGGCGAGCTCGCGGACTGCGACCTCGTGATCGAAGCGGCGCTCGAAGAGCTCGAGCTCAAACGCGAGCTGTTTGCGGAGCTCGATCGTGTAACCCGGCCCGACGCGATTCTCGCGACGAACACGTCAGCGCTGTCCGTCTCGGACATTGCCGAGGCGACGAAGCACGCGGAGCGGGTCGTGGGCATGCACTTCTTCAATCCCGCACCTGTTCTGCCGCTGGTCGAGATCGTCCGCGGGCGCGAGAGCTCGGACGAAGCGGTCGACGCGGCCTACATCTGGGCGGAGCAAGCAGGCAAGCGGCCGGTGCGTTGCAACGACACGCCGGGTTTCATCGTCAATCGCATCCTCATTCCGCTGCTGAACGATTGCGTGCGGGCGCTCGACGAAGCAGGAGTTGCCCCGGAAGAAATGGACAAGGCGATGACGAACGGTGCCGGCTGGCCCATGGGCCCCTGCGCTCTGATCGATCTGATCGGCGTCGATGTGCACGTCCACGCCTCCGAGGCGCTGTACGGAAAGCTCGGGGAAGAACGAATGGCCGCGCCGGAGCGGCTCGTGCGGATGCAGCAGGACGGCGCGCTCGGCCGCAAGGCGGGACGCGGCTTCTACGAGTACTAGAAGCTAGGCCGCGAGCGTTTCGGGAAGCTCGATCTCGACGACGGGCAGCTGCGGGTGCCGCGTGTGCGCGTCGCGCCAGATCTGCTCGGCCTTCTCCGCGTGCAAGGTCTCGAGTGCGACCGCGTGCATGGTGGCGACGGAGGCAAGCTCCACCAGACGTTCGACGTCAGCGTGATGAAGCTGAGAGGCGACACTCGCGAGTGCGTCGAGGCGAGCTACGAGTAGCTGCGAGGTGCGATCGGAACGGGTGAGTTCGGTCACGTGTGGAATCTTCGCCGCCGCATCGGACGGTCCTGCCAGGTCCCACGGGGTCCCGACCTGTGCCAGGCACGAGACTGGGGCGGAATCGTCACGCCTCAAGGGGCGCTGAGGCGAGCCCAGACGTTCGCGAGGAGACGGTCGACCTCGGGTCGGCCGAGCGAGGCGGCGAAGTTCAGCGCGCCTGCTGCGAAGACCTTTGCGCCCGCAGGCGTCTCGTAATAGGTCATCTCCGCCGAGCGCCCAGGGCCGAGCAGATCGGGAATGTGCGCGAGCACCTGGAGATCGCGGGGAGACGCCGACGTTCGCGCGTCGATCTCGATCCCGTAGCGACCGAAGACGTCACCGTCCACGAGACCCGTGCCGTCGAACGCCCACGGCGCAGCGGCTGCGCCCGTGACGGTGTAGCCGGCCTGGCGCTGTCCGTGATCCGACCCGACGTACTGAACTCCCACGACCCGCGACTCGGGTCGCCCGAGCTTCCGCCATACCGCGCGGCGCACGAGTCTCTGGCCGACGCGGTCGACACGCCGGTAGAGGTTGTTCGCGGCGAGGAAGGCGAGGTTCCCGCCGGCGTTGCGGTAATGCTCGATCACGTCGTACTCGTGGGGGGTGACGTACTCCTCGTGCCCGGGAAAGACGACGAGGTCGTACCGCCGCGCGAGCTCTTCGCCGCTACTCACCCCACCGAGATCGTCGTCGGAGAGGAAGTCCACCGCTCTCCCGGTCCGGTTCAGCCACGCGATGAACTCCAGGTCCCAGTCGTTGAAGCGAAAGGGGACGCCGAAGTCGAGGAACGGCCGGCTCAGGTCGACGCTGCGGTGGCGTCCGGTGACGTACCAGGAGTCGCCCCAACCGTCGCCGTCGTCGTCGGCGAAGTTGTACGCGGCCCACGTGTTGGTCGCGAGCACCACGGCGATGCGGTTCGCGCCGAGTCGGCGCGGCCGCACGATAAAGGGGGCATAACCGACCCTGCCGTCCGCCGCGGTCGCGCGGAGGAAGTAGAGGCCGCTCGGCCAATCGCCCGCTCGCACCACGCGAAGTAGCGCCGGACGGTCGCGGTGGGCGCGCCAGTCGACGCGGATCGGGCCGGTCTTGGCGAGCCCGCTGGTCTTGACGTCCTGCTCGCTCGGCCGGCCGGGAGACTGATACGCAAAGACCTGCAGCCGCAACAGGCGCGCATCGGTCGCGAGCCGGAGCTCGGCGGCTTCCCCCGGCGCGTAGCTCCGCTTCGTGAAGCCCGCGTCGATTCCCTGGATGCGGACAACGGGTGCGGTCTGGCGTCCACTCGGACCAGAGCCCCCGTAGACCCGACTGCCGACCTCGAGGCGCATCACGTACGTGCGCGGCGGCGTCCCTGCAGCCGGCCGCCACGTGAGGGTGCCTGCCCCGGCGGCGAAGTGACGCGCCGTCTTCCAGACGATCGTCGTGCCGCCCTTGCCGGCGCGCACCATGTTGGTCGCGACGACCTCGAGCCGGACCGTCGCCGGATGCATGAGACGGAAGTGCACAACAGCCACGTCTCGAAAGCCGTCGCGGTTCGGGCTGACGGTTGTCAGCAGAGCACGGTCGCCGAGGTAGGGCGTCGACCCATTCGTGACGCGGAGGTCCAGCAGCGCCGGTCCCGGCGCCGTCAGCACTGCCGCCGCAGCGAGGACGAGTGCAGTCACCGCCTTACAATCTCCTTACGTTCCAATGATGCAGAACACAATTGAACGGTCGATACTGACTTCTGATGAGGGCGCTCCTCACCTTTGCTGTGCTCATAGCGCTGGCCCTGCCGGCAGCTTCGGCTGCCCGCGAGCAGGGTGCCAGTGACGGCACGCTATCCGTGCTCGGCGGGCGCGGCGCGATCACGATCTCGGGACGGGGCGGCGTGATCGGCAGCTTCGCCCGTGGCTCGGTGACGATCAGCGATCCGGTCGAAGGCGACGGCACCGGCCCGATCGTCACCGGCGACGACTTTCCGCCAGTCGAGAGAAACGACACGACCACGACGTGGCGCGGGACGAAAGTTCGCTTCCGGATCATCGGCGGGTCTTTCCGGATCGTCGTCAGGGGCCGCGGCATCAACCTCTCGGTCGTGGGCACGGGGAAAGTGACGCTCGATGGGGCAGGCACCGGGGACGACGGGTCGTATTCCGTGAACGGTGAGGACTACCTCGCAATCCCTGTGTTCTCGTTCCCCTTCCAACTTTCTTCCGCCACTCCCTAGGGCACCCTCTTGAGCGCCAGCACGCAATCAGTGCTCGTCGTCGAAGACGAAGCGTCAATCGCGTCCTTCGTCTCGCTCTACCTGAAGAACGCCGGCTACGAGGTACGAACGGCGTCCAACGGCACCGACGCGCTCGCGTCTGCACAGAACGAACAGCCCTCGCTGATCGTGCTCGATCTGATGCTGCCGGACATCGACGGCATCGAGATCTGCCGGCGCCTTCGTCAGAAGTCGGACGTGCCGATCCTGATGCTGACCGCGCGCGACGAAGACGTCGACAAGATCATCGGGCTCGAAGTCGGGGCCGACGACTACATGACGAAACCGTTCAACCCCCGCGAGCTCGTCGCGCGCGTGAAGTCGATCCTGCGCCGCTCCGCGCCGGAACGGAAGGACCTGGAGAGCGCGACCTTGACGCACGGCGATCTGGTCATCGACGCCGGCCGGCGCGAGGTGAAGGTCGGCGACGAGGAAATTCAGCTCGCCCCGAAGGAGTTCGACCTCCTCTGGGAATTGCTCGACCACCGTGGGCTCGTGCTCACGCGTGACCAGCTGCTCGAACGCGTCTGGGGCTACACCTTCGCCGGAGACACGCGGACGGTGGACGTCCACGTGCGTCAGCTGCGGCGGAAGCTCGGCGAGGCCTCGCCGGTCGTGACCGTGTGGGGGGTCGGCTACAAGGTCGGGCCCACGCCGGCTGCAGTCAAGGCCTAGCAGTACCCTTGTAGGTCCTGATGCTCAGCTCGCTGCGGTTCCGGTTGCCGGCGCTCTTCCTGCTCGGCATCGTCGTGAGCGGGCTGATCGCGACGATCGTCGCGCTGCGGCTCTTCCAGGGCTACGTGCTGAGCCGTTCCAAGGCCGATCTCCGCCGCGAGGCGATCGGCCTCACACAGGTCTTCGCACAGCAGGCGATCACTGCCAACGACACCGGCCTCCCTCTCGCGCGCATCGCCAGGCAGCTCGAACGTGCGACCGGCGACCGTCTCTTCTACGTCGGTGTCTCCCCGTTCCCGGACAAGAGCGTCAAGAGCGTTGGGCTCGAGCAACTTGCACAGAAGACGGTCAACTGGCGTTCCGGCAAGACGGTGACGTTCGAGTTCACGCCGCCGGGCGCCAAGAAGGTCTATCTCGCAGTCGCGCGTCCTCTGAAGCTGGAGACGAAAGGCCCCGCGTTCGGCGACCTGATCGTCGCGAAGCCGAAGACAGAGCTGACGCACCAGCTGATCCCGCTGCTCGAGCGGCTGGCGATTGCGTCGCTCGGTGGGATCCTGGTCGCGGGCCTGCTTGGCTGGTACATGTCACGGCGCATCACGGGTCCCGTGCTCGCCCTCTCGCGCGCCACGGACGAGATTGCTCGCGGTAGCTACGACGTCGACATTCCCGAAGTCCGTGGTGCCGGTGAGATCGCACACCTTGCCGACCGCTTTCGGGAGATGGCTGCGCGCCTGTCCGACGCGGAGAGGCAAGAGCGGAACTTCCTCATGAGCGTCTCCCACGAGCTGCGCACACCTCTGACCGCGATCCGCGGTCATGTCGACGCGCTTCGAGAGGGAGTCGCGGAGGATCCCGAGGCGCGTGCGGCATCCCTCGACGTGATTGCGCGCGAAGGTGTGCGCCTCGAGCGGCTCGTCGGCGACGTCCTCGATCTGGCGAAGCTGGAGGCACGCCGTTTCACGGTGCACACCGAAGAGGTGGACATGGAACGGCTCTGCGATCAGGCGTACTCAGCGTTCGGGGAGGAGGCCCGCCGCCGCCGGATCGACTATGAGAAGCATTTTGACGCGCAGCCGACGATCGTCTCCGACGGCGATCGCGTCTTGCAGATCATCTCCAACCTGCTCTCGAACGCGTTTCGTTGGACGCCGGACGGTGGACGCGTTGAGCTCGAGTTGGCGGCGTCGAACGGCAACGTCTCGGTCTCGATCGACGACAGCGGCCCCGGTGTCGCAGTCGAGGAGCAAGAGCGGATCTTCCGGCCGTTCTGGTCGCGCGACGATTCAGGGACCGGGCTCGGGCTGGCGATCGCGCACGAGTTGGCCGTGGCGTTGGGTGGGAGCATCGAGCTCGACTCCCGCCCGGGCCAGGGCAGCCGCTTCAAGCTCGTCCTCCCAGCCGGACCGAATTAACCTCCTGTCCCGTGGCGCTGCCCGAGCCCACACCGATCTACGACCTCCCGCGCCGGCGGTCGCAAGCCCGTGCCGCGCTCGTCTCGCTGCGTCCGCGGCAGTGGACGAAGAACCTGCTCCTCTTCGCCGGAATCATCTTCGCGGCGAAGCTCGGCGATCCAACTCGCTGGGGCGAGGCGGTCGCCGCCTTCGCCGCGTACTGCGCCGCCTCGAGCGCCAGCTACCTCGTGAACGATGTTCGCGACGCGCCTCACGACCGCCTGCATCCCACCAAGCGCCTGCGGCCGATCGCGCGCGGCGAGCTTTCGACGCGGCTCGCCGAAGCGCTCGCAGCTCTCCTAGTCCTCTCGGCAGTGCTGCTCGTGGCGCCACTCGGCCTGGCCTCGATCTTGTTCCTCTGCACCTTCTTCCTGCTCCAGGCCGCCTACACGCTTGCTCTCAAACACGTCGTGCTGCTGGACGTGATGACGATCGGCGGGTTGTTCGTCGTGCGCGCGGCGGCGGGTGCGGCAGCGGTGGACGTGAAGATCTCGCCGTGGTTGCTTCTCTGCACCGCGTTGCTCGCGCTCTTCCTCGCTCTGGCGAAGCGCCGCGGAGAGCTCGTGCTCGTGGGGGCGGAGGCGACGCCGGGGCGGCCCGTGCTCGAGGGCTACTCGCTCGCGCTCGTCGACCAGCTGGTGACGGTCGTGGCGGCATCGACCGTGATCTCCTACTGCCTCTACACGTTCACGGCCCGCGGGTCGAAGGCGATGATGATCACGATCCCGTTCGTCCTCTTCGGCGTGTTCCGCTACCTGCTTCTGATGCACCGGCGCGACCTCGGCGAAGAGCCGGAAGAGATCCTGTTGCGCGACCTGCCGATTTTGGTCTGCCTCGCGGGGTGGGCCGCCTGCGCGGCGGTCATCCTCGCGGTGACCTAGAAAGCGTTAGGAGCTGGCTGCGTCCGGACGGCGGTCTTCCATCCGGTAGACGATGGCGCCGCTCTTCTCCTGCATGCCCTGCTCCAGCTTGCTCATGACCGCTTCGAGACGGGCGAGCCGCGTGTCGACGCCCTTCCAGCCGGATGAGACGAGGTCGACGAGCAGAGCGAGATCGTCGACGCGCGCATTGCGCTCGGCGAGGAGGTCGCCCTCGACACGTTCGAGGCGGCGGATGACCTGGTTCATGAGACCGCGGATCTCGGCGAGGTTTCGTCCGACCGGCTGTGCCTCCGTGCGGACCGCTTCGCCGACTCGAGCGGGCAGCGTGTCCTCGAGCGAGGCCGCCGTAGCCGCGAGCGAGTCCATCTGCTCGCGTGCCCGGGTGAGGAGCGTCTCCAGAGCGGCTCCCTCGGCCCGCTGCTCGACCCGTTCCTGCGCGCGCTCGACGACGCTGTCATCCATGTCCGGCAAGGGTACCGTGGGTACCGGATGAAAACGAGGGAGCTCGACTACGACCTCCCGCCGGCGTTGATTGCGCAGCATCCCGTGCCGCTCCGCGACGAGTCGCGACTGCTGGTCTACGAACGCAGATCCCAAAGGGTGCACGAGCGCAGGTTCGCAGAGCTACCGGACGTGATCGGGGACGCGCTCGTCGTGGTCAACGACACGAAGGTCGTCCCTGCCCGGATTCCGATCGAGCAGCCGAAGGGCGAGGTGCTGCTGCTGGAGCGGCTCGACGACGACGGGCTCTGGGAAGGCCTGGCGCGGCCGACCCGGCGTCTGCGGCCGGGGCGCAGATACGGACCGGTCGAGTTGCTGGAGCACCTCGGAGAAGGACGGTGGCGGCTCCGGCTGCACGGCGAGCCTGCCGGCGAGACGCCGCTGCCGCCGTACATCACCGAGCCGCTCACCGACCCGACGCGCTACCAGACCGTCTATGCGCGCGACGCCGGCTCGGCCGCGGCGCCGACGGCCGGCTTGCACTTCACCGAGGAAGTGCTCGCGCACCTCGACGTCGAACGAGTGACGTTGCACGTCGGGCTCGACACGTTCCGTCCGGTTTCCGTAGAAGACCTTGACGAGCATCAACTGCACGGCGAACGCTACGAGGTCGAGCCCGCGGCGTGGGAGAGCATCCGTGCGGCCCCAAGGGTGCTGGCAGTGGGCACCACGACGGTTCGCGTGCTCGAGACGCTGGCGCGGGGCGGCTCCCTGTCCGGACGCACCGATCTCTTCATTACGCCGGGTTTCGACTTCATGCGCACGGATGCGCTGCTCACGAACTTCCACCTGCCCCGGTCGACGCTGCTCGCCCTCGTGATGGCTTTCGCGGGAGTGGAAGAGACGCGGCGGCTCTACCGGACGGCGGTCGAGCAGCGCTATCGCTTCTACTCGTTCGGCGATGCAATGCTGGTGCTGTGAACGTCCGCCGTGCACATCAGGAAGACGCCGAGCTCGTTGGCGCGCTGTACGACGAGGCGACGGAATGGGTCGGCGACCTCGGCTATAGCCAGTGGCCCTCGCCGTTTCCGCGCGACCAGCTCGCCGCCGCGATCGACCGCGGAGAGGTGTATGTCGTCGAGACGGAGGACGGTGAGCCCGTGGCGACCGTCGCCATCCTGCTCGACGACCCCATGTACTGGGGCAATCAGCCACCCGATGCTTTCTACGTGCACAAGCTCGCGGTCCGCCGGGACCAGGCCGGCCGCGGAATCGGCGCCGCGGTCGTCGAGTGGGCGAACGCCGAGGCCGCGGAAGCAGGACGCGAGTTCCTGCGACTCGATTGCCTCGGCGACAATCCCGGCATTCGCGACTACTACGAGGACCTCGGCTTCGAGCACCGCGGCGATCTCGTTCTCGACGGCCGCAACATGAGCCTGTACGAGCGCCAGGTCCGATGAGCGGGACATACACCGTGACCGCGACGGACGGCGCCGCGCGGGCCGGAGTCCTGCGAACCGGACACGGTGACGTGCCGACGCCCGCCTTCATGCCGGTCGGGACGAAGGGAACGGTCAAGACCGTTGACCCGGACGAGCTGCGCGCGATCGGCACGCCGATCCTGCTCGGCAACACGTATCACCTCCATTTCCGTCCGGGAGAAGACGTGATCGCCGAGCTCGGCGGCCTGCATCGCTTCATGGGCTGGGACGGGCCGATCCTCACCGACTCCGGGGGGTTCCAGGTGTTCTCGCTGCGCGACACGATCACCGCGGTCGACGACGACGGCGTCACGTTCCGCTCGGTTTACGACGGTGCTGCCGAGCGCTTCACGCCGGAGTCGGTGGCGGCGATTCAGGCCGCGATCGGATCCGACATCGCGATGTGCCTCGACATCTGTCCGCCCGCGGACGTTCCCCCTGCAGAGCTTGCGGAGGCCGTGCGACGCACGACCTTGTGGGCCGGGCGGCAGCGCAACGCCCCGCGCGCCGAAGGGCAGCTCCTCTTCGGCATCGCGCAGGGCGCATCCGATCCGGAGCTTCGCCGCCGTTCGATCGCGGAGATCAGCGAGCTCGGCTTCGACGGGCATGCGCTCGGCGGCCTGGCGATCGGCGAGGAGCGGGGACTGATGTTCGAGACCACGACGTGGGCCGCGGACCTGCTCCCCGCGGACCGGCCGCGCTACTTCATGGGCATCGGCGACCCGGAAGGCGTGCTCGAGGTGATCGAGCGCGGGGTGGACATGTTCGACTGCGTCCTGCCGACGCGAACCGCCCGGACGGGCAGCGCGATCACCTGGGAGGGACGGCTGAATCTCCGCAACGCCCGCTTCGCGCGCGACCCCAGGCCGCTGGACGAAAGCTGCCCCTGCCCTGCCTGCACGCGGTTCAGCCGAGCCTATCTGCGCCACCTGATCAACCAGGAAGAGCTGCTGGGCCTGCGCCTGCTGAGCCTGCACAATCTACGATTCCTCCTTGACCTGACCGCGAACGCGCGCGTGGCGATCGAGGAGGGCCGGCTGGCGGCGTTCAAGGCCGAAGCTCTCGGCCGCCTCGCAGCAGCCGCCGCCTGAGGAGGCCCCGGTGTCCGCCTACATTTTCGTCCTCGCCCTGCTGGCCCTGGTGTGGTTCATGCTGATCCGGCCGCAGCGGCGCCGTCAGCAGGAGGCGCAGCGCCTGCTCGAGACGATCAGCGTGGGGAAGGAGATCGTGACTGCGGGCGGGCTCTTCGGCACGGTCACCGCCGTCGACGGCGACGAGGTGCGGGTCGAGATCGCCGACGGAGTCGAGGTGCGGCTCGCCAAGCGCGCCGTGGCGGGCGTGGTGAGCGAGGACGAGGAGCCTGAAGATGAGCCGGAGGAGGAGACCGCGGCTACGCTTCCGCCTGATTCCACTTGAAAGATCGCCGTCGTCACCTGGTCCTCATCGGCTGCATCCTGGCGGCGCTCGTCGGCGTCGCCTTTTTGATAGTCCCGGGCTCGCCGATCCATAAGAAGCTGACGCTCGGCCTCGACCTGCAGGGCGGTCTCGAGGTCGTCCTCAAGGCAGAGCCGCCGAAAGGCCACAAGCTCACGCCGGAAGATCTCAGCCGCTCGATCGACATCATGCGGAACCGGATCGACAAGCTCGGCGTGTCCGAGCCGGAGATCAGGAAGCAGGGCTCGAATCAGATCGTCATCCAGCTCGCCGGCATTCACAACGTGAACGACGCCGCGGCGCTGATCGGGAAGACGGCGGTGTTGGAGTTCTACGACTTCGAGGCCGACGTCACGGGTCCGTCCGTGAGCGGGGGCTTGGGCAACTCCACGCCGGTTGCGAGCGGGTCCGTGTACGACCTCCTGTCTGCCCCGGCCACGCGCTTGCTTGCGAACAAGGGCAACCCCGCGCAGTGGTACCTCTTCGACGACAAGGGCGTCGTCAAGGCTGGGCCTGCTCCTACCCGCGAAAAGCTGCTCGCGAACGAGATCGTCCGCAAACCGAAAGCGCAGGGTGGCCTCGGCAACCACGTCCCCAAAGACTGGAAGGTCCTGACTGTCCCGAACAACACGGTCGTCGTCAGTTGCGTGGCTACCAATTGCCCGACCCAGGTGCCCGGCAATGGACAGAAAGGGTTCTACCTCCTCAAGCACCACGACGTGAAGGACTTCCCGAGCAACCCGATTCCCGAGATGACGGGTAACCAGTTGAAGCTCTCGGGGACGCGCGCCGACATCGACACCCAGACGAACCAACCGGTCGTGCTGATGCAGTTCACCGGCGCGGGCAAGAAGGCCTTCCACGAGATCACACGGAGAGAGGCGCAACGCGGGGCTCTTGGCGGCGACTGCAACGCAGGAAGACCCCCGCCGAACGTTCAGCACTTCGCCATCGTGCTCGACCGGCAGATCCAGTCGACTCCGTACATCGACTACTGCGTCAATCCCGACGGCATCCCCGGCGACAACGGCGCCCAGATCGACATGGGGGGAAGCGGGCTCAGTGACGCAAAGAAGCTGGCGCTCGTGCTTCAGACCGGTGCGCTGCCCGTCGAGTTCAAGACCGCGGAGCGCACCGATGTCTCGGCGACACTCGGCAAGGACTCGCTGACCCAGGCGAAGAAAGCGGCGATCGTCGGCCTCCTCGTCGTCGCGCTCTTCCTGCTCATTCTCTATCGCTTCCTCGGCCTCGTCGCGGTGATCGGGCTCGGCATCTACGCGGCGTTCCTGTACGCCGCGATCCTGCTCTTCAACGTCACGATGACCCTGCCGGGCTTCGCGGGACTGATCCTCACGATTGGGGTGGCCGCCGACGCGAACGTCGTTGTGTTCGAACGCATCAAGGAAGAGGTGCGCGCCGGTAAGTCCGTGCGCGCTGCGATCTCGGCGGGTTACTCGAAGGGCTTCCGCACCATCCTCGACGCGAACGTCGTGACGGCGATCACGGCGCTCGTCCTGTTCGCCGTCGCGACGGCGCAGGTGAAGGGCTTCGCCCTCATGCTCCTGATCGGCACCGTGATCTCGCTGATCACCGCGGTCGGAGCCACGCGCGCGATGCTCGGGCTGCTTGCCGGCTTCAACTGGTTCAACAACCCACGTTTCATGGGCGCGCAGGGCCAGCAGACCGCGAAGTGGTTGCAGATCGACTTCATGCGCAAGCGCTACCTCTGGTTCGCGATCTCCGGGGCGATCGTGCTGCTGGGCGCCGGCGCCCTGGTGGTGCGGGGTCTCAACCTCGGCATCGACTTCAAGGGCGGAAGCCAGCTGACTTTCAAGACTCCCGCGGCGCACACGACCGGCGACGTGCGTCAGGTGCTTGCGACGCAGGGCTACGCCGATGCCGTTATCCAGGGACGCGGTTCGGCCGTGAACGGCGACCAATACAAGACCTTCCAGATCCGGACAAAGGCCCTGAGCAGCGAGAAGCTGACGCAGGTCACACGATCCCTCGAAGACAAGCTCCAGACCACCGCGCCCGGCGCGACCACGGTCTCGTCCAGCTTCGGCCGCCAGATCGCGAAGTCGGCGATCATCGCGATCTTCGTCTCGCTCTTCTTAGTGGTTCTCTACATCGGGATCCGGTTCGACCTGAAGTTTGCAGGGCCGGTGATCATCGCGATGCTGCATGACGTCGTCATCTGCGTCGGGATCTATGCGCTGCTCGGGCGAGAGGTGACGAGCTCGACGGTTGCGGCGATCCTGACGGTGCTCGGCTACTCGATCTACGACACGATCATCATCTTCGACCGGATCAGGGAGAACATCCCGATCATGCGGCGGGCGTCGTTCGCGACGATCGCCAACATCTCCCTGTGGGAGACGATCCGTCGCTCGCTGGCGACGTCGTTCATCACGTTGCTGCCGGTCGGTGCGCTCTTCCTCTTCGGCGGCGACACGCTGAAGGACTTCGCATTTGCGCTGATGGTCGGTATCGCCGCCGGTGCTTACTCGTCGATCTTCATCGCGGCGCCGCTCCTCACCATCCTCAAGGAGCGCGAGCCGGAATATGCGCGGCGCAAGGGAGACATCCTGAGCAAGGGCGGCCTTGAGGCAGCGCTCGAGGAGGCCGAGGAGGATGCCGCCGAGGAGCCCGCGCCGGCGCTCATACCCGCCGCGACCGCGGATGGACCTGCAAGCGCCGCGGCAACCGCCAAACGCGAACAGCGCCGCCAGCGCAGGCGTGCGCGCCCCCATGGACGAGCCCGTTAAGCGTCTGGCGCTCGCGCTCGTCGGCGCGGTGTCGCTGACGGCGGAGCGCGCGGACGAGCTGGCGGATTCGCTCGCCCGGCACGGCGGCATGAGCAAGGAAGAGGTGCGCAAGTGGATCGACGAGGCGACGGCTCGGTGGCGCGGTGAGGCCATGCGTGTGGGCGAGCGCGCCGGGTCGACCCTCAACGGCGCGTTTCGCGAGCTTGGTCTCGTGACGCGCGACGATTGGGACGAGCTCGAGCTGCGCGTTGCCCAGCTCGAGCACAGATTGCGTCTCGTCGAGTCCCGGCCACGCGCCGTGCCTCCGGCTCACAGTTAACCGAGCCTCCAGGTACCCTGCCGGGCGTGGGGCTTCGCCGACTTCGCGGGGAGCTCATGCTCGGTTGGGCCGCCGCGGCGGTGGGAATCACCGGCATCGTCTCCGCTCTCACTCCTGAGTTCGCCAACCGCTCGGATTTCGTGCGCAGCGTGCTGCCTCCCGGCGTTCCGGGAGCCGCTCGCATCGCCGCGCTGACGTTCGGGCTGACGCTGATCTGGCTTTCGCGCTCGCTCGCGCGCAGGCGTCGCCGGGCCTGGCAACTCGCGGTCGTCCTCGTCGTCGGACTGTCCATTGCCCATCTCGTGAAGGGCCTCGACTTCGAGGAGGCCCTGCTGACCCTGGTCGTGCTCGCGGCGCTCTTCCGCTTTCGCAAGCGCTTCGACGTTCCCGGCGATCCGCTCTTCGTGCGACCCCTCGTCGTCACGGCTCTCGCGTGCTCGACGACCGCCGCGCTCGTCGCAGTGCTCGACCTACGTGGGTTCCGCGGTGACCGGGTCGAAGACCTTCTGGCCGCCGCGAGCATCGTCCTCGGCTTTCGCGCGCTCCATCTGTGGCTGCGGCCGATCTCGCAACGGGTACGGCAGTCGGCGGAAGACCGCCGTCTCGTCCGCAAGCTCGTGCGCTCGCACGGCACCGACAGCCTTGCCTTCTTCAGCCTGCGCCGCGACAAGAGCTACTTCTTCTCGCCGTCGCGCAAGAGCTTCGTCGCCTACAAGGTCGTCGGCGGCTGCGCGCTCGTGAGCGGCGATCCAGTCGGCGACAAGGACGAGCTGCCACAGCTGCTCGCGGAGTTTCAGCGGGTCTGCCGTACGCGCGGGTGGCGGCTCGCGCTGCTCAGTGTCAGCGCCGAGTTGCTGCCGACGGCTCGCTCGTTGGGACTGCGCGCGATCAAGATCGGTGACGAGGCGGTCGTGCGACCTGAGAGGTTCTCTCTCGAGGGACGGGGGATTCGCAAGGTTCGGCAGTCGGTCACACGTCTCGGACGTGAGGGCTACGGGTTTCGTGTCGTCGCGGCAGGTGACGTCGACACGCCGCTGCGAGAGGAGCTGGAGCGCGTCTCGGATGCCTGGCGGGGCTCGAATGTCGAGCGCGGCTTCTCGATGGCGATGGACGATCAGTTCCGCGAGCCTGACACCTTCTTCGCGATCGCGGAGCGCAACGGCACGGTCGGCGGCTTTCTCCATGTCGTGCCGAGTGGACGCGGCTTCTCGTTGGGAGCCATGCGCCGTCGTCGCGACACACCAAACGGCTTGATGGAGTACCTGATCGTCGAGTTGCTGGGCTGGGCGCGGGAGCGCGACGCCGAGGAGATCTCGCTCAACTTCTGCGTCTTCGGGGATCTGCTTGCGGGAGAACCGCGCAACCGGCTCGCGGCCATCGCGCGTGCGGTGCTGCGCGCCTGCGACCGTCTCTTCCAACTCGAGCGGCTGCTCGTGTTCAGCCGGAAGTTCACGCCCGAGTGGCGCCCGAGGTACCTCTGCGTCGAACGCCGCTCCGACCTGCTGCTCGTCGGTCTCGCGTACCTCCGAGTGGAGTCGCTGCTGACGCCGCCGGGCCCGTGGACTCGGCAGCGACCACTTTCGCTTGCCCGGCGGGACTAATCCGTCACACTGACGCGGTGGCCCAAACAGCGACCCGCAACCTCGGACGACTTTCGGAGATCGCTCAGGTCGCCGTCCGGCACGGCTTCGGCTACTGGTTCGAGACTCACCGGCTGACCGATCTCTTCCCTCGGCGCGGGCCGCGGGAAGAAGCCGACGGTCAGCCGTCGCAGCGGGGCCAGCACCTGCGCGAGATGCTCGACGAGCTCGGGCCGACCTTCGTCAAGTTCGGCCAGCTGCTCTCGACACGGCCCGACGTGCTTCCTCCCGACATCATCGCGGAGCTACGCGGACTGCAGGATGACGTTCGTCCGTTTCCGATCGCCGACGTCGAGAAGGTGATCGAGGAAGATCTCGGCCTCACGATCGCGCAGCTGTTCGCGGAGTTCGACGAGAAGCCGATCGCTGCCGCGTCAATCGGCCAGGTCCACCGGGCGACGCTTCCGAACGGCAAGCAGGTGGCCGTCAAGGTGCAACGCCCGGGTGCGCCGCGACAGATCGAGGCCGACGTCGCTCTCCTCTATCAGGCTGCGCGGATCGCCAAGGAACGCGTGCGTGCGCTCGACTTCATCGACGCGCACCAGCTGGTGGACGAGTTCGCCCGCTCGATCCGGCAGGAGCTGGACTACCGGCTGGAGGCACGGAACGCCGACACGTTCCACAAGAACTTCGCCGGGCATCCGAAGGTTCGGGTGCCGCGCGTCTACTGGACCTACACCCGCAGCCGCGTGTTGACGCTCGAGTGGATCGACGGGATCCAGGTGGCCGACGTCGATCCGGAGCATTGGTCGCTCGAGGCCCGCCGCGACCTCGCGTACCTGATGACGGAGACATGGATGACGATGATCTTCCGTCACGGGTTCTTCCACGGCGACCCCCATCCGGCAAACGTCCTCGTGCTCGACCACGGCGCGCAGATCGGGCTCGTCGACTTCGGCGCAGTCGGGAAGCTCACGGACGACGACATCTCGAAGCTCACGCGCATCTTCATCGATGCCGCCTCCGAGAACCTCGAGGCGCTGCCCCGCCGCCTCGCCGAGCTCGGCGTCCGCTTCCCGAAGGAGCGCGAGGAAGAGTTCCTCGCCGAGCTGCGCGAGATGTACTACAGGTACTACGGGGCGAGCCTCGCCGAGATCGATCCGTTGCAGGTGATCCGCGAGGCGTTCCAGCTGATCTACTCGATGAACTTGCGGCTGCCGACGCGGTTCCTGCTGCTCGACAAGGCGATCGCCACGCTCGGCTCGGTCGGCGTGGATCTCTACCCGGAGTTCAACGTCTTCGAGGTCGCCAGGCCGTACGCGCGCGGCTTGATGCTCGAGCGGTTCACTCCAAAGCGGATGGCCAGCCGTGCGCGGAAGGAATCGATCAGGCTCGGCGCGATGGCGCTCGAGCTGCCGTACCAGATCCACGACGTGCTCGAGGAGTTCCGGGACGGCCAGATCGAGATCGGTTTCGTGCACAAGGGGCTCGAAGACCTGATGAATCGCATGGACGTCGTGTTCAACAGGCTCGTGGTGGCGATGATCGTCGCCGGCGGCCTGATCGGATCGAGCCTGATCGGCATCTTCGCAAAGGGGGGGCCCAACGTGCTCGGGATCAACGTCATCTCCGTGATCGGGTTCGCCCTCTCCGGCCTGCTCGGGATCTGGCTCCTCTGGGGCGTTGTCCGAAGCGGCCGTTTGTAGATCTTTAGTCACGCTTTCGCAAGAAAGGACATCTGGCCGCGCGGCTGCGCCGGCGCTACGTTCGCTCAGATGTCGAAGGCGTTGCTGCTCGCGGAGCCCCAGCCCGAGACGCGGGGCTTTCTCGAGCGTCATCTGACGAGTGACGGTTTCAAGGTCGTCGACGATGGCGTTCGCCCCGACCTCGTGTTGCTCGGAGACACGACTGCGCTGGACGCGTGTCGCGCGCGCCACGGTGACGTTCCGGTGATCGTCCTCGGCGAGCCGGAGTCAGACACGGTTGACCGCGTGCGGGCACTCGACCGCGGGTGCGACGACTTCCTCGCGAAGCCGTTCGACTACGAGGAGCTGCTGGCACGGATTCGTGCGGTGTTGCGACGGACGACACCTGCAGTGCACGAGACGTTGCGAGCGGGCCCGATCGTCGCCGACCGCGCGACGAGGTGTGTCACGGTCGACGGCATTCCGGTCGCACTTGCCGGCAAGGAATACGAACTGCTGCTGAAGCTGATGACGGATCCCACGCGGGTATTCACGAAAGAGCATCTGCTGCGGGAGGTCTGGGACTTCCGTTCACTTGGGCGAACGAGGACGCTCGACTCACACGCCTCGAGATTGCGCCGGAAGCTCGGTGCAGCCTCGCCGGGGAGCTTCGTGCTCAACGTGTGGGGAGTGGGATACAAGCTGCTCGATTCGTAGCCGGGCAGAGTTGTGTCACTCTGTCTGGACGATGGCGGAGCTCGAGCTCACGCGGACCCCGAACGACCGGCGTCTCTACGCTCTTGAAGGCGTCGGCACGTTGCGGCTGGAGGGCTTCGGTTCGCGTACGGCGACTGCGGAGGCGGACGGCAGAAGCTGGCGGCTTGCCCGCCGGCGGTGGTGGCAGCGCGACCTCCAGGCCACTGACGCGACGGGTGCCGTCGTTGGTGAGTTCGAACCGCGCACGATCCGGCGAGGCGGCGTCATCCGCTGGGCCGGTCAGGAGCTGTCTCTGCGACCCGCGAGTGCCTGGAGGGAGCGCTACGCGCTCGCCGAGGACGATCGTGAGCTGGCGCTCCTCGACGGCAAGGGCTGGGGTCGGCGACCGGTGAAAGTCAGCATCGAGGATCTGGCTGCGGTCGAGCCGGGGCTATTGCTGTTCGCGACCTTCGTCGTCCGCGGGCTCGCGGACGATGCCGGCGCTGCCGCCGGTGCGTCGGCCGCAACGAGCACGGCAGCGACCAGCAGCTGAGGTCACTCGGGTGGGGAAGGCGATCACCGACGACGCCCGCAAGTGCCCGATGTGCGGCAGCGCGAACTGGATCCTCCTGGACGGAATCTCCACGCTCCAGGCGCTGGAAGGTGGACTGCAGGCGATCGCGTACTCGTGTGACGACTGCGGGTTCATGCGCTGGCACAGGCGGGACAAGGTCGAGGGATGAGCGCCTTCGCGGGTCTCTCCTCGCTCGACCTCCAACGCATCTGGGACGGCGTGCACGGCCGCGTCGTCCACGGCGAGAGGATCACGCTCGGCGTGATCGAGCTCGACCCAGACAGCCTCGTCCCCGAGCACCAGCACGAGAACGAACAGCTCGGGATGTGCCTCAGCGGCTCGCTCGTGTTTCGGGTCGGTGACGAGACGCGCGACCTCGGTCCCGGCGACACGTGGTCGATCCCGAGCAACGTCCCGCACGAGGTCCAGGTCGGACCGGACGGTGCGGTGGTCATCGACGTTTTCGTGCCGACGCGAGATGACTGGCGCGAGGCCGAACGGGTCGAGCAGCGCGAGCCTCGCTGGCCCTAGAGGATCGCGCCCTCGAGCCTGAGCAGCGTCTCCTTGCGCTCGAGACCGCCGGCGTAGCCGGTGAGCTTGCCGTTCGCGCCGATCACGCGGTGGCACGGCAGGACGATCGGCAGCGGGTTGCGGTTCATCACCATCCCGACGGCCCGAGCGGCACGCGGCCGCGCGGAGCGCGCCGCAAGCTCGCCGTAGGTGACGACCTCGCCGTAGGGAACCCGGGCGAGCTCGCGCAGGACGCGACGGTTGAAGTCGGCGAGCAGGGTGACGTCGAGCGGCAGGTCGAACTCCTGACGTGTTCCCTCGAAATACTCGTCGAGCTCGCGGCGCGCAGGATCGATCGGCTTCGCCGAGCGCAGGACCCGGACGCCGAAGTCGCGCGCGAGGCCGTCGAGCGCGCGGTCGGGATCCGCGTCGTAAGAGATCCGGCAGACACCGCGCTTGCTCGCGGCCACGAGCAGCGGGCCGACGGGCGAATCGACGAAGTCGTACGCGGCATCGAGCAAGCCTTCGTCGGCGGCGGCATTCCGGAAACGGCGATCGAGATCGGGGGAGACGGCGTTCATCGAAGCTCCTTCTGTCGTAGCCGGCGAATGCCGGCGGATGCGGCCTGACGGGCGGCGGTCGCGTTCGATCCGAGTGCGACGCCGATGTCCGAGTAGTCGAGGTCGTAGCCGTAGCGCAGAACGACCGCGGCGCGCTCGGTAGGCGGCAGCTGGTCGGCGAGATGCTCGAGCTGCGCGAAAGCCGGTCTGCCGTCGAGCGATTCGAGCTCGGGCAGATCGGCGTCGGCACGCGGACGGCGATGCTCGTCGATCGCGATCCGGCTGGCAATCGTGTACGCCCAGGCGCGGAGATGCTCGCCGTGCTCCAACTTGGGGTACGCGCGGAGCGCGCGGAGAAACGTCTCCTGAAATGCGTCCTCGGCGCGATCCCGTCCGAGCCGGCGGACGAGGAACCCGAAGATCTCCTCCCGGTGCTGCTCGTAGAAGCGCTCGAAGGGCGGCAAGGTCATCCTCGACATCTTGAAACGCAGAAGGGGGCTCAGGTGTGAGGATCCCACCATGAGGGTCGCCGTCGTGGGCCACATCGAGTGGATCGAGTTCATCCGGGTGGAGTCGGTTCCCCTGTCCGGACAGATCGTCCGCGCCGTCGAGACCTGGGAGGAGCCCGGGGGAGGTGGGGCAGTCGCGGCCGCGCAACTGGCTCGGCTCGCCGGCTCGTGCTCTTTCTTCACGGCCCTCGGGTCCGACGAGCTCGGCCGCCGCTCGCGCGCCGAGCTGAGCAACCTCGGCGTCGAGGTCAGGGCGATTCCGGAGACAGAGCCGACGCGGCGTGCCTTCACGTACATAGACGACACCGGCGAGCGGACGATCACCGTCCTCAACGAGAAGCTCCGGCCCCGCGGCGGGGACAGCAGACTGCCCTGGCGCGAGCTCGCGGGGATGGACGGGGTCTTCTTCGTCAGCGGCGACGCGGAGGCGCTGCATTACTGCCGCACAGCCCGCGTCCTCGTCGCCACGTCGAGGGAGCTCGCGACGATCCAGGAGGCAGGCGTCGAGCTCGATGCGCTCGTCGGGAGCGGGGAGGACGAGGCCGAGCTCTACCACCCGGGCGACCTCAACCCTGCGCCGAAGGTGGCGGTGACGACTGCCGGCGGCCTCGGCGGCTGGCTGCAGCCCGGGGGCCCGTTCCGGCCCGCTCCGCTGCCCGCGCAGGTCGTCGACACCTACGGGGCGGGCGACTGCTTCGCCGCGGGGCTGACCTTCGCGCTCGCGCGTGGGGATGCCGTCGAAGACGCCGTCGCCCTTGCCGCCCGCTGCGGGGCGGCGGTCATGACCGGCCGTGGGCCCTACTCGGGCAAATCGGCCCGGAAGCGGCGGCTCACTAACCACCCGAAAAATCCCCCTTCCGGGGTGGACAGGTGGGGGGTGGTGGTTTATTGTGGGGCGAAGTGGTAATCTCCCCACAGCCCCCAGGATGCTCCTAGGCGCATACGACCACACACTCGATGACAAAAACCGTCTCACTCTTCCGGCCCGGTTCCGTGAAGCCTTCCTTGACGGTGTTGTCGTCACCCGCGGCCTCGACGGCTGCCTGTACGCCTTCCGTCGTCCGGATTGGGATCGACTTGTCGACTCGCGACTGTCCACGCTGGATCCGCTCAGCCCGGGGGGCCGCCGCCTCCAGAGGCACTTCTTCTCCGGAGCATCCGAGGCCGAGCTCGACAAACAGGGCCGCGTGATGATTCCTGCCCAGCTGATCGAGCACGCGAAGCTGGGCAAGGAAGTCGTCGTCGCAGGTGTCAACGACCGGCTCGAGATCTGGGACCGCGCCGCCTGGCGCAAAGAGCTGGCAGAAGTAGAAGGGAGTGCGGAGGATGTTGCCGAACGTCTTGCAGACCAGCGCGACTGATCACGTCCCCGTTCTCGCCGCTGAGGTGCGCGAGCTCCTCGCGGTCCGACCCGGGGAGACGGTCATCGATGCCACCTTCGGCGCCGGCGGGCACGCTTCGCTGCTGGCCGCCGACCTGCAGAGCAGCGGGAAGCTGATCGCGATCGATCGCGATCCCGGCGCCCGCGTGTATTTCGACCGGTTGAAGAAGCGATCGGGAGTGCAGATGCGATTCCTCCGCGGCGACTTTTCGCTCGTCCTCGAGCAGCTCGCCGGCAACGGAGTCGAGGCGGACGCGATCCTGCTCGACCTCGGTGTCTCTTCCATGCAGATCGACCGTCCGGAACGCGGTTTCTCGTACACCGCGGACGCGCCGCTCGACATGCGCATGGACCCCGGCGCCGATGTCAGCGCCGCGGGGATCGTCAACGAGGCCGCGGAACGGGACCTGGCGACGATCTTCAAGCGCTACGGCGAGGAACGGTATGCGCGACAGATCGCGAAGGCGATCGCGCGGCGCAGGAAGGAGCAGCCGTTCGAACGGACGGGCGATCTAGTCGAGACGATCAAGGCCGCCATCCCTGCACCTGCCCGCTTCGGTGAGGGACATCCCGCCAAGCGCGTGTTCCAGGCGTTGCGCATCGCCGTCAACGACGAGCTCGGTTCCCTCGAAGCCGCGCTGCCGTCGGCTTTCGCGATGCTCCGGCCCGGCGGGCGGCTCGCGGTGATCAGCTTCCACTCGCTCGAGGATCGGATCGTCAAGCGCTTCATGCGCGACCGCGAACGCGGGTGCGACTGCCCGCCCGACTTCCCGGTGTGCGTGTGCGGCAAGACGCCGGAGCTCCGCTCGACATCGCGGAAGGCGATCCGCCCGAGCGCCGCCGAGACCGCGGCCAATCCCAGGTCTTCTTCGGGCGGTTACGCGTGGGAGTCAAGGTTTAGTGGCCCTCCCGGCCACACTCGGCGGCGCCTGGCCCGCGATCACGCGGCGCGAGCGCCCACCCTCGTTCTTACCAAGGCTGACAGCCTTGGCTGCGAACGAGTGCGGCCGCTCGCTTGGTGCTCGCGACCCAGGCATCCACCGATGCGACCGGGAGGACCACTGAATGGCCGCCTGGGCCGCCGCAGCCAGGGCCGAAGAGACAGTCGCCGTCCCGCGATCGCGAACCCGCGTCGTCAAGCGCGAGCGTCGCGTCACGGGCGGAGTCTTCTGGATCGGGATCGTGGCGACGCTGCTCGCCGGTGTCGTCGCGACCAACGTCGCCGTTCTGCGCTTGAACATGAAGCTCGACAGCCTCGGCCGGGAGCGCGCCGACCTGCGCGCTCAAAACGCGGAGCTCTCGTCGCAGCTGTCGAGCGCCGCCTCTGCCCCGCGGATTCAGAGGCTGGCCGCGAAACGGCTCGGATTGGTGCAAGCCCCCTCCGACCAGATGCACTACTTCAACCTCCAGCCCTAGGTTGGTGCGGCGGTGAACCGCCTAGTCAACCGGCGGATCAGGCTCTTTCTCGCGGCGATCGCCCTTGCGTTCGCCGGGTTGCTCGTTCGCGCGACCTGGCTGCAGACGGTGCGGGCCGAATCGCTGTCGAGCCTTGGCCTGACGCAGCATCGGGAGTCGGTCACGCTTCCCGCCGGCCGCGGGACGATCTTCGACCGCGGCGGCTTCGAGCTCGCGCTCGGCGAGCGCGCGACGACGGTCTACGCGAACCCGATGCAGATCGCAAATCCGCGTCGCGCCGCGGTGGCCGTCGAACACACGCTCGGGCTGAGCGCGGATCGGATCCTCCCGACTCTGGCGGACCGCTCGCACGGCTTCGTCTACGTCGCCCGTCAGGCGGACCCCGCGCAGGCCGCCGCGCTGAAGCGCCTGAAGCTTCCCGGCTTCGGCTTCTATCCCGAGGAGCGCCGCACCTATCCCCAGGGGTCGGTGGCTGCTCAGGTGCTCGGGTTCGTCGGGACGGACGGCACCGGGTTGTCGGGCCTCGAGCTGCAGTTTGAAAAGTCGCTCGCGGGCCGCGACGGCAAGGAGACGATCGTCAAGGACCCGGGCGGCAGGGTCATCGATGTGCAGGGCGAGCGGCCGGAGGTTCCGGGCCGCGACGTGTACCTCACCTTGGACCACAGCATCCAGGCAAACGCAGAAGAAGTTTTGCGCGAGACAGTTCGGAAGTGGGCAGCGAAGAGCGCGAGCGCCATCGTCTTGGACCCACGCACCGGCGCGATCATGGCGATGGCTGTGCAGCCTGGCTACGACGCGAACCGTTTCTCGTCCGCGCCGATCGACTTGCAGCGGAACAGAACGGTGACGGACACCTATGAGCCCGGCTCGACCTTCAAGCTGATCACGGTCGCGGGCGCACTGACGGAGCGGCTCGTCACGCCGGCGACGCGCTTCAGGCTTCCCTACTCCTTGCACGTCGCCGACCGCGTCGTCCACGACGCCGAGGAGCGTGGCACCGTGAACTACTCCGTCGCGCAGATCCTCGCGCACTCCTCGAACATCGGCGCGATCACACTGGCGCAGATGCTCGGTCGCACGCGACTGTCTTCCTGGATCAGCAGGTTCGGCTTCGGGCGCACCACGGGTGTCGACTTCCCCGGCGAGAGCCCGGGGATCGTCCTTCCGCCGGACAAGTGGTCCGGGTCGACGATCGGCAACGTGCCGATCGGCCAGGGAATCGCCGTCACCCCTGTTCAGATGGCGGCCGCGTATGGGGCGATCGCGAACCGTGGTATCTGGTCGCGGCCACACCTCGTCGACCATGTCGCCGGGGGAGGACGGCCCTCGCTCAACAAGCGCCGGCTCGTGTCACCGCGAACCGCAGAGCAGCTGATGATGATGCTGAAGGACGTCGTCGCCGAAGGAACCGGCCAGTACGCGGCGATGCCCGGTTATCAGGTGGCGGGCAAGACCGGGACCGCGCAAAAGCCCGACTCCCATGGCGGTTACGCGACCGACCGCTACGTCGCGTCGTTCGTCGGGATCGTTCCCGCCTCGCGGCCGCGGTTCGTCATCCTCGTGGCGGTCGATGAGCCACACGGCGCGATCTGGGGCGGCACCGTTGCGGCGCCGGCCTTCCAGCAGATCGCTCGCTTCGACCTCCAGTACCTCGAGGTCCCGCCCGACGCACCTGCCGGCCAGTAAGCCCGGCCGCTCTCGCGTGTACCTATTACCGCGGTCCGAGGTGCGTATCCGTGGTGAAACCGTTACGCCGTAGGGCGCCAGCACTAGACTTGGGCGGCGAAATGCAGCTGGAGCGGCTCATCGGAGCGCTCGCTCCGACCGAGGTCGTTGGAGACGGTGCCCTCGAGATCCGCGAGCTGGCGTACGACGCGCGGGAGGTGCCGCGCGACTCGTTGTTCTTCTGCGTCCCGGGCGCGAGGGCGGACGGGCACGACTTCGCCGGAGAGGCCCTGGCACAGGGAGCGGCGGCGCTCGTCGTCGAGCGCAGGCTCGAGCTCGACGCTCCGCAGCTCGTGGTGCCGAGCGTGCGTGCGGCGATGCCTCGAGCCGCGGTGGAGTTCTTCGGTGATCCGACCTCACGGCTGCCGGTCGCCGCGATCACCGGCACCAACGGCAAGACGACCACCGCCTATCTCCTGTGGTCGATCCTCGCGGCAGCAGGTGAGGAGCCTGGGCTGCTGACCAACGTCGAACGGCGCGTCGGCCCCGAGGTGCGCGAGGTCGGTCTCAACACACCCGAGTCGATCGACCTGCAGCGTCTCTTCAGCCAGATGCTCGATCGCGGCAACCGTGCCTGTGTGATGGAGGCGACGTCGATGGCGTCCGCCAAGGGCCGGCTCGACGGAACCCATTTCGCGGTGCTCGTCTTCACCAACCTGACGCAGGACCACCTCGACTTCCACGGGACGATGGAGGAGTACTTCGAGTCCAAACGGCGCCTGTTCGCGCAGGCGGAACGTGCAGTCGTCAACGTCGGCGACGAGTACGGCAAACGGCTCGCTGCCGAGCTTCCCGACCCGATCACTTTTGGGCCCGAGGATGATCTCGGCGAGCTGGACCTGAAGCTCCCCGGTCGCTTCAACGTCGAGAATGCTCTTGCGGCGGCCGCCGCCGCCCGCGCGCTCGGGATCGACGAGGCAGCAATCAAACAGGGCATCGAGGCGGTCGACCGCGTGCCGGGACGCTTCGACCGGGTGGACGAGGGACAGCCTTTCGCCGTCTTCGTCGACTATGCGCACACCCCGGGCGCTCTCGAAACCGCGCTCGAGGCTGCTCGAGAGCTCGTCCGCGGTGGCCGCGTGATCTGCGTGTTCGGCGCCGGCGGCGATCGCGACCGGGCGAAACGGCCGCTCATGGGGAAGGTCGTCGCCGAGCTGGCGGATGTCTCGGTCGTGACGTCGGACAATCCACGCAGCGAGGACCCGGCAGCCATCGCCGCCGAGGTCGTCGACGGGTTGGATCTCGACATAGAGCTCGACCGGCGACGCGCGATCGAACGCGCGCTCGAAGCCGCGCGGCCGGGCGATGTCGTCGTGATCGCGGGCAAGGGCCACGAGCAGGGCCAGGAGAGCGGCGGCCGCAAGCTGCCTTTCGACGACCGCGAGGTCGCGCGCGAGACGCTGCGCCGTCTTGGGGCGCCGACGTGATCGCGCTCGAGACGAACTTGCTCGACGGGCTGGGCGACATCGAGGCACGCGCGGACAGCTTCACCGGCGTGCAGGTCGATTCGCGGCGAATCGTGCCGGGAGATCTCTTCGTCGCCGTTGGCCGCGGCTCGGAGTTCGTGGACGACGCGCTCGCGCGCGGCGCAACCGTCACACTCGTGCCGAGGGACGCGTTTGCGGCACTTGCACAGATCGGCCGAGCCGTACGTGAGCGCAGCTCGGCCCGCATCGTCGGGATCACAGGCTCGATGGGGAAGACGTCGACGAAGGACATCCTCGCTGCGTTGAGCGCTCCGTCCGCACGCACGATCGCGGCCGAGGCAAGCTTCAACAACGAGATCGGAGTGCCGCTCACGCTCTGCCGCCTGGAAGCGGACACGGAGGTCTGCGTGCTCGAGCTCGCGATGCGCGGCTTCGGCCAGATCGCCGAGCTCGCCGAGATCGCGCAGCCGCAGATCGGCGTCGTCACGAACGTCGGTCCGGTCCACCTCGAGCTGGTGGATTCGCTCGACGGTGTCGCACGGGCGAAAGGCGAGTTGATCGTGGCGCTGCCGGCCGGCGGTACGGCGATCGTGCCGGAGGACTTCCCGGTCTTCCGGGACGACATCGAGGTCGTCCGCGTCGGAATGCCGGAAGCCATTCGCACGGGTGGACGAACGTCCGTCGGCGGTGTGAGCTTCAACTTCACCGCACTGCACCAGGTCCAGAACGCGGCGACGGCACTCGCTGCGCTGGACGCCCTCGGGCTCCCGCGTCCTGAGTCCGTCGACGTCGATTTCGCCCGCTGGCGCGGAGAGGAGGAAGACCTCCCGGGAGGGGGCCTCCTCATCAACGACGCCTACAACGCCAATCCGGTCTCCATGCGCGCCGCGCTCGCCTATCTGGCCGAGCGCTCCGGGGAAAGGCGACGCGTCGCGATCCTCGGTGACATGGCAGAGCTCGGGCGTACCGGGCCTGAGTACCACCGCGAGGTGGGCGCCGCGGCATCAGAGCTCGGCGTGGACGAGCTGCTTGCCGTCGGCGAGCTCGCCCGTGGGTACCTTGAGGGCGGCGTCCCCGGTCGCTGGGCAGCGAACGTTCACGAGGCCCTGCGTCAACTGGACGACCTCGTCCGCCCGGGTGACGCTGTGCTCGTGAAAGCCTCACGGGCCGTTGGTCTCGAAGCTGTGGCAGCCGCACTCACTCAGATCCGGACGACCACGTGATCCGCGTTCTCGCCGCGGCGGTGGTCGCGATGATCGTGTCCGTCGTCGTCGGCCCCAAGTTCATCGCGTTCTTGAGGAGGAACGAATTCGGCCAGCACATTCGTGAAGAGCTACCGGAAGGCCACCGTGTCAAGCAGGGGACGCCGACGATGGGCGGGCTGCTGATCCTCGTCGTCGCGACCGGAGCGTTTCTCGCCTTCTCGAAGTACAAGGTGCCGGCGCTCACCGTGCTCTTCGTGACGCTCGGCTGCGGGGCGATCGGTTTCCTCGACGACTTCATCAAGCTCACGCACCGCCGTTCGCTCGGGTTGCGCGGTCGCTGGAAGCTCCTGCTGCTCGCGCTGATCACGGTCGGCGTCGGCTTCGCAGCCGATCACCAGCAGCTGCCGACGAATGTCTTCATCCCCGTCGTGCACTGGAACCTCGAGCTGTCTTGGGGTTGGTACGTGTTGTTGTTCCTGGTGATCGCGGGGACAACGAACGGCGTCAACCTCACCGACGGCCTCGACGGTCTGGCGGCGGGAACCGGGATCATTGCGCTGATCACGTTCACGGCGATCTCGGTGGTTACCTACATCCGGTCCGGCAACCCGGGCGGGCGCTTCGACAGTCGCCTCGATCTCGCCATCGTCGGCGCCGCGCTGATCGGAGCCACGATCGGATTCCTCTGGTACAACGCTTTCCCTGCGGAGTTGATCATGGGCGACACCGGGGCGATGGCGATCGGTGGCGCCCTGGCCGCGCTGGCGATCTTCACGCAGACAATCTTCCTGCTCTTGTTCATCGGCGGGATCTTCCTGATCGAGGCACTCTCCGTGATCGTGCAGGTCATCTCCTTCAAGCGCTTCGGGCGTCGCGTCTTCTTGATGACGCCGATCCACTACCACTTCGTGATGAAGGCGTGGTCCGAGACGAAGATCATGGTGCGTTTCTGGATCGTCACCGCGATCCTCTGCGCGATCGGGTTCGCCCTCTTCTACCGCGACTTCACGTTCTTCCGACACTGAGCGAACGGCCCGGCGATACCGTCGTCAAGATCGGAGCGGGCGACTCGGTCTCCGAGCTTGCCACGCGAGTCGCTCCGGAAGGCGACGTGCTCGTCGTCGACCGATCCGTCGACGCCCTCGAAAAGCTGCGAGGAGCGACCACGGCTTCGAACGTGTTCTACCTCGTCGGCTCGATGGACGTTCTCCCGCTGACGGACGAGGCCGCCGACGAGATCCTGGCGAGCGCCGTGCCCAACACGGACGCTGCGGCCGAGTTCTTCCGCGTTCTCCGGCCGGGCGGGGAGGTGGGCGTCGCCGTGGCCGACGAGGACCCCACGGGTGCCGCGTTGAACGTAGAAGCGGATGAGGTCGAGCGACTCTTCACCAATGCCGGATTCGCCGCCGTGACGGTGGCGGCTGCACCAGGCCGGCTCGTGGTCGCCGCGCGCAAGCCGTGAAGCTCCCTCGCCGGGTGCTCGTCCTCGGGCTCGCCCGATCGGGCCAGGCCGCTGCCCTGGCGCTCTCCCGCCGAGGTGTACCCACCGTGGGCGTCGACCGGGCAACCGGTCTGGACACCGAAAGGCTTGCCGGAACAGGCGTCGAAGTCCACCTCGGGACTGAGGAGGAAGGCCTGCTGGACGACGTCGAGCTGCTCATCAAGAGCCCGGGGGTGCCCGGGGATTCGCCGCTGGCGGCAGCTGCGCGAACGCGTGGGATTCCGATCTGGAGCGAGGTCGAGCTCGGTTTCCGGCTGCTCCGGAACCCGTTCGTCGGGATCACCGGGACGAACGGGAAGACGACGACGAGCGAATTGCTCGGCGCGATGTTCCGGGCCGCCGGCCGGCCGGTGGTGGTCGCCGGCAACGTCGGCCGGCCGCTGACGAGCCTTGACGGCGCTCTGGAGAAGGACGCCTGGATCGTCTGCGAGCTCTCGAGCTTTCAGCTCGAGGACGTGCACCGCCTTCGGCCTCGCGTCGCGGTGCTCATCAACCTCGAGCCCGACCACCTCGACCGCCACGGTTCCTACGACGCCTACCGAGACGCGAAGCTGCGCATCTTCGAGAACCAGACCGAGGCCGACGTCGCGATCGTCCCGCGCGACTTTCAAGCCGTTCCCGGTGGGGCCGATCGCATCGAGTTTCGCGCCGACGACCCGCTGCCCGCGGAGCCGCTCATCCCCGGCGAGCACAACCGCGAGAACGCGGCCGCCGCAACCGCCGCCGCCCGGGCTGCCGGGCTCGACGAGGACGCCATCGCCGAGGCCTTGCGCACGTTTCCCGGCGTCGAGCACAGGCTCGAGCTCATCGGGGAGCTCGAGGGCGTTCGCTTCGTCAACGACTCGAAGGCGACGAACACCGCCGCGGCCCGGCGCGGCATCGCCGTCTACGCGGGTCAGCCGTTGCGGCTGATACTCGGCGGCTCGCTGAAAGGCGAATCGTTCGACGAGCTCGCCGAAGAGCTGCCCGCATCCGTGCGTTCCATCGACCTCATCGGCGAGGCGACCGAAGACCTCGCGGCGTCGTTGGGACGTGCAGGCCGGACGTTCCGCCGGTCCGGCGATCTTGCAACGGCCGTGGGCGCTGCTGCGGGAGACGCCGAGCCGGGTGACGTCGTGCTCCTCTCGCCCGCGTGCGCGAGCTACGACCAGTTCCGCGACTTCGAAGAGCGCGGGGAGACGTTTCGCAGACTCGTCGGAGAGCTCTGGTGAAAAAAGGTCAGCTCGAGTCGCACTTGCTCGTTCTCGTGACGCTAGCCCTCGTCGCGTTCGGCCTGGTGATGGTGTACAGCTCGACGTCGGCTCCCGCCGCCCTCGCGCGCACCGATCCGATGTCGTATCTGAAGAAGCAGGGCATCTACGCGCTCATCGGGGTCGCGCTGATGATGTCTGCCTCGCGCTTCGACTACAGACGTCTGCGCCTGCTCGCGCCTGCCCTCGTGCTGACGGCACTCGGCGGGTGTCTCGCCGTGCTCGTGATCGGCTCGCGCATCAACGGAGCGCGACGCTGGATCGAGCTCGGGCCTGCGACGTTTCAGCCTTCGGAGCTCGCCAAGCTCGCGCTGGCGATCTGGGCATCGGCCTATCTCGCCAAGCGGCCCGCGCCGCGGTCCCTGAAAGAGCTGTGGCGGCCGATCGGGATTCTGCTCGGCCTCTTCTGCCTCCTGATCCTGGCCGAGCCGGATCTCGGCACCGCCATCTCGCTCGTGGTCGTCCTCCTCGCGGTGCTCCTGATCTCAGGGACGCCCGTCCCGACGCTGGCGGCCGGAACGGGTATCGCGGTGGGGCTCGGTCTGATCGCGATCTGGTTCGAGCCGTATCGACGCGCGCGCATCTTCAGCTTCATCGATCCGTGGAAGGATCCGCAGGGCGCGGGCTTCCAGACCGTGCAGGCGCTGATCTCATTCGGGTCCGGCGGTTTCCTCGGCGCCGGGCTCGGCCACGGCGTGGCAAAGATCAACTACCTGCCCGAGGCACACACCGACATGATCTTCGCAGTCATCGGCGAGGAGCTCGGTCTGCTCGGAGTGACGCTGGTGATCGCGGCCTATGGAACGTTCGCGTACGCGGGCCTGCGGGTCGCGCTCGCGTGCACGGATCCATTCGGCAAGCGTCTCGCGGCCGGAATCGTCGGGCTCGTTTGCGGGCAGGCCGTGATCAATCTCGCGGCGGTCCTCGGCCTGGCTCCGTTGACCGGGATTCCGCTGCCATTCATCTCCTACGGCGGCTCGAGCCTCGTTGTCGGGCTCCTGGGAGTGGGGATCCTCCTTAACATCGCCGGCAGGCATGGAGCAGCAGAAGCGAAACGTGCGGTGCCTGATCGCAGCCGGCGGGACAGCGGGACACGTCGCGCCGTCGCTAGCGGTCGCTGAAGCACTGCAGCGACGCGGCGTGGAGGTGACGTTCGCCGGATCGCCCGATCGCATCGAAGCTCAGCTCATTCCTGAAGCGGGCTACGAGCTCGACACCTTCCGCATCTCCGGTCTGCCGCGCCGGCCGTCGCCTGCGCTGGCACGTGCGTTGTTGCTGGCCGGCCGGGCTCCGCGCGCGTGTGCGCGCATCCTCGAGGTGCGGCGACCGGACGTCGTGCTGGGCGGCGGCGGTTACGTCGCAGGACCGATGGTGTATGCGGCGGCCCGACGGAAGATCCCCACGGCGTTGATGGAGGCAGACGCGCATCTCGGTCTCGCCAACAGGCTGGCCGCTCCGTTTGCGCGCCGCGTGTTCCTCTCGTTTCCGATCGCCGGCCGTAAAGGTTCGAAGTACCGCGTCACCGGCAGGCCGATTCCCGCGCGCTCGCGCGCGATGCCGCGCGAAGAGTCGCGCCGGCTGTTCGGTCTGCCGCAGACCGGGCCGGTTCTGCTCGTGTTCGGCGGCTCGCTCGGAGCGCGGGTGCTGAACGAGCTCGCGCTCGATGCGTTCGGCGAGGCAGGGCCCGCGGTGCTGCACCTGACGGGAACGCGCGACTACGACGAGCTGAGCTTGCGGGTGACGAGACCGGACTACCGCCTCTTCGCTTTCACCGAGGAGTTCGGCGCCGCACTCGGAGCAAGCGACCTGGCGCTGGCGCGGGCCGGCGGCTCTGTCTGGGAGCTGGCCGCGGCGGGCAGGCCGGCGGTGCTCGTCCCCGGCCTCTTCGCAACCGGTGACCATCAGGAGAAGAACGCGCGCTACTTCGAGCAGGGTGGAGGTGCAGTGGTCGTGCCGGAGACGGACGTCGAGCGCGCGCCCGAAGTGATCCGCTCGCTGCTCGACGACCCGAAGCGTCTCGCGGAGATGTCGGCCTCGATGACACGGCTCGCCCGACCCGATGCGGCGGACGAGATCGCCGAGGAGCTCATTGCCCTCGCCTCTTGACGGACGCAGGTTCTGGATCGCCGGTATCGGCGGCGCCGGTATGAGTGCGTACGCGTTACTGGCGCAGGCGTGGGGGGCGGAGGTGCGCGGTTGGGATCGAGTGCAGACTCCGTACCTCGAGCAGCTCGAAGGGATCGAGGTCGAGATCTCGGACGAGCCGCCCGAGCCACCCGAGGGGTGGGAGGCATTCGTGTCGACCGCGTTCGCGGGACGCGTCGCGGGGAAGACACGCGCGGAGCTGCTCGCCGAGCTCGTCTCCCTGCGTGACTCGATCGTGGTCGCGGGGGCGCACGGCAAGTCGACGACGAGCGGGATGATCGCCTTCTGCCTCGAGCGGCTCGGCCGCGATCCTGCCTGGCTGATCGGCGCCGGCGTTCCGCAGCTCGGCGGAAACGCGGGCACCGGCACGGGGTGGCTCGTAGTGGAGGGCGACGAGTCCGACCGAACGATTGCCGCGTTGCGGCCACGCGTCGCGGTCCTGACGAATGTCGATCTCGACCATCACACGACGTTCGGTTCGCGAGCGGAGGTGGCCGAGCTCTTCGAGGAATGGCTCGCGAACGTCCCAGCGGTCGTGCGCGGCGAAGAGCTTGCCCCGTACGACGGGCCGCTCGCTCTTGCCGGTGAGCACAACCGCCGTAACGCAGCCACTGCGCTTGCGGCGCTCGAGCTTGCAGGTGTCAACCGCGACGAAGCAACGGCCGTACTCGCGGAGTTTCGCGGCGCAACACGGCGGCTCGAGCACCGCGGTAAGGCAGGAAGCGTCGACGTCTACGACGACTATGCCCACCATCCGGCCGAGATCGCTGCGACGCTGGACGCGCTGCGAAACGGCGGGAACGGCCGCCTGCTCGTGCTCTTCCAGCCTCATCTCTACTCGCGCACGCGGCATCTCGCACGCGAGCTGGCGGCTGCTCTCGCAGCAGCCGACGTCGTCGCAGTGACCGCTGTCTATCCCGCGCGCGAAGAGCCGGTCGAGGGAGTCACGGGCAAGTTGGTCGTCGATGCCCTCGCGGACCTCCGGCCGGGAATGCTCGTCGGCTGGACGCCCTCGGTCGCTGACGGCGCACGCTTCCTCGCAGGTCAGGCTCGTGCCGGCGACCGTTTGGTGACGATCGGGGCCGGCGACGTGGACACGGCAGTGGAGGTCATCCTGGAGACGCTCGCATGAAGATCGACGAGGGCGTTCGTCTCTCTCGGTTCACGACGCTGGGCACCGGAGGGCCGGCGCGTGCCTTTGCTCGGCCCGAGACGGTCGAGGAGCTCGAGAGCGCGCTCGGCTTCGCGCGCAAGCAGGGGCTGCCCACGGCTCCGGTCGGTCTGGGCTCGAACCTGCTCGTCGCCGACGACGGCTTCGAGGGCCTAGCGCTCAAGCTCGGCGGGGAGCTCGCCCAGGTCGACGTTCAGGGTGATCTGCTCGTAGCCGGAGGCGGCGCACCGAATGCGGTCGCCCTGCATCGCGCCCGCGCCGCCGGCCTCGGCGGCTTCGAGTTCGCCTGTGCGATTCCAGGCACCGCCGGTGGCGGCGTCTGGATGAACGCGGGCGCCTATGGCGGGGACTGGGCGGGCATTCTCGAACGCGCGCTCGTCGTCGACGCCGACGGCGCCGACTGGCAGACGCCGGAACAGCTCGGGCTGAGCTACCGGCACTCCAACCTGAACCGGGGCCAGGTCGTTGCGTCCGTCGAGTTCCGTCTCGTGCCCCGCCCGTCGAGCGAGATCAAGGCGATCGTCGCCGACCTGCAGGCGCGGCGGAAGGAGGCTCAGCCGACGAACAAGCGGACGTACGGAAGCGTGTTCAAGAACCCCGACCACGAGCTCTCCGCCGGCCGCATGCTCGAGGCCTGCGGGCTGAAGGGACACCGGATCGGCGGCGCTCAGATCTCGCCTCGGCACGCGAACTTCATCGAGAACGCCGACGGCGCCAGGTCGGCGGACGCGATCGCCCTGATGATCGAGGCCAGGCGACGCGCCTGGGAGCAGTTCGGCGTCGAGCTGGAGCACGAGGTCGAGTTCCTCGGGTCGGTCGAGTTGCCCCCGATCTCGGGGTAGGACGCGGGGCAGGAGCGGCGAACTCAGCCGCGTGGGCGAGAAGGTTCTCCAGCTTCCGCGTAGGCGGAGCTTCGACGTGCTGCGGTTCGCACCCTCGGGCCGGTCGTTCGCGATCGGCGCCCTGGTCGTACTGGTCGCCGGCGGGCTCTACGCTCTTGCGCGCGAGACGTCCATGTTCGCCGTGCAGTCGGTCGAGGTCGAGGGAGCTTCACCGGCGCTCGCTGCGGAGATCCGTGCCGAGCTTCGCTCGTTCGGCGGCCGCAGCCTCGTCTCCTTGAACGGGGGCACCGTCGAACAACGCATCGATGGACTGGCGGCAGTCCGCAGTTCGGTTGTCGATCGGGCGTTCCCGCACACGCTCCGGATCCGTGTGTTGCCGGAGGTGCCCGTCGCCGTGCTCCGGCGCGGCGCGGAGTCGTGGCTGGTGTCGGCGAGAGGGCGAGTCGTCGCGACGGTCGCGCTCGGGACCCACCGCGATCTCCCACGCATCTGGCTGCCGACGAGGACGGAGATCTCGAAGGGCGCCTTTCTCACCGACGAGCCTGGCGCACTCGCTGCCCGCTCGCTCGCCGCCTTCGTCGGCAGCGGCTTCTCGAATCGAGTCGCCTTCGTGCGCGCGCTCGACGGTCAGATCACGCTCGGAGTACGCGGAGGCCTCGAGATCCAGCTCGGCGCTCCGATCGACCTGCCCCTGAAGATCGCCATCGCACGAGGCATCCTTCCGACCCTCGCATTGCCCGGCCGCGGTGGCCCCGACTACCTCGACATCACCGTCCCCGAGCGCCCGGTTGCGGGCCGCAACCCTCAACTCTCAGGTTGAGCTTGATGGTTGTCTGCGTTGACACCCCGGTATCGGCAGCGTACCCTGCTGCGAAGAAGGCGCTCGACAGCCCCAACGCTTTAGTCCAGCTTGAGGTCGAGCCACTTTCAAAGTCATGAGCCAAACAGGGAATTACCTCGCGGTCATCAAGGTCGTCGGCGTCGGCGGCGGAGGCACCAACGCGGTCAACCGCATGGTGGACGCCGGTCTGGCCGGGGTCGAGTTCATCGCCGTCAACACCGATGCGCAGGCGCTGATGATGACTGACGCCGACGTGAAGATTCAGGTCGGCACGCAGGCGACACGCGGGCTCGGCGCAGGCGCAGATCCCGAGATCGGACTCGCCGCGGCGCAGGAGAGCCGCGACGAGCTCAAAGAGGCGCTCAAGGGCGCCGACATGGTCTTCGTCACCGCTGGCGAAGGCGGCGGCACGGGGACCGGCGGCGCGCCGATCGTCGCCGAGCTCGGGCAGGAGCTCGGCGCACTGACGGTCGGAGTCGTCACGCGCCCGTTCGCCTTCGAAGGCCGCAAGCGCGCCGACCAGGCTGAGCGCGGCATCGACCAGCTGCGCGACCGCGTCGACACGTTGATCGTGATCGAGAACGACCGGCTGCTGCAGGTGGTCGAGCGACAGACCTCCGTCGTCGAGGCGTTCCGGATGGCGGACGACATCCTCCGGCAGGGCGTGCAGGGGATCACCGACCTGATCACCGAGCCAGGCCTCGTCAACCTGGACTTCGCCGACGTCCGGACGATCATGCGCGACGCCGGTTCTGCGCTGATGGGCATCGGCCGCGCGACGGGCGAGAACCGTGCGGCGGAAGCAGCGCGGATCGCGGTCTCGTCTCCGCTCCTCGAGGCGTCGATCGAAGGGGCGACGGGGATTCTCCTCAACATCACAGGCGGCTCCGACATCGGCCTCTTCGAGGTCAACGAGGCGGCCGAGGTCGTCACGGGGGCCGCGGATCAGAACGCCAACGTCATCTTCGGCGCCGTCATCGACGATTCAGCCGGCGACGAGGTCCAGGTCACGGTCATCGCGACAGGGTTCGGCGGCCAGGGCCGGCGCCGCCGGCGCCGCGAGGCGGAGCGCGAGCCGCCGATTCCGGCCGCGTCGACGCCCACCGAGGGCTTCGACGTCTCGCCCGACGTCCTCGAAGTGCCGTCGTTCCTCCGCGACGACTAACGACTAGCTCGCTCCGGCTCCAGGTTTGGGGTTTGCCCGGCCGAGGTATGTGACGTCTGCCCTCATGGGGCTCTTCCTCCCCGGTTGGCCCCACGACCCGGTCTGTCGCTCCGGCTGCGCCTCTCAGTAGACACAGCCGGTGCGGCACCTTTCCAACGCTCGTTAGCATCGACGGGCCATGGCTCAGATGCTTCTGAAGACGCCGCTCCACGACCGCCACGTCGCTCTCGGCGCGCGGCTGGTCCCGTTCGCCGGTTGGGAGATGCCGGTGCAATACGAAGGAGTCATCCCGGAGCATCGCGCGGTCCGGGCTGACTGCGGTGTCTTCGACGTTTCACACATGGGCGAGTTCGAGATCGAGGGCCCGCGCGCCACGGAGCTCTTGCAGGCAACGCTCTCGAACGACCTCGACAAGATCGGTCCCGGCCAGGCCCAGTACACCCTCTTGACGAACGACCGCGGCGGGATCATCGACGACCTGATCGTCTACCGCCTCGAGGAGTTCCGCTATCTCCTGATCGTCAACGCCGCCAACCGCGAGGCCGACTTCGGCTGGCTCAAGGAGCGCGAGATCCGCGGGTCCGACGTGCGCGACGCCTCGGACGAGTACGCGCTTCTCGCCGTCCAGGGCCCTCGCGCGATCGAGCGGCTCGGCCTGCCCGAGGCGAAGCAGTTCACATTCGCGGAAGGAGAAATCGACGGGATTCAGTGCATGGTGAACCGCACGGGCTACACCGGCGAGGCAGGTTGCGAGATCCTCGTCATGGCCGAGGACGGGGGCGACCTCTGGGACCGTGTCCTCGAGCGGGGTGCCGTCCCCTGCGGTTTGGGCGCACGTGACACGTTGCGGCTCGAAGCCTCGCTGCCCCTGCACGGGAACGACATCACGCCCGACACGGACGCGATCTCAGCCGGGCTTGGCTGGTGCTGTGCCCTGGACAAGGAGTTCTCGGGCGCCGCCTCGCTACGTGAGATCAAGGCCCGCGGGCCTGAGCGAAAGCTCGTCTCGTTCGTCATGCAGGAGAAGGCGGTACCGAGACAGGGTATGGCGATCGAGGGCGGAGGAGAGGTCACATCGGGTACGCATTCACCGATGCTCGACCGAGGCATCGGCATGGGCTACGTCCCGGCAGACTCCGCTGCGCCGGACACCGAGTTGGCGATCGACGTCCGCGGAAAATCGCGGCGAGCGCGGATCGTCAAGAGACCGATCTACAAGCGAGAGGAGTAGCGCCAGTTGGCCGCCAGCGAGACGTATCCCGACGATCTGAAGTACCACAAGGAGCACGACTGGGCCCGCATCGAGGGCGACGAGGCCGTGCTCGGCATCACGTGGTTCGCGCAGGACGCGCTCGGGGAGCTCGTCCACTACGAGCCGCCGAACGAGGGCGACACGATTGCGAAGGACTCGGCGTACGGTGAGGTGGAGTCGGTGAAGGCGGTCTCGGACGTGATCGCGCCTCTGTCCGGCGAAGTGCTCGAGGTGAATGCGAAGGTGGTCGAGGAGCCCGAGACGGTCAACGACGATCCGTACGGCGAGGGCTGGCTGATCCGGATTCGCCTCTCCGAGCCAGCGGAGACAGACTCACTGCTGGACGTCGACGCCTACAAACAGGTCGTCGACGAGTCTTGATGTCGCGAAAAATGCTGCGCATTTTCCGCGATGAGGGTTAGTCCCATCGCTTCGCTCGGGAAAAGGCCATGAGTTATCTGTCGTTGACGGAGCGAGACCGCGACGAGATGCTCGCGGCGATCGGGGTCTCCTCCGTCGAGGAGCTCTTCCGCGACATTCCCGACGGTGTGCGCTTCGGGCGCGAGCTCGACCTCGAGCCGCCTCTCTCCGAGCAGGAGCTTTCGCGTCACCTCGAGGAGCTCGCCGCGCGAAACGTCGACACGAGCAAGGAGCTCTCGTTTCTGGGCGCTGGCATCTACGACCACTACGTCCCGGCCGTTGTCGACACCGTTCTGCAGCGCGGGGAGCTGCTCACCGCGTACACGCCGTACCAGCCGGAGATGAGCCAGGGAGTGCTGCAGGCGATCTTCGAATACCAGACGGTGATCTGTGAGCTGACCGGGATGGACGTGTCGAACGCATCGGGTTACGACGGCACGACCGTCGCCGCCGACGCCTGCTACGTCGCGAAGCACGCGACGGGCCGGACGAAGGTCGTCGTGACCGAGGCAACCAGCCCACAGGTGCGACAGGTCGTCAAGACCTACGCGCCGGGCTTCGGCCTCGAGGTCGTCGAGGTGCCTCACCGTGGAGGTGTGACCGATCCGGACGAGCTACGCCAAGCCGCGAAGGATGCGGCGTGCGTGATCTTCCAGCAGCCGAACTTCTTCGGCTGCCTCGAGCCGGCCCCGGACCTCGCAGCCGCGGCGAACGACGCGGAAGCGATCGCGGTCGCGCACGTCGACCCGATCTCTCTCGGCGTGCTCGAGGCGCCGGGTGCCTACGGCTGCGGTATGGCGATCGGTGAAGGGCAGAGCGCGGGCAACTATCAGTCCTTTGCCGGGCCGCATTACGGCTTTCTCGCTGCGCGGGGCGAATTCATCCGCCGCATGCCCGGTCGGATCGTCGGTGAGACGCTGGACGCCGCAGGGGAGCGCGGCTATGTCCTGACCCTGCAGACCCGCGAGCAGCACATTCGCCGCGAGAAAGCCACGTCGAACATCACGACGAACCAGACGCTGCTGGCGCTCGCCGGCCTCGTGCACCTCTCGTGGCTTGGGCCGCAGGGATTGCGAGAGCTGGGGGAGACCTGCATGAGCCTCGCCGAATACGCGAAGACCCGCCTGACCGCGGCCGGTCTCGAGCTCGCGTTTCCTGAACAGACAACATTCAAGGAGTTTGCCGTCCGCACCGGACGGAGTGCGAAGGAGGCGACGAAGGCTGCGCGCGAACGAGGCGTGCACCCCGGCTACGCGGTCGGCCGTGACTACGAAGGGCTCGACGACACGCTGCTCGTCGCCGTCACCGAGCGCCGCACGCCTGCAGACATCGACCGGCTCGTGGAAGCGCTGGCGTCGTGAAGCTGATCTTCGAGAAGTCGCAGGCCGGCCGCCGCGGGGGAGAGCTACCGCGCTACGACCTCCCGGCGGCGAAGGTGCCGGACGAGCTGCGCCGCCAGGTTCCGCCGCGGCTCCCCGAGCTCGCCGAGCCCGAGATCGTCAGGCACTTCACGGAGCTCTCGACGCGCAACTTCGGCATCGACACGGGCTTCTATCCGCTCGGCTCCTGCACGATGAAGTACAACCCGCGCGTCAACGAGCGACTCGCGATGCTTCCCGGCTTCCGGGACCTGCATCCCTACCAGGACGAGGAGTCGATTCAGGGCGCGCTCGAGCTGATGTGGAGGCTCCAGGAGGTCCTGGTCGAAGTGTCGGGCCTGCACGCGTGCTCGTTGCAGCCGGCCGCGGGCTCGCAGGGGGAGTTGACGGGCCTGATGGTGATGCGCGCGTACTTCGCCGACCGCGGCGAGGCCGATCAACGCGACACCATCATCACCGCCGACACCGCGCACGGCACGAACCCCGCGAGCGTCACGATGGCCGGGTACAAGCTCGCGAAGGTCGAGACGGACGCGCGCGGCAACGTCGACGTCGCGCACCTGCGGGAGATGGTCGACGAGCGGACCGCCGGGCTCATGCTCACGAACCCCTCGACGCTCGGGCTCTTCGACGAGCACATCGAAGAGATCGCACAGATCTTCCACGAGGTTGGCGCTCTCCTCTACTACGACGGCGCCAACCTGAACGCCGTCTGCGGCATCTCGAGGCCCGGCGACATGGGCTTCGACATCGTGCACATCAACCTCCACAAGACCTTCTCGCAGCCGCACGGCGGCGGCGGGCCGGGCGGCGGACCGATTGTCGTGCGGGACAAGCTCGAGCCCTTCCTTCCCGTCCCCGCCGTCGTCAAGGACGGTGACCGGTTCCGGCTCGATCACGACCGCCCGAAGTCGATCGGCAAGGTACGGGGGTTCACCGGTCCGTTCGGTGTGTTCGTTCGCTCCTACGCGTACATCCGCTCCTACGGGCCGCGCTTGCGCGAGATGTCGGAGGTCGCCGTCCTCAACGCCAACTACCTGCTCGCGCGGCTCAAGGATGCATACGACCTTCCCTACGACCGCCTCGCAATGCACGAGTTCGTCCTGAGTGCCCGCTCCCTGAAGCGCGAGCACGGCATCTCGGCGCTGGACGTGGCGAAGCGGCTGATGGACTACGGCTTCCATCCGCCGACGATCTACTTTCCGCTCGTCGTCCCCGAAGCGCTGATGATCGAGCCGACCGAGACGGAGGCGAAAGAGACGCTGGACCAGTTCGCCGAAGCAATGCTCGCGATCGCGCGGGAGGCGAAGGACGACCCGGACGTCCTCCGCGACGCCCCGCACGGGCGACCGGTGCGCCGACTCGACGAGGTGCTGGCCGCGAAGCGCGCGATCGTCAAGTACGGGTTCGAGGACCATCCAGACCTCGGCAACGAACCGGTAGCGCCGCGGCAGCTCGAAGCGCAGAAGGGCGCCTAGGTCTACGCGGCGAGTGGGAGGCTCAGCTGCCTGAGCCCGAGCCGCTCGAAGACGAGCTCGACCTCTACCGCCACCACGGCGAATTGGTCGGCAGGCCAGATGTGCGCGTCATCTTCGACTTGCAGCTTTTCGAGTCGCCGGTTGAGCACGCGATCATCGGATCGCAGCAGCACCGTCTGCGCGTAGGACCGCGCCCAGATCTCGTGCACCGACTGGAAGTAGCGTTGTCGCGAATAGCCGCCGGGCAGGAGCCGCTTCTCGAGCAGCGCCGCGGCATCGCGCCAGGGCGCAAATGCCGGATGGACCGCGGACGCCCACGACCGTGTCTTGCGGTCGTAGAAGATTTGGTGGTCGAGCAGATGACCGAGCTCGTGCAGGAACCCAAGTGCGGATCGTCCGCCCACCCGCGACACGCGCAGGTCGATCGGATCCCGCAGTCGGAAGCGGTAGGCACCTGCCTCGGTGATGGTCGCCGTTGCAACGACCGGTACCGGTGAGAGATCGGAGCGCAGACCGTGAAGGTTGGACGCCGCCGAAAGCGCCCGTTGCAGCTCTGCAGTGAGCGGGCTACGGCGTGGTAACGCGACGACTTCCTCCAGAGAACGCAGGCGCGGCTTTCCCTCGCGGGTGACACACTCGGGGTAGCGGCGTTGTCCCATTGGTAAATCCTCGGTTGTGCGTCGGACGGACTTGAGCTGCATGTCATGCTTTGCAGTGTGAGACTGCGTCGTCTGCTTCTCGTTTGCATCGCCGTTTCCTTTGCTGCGATCGATCTCGTGCACAAGTCTTTGGCGCCTGCGGAGTTCCATCACGCGCGCACGCCGTTCGTCGCATTGATCATGGCTGCGGTGATCGCGGCGCTCGTCGTACTCGTGCCGCGTGTTCCGTCAAACGCCGCTGCATGCGGTGCAGGAATTGCGTGCGGCGGTGCGCTTGGGAATCTCGTCTCGCTGCTCGTGTGGTCGCAGGGCGTGCCCGACCCGTTGGTCGTTTCGGGCACGCTGCACGGCGTCGCGTTCAACCTCGCCGATCTGTTTGCGGTTACCGGGGACGCGCTCCTACTGAGCGCGGTCGTTCTGCACGGCATCCGCCACCGCGCCAGGTTGCGCGAGAGCGTCTAGTACAGGTCTTCGAGGTCGTCGACGACCGGCTCTTCGTCGCGGCGGCGACGAACGACTTCGGCCACCACGAGCAGAACTGGGACGGCGATTGCCACTGCGAGGCTCGTCCAGGCGAGTGCGAACCAGGCCATGACGATGACGCCCACACCGAGGCGTTGCCCTACCGGGTCGTGCCGCAGGAAGCTCATGAGAACGGCTGCTTCCTTCATTTGACTCCTCCTTCAAAGGCAGGGATCGGCCGACCCGAGGGGTTCCTCCATCCCTCACTCGCGTAATACCTGCCCCAGTAGCAAGACTGTAGGGAGGAACCCGAATGAGGGAGAAAATGATGACGAAAGTCCAAAAGACCGAAGAGCAGTGGCGCGCCGAGCTGGATCCCGAGCAGTACCGCGTTCTGCGCGAGAAGGGCACGGAGGCGCCGTTCTCCGGCGAATACGACCACACGTTCGAGCCGGGCACCTACCGGTGTGCGGGCTGCGGCGCGGAGCTGTTCCGCTCCGAGACGAAGTACGACTCGGGCTGTGGCTGGCCGGCGTTCTACGCCCCCGCCGGTGAGGAGGCGGTCGACGAGGAGTCCGACACCACCTACGGGATGGTGCGCACCGAGGTGACGTGCTCGAATTGCGGCGGCCACCTCGGACATGTCTTTCCCGACGGGCCGGCCCCGACCGGCACTCGCTACTGCATCAACTCGGCAGCACTCAACCTGGAGGAGGAATAGTGGAAAAGAAGGCAACATTCGGCGCCGGCTGCTTCTGGGGCGTCGAGGCCGCGTTCCGACAGCTCGACGGCGTGACGCGAACGCGCGTCGGCTACGCAGGCGGAACGACTGAGAATCCGACGTACGAGGATGTCTGCTCGCACACGACGGGGCACGCCGAGGTCGTCGAGGTGACGTACGACCCCGAGCGAATCTCGTACGAGCAGCTGCTCGACGTCTTCTGGGCAAAGCACGACCCGACCCAACTGAATCGTCAGGGCTGGGACATCGGCGACAACTACCGCTCAGCGATCTTCTTCAACGACGAGGAGCAGCACGAGGCTGCTGTGAAGTCGAAGGCGGGGGAGCAGCGGAACTGGGGCGCGCCGATCGTGACGCAGATCGAGCCCGCGCAGACGTTCTACGAGGCGGAGGACTATCACCAGCAGTACCTCGAGAAGCGCGGCAGGTCGAGCTGCACTCCGGCGCTACAGCGTGCGTCGACGGCGAGCTAGCGGGCCGGGTCCTTCGAGAGCGGTTGGGTTGCGGCGAGCGCGCAGCGTGGCTCGTGCGTCTCAGCCAGACGGAGTAGGAGCGCGTGCAGGGTCGCCCGTTCCGCGGGCTCGAGCGGAGCCAGGTACTCGTCCTCGATCTCCTGCGCGAGCGCGCGCAGCCGCTTGAGCGTCCGCTTTCCGTCGGTGGTGAGGCGAACGACATGACGACGGCGGTCGCTGGGGTCGCGACGCCGCTCGATGAAGCCCTGTTCCTCCAGTTCGTCGAGCAGCCCAACTAGCTGGCCTCGGTCGTAACCAAGCGCGTCGGCGATGGCGCCCTGCGTCTCGGCTGACCCCGCGTCGAGCACGAGCAGGATCGCGTGGTGGTAGGGGTGCAGGCCGGTTCCTTCGTACGCCCTCATCGTCCGTTCCTTCGCGGCGAATCCCAGGCGCTTGAGTAGGAACATGGCGGACGCAACGAGCTCCTCGGGCAACCGAGGGGCCGTTGGCGTCGTCGTGGTCGGGGGAATTGTGGCAGTCATGTGAAACAGAGTAGCGCGTCCAATCGTTGCTTTGCTATAACGTTGAGATCGACAACGATTTTGGAGGTCAATTAGTGGATGAAGTCACGAAGAGGGAGCGGCGCTGGAGCGCGCTCACTCTCATCGTCACCGCACAGTTCATGGTCATCCTCGACGTGGCGATCGTCAATGTCGCCCTACCGTCGATCAAGACGGATCTCAACTTTTCCGAGGCGAACCTGCCGTGGGTGATCTCGGCGTACGCGATCCTCTTCGGCGGGGCGCTACTCCTCGGCGGGCGTCTCGCCGATCTGCTCGGCCGGCGGCGGCTCTTCGTCTCCGGTCTTGCCCTGTTCACGGTGAGCTCGCTCCTCTGCGGCATTGCCTGGTCGGAGGGGTCCCTGATCGCATTCCGCGGTTTGCAGGGGCTCGGCGGAGCGTTGCTCGCTCCGGCCGCGCTGTCGCTGCTGATGACCACGTTCGCTGAAGGCCGCGAACGCAACCTTGCGCTCGGCATCTACGGTGCGGCCTCGGGAAGCGGCGCCGCGGCTGGAGTCCTGCTCGGTGGGGTGCTCACGTCGTATCTGAGCTGGTCCTGGGTCTTTTTCATCAACGTCCCTGTGGGCGTCGCCGCGATCGCCCTTGCGCCCGTGCTGCTGCAAGAGAGCCGCGCTGGGCTCGGGCATCGTCACTTCGACTTCCCGGGTGCGGCCTCGATCACCACGGGTCTGATGCTGCTCGTGTACGCGATGACGCGTGCAACGACCGACGGCTGGGGCTCCGCTACGACGATCGGTCTCCTCGCCGGTGCGATTGCCCTCGTGCTCGCATTCATCGCGATCGAGCTGCGCTCGCCTTCGCCGCTTCTGCCCCTGCGGATCTTCCGCCTGCGTTCGCTCACGGCTGCGAACGCCGCGATGGCCATCATCGGCGCGGTCGCGTTCTCCGAGTTCTTCCTGCTGACGCTCTACCTTCAGGACGTTCTCCACTACACCGCAATGCAGAGCGGCACTGCGTTCGTGGCCTTCGCGGGCACAGTCGTCGTGACGTCGAACCTCGCCCAGGTTGTCGTCGGCCGTTTCGGCGTCAGAGCGACGCTCACTGCTGGACTGCTTGCTTCCGCCGTCTCGGTCGCGGCGCTGACACGCCTTCCGGCCGATGGTCACTACTTCTGGGATCTCTTTCCGTGGTTCGTCCTCGGTGGCGCCGGGATGGGGCTCTCGTTCGTGCCGGTCACGATTGCCAGCCTTACGGGCGTCGAACGCTCGGATGCCGGCGTGGCCTCGGGGCTGATCAACACGAGCCGCCAGATCGGCGGGGCGATCGGTCTCGGCGCGGTCAGCGCGATCGCAGCCAGCTCGACGAGCCACTATGCACAGACCCACTCGGCAGTCTCCGCGTCGAGCAGCGTTGCGCTCGCTCACGGCTTCCAGAGCGCGCTCTACGTGCTGACAGGGCTCCTTGTCGTCGGCGCGCTGATCGCTCTCGCTTTCGTCAAGTCGGCGCCGACTCGAAACGCAGAGACTCTGCCGGTCGACCGGGAGGTCGTCGCGCTCGAGGAGGCGGCGTGACTACCGTGGAACGTCGACTGGGTGACCGCTTCCGCGAGCTCGACGACCTGGTGCTCGAATTGAAGGGCCTCGTGCTCGTGCGCGAGTCTCCGGGAACGGAGCGGCGCCGACGACGGCGAGATCCTCATGTACAGCGCAGAGATCGATCGCGTACGCAGCCAGCTTGCGCGACTCGCGAGGATGGCGGCGGCCTGAGCGACGGCTCAGCCGGCGCCCGACGTCACCGCAAGCTGACCGCAGGCCGCGGCGATGTCGCGGCCGCGTGTCAGCCGCACCGTCACGGGAATCCGGGCGCGGCCGAGGACGTTCTTGAACGCCTCGATCGCCTTCGGCGAGGAGCCGTCGTAGATCCCCGTCGGGTTGTACGGAATGAGATTCACCTTGAAGATCTTCGGGTCGAGCCGTTTTGCGAGTTCGCGCGCCTGCTCGACGCGGTCGTTGACGCCGCGGAGCATCACGTACTCCACGAACACTTTCCGTCGGCGCAGCGCGAAGTAGCGCGCGCATTCCGCGAGCACTTCGTCGAGCGGATAGCGGTCGTTCACCGGCATCAACTCGCTGCGCAGCTCGTCGGTCGGCGCGTGGAGTGACAGCGCCAGCCTGATCGGCTCCTCGACCTCGTCGACGAACTTGCGCAGACCGGGCAGCCAGCCGACCGTGGAGATGGTCGTGCGACGCCAGGTGACTCCGACGTCCGGCAGCGCTCGCGCGGCTTCGAGCACAGATTCGATATTCAGCATCGGCTCGCCCATCCCCATGAAGACCACGTGGTCGATGGGCTCGATGCGCCGGAAGTGCAGGGCCTGGTCGAGAATCTCGGAGGCGGTCAGGTTGCGGCCGAAACGCATCTGCCCGGTTGCGCAGAAAGTGCACGTGAGCGGGCATCCCGATTGCGATGACACGCACACCGAGCGCCGGCCGTCGCGAAAGCGCATCAGCACCGCCTCGAGCGGATGGCCGTCGTTCGTACGGAACAGCGCCTTCACGGTGCCGTCGCTTGCTTTCGCTTCCTGGACGAGCTCGAGGGTGGAGAAGGGCACGTCCCGTTCCAACCGCCAACGCAAGGAGTCGGGCAGGTTCGTCATTTCCTCGTAGCCGGTGGCACCCCGGGCCGCCCAATCCCACACCTGACCGGCGCGGTAGGCCGGCTCACCATGCTCGTTCAGATGCAGTTGCAACAAGGCACGATCCACGTGGCCAGGGTAGCGTTGCTCATGGCCTCTCCCCAGCAGCCGTGGTGGCACGGTGGCGTGCTCTACCAGGCGTACCCGAGGTCGTTCGCAGACTCGAACGGTGACGGCATCGGCGACCTCACCGGTCTCCGCGGTCGTCTGGACTATCTCCATCGGCTCGGCGTCGACGGCATCTGGATCAACCCGACCTTCCCGTCGCCGAACCGTGACTGGGGCTATGACGTCTCGGACTATTTCGGCGTCCACCCTGACCTGGGGACGATCGAGGACTTCGACGCGCTGATCGCCGCGGCAGGTGAGCTCGGCATCCGCATTTTGCTCGACCTCGTTCCGGCTCACACCAGTGATCGGCACGAGTGGTTCCTACAGTCACGCTCGTCGAAAGGCTCGCCCCGCCGCCCGTTTTACCTCTGGCGTGACGAGCCCGAGGAGCAGGAGGCCGTCTTCGGCGGCACAGCGTGGACCTACGACGAGGCGACGGGCCAGTACTACCACCACCTCTTCCTGCCCGAGCAGCCCGACCTGAACTGGATGCGGCCGGAGGTGCGCGATGCGTTCGACGAGATCCTCCGCTTCTGGTTCGACCGAGGCGTCGCGGGATTCCGGATCGACGTCGTGCACGAGCTCGTCAAAGATCCACCGGGTCAACGGAATCGGCCCGAGATTCACAAGGTGTTGCGGCGCTGGCGGGCGCTCGCGGACGGCTACGACCCCGAGCGGCTGCTGCTCGGTGAGACCTGGGTGCTGGACCTCGACGAGCTCGCCACCTTCTACGGCGACTCGGACGAGCTGCAGCTCGCATTCAACTTTCCGTTCATGTTCGCCGGGCTCGACGCCGCGGCGATCGCAGACGTGGTGAAGCGCACGGAGGAAGTGCTACCAAGCGGTTCCTCGCCGGTGTGGGCGCTGTCGAATCACGACGTCGTCAGGTTCCCGACGAGGATCTGCGACGAAGACGACGCGAAGGTCCGCCTGGCGCTCCTAGCCCTGCTCACGCTACGGGGTACATCGGTCCTGTACTACGGGGACGAGCTCGGCATGCGTCAGGTCGAGATCCCGACCGATCGGGCGCTCGACGTGCACGGCCGTGACGGTGCGCGGACACCGATGCCGTGGGGCGACGTCGAGTGGCGCGATCCGTGGCTCCCGGTTGGTGAAAACATTGCGACCGTCGCCGAGCAGGAGGACGACCCGTCGTCCGTGCTGAACTTCTGCCGCGAGGCGATCGCGCTTCGCCGTCGTCGCGACGATCTGGTCAGCGGCGCGTACACCCCGATCGCGGGCGAGCCCGGACTCTGGGCGTGGCGGCGCGGCGACTCGACTGCAGTCGCGCTGAACCTGACCGGTTCGCCGGTGAGCCTGTCACTCGCCGGTGACGTGCTTCTCTCGACGAGAGGTCGTGACGATCTTTCGCGCCTCGAGCCGTGGGAGGGTGTGGTCGTCGCGCTTACTTAGCGCTGGAAGGCGAGTAACGCCAGGCGTCCTGAATCGCCGAGCGCTCCCCGACCACGATGTCGACACTGCGGCCGAGCACTCGCTCGAGCACTTCGACGTCGACGTCCGCCGGGTCGGCGACCGCGACCTCGATGCGTCCCGAATCCAGCAAGCGGACGGGAACGACAAACATGCGGCGCGCCACCTCGAGCGGCAGGAGAGCTGCCACCCTCGGATCGAGCGGGTGGCGCACGAGATCGACATAGCGCAGACCCGCCTGCTCGGCGAGTGCGGACGCGAGCTCGGGCTCGAAGAGCCAGCCCCGAGACAGCAGCGTCTCACCGAGGCGCATGCCGGTGACCTTGCCCTCTGCGAGCGCTTCGTCCAGACGCTCGTGCGAGATCCACCCTTTCTGCAGGAGGATCGAGCCGAGCATGGGTCGGACCTCATGCTCGAAGAAGTTGTGATCTAGCCGAAGGGGCGCGGCCGACCCAGAGGCGAGCCTGAGGCCACCGCCGAGATAGGGCTTGTCAGAGGGATTCATCTACATACCTTCCGGCTCCATCATCGGCTTAGACGCGGGTGATGATGATCACCCGCCGGGGTGACCAATTGAAACCTGCAAAATAGACCGATGATCGATCTCCGCTCCGATACCTTGACCCAGCCGACGCAGGCGATGCGGGAGGCGATTGCGAACGCCGAGGTCGGCGACGAGCAGAAGCGCGAGGACCCGACGGTCAACGAGCTCGAACGGCGCGGGGCAGCGTTTCTCGGGCACGAGGAGGCGGTGTTCCTCCCGACCGCGACGATGGCGAACCAGATCGCGCTGAACATCCTCGGCCGCCCGGGGGATGCCCTGCTCGTGGAGACGCAGGCTCACATCATGTTGTCCGAGCTGGGCGGGCCGGCCGCGCACTCGGGCCTGCTGACCATCGGGCTCCTGGGGACGAAGGGACGCTTCTCGCCGGACCAGGTCGTCGCCGAGATCCGCGACCGAACGAGCGTGCACGTCGCGCCGACCCGGGTCGTCACGATCGAGAACACACACAACAGCTCCGGCGGCCGCGTCTGGCCGCTCGACGAGGTCGACGCCATCGTCGCAACCTGTCGCGAGCACGACCTGGCCGTTCATCTCGACGGCGCCCGCCTCGTCAACGCGGCGATCGCGTCCGGTGTCGACACCGCGAGGATCGGCCGCGGCTTCGACACGGTGACGCTCTGCTTTTCGAAGGGGCTCGGCTGTCCGCTCGGAGCATTGATCGCGGGATCGTCAGAGCTGATGGCCCAGGCCCGCCGCGGGAAGCACTTCTTCGGCGGGGCGATGCGTCAGGCCGGGATCGTGGCGGCTGCCGCGCTCTACTCGCTCGACCATCACGTCGACCGGATCGCGGACGACCACGCCCGAGCGCGCCGCCTCGGCGAAGGCCTTGCCGAGGCCGGAGTGCAGGTCGACCTCGAGCAGGTGGAGACCAACTTCGTGCAGATCGACGTCGGTCTCGACCGGACCGGTGCGATCGAGCGGTTGAAGGAGCGGGGCGTGCTCGTCTCGACGACGGTTCACCCGACGATCGTCCGTGCGGTCACGCACCTGGACATCTCGGACGACGACATCGATGCGGCACTCGAAGCGATTCCCGCCGCGCTCGGTGCTACTCGTACTGAAGTGCCTCTAGAACGTTGAGCCTGGCGGCGCGGCGCGCCGGGAAGATCGCAGCGAGGATGCCGACAAAGATCGCCGCGATCCCGAAGATGATGAGCTGGCCGACAGGCACCGAGAGGACGATGAAGTCGATGCGTGCGATCAGCAGCGCTGCGAGCACGATCCCCAGCACGATGCCGATCACAGCGCCGATCAGTGCCGTGATCACGCTCTCGTGTCGGATCATCCGTCGCACCTGACGGCGCGTCATCCCGATCGCTCGCAACATGCCGATCTCACGCGTGCGCTCGAACACCGTCAGTACGAGGGTGTTCACGATCCCGAAGAGGCTGACGATGACCGACAGAGCGAGCAGTACGTAGAGGATGTTCAACACGGAGCTGAGCCCGGAGATCTGGTTATCGATGAATTTCTGCCGCGTTGCAGCCTTTGCGTTCGGGAACGCCTTCAGGGTCTGATCGAGGGCGGCGGCGTTCTCAGGCGTCTGCCCGCCCTTCATGAGCACGAAGGAGTAGAGATTTTGCGGAGCGTCGACATGGCTGTCCCATGACGCCGCGGAGATCGTGACGGACCCGAACGGTGAGCCTCCGGTCGGCGGTGCGAAGATGCCCCTGACGTCAAAGAGCTGTTGCGATCCGTCAGCGAAGGTCAGCGGCACGGGTGATCCGAGCTCCAGATGGTGGCTCTTCGCATACCCCTTGTCGACGAACGCGCCGTCCTCACCGAGATTGGCCAGGATCGCTCCCGATCCTTCCTCCCATTCGAGGTTGAACATCTGGCTCGTCGCCGGGTTCACTGCTGTCGTAGTGATCTTCTTCCCGAACGCAAGCGACTCACCGGCCCGAACGTTCCCGACCGCTTCCACCCCAGGAGTTTTCGCGACGGCGTCTGCCGCCGCGATCGGGATCGGGGAGAAGTTGTTCTGTGCGGTGATCGCGTAGTCCGCGTTCTTCCAGATCTGTTTCACGGAGCCCTCGAAGCTCGAGATGATCCCGGCCGCGAGCATCGTCACCAGCGTCACCAGGGCGAGCCCGATCATGAGCGCAGACGCAGTCGATGCTGTGCGCTGGGGGTTCCGCTGCGAGTTCTCGCGGGCCAGTGCCCCGGCTGTGCCGCCGATCTTCGTCGCCGGCCACCCAAGCACTCCCGCGAGCGGAGTCACGAGCCTGACCGACAGGAGCGCGATGCCGAAGAACACGAGCAGCGCTCCGCCGAGCATGAAGAGGAGGATGCCGGCCGTGCCGAGGTTGGGCGCAAACAGGCCCCAGAGCAGTGCGCCGAAGCCGAGCGCCGTCAGCACTATGGATGCGGGGAGGCGGAAGCGTGCGTACCGCGATTCCGGCAGTGTGGCGCCTTCCCGGACAGCGGCGATCGGGGGCACACGCGTCGCCCGCAGCGCAGGGCGCAGGCTTGCGAGGAGCGTGACGATGACTCCGACCGCGAGTGAGACGACCACAGTTCGGGTCTCGAAGGTCAAGCCGTTGTTCGGAAGCGTGAAGCCAACGGCGTCGAAGAGTGAGAACAGCCCTTTCGCGAGCGCGAGCCCGGCGAAGAGCCCGATCACCGCGGCGAGGATTCCGATCACCAGCGCTTCGATGATGATCGACCGGAGCAGTTGACGACGGGACGCGCCAAGAGTCCTGAGGGTCGCAAGCTCGCGCGTACGCTGCGCGATGGTGATCGAGAGCGAGTTCGCGATCACGAAGCTCCCGACGAAGAGGGCGACGCCGCCGAAACCGAGCAGAAACTTCTGGAGGAAGGAGATGAACGAATTCGTGTCCTTACTGTCCTCATGTGCCTGCCCCTGACCGGTGCGCACCTGCGTGTCGGCAGGGAGGATGCCCTGGATCTGCTGCAACAGGTCAGTGGTGGAAACGTTCGGCTCCGATGCGACCGCGATCTCGTCGAGCTTGCCGGGCTTGCCGAAAAGCCTTTGTGCCGTGGGCAGATCGAAGCCGGCCAGCGTTGCGCCGCCGATGGTCGACACGGACCCGAACTTCACGATTCCGGAGAGCCGCAACTGCTGGACCGAGCCGACGGCCTGCACTCCGACGATCTGGCCGATGCGAAAGTGCTCTTTGCCCGCAGTCGCCTTATCGATCACGACCTCGTTTTGCTTCGGCCATGAGCCGTCGACGAGCGACAATGGGTTGAAGGGCGAATCGCCCCGGGCGATGCTGAACCCGAGATTCGGGGCGCCGCCGTAGACGATCGCTTTGCCGTCCTTGCCAATCAACTGAGCCTCGCCGTTGACGCTGCCGTCTGCGACGCTGACATCCGGAAGGGCGCGGACCTTCTGCAGGAGCGATTCGTCGAAGGCCGGGGCCGTTACGCCGGTTCCATCTCCGATGTCGAAGGCAGCCTTGCCGCTGATGACGGCATCCGACCCGTTACGGCTCTCCGTGAAGATCGACCCGAAGGCCTTGTCGATGGAGTCGGTGAGAACGTACGTGCCGCTCACCGTGGCGACGCCGAGGACGATGGCGAACGCCGAGAGGACGGTGCGCAGCTTGCGTCCGAGGAGTGCCTTGAGAGCGAATCGGGTCACGCGCTGTCGAGCTGTTCCATCTCTTCGACGATCTCGTGCGCGGAAAGATCCTTCGACTCGCGCACGATGAGCCCGTCTGCGATGAACAGGATGCGGTGCGCGATCGCCGCTGCGCGCGCTTCATGCGTCACCATCACGATCGTCTGCTCGAGCTCCTGCACCGACCGGTTGAGAACCTCGAGAATCTCCCCGCTCGTTTTCGAGTCGAGGTTCCCTGTCGGCTCGTCGGCGAAGACGATCGTCGGCCTGCTGACGAGAGCACGGCCGATGGCCACACGCTGTTGCTGGCCGCCGGAGAGCTCAGACGGGCGGTGCGTGCGGCGGTTCGTGAGGCCCATGCGCTCGATCAACTGGTCGACCCACTCGCGCTCCGGCTTCACGCCGGCGATCGAAAGCGGCAGCAGGATGTTCTCTTCCGCAGTCAGCATCGGGAGCAGGTTGAAGAACTGGAAGATGAAGCCGATGTGCCGGCGGCGCAGCTTCGTCAGATCGGAGTCGCTGAGCTTCGAGATGGCCGTCCCGGCAATCGTGACCTCGCCTGAGGTGGGCTTGTCGAGGCCGGCAAGGATGTGCATCAGGGTCGACTTCCCTGACCCGGACGGGCCCATGACCGCAGTGAGTTGGCCCTTGGGGACATCGAGCGAGACGCCGCGCAAGGCGTCGACCGCGGTGTCTCCTTCGCCGTAGCGGCGCGTCAGGTCAGACGCGGAGAGGACGAACCCGGTGGCTGGGGCGTCGGCCGTCGCCGCGGACTGAGCTGCGAGTGAATTGCTCATCTGTCCTCCATGTTGTTGAGGCAAGCCTGCAGGCTAGCGGGAGGGCTCACAAGGCGGCTCACTGGCCGGGCTTGGTGCGGTTAACCGCCCTCTTCCGCCGCTAGCGGTCCCCGGCCGCGAGGAACCAGACGACAAACCCGCCGTAGACGGAGATCAGGAGAGCTCCCTCCCAACGTCGGGCGCGTCCGTCGCGGATCACGAAGCCGACGAACAGCGCCGCAGAGCCCATGGCGATCAGCTCGATCGGCCGGAAGGCGAGCGAGAGCGGATGCGCGAACGCGAACGACACCAGGGTGACCACCGGAATGACGAACAGGCCGACCTGCGCGCTCGAGGAGATCGCGATCTCGGTGGCGAGCTTCATCTTCCCGCGGCGGGCGATCACGACGGCGCCGCCGTGCTCGGCGGCGTTGCCGACGATCGCGACGATCACTATGGCGATGAAGAACTCGGAGAGGTTCGCCGCTCTCGCAAAGGCGTCGAGCGAGTGGACGAGGATCTCGCAGATCAGCGCGGTCACGGCCGTAGTCGTTCCGAGGACGATGACTGAGGTACGAAGGCTCCAGCCGGTCGCGTTCGTGACTTCGTGGACCGGACGGCGTTTGAGATCGACGATCGTGACTGCGAGGTAGAGGCCGAGCAGGACGATGGCGGGGCCGATGCTGAGCAATGCGAGCGAGTGGCGATTCGGGTCCCCGTGCCAGCCCGGAACCGACGGGATCAGGAGCAGGAGCACTGCAACGAGGACGAGGAGCAGCTGGCTCAGCAGTGACGAGCGGTCGAGCTCTGCGTTGTCCGTGCCGAGGACCAGTGCCGCTCCGAGCACGAGCAGGATGTTCGAGACGATGCTCCCGGCCATCGAGCCGCGCACGACGTCGGGAAGATTCTCGTGGACCGCGATCACCGCGATGATGACCTCGGGAGCGTTTCCGAAGCTCGCGTTCAGGAGGCCGCCGATGCGCGGTCCGGTGTGTTCCCCGGCGTGTTCGGTCGCTTCCCCGATCAGCCAGGCGAGGGGAATCAGGGAGATCGCGGCGAAGACGAACAGGACCGTCTTGCCGGGATCGGCGAACAGATCGACGAGAATTGTGATCGGCGCGAGGGCGAGCGAGGCCCAAAGGAGTCGACGCGCCACGACGGCCAAGCCTAGCGGCCTTAGCTGATCCACGACCTTCATGTCAAGTCTTGCGGTGGCCGGTCTGCGGCACCACAATTCCGTCATGCAGCAACCGGCCCAGCGCCTCGAGGCACTGACCGTCACGGAGCTTCCGCTCCGGCCGCAGGACGAGTTGGAGTGCCGCAGGTGCGAGGTGCATTGCGACAAGGTCGTCTACCCGTCTGCGTGCGTCGAGCGCGCGTGTCCCTTCATGTATGCGTACGAGGAATTCGGGCACACGTACATCGGCTGCATGCAACGCGTGTACGCCGTCGAGATCGACCTCGAGATGCTGGGGGCGGCCGAGGCGCGCCACGGGGGATTCGGTGCCATGCGCACGACGCACGCGCCGCTCCCGATGTGCCGTGTCGAGGTCGAGGAGTGCTACGGCGAGGAGCGGTCGGGCGAGCTCGGCTGTGTGAACCCGGAGTTCCACGAGCTCCCGGTCGGCAGGCCGACGTTCAAGGTCTTCGCTCAGCTAGCGGACTGAGCAGCGCGTAGCCCACCAGCGGGCTGATTGCCGCGAGCACGAAGGCGACGCGCCACGAAACGTGGTGGACGGTCGCCGCAAACGCGATCGGTGCGACGATCGCCCCGGCCGAGAGGAACGTCTGCTGCAGCCCGATCGCGGCGCCGCTACGAGCGCGCCCCGCAGCCTCTGCAGCGGCGGTGAAGGAGAGGCCGTTCCACGAGAGGCCGAAGGTGCCGGCGACGACGAGGGACGTGACGACGATCCAGACGGGTGCGTCCACGAGCGCTGCCGTGATTCCGACGGCGAGCGCAAGGCCGAGCGCGACCCAGCGCAACGGAACGATCCGCATTCGCAGCCGGTCCGAGAGGCGCCCGACAGCGATGCGCGCGATGCCGCCAAAAACCTGCGTGACGGCGAGCGCTCCTGCGGCGACTCCAGTCGACACGCCTCGGCTGTCATGGAGAAAGAGGACGAAGAAGCCCAGCAGGCTGATCTGCGTCGCGACGTAGAAGGTACTGGCGGTGCAGATCCGCCAGACGCGGGGATCACGCAACGGACGAGCGAGCACGGAGTGATCGTCAGCCGGCTCGCCGCGTAACAGGATTGCGCCGACGATCGCCGCGGCGAAGCAGGCCACGGCCAACCCGACGAACGCTGCGCGCAGGCTGATCTGCTGCTCGAGCGCGGGCAGTGCGACAGCTGCGACGGCTCCGCCGAGCGGCGTGGCCATCTGACGGATGCCGAGCGCGAGTCCGCGCTCCTCTTCGCCGAACCACGCCATGACCGCGCGTCCGCTTGCTGCGTTGACGCCGGCGCCCAGCGCACCGACGGCGGCGAGCGCGCCGATGAGCTCCGCGAACGACGACGCGTAGGCCGCCCACACCAGTGCCGCGGCCGTCCCCGTCTGTCCGATAGCGATCACGGCGCGCTCGCCGATCGCGTCGGCAACGATTCCCCAGAGCAGCATCGTCGCAAGCGAGCCGAAGCTGATCGCGGCCAGCACGACGCCGACCTGGGTCAGGGTGAGGTCGTAGCGATCCTGGATCGCGGGGGCGATCGCCGGAAGGCCGAGCAGGATCGCCGAGAAGGCCGCCTGCGCGAAGACGCCGGCGGAGAGGATCGTCCAGCGATACCTACGACGCCCGGGCGTGGAGCTCACGAAGCTTGCGGATCTCCTCGGCGTTCGGGCCTTTGCCGTCGGCTCCGGGCACCTCGAGCACGACGGGTAGGTCTTGGAACTTCGGGTGAGCGAGGAAGACGCCGAGGCCCTCGCCGATCAGCCCGTCCCCGATGTTGTCGTGGCGGTCGCGATTCGACCCGAGCGGAGCCTTCGCATCGTTCGCGTGCAGCGCGCGCAGGCGGTCGAGGCCGATTCGGGCGTCGACGTCCTCCACGAGCGCATTCATCACGGCCGAGTCGGTGACGTCGACGCCCGAGACGAAGAGATGGCACGAGTCGAGGCAGACACCGAGGCGCTCGTGCCGTCCGAGTGCGTCGACGACCGCGGCGAGCTCGTCGATCGAGCGACCGATCGTCCCGCCGGCGCCGGCCGAGTTCTCGACCAGCAGCCACGTTCGCTCGTTGGAGCGGTCGAGCACCTGTTGGAGCGCCGGCACCGCACGCTCGAGGCCGGTCTCGAACCCGGCGCCGAGATGCGATCCGAGGTGGAAGATGACGGCATCGGCCTCGATCGCGCAGGCCGCGTCCATGGTCGCTCGCATCGTGTCGACGCTCTTGGAGTAGATCTCGTCGTCCGGCGCCGCGAGGTTCACGAGGTAGAGGGCATGAACGAGGGCGGGGATGCCCGCCGCTTCGCGCTTCGACCTGAACGCCGCAAGGTCGGCAGGATCGTGGTTGGGAAACCGCCAGGTGCGCGGGCTCTGGACGAAGAGCTGCACGACGTCGGCGCCCATCCCGACTGCATTGTCGACGGCCTTCTTCACACCTCCGGAACAGTGGGCGCCGAACAGCACGCCAGTAACCTAACGGTGTGCCCGTTCGCGTCCGCATGGCTCCGAGCCCGACCGGCTTCCTCCACATCGGGAACGTCCGGACTGCGCTCTTCAACTGGCTGTTCGCGCGCCACGAGGGCGGGGAGTTCCGACTCCGCATCGAGAACACCGACACGAACCGCGAGGTGGAGGAGGCGACACAGCAGATCCAGGACTCACTGCGCTGGCTCGGACTCGACTGGGACGGCGACGTCACCTTCCAGCTCGACCGGCTGCAGGACTGCGCCGAGATCGCGCGTCGCCTGGTCGAGGAGGGCAAAGCCTACGAGGACGACGGGGCGATCCGCTTCCGCATGCCGGACGAGGGTGTCACGGCGTGGGACGACGTCGTTCGCGGCCGGGTCGAGTTCCCGAACGAGAAGCTCGAGGATGTCGTGCTCGTTCGCTCCGACGGCCGGCCGACCTACAACTTCGCATCGCCTATGGAGGATGTGTGGGACGCCATCACGCACGTGATCCGGGGCGAGGATCACATCTCGAACACGCCGAAACAGATCAACATCATCCGGGCGGTCGGGGCGGAGCCGCCGGTCTACGCGCACGTGTCCCACGTCCTCGGCGGGGACGGCAAGAGCCTGTCCAAGCGACACGGTTCGGTGACCGTCGACGAGTTCCGGCACGCGGGCTACTACGCGCCGGCGTTGATGAACTTCCTCGCGCTCCTCGGCTGGAGCTACGACGACAAGACCACGATCATGTCCCCGGCCGAGTTGATCGAGCGCTTCACCCTCGAGCGCGTCGTTCCGAGCCCTGCCACCTTCGACTACGAGAAGCTCGACTGGCTGAACGGCATGCACCTGCGCGCCCTCTCGCCGGACGAGTACGCGGACGAGCTCGTGAAGTACCTGCGGAGCGAAGGTTACGACTGGGACGAGACGCTCGTCCGCCGCGCTGCGCCGATCGTGCAGGAGAAGATCGAGCGCTTCGGACAGTTCCCCGACTTCGCCGGCTTCCTGTTCCGCGAGATCGATCCGCAGGCGTTGGCATTGCCGACGGGCGGCGCGCCGGTCGTGACCGCGGCGCAGCAAGAGCTCGAGCGTGTCGAGCCGTTCGCCGCCGCGGAAATCGAGAGTGCGCTGCGCGGCCTCGCCGAGAGGCTCGAGCTTTCCCCGCGCAAGGCTTTCGAGCCCATTCGCATCGCGGTCACCGGTTCGAAGATCTCACCGGGGCTGTTCGAGAGCCTCGAGCTACTGGGCAAGGAAGAGACGCGCCGGCGTCTCAGTGCTGCTGCCGATCGCGCAGCGGCTTAGGCTTGGCGAAGGGGTCGAGCGCGCGCTGAAAGGCGAGCCACGAGCGGCGTCTGAACTGAGGTGAGGGCCGGGGAATGCGGATCGCCACGCGGTCGATCTGGCGCTCGAATTCACCTCTGGGATGATTGCCTAAATTTGCCATTTTCAAGTAGTAAACGGAACTGGCGCAAATGTGGTTACGCATAGACTTCCGGCCCGCGGTGGACTCGCCCAGCCACACCGTGCTCGTCGTCGACGACGACGCAGCCATCCGTTTTCTCTGTCGTGTGAACCTGGAGCTCGACGGCTGGGCCGTGCTCGAGGCCGCGGCGATTCAGCAAGCGCGCGAGACGATGGCGGCGACCCCGGTCGACATCGTCCTGCTCGATGTCCACGTCGGCGTCGACAGCGGGCTCGACTTCATCGCGGAGATTCGAGAGCGCAACCCAGGTGTCCCTGTCGTACTCCTGACCGGTTCCGTCGGTTCGCCGAAGCTCGACGGCGTCGATGCCGACGCCGTCATCTCGAAGCCTTTCACGCTCGATCGGTTGACCGGAACACTTGGGAGGCTCGTGCCGCAGGCCACGCCCGAGGCCGGATAGAGTCTTCGAGATGTCGACCACTGCGGTTCGCAGTCCCGCGGAGTTCGAGGGACAACTCCAGCGGTATCTCTACGAGCGGTCGGAGGAGGGTCGAGCCGTCCGCGTCGGTGAGAAGGAAGTGTCGGAGCAGGCGGCGATCGTCGCCCGCTACTCCGACCTCTTCAGTCGCGACCAGCTCCGGGCGCTCCGAGACGAGGAGGCGGACGCAGAGGGAGATCAGCGCGAATGGCTCTACCGGCTGCGCAAGACGTGCGAGGGCGGGCTACTGGCCGCCGAGCTCGCGGAAAAAGATGACGAGCTCGAGAACGAGATTCTCGCCGCGCGTCTCACGTTCAAAGGGGAGGAGCTTCCTCTTCGCTCGGCGCTCGCCAAGCTCGCGATCGTCTCGGACTACGCCGAGCGTGGTGAGCTGGGTGAGCTTTACCGCCAGAGGTCAGCCGACTTCAACGAGCAGCGGCTCGATTTGTTGCGCGCCTACGAGGAGCTCGAGGCGGACCTGACGGAACAACCCGACGCGGTCGCGCGGAACGAGGAGGAGAAGCAGATCTCTCTGCGCGAGCTCGAATCCGTGCTCGCCGCTGCGAGCGATGCGATCGAGGGAAGCTTCATTGCGATGCGCGAGCGTTGGTTCGAGCGGTTGCTCGGTCCGGACCGTGAGGATCAACCGTCGTCCGCGCACATGGGATACGTCCGGCGGCTCTCTCCGCTTGACTCGACGTACACGAAGGAGCGGGCCACCGATGTCTGCCTGTCGACGCTGTCGGCGCTCGGCTTCGACCTCGCCGCGGACCACAACATCCGCCTTGATCTCGACGACAGGCCGCAGAAGTCCCCCCGTGCGTGTGTGATCGCGTCTGATCCGCCGCGAGTCGTTCATCTGATCACCCGTGCGCAGGGAGGGCTCCACGACTATCAGGCTTTCTTGCACGAAGCCGGCCACGCGCTCCATTACGCGGGGGTCGATCCGAATCTGCCCTACACGTTCCGCAGAATCTCTCGCGATCATGCGCTGACCGAGATCTACTCCTACATCTGCGAGGCGATCACGCGCGAGCCAGCATGGCACGCCGAGCACTTTGGGCTCTCGGACGAGGATGCGCGCACGAATGCCGAGGCGACGGTCTTCCTCGAGGCGCTCCTCTTCCGGCGCTACACCGCGAAGCTCCAGTTCGAGCTCGACTTCTGGTCGAACTTCGATCAGGCGGGGCTGACGAGCGACGACTACTCCGAGCGCCTGACCGCTGCGACCGGCATTCGCTATCCCGCTGACGGTCACCTCGCCGACATGGATCCGGGCTTTTATTCGGCCGACTACCTGCGCGCCTGGATCCGTCACGCGCAATTGCGCTCCTACCTCTTCGACGAGGTCGGTGAGGACTGGTGGCGAAGCGCAAGGACCGGCGAGCTCCTCCGCGACCTCTTTGCCGAGGGGACGAAGCCGTCGAGCGAGGAAATCGCCTCGCGACTCGGCTTTGACCCCTATGACACCGCCCCGCTCATCGCCGAGCTGACTCAGTAATACGCGTGCGCTCCGTCGCGTACGACCACTTCTACGCGTATGAGGAACTGACCGACACACTGCGGACCTGGGCGGAGGAAGCGCCGAACCTGTGCGCGCTCGAGTCGATCGGCAAGTCGTACGAAGAACGTGACATCTGGTTGCTCACGCTGACGAACACCGAGACAGGCGACCATCTCGACAAGCCGGCGTTCCTGATCGAGGCCAACATCCATTCGATGGAGTGGACCGGCTGCACGGCGGCGCTCCATCTCGTCCACCGGCTTCTCGTCGGACACGGCCAGGACGACCTCGTCACGCGCGCACTCGACACTCGTGTCTTCTACGTCATCCCTCGCCTCAATCCTGATGGGGCCGAGCGAGGGCTCGAGGAACGGCGCTTCATCCGTTCGAGCGTGCGGCCGTATCCACGTGCAGATCATGAGGACGGCCTCCGGGATGGGGACGTCGACGGTGACGGGCGTGTGCTCTACATGCGCGTCGAGGACCCGACCGGCGCCTGGCGGCCCCATCCGAAGGAGCGCAAGCTGCTCGTCCGGCGGGAGCCCGTCGACACGCCTGAGGACGGGCCGTTCTATCGGCTCCTGCCGGAGGGGCGGATCGAGAACTACGACGGGATCACGATCAAGATCTCACCGCCACTCGAAGGGCTCGATCTGAATCGGAACTTTCCGGCCGAGTGGGTGCCCGAGCACGAGCAGCGCGGCGCCGGCCCCTACCCGACCTCCGAGCCCGAAGTGCGCGCAATGGTGCGGGCCGTCACCGAGCGCCCCAACATCACGGGGCACATCGCCTACCACACCTTCAGCGGCGTTCACCTGCGGCCGTACGCGGGTCGTCCGGACGAGGACTTTCCTACCTCCGACCTGCGCGCGTACAACCTGATCGGCGAGCGCGGCACTGAGTTGACGGGCTATCCGGCCGTTTCCGTATTCCACGACTTCAAGTACGAGCCGAAGCAGACGATCAAGGGCGGCGCGCACGATTGGATGTACGACCACCTGGGCGTGTTTTCGTGGACGACCGAGTTCTGGAGCCCCCAACGCCAGGCAGGGATCTCCGAGTATCACCTCACCGACTGGATCAGAGAGCACCCGATCGAGGACGACCTCAAGCTGCTCGAGTGGGCGAAGAAGAACTACCCGGACGCGTACGTCGACTGGTACGAGTTCGACCATCCCGAGCTGGGCAAGGTCGAGCTCGGTGGGTGGGACATCATCAACTACTGGTTCAACGTCCCCTTCGACCGGCTCGAGGACGAGGTAGCACCGCATTCGGAGTGGGCGCTCTTCCATCTGCTCGTGTCGCCCTTGCTAGAGGAGCGCTCACTCGACGTCGAGAAGCTGGGGGAGAGCTCATTTCTCGTCCGTCTCGTCCTGCAGAACTCCGGCTGGCTCCCGACGAACGTGACGGAGAAGGCGGTCGAGCGGAAGGCGGTTCGCGACCTCGAGGTCAAGCTCGACCTGCCGGACGGCGCTCGGCTCGTCGGCGGCGATGTCACGACCGAGGTGGGACAACTAGGAGGTCGAGCCGACAAGCGCTCCACCACGTGGTGGGCGAACGACGAATCGACATCCGACCTCGCCAAGCTCGAGTGGGTGGTCGAGGCGCCGGCAGGAACCGAGATCGGGATCGAGGCCCGTCATCCTCGCGCAGGCACCGTGCGGCGCAAGGTCAAGCTGGGCTAGGCGCGTCCGCAGACCTTGAAGCCGTACGCCGCTACGCGGCGGTTCAGCGACACCGTGAAGCGGATGTACTCCGGCAGAGTGACGGCCAACGACGTGGTGCTCCTACGTGCAAAGGCGTCGCGCACGCGGCGTGCGAGCACGAGGCCGCGGTCGAGCCCGAGCACGATTCCGCGTGCCTTCGCGTCTCCGGGAGGAACACCGACGGCGCGCAACCGCGCCGTGAAGCGAGCTTGGATCTGGATCTGCTCGGCCCAGAGACTCTCTGCGGCAGCCCATTGCCGGCCAGCCGGCAACGACTTCGCCGCCTGCGCCCGACGAACCAACGGCGCCAGCTCTTGCTGCACCTGCTGGCAGAGAGCGTCGCCCTGTCGGATGAACTGCGCTTTCGTCGGCGCAGCGGCCGTGGCGCCGGCAGAGAGCACGAGCCCGAGAGCCGTCACGGCAATCCACATCGCGAGCTTGCCCACAGTCCTCCAATCGGATCCGCGTGGCATTGGCGTATCCCTCGAAAGGTGACGTCGGGCAGCCTGAACGTCACGACGAGCTCGCGTTTCTATCTGACTCCCAGCTATCGGCGCTCGTCCGCCAGCAGGGCGAGCACCGCGTTTGCCCAATCGGCGACGTCGTCGAGCGGCTCCTGGTCCCGAATCCTCATGAAACCGGCGGTCACGATGTCGAGTTCCTCCGCGCTGAGCCTCTCCCCAGGCTCCTCGCCCGTCGAGGCGTCCGTCTGGCCGGCGTCCGCCTCGGCCTCACGGGCCAGGGCAAAACGGACCACCCACTCGTGGCTTCGTCCGGCAACGGCGAGCTGGTCGAGGAGCTCGTCGACCCGCTTCCGCCCCTGAGGCGTCAGCGCAGCGACCGCTCTGGCCAGATATGTGCTGTGGTGGTCGGCTGCGTTCACGCGAATAGCTTAGGCCGGCGCGCGCTCGTAGCTGACCCGACGGCGCAGGTTGCCCTCGTCAGCTGGGTCGAACCAGATCGAGATCAGGACCGCACCACGCGTCGCCGGCGACTCCACCAGCTCCGCGTAGTCGAGTGCAGTGGTGCGGCCACGGTCCGCGATCGCACCGAGTGCCTCGGCGTTCGCTGCTCGCTCGGCAGCGGCATGGGCCTTTTCCCAGCAGCGAACCTCGGCATGGAGCTCCTCGCCGTCTTCGCGACGGATCCGGTAGTCCAGCGCCCAGCCGTCCTGTGATGGAGCCGTCAGGTCGTGCGTTTCGACCACTTCAGCCATAGGCGCCACCGTACCGAACCGGGATGAGTCCGAACTGATCGCGCAGGCGCCGTCATGTCGATGCTGGTGAGGCTCGTCCGGGAAATCGGCGCGCACGTGGACGAGCTCGTCCGTAGCGCGGATTGGTCACGAATGGGCACTAACGCGGCCGGAGAGCTCGAACGTGTCGCCACGTTGGAAAACGAAAACGCGGCCGAAACCGGATAAAGACAGAGGAGCTAAAGAGCTGCAACGGCCTAAGCTTGCACGTGCGCTGTTGCAGTTGTCGCCGGGCTTGCGTTCGAGTAGTGTCTCCGGAGCGTGGCTTGCGCCCGTTCGTCTTGGCGCTGCGGCGAGCTGCGGGGAGGGACATGTTCGGCGGGCTAGGGTGGCGTCGGGTTCAGCGACGGACGCGGGGGAGGACGCGCCAGCTTGCGCTCGTATTCTCCACGTCCTTGGTCGCCCTGGTGACGTTCGCGCCCTCCGCGAATCCTGCGCCCCCGTCGTTCCAGAACGACATCCTCGCGACGGGCCTCAACCTTCCGACGAGCATGCTGTTCCTGCCCGACGGCCGCATGTTGGTCTCCGAGCTTCCCGGCACGATCAAAGTGTTGAGCCCGCCGTACACGAGCGTGAGCCCCACGCCTTTCTTGCAGCTGACCAACGTCGGCAACGTCGGCTATGCCGGGCTGCAGCAGGGCATCTTCTCGATCGCGCTCGACCCGAACTTCGCGACCAATCACTACTACTACGTCTTCTACACGATGAGAACGCCGAACCGTGACCGGCTCTCGCGGTTCACCACCGACATCACCTTTACCACGACGAACCTCAACACCGAGACCGTCCTCTATCAGGATCCGCAGGACGCCAACACCGAGCACCACGGCGGCGCGATCGTGTTCGGAAACGACGGGAAGCTGTACTTCACGACCGGCGATCACTTCCAGGGCTCCCCGTCGCAGGACCTGACGAGCCCGCGCGGAAAGATCCACCGCATCAACCTGGACGGGACGGCGCCGACCGACAACCCGTTCTACGACGGCAACGGTCCGCACGTCGACTCGATCTGGGCGCTTGGTCTGCGCAATCCCTACCGCGCCTACTTCGACGCGCCGACGAACAGGCTCTTTGTCGGCGACGTCGGCGGCAACAACCCCGCTACCGCCAAGGAGGAGGTAAACGTCGGGGCGGCCGGCGCCAACTACGGCTGGCCGAACACTGAAGGGCCGTGTAACAGCCCCTGCAAGAGTCCGCTCTACTGGTATGCCCACAACGGGCGCGACGCTTCTGTCACCGGCGGCTTCGTCTACCACGGAACCATGTTCCCGAGTAGCTATCAGGGCAGCTACTTCTTTGGGGACTACGCACAGAACTGGATCAAGGGGCTGACGCTCGACGCGGCCGGGAATCTCAACAGCGTCTTCAACTTCGAACCGTCGGACGGCTCCCCAGACGGCCCCTACGGCGACATCGTGCACCTCACTGAAGGGCCCGACGGCGCGTTGTACTACATCGATCTCGGCTACTCGGACACCAGCAGCACGTTCGGTGTCAGCAAGATCCGGCGGATCAGCTATTCGAGCGGCAACCAGCCGCCGCTCGCGGTTGCCTCGGGGAATCCGACGGCTGGTCCAGCGCCTCTGGCGGTCAGCTTCTCGAGCGCGGGCTCGTCCGATCCCGAAGGCCAGGCGCTCACGTACGCATGGACGTTCGGCGACGGCGGCACGTCGACAGCGGCGAACCCGAGCCACGCGTACGCGCAGGCCGGACAGTACTCGGCGCGGGTGTCGGTCTCCGACGGGGTGAGCACGACGTTCTCGACGCCTATCTCGATCAGCGTGGGCAATCCGCCGACGGCGACGATCCTCGTACCCACCGACGGAGCCTTCTTCCGCGCCGCAGACGTCATCTCGTTCAGCGGAAGCGCCACCGACCCTGAGGACGGCACGCTGCCGGCGTCCGCATACACATGGACGATCGATTTCCTCCACGCCGGCCATGTCCACCCCGGCGCTTCGCAGACAGGAGTCAAGAGCGGCACGTTCACGATCCCCACGAGCGGTCACGACTTCAGCGGCAACACCCGCTACCGGGTCGCGCTCACGGTCACGGACTCGAGCGGTCTGACCGACACTCGCTCTGTGCTGGTCTACCCGGACAAGGTGAATCTCTCGTTCAGCACGGTCCCGGCAGGCCTCAACGTGTATCTCGACGGCGTCGCTATGACGACACCGTTCGTCTACGACACGCTGATCGGCTTCAACCATACGATCAGCGCCCCCAATCAATCACTCGGCGGGACGCCGTACGTCTTCTCTTCCTGGTCGGACGCCGGCACGCAAACGCACACGATCACCGTGCCGACTACGGCGGCGACGTACACGGCGTCGTTCACCTTAGGGACGGGGATTGTGTTTCGTTCTGCGTCGTCGGGGGTGAATGGGGTGGCTTCGTCGTTGGTGTTGCCGCGTCCGGTGGGTGTGGCGTTCGGTGATGTGTTGGTGGCGGTGGTGGATGTGATCGGGGCGCCGGTTGTGACTGCGCCGGCGGGTTGGACGTTGGTTCGTAGTGACGTGGGTGGGACGGGGGTGACGAGCTTGGGCCAGGCGGTGTACATCCATGTCGCGGGCCTGTCGGAGCCGTTGATGTGGACGTGGACGTTCGCGACCGCGCATGGCGCGAGCGGCGGCATCCTGGCTTACAGCGGGGTCGACACGGTCAGTCCGGTCATGGCGAGCAGCGGCCAGGTCGCCGCCACGGGCACCGCGGTCACGGCGCCCTCCGTGACGACGACGGCAGCGAACAGCATGCTGGTCGGCTTCTTCGGCATGAGCGGCCAGCGCACGATGACGCCGCCGGCGGGGATGACCGAGCGTCTCGAGCAGGCGCTCGCGAACCCGCCGGGCGAGAAGGTGACCAGCGAGGCCGCCGATGGTCTCGAGCCCGCCGTCGGTGCCTCGGGCCCGAAAACCGCGATCGCGAACAGCAGCGGACGCAGCGCCGCCCAACTCATCGTCCTGAGGTTCGGTGGTGGTGGCGGCCAGCCAGGCGGGTCGCCACCGGTGATCGACTCGGTTGCGATCAACCAGACCAATCCGCAGACCGGCGACGTCCTGAGCGCGACCATCTCGAGTCACGATCCCGACGGCGACCCCGTCACATACAGCTATCAGTGGATCAAGAACGGGATCGCCATCCCCGGCGCGAACGCCTCCACGCTCGACCTCGCGATCTCAGGCAACGGCGACCGCGGGGAGCAGATCGCGCTCCGCGTCACCGGGAGCGACGGGAGCCTCACCAGCCCGGCGGTCACGTCCGGCACCGTCACGGTCGTGAACTCCCCACCGACCGCAACGGTTTCGCTCAGTGACGCCACGCCCGCGACCGACGACACGCTCGTCGCCACGGCCACCACGAGCGATGCGGACGGGGATGCCGTCACGCTCACGTATACGTGGAAGGTGAACGGAACCGTCAAGCAGACGACCACCACGAGCAATCCCACCGACGCCCTCGGCCTATCCGTCAGCGGGAACGGAGACGCCGGTGACACCATCACCGTCGACGTCACCCCGAACGACGGCATCGCCAACGGCAACATCGCCACGGCCGCTGCGACAGTCCGCGCCGCGCCCACGGGGATTGTGTTTCGTTCTGCGTCGTCGGGGGTGAATGGGGTGGCTTCGTCGTTGGTGTTGCCGCGTCCGGTGGGTGTGGCGTTCGGTGATGTGTTGGTGGCGGTGGTGGATGTGATCGGGGCGCCGGTTGTGACTGCGCCGGCGGGTTGGACGTTGGTTCGTAGTGACGTGGGTGGGACGGGGGTGACGAGCTTGGGCCAGGCGGTGTACATCCATGTCGCGGGCCTGTCGGAGCCGTTGATGTGGACGTGGACGTTCGCGACCGCGCATGGCGCGAGCGGCGGCATCCTGGCTTACAGCGGGGTCGACACGGTCAGTCCGGTCATGGCGAGCAGCGGCCAGATCGCCGCCACGGGCACCGCGGTCACGGCGCCCTCCGTCACGACGACCGCAGCGAACAGCATGCTCGTCGGCTTCTTCGGCATGAACGGGCAACGCACGATCACACCACCGGCGGGCATGGCCGAACACTTCGATCAGGCTCTCGCCAACCCACCCGGTGAGAAGGTCACCAGCGAGGCCGCCGACAGCCTCCAAGCCGCCACCGGCGCCTCCGGCTCGAAAACCGCAACCGCCAACAGCCCCGGCCGCAGCGTCGCCCAACTCATCGCACTACAGCCCGCCCCGTAGCCTCCCGTTACGGTCCGCAGCGGAGCGGTCGGGGCCGGTGCCCCAACGGGTCGTCAAGACTAGTACGGCGTCTTCAAGGCTGCGGGGCACGCTCCGCAGCGTGGTCCCTCACGGGCTCCTCGTCGCTTACGGGCTCGTCGTCGCGCGACCGTACGCTATCCCGCCGCGATCTGGCGACCTCTGGTCGATCCCACTGCGCTGTTCGATCTCGCGTGTCAGTGGCGCGAACACCCAGGTGTCAGCCTCAGCGTCAAAGAGGTCGGAGCTGCGATGGCTGATGCTCCCGAACACTCGTGCGATGGTTAGTCCGACCGGGAGCGAAAAGCCAATCCACGAAAACGCCGCAATCACGATCCACGTCCAAATGGACATCGTCACCTACCTCTCTTGAAGAGACAACTCCGTAATGCCTCGGGCGTCATCGGAGATGACACTGAAGCGCGCGCACTTCCGCGCAACACACACACTCTGCCTGGCCCATAGCAACCGCGCTATGACACGAGTGGGCCAATCAAGTGCTTTGTTGGGATACGAGCGGTTGGACGCTCGCGTTCCTCTCCGTCGCTCACCGGGAGGGGCCGGGCGGCGAGCCGAACGCCCAGGCGCTTTCCCACTCAACGTGCGGTGTTGCCCTCTGCGTTGCCCCCTTGCTCTTCGCACCGTGGGCTGACAACACGAAAGCCGCCTAAGCGGCGGCTTTCTAAGGCTGCGGGGCAGGGACTCGAACCCCGACTACCTGATCCAGAGATGCCCCAGGGACTCAGACCAGCCGAGCCACACCGAGACGAACCCGCATCGCGTGGGGCTGGTTACGGAAACACGGCGAACGCCGTCTCGGCAGTTCTCGGTCGGTCATGTTGCCCCGGATGTTGCCCCTACAGGGCGTGAACCGTCTCAGGGTCCCAAGGGCATCTCGTCTCTCACTGCGTGAAGGGCGGCTTGAAGGGGCTGGACGGTGTTGCGGTAGAAGTCGGGACCAAGGAAGCGGGTCCCCAGCGCTATTCCACTGGCCAGCAGGAGCCCACCCACGGCGAGCGCGAAAGTCAAAATGGTTCCCCCCATCCCACATCGGATCTTGGGGAATCAGTCCTCGAACACGCGCCCCTAACGTCCTGCCGGAGCCAGACCTATGGATAAAACGGGTCGATTAGCACGTCAGCGTTCGACGGCAAAGAACCGCCATTGGCCCGCGCTTCCTAGCGGCGGTCGCTCTAACCGGAGCAGAGGGCGGTCTCGATGACCGCCCAGAGTTTGCTCAGGACCACGTATCCCTGATTGGTGTTGATCATCACGGCCACTACCCGGCGGCCGTTCGACGTCGACCACACGATGTTGCGATGGCCCGGGAAGGCGCCGGCATGGCCGAACACCCTGCCGCATTTCGTCGTGGTCATCTGTAGCCCGAGCCCGTAGTAGCCCACGACGGAACCCAAGATGGAAGAGCCGGTCTTCATCTCGCTGAGCTGTGCCGGCGGGATTAACCGGCCCTGGAACAGCGACGAGAAGAACTTCGTCAGGTCTCGTGCGTTCGAGACGATGCCGCCGGCGGCCCACGAGGACGACGGGTCGATAAACGTCATATCGGTGAGACTTCCCGCGGGGCCGAGGTAGCCGTGCGCGAAGGATCCGTCGATCGAGATACCCGTCGGGAACGAGGTCGCGTCGAGCGCGAGCGGTCCAAAGATGCGGGACTGGAGCTCGTCTGCGAGCTTCTGCCCGGTGACCGCCTCGACCACCAGCCCGAGCAGGATGTAGTTGGTATCCGAGTAGTACCAGTTCGTTCCGGGCACGAAGAGCGGTGGGTGCGAGAACGCGACGGCGAGGAGCTCTTGGGGTGTCCATACTCGTCCCGGGTTTGCAAGGATCGCTTCGCGGAACCGCTTGTCGTCGTAGTAGCCGAAGAGTCCGCTCGTGTGGTTCAGCAGCTCGCGGAGCGTGATCGACGTTCCGTTTGGGACGAGCCCCGGCAGCCACCGTTCGACGTGAGTCGTCGGCACGCAACTTTCCCTCGGCCTCGAGTTGCAGGATCACCGTGGAGATGAACGTCTTCGTCACGCTTGCGACCCAGTAGCGGTGGGACGTCCGCATCCTGACCCGGGGAGCAAGCCTCGCGAGTCCTGCCGCAGCGCTGCGGACACCGCTCGGAGTCCGGACGTAGACGAGCGCTCCGGGTGCGCCGTCCTGGACCAGTTCGCGGGTGAGCGCCTGGAGGTCGGCGTGTTTCTTGGGAGCGGCGAGGTGCGACGCCGTGGCCGAGTCTCCGCAGAGCGCGAGAACCGTGATTAGCCAGAATGTCAGGACCCGAAAGCCGCGCGTTTGCTGCCTTTCTTCCGAAGGTCATGCTCGCACCTGTCGGGGTTTGCGTCCACTGATTTGCAAGCTGTGAACTGAGACGGCGTGACGGCCGTAGCCGACCAGATCCAGATCGACGACGCTCCATTTCATGGGACCGTCGTTCGCCCCGGCACACGGTCTACGAGGTCCAGAGCGATCCCCGCCAAGTAGTCCGCCACGACCTCATCGGCGTGCCCCTCGAGCTTTCGAGCCAACTCCCCGCGCCACATCAAGAAACTCATCCGCGCTGGAGTGTGCGGGAATGTCTCTTGAACTACTCCCTTGCTTGGAGGTCGTACTCGGCAGGATGATTCCTGCGTGCGCTCCGAGCTTCCGACCGGCACCGTCACCCTCCTGTTCACCGATGTCGAGGGTTCAACGATGCTCCTGGACGAGCTCGGCCCCGAGCTTTACGCCGCCGCGCTCGCCGAACACCGGCGGATCGTGCGCGAGGCATGCGCTCGCGAGCGTGGCGTCGAGGTCGATATGCAGGGCGATGCGTTCTTCTTCGCCTTCCCGACCGCACCGGGTGCTGTGGCTGCGGCGTCGGCCATGACCGACCGCCTTGCTTCAGGGCCGATCCGGGTCCGCGGCGGGCTGCACACCGGGACGCCGCTGCTGGCTGAGGAAGGCTACGTAGGTGGCGACGTGCATCGGGCCGCCCGTGTCGCGGCAGCCGGTCACGGCGGGCAGGTGCTCGTCTCGGCGGCCACCGCTAGCCTCCTCGACGTCCAGCTCACCGACCTCGGCGAGCACCGCTTCAAAGACCTCGCTGCCGCTGAGCGCGTGTATCAGCTCGGCGAGGGCACGTTCCCACCGCTCAAGTCGCTGTACCGGACGAACCTGCCGGTACCGGCTACATCGTTTCTCGGCCGCGACCACGAGCTGGCCGAGATCGCCGGTCTGCTACAGGACGGCGCCCGGCTCGTCACGCTCACCGGTCCCGGTGGCACGGGCAAGACGCGGCTCGCGATCCACGCGACTGCGGAAGCATCAGACTCGTTTCCCGACGGCATCTGGTGGGTGCCGCTGGCGTCGCTCAGCGACGCACGGCTCGTGACCTCCGCCATCGCACAGGCACTCTCCGTGAAAGAGGAGCCGGGCAAGGAGCTCGAAGAGAGCCTGGCGGCCCGTCTCGGCGGAAAGCGCGCATTGCTCGTGCTCGACAACGCCGAACATCTTTTGCCCGACGTGGCGTCGCGGATCGCGGAGCTTCGCGACGTCTCCGGCCCCACACTGGTCGTCACCAGCCGGGAGCGCCTCCAGCTCCAGGGCGAGCACGTCTATTCGGTGCCGCCGCTCACAGGCGAAGAAGGCGTCGAGCTGTTCCTGAGCCGGGCACGGGCAATCGACTCCGACGTAAGCGCGTCGGAGTCCGTGGGCGAGCTTTGTTCGCGCCTGGACAATCTGCCGCTTGCGCTCGAACTCGCAGCCGCCCGCTCCATCGTGTTCTCGCCGGAGCAGCTCGTGGAGCGGCTCTCCCAGCGTCTCGACTTGCTCAAGGGGGGCCGAGACGCCGATCCGCGTCAGCAGACGCTGCGCGCGACGATCGAGTGGTCGTACGACTTGCTCGAGGCGGAGGAGCAGCGTCTTTTCCGCGCGCTCTCCGTGTTCGCCAGCAGCTGCACATTCGAGGCCGCGGAGGCCGTGTGCGACGGTGACCCCGACACGCTGCAGTCGCTGCTCGACAAGAGTCTCGTCCGGCGGCGTCAAGACGAGCGTCCGCGTTACTGGATGCTCGAGACGATCCGTGAGCTCGCAGCAGAGCAGCTGGCTGCCGAGGGCAAAGAGGGTCCGCTTCGCCGAAGGCACGCGGAGCACTACCTCTTCGTCGCGCTCTCGGCGGGTCTCGCACCGGACGTCGAGGGTCAGATGCGTCACGACCTCGTTATCCCGGAGCGGGACAACATGCGGACTGCGCTCGCCTGGGCCTGCCAGAGCGCCGAGTGGAACCTGGGGCTCGAGCTCCTCGTGGCGCTCGAGAACTACTGGGCCACGAATGCCGCTCACGAGGGATTGGAGTGGGCGACGATGCTCCTGTCAAACGCTCCGGCCGAGTCGAGTCGCCCTCGGTTCCGCGCACTCCGAGTTCAGGGTGGCATGGAGAACATCCTCGGGCACCGCGAGCTCAGCCCGGCAGCACTTCGAGCAGGCGTTGGCCATGGCTCGGGAGCTCGGCGACGAGCTCGGTGTCGGCATCCTCCTGCACCGGCTTGCGACCACGGCTGTGTACGCGGGAGACATGGAGCGCGTGCAGGTGCTAGCCGAAGAGAGCCTCGCCGCCTTCCGCAGCGTCGGGGGTTTCGCGAAGGGCGAGGCACAGGCGCTCACTTCGCTGGCCGAGGTCAGGCAGGCGAACGGAGATCTCGAGGGTGCCCTCGAGCTGCTCGAGGAGGCTCGCCGACTGGCGACAACGTCCGGCTTCCGCTGGTGGCAGGCGGGCACCTCGGCCCGACTCGCGGCGCTTCTGCTTGACGTGGGACGCCTCGACGATGCGCGGGTCAACGCGGAGCGGGCCCTGGCTTTGTCCGGCTCCATGCGCGACAGGAGCGCCATCGTCTACGAGCTTGGTCTCCTGGCCGAGATTCACGCACAGGCCGGAGAGTCCGAGCGCGCGGGGACGCTGTGGGGAGCTATCGACGCCGAGGAGGCGACGGCGCCGATCGGCAGCTGGATCCACGGGCTGGTGCGCTTCCAGCCGAGCCTTACGGACGCCGAGTTCGAGGACGGACTCGAGGATGGACGCGCGCTGTCGCTCGAGGATGCGGTGGCGCTCGCGCTCGACGCTACTTGACGAGGTCGATGGCCTTGAAGCCGGCCGGGATGACGCCGAACTCGGCGAAGGCGTCGAGCCAGGGTTGCGCCAACGCCGGGCGGAAATGGGTCGCGAACGATGTCCGCCTCATCTTCGCCATCACCTTGGCGTCGATGGGCACGTACTTCGCGAGAATCCTGGCGCTCGCGGCGTCGTTCTTGTCCTGATTCGCCCAAACGGCAGCGTTCTGAACGGCTTTCCGGAACCGGGCGATGAGATTCGTGTCGACGTCGGCTCGTGCCATCCAGAACGTGATCAGGCAAATCTTCGAGCACACGGCGTTGAAGGGATAGGCGGAAACCTTCAAGCCCTGCTGCTGCGCAACTGTCAGAAACGGCTCGGGCAAGAACGCCGCGTCTACTGTGCCATTCGACAGCGAGGGCATCATCTCCTGGAACGGGACGTACTTGATGGTCACGTCGTTCTTCGAGACGCCACCCTTCTTCAGCCACTTGAGGACCCCGATCTCCGCGATGGTGTTGGGGCCGTCGATCAAGATCGTCTTGCCGACGAGGTCGCGGGGCCTCTTGATGGATCTGCCCTTGCCGGAGACGAGCGCGGACGTCGGGTTCTTCGGCTCATAGAGCGCCCCGGCGGCGACGACCTTGATCGGCGCGCCTCTCGACTTGAGCAGGGCAGCCGCGCCGGCGTGTGTGCCGCTGAACTGCACCTCTCCTGACAACAGGGCCCCCAGGATCACCTGAGGATCGGTGCGTGGCACCATCTCCGCGTCAATTCCCTGCTTCCGGAACATACCTCGGTGCTTCGCGTACGTCACGAGCACTGCGGGCTCGGCCGGCAGGAATGCGACCTTGATCTTCGTCAGCTCGGCTGGGCGTCCGGCCGCCGGCGTTGCAGCCACGGCCGCAACGGCGAGCAACGCAAGCAGGGCCAGCCCGCAGATAGTACGCAACAAGGTCCGCCGCACTGGCGCATGGTAACTCGCAATGAAGCCGAGGCCCAACGTCTGCATGACGCTGATGCTGATCAGACTCGGTGACGCAGCCGTGACACGCGATGACGAATCAGCGGCTTACCGGCGTAGATTGGACGGGCTCGGGCGCCGCGATCAACCCGTGAAGCTCGTTCCGCACGGCGAGGAAGCGGGACGAGCTGCGGGTCTCGGTCTGCTTGCGGGGTCGCGGCAGCCCCACATCGACCGAGGCGACGATGCGCCCCGGGCTTCCGCTGAGCACGAGCACGCGGTCGGCCAGGTAGACGGCCTCGTCGATGTCGTGCGTGACGTGGAGGATGGTCACCCCCTGCTCCTCGAGCTCGTGAAGACGCAGCACGAGGTCCTGGAGCTCCGCGCGGGTCAGCGCGTCCACCGAGGCGAACGGCTCGTCCAGCAGCAGGATCTCTGGGCGGGAGACGAGCGCCCGCGCGATCGCCACGCGTTGCTGCATCCCGCCCGACAGCTGCCACGGGTACTTCTTTCCCACGCCCTCGAGACCGACTTCGGCGAGAACCGCCTCGACGCGCGCGTGTTTCTCCGAGCGCGGCTCCCGCTCTCGGCGGAGCGGGAACATGACGTTACGGCTGACGTTGAGCCACGGGAACAGGGAACGGCTGTAGTCCTGGAAGACAATCGCTGCCTCCCGAGGTGGCGACGAGACGAGGCGGCCGTCGAGATAAACGCTTCCAGCGGTGGGTGGGGTTAACCCACAGAGCAACCGGAGGAGCGTCGTCTTGCCGCCGCCCGACCGGCCGACCATGGCGAGGAACTCACCCTCGAAGACGTCGAACGTCACGTCGGCGATCGCGGCCGGACCCGCATCCGAATAGCGCTTCTCCAGGCTCGACACCCGAAGAATTGGCTCACTCACCGGCTGCTCGGTAATTCCAGGCGAGGACGCGACGCTCGACGAGGATGAAGAGCCGGTTGAGCACGTATCCGAGCAGGCCGAGGAACAGGATGCCCGCGTAGAGCGCGGGTTCGTCGTACTCGGACTGCCGTCTGATGAGGTAGTAGCCGATGCCGTTCTGCTCGCCGACGAACTCCGAGACGATGACGAGCACGAGCCCCAGCGACACGGCGATGCGCAGTCCCGCCATGATCGACGGGAGCGCCGCCGGAAGGTAGATCCGCGAGGCGCGCTCCACCCGGCCGAGGTGCAGCATCGAGGCGGTGTCCCGTACCTCGAGCGGAATGCCTCGTACACCCTCCGCAGTGTTGACGAGGATCGGAAAGCACAGGCCGAAAGCGATGACCGCGATGCGGGACGCGTCGCCGAGCCCGAGGATGAGGATCGCCGCCGGCACGATCGCGATCGCGGGTACCGCTCGCAGGCACTCGAGGAATGGATCGAGCGTGCGCCTGGCCGCGTGGGACGCACCGACGAGAAGCCCGAGGGCGATACCGATCGCCGCCGCGATCGCGAAGCCGACGGCGTACCGCTTCATGCTCTGCCCCACTTCCGACAGGAAGTCCGATGTCGGCCACACGTCCCAGGCCCGCTTTGCCACCTCGCTTGCCGTCGGCACGAGGAACGAGTCCTCGGCTCCCGCCCAGAGCTGCCAGATACCCAGGACGGCGACAAAGACGAGGACGCCGAGCGCAGGCCCGGCGAGGCGGCGCGCGGCGGAAGTCTTCACTGCGCCGACCGCTCCTCCCCGGCCCAGAACAGCGTACGCCGTTGAACGGCCCGCAACCCGGCGTTGACGGCCAGGCCGAGCAGACTGACGAGCACGACCGCCGCGTACAGCTCCGGCAGCTTGTTGGCGAACTGCTGGTCCTCCATGTAGGCGCCGATGCCGCCTGCGCCCGTACGGAACTCGGCAGTCACGCAGACTACGAGGGCGATGGCGGCGCTGACGCGAATCCCCGTCGCGACGCTGGGGAGTGCGGCTGGTAGCGTCACGTGGAAGAGCCTCCCGACGCGCCCGACGCCCGACGTCCTCGCGACGTCCTGGAGCATGCGGTCGCCGCCTCGCACGCCGTAGATCGTGTTGATGAGAATCGGCCAAACGGCCGCAAAGACAACGACGAAACGGTGTGCGGCAATGCCAAATGGGCCGAAGAACAGGATCGCGAGCGGGATGAGCGCGACAGCCGGAATCGGGCGCAGGAACTCGATCACGACGGACGAGGCGTCGAGCAGCGTCCGCGAGCTGCCGATCAGGAGACCCACGGTGACGCCGATCAGAATCGCCAACGCGAGCCCTTCGAGATAGGCGTGGAGCGTAAAGCCGATCTCGCCTGACAACGTGCCATCCGCGAGCGCGTCGTAGAGGGCGCGGAGCGTCGACGAGGGCGTCGCGATTCTTTGCCCGTAGTCGAACGCGCGGACGCCGGTTTCTACGAGCAGCGTTACGAGCACGACGAATAGCCAGCCCGCAACATTCACGTGCTTCACGGTGGGACTATCGCTCGCCCCTCGGCGGAGTACAAGTGCGCCTACGTAAGAATGACCGCATGCGAGGCCCGATTCGCTACGCACAGAGCGGCGACGTCTCGATCGCCTATCAGGTGACGGGAGCCGGCCCGTTCGACCTCGTCCTCGTCCCGGGGTTCATCAGCCACCTCGAGTTCGACTGGGAGGAGCCTCGTCACGCTGCGTTCCTCGAGCGGCTGGCGTCGTTCTCGCGCCTGATCCGTCTGGACAAGCGGGGCACTGGGCTTTCCGACCGGCACGGTGGCATTGCTGACCTCGAGACGACGATGGACGACGTGCGCGCCGTGATGGATGCCGTGGGAACCGAGCGCGCCGCGCTCTTCGCCTATTGGGAAGGCGGCCCGATGGCGGTTCTCTTCGCCGCGACCTATCCCGAGCGTACTCGCGCCCTCGTTCTCGCCAGCACATTCGCGACTCAACCGTTAATCGACGTTCCCGAGGAGCAACGTGCAGGGATCATCGAGGGCATCGTCGACCACTGGGGCGACGGTGAGACGATCATGAGATTCGCGCCCGACGCCGACGACGTGATGAAGGCGTGGTGGGGCGCGCGAGAACGGGTTGGCGGCAGCCCGGGCGCGATTCGCAACCACTTGGCGACGGTGGCGATGGGGGACGTCCACGACGCCCTGCCGAGCGTGCAGGCGCCGACACTCGTCCTGCGCCGGACGGATGACCCAATGCACAGGATGCAGATCGACCCCGAGCTAGCGAACGTCATTCCGGGCGCACGTTTCATCGAGCTGCCCGGCTCGTGCACGCTGCCGTGGGTGGAGGCCGAGCAACTGCTCGACGAGGTCGAGGAGTTCCTGACGGGCGTTCGGCCGGCTCCCGTCGCCGATCGCGTCCTCGCAACGATCCTCTTCACGGACATCGTCGGGTCGACGCAGACGGCTCGCGAGTTGGGTGACTCGGCGTGGTCCCGACTCGTCGAGCAGCACCACGCGGCCGTGCGGCGTGAGCTCGACCGCTACGCCGGCGAGGAGATCGACACCGCCGGCGACGGCTTCTTCGCCGTCTTCGACGGGCCGGCGCGCGCGATTCGCTGCGCGCTCGGTATCCAAAGCGCCGTTTCGGGGCTCGGGCTCGAGGTACGGGCCGGCTTGCACACGGGCGAGGTCGAGCGTCCAAGGGGCGGCAAGCCTCGCGGCATCGCGGTCAACGTCGCGGCTCGGGTTTCCGGCATCGCCGCCGGGGGCGAGGTCCTCGTCACCTCGACCGTCCGTGACCTCGTGGCCGGCTCCGGCCTCTCGTTCAAGGACAGCGGTGTTCACGAGCTCAAGGGTCTCGGTGAGCGACGGCGCATCTATGCAGCGACTCTGGCGTAGGCGCACGGTCGGAAATCGGCGTGAGCCGTCCGTCGGTGGCTGCTCCGGGGCGCTGCTTCGTGTCCGCTGAACGTTCGTTGTTATAGGAGAAGCCGGAGGGGTCCCGTTACGCTTGTTCGCTTCGAAGGGGTACGGGTGGCGTCCCGGGCGTCGCCCGCCGGCACGCCTACGCCGTCACACGTAGTTGCGTACTCGCTCCATTACGCAACCTGGCGGCCCGGTACGCACAGGCAGACCGATCGCCGCGCTCGCTTCATCGGAGCGCCATTCAACGGGTTGTCGTTCGCGCATGTGGACCGCCAGCGTAAGAGATGTCAGGGCTGTTGTAGTGCCTAGAGCGATCGAAGTCGTAGCGACCGATCGACAGCCTGGTCGTCGACGGCTGAGGCGAGATGAACGGCGTCGCCCTGGTCGCCGCGACGCTCGCGCTCGTCGGCCGCAACGCGCTCGTCGCCGCAACGCGCTCGCCTTACCGCTGACCCCCGTGTGCGGAGACCGTCCCGTTCAGTTCTCGACTGGCCCGCGCTCGGGCTCCGCGGTTGAGCCACGGCTCGAGCAGCTTCTCGATCTCGCGGCACCCGCAGGGGCCTTCGAGCCGCCCTAGAACACGGCGGCCCTCGATCACGATCAAAGTCGGCATTTGCGTGATCGCGTAGCGTTTGACGTGCTCGGGATGTTTGTCGCAGTTGACCCGTTGTAGCTCAAACGTCCGGTGGTTCTGCCGCCGCTGCAGCACTTGCGCGAGGAACGCCTCAACCCGTCGTGACGGCCCCGAGGTCGGCGAGTAGAAGAAGCGGAGGGTCGGTCTGTCGGGACCAGCTCGACGTGTCCCTCTCCCGTGGTCCCGGACTTGCTCCTTCGTAGTGGTCATGTGGATCGCACCTCCTCCTCTGCGGCGCGAAGTGAGGGATAGAAATCGAAGAAGCGGTCGATCCCGGCGATCTCGAAGGTCCTCTTGACTGTCTCGTCGTCGGTCACGAGCAGAAGCCGCCCACCGTCACAGAGTTCGTTGCGCGCGCTTAGAAACGCATGGAGCATCGTCGAGTCGAGGAAAGTCGTCTCGGTCAGATCGACAACAATGGCCCTGGCGCCGGCCGCGATCACGCCACGAAGCGCCCTCTGCACCTTTGGAGCCGTGTAGAGGTCGTGCTCGCCAGCGAGCGAGATAACGAAGATGTCTTCGCCTGACCGCTCCCTCCGGATCCCGTAGGCGAAGGGCGACTCGTCCCATTCCCAATCGCGGTTCAGTTCTTTGTCGACTGTGATCCGAAGAGGATCGACGCTGCTCATCTCCCGCTCCCTCCTTGTGACTCGATCCGACTGGTTTGCTAACCTCCGACACAGAACGCGTGATAAAAGAAACGAGTAAAGAGAAACGCGACACAAAATATAGGATAACTGTGTCGTCTATGTCAAGAGATGGAACAGCCCACTGGACGTTCCTCACAAACCACGCCCAGGTGCTGCTCTGCATTGCCAACGATCCCGACATCAGGCTCCGAGACGTCGCCCAGACAGTCGGCATCACCGAACGAGCAGCCCAACGGATTGTGGCTGACCTCGTCGAATCCGGATTCCTCGAACGCGAACGACGGGGCCGGCGCAACCGCTACCTGGTCAACGAGAAAACCAAGATGCGCCACCCAGCCCAAGAGGGCTACGAAATCGGCGAACTGCTCGACCTCCTTCGCCACGTTCGCAACAGTCGCGACCGCGCGAAGCAACTCACAGACTGACCCAACACTCTCTGCCGCGGCAAGCGGAACCGGTGCTTGGGTCCCTACAAGCGCAAGTTCATCGCGGGGATACCGGGGCCGGCACCCAAGCGCGCTGGCACTAAAGTTGACCCGGTTTTCGGCTGTTGCGCGGCGGCTAGTCGACTGAACGAATCGCGTCTGTGAGCTCTTGGGCGAGATGCGGGTGCTGCCTCCACGGATCCAGGCTCTCGAAGAGTGCGTGCTCTTCGCCCTTCCTTGAGCCCGGCCCTGCGCAGGCTCACGCGGCGACTATGATGCGGTTTGCGCCAACCGCGCGCAACGATCCGACCAGGGAGCGAGATGCGCACTGCGTTCATGTCCATCGAGAGGGCCTCAGTGACCTACTTGGAGGGTATGACGCTTGCTTCGCAGAACGCTCAACTTGGGGATCGTCGCGCATGTAGACGCCGGTAAGACAACTCTCACCGAGCGGCTGCTGTATGCGGCCGGCGTGATCGACGAGGTCGGAAGCGTTGACAAGGGCACGACACAGACCGACTCGCTTCCGCTCGAGCAGCAGCGCGGCATCACGATCAAGGCCGCGGTCGTGTCGTTCGACCTCGACGACCTGACCGTGAACCTGATCGACACGCCGGGCCATCCGGACTTCATCGCGGAGGTGGAGCGCGTACTGACCGTGCTCGACGGAGCCGTGCTCGTCATTTCCGCCGTCGAGGGCGTGCAGCCGCAGACGCGGGTGCTGATGCGCGCGCTGCGGCGGTTGCGTATCCCGACGTTGCTGTTCGTGAACAAGCTGGATCGCATGGGCGCCGACTTCGAGCGCGTCGTGCGCGAGATCGCGGAGCGGCTGACGCCGGCGATCGCCGTGGCGGACGACGGCGAAGGGCTCATCGACGTTCTGGCCGCGAACGACGACGAGTTGCTCGCGGCCTATGTCGACGGCCGTCTCTCGGAGGGGCGGGTGCGCACGGCGCTCGCCGCCCAGACAAAGCAGGCACTCGTGCATCCGGTACTGCGCGGCTCGGCGATCACGGGCGCCGGGGTCGAAGCGGTGGCTGCCGCGCTGGGAGAGTTGCTGCCATCTGCGGCCGGCGATGCCGACGGTCCGCTCTCGGGTACTGTCTTCAAGATCGAGCGGGGCGAGGGCGGCGAGAAGATCGCATACGTGCGCATGTTCTCGGGCACGCTGCGCACGCGGGACGTCGTTTGCGACGAGAAGGTGACGGCGCTTGCGGTGTTCGACCGCGGCGGCGCCGTCCCGCGGCCGGCGGTCTCCGGCCGCCAGATCGCGAAGGTGTGGGGGCTGCACGGCGTTCAGGTCGGCGACACGATCGGCGAGTCGCCGCCGCGTGTTCCGCGCCGTGAGTTTGCGCCGCCGACGCTGCAGTCGGTCGTCGCGCCGAGCGATCCCGACGACGGGCAGCGGTTGCGCATCGCCCTCGCGCAGCTCGCCGAGCAGGACCCGCTGATCAACATCCGCGATGAGCCGGGCCGCGAGTTGACGGTGTCGCTCTACGGTCAGGTGCAGCAAGAGGTGCTCGAAGCGACGCTGCGCGACGACTTCGGGGTCGACTCGATCTTCCGCGACACTACGCCGATCTACGTCGAACGTCCCCGAGGCAGCGGCGAGGCGCTCGAGATCCTGCACGGGGATGCGAATCCCTTCAACGCCGAGATCGGTCTGCGGATCGAGCCCGCGCCGGAGGACTCCGGCATCGCGTTTCGGCTCGAGGTTGCTGCACGCGACATCCCGCTCTACGTCTACAGGACGCGCGAGGAGTTCGGTGCGCAGATGGAGCGCTACGTGCGAGCCGCATTGGGCGAGGGTCTCCGCGGCTGGCAGGTCGTGGACTGCATCGTGACGATGACGCAGTGCGCGTACAGCGGCAGTGACGGGCCGCCGTCCCGACGTGGCCCGACGAGCACGGCCGCAGACTTCCGTAAGCTGACTCCGCTCGTCGTCGCGCAGGCGCTCGAACGCGCCGGGACGGTGCTGTGCGAGCCGACCGTCCGCGTCACGCTCGAGGTGCCGACCCGCGGTGTCGGGGCCGTGCTGCCGGCCCTGTCACGGCTCGGTGCAGCGGTCGAGCCGCCGTCGTCGCGCGGCGAGCTCTCGACGATCCTCGCCATGATGCCGGGGACGGGCGCCGACGAGCTGCACCGGCAACTGGCGGGCCTGACGGGCGGCGAGGGCGTGTTCGAGTCGACGTTCGCCGGCTACCAGCCGGTCACGAACGCTTCACGCGGTAGTCGATGAACGTCGCGAACGGAAGCGAACCGTCGACCTTTCGTTCATTTAGCGCTTGCCGCGCCGTCGGAGGGTCCCGTTACGCCTGATCGCCTCGAAGGGGTACGGGTGGCGTCCCGGGCGTCGCCCGAACGCCTAGATCGTCGAGCTGGCGCTCGAGGTCTACGCCAAGGTAATGGACCGAAAGCGCGAAACAGGCGCACGTATGGACGAGCTCGTTCGCGGCGCCGATTGGGCACAAATGGGCACTAAAGGGGGCGACCCCACAATTTCGTTGGCAACTTTGGAACAGAAAAGCCCGCCGAAGCGGGGCTTACTTGAGGCTGCGGGGCAGGGACTCGAACCCCGACTACCTGATCCAGAGTCAGGCGTCCTACCATTAGACGACCCCGCAACGGGTCGCGGCATTGTAGCCGCGTCGGCTGTCGAATTCCGCGTTCGGCCCGGGACGATTCTCCCCGCTCGTCGCTACACTCGACCCACTAGCTCGGCCCATTCGTCTAGTGGCCTAGGACACCGCCCTCTCACGGCGGCGGCACGGGTTCGAATCCCGTATGGGCCTTCCGGTCGTTCAAGCCTCCAGGTCGAACAGGATCTCCCGACGATCTCACGTTGGCTCGGTGGTTGGCGGCGTGAACGGCGACCACTCGTAGACATTCACCGCGCATATCTCCCGGAAGCCCAAGCGCTCGTACATCGATTGCCCCATCGGTGACGATCCGAGCACGCCGACGTCGAAGCCGAGCTCAAGTGTGCCTGCGAGCGCCTCGCGGCTGATCGCCGCGCCGATCCCGCGGCGGCGGGCGTCCGGTACGGTGCAAACGAAATAGAGGCCCGCCACGCCCGTCGCGAGGAACACTGAGGCGCACGCCACCGGGTCGCCGCCGGATAGGCCGACGTAGTGCCGCCAAGGCACGTCGTCACCAACGCCGATGCGTGCATACATCTCGCGTACCCACGCCGCCTCTGGAGGTCCCTCACCGAAGCCGAGCGAGAGAACCTGCTCGTACGCGTCGAGACCGGTGTCGGTAACGACACGCGAGATCCGGACGTCCGTCGGCGCCTCGACGTCCGGGAGCGCCCGAAGGTCCGCGGCCATGCCGGGCTCCGGGCCGCCCTCGAAGCCGTGCGCTTCGAGGCGGGTTCCGAGGTCGGTTGGACGCATCGACGGCCCGACGTGCCACGAGCCCGCGACGCCGCTCGTGCGCATCAGATTCTGCGACTCGGTTATCGCGGCGTCTGCGCGCTCGAGCTCGAGCTCGGCTCGCACAACGCAGTTGTGGTAGGCGATCGGCGACCCTCCGATTACCCACGTGATCTCCGCGTCGTCGCGCTCGCGACCTCCTCCCGCGCGTCCGAGCGCGAGCAGGAACTCCGCTTCGTTGTCCTCGACCGCGCGTGCGACCCAGGCGGCGGACACGTCCGTCATGTCTCGCATGCTACGAGCCGCGACGACGACCGCCGCCGCGGCCGAGCGAGTTCGATCCGACCCTGAAAAAGAGGGCAGCTCCCACGCCAATGCCGCGGCCGCCCCCTCATGGGGGAGACGGGACGAATCGCGGAGGAAGCTGCCCATGCTCGACGGTACGGCTACCCCCACACAGTCGTATGACCCGTCTGAGTCAAGTGGACATGCGGCCTGCGACAGACCTAAGGCTCCCGGAGCCTCCGCAGACTGCTGTGTTTCGAACTAACCCCGCGCACCGAGGTGGCTGCGTCGGCTACCGCCGGCCGGAACCGCGAGGCTCGTCGGGACGTTTATCTGAATGACGGGGTAGCTGCGGATTCTGAGACTGACGGCTCAGGGGGAGGAGTCCCAGGCCTGCCCCGTCGATACTCACCTCTGGTGACATTACGGAGCGGATGTTTGAGTGAGACGCTCAGCGATGAGCCGGACCACGCCTTGGGAGCAGCGCGGCCCGGCTAATCGCTTTGACTAGACGTCTACGAGCGCGTTTCGTGCCTGTCAGCGAGCTGCGAGATCGACCTCGCTCTCGCTCCATCGTGCGGTGAGCGCGTAGAGCACGATCACGTCCAAGGCCACCACGGTCAGCGTCCACAGCGGATACGAGCTGTTGCCGAGGAAGCCGATTTGCGCAATGAGATTCAGCGACACGAGCACGATCGCGACCCAGCGCGCCCAGCCCTGCCCGCCAAGGAGGCCAAGCCCTGCGAGGACGAGCAAAACGCCCCAGATCAGCATGATCCAGCCCCAGCCAGTCAGATCGATGGCGAGGAAGCCGGATCGCGTGACGATGAAGTAGTCGTCCTCGAACAGTGCAATCAGGCCCTCGACGAAGTCGAGCACGCCGACGATCAACAAGATGATGCCGGCGAACCCGATCCACCCTGCCATGCTCTTTTCGTTCATTCCTACCTCCTTCGGGGAACGAAGACGTCGTACAAGCGCTGCCGAGTAGAACACACCGGGGCCGGCCTCGCCTCATCGCCCCGATGGGATGAGCCTGTGTGATCCTGCCTCACGCCCCGGACGACCTGCGATGACGGGCCGGGTTTTAGGCCGCCCTACGGCGCTTCAGGAAGTAGTAAACGGCGTATACGACGACAATGAGGATGATCCCGTACGTCAAAAGCCAGGGCCACCAGCCGTGAGCTGAGAACAACACGTCGACCTCCGTTATTGCGGTTGAGGCCCATCGCGGAGCGGCCAGGACCCACTATCTACCTCTGGCAACGAAAAGGGAATGGTCCCGGCCGTCTCAGGTCTCGAGCCGGTAGATCGGCACCAGGCGCTTCTCCGCCTCGGTGTCGATGTGCGCGACGACCTCGACGTACTGCTCGAGGCCGGAGCCCTGGAGCTTCGCCTTCAGCAGGCTGTCCACCTGGTAGATCCCGGATGAGTTGTTCATGGTGATCTCGATCAGTACGGGCCGCTGCTCGCCGTCTTTGATCGCGACGTCCTCGATCGCCGCTGCGCTGAGGGAGTGGATCGAGATCGAGCCCCGCGCAAACGGGATGCGTGAGCGGCCCTGTTCCATATCGAGCGCGTCGGCGACGCGCACGATTCCGGCTTCGAGTGTGAGCGGCTTCCCGTAGTCGCGGTGGCTCGTGATTGCGCTGAGAACCTCGGAGACGATCACGGTGAGGTCCGGCTCGTCGTAGATGTCGCGCAGCAGCTCACGCAGCTTGGGCTCGGCGAGGAACAGGCTGAAGTCCTCGTGTCCTTCCCGGTGGACAGACATGCCTATGCAGTGGGTCAGCGCGCCGAGGAGGACGACCATCTCCGCGTCGTCGTTGTCGTAGCCGTAATCACGGACGACCGAGGGCTCGATGTGGTGCTTCGTCAACTGGCGCAACAGCTTGAGGGCCACGTTGGCGACGATCTGGATGTGCACCCACGAGTGATCGTTGATCTGCATGCGTACGACCGCGTTCACGTTCGACACATGCCACCAGCCCTTGAGCTGCGTGTCCTCGTTGACGCGCTCGAGGAGTCGCCTCAGCTTGCGGTTCCCGCGCACCGGGACGTTGATCTTCATCTGAGCCACCGCTTCGCTGGGGCTCAGCCGGGTCTCCCGCTCCGCCTCCTTCGAGACGGGCTGGTCGATCCGGTCTTCAGTCTCCTTGTCGAGGGCCATCCGTGTATTAGGCCACGTCTGCGGCCCAGTCTCCATAGAGAGACGTATAGAGGCCGCGTTTTGCAAGCAATTCGTCGTGTGTGCCCTGCTCGACAATCCGACCGTATTCCAGTACGACGATCAGGTCGGCATCTCGGATCGTCGACAGCCTGTGGGCGATGATGAACGCAGTCCGGCCGGAGAGCAGGAGCCTCAGTGCCCGCTCGATCTTCCGTTCGGTGCCGATGTCGACCGAGGACGTGGCCTCGTCGAGGATCAGGAGCCGGGGATCGGCGAGTAATGCGCGGGCCAGCGCGATGAGCTGGCGTTGGCCGAGCGAGAGGCGAGACCCGCGTTCCTGCAGGTGCGTGTCGTAGCCGTCTTCGAGGCGCATGATGAACTCGTGCGCACCGACGGTCTGCGCCGCCTGGACGACCTCCTCTGCTGTGGCGTCCGGCCGACCAAACGCGATGTTCTCGGTCACGGTTCCGCCAAAGAGGAATCCCTCCTGCGGGACGATGCCCAGCTGGTGGCGGAGGGACGACTGCGTCACGTCGCGCAGATCGTGGCCGTCGATCGTGATGCGGCCGTCGCGCGGATCGTAGAAACGCGCCAGCAACTTGGCGATCGTGGACTTGCCCGCACCCGTGTGTCCGACGAGGGCGACGGTCGTTCCGGCGGGGATCTCCAGGTCGAGCTCGTGCAACACCTCGGGCCCGGTCCCGTACGCGAAACGGACGCCTTCGAAGGTGACCCGACCGTCGACGAGCGGCAGGGGTTGCGCGTCCTGAAGGTCGAGGACCTCCGGCTCCTCGTCCATGACGTCCATGATCTTGTCGAGGGCCGCGGTCGCCGAGAGGAAGGTGTTGTAGAGCTGAGACAGCTGCTGCACTGGGTCGAAGAAGTTCTGCACGTAGAGCATGAAGGCGAACAGCGTTCCGAGGGACACGTCGTCGTTGAAATAGAGGTGGCCGCCGTAGCCGAGCACGACGGCGAGGGCGATCGATGACAGGAGGTCGACGAACGGGAAGTAGAGAGCGTTCAGTACGACGGTCTCCATGTTCGAATCGCGGTAGCGCTCGGTGACCGCCTTGAAGTTCCGCGTGTTCGTGTCCTCGCGCGTGAACGCCTGCACGACGCGCATGCCCGCGATGTCCTCTGCGAGCGTCGCAGTCACGAGACCCAGGCGCTCCCGGACGGCGCGATACGCGCGGGTGGAGCGGACGCGGAAGATCACGGTCCCGATGCTCATCAGTGGGATCACCGAGAGCGTTGCGAGTGCGAGCCGCCAGTCGAGGACGAAGAGCAGGATCGCCGTACCAATGAGCGTGAGGCTGTTCTGGACGAGGCTCGTGACTCCGTCCGTGACGAGCTGGTCGATCGCCTCGACGTCGTTGGTCAGCCGGCTGATGATCACGCCCGCGCGCGTCCGCTCGTAGAAGCCGAGGGAGAGCCGCTGGAGGTGGCGGAAGAGCGAGTTGCGCAGGTCGGCCAGGATCCGCTCCCCGACCCAGCCCGTGAGATAGGTCTGCACGTAGCTCATCGCCCAGTTGAGGAGACCGACGACGAGGAACGCACCGACGATCCACCAAAGGAGGCCGAGGTCTTGCTTGCCGATGGCCTCGTCGACCGCGTACTTGGCGAGGAGCGGTGGCGCAAGCGCCGTCGCGGTCGCTGCGAGCAACGACACGATCGAGAGTGCGGTCCGCGTTTTGTACGGCTTGGTGAGCCGGGCGAGCTCGGCGATGCGCCGGCGCGTCCGCCGCCACGACCAGTCGTCGACCTCGACCTTCTTGACCGAGCTCAGGTGGGTGCCGGGCTGCCAGACCCTCATCGACGGCGACCTCTTTCAAGTACACGCGCGCGCGGCCCCACCCGGGAGGGGAAAGACGCCACCCGCCACCCGCGGTCGACGCTACCCGGGAAAGTCGCGCGCAGCTGCGCCGATTTCGTGCCAAAACGGCGCATCACGAGGCGGCCTCCAACGCGTCGGCGTGGGCGCGCGCCTCAACTGCGTCGGCGAACTGGCGGTCGAGCAGGCCGTGGTCGTAGATGTCGTGGTACACCTGGCTCGTCGCGAGGAGCTCCTCGTGCGTGCCGCGGGCTGCGATGCGCCCGTCGTCGAGCACGACGACCTCATCCGCCAGAGCGATCGTCGAGAGACGATGCGCGATGATCAGTGTCGTTCGGTTACGCATTGCCTCGCGCAGGCCGACACGGATGCGCGCTTCGGTGGAGGCGTCTACCGATGCGGTCGCATCGTCGAGGATCAATACGCGCGGATCGACCGCCAGCGCCCGGGCAATCGCGAGCCGCTGTCGCTGGCCGCCCGACAGCGTGATGCCGCGCTCGCCGATGACGGTGTCGTAGCCCTTGGGCAGTCGTGTGACGAACTCGTGCGCCTGTGCCAAGCGGGCGATGCTCTCCACCTCGGCGTCGTCGAGGTCGGGCGCACCGAACTTGATGTTCTCGCGCACGGTCGCCGAGAACAGGAATGGATCCTGCGAGATGACACCGATCGCGTGGCGGAGCGAGTTGAGCTTCACGTCGCGCACGTCGACACCGTCGAGCGTGACGCGGCCCGACGTCACGTCGTAGAAACGCGGCACGAGCGATGTGAGCGTCGTCTTACCCGAGCCCGTATGGCCGATCAGCGCGATCGTCTTCCCGGGCTCGAGCCGGAGGTCGATGTCGTGCAGGGTGGGACGCCCCTCGATGTACTCGAAGCCGACGCCCTCGAAGCGGAGGTCGCCGCCTCCCGCCGGAAGTTCGATGGCGCCGGGCCGGTCTGCAATCTCTTCCGGCTCGTCCATCACCTGGAAGATCCGCTCGCCCGATGCAGTCGCGCGCTGCGCCTGGCCGATCCACATGCCGAGGGAGCGGAGCGGCATGATCAGCAACCCGAGATAGAGGTTGAAGGCGATGAAGCCGCCGACGGTCAGTTGGCCGCTCGCCACCATGCGCGCCCCGACGAGCAGGACAGCAGCCTGCGCGAGCATCGGCACCCAGGCGATGAACGGGACATAGAGCGCACGCTGGCGGTTGGCGCGCACGGTCTGCTGGAAGACCGCCTCCGAGCGGTCTGTGAACTTCTTCTGTTCCTGCTGCTCCTGCGCGAACGACTTCACGACGTGAACTCCCACGATGTTCTCCTCGGCGACCGTTGCGACATCGGCGAGCTTCTGCTGAACGTCGCGCAGCGTCGGGTGGGTCACGTGGCTGTACCGGTAGGCGAGCACGACCAAGACCGGCGTGATTGCGAGCGTGATCAGTGCCAGCTTCCACTCGAAGAAGAAGAGCACGACGGTGACCGACAGGACTGTCAGGGCGTTCTGGAAGAAGAAGATGAGGCCGTATCCGAGGAAGAAGCGCACTCCTTGCAGGTCGACGGTCGCCCGCGACATCAGCTGCCCGGTCTGATTGCGGTCGTAGAACCCGAACGAAAGACGCACAAGGTGCGCATAGAGGCCCTGACGCAGGTCCATCTCGACGGCGAGCGCCTGCTTCCCCGAGAGCAGCCTCCTTGCGGCCATGAAGATCGCACGCAGCGCACCGAGGCCGACAACTGCCCAGACGAAGATCCACAGCTTGCCGGCGTCGCGCGGCGTGATCGCGTCGTCGATCGCGTGTGCCGTGACCCAGACGAGCGCGATCTGTACACCCTGCGAGGCGACTGCGAGGATCGTCGAGACGACGAGCGAGATCTTGTAGGGGCGCAGAAAGCCGAGTAGACGCGCAAACGTCACTCGATACGGCGCTCCACTCTGCTCCTTCACCCCTGAAATCTAGCGGCGAGCGTTGTCTCTACAGACGAGACAGTTCCTCCCGCACGAGCGCCGCCGCGCGCGCAGTCAGCTCCCGATTCGACGGAGAGTTGAGCCAGCTGCTGGCGCCGGAAGGGTGAGGCAGGGGCACGACCGCCGCCCGGTCGAGCTCGTACCGGCGGCCGATGCACTCGGCGAGACCGGAAATGCCGAGCACGCGGCGGATGGCAAGGCCACCGACGGGCACGATCAGCTGCGGGCTTACCAGCTCGAGCTCCCAGTTCATCCAGAACGAGCAGAGCTCCTGCTCGCGTGGAGTGGGTGTGCGGTCTCCGCGACCGGACGCGGCGCGTCCTGGATAGCACCGAGTCACGGACGCGCAGTAGAACGTTCGGTAGAACTCGTCTTCGTCCAGCTCGAGCCAGCGGCGCAGGGTCTTCCCTGCCCGCCCGCGCCAAGGTCTCCGTTCCTCTCCTTCGACGATGCCAGGCGCCTGGCCGTACATATAGGCGCGCTGCCCGAGCTGGTCGTTCACTACTGGCAAAGACTCGAGGTCAAAGCCGGCTTCGGCACACGCGCGGCAGCCACGCAGATCACGCTGCAGCGACGCGAGCGACCGGTAGGACGAGCGTCGACGGGTCAAGCCCGGACGACGACGAACCACCGACCCTGGAACACCACCTCACCCTCCAGCTCGGCGGCCAGATCTGGTCCTGCGAAGACACGCTTGTAGACCTGCCACTGGGAACCGTCCTTCAGCCGGCGGTCCTCCCAGCGCTCGGGCTCGTCGCCGTCTCCCCGGATCGACGCGACCACGACGAGCTCGGAGGCGACACGTCGTGCCTCGGCGAGGAACCGTTCGCGCTCCCCGTCCTCGAGGTGGCAGTAGAAGTAGCTCGTGAAGACGCGGTCGAACGCCGCGTCGTCGAACGGCAGGGAAAGAGCATCTCCGTGTTCGAAACGCGCCCGCGGAGCTTGCCCACGTGCGACCTCGAGCATGCGTTCGCTCGCGTCCAGCCCGACGACGTCTCCACGAAGGTGCCTGGTCAGAAAGCCTGTGCCGCAGGCGACGTCCAGCGTCCGCACGGGCGGGAGCTCGCGAATGGCGCCCTCGAGTTCGCGAAGCTCGTCTTCCCAGCCCGGCCGCTCGCGGTCTGCGTACAGCCCCCGGCCCAGCCACCAGTCGTCGTACTCCGGCGCGCGCCGGTCGTAGTACGCCTTCACACCTTCGTAGAGTACGCGCGGTGGAGTTGCCGCTCGAGTCGGTGCCTAACTTCTCGGAAGGCCGTGACGCCGGGACGATCGAGGCGCTGCGGTCCGCTTTGTCCGGCCACGCCGATGTGCTCGACGTCCACTCGGACCCCGATCACAACCGGTCGGTCTTCACGCTGGTCGGCGACGACACCTCGCTCGTTGAGAGCCTCCTGGCAGGAATCGCCTGCGCGCGCGAGCGCATCGACCTGCGCGAGCACGAAGGCGCTCATCCCCGAATAGGCGCCGCAGACGTCGTGCCGATCGTCGCGCTCGCTCCCCGCGACCGCGAGCGGGCGCGGGACTGTGCGCTGCGGCTCGCGGACCGGATCGGCAAGGAGCTTGGCCTCCCGGTGTTCCTCTACGGCGACTCCGCGCCGGAGCGGGGCCCCGCGTTCTACCGGCGCGGAGGCCCGGCGGAGCTCCAGCGCCGTATCGATGCGGGCGAGCTCCACCCGGACTTTGGTCCTGCGCGACTCGATGAGCGCGCCGGTGGGGTCATCGTCGGGGCGCGCCGGCTGCTGATCGCGTTCAACGTGAACCTCTCCACCGACGATGTGGAGGTCGCGCGGGCAATCGCCGCAGTGGTGCGGGAGAAGGGTGGCGGCTTCCCCGGTGTGCGCGCACTCGGACTGTTCTTGCCGAAAGCCGGTCGTGCGCAGGTCAGCATGAACGTCGAGGACTACGAGGCGGCGGCCTTGCACGAGATCGTCGATCGAGTCGAAGCAGAGGCACGTGCTCGCGGCGTCGAGGTCTCGGGCGCGGAGCTCGTCGGTCTGATGCCCGCAGGAGCCGCGGCGGCAGCCGCCGGCGCCGTCCTCCGCATCGAAGGCTTCAACCCTGCGCACGTGCTCGAGGTGCGCCTGCTCGAGAGCCGTGCGTAAGGCCGCTCGTCTGCTCGGAGCTAGACTGGCCGCGCGATGGCTCAGGCGACAGCGATCCGCCTGACCGGAGAAGATCTCCGGATCGACGACGTTTGGGCGGTCGCCTTCGGCGCCGCCGAGGCCGTATTGTCGGACGACGCCCGTACGAAGATGCGCGCGGCGCGCAAGCTCGTCGAACGTGCAGCGCACGGAACGCACGAGCACACATACGGGATCAACACCGGCTTCGGACGTTTTGTCTCCAAGTCGATTCCCGAGGAGCAGACCGAAGAGCTTCAGCTACGGCTGCTGCGCAGCCATGCCTGCGGGGTCGGAGATCCATATCCGGACGAGATCGTTCGCGCCGCGATGCTCCTGCGCGGAAACGCTCTCGCGAAAGGAAACTCAGGCGCGCGTATCGAGACGGTCGAGCTCCTGCTCGAGTGCCTCGTGCGCGGTGTGCTGCCGCGTGTCCCGAGCCGGGGCTCGGTCGGTGCGAGCGGCGACCTTGCACCGCTTGCCCACCTCGCCCTGCCGCTGGTCGGCGAAGGGGAGGCCTGGCACGACGGCGCGTTGCTGCCGGGAGCGGATGCGCTCGCAGCGGCCGGCCTCGAACCGACGCGGCTCGCCGCAAAGGAAGGCCTCTCGCTCGTCAACGGCACGCAGTTCATGGCCGCGTTCGGCGCGCTCGGCGTGATGCGGGCGCGCCGGCTCGCGAAGACTGCCGACATCGCGTGCGCGTTGTCGCTGGAGGCGCTGCAGGGATCGCGCACGAGCTTCATTCCGCAGATACACCGTCTGCGCCCTCTCCGCGGACAGTCCGAGTCTGCAGCGAACGTCTTCCGCCTGCTCGAGGGCTCGGCGATCAACGAGGCGCACAGGTGGTGCGACAAGGTGCAGGACGCCTACTCGCTGCGCTGCGCACCACAGGTCCACGGGGCTTCGCGCGATCTGCTCGCCTACGTGGAGGGAACGGTCGCGGTCGAGCTGAACTCGGCTACAGACAATCCGCTGGTGCTCGTCGAGGACGAGCTCCTCGTGTCGAACGGCAACTTCCACGGACAGCCGCTTGCGTTCGCGCTCGACGCGCTCGCGATGGCGTGCTCCGAGCTGGCGAACATCTCCGAACGTCGAGTCGAGCGGCTCGTGAATCCGAATCTGTCCGACGGGTTGCCGGCATTTCTCACGGTGGACGGCGGGCTGAACTCGGGCTTCATGATCCCGCAGTACGTCGCGGCGTCGCTGGTGAGCGAGAACAAGTCGTTGTGCCACCCTGCGAGCGTGGACTCGATCCCGACGAGTGCGGGTCAGGAAGATCACGTCTCGATGGGGAATGCAGCTGGACTGAAGGCGTGGCAAGTCCTTGCGAACTCCGAGCGGGCCCTCGCGATCGAGCTGCTCGCCGGCGCTCAGGCCGTGGAGTTTCTCGCGCCGCTCGAGCCCGGTCAGGGAGTTCGTGCAGCGCATGACTTCGTCCGCTCGCTCTCACCGCGCCTCGGCGACGACCGGTCGCTGTCGCGTGACATAGAGCTCGTTGCGAGCGCCGTGCGCGACGGTTCGCTAATTGCTGCAGTGGAGTCCGAGTCCGGCGAGCTCGCGTGAGCACGACGCGGCCTCTGGACGCTCTCGTCGAGGAGCTGTGCGGCGACCTTGCCAACATTCGCGCTCCCCGAGGTCCCGAGTTACATGCGCGCGCGTGGGCGACCGAGGCGCCGCTGCGGATGCTGCTCAACAACCTCGATCCGGATGTGGCGGAACGCCCTGAGGAGCTCGTGGTCTATGGCGGTTCCGGCAAGGCCGCTCGGAGCCCGGAGGCACTGCGCGCACTCGTCCGCTCACTGCTCGAGCTCGGCGAGGACGAGACGCTGCTCGTGCAGAGCGGCAAGCCCGTCGGCGTGTTTCGCACACATCCGGGTGCGCCACGCGTTCTGATTGCGAACGCGATGCTCGTGCCGCGGTGGGCGACCTGGGACGAGTTCCGCCGGCTCGAGGCACTCGGTCTGACCATGTACGGCCAGATGACAGCCGGCAGTTGGATCTACATCGGCACCCAGGGAATCCTGCAGGGGACGTACCAGACGTTCGCCGCCGCGGGCGAGACGCATTTTGGCGCGCCGGACCTCTCCGGTCGCACGATCCTGACTTCCGGGCTCGGCGGGATGGGCGGCGCGCAGCCGTTGGCGGGCACGATGGCCGGCGCCGCGATCCTCTGTGTCGAGGTCGATCCGTCACGGATCAAGCGTCGCCTCGAGACGCGGTACCTGGACGAGGCGACGGACTCGATCGACGATGCACTTGCCCGAATTCGCGCAGCCGCGTCGGAAGGTCGTGCGCTCTCGGTCGGATTGCTCGGCAACGCCGCGGAGGTCGTTCCCGAGCTTGCGCGCCGCGGGGAGCACTTCGATCTCGTCACGGATCAGACCGCGGCGCACGACCCGCTGACCGGCTACATCCCCGCCGGCCTCTCGGTGGACGAGGCTGCGGCGCTGCGGTCGTCCGATCCGGACGACTACCTCTTACGCGCCCGCATGTCGATCGTGCGTCACGTGAAAGGGCTGCTCGCCTACGTCCGAGCCGGGAGCTATGTTTTCGATTATGGCAACAACCTCAGAGGTGAGGCCCGTGAAGCCGGTGTAGAGGACGCCTTCTCATATCCGGGCTTCGTCCCGGCGTATATCCGACCGCTCTTCTGTCGTGGGGTCGGCCCGTTCCGGTGGGCGGCGCTCTCGGGTGAGGCGGCGGACATCGCGGCGATCGACGCGGTGCTCCGCGACCTCTTCCCGGATGACCCGCTCCTGCAGCGCTGGCTCGAGCTCGCGGCCGACCGCGTCGCGTTCCAGGGCCTACCGGCGCGGATCTGCTGGCTTGGCCTCGGGGATCGCGCCCGAGCGGGGCTCGCGATCAACGAGCTCGTCCGGACCGGCGAGGTCAAGGCGCCTGTGGTGATCGGTCGTGATCATCTCGACTCCGGCTCGGTCGCATCGCCCTATCGCGAGACGGAGGCCATGCGTGACGGCTCCGACGCAATCGCCGACTGGCCGATCCTGAACGCCCTGCTGAACGTCGCTGCGGGTGCGACGTGGGTGAGCGTTCACCACGGTGGTGGCGTCGGGATCGGGAACTCGATCCACGCGGGCATGGTCGTGGTCGCCGACGGCACCGAAGACGCAGCCGAACGGCTGGAGCGCGTCCTGACGGCCGATCCGGGCACCGGCGTGATGCGTCATGCGGACGCGGGCTACCCGGAGGCACTGGCTGCGTCGGTGTCCCACGGCCTCGAGCTGCCGATGCCACCCGCAAGCGAATGAGCTCGACGGGCGGCAAGCGCCGCCTGCTCGTCCGTGACCTGGCGCAGCTGGCGACTCCGGCAGGCACGGCTGCGCCGTTACGCGGTCATGCCCTCGGCGAGGTGGACGTGCTGGAGGATGCGTATGTCCTCTGTACGGGACGGTCGATCGAAGACGTCGGCCGCATGCGTGACCTCCAGGGCCTCGACGGCGACGTCGAAGAGTTCGACGGACGTGGCCTCTGCGCCATTCCCGGGCTAGTCGACTGTCACACACACGCGTGTTTCGGGGGTGACCGCCTCGAGGAGTTCGCTCTGCGCGCTTCAGGCGCGACGTATGAAGAGCTCCACGCGGCGGGCGGCGGGATCATGTCGACCGTGCGCGCGACGCGGGAGGCGGGGGAGCAGGCCCTTGCCCACACGGTGCGCAAGCACCGCGGCTGGATGCTGCGCGCCGGGACGACGAGCTTCGAATCGAAGTCGGGGTACGGCCTGGATCGCGAGACGGAGCTTGCGTCACTGCGTGCAGTCAAAGCTGCGGGCGGCGTCCCGACCTGGCTCGGCGCGCATGCCGTGCCGCCGGAATTCGACGATGCGGACGCGTACCTCGACTTCGCACTCGCCGAAGTCCTTCCGGCGGCCGTGGAGATCGCCGAGGCCGCAGACGTCTTTCTCGAGCGCGGTGCGTTCGACGTTGACCAGGCCCGCCGGTATCTCACGGCCTGCGGCGAGGCCGGTCTTGCTCTGCGCCTGCACGGCGACCAGTTCACGGAACGGGGCGCGGTATCACTCGCCATCGAGCTCGGCGCCCGGTCGATCGACCATCTCGAGGCTACGCGCGACGAGGGGGTCGCGGCGCTGGGGAGGAGTGACGTCGCCGCCGTGCTCCTGCCGGCGAGCGCGCTGTTCCTCGCGCGCCCGATGCCCCCGGGGCGCGCGCTCGTCGAAGCGGGGGCCATCGTCGCCCTCGCAACCGACTTCAATCCCGGCAGCGCCTTCTGCGAAAGCCTGCCGCTCGTGTGCTCTCTCGCTGCCACCCAGCTCAGGCTTTCGCCCGCCGAAGCCCTCGCCGCCTGCACGATCAATGCCGCACACGTGCTCGGGAGATCGGACAGGCGCGGACGGCTGGCTCCCGGCTACGACGCGGACATCGTCCTGCTCGGAGCACCGGACTGGCGCTACGTCGCCTACCACCTCGGAGCGAATCTCGTGGCCGAGGTGGTTCTCCAGGGCGAGCGTGCCGAGTTAGGCTAGTCAGGCATGCCGACCAAGAAGCAGAAGCGCCGTAACCAGAAGGCTCGCCGTCACGAGTACGAGTACGTGTACCTGGACAACGAAGGCAACGAGGTCCCCGTCGACCCATCAGAGCTGCGCACCGAGAAGAACGGCCAGCGCGAGTCGAGACCCCGTAAGGACGGATCTGGCGCGAAACAGACCTCAGGCAGAGCGACCAGTGGGCGAAGGAAGGTCGAACCTCCGTCCTGGAGGCGTTCGATCCGACGCGCGCTCCTGTTCGGGCCGATCCTCATTGTGGCAATGGTCCTGCTCAATCACGGCCAGCCGCTCCTGCAGCAGCTGTTCCCCGCGGTCTTCCTGATCATGTTCTTCATCCCGTTCAGCTACTTCACGGACTCGCTGGCCTACCGCGTGTTCCAGAAGCGCCTGAACGCGCGCGACAGCGCGAAGACCCGCTAGCTAGTCGGCCTTCGCGTCGCCGCGGTAATGGCCTTCGCCCGGCCACGGCGCGAACACGAGCAGGATGCGAGCGCCGCCGTCCGTCGAGATCGACCGCCGCTCGTCAGCATCGAACGAGAAGAACGAGCCCTCTCCGCCTTCGATCGTCTCGCCACCGGACTCGACGCGGATGGAGCCGTCGACCACGGCCACGAGTGCCCGTTCCTTCATCTGGTGGTCGCCCAGCGCCTGTCCGGGCTCGAGAACGATCAGGACGGCGCGCGCCGACGCGTCGGAGCGAAGTACCACCGGCGAACGTGTTCCGCCCGGCGTCTCGATCTCGCGCAGGTTCCAGTTTTGCACTGCGGTGATCTTAAGGGTCGGAGAGAGGGCGTCGTTAGACTCAAACGCCTCGTGAGCCTTGCAGTGAACAGGTATGAGCTCGGCCGGATCGGCACCAATTGCTACGTGGTCCGGGTCCACGAGTCCGCCGCGGAAGCGGTCGTCGTCGATCCGGGAGCCGAGGCCGAACGCCTGGTCGACGAGCTCGGCGGGCTTGGCGCTCGCTGTACCGCGATCCTCGTCACGCACGGCCACTGGGACCACCTCGGCGGGGTGGCAGACCTCGCGGACGCGACCGGCGCCCCGGTCTACATGGCCGAGGAGGAGCGCCTCCTGCTGGAGGATCTCAACAGCTTCGCGCCGCCCGGCATCGAGCTCCGGCCCTACACGCCTGACGTGCTCCTGCAGGGAGACGAGACACTGGAGCTGGCCGGAATCTCGTTCCAGACGCTGCGCGTTCCCGGACACTCGCCGGCGCATCTCGCCTACTACTCGGACGGGGCGCTCTTCTCCGGGGACGTTGTCTTCGCCGGCTCGGTCGGGAGGACAGATCTTCCGGGTGCGAGTTGGGACACGCTCGTCGAGTCGATCCGCATGCTCGCGGACCGCTTTCCTCGCGAGACCGTCGTCTACTCGGGCCACGGCCAGGAGACGACACTCGGAACGGAGCTGGCACGGAATCCGTTCCTCGCGGAGCTGCGCGCGTGACGCGCTTCGAGGCGCCGCGCGGCACGCACGACATCCTTCCGTCCGAGCAACCGCTCTGGCAGTGGGTGATGGGCGAGATGCGAGACGTCTGCGCGTTGTACGGCTACCGGCGCATCGACACGCCTGCCTTCGAAGAAACGGAGCTGATCGCCAGGACGTCCGGCGGCGGCTCCGACGTCGTGCAGAAGGAGACCTACACGTTCGCCGACCGCGGCGGCCGCTCGCTGACGCTTCGACCGGAAGCGACGGCGCCAATCTGCCGCGCCTACGTCCAGCACGGCCTTCATCGGGAGGCACAGCCGCAGAAGCTGTACACGGTCGGCTCGATGTGGAGGTACGACCGCCCGCAACGGGGCCGTTATCGCGAGCACTGGCAGCTTTCGGTCGAGGCGATCGGCACCGACGATCCCGCCATCGACGCGGAGGTGATCCAGCTCTACGCGGAGCTCCTCCGCCGCGTCGGCGTGACCGACTACGTCCTCGAGCTCAATTCGATCGGCGACCGCAACTGCCGTCCCGCCTATGTCGAGCAGCTCACGAAGTGGCTCGACGAGCACGATGCGGAACTGGACGACGAAGCGCGGAACAAGCGGGCGACTTCACCGCTCAGAGTGTTCGACGTCAAGAGCGAGAAGGTGCAGGCGCTGCTGGCGGGCGCGCCGAAGATCGGCGAGTCGCTTTGCGCGGAGTGCCGCGAGCATTTCGCGCACGTGCGCGAGTACCTCGATGCCTACGGCGTGAGCTACCAGCTGACCCCGACACTCGTCCGCGGACTCGACTACTACACGCGAACGACGTTCGAATTCAAGGACGAGGCGATCGGCGCGAAAGACACGATCTGCGGTGGCGGCCGGTATGACGGGCTCATCGAGGAGATCGGCGGCCCGCCGACGCCGGGCATCGGTTTCGGCGCCGGCATCGAACGGCTTCTGCTCTCGATCGGGGCTGAGCGCGCGGACCCACCACGTGTCGATGTGTTCTTCGTCTGCGAGCAGGACAGCGATCGTGCTCGCATCCTGCCCCTCCTCGCCGAGTTGCGGCGCCGTGGTCTGCGGGCCGACATGGACTACGCGGCGCGATCGACCAAGGGCCAGCTCACTCAGGCTGCGCGCCTCGGCGCGGGTTGGACGGTCCTGGTGGAAGGCACACAGGCGACGGTCCGGCAACAGGGTCGCGAAGACTTCTCGGCGCCGCTCGACGAGGTTGTCGACAGGATCTCGGGATGAACCGCTGGCGCGATCTCTACTGCGGCGAGGTCAGCCCGAAGCGTGTGGGGGAGACCCTCTCGGTGTCCGGCTGGGTTGCACGCCGCCGTGACCACGGCGGGCTGATCTTCATCGACCTCCGCGACCACACCGGCATCGTGCAGCTCGTCATCAATCCCGAGCGCGCGCCCGAAGCCGCGAAGGTTGCACATGACATCCGCTCCGAGTTCGTAGTGCATGCGCGCGGGGAAGTGGTGCGACGCGCGCCCGAGGCCGTGAATCCGAACGTCCCGACGGGTGAGGTCGAGATCCAGGTGGACGACCTCGAGATCGTCGCCCGCTCCGAGCCGCTGCCCTTCCAGCTCGACGACGAGGGAGTCGAGGAGCCTGTCCGCCTGCGCTACCGCTACCTCGACCTGCGCCGCGACCGAATGCAGCGCAACCTTCGCCTCTCCGCGACCGTCATCACCGCCATCCGCCGTTCGATGGAAGAGCAGGGCTTCATCGACATCTGGACACCGTCGATGACCCTCGGCACACCCGAGGGTGCGCGCGACTTCCTCGTTCCGGTACGTCTGCAGCCGGGGAAGTTCTTCGCGCTCGCGCAGTCGCCGCAGCTCTTCAAGCAGACCTTCATGATCGGTGGGCTCGACCGCTACTACCAGATTGCGACGGCCTGGCGGGACGAAGATCTTCGCGCCGATCGGCAGTTCGAGTTCAGGCAACTCGACCTCGAGCTTGCGTTCCCGACCCGTGAGGACGTTCTCGAAGTGCTGGAGCGTGTCGTCGTCGCATCGTTCGAAGCACTCGGACGCACTCCGCCGTCACGACCCTTCCCGCGCATGGCGTACTCCGATGCGATGCTCCGTTACGGCTCCGACAAGCCGGACGTCCGCTTCGGCCTCGAGATCCAGGACGCCACCGACGTGACGCGCGGCTCCGAGTTCGGGGTCTTCGCCGGCGCGGAAACCGTCCGCTACCTCGTCGCGCCGAAAGCGTTCTCGCGTGGCGAGCTGCAGAAGCTCGAGGAGTTCGCGAAGGACTGGGGCGCGAAGGGTCTTGCATATCTCGTCTTCGACGACTCGGGTGAGGTGCGCTCGCCGATCGCCAAATTCCTCTCCGAGCAGGAGATCGAAACGTTCCGCGCTCCACCCGGATCGACGGTCCTCTTTGCCGCCGACAGCACGCCGATGGTGGAGCGTGTCCTCGGCGCCCTTCGGCTCGAGCTCGGCCATCAACTCGAGCTTCTCGACGAGACGCGCGACTCGCTCCTCTGGATTCTCGACTTCCCGCTGTTCCTGAAGGACGAGGACACGGAGCAGTGGACCTTCGTGCACCACCCGTTCACCAGCCCGGTCGAAGGCCACGAGGATCTGATCGAGACCGATTCGGGTGCTGCCCTCAGCCAGCACTACGACCTGATCTGGAACGGCTGGGAGCTCGGCTCGGGCTCGATCAGGATCCATCGCCAGGAGATCCAGGAGCGCGTCTTCCGCGCGATGGGGATGACCGACGAGGAGGCGCGAGCGAAGTTCGGCTGGTTCCTCGACGCGCTCCGAATGGGCGCTCCGCCTCACGGAGGCTTCGCGCTCGGCATCGAGCGGTTCGTCGCCCTTCTTGCCGGCGAGTCCAACATCCGCGAGGTGATCGCCTTCCCGAAGACCGCCAGCGGATCAGATCCGCTGACCGGGGCACCCGCGCCGACCACGAAGGAACGGCTCGATGAGCTTGGAATCAGTCTCAAGACACCGAAGGCTTAAGCCTCGGTACCGGACTGACCGATGAAACCTGCATACTTTCGTCAGAAGGGCTAGCCGCAATGGCCGCATTCGAACCAGGACAACAACCGTCGCTCACCGCGCTCCCGCGCCTTGAAGACCTGCCCAAGAGCGGGGACGGCTACGACCCCGACAAGGTTCGCGAGGCCTTCGAGTCATTCCGGCGGCACGCCGCCCAGCTTCAGGCGCAACTTCGCGTGTTGCAGACCGCAAGCCGGAGCGGGCAATCCGTCGAGCCCACCGGGCACGCCGTGCGAATGGACGCGCTTCATCTGATCCGGACCGCCTCCGAGTTCGCGGACACGGTCGAGGCCGACGCACAGAAGGCATCCGAGGCGCAGCTCTCCAAGACCGAAGAAGAAGTACGCCGTCGCCGGCGCGAGGCGCAAGATCGCGAATCGGAGGTCGAGCGCTACCGCCAGGAGAGCGAGCGCCAGCGTGCGGAGATGCTGAACGCCGCCCGCAATGAGGCGCGCGAGCTCCTCGCGAACTCGAATCGCGACGCCACGCAAGAGCTTCGCGAAGCGGAGGCGAAGGGCAACCGCTTGCTCGAGCAGTCCCGCCACCAGGCGACCGAGCTGACCAACTCGGCCCGCGCCGAGGTCGAGCAGACGCTCGAGTGGGCGCGTGCGCAGGCCGCGGCAATTCTGGGCCGCGCTCAGACCGGCGCAGAGCAGTTGCTCGCAGCGGCCGGGCTCGGCGAGGACGAGATCAAGGGCGTCGGCCAGGCCATCGTCGACGCCGCCAACCAGGTAACCGAAAGCACCCGCACGCCGCCGGCACCGACTCGACCCCCCGCCGCCATGGCAGCACCGCCGGTTTCGGCACCGCCCGTCTCGGCACCGCCCACACCGACTGCCGAGGAAACCAAGACAGACAAGCCCGCGCCGGAGACTTCCGGCAAGGAAGAGGCTCAGTCCGAAGGCTCAGCGCCCTCGGCCGAGTCGCACGACGAGCAACAGCCGTAGGATCCTCTCGTGCCAGTCATCGGCTCCCGGTTCCTGATCGAGGCCGGATTCATCATTACGGTCGCCGTGATCGCCGGTATCGAAGGGCTCAGTACCTGGTGGATCATCGCCGTCGTCGCGGGTGCCTTGATCATCGTCGCGATCGTCGAGATCGTCGTGTGGGGCAGGCATGCGGCCGCTCGCCAGCCGCAGGCGGTCGAGCCTCTGGAGGCGGACGCCTCGGCGTTCGTCGCTCCCCCGACGGTCCAAATGCGCGAGCAACCGGAGCCGGAGCCTGAGCCGGTCACGTTCATCGGCGCTAACGACGGCCCGAGAGAGTGGAATCTGTGGGAGCTGGAGCGGGCCGTGCGTGACAACGCCACCGACGACCTCGTGCGTAACGAAGAGCGCTCCTATCTCCTGATGTACCTCCGCGAGTTCGCAGGCCCCGATGGAATCTTGCCGACGGACTTCGACGGTCTCGTGCGGGACGCCTTCGGCGACGTTCTGCATACCGTCGGCGCGTGAATCCGCCGCTAGTCCAGCGAGCGGCCTGGCTGGCCGGGATCACGCTGATCGCCGCGCTCATCGCGCTCGCGATCACGCGGCGCGACGCCGGTAGCAACCGCAACCTCCCTGGTGCCGTTGCGGTCCCCGGGACGAAGAACGGGTACTACACCGCGAAGGCGGCACCCTACGGGCCGACCGCAAAGCGGCGACGTACCGCGTGCGGCAAGCCTTTCTTGAAAACGACCGAAGGCGTGGCCCATCCCGTCTTGCCGTGTGGCGTGCGCCTCTACATCCGGTTCCAGGGACGAGAGGTGCTGACGCAGGTCGTGGACCGCGGCCCGAACGTTCCCGGTCGTGACCTGGACATCACGAAAGCACTGGCCAATCGACTGGATCTCCACGGCACCCAGACGGTCCAGTGGCGTTTCGCCAGATAGCGGCTACGCTGCGAGCGGCCGACCCTGTTCGTGGCCTGCGTATTCAATGTAGAACCAATAAAGACGCTAAGGGAGCCTGCGTCCGGTCAGGGCTTCGGTCCGAAGCCGGCAGGGCACCCACCTGGCTATCCAGGTTCACAGCGGGCGCAGGACACGGCAGGGTCAGGCTGTACGTCGCGATGATTTCGCGCCGGGCTCGACGAGCATCGGGATCCTTTTTTGTCATGGGTGGCGAGCGCCGGCTGAGCCGGCACTCGCGGGGATTGCCGCTAGCCTGAGTTTGTGATTGAGCTCATTGGTGATTCGGCGCGTGGTCCCGAATTCGCGCTCGTGCGGCTTGGGTTTGACGGTGAGCGGATTGTTGAGGCTGATGCTTCTGGGCTCGATCGTTCGCTTGTTGGGCTGACGTTGTTGGAGGCTGCCTCGGTAGGTGGGGAGACGCTGGCCGTCGATGCGCTTGCCAACGCGATCGGGCCCGTTTTTCGGGCTCCTCGGGCTGCGGGGCGGATTGCCGTTGCGATGAGCGGCGGTGTCGACAGCGCGGTGACGTTGCTCAAGTCGCTGCCGAACGCGATTGGCGTTACTTTGCGCCTCTGGCTCGATCCTGACGGGCCCGACGCTGAGCGTGCTTGCTGCTCGCCCGACGCGGTCCTCGCGGCTCGCGCGACCTGTCACTCGCTCGGCGTGCCGCACGTGACGCTCGACCTGCGCGACGAGTTTCGGCGCTCCGTGGTCGAACCGTTCGTGCGCGGCTACGAGCGCGGCGAGACACCGAACCCGTGCACCCATTGCAACGGTGGCTTTCGCTTCGCCAGGCTGCTGGCCTTTGCACACCGTGCCGGCGCAGACACCCTTGCGACGGGGCACTACGCCCGGATCGTCGAGCATCGCGGCAGGCTCCTGCTCGCGCGCGGGCTCGACCCTGTCAAGGACCAGTCCTACATGCTCGCCCAGGTCGACCCGGCGAAGCTCGACCGGATCTCGTTCCCGCTCGGTTCGCAGACGAAGCCCGAGACACGCGCCGAGGCTGAACGCGCCGGTCTCGCAGCCGCGCGGCGAGAAGAAAGCCAGGAAGCGTGCTTCCTCGCAGGCGACGACTACCGCTCGTTCCTCCAGCGTCGTGGGCTCGAAGCGCAGGAGGGTCCGATCGTGGACGAAGAGGGCCGCGAGATCGGACGGCACTCGGGGTACTGGCGTTTCACTCCCGGCCAGCGCAAGGGCCTCGGCGTGTCGGCTGCTCAGCCGCTCTACGCGATCAGCTCCCACGCGAGCACGAACACCGTCGTCGTCGGCCGGCGCGAAGCACTCGCGCGGACGACGATCGATGCCTCAGGCCGCCTCTATGTGCCCGTAGATCACGCGGAGGCGAAGCTTCGCTACCGGTCGGACGCCGTGCCGGCCCGCATCTACCTCCGCGAGGGCGGTTTCCAGCTGGAGCTCGACCGGCCCGCCTACGGCGTCGCGCCGGGCCAGGCCGCCGTGCTGTACGAGGACAACGTCGTGGTCGGGGCCGGGCTCATTCAGGCCGGTCCGTAGTATCCGATCCAGGTGGATGTCCTAGCGCTCACCTGCGAACCCAGCAGCGAGGGTCGTTCGTTCTATCCAGGGGATCGGACTGGAGGGACAACGTGACCGACGACGAGATACGACTGACGCTGCCTGCAGACGACGCCTTCCACAGCGTCGCGCATCTTGTGCTTGGCGGGCTGGCCGCGCGGCTCAACCTGTCGTTCGAGAACCTCGAGGACCTCGAGCTCGCCCTCGACACGCTGCTCGAGCGGCCGAACGACGGCCGCGAGGTGACGCTTCATGTGTTCGTCGACGACAGCGAGCTGCGGATGGTGGTCGGGCCGTTCACCGCCGTCCGCGCCGAGCTCGAGCAAGGCGGGGCGAACTCGCTGAACCTCGGCCGGATCCTCGCTGCCGTTTCCGACTCTGTCGAGGTCGAGGATCGCGACGGCTCGCAGTGGGTCGAGCTCACGAAGCGGCTGGACACCACGAAGGACGGTGGCAGTTGAACGAGTCCGACAAGGTCTTGCTGCGCCGTTACCACGAGAACGGCGACCTGCAGGCGCGGGAGCAGCTGATCGAGCGCTACATGTCGCTCGTGCGCTCGCTCGCGCGGCGCTATTCCTATCGCGGCGAGCAGCTGGACGACCTCGTCCAGATCGGTGCGATCGGCCTGATCAAGGCGATCGACCGGTTCGACATCGACCGGGGTGTCGAGCTGACCACGTATGCGACGCCGAACATCATCGGAGAGATCAAGCGTCACTTCCGCGACAAGGGCTGGTCCGTTCGTGTCCCGCGCGGACTTCAGGAGCTCAACGTCCAGCTGTCGAAGCTCGTCGAGCAACTGACGGTGCAGCTCGCCCGCTCGCCCACGATCGCCGAGCTCGCCAAGGGAGCCGGAGTCGAAGAGGAAGAGGTGCTGGAGGCACTCGAGTCCGGCCGTGCCTATTCGTCGCTCTCGCTTTCCACCGGTAGCGGCGGGAGCGACGACGGCGAGGAGCTCGACCCGCTCGAGTCGATTGGCACCCTCGAGCATCAGTACGACGTGTCGGAGGACCGCGCCGTGCTCGCGCCAGGGTTCCGCGTGCTCGATGAACGGGAGCGCATGATTCTCCACCTGCGCTTCTTCGAAGGGCTGACGCAGTCGCAGATCGCCCAGCAGGTCGGGATCTCCCAGATGCACGTTTCACGTCTGATCCGCCGCTCGCTCGAGAAGATCCGCGACGAGATCGCCGCCGAGGAAGACACCGAGCCGAAGGTGGCTCGCGGCTAAAGCGCGACAAAGTCCGGCTCGGCCGCGCCGAGCCATGATGACTTTGTCGCGACCCTTCCTGCCGTTCGGCATCGCGATCGTCCTCTCGCTGTAGCCACAGCGGCCGGGCGAGCCTCGACTAGACCGCTTCTTCAGAGACCTGTCGCGTGCCTGGGACATGGGTGGCAGCACCCGGCAAAGCCGGGCGCTGCGGCGGATGTGGGCTGGCGAGAGGGCGGTTAGCGGGCATTTCAGCCCACGTCATGGGCCGCCCGGTCGGCCGAACCGCCTTCGTACAATCAACCGGATGCGCACGTCAACTGAGCTGCGCGCGGGTTTTCGCGCTTTTTACGAGTCCAAGGGGCACGTCTTCCGGCCCTCGGCGCCGCTCGTCCCTCGTGCCGACGACCGCTCGACGCTCCTGACGACTGCAGGAATGCAGCCACTCATGCCCTACTTCCTCGGGCGCGAGGCGCCGCCGGCGCCGCTCCTCACCACGGTGCAGAAGTGCTTCCGCACGCCCGATATCGACGAGGTTGGGCTCGACGGCTCGCACCTGACCTTCTTCGAGATGCTCGGCAACTTCTCGTTCGGCCAGTACTTCAAGGAAGGCGCGATCGACTTCGCCTGGGAGTTCGTCTTCGAGCATCTCAAGCTCGATCCCGAGCGTTTCTGGGTGACCGTCTTCGCAGGCGACCCGGAGCTCGGGCTCGGCGAGGACACCGTCGCCTACGACCTCTGGGTGAAGATCGGCCAGCCAACTGAGCGCATCGTCTTCCTGCCACGGGCCGAGAACTTCTGGTCCGTGGGCGGTCCAGGGCCATGCGGGCCCGATACCGAGATGTACTACGACTGGGGCGCCGAGCATGGCTGCGGCGAGCCGGACTGCAAGCCGAGCTGCACGCGCTGCGAACGCTTCCTCGAGTTCTGGAATCTCGTCTTCATGGAGTTCGAGCTGCACGTCGACGGCAAGCTGACGCCGCTCCCGAAGCAGAACGTCGACACGGGCATGGGTATCGAGCGGACCGCGGCGATCCTGCAGGACGTCATGACGGTCTACGAGACCGACGTGTATCAGGCGATCATGCGCTGGATCGCGGAGCAGAGCGGGGTCGCGTACGGCGATTCCACCGAGGCGACGAAGGCCCATCGAGTGCTCGCCGATCACGGTCGCGGGATGACGTTTCTCGCCGCCGATGGCATCTCCCCGTCGAACGAGGGCCGGGGTTACGTGATGCGGCGGATCATTCGCCGTGCGGTGCAGCAGGGAGACCGTGTCGGGCTGCAGGCGCCGTACCTGGCGCAGCTCTCGGATGTGGTGATCGAGCAGATGAAGGATGGCTACCCGGAGCTCGAGGAGCACCGCGAGGAGATTCACCGCATCCTGGACGCCGAGGAAGAGCGCTTCGGAAAGACCCTCGAGCGCGGTCTTCGCCTCTTCGAGGAAGTTGCGGAGAAAGGCGACGTCATCTCGGGCGAGGACGCCTTTCGGTTGCACGACACGTACGGCTTCCCGCTCGAGCTGACCCTCGAGCTGGCGCGCGAACGAGGGCTCGGAGTCAACGATGAGGAGTTCACCCGGCTGATGGAGCAGCAGCGGACTCGCTCGCGTGGAGCGATCTCGAAGGACGACAAACGCGCCGCCGAGTTTGCCAAGCGCGCCGGCTTTCGCAGCGAGTTCGTCGGTTACGAAAAGACCGAGGTGCTGACACAACTCGGTGCAGTCGAGGACGTGGGCGACGGCCTCTTCCTCGCCAAGCTGCGGGAGTCGCCGTTCTATCCCGCGGGCGGCGGTCAGGTCACCGACACCGGCTGGATCGAGCGTGACGACAACCCCGGCGTCCGCGCCGAGCTGAGAGAGGCCTACCGGCTCGAGGAGGATCAAGCGCTGCTCTTCGAGGGTGACTCGTTTTCCGAAGGCGACCGGGTTCGAGCCGTTGTCGCCTGGGCCGTCCGCTTTCCGACGATGGCGAACCACACGGCGACGCACCTCCTGCACAAGGCATTGCGCGACGTGCTCGGCGAGCACGTCAAGCAGGCGGGCTCTGCCGTGCGCCCGGACAAGCTTCGTTTCGACTTCACGCATCCGCAGCAACTGACGGACGAAGAGCGCGAGCGAGTTCAGCACCTCGTCAACGAGAAGGTCTTCGAGAACCTGCCGGTGCGCACCTTCGTCACGCCGATCGACGAAGCGCGGCAGCTCGGCGCGATGATGCTCTTCGGCGAGAAGTACGGCGACCATGTGCGCGTGGTGGAGATCCCCGACTTCTCACGCGAGCTTTGCGGTGGTACGCACGTCAGATCGACTGCAGAGATCGGGCCGTTCGTCATCCTCTCCGAGGGGTCTGTCGGCGCAGGTGCGCGGCGGATCGAAGCGGTGACCTCCGGCGAGGCCCACGCGTATCTCCACGCCACCATGCGTGAAGTCGACGAGCTGCGCGCCGAGCTGGAGCGGGCTCGGAGAGATTCGAAGAAACCGAAGGCGGAGGCCGCCGCCGACTTCGAGATCGTGGAGAGCGATGGCGGCATCGTCCTCGCCGAAGCGAAGTCGCTCAAGGGCGGGGCGTTGCGTGACCTCTCCGATCGGCTGCGCCAGCAAGAGAAGGCGGACGGCGTCATCGTCGGCTCGGTGGACGACGGGCGCGTCTATCTGGTCGTCAACCTGGACGAGTCGCTCGTCGGCCGCGGGCTCGACGCGTCGAAGCTCGTGCGCGAGCTCGGTCAGCACATCGAAGGAGGCGGCGGCGGCCGGCCGACCCTGGGCGAGGCGGGCGGAAAGAATCCCGCGGGCTTGCGGAGCGCTCTCGAAGCCGGGAAGCAAGCGATCGCCGCAGCGCTGAAGTGAAGGTTCTCGCACTCGATTTCGGCCGGGCGCGCACCGGCGTCGCCATCTCGGACCCGACCGGCACGATTGCACGGCCGCTCTGCGTGGTCGAAGAAGCTGCAACGGGCGACGGTCTGGCACGTCTTGCGGCGCTGATCGGCGAGCACGAGGTCGACCGCATCGTGGTGGGGCTTCCGCTCACCCTGCGGGGAGACCGCGGGGAGCAGGCACTCGAGACGGAGCGCTTCGTCGAAGCCCTGAATGACGTGACGAATGTCCCGGTCGTGATGTTCGACGAACGCTTCACGACCGACCTCGCGGAACAGACACCATCCGACGCACCCGAAGATGCACGGGCGGCAGCGCATCTTCTGGTCGGCTACCTGACATGGGCGAGCAGCGCCCCGGCGTGATTCCGCCGCGACAGGGGCGCCCGCCCGAAGGGCCAAGTTCTCGTCAGGTGGCTACGCGGCGCGCACTGGCGCTAGGCGCGCTGGTTCTCCTTTTGGGCGGGCTTGGCTGGCTCGCGGTCGCTGCCATCGGAGGCGGAGACAGCAGTAACCAAGCCGAGCAGGTGTCGACGCTCTCGAGCACGCTGGTCTACCGCACGGTGACCCGTACGACTGCGACCGGCACGGTCGAGACCGTGATCGCAATGCCGAAGCCGTTTCACGTCGTCTTTCCGGAGGGTTTCACGCGCAAGCAGATGGCGGACCGCGTTGACGCCGTGGCCAAGATCGCAGCGCGCAAGCGAAAGGTCCGCCCACGGCTGTCTCGCACCGCCTATCTTGCGGTGACCGCCAAACCGCGCGTGCCAGCGTGTTTTCGGACCAGGGTCACGACCGTCGAGGGTTTCCTGTTCCCGGCCACGTACGAGTTCTTCAAGGAAACGACTTCGGCGCAGCTCGTGCAAGACCAGCTCGATGCGTTCTGCGAGAACTGGCAACAGCTCGATCTCAGGTATGCGCGCTCCAAGAACCTGACGCCGTATGACGTGCTGATCATCGCGTCGATGGTCGAGAAGGAAACGCTGTCGCCCGACGAGCGCGAGCTCGTCTCCGCCGTGATCTATAACCGCCTCCATGCCGGCATGCCGCTTGGCATCGACGCCACGCTGCGCTACGGCCTCGACATCCCGCCCACCGAGTCGATCCACCGGTCGCAGCTCGAAAGCGACTCGCCGTACAACACGAGGAAACGTCAGGGACTGCCGCCGACGCCAATTGCGAGCCCCGGGCTCGCATCGATGCAGGCGGCGGCGCATCCGGCGAAGGTGAAGTACCTCTACTTCGTGCGCAAGCCGGACAAGAAGCATCACTTCTTCACGGCGAGCTACCAGGCGTTCCAGAACTACGCGAACGCGCACGGCTACGGCCCATGATCTCGGGTGAGACTCGGCTCGTTGGATTGCTCGGCGATCCGGTCTCGCAATCGCTCTCGCCGCTGATGCACAACGCGGCCTTCGCGGCGCGCGGGCTCGACTGGGCCTATGTCCCGTTGCCCGTCACGAGCGAGCGCCTGGACGATGCCCTACGAGGGCTCGTGGCGCTCGGCCTTGCAGGCGCCAACGTGACGACGCCGCACAAGCTCGCGGTCGCGAAGCTCATCGACACCGACCAGCTGTCCGTCAACACCCTCGTCGTCCGCGACGGAAGCATCACGGGCTACTCGACCGATGCAGCCGTCCTTGCCGAGCTCGAGTTCCGGCGAGCGGCGATCGTCGGGGATGGCGGTGCGGCCGTCGCCTTCAAGGTGGCCTTGCCTGACGCTGCGCAGTTCTCTCGCAAAGGGACCTGGCCGCCGGATGTGTCGGGCGTCGACCTCGTCGTCAACGCCACGTCGGAGCGCGACGAGGTTCTCGTCGAGCTCGCCCCAGGCCAGATCCTCGTCGACCTCCCGTATCCACAGACGGCAACCGCTCGGGCCGCCGCGGCTGCGGGAGCTCGCCTCGTCGACGGTTTCGAAGTGCTGGTCGCCCAGGGCGCCGCCTCCTTCCAGCTCTGGACCGGCGTACCGGCGCCGGTCGACGTGATGCGCGCCGCAGTACGCTCCGCGTGATGGCACTGACGCTCGCGACTGCAGGCGAATCGCACGGGCCTGCGCTCGTCGCGATCCTGTCCGGCCTCCCCGCGGGTTTGACGCTCGACCGGAAGCTGATCGACGCGGACCTGCACCGGCGACAGCAGGGTTACGGCCGGAGCCCGCGTCAGCAGATAGAGCGCGACGAGGTGGAGGTGCTCGCCGGTCTCCGGCAGGGGCGCACGCTCGGCACTCCGCTTGCGCTCGTCGTGCGCAATCGTGACCACAAGAACTGGGAGTGGGGCATGAGCCCGTGGCAGCCGGAAGGCGAACCTTCGGGAAAGGGGACGACAGCGGTCACGCTCCCCCGGCCGGGACACGCCGACCTCGCGGGCGTGTTCAAGTACGGCCTGTCCGACGTCCGCGACGCGCTCGAACGGGCAAGCGCGCGTCATACCGCCGTGATCGTCGCGGCGGGGTCGGTGGCGAAAGCGCTGCTCGCAGAGATCGCGATCGCCGTTGAGGGCCAGGTGCTCACTGCCGATCTGGAGCAGCGTGTGGACGAGGCGCGCGCGGAACGCGACACGGTCGGCGGCGTCGTCGAAGTTCGCGCACGCGGGGTTCCGCCGGGCCTCGGGTCGTACGCGACGAAGGACGAGCGACTCGATGCTCGTCTCGCCGCGACGCTGATGGGCACGCAGGCCGTGAAGGGTGTCGAGATCGGCGAAGGGTTCGACCTGGCGTCGAAGCGTGGCTCTGCTGCACACGACGAGATCGTGCGCGACGAGCGCGGGCTCTACCGCAAGACGAACCGTGCCGGTGGAATCGAAGGCGGTGTCAGCAATGGTGAGGAGATCGTCGTGCGCGCGGCCATGAAACCCTTGCCGACACTGATGAAGCCGCTTGGATCGGTGGATCTGCAGACCGGCAAGGCTGCCGAGGCACTCGTCGAACGCAGCGACACAGCGGCGGTCGAGGCGCTTGCCGTCGTAGCCGAGGCGTGTGTCGCCTGGGAGCTCGCACGTGCCGCGAAGGAGAAGTTCGGCGGCGACGCGCTCACGGACTTCCTCGCGGCACACCGCGCGTACCTGGAGCGGATCGACTGGTCACCGAGGTAGGGGCGCTCGGCCGTCATCTCGCGCTCGTGGGCTTCATGGGCGCGGGCAAGTCGACGATCGGCAAGGAGGTTGCCGCGCTCAGCGGCCGCCCGTTCGTCGACGTCGATCGGGTGATCGAAGGTCGCCACGGTCCGATAGCCGAGCTCTTCGAGCGCGGCGAGCCGGAGTTCCGGCGCATCGAGGAGGAAGTCGCTGCAGAAGCCCTCTCTGCGTCGGTACCGGCTGTGATCGCCCTCGGTGGTGGTGCCGTTACCTCCGAGCGCACACGCGAGCTGCTGCTGAACGCGTTCACGCTCTGGGTCGAGGTCGACGTCCGTGACGCATGGCATCGCGCAGGCGGGAGCGGTCGCCCGCTTGCACGGGACGAAGCGCAGTTCAGGCGTCTGTTCGAGGAGCGGCGGCCGCTCTACGAAGAGGTGTCGGCTGGACCGGTTGACAGTGCCGAAGACGTCCTCCTCGAAGCGCTTCGAATCAGTGTCGGGCGAGGCGCGCTCGCGAACCTCGAAGACAGGCTCGGCGAAAGCCTCGACGCGTTGGCAGTGATCGGTGACGAGCACGTGCTCGAGATTCACCCGTTGGACTTGGCTCCCTTGAGCGTCCACCGCGTGCCGCGCGGAGAGGCGGCGAAGACCCCTGCGGTTCTCGAGCAGTTGTGGCGCGAGCTCGGGCTGAAGCGAAGTGGCACGATCGTTGGCTATGGCGGCGGGTCGACGACCGACGTCGCCGGGTTCGCGGCAGCGACCTACCTGCGCGGCGTTCGCTGGATTGCGGTGCCGACGACGCTGCTCGGTCAGGTCGACGCGGCGATCGGAGGCAAGACGGCGATCGACCTCCCTGCCGGCAAGAACCTCGTCGGCGGATTTCACTACCCGGCCGGGGTCATCGCCGACCCCGACGTGCTCACGACGCTGAGTGACGCGCAGCGGCGTGAAGGCATGGCCGAGGTCGTCAAGACAGGACTGCTGGCGGGCCGCCAGCTCTGGGAGCTGGAGGACGAGGCGATGGTCCGGGCCTGCGCAGCGTTCAAGGCTGCGGTGTGCCTCGGCGATCCGTTCGATCAAGGCCGTCGCGCGATCCTCAACCTTGGCCACACGTTCGCGCACGCATTGGAGGCAGCCGCCGGTTACCAGGGTCTCGCGCATGGCGATGCAGTCGCGCTTGGTCTGCTTGCGGCGCTTCGGCTTTCGGGACGCCCCACTGACGTCGTCGAGGAGGTGCTCGATCCGCGGCCGGTTCACGTCGACCGCGATCGTGCCTGGGCCGCGCTTGGCCGCGACAAGAAGCGCGGGCTCGTGCTGCTCGGCGCTGACGGCGCGCACTGGGACGTCCCCGTCCCTGCGGACGACGTGCGAGGCGCTCTCGACGAGTTGATCGCCCCGTAGAGTGAACGGATGCAAGTCGTCGTCCTCAACGGAGCCAATCTCGACGTCCTCGCCCGCCGCGATCCCGCCCTCTATGGCGGCATGTCGCTCTCGGAGCTCGAGACCCGCATCTACGAGTGGGCCGCCGCGCTCGGATGTCACGTTCGCTGCCGGCAGACCAATCACGAAGGCGAGTACATCGACTGGTGCCACGACGCGCTCGACTGGGCCGACGGGGTTGTAGTGAATCCCGGCGCCTGGACGCACTACTCGTACGCCATTCGCGACGCGCTGGAGCTGTTCGATGCTCCAGTCGTGGAAGTCCATCTCTCGAACATCGACGAGCGGGAGGAATGGCGGCGTACTTCGGTTGTCGCCGACCTCGCAGCGAAACGCATCCTCGGCAAGGGCGCGGAGGGTTACCACGAGGCGCTCGAGTTCATCGTCCAACAGGTGGCGGCGCCAAAGTGAACCCTCGCATCGAGCGTCTCCGGGCGGTACTCGAGGAGCCGCTGCTCCTCACCAATCCGACGAACATCCTCTACCTCTGCGGGTTCAAGAGCTCGAATGCCGCGCTGCTCGTCGATCAGGATCGCGCTCGCCTCTTCACCGACTTCCGTTACTCGGAAGCCGCACGAGCTGTCGAAGGTGTCGAGTTCCAGGAAACGAAGCGGGCGCTAGTCGCCGATCTTGCCGACCGGCTGTCGGGGCCGATCGGATTCGAGGCCGACTTCGTCTCGTACGCCGGCTACGAAACGCTCCGTGGCGGCTCGATCGAGCCCGTGCCGCGGCGGGGTCTCGTGGAGGGACTCCGTGCGGTCAAGGACCCGGACGAGCTCGCCGCCATCAAGAGGGCCTGCGAGATCACCGACCGCGTGTTCGAGCGGCTCGTCGAACAACCTTTCGTCGGCCGCACCGAGCGTGAGGTCTCCTGGACGATCGAGCAGCTCTTCCACGACGAAGGCGCGGAGGCCGTTGCGTTCGAGACGATCGTCGCGTCCGGGTCGAACTCGGCGCGTCCACACGGCCGTGCGACCGATCGCCAGATCGGCGGCGGCGAGACCGTGATCGTCGACACCGGCTGCATCGTCGGCGGCTACGCCTCCGACTACACCCGCACCTTCGCGACGGGGGTCGTCGAGGGGCCGATCAAGGACGCCTACGCGCTGGTGTTGGCCGCCCAGCAGGCAGGCCTCGACGCGCTGCGCGCCGGAGTCCGAGGGGTGGACGCGGACGCAGCGGCTCGGGCCGTCGTGGACGCGACTCCCTTCGCCGGCACATTCGGTCACGGGCTCGGGCATGGCCTGGGCCTAGAGGTGCACGAAGCGCCGCGCCTCTCGGTTGAATCGAAGGACACGCTTGCAGCCGGAAACGTCGTGACGGTCGAGCCCGGGATCTACCTCGAAGGCCGGGCGGGGATCCGCATCGAGGACAACGTCGTCATCACGAGCGACGGCGTCCAAAACCTCACCGGGTTCCGTAAAGACCTGATCACCGTCAGCTGATCGCTAACCTCCCCGCCGTGGCCGAGACCGTCAACACGAACCAGTTCAAGAATGGGATGCACATCGAGCTCGACGGCGACGTGTGGCGCATCGTCGAGTTCCAGCATGTCAAGCCCGGCAAGGGCGGTGCGTTCGTGCGGACGAAGCTAAAGGCGCTTGCGAGTGGGGCCGTTGTCGAGAAGACCTTTCGCGCCGGCGAGAAGTTCGCGCGCGTGCGCACCGAGACCAAGGACATGCAGTACCTCTACGACGCGGGTGACGAGGTCGTCTTCATGGACCAGGACACGTTCGAGCAGACGTCCCTGCCGCACGCGATGGTCGAGGACGCCCTTGAGTTCATGCAGCCGTCGAGCTTCGTGCAGCTGCTGATGGTGGGCGGCAGCCCGTCCGGACTCCAGCTTCCCGCTTCGGTCGAGCTGACGGTGTCGGACACGGAGCCCGGCGTAAAGGGTGACACGGTCTCGAACGTGACCAAGCCTGCAACGCTCGAGACGGGCGCCGTGGTACAGGTTCCGCTCTTCGTGAATCCGGGCGACCGCATCAAGGTCGACCCGCGCGAGAAGCGGTATATCTCTCGCGTATAGGCACCTTCTTTACGAGCTTCGACGACGCCTGGTCGTCCTTCCTTTCCCGTCGGGAGCCGTTGGAGCGCTTCTACGATCAATTCTCTACGGCCGAGACCTCGATGCTCGAAGGGTGGATCGTCGAGCCGTCTTCGGAAGTGAAGGCAGTCGCCACAAACCTTCAGCTGTCGCTAGCCCGTTTCGATTGGATCGACCTCGTTCCGGAGCACTTTCTGCACGTCTGGCTCGGCATGCCCGAGCTTCTGGGTAAAGCGCCAGAGCGCTGGCCCGAATTGGCTCCGTTCGAGGTCCGTTATCCGCGGGCAAACTGTTTCCACAGTGCGGTCGTCGTCGAGGTCACGCAGCCCATACGCCGGCTCGTTGCAGGCACGAAGAACGACTTACCGGAGTACCTCCCACACATGACTATCGCCGTGACGCGCATGGAGCATTCTGCTGACGAGTTGCACGACGAGCTGACTCGGCTGCGCGAGATAGATCTCGGCGCCCAGACAGTCGGCGAAACGAGGCTGGTGCGCTTCCCTGCTGCTCAGTCGACGCTGTTCCAGCCGTGGGAGGTCGTCGAAACGGTGCGGCTAGGCGAGCGCGCGTCGTAACGCGTCGGCGCCGTTCTGCAGAACAGGCTCGCCATGCGACACGATGACGAGCTCGATCGGCAGCGCGCTCAGGCGTTCACGCAGCTCGGGCTTGAGGTTTCGCTCGGCCCACTCGCGCTCGCCTTTCGGAAACCAGTGGACGGGCAACTGGACGCCGCCATCGGTACCGACGAGCAGATCGCCCGCGACCAGTGCGCGGTGTGGCTCGAGGAAGAACAGTGCCTCGACCCAGTCGCTCCCCTTCACCACCTCCGCGTGCACTCCGGTGGGGAGCTCGCCGCTCTCCTCGGGGCGCCACAGTGTCGCCTTGTACCGGTCGAGGACGGTCGCGACGCTGCGCTCGTGCCAGTGCACGGTCAGCAGCACGTGGACCGGCAGACCGAGCCGCTCGACGTCACGGTCGAGCGCCGACCAGAACGTCTCCTCCTCGTCGGCCGGGATGAGCGGATCGACCACGACCACGGAATCGGGAAGCTCGGCGTAGACAGAGCCGACCTCGGGCCCCCAGTTTTCGGCGTGCTCCCATTCGGGATGCGACGCGGTCCAGCGCCACAGCCCCGGCCTCAGCTCCTGAACCTTCATCGCTGCAAAACCTATCCTGGCGCGGCAGGACGCTAGGCTCCCCGCATGCCGGCGCTCGCCGATACCACCATCCGCCTGCTGGGCCAGGAACCGCTGGCCGGGAGGCTGCCGACGGCCGAGCAGCTCCGAATTGCGGCGATCCTCGACCGGGCCGGCTATGCGTACCTCGAGGTGTCCGGCGGAGGGTGCTTCGACAGCGCGGTCCGGCGGGGCGTCGAGAGCCCCTGGGAGCGGATCCGCGCCCTCAAGGCGCAGGTGAAAACGCCCCTTGGGCTCGCGCTCCGGGGCCGCTTTCTCGTCGGCTCCCGCCCGGTCGACAACGATTTCATCCGGAGGTTCATCGCCTGTGCGGCCGAGAACGGCATCGATGTCTTTCGGCTGCACGACCCGCTGAACGACGTCTCCAACCTGCGCGAAGCAGCGGACGCCGTCTCGCGAGCCGGCGGCGAGTTCGAGGCCGGCCTCGTCTACAGCCCGGGGAGGACCGGCGAGACCGATCCGCTCATGGAGCAGGCCAGAGAGCTGCCGAATCTCGGCGCCGTGCGCGTGCTGCTGCACGACCCGACTGGATCGCTGCAGCCGCATCGTGCGCGCGAACTGGTGACCGGGCTCCGTGAAGCGACCGGCCTGCCTGTCGGCATCTACTGCCAGGGCTCAGGAGGCAATGCGCTCGCCGCCGCTCTCGAGGCTGCACGCGCAGGTGCCGATCTGATCGCATCTGCGGTCTATCCGATCGCCCTCACGCTCCACCGGGTGTCGGGCGAGGCGCTCGCGGAGGCGCTCGCGGGGCTCGGGCTCGACTGTGACATCGACGTGTCGGCCCTCTGGGAGGCCTCGGACGTGGTGGACGAGCACATCGGCGACGAACCGGTGACGCCGCTTGCCCCTCGCATCGCCGTGCGCGCCGCTCAACACGACCTGCCGGCGAGCCTCGTTGCTGCGCTCGACGCCAACTTGCGGACACAGGCAGCAGGTGCGAGGCTCGACGAGACGATCGCGGAGCTCGTCCGGATCCGCGCCGAGGTCGGCTGGCCGCCGCTGGCTTCCCCGATCGGGCAGGTACTCGGCTCGCAGGCGCTGCTCAACGTGCTGTCCGCGAGCCGTTACTCGGTTGTCGTGGACGAGTTGCGCTCGCTCGTCGCAGGTCATCTCGGAACAACGCCGGCGCCGATCGAAGAGTCGATCCTGCGCATGATTTCGCTCACGGCCGATCCGGACTCGGACGAGGACACGACGGCCCCGCCTCTGCAGGAGGTTCGCGCCCAGGCTGAGGGCCTCGCAAGCAGCGAAGAGGAGCTGCTGCTACTCGGTCTCTTTGGCGACAACGCCGAGCCGCTCCTCCGCACGATCCGCGGTCGATCTTCGGGCGACGAGTCGCTCGCCGCCGGCGGGGTCGATCAGGCTCGGGCGGAGAGGATCCGCGAGCTCGTCCGCATCGTTCAGGAGACGGGTATCGGCGAGGTCACGATCGAAGAGGCGGGCATGCGCGTGTCCGTGCGCCGGACAGAGGATCGCGAGCCGGCCGCTGCGCCGATCGACTCTCCGCTCGCAGCGGTCGAGGACGCCGAATTCGCTCCGGTCTCTCCCTCGAACGGGATCGTGCGAGTCGAGTCCCCGATGGTCGGAACGTTCTACCGGGCATCCCAGCCGGGCATGCCGCCCTTCGTCGAGGAGGGACAACCGGTCGGCGCAGGGCAGACACTTTGCATTCTCGAGGCGATGAAGCTCATGAACGAGGTCAAGGCCGACGTCGATGGCGTCGTGCGTGCGATTCACGTCGAGAACGCCTCTCCGGTCGAGTTCGGTCAATTGCTGTTCGAGCTGGAACCGGTGACCGGGCGTCCGCTGGACGCTCTCTAACGATGTTCTCCCGTGTGCTCGTGGCGAACCGCGGCGAGATCGCGGTCCGCGTCATCCGCGCGTTGCACGAGCTCGGCGTGGAGGCGGTTGCCGTCTACTCGACAGCCGATGCCGGTGCGCTGCACACACGGCTCGCCGACCAGGCGATCTGCATCGGGCCGCCGAGCGCGACTGAGAGTTACCTCAATCTCTCGTCGGTCGTCGCTGCGGGCGAGACGACGGGCTGCGACGCGGTGCATCCTGGCTACGGCTTTCTGGCGGAGAACCCCGAGTTCGTCAAAGCGTGTGAGGAGAACGATCTCGTGTTCGTCGGCCCTGACGCCGACGTGATGGCGCGTATGGGCGACAAGGTCGAGGCGAAACGCGAACTGGCGGACGCCGGCCTGCCGCTCGTTCCAGGCACCGAGGCCGTGGGATCACGAGCTGCGGGCGCCGCGGCAGCGGAGATCGGATTCCCGGTGCTGCTCAAGGCCTCGGCAGGCGGAGGTGGGAAGGGAATGCGGCGTGTGGAGCGGGCGGAGGATCTCGAGGACGCATTCGCGGGCGCGAGCGCCGAGGCTCTCGCCGCTTTTGGCGACGGAACGCTCTACCTCGAGAAGTTGATCGCGCCGGCGCGGCATGTCGAGATCCAGGTGCTCTGCGACGCCGACGGTGGCGTCCTCACCCTTGGAGAGCGGGAATGCTCCATTCAGCGCAGGCATCAGAAGCTGGTCGAGGAGTCCCCGTCTCCGGCACTCGATGAGTCGACGCGCGAGGCGATGGAGTCCGCTGTTGCCCGCGCATGCCACGCGATCTCCTACCTCAACGCGGGAACGTTCGAGTTCCTGCTTGCCCCGGACGGCGCGTATTACTTCATCGAGCTGAACGCGCGGCTCCAGGTCGAGCATCCCGTAAGTGAGGTAGTGACCGGGATCGACATCGTGCGCGAGCAGCTGAAGATCGCTGCCGGCGAGCAGTTGCACGAGACCGGACGAGCAGCCAGACGTGGGCACGCGATCGAGATCCGGCTCAACGCGGAGGATCCGAGCCGGGGGTTCGCACCGGCCCCGGGAGTGATTGAACGTTTTCGCCCTCCGCTTGGCCCTGGCATCCGTCTCGACACGCACGTCGAGGAGGGATCCGTGATCTCGCCGTTCTACGACTCGCTGATCGCAAAGCTGGTCGTGTGGGACGAGGACCGCCACTCGGCGATCGAGCGTTCCCTACGTGCGCTCGGCGAGCTCGAGCTCCGCGGTGTGCCGACGACGCGTGAAGCTGCACTGGAGATTCTCGCGAGCGAGACGTTCCGCAGCGGCCAATACTCCACGAGCTTCCTCGAGGAGACGCGGCTCGCCGCGGTGAGTGCTTCATGAGCCTGGTGCTGCCGGAGCCCGAAGGGACGATCACGGTGACGCCACCCGCACTGGCCGGGCTCGTCATCCAGGCAGCGGAGGGAGTCGACGGCGTGCAGGTCCGCCGTGGACGTCGCCGTCTCGATATCGACGTCGCGCTCGGCGAGGCGCGCGTGCGCCTGGAGTTGACCGCTCGCTACGGGCTTGTGCTCCCTGAAGTTGCGCGCGACGTGCAGGAACGAGTTGCAGACGCCCTGATCACGATGTGTGCGCTCCGGATCGCGAGTGTCGACGTCTCCGTCGAGGAGGTCGAATGAGCGGACGTCGTTCCTCGCGGAGGACCGCGCTGTTCCTCCTGTATCAATGGGACGTCACCGCCCAACCGCTTGCCTCGCTCTACGAAGGCGAGGTCGATTCGTTCGCACGCGAGACGGCTGAGGCTGTCGTCGCGGAGGCTGCCGACTATGACCGGCGCATCACCGACGCTGCGGAGGGGTGGACTGCCGACAGGCTCGGTGCGATCGAGCGCAACATCCTTCGCATCGCGCTCTACGAGCTGGACGGAGAGGAGGTTCCGAACGAGGTGGCCATCGACGAAGCGGTAAATCTGGCAAAGCGGTATGCGACCGACGATGCTGCACGGTTGGTGAACGGGATTCTGGGACGGATCGTGCGGGAGCGAGTGCCGTGACCGTCGCTCGCCTTCGGCTTACTCCCGTGAGGGAAACCATGTTTCCCTCACGAGCTCCCTTCTTTAGGGATCGCCTCAGCGCACACGGCGTGGCGACCGCCGCCGCGCGCGTCGAGGAGAAAGAAGGGGGAAACCGCCCGGTTTCCCCTTACGCCCCATCCCCCGCTCATCGGCCAAAGGTGGGCCGATGAGCGCCGAGGACTCGCTCAGCAGAGCGGAGGAGCTCCTCGCACGGTTGGAGAAGACGCGCGCCGAGCTGGAGCGCCTCTCGCAGGCGAACGACGCCGAGAAGGCGCTGGACGTGCTCACGGAGCTTTCCGAGCTGAGCAAGGCGATCGAGGACGAGCTCCAGAAGGTGAAGCGGGACGCGGAGACCGATGCGGAGCCCTGAGCAGCTGCGCACGCTCGTCGAGGAGTACCTCGACGACCTGGCGCTGACACCCGAGCTGCATGCGCAGGCGGAGTCGGTGCGCTACGCGCTCGTCGGCGGGAAACGAGTGCGTGCGGTGATCTGCCTGGCGACGGTCGAGGCCGCAGGTGCCGAGGCGGAGGCCGGACTGCCCGCCGGGGCGTCGCTCGAGCTCGTTCACGCGTTCTCCCTCGTCCACGACGACCTGCCTGCGCTCGACAACGATGCCGAGCGCCGAGGCCGTCCCTCGGTGTGGGCGAAGCACGGAGAAGCGGTCGCGATCCTTGCCGGTGACGCCTTGCTTGCGGAGGCGTTTCGCCTCGCTCTCTCGTATCAGGGTCCGCAGATCGGTCGCGAGCTCGCGCAGGCGACACTCGGGATGATCGGAGGGCAGTACCTTGACATCACCGGGTCGGCGCCGGACGAGGCGACCCTGCACAGGCTCAAGACGGGTTGTCTGTTTGCCGCGGCGGTCGGGACGGCTCTGTGGGTGGCGGCCGTGCCGGAGCGAGAGCAGGCTCCGTGGCGTGCATTCGGTGACGAGCTCGGGCTGTTGTTCCAGATCGTCGACGACATCCTCGACGGCGACGGTTACGTCGTCACACACGGCGAGGACGGTGCTCGTTTGCTGGCGGACGAAGCGGCAACACGCGCGCGCGCCCGACTTGCGGCCGTTCCGGCGGACACGTCGACGCTTGTGGACATCGTCGACGGCCTGGCAACACGAACCTCGTGAGCGAAAGCCCGGCGCGCTATGTCGTCGCCGTTGGGAGTGGGAAGGGCGGCGTCGGCAAGTCCACCGTCTCGCTGCACGTTGCCCTTGCACTTGCACGCCGCGGCTTGGCGGTCGGTCTCCTCGATGCCGACGTCTACGGGCCTGACATCCCACTCATGCTCAACCTGGCCCGTCATGAAGAGGCCCGTCGGTGGGACTTCTGGCGCCGCGGCGACGTGCGCCATCAACCGATCGAGTCTCATGGGTTGCGGATCATGTCGGTCGGGTTTCTCCTCGGAGAACGGCAGGCGCTGACACTGGGTGCACCCCTTCTCACCGCGGCGTTGAGACAGCTCGTTCATCAGGTCGAGTGGGGACAGCTCGACGTTCTCTTGCTCGATCTCCCACCGGGCACCGCAGATCTTCAGCAGCAACTGGTTGGTGTTGTGTCGCTCACCGGCGCCGTCGTGGTTGTCGGTCCCCAGGATGTCGCTCACCTCGATGCGCGAAAGTTCCTCTCTTTTCTTCGCGACGCAGATGTGCCGGTGCTCGGCGCTGTCGAGAACATGAGCGGCCTCGAATGTCCGCACTGTGGCGAGCGGATCGACGTCTTCAGACCTGTCCCGGAGTCGCGATCAGTCTGGGCGGAAGGCGTGCCGTTGCTCGGACGCATTCCGCTGGATCCTGCGCTCGGGACGCTTGACGGCGGAGCTCCCGCGCAGGGTGAAGCGTTCGACGCGGTCGCCGAGAAGGTGTTCGACGCACTACAGCGGCGCGAAGCTGCGTGAAGAAGAGGCTGGACGTACTGCTCGTCGAACGTGGGCTGGCCGAGTCGCGGACTCAGGCACAGGCGCTCGTACTGGCCGGCCGAGTGCCGGGCTACGAGAAGCCGGGGATGCAGGTGGACGAGTCGGCGCCCCTCGAGGTCGAGGCGCCGCCGCCGTACGTATCGCGCGGCGGGTACAAGCTTGCGCATGCGCTTGACGCCTTTGCCGTCAATCCCACCGGTCGTGACTGCCTGGACGTCGGTGCTTCCACCGGGGGGTTCACGGACGTGCTACTGCAACGCGGCGCGGCGCGTGTCGCCGCGGTCGATGTGGGTTACGGACAATTGCACGAACGGCTGCGCTCGCATCCACAGGTTGCAGTGCTAGAGCGGACCAATGTCCGCGCACTTCGTGAACTCCCTTTCGCGCCGGATCTGATCGTCTGTGACGTCTCCTTCATCAGCGTTCGGCTTGCCCTTCCGCCCGCACTTGCGCTTGCCCGTCCGGGCTGGGAGGCCGTCGTGCTCGTCAAGCCGCAATTCGAGGCCGGTCGCGCCGAAGTCCCGCGGGGCGGCGTCGTCCGCGACGTCGAGGTGCGCAAGCGCGTCGTACGCGAGATCGCCGAGGCTGCGCTGGGTTGGGGAGGCGAGATGGTTGCGGCCGTAGACTCTGGGCTACCCGGCCCGAAGGGCAACCGCGAAGTGTTCCTCCACCTCGTTCACCGTGAGCACCCCGAGCTCCCCGACGACATCGACGACCGGATCGCAGCAGCGGTCGGCTAAGGCCGTGCGACGCGTCGCCGTCATCACCCACGGGAAGCCGCAGACCATCGGTCCGGCACTCGAGCGGCTGCGAAAAGTTGCGCGCGAGGCCGAGGTCGAGCTGCTCCTGCCGGACGAGGAGGTGGAGAAGCACGGCGTCGGTGAGCCGGAAGACGATCTCTCGGACGCAGACATAGCCGTCGTCCTCGGCGGCGACGGGACGATGCTGCGCGCGCTGCAACGGTTTCTCGGCACTGAGATTCCCGTAGTGGGGGTCAACTTCGGCCGCGTCGGGTTCCTTGCGTCGATCTCGCCCAACGAGCTCGAGTCCGGCCTCGCGCGTGTGTTCTCCGGTGACTACCGCGTGGTGCACCTCACGACGCTCGAGGTCGAGGTCGACGGGATCCGCGGCGCTGCGGTCAACGACGTCGTTGTCCTGAGCTCGACAAGAGGACGCATGGTGGAGCTCGCGTCGGCGCTCGGCGGTGAAGACCTGGGCGTGCAGCCGTGCGACGGCATGATCTGCGCGAGCCCCGCGGGCTCGACCGCCTACAACCTGTCGAACGGCGGTCCCGTGCTCGCACGAGGGCTCGATGCGATGGTCGTTACCTTCATCGCTCCGCACTCGCTGCACGCACGTCCGATCGTCGTCCCTCGAGGAATCGACCTCGAGATTCGGAACCAGACGCTCGACGTAGACGTGACCGTTCTCGTGGACGGCCACGCTCTGACTGATGTCGGCCACGGCTCGCCGATCACGATCCGGCTCGGCGAGCAGCGCAGCCTTCTGGCCACTCTCCCGGAAGCGACGTTCTTCAGGCGCTACCGGGAGACCTTCGGCTCCTAGTCAAGAGCCCTCGGGCTCGCCCTGATCAGCGTCGCGGTTTTCGTACCTCAGGTCTGAGCGACGGTCGCGTACGCGCTGAAGCGCCTCCGCGAGCAGGGCCTCGTCGTGCCAGTGGGATCCAGTAGTGGTCGAGAACGAGACGCCGAGCCACCAACCCGGGTTCGGGCCGCCATGCCAAGGCTGCAGATCCTGGTCTTCCGGGGGCGCGAAGCGCACCTGGTACAGCACAATGAAGTCTTCGATCTCGTATCCCTCGGGAAACTCTTCGTCCGTCTCGTTGAGATAGTCCCGAACAAGGGCCAGGAGTCGACGTTCGAACTGTTCGCGATCCGCCATCCGAGGAACTTATAACGCTGTCCCGATTTCGGCACATTCCCGCCACCCGGTAGCCCGGATTCGGGGGTTAGGCTCGACTCGAGGGGAGGGAGGTGGGGTGTCCCGACGCTAGACGCGTCTACCTTTAAGGGGCGTGGATGCACTGGACGATGGTGCCGCGGCGCTCGGCCGCCTACCATCTCGGCGCAACCATGCTTCGCCGCCTCCGCATCGAGAACCTCGTCCTGATCAAGGAGGCGGAGCTGGCCTTCGCGCCCGGGCTCAACGCCATCACCGGCGAAACCGGGGCGGGCAAGACGATTCTCGCCCAGGCGATCGGGCTGCTCCTCGGCGCGAAGGGTGACGCCGCCTACATCGGGGCCGACGGGACCGAGGCGTACGTGGAGGCCGAGCTGGATCTGCCTGCGGGCCTGATCGAAGAGGACGAGCTTGCTGCGCTCGCCGAGCTCCGCCCCGAGGACGAGGAAGGGCTCATCGTCGCACGGCGCGTGTTCGCGGACGGGCGCACACGAGCGTACGCCTGGGGGCGGGCAGCTGCACGGGAGGACCTGGCTGCAACAGGCGAACGGCTGATCGCGATGTCGGGGCAATTCGAGCAACGTCGTCTCGCGCGGCCGGCCTACCAGCTCGACGTCCTCGACTCGTTCGCCGGGGCCGAACAGCTGCGCCGGCGGGCGGAGTCGCGCCTTGCGTGGCGCGAGCTCACCGCAGCACGGCGCCGCCACGAGGAGCTCCAGCAGGGGGCTGCCGTTGCTGACGCCCGGCTCGCAGAGCTACGCGCGCTCGTCGAAGACACAACCGGGCTCGAGCCGGGTGAGGAGGAGAGTCTGCGCAGCGAGCGGGAACGTCTTCGCCATGTCACCGAGCTCGCGGACGGGGCCGCAGAAGCGGCCGAGGCGCTTGCTCCCGACGACGGGGAAGGAGCAGCCGGTCTCGTCGGGAGTGCCGAGCGCGCACTCGCACCGCTCGAGCAGCTTGCGCCGGAGCTTGCGCGGGCCGGTGACGAGCTGCGCGACGTGGAGTTGCGCCTGCGCGAGACTGCGACCGAGCTTCGTGGTTTCCTCACGACGCTCGAGGCCGAGCCGGGCCGGCTCGAACAGGTCGAGGCCGGCCTCGACCGCATCGCGGACACCAAGCGACGCTTTCGCGTCGAGTCCTACGACGAGCTGCTCGCCCGGGCGGCAGAGGCGCGCGCGGAGCTGGAAGCGATCGAGGACGGCTTCGACCCGAACGCTGCCGCGGCAGAAGCGTTGGCGGTTGCCGAGCGCAATGTCGGCCGACTCGCCGAGGAACTGCGCGGCGCACGGCGCGAGGCCGCCCCGCGTTTCGCAGAGGAGGTTGCGCGCGAGCTCGTCGGAGTCGGCCTGGGCGAAGGCGAGTTCGTCGCCGAGCTACGTGAGCGAGAGCCCGGCCAGACTGGTTTCGACGAGGCAGTGTTCCTCGTTCGGCCGAACGCAGGTCTGGCACTTGCGCCGGTTGCGGAGACCGCGTCGGGAGGGGAGCTCTCGCGCATCGCACTCGCCATCGCCGCCGTGGCGGGCGGCGAGACGATGGTGTTCGACGAGATCGACGCCGGCATCGGAGGAGAGACGGCGCACAGGGTCGCCGACACCCTGCGCAGGCTTGCCGAGCGCGCACAGGTCGTGACGATCACGCACCTGCCGCAGATCGCGAGCGTCGCCGAGCGCCACTTCCGCGTCGAGAAGATCGAGGGCGACCCGACGCATACGCGGATCAAGCTCCTCGACGATGCTGAGCGGCGCGACGAGCTACAGCGCATGCTCGGCGGCCGAGAATTCTTGTCGAGCGTCGCCGAATGACCTTCGTCGCTCGCCTTCGGCTCGCTCCCGTGAGGGAAACCATGTTTCCCTCACGAGCTCCCTTCTTTAGGGATCGCCTCAGCGCACACGGCGTGGCGACCGCCGCCGTGCGCGCTGAGGAGGAAGAAGGGGGAAACCTCCCGGTTTCCCCTTACGCCCCTTCCCCCGAAACTCATCGGCCAGAGGTCGGCCGATGAGTTTCGTCGAGCTCACCGGCCACGCCAAGCTGGACCGGCGCACGAAGAATCTGGTCAAGCGGTTGTGTGCCGACGACATCGCGATCATCGACCACACCGACCTCGATCGCGTTTCGGCAGAAGCACTGCTCGAGTCAGGTGTGCGTGTCGTGGTGAACGTCGCTCCGTCGCAATCGGGACGCTTCCCCAATCCCGGACCCCTCGCACTCGTACGCGGTGGCATCCGCCTGATCGACGTGACTGCAGACGGTCTCTTCGAGCACGTGCACGAGGGCGAGCTGCTGACCGTGCGCGGCGCCGGTCTCTACCGCAACGGAACGTGCCTCGCAACGGGACGTGTGCTCGAGGAGCCGGAGCTCGAACGCAAGCTCGCCGAGCAACGAGGTCGGGTGACCGAAGCTCTCGAAGCGTTCGCGGAGAACACGATGCGCTACCTGCGCGAGGAAGGAAAGCTACTTGCCGAAGGGATCGAGTTCCCATCGCTGAAGACGGGCTTCCGCGACCGTCACGCGCTGGTCGTGGCGCGTGGGCCCGGCTACAAGCGCGACCTGCGCATGGTCAAGCCGTACATCCGCGCCTTCAAACCGGTCCTGATCGGGGTTGACGGGGGTTCCGATGCGTTGTTGGAGGCCGGCTACAAGCCGGACGTGATCGTCGGTGACATGGACTCCGTGTCCGACGAGGCCCTGCGGAGCGGCGCGGAGGTTCTCGTCCACGGCTATCTGGACGGTGTGGCGCCCGGGGAAGAGCGCGCAGCGCAGCTCGGCGTGCCTTACGAAGTCGTGCGAGCGACGGGAACCAGCGAAGACGTCTCGCTGCTGCTCGCTCACGAGAAAGGTTCAGAGCTGATCGTCGCCGTCGGGACTCACTTCAACCTGATCGAGTTCCTCGAGCGCAACCGCGCCGGGATGTCGTCGACGTTCGTGACGCGGTTGAAGGTCGGCGAGATCCTGATCGATGCGAAAGGCGTCTCGCGCCTGGCCAGCAGGCAGGTGGGCATCTGGCCACTCGTGCTCTTTACCCTTGCGGGTCTGGGCGCGATCGCCGTCGCCGTCGCCGTGTCCCCGGCTTTGCGACATCTGATCGAGTACCTCGCGTTGCGCTTGCGCGACCTGCTGGGGATCGGCTGACCTAGGCATGCCTCGAGTCCTGGCGTCACGTGAGCTGCTCGCAGCGCGCGAGGATGTGTGGTCGTTCATAGCGGAGCCACATCACTTTCCGGACTGGTGGCCGGGCATCGGCGGAGTGCAGCCGGACCGGCGTGGGCTCGCCGAAGGTGCACGCTGGGGCATCACCGGCATCGAGAGCCCGACGCTGCTCCGGCGGCCGACGTCGAGCGGGATGCTCCTGGTCCGAGGCGTCCAGATCCCGGAGCGCTTCGCGTGGACGCTGACCGGCGACCACATCGACGCAGAGCTTCGCCTCGAAGCGAGTGGGCCTGACCGGACGGTCGCGACGCTCGAGGTCGAGGCTCCCTGGCTCTTCGGCTTGAGCCGTGCCTTGCCACGGAAAGCGCTCACCCGTCTGCATGCCTTGTGCCAGACTGGTGCCGAGCTCTAACGAGCTCCTCGCCCCTCTCATGTTCGATTTCCGCTACCACGTCGCGTCCCTTGCCGCGGTCTTCTTCGCGCTTGTCATCGGCATCCTTGTCGGCGTGGCGCTTGCCTCCCACGGGCTCGGCAACACCGAGCGAAAGCGGTTGGAAGAAGATCTGCGGCGCGCGGAGAGCCAGGCCGACGTGCTCAGGGCCCAGGTCGAGACCGCCACGAGCGGGGCCGCCGCCGATCGTGCCTTCGTGGAAGGGACCGACAAGAGCGTGATGGCGAACAGGCTGAAGGGGAAGAAGATCGCCGTGCTGTTCATCGGTTCGTCGGATAAGGCTCACCGTTCTGCGATCACGTCAGCCCTGGCCGACGCAGGCGCCGGCTCGCCGCTCCGAATCCGGTTCGTGAAGGTTCCAGTCGATCCAGATGTTCTGGCGCAGAAGCTGACGAACAAGCCCTTGCTCGCCAAGTACGCCGGCCCGGATCAGCTGCAGAACCTTGGCCATGACCTGGGGCAGGAGTTCGTCGCGGGGACGGATACGCCGTTGTGGAGTGCGCTGCAGAGCTTGATCGTCGAGGAGAAGACCGGTCCGGCGAAGCCGCCGGCGGACGGCGTCGTGATCGTTCGCACGGTCACGCCGCAGACGGGACCGACAGCTCTCTTTCTCAAGGGTCTTTACGCAGGTCTCGGCGATGCCGGCGTTCCTGCCATCGGTGTCGAGCGCACGAAGGAAGAGGTCAGCGCAATCAAGGCGTTCCAGCGCGCAGGTTTCTCGACCGTTGACGACATCGACACGCCGAGCGGGAAGCTCGCACTCGTCGCCCTGCTCGCCGATCCGCTGTTGACCGGAAGCTACGGGACCAAGAAGACCGCCAAGGCTCCTCTGCCGGTCATCGCCCCACTGCCTGCGACGGCGGGTGGATGAACCGCTGACCATCCTCGTCCCGGCTCGAGACGAGGAGGCGAGGATCGGGACGACCGTGGCGCGGCTGCGAGATGCGTTCCCGGACGCGGAAGTGATCGTCGCGGACGACGGCTCGCGCGACCGCACCGCCGAGGTCGCTGAGGAGGCGGGCGCAGTTGTCCTGCGCCTGCCGCGCCGCGGCAAGGGCCAAGCCCTGTCAGCCGCGGAGCGTGCTGCGTCGCCGGGGGCCCTGTTGCTGTGTGATGCCGATCTCTCCGGCGACCTCGAGCCGCTGCTCAGCTCGAACGGCGACCTGACCGTCGCCGCCTTCGCGGAGCGGGTGGGGGGAGGCTTCGGTCTGGCGAAGCGCGTCGCCCGGAGTCTCATCGGCGTGTTTGGGGGCATCGAGGTCCGCGAGCCGCTTTCGGGACAGCGCGCCCTGTCTCCGGCGGCGAGGGCAGCTTGTTTCCCGGTTGCGGCCGGGTTCGGTTGCGAGGTCCGGATGACGATCGACGCGGCACGCTCCGGGTTGCTGGTCCGCGAGGTCGAGCTTCCGCTCGGTCACCGCGCGACGGGCCGCGACCTCCGCGGGTTCGTGCACCGCGCGCGGCAGTTGGGCGACAGCGTCTATGCCTGCGGACCGCTCGGGGTCAATTTCCATGGCCTGCGCCTGCCGCTCGTGGGCTGGAAAGTGGGTGTGACGAACGGCCCCGCCGTTGCCGCCATTGCTGCGCTCGGCCTGGCCGACGATCTGTGGAGCGGTCCGGAGCGCGGCTTTCGCGCTCATCTCGCGAGCGGCCGGACGACGGGCGTCCTCAAGCTGGTCGGCATCCCGGCGGTCGGGCTGCTCGCAACGCGGCGGGTCTCTGGAGCACTGCTCGTCGGCCTCGCGGCGAATGCGCTCAACCAGCTCGACACGCGTCCCGGTCGCGCCCTCAAGGCGTATCTGGCAGCAGCGCTCCCTCTGGACGCGCCGGTCGGCGTCGCCGTCCTGCTCCTTCCATACGATCTTCGAGAGATGGCGATGCTCGGGGACGCGGGGTCGAACGCGCTGGGAGCCCTGCTAGGCTTGAATTCCGTGAAGCGATTCACGGCAAGAGGCCAGTGGGTGGCGATCGGCGCCCTAGCCGGCCTCACGATCCTCGGAGAGCGAAAGTCCATCGGCGCCTGGATCGAGCGGGCTCCCGTCCTTTCCTGGATCGATCGGCTCGGCAGAGCGTGAGCGTCGCTCGCCTTCGGCTCGCTCCCGTGAGGGAAACCATGTTTCCCTCACGAGCTCCCTTCTTTAGGTGTCGCCTCGACCCTCGCGCCGCTGAGATCGCCGCGTGGGCCGAGGAGAACAAGAGGGGAAACCGCACGGTTTCCCCGATGCCCCTTCCCTTGCTCATTGGGCAGGGGCTGCCCAATGAGCTCGTCGACACGCCAAACGAAGTACGTCTTCGTCACCGGCGGCGTCGTCTCGGCTCTCGGCAAGGGGATCGTCGCTGCGTCACTAGGGCGGCTCTTGAAGGCACGTGGTCTGCGCGTACAGGCGCAGAAGTTCGATCCCTATCTGAACGTCGACCCCGGCACCATGAGCCCGTTTCAGCACGGCGAGGTGTTCGTGACCGAGGACGGGGCCGAGACCGACCTCGATATCGGACACTACGAGCGCTTCATCGACGAGAACCTGACGCGCGCCGCGAGCCACACGGCCGGCGCGATCTGGGATTCCGTCTTGCGCAAGGAGCGCAAGGGCGAGTTTCTCGGCGCGACCGTGCAGGTGATCCCGCACATCACGAACGAGATCAAGAACCGCATCCGCGCGAGCGCCGTCTCGACACCGACGGACGTCGTCATCAGCGAGATCGGCGGAACCGTCGGCGACATCGAATCCCTGCCGTTCCTCGAAGCGATCCGCCAGTACCGCCGCGAGGTCGGTGCGGAGAACGTTCTCTACCTGCACGTGACGCTGGTTCCGTTCCTCGAGGCCGCCGGCGAGCTGAAGACGAAGCCGACGCAGCATTCGGTCAACGAGCTGCGGCGCATCGGTATCCACCCCGACATCGTCGTTTGCCGCTCACACGAGGAGCTGTCCGTCGACATCCGCGAGAAGATCGCGCTCTTCGCCGACGTCGAGCCCGAGGCAGTGATCGCGTGCCCGGACGTTCCCGACGTGTACATCGTCCCCTCGCGCCTGAAGGCCGAAGGGCTCGACCGGTTGGTCGGCGAGAAGCTCAGCTTGCCGCCGGCCGAAGCTGATCTGGGCGACTGGCTCGACCTCAACGAGCGGATGCAGCAGAGCGAGGAAGTGGTCGAGATTGCGCTGGTCGGCAAATACGTGAAGCTGCAGGACGCGTACTTGTCGGTGCACGAAGCGTTGAAGCATGCAGGAGCACACCACGGCGCGAAGGTGCGCGTGAGCTGGGTCGATGCGGAAGGGATGTCCCTGGAAGAAGCGACCGGGTTGCTCGAGCAGGTCGACGGGGTCCTCGTGCCGGGCGGCTTCGGCTCGCGCGGTTGGGAAGGAAAGATCCTGGCTTGCCGCGTCGCGCGCGAACGGGAGATCCCGTACCTCGGCATCTGCCTCGGCATGCACGTTGCGGTCTCCGAATTCTCCCGTCACGTGCTCGGCCTCGACGGCGCCAACTCGACCGAGATGGATCCCGAAACGCATCACCCCGTCATCGACCTGCTGCCCGAACAGAAAGAGATCGAGGATCTCGGCGGCACGATGCGGCTCGGTGCCCAAGCTGTTGAGCTGGTCGAGGGAACGCGCGCGCATGACGCGTACGGCGAACCGGTCGTGCACGAGCGCCACCGTCATCGTTACGAGGTGAACAACCATTACCGTCCTGCGCTCGTCAACGGTGGGCTGCTCGTCTCCGGGACGTTCCAGGCGGGCCGCCTGGTCGAGATCGTCGAGCTGCCCGACCACCCCTGGTTCGTGGCGAGCCAGTTCCATCCGGAGTTCAAGTCGCGGCCGACGCGGCCGGCGCCGCTGTTCCGCGACTTCGTCGGTGCCGCACTCGTGCGCTCGCGCGAACGGTCCGCGGTCGGCGCAGCCTCCGCTTAAGCGCCCCACATAAGATCGAGCGATGGCCTCCGAGGTCGTCGACCTTTTCACCGAGCTGGCTGCAATTCCGAGCCCGCCGGGCGAGGAACGCGCGGTTGCAGACGTCGTGATCGGCTACCTGCGCGATCTCGGTCTGTCCGTGGACGAAGACGACGCAGGCCAGAAGGTCGGCTCGAACATCGGCAACGTCTACTGCCGACTGGAGGCGACCGACGGCGGCAACCCGATCTTCCTCTGCGCACATCTCGACACCGTTCCGCCTGAAGGCCCGATCGAGCCGGTGATCGAGGACGGCGTCGTGCGGAACGCGGCGGGCACGATCCTCGGAGCAGACAACAAATCGGCCGTCGCCTCGATGCTCGAGGGTGCTCGCCGCGTCCTCGCCGAGAATCTCCCGCACGGTGGCATCGAGCTCCTCTTCACTCCCAAAGAAGAAGTGGGGCTGCTGGGCGCGGCCGCGTTCGACCACGAGCGCCTGCAGGCGCGGCTCGGCTACGTGTACGACCAGGCCGCACCGATCGGCGACGTGATCCTCGGTGCGCCGTATTCGCGCGCGATGCAGGTTCGCTTCCACGGACGCGCCGCGCACTCCGGCATGTACCCCGAGGAGGGACGCTCCGCCGTCGCGGCTGCGGCGCGTGCGATCTCGGATCTCCGCCTGGGCCGAATCGACGAAGAGACGACGGCGAACGTCGGCATCATTCAGGGCGGAACGGCCGGCAACATCATCCCGGAGTGGTGCACGCTCGACGCCGAGGCGCGCTCCCATGACGAACGCAAGCTCGATCAGCTGGTGCAGGAGATGGTCGACGCCTTCTCTTTCGCGGCGGGGCTCGAAGACTGCGAGGTCGAGACCAAGGTGTCGAAGAGCTACAAGGGCTATCGCTTCAAGCCGGAGGACCCCGTCGTCCGGATCGCGCATGCCGCGCTCGAGCAGAGCGGCTACAAGCCTGAGTACGGGTTGAGCGGCGGCGCGGCGGATGCGAACGTCTTCAACGAGCGCGGGCTCGCGTGCCTCAATCTGGCGAACGGCATGCAGGACATCCACACGCCCGACGAGTGCATCACCGTCGCAGACCTCGAGGGGATGGTGGAAGTGACCCTCGCGCTCGTTGCGGCCGCTCGCGATGCTCACACTTAGACGCGGCCGCGTCACCGCGGTCGTCGAGCGGGTCGACGGTCTCTCCCGAATCGAGGTGGACGGCGTTCTCTGCGTCGCGTATCCGCGACTCACCGGCCCGGTGGCGCTCGGCGACGAGGTGATCGTCAACACGCAGGCGCGCGAATTGGAGCTCGGAACGGGCGGGTTCGACGTCCTCTACGCGAACCTGACGCGCGGCCTCGATCTGCAGGCGGACGACGACGCCCACGTGATGAAGCTTCCCTACACGCCTGCGCAAGACGCGCGACGGCATGCGGAGGAAGGACGCACTCTGCCGGACACACTGGCCGGGCTGCCCGTCGTCTGCTGTTCCCTCCACAGCCAGGTCGCGCCGGTCTGTGCTGGAATCGGGCAAGAGGCGCGGATCGCGTATGTCCAGCTCGCCGGCGGCGCGTTGCCGGTCTCGCTGTCGGACGCGTTACGTGCATTGCGCGAGCAGGGTCTGGTCGAGACCTCGATCGCGGTCGGCGCCTGTTTTGACGGAGACGTCGAGTGCGTCTCGGCGGCGTCGGCTCTGCTGTGGTCGGCGGCCGAGAGTTTCGACGCCGTCGTGTGCGCGATCGGACCTGGGATCGTCGGCACCGGCTCCACTTTCGGTCACGGCGGGTTGGCTGCCGCCGACGCCGCGAACGCCGCCCATGCGCTGCAGGGCACGCCGATCCTGGCGGTGCGCGCGTCGGAGGGCGACCCACGCGAGCGTCACCAGGGTGTTTCGCATCACGCGCAGGCGGTGCTCGAGTTGTGCCTCGGTGACGTGATCGTGGCCTGGCCGTCCGGATACGACGCGCCGACGTGGCTCGAGTCACGGCTCGACGTCGACGTGAGCGGATGGGAAGAAGCGTGCAAGGGCCTACCGCTGGCGCACATGGGCCGCGGGCCGCAGGAAGACCCGCTCTTCTTTGCAGCCGCCTTTGCCGCCGGTCGCGTCGCTGCGGGCCGCCTCCGCTGATGGAGGAACGACGCCTCGGGCCGGTGGTCGGGCTCGGCACCTGGAACACTTTCGGCGGCGACACTCACCTGGCCCAGACAGTCGTTGACGCTGCGCTCGATTCGGACTGCAGGCTCTTCGACTCGTCGCCGATGTACGGCGGCGCCGAGGCATCGCTCGGTGCCGCGCTCGCCGGACGCCGGGAAACGGCAGCCGTTGCGACCAAGATCTGGACCGACAGCGTCGAGGAAGGACGCGAGCAGTACCGGCGGCAGTGCGAGTGGTTCGGTCGCGTCGAGATCGAGCAGATCCACAACCTGGTGGCGTGGGAGCAACATGTCGAATGGCTCGAGCTGGAGCGGGAGGAGGGACGGATCGATCGTCTCGGCGTGACCCATTACGGCCCCAGTGCTTTCAGGGAGCTTGCGCGAGCGCTCCGAACCGGCCGCTTCGACGCGGTGCAGGTGCCGCTGAACCCGCACGAGCGGGAGTGCGAGCAGGAGATCCTGCCACTGGCCGCCGAGCTCGGGGTCGCGGTGATCGTCATGCGACCGCTCGGCGAAGGCGCGCTCGTCCGTCGCTCGGTGCCCCAAGACGTCCTGAAGCAGCTGGGCGTGGAGTCATGGTCCCAGGCCCTGCTCAAGTGGGCGCTCTCGGACGAGCGCGTCGATGCGGTGATTCCCGCCACGCGCAGTCCAGAGCACGCGCGCGAAAATGCCGCGGCGGGAGAGCCGCCGTGGTTCGACGCCGATCAGCGGCGTCTTGTAGAACGTCTTGCGGCATGAAGCCCGACTCCTCGAAGACCGTCTATGACGGCAAGAAGATCGGCGTGACCGTCGAGCTCTGGGGCGAGCACGAGCGCGAGATCGTCGAGCATCCCGGCGCCGTGGCGATCGTCGCAATCGATCGCGAAGGGATGCTGACCCTGGTTCGCCAGCTACGCGAGGCAGTGCGCGCAAAGCTCCTCGAACTGCCGGCCGGCACGCTCGAGGAGGCCGAGGCACCCCTGGCCTGCGCGCGGCGCGAGCTTCAAGAGGAGACGGGCCTCACGGGTGGGACGTGGCGTCAGGTGACCACCTTCTATACGACGCCAGGTTTTTCGCGCGAGCGGATGCATCTCTTCTTCGCCGAGGAGCTCGAGCGAGGCGAGGCGAGCCCTGAGAGCGACGAGGAGCTCGAGGTCGTCCGCTGGCCCAGGGCGCGAGATCGCCGCGAAGGTGGGCGAGATCGAGGACGCCAAGACGCTCGCAGGCCTGCTCCTCTATCTCCAGAGCGAGGCGGACGACGTTCACAAGGTAGGGTGATCGCCGCTTTGAAGATCGGCGTCGCCAGGGAGATCAAGACCGACGAGTACCGCGTCGCGCTCACGCCTGCCGGCGCGCGTGAGCTCGGCCAGCACGGGCACGACGTCATCGTCGAGACCGGCGCCGGTGACGGCAGCTCGTTCTCCGACGCCGCCTACGAGGCTGCCGGCGCCAGGATTGCGTCGGTCGAGGAAGTCTGGGGCGAGGCCGAGCTGCTGCTGAAGGTCAAGGAGCCGATCGCGGCGGAATACGGCCGTCTGCGGGAAGGGCTCGTGCTGTTCACGTACCTGCACATCGCGGCCGACGAACCGCTGACGCAGGCGCTGCTCGAGAGCGGCATCACTGCCGTTGCCTACGAGACGGTCGAGACCGACTCAGGGGCGCTGCCGCTGCTGGCACCGATGAGCGAGATCGCGGGCCGCCTGGCGGCGCAGGCCGGTGCGTACTTCCTCGAGAAGCCGCTGGGCGGGCGCGGGCTGCTGCTCGGAGGCGTGCCCGGAGTTGCACCGGGTCACGTCGTCGTGATCGGTGGGGGCATCGTGGGCTACAACGCAGCGGTGATTGCGATCGGCCTCGGCGCGCACGTCACGATCCTCGAGCGCTCGATCGACCGCATGCGCCACCTCGAAGAGGTCCTTTCGGGCAGGGTCAGCCTCGTGATGTCGTCGAGCCTCCAGATCGAGGAGTCCGTGAGCGAGGCGGATGTCGTCATCGGCGCAGTGCTGATTCCCGGCGCGCTTGCGCCGCGGTTGATCACCCGGGAGATGGTCGCCGGGATGAAGGATGGCGCGGTGCTCGCCGACGTTGCGATCGATCAGGGCGGGTGCGCGGAGACGTCGCATCCGACGACACACAGCGATCCGGTCTACACGGTGGAGGGTGTCACGCACTACTGCGTTGCGAACATGCCGGGCGCCGTGCCGATCACGTCCACCAAGGCGCTGACGAACGCGACGCTCCCGTACGTGGAGTCAGTCGCCGACTACGGCTTGGCGGAGGCGGTCGCCCGCGATCCTGCTCTTGCCCGCGGCGTCAACGTCGTCGAGGGGAAGATCACCTACGAGGCAGTTGCCGACGCGCACGGCCTGGACTACCAGCCGCTCGAGGACGTTCTCCCGCTATCTGCCGTTTAGCGGCTCGGCTTCTTGGAGGGCGAGAGCCTGACGACGAGGCCCGTGACTCCCGCCGCCAGCGCGATCACGCAGGCGCAGAAGACGAACATGGCGATTAGCCCGAGGACGTCCAGCATGGCCGACCTAGAATAGCCGGATGCCGAGGGCGTGTGTCATCGTGCTCGATGCCGTGGGTGCCGGCGAGCTTCCGGACGCCGCCGAATACGGCGACGAGGGCTCGGACACCCTCGGCAACGTTGCGCGCGCGGTGGGTGGGCTCGACCTTCCGAATCTCGAGGCGCTCGGCCTAGGCAACATCGAGCCGCTGCAGGGCTGCCCGCCGCAGGCGGGCGCGCCCGCGGTGGCCGGGCGCCTGATCGAACGCTCGAAAGGCAAGGACACGACCACCGGGCACTGGGAGCTGATGGGAATCCTCACGCCTCAGCCGATGCCGACGTACCCGCACGGCTTCCCGCACGACGTGATCGATCCGTTCATGCACAAGACGGGGCGTGGAGTGCTCGGAAACAAGCCGGCCTCGGGGACGGAGATCATCCAGGAGCTCGGCGAGGAGCATCAGCGGACGGGGAAATGGATCGTCTACACCTCCGCCGACTCCGTCTTCCAGATCGCGGCGCATGAAGAGACGATCCCGCTCGAAGAGCTCTACAACGCTTCTCGCAGCGCGCGCGAGATCCTGACCGGCAAGCACGCGGTCGGCCGGGTGATCGCAAGGCCCTTCGTCGGCGACCCCGGCAACTACGAGCGCACGCCCAACCGTCACGACTTCTCGCTGGTGCCGAAGCAGCCGAACTACCTGACGCTGGTGCGCGAGAGCGGAATGAAGGTCCACGGCGTCGGCAAGATCGGCGACATCTTCGCGGGGCAGGACATCGACGAATCGCATCCGACGAAGTCGAACGTGGACGGCATCACCCAGACCGAGAAGCTCCTCCGCGAGCTCGACGACGGGTTGATCTTCACGAACCTCGTCGAGACGGACATGCTCTGGGGACACCGCAACGATCCCGAGAACTTCCACCGCTGCCTGCAGGACTTCGACCGCCGGCTGCCCGACCTTCTGGATGCCCTACGCCCACACGACCTGCTGATCCTCACCTCCGACCACGGGTGCGACCCGACGACGCCGTCGACAGATCACTCGCGGGAGCACGCCCTGCTGCTCGCGTACGTCGAAGGCAAGAACGCTGCAGGGCAGATCCATCAGGGCGAGTTTGCAGATGTCGGCGCCACCGTGAACGCCTGGCTCGGAGGGAAGTCTCCCTCGCGCGGGATCCCCGGCCAGACGATCGTCGAGCACTGATCGTTCGCTCGTGATCCATGCCGCTGAGCTGATCCGCCGCAAGCGCGACGGCGAGCGACTCTCGAACGACGAGCTGTCGGAGCTCGTGCTCGCTTACGCGCGCGGCGAGGTCCCGGATTACCAGATGGCTGCGTTTTGCATGGCGGTGTATTTCCGTGGCCTGAACGGAGAAGAGACGTTCGCGCTGACAGACGCGATGATCCGCAGCGGCGAGACGATCGAGCTCGGCCCTGCGCTCGGCCGCAAGGTTGTCGACAAGCATTCGACCGGCGGCGTGGGGGACAAGACGTCGCTGGCGGTCGGTCCAATCGTCGCTGCCTGTGGCGTGCCGTTCGGGAAGATGAGCGGCCGCGGGCTCGGCCATACGGGCGGCACGCTCGACAAGCTCGAGTCCATTCCGGGCTTTCGCGTCGAGCTGACGACCGACGAATTTCTCCAGCAGGTCCGGGACGTCGGCCTCGCGATCATCGGCCAGAGCGCGAACCTCGTTCCTGCCGACAAGCTGCTCTACGGCCTGCGCGACGTCACCGCGACGGTCGACAACGTCTCGCTGATCGCGGCCAGCATCATGTCGAAGAAGATCGCGGCCGGCGCCGACGCGATCGTCCTCGACGTCAAGGTCGGCGACGGTGCGTTCATGAAGACGATCGAGGACGCGCGCGAGCTTGCGCAGATGATGCTCGAGCTCGGCCGCCACGCGGGACGCGAGGTCGTCTGCGTGCTCACGGACATGGATCAGCCGTTGGGGCACGCGGTCGGAAACGCGCTCGAAATCCGCGAGACGATCGCGACGTTGCGCGGTGAGGGGCCGGCCGACTTCACCGAGCTGGTCCTCGGCGCCAGTGCCCATCTCCTCGCACTGTCCGATCTCGGCATCGACGAGGAGGAAGGACGCACCCGCGCTGCGGCGGCGGTCCAGGACGGCACTGCACTCGCGATGTACGAGCGCTGGATCAACGCTCAGGGCGGCGACCCGGCGGAAGCAGCGCTGCCGACGGCGCCGGTGGTCCGGGAGGTGCTCGCGCCGGCCGGCGGGTACGTGCGCGCGATCGGCGCAGTCGACATCGGCATGGCAGCGCTCCGCCTCGGTGCGGGACGTCAGACGAAGGACGACATCATCGACCACGCCGTCGGCATCCTCTGCTTGAAGAAGCGCGGCGACGCCATCGCTGCCGGGGACGTCCTGGCCGAGGTGCACGCCCGTGACGATGCGTCGGCACAGCAGGCAGAGGCCGAGGTGCTCGCCGCGTACGAAATCGCCGACCAAGCGCCGCCTGCGAGGCCGATCGTCCTCGAGACGATCGTCTAGTGCCCGAGCTCCCAGAGGTCGAAACGGTCCGCCTTCAGCTCGAGCCGCACCTCGTCGGCCGGCGCTTCGACCGCGTGGACATTCGCGATCCGCGGCTCGTACGGCCGTTCGAGCCCACCGCCGTCGCGGCCGAACTGGAAGGCGAGCGAGTCGCAGCGCTCGAGCGCCGGGGCAAGTATTTGATTGTTCGGTTCGAATCGGGACGGGCTCTGCTGATTCACCTCCGGATGACGGGGAGCCTGCGACACGCGGCGAAGGGAAGGTTGGGCGACGATCCGCATCGACGCGCTGTTGTCAAGCTAGACGACGGAGCGGACGTCGCCTATCGCGACGTCCGCCGGTTCGGTACGTGGCAGCTGCTCGAGCCCGGCGAGCTCGACCACTATCTCGACGAGCGACTGGGCGTCGAACCGCTCGAGAGAACGTTCACGGCGCGACGGCTCGGACAGCGGCTCGAGGGCCGCCGCGCGCCGATCAAAGCGGCGCTCCTCGATCAGCGCACCGTCGCCGGGCTCGGAAACATTTATGTCGACGAAGCACTCTGGCGGGCGCAACTCCATCCGCTTCGCCCGGCGGGGACGCTCGACGAGAACGAGCTAGGCCGCCTGACCCGGGCGATCAAGGACACCCTGAAAACGGCAGTCAAAAGGCAGGGCGCGACGCTCCGGGACTACTCGACCCCCGATGGGGGACAGGGGAGCATGCAAGACCGCTTCCGCGTCTACGGCCGCGAAGGTCTTCCGTGTCAGCGCTGCGGGACGCCGATCGACAAGATCCGCACCGCCGGTCGCGGCACGTGGTACTGCCCGAACTGCCAGCGCCTAGAAGGTCAGGCGGCCAGCTCGTCGTCCAGGCGTCCGTCGCGATCGAGGCGCCACAGCTCCGCATAACCGCCGATCGGCTTCCCGTCGATCAGGATCTGCGGGACCGTCCAGCCGCCGGTGAGATCGAAGAGCTTCTGTCGGAACGCGGGATCGTCGTCGAGCGAGATCTCCTCGTATTCGATGCCCTTGCTCTCGAGCAGGGCCTTCGCGCGGACGCAGTAGCCGCACCACCGAGTCGAGTACATCCGGATCCTGGCCATCTGTGTTCTAACGAAGAAAAGCCTGCAAAGGTTCCCTCCACCGCCGAGACTAGACTGGCTGGGCCATGCCCGGACGCTCCTATAAGACCGAGGCGGTCGTGCTGCGCTCGTTCCGACTCGGCGAGGCCGACCGCGTGCTGCACGTCTACACGCTCGAGCGCGGCCGGATCGGCGCGGTCGCGAAAGGGATCCGCAAGACGAAGTCTCGGTTCGGTGCGCGGCTCGAGCCGCTCTCGCACGTCGAGCTGATGCTGTATCAGGGCTCGAGCGAGCTGCAGACGGTCACGGGAGTGGAGCTCCTCCATTCGCACCACGAGGTGCGCGAGGAGCAGTACCGGCTCGGCGTCGGCCTGCTCGGCGCCGAGGCGATGCTGCGCCTCTTCACGGAACAGGAAGCGAACGCGCGAGCGTTTCAGGCGCTGACGCGTTTTCTCGACCTGCTCGACGACCTCGAGCCGCTTTCGACGCGCCCGTCGCTGGATCCGCTCGCGCTCTCCTTCCAGCTCAAGCTGCTCTGGTTGTCCGGGTATCTGCCGCACCTGACGAGCTGCTCGAACTGCGGGACCGAAGGCGAGCCGCTCGTCGGTTACTCGCCGCAGGCCGGCGGAGCGGTGTGCAGCGGCTGCGCGGCGAGTGGCTCGCTTGCGCTTTCGCCTGCCGGAATCGTGGGAATCGAAGCGCTGCTCGCACGCCCGCTCGCGGAAGCGCGTGATGCGGGCCTCGCGGAACGCTCGACGCGTGACGCGCTCGCCGTCATCACTTCGGCCTACGAGTACTTCGGGAACTTCAGGCTGCGCACGCTGCGCAGCGCCTAGTTGTTCTTCGGCGACTTCCAGTCACGCTCGAGCGCATCCTCGAGCCAGTCTTGAACGCCGGCGATCGGGATCCTTTCCTGCTCGAGTGAGTCGCGGTCGCGGACCGTGACCGTGTCGTCGGCGAGCGTCTGCTCGTCGATCGTGAACGCCCAGGGCGTGCCGATTTCGTCCTGGCGGCGGTAGCGCCGCCCGATTGCGCCGTTGTCGTCGTACTCGACGCTGTGCCGACGGCGCAGGCCCTCGTAGAGAGTCCGTGCCTTGGCGACCATCTCGTCGCTCTTACCGACCAGCGGAAGAATCGCCGCCGTCACGGGCGCGATCTTGGGATGGAGGCGCAGCACCGTCCGCTCGCGCTCGCCCACGACCTCCTCGTCATAGGCGTCGACGAGCATGGCGACCATGATCCGCTCGATGCTCACGGCCGGTTCGACGACGTACGGGACGTAGCGCTCGCCGTCCTGGCCGACGTATTCGAGCTTCGTGTTCGAATGCTCGGCGTGCTGGGTGAGGTCGAAGTCGCCGCGGTTCGCGATCCCTTCGAGCTCCGACCAGCCGATCGGGTACTCGTACTCGATGTCGCTCGTCCCCTGTGAGTAGTGCGACCGTTCCTCGGGGCCGTGCTCACGGACTCGCAACTTGCTGTCCCGCAGCCCGTAACGCAGGTACCAGTTGAGTCGTTCGTCGATCCAGTACCGGTACCACTTCTCCGCCTCATCGGGCGGGACGAAGTACTCCATCTCCATCTGCTCGAACTCGCGGACACGGAAGAGGAAGTTGCCAGGCGTGATCTCGTTGCGGAACGACTTGCCGACCTGGGCGATTCCGAACGGGGGCTTGCGCCGCGCGATCTGGAGCACGTTCTTGAAGTTGATGAAGATTCCCTGCGCGGTCTCGGGTCGCAGGTACGCGCGCGAGCCCTCCTCCTGCAGCGCACCGACCGTGGTCTCGAACATCAGGTTGAACTGTCGCGGCTCGGTCAGGTCGCAGTCGGACGTCTCGCCGGGCCGCTTGCTCGGCCTGCGGCCGCAGTTCGAGTCCTCGAGCTTGTCCGCGCGGAAGCGCAGCTTGCAAGTCCGGCAGTCGATGAGCGGATCGGTGAAGCCGCCGACGTGCCCCGACGCCTCCCAGACCTTCGGGTGGAGGATGATCGCCGAGTCGATCGCGACGATGTCGTCCCGGTTTCTCACCATCGCCTCGAACCAGCGCTCCCGGATGTTGTTCTTCATCAGGACGCCGTAGTGCCCGTAGTCGAACGTCGACCCCATTCCTCCGTAGATCTCGGAGGACGGGAAGACGAATCCGCGCCGGCGCGAGAGCGAGACGATCTTGTCCATCGTGACTTCGTTGGCCGCCATCGGCTCGGACGTTATCCGAGTGTCTGTCGGCGCTAGCGCACGAGGGCGAAGCCGGAGCCCGTCAGCGCGAGGATCGCGCCGGCGATCGCCAACACCAGGAATGGTGAGACGCCGTGATCGCCGCCGCCTGCCGCTGGTGTCGGCTTCTGAGCTTTCGCCGGGGCGGCCAGCGTCGCCTGGCTGCGGGCGAGCAACGCCCGTTTGATGTCGCTCTCCGCGCTCGAGTAGATCCGGAGGTCTTCCGGAAGCTGCGAGAGGGCGGTTCGGTAGCAGGCGACGGGGTACGTGCCGTCGATGCGGCCGTCGCGCCAGTCCTGGAGCAGAGCTGAAGAGCAGCTCGTCTGCGCCTGGCCGGTCGCCGCGAAGACGAGCGCGCCGAGCAAGGCTGCGAGAGCGAGAAGTGGTCGGAGACTACGAGTCATCTTGAGAGGCTTCCCCCGCTCTCTAAGAAGTCACTCAGAATCAGGTAAAGGCTTTGTGAAACCTGCGCTGGGGTGGTGTCCTCGTCCCCACTACCTGCGTTGGTTACTCGCGCGTGGCTTTAGCTACTAGCCTCTCTCGGGATGGCCCAGCCCACGGTCGAGCTTCACATCGTCTCCGACTCCACGGGAGAAACCGCCGCGCGGCTCGTGCTCGCCCTCGAGGCCCAGTTTCCGGAACAGGCGTTCGAGGAGGTTCGACACACGAGGGCCGAGACAGTCGCGGACCTCGAACGGGCCGTGTTGAGCGCACGCGGCCATGCCGCCGTCGTCATCTACACCCTCGTCGACCCGGAGCTTCGCGACGCGATGCGCCGGCTCTGTCGCCGGGCACGCGTCCACTACTGCGATCTCCTCGGCCACCCGATCGACGCGGTCGCTCGCGTTTCCGGCCAGGCCGCGCGCATGACACCCGGCTCGCGGGCACCGCTGACTCCTGCGTATTTCCGCCGCATCGAGGCGATGGAGTTCGCGGTCAAGTACGACGACGGAGTGGGGGCGGGGCTCGACGAGGCAGACATCGTCCTCGTCGGCGTCTCGCGGACGTCGAAGACGCCGCTGTCCATCTACCTCGGCTACCTCGGGCACAAGGTCGCGAACGTCCCGATCGTGAAGGGGATCGACCCGCCGAAGGAGCTGTTCGAGCTCGATCCCGCGAAGATCGTCGGCGTGACGATCCACGCTGACCGTCTCGCCGAGATCCGTCGCGCACGGGTGCGGAACCTCGGAGCGAACAACCGCCGCTACGCGGAGCTGACGGAGGTGTACGACGAGCTCGACGAAGCAGCTGCGGTGCAGAGACGGCTCGGCTGTCCGGTGATCGACATCTCTGAGCTGTCGATCGAAGAGACGGCGCAGCAAATCCTGCGCACGGTGGAGAGCCGGAAGTCGGAAGCCACGGCGTCGGAGGAGACATGAAGCCGAAGCCGCCCGTGCCCCTATGGCGTTGGGCGACCTGGTGGGGCTTCCTCGGCCTCGCGCTCGTCCTGTTCTACGTCTTGCTGACCCCGATCTGGATGGGGCTCAGAGGACTGGCCTGGCTGGCGGAGTTCCAGTCCCGCAGGCGCCGTGAGCGAGCCCCGAAGCCTGATATAGACGTCTAGACGATCTATATCGAGGGAGCTATACTCCGGCGCGTCCGTGTCCATTGGCACGGGAGGGGTCAAACCACAGAGGAGGGAATCTTGCGCAGGATCTTGGCGCTGCTGGCCCTAGTGGCCGGGCTGCTCACCATCGGTGCGTCGCCGGCTGGCGCGATCACCGGCAACTACCAGGACGACAACGTTCACACCTACGTCGCCCTGATCGCGTTCTACGACGCGAACGACGTCTTCACGCACCGCTGCTCGGGTTCGCTGATCACGCCGAGCGTGTTCCTGACGGCGGGTCATTGCACCGATCCGGGAACAGGCGCGACGCATGCACGGCTCTGGTTCCAGCAGGACGCCGGCGTCGGCTTTGACCCGGTGACCGGCGCACCCGCTCCGAGCGGCTATCCGGTCTCGAGCGACGTCACGTCGAGCCATCTCTACACCGACGATGGATTCTCGGACTTCAGCGGCATCCCGCAGAACTGGGACAACAGGGACGTCGGGATCGTCTTGCTCGACAAGCCGATCACCCAGACGAACCAGGCGGGGCTCGTGAGGAGCTACGGCTCGCTTGCAGCGGTCGGTTCCCTCGACCGTCTCGCGACGAGCCGCGGCCAGCAGCAAATCACCTTCACCGCCTCGGGATACGGGCTCACGCTGTCGAACCCCGTGAAGACGGTCTCGTTCCGCAAGCGTCTGATGGCGACCGAGCAGCTCGTGAATCTCGGCAGTCATCTGACGGACGGCTTCAACATCCAGTTGACTGCCAACGGCGGCAACGGGAAGGGCGGGACGTGCGGCGGCGACTCCGGTGGGCCGCTGCTCTACGACAGCACGAACACAATCGTCGCGGTGAACTCGTTCGGGCTGAACCAGTGGTGCCGCGGGACGGACTTCATGTACCGGGTCGACATGGCCCAGGTGCAGAGCTGGATCAGGTCGACAATCGGCGAGACCCAGTGGGGTCTCGTCCGGATCGTCGGTCTGTAGCGGGTCTCCCCCCGCTCGTCATGACGCGAAGCGGCCCCCTCGGGCCGCTTCGTCTTTTCCACGACTAGTGCAACAGCCGCGTCTCGAGCGCCGTTTCACCGTCGGGCTCGACGCGGTAGGCGGACGCTCCTTCGCGGGAGGTCACGGCCTCGCGAAGCTCGGTGCCGACATAGTGAAGAGCCACGTCGTCGTCGGCCGCGACACCGGCCGGCAGCCCTGCCGCGACCAGCTGCGTGTAGACGGGTCGGCGCCGCTCTTCGCCGTCGTAGTGCGGGCAGGCGCTTCCGGGCAGGAAGCCGAGGCACTCCATCGGCGCGAGCTCGGGGCCGAACGAGTCCGTGACGCCGTGCTCGAACCAGCAGATCATCCCTGCGCTCCAGCCGGCCAGCACGACGCCATGTTGCCACGCTTCGCGCAGGATCTCGTCGAAGCCGTGAACGCGCCAGACCGCGAGCGCGTTCGCGGTGTTGCCGCCATCGACGAGCACGAGGTCCTGGGCGAGGACCAGGTCGCGCAACCCTGAAGGCGGCCAGGGGAAGAAGTGCAAGTGCGTCAGCTCCGCACGTTCGTGCAGCCGCTCGTACCACCAGACCGTCCGCGTCAGGGTCCTCCATGCCGGCGGTCGGCACGTAGAGCAGGCGCCTTCCGGGCGCGAGGCCGAGGACGTACTCGAGCAGTGTCTCGTCAGAGGCTCCGCCCATCGCGACGATCCTCGGCTCCGGCACAACGCCGAGTATTGCAGGGAATTTGTGAGAGGATTCCCGCTTGCCCCAGCGCTATGTCTATGACTTCGACGAGCCTTCCGAGGGAGGCCGCGACCTCCTAGGCGGCAAGGGGATCGGGCTCGCGGAAATGACCCAGATGGGAGTGCCGGTCCCGGCCGGGTTCACGATCACCACCGACGCCTGCCGCGCTTACATGTCGAACGGCAAGACGCTCCCGGACGGGGTCGAGGAGGAGATCGAGCGCCACCTCGGCGCGCTCGCGGAGAAGACGGGCAAGCCCTTCGGCGACATGAAAGATCCGTTGCTCGTGTCGGTTCGCTCGGGTGCAGCCGTCTCGATGCCGGGGATGATGGACTCGATCCTCAATCTCGGCCTGAACGACGAAGCGGTCGTCGGCCTCGCGCGTGCGACCGGGAACGAGCGCTTCGCGAACGACTCGTACCGGCGTTTGATCCAGATGTACGGCGAAGTCGTCGACGGGATCGACGGGCATCGGTTCGAGCAGGCGCTCACCGACCTCAAGAAGTCGCGAGGCGTTGCGCAGGACGTCGAACTGTCCGCGGACGATCTGGCCGGCCTGATCGACACGTATCGAGCGGTCTACCGGGAGGCGACCGATCGCGACTTCCCGCAGGATCCGCGCGATCAGCTCACGCGTGCAGTACGAGCGGTCTTCGACTCGTGGGACTCGCCGCGCGCACGGGTCTACCGCCGCACCTACGACATCCCCGACGAGCTCGGTACCGCGGTCAACGTCGTGCAGATGGTTTTCGGCAACAAGGGAGACGAGTCGGGCACAGGCGTCGCGTTCACGCGTGATCCTTCGACCGGTGAACACGGTTTGTACGGCGAGTTCCTGGCGAACGCTCAGGGAGAGGACGTCGTCTCCGGCATTCGCACACCCGAGCCGCTCGCGAACATGGAGCAGAAGCTTCCTGCCGCGTACGAGCGCTTGCTCGAGACGATGCGCCGGCTCGAGGAGCACTACCGAGACATGCAGGACATCGAGTTCACGGTCGAGGACAACGAGCTGTATCTCCTACAGACGCGTTCCGCCAAGCGCACCGCGGCAGCAGCGGTCAGGGCGGCCGTCGACATGGCCGACGAGGGGTTGATCTCCCGCGAGGACGCGGTGGCGCGGATCGACCCCGCGCAGCTCGACCAGCTTCTGCATCCGATGATCGACCCGACGGCCGAGTGGGAGGTCGCCACAAGGGGACTGAACGCCTCCCCCGGTGCGGCCTGCGGCGCGATCGTGCTCGACGCGGATGCTGCAGAGCAGCGCGGCAAGGCGGGGGAGAGCGTCATCCTCGTCCGCTGGGAGACGACGCCGGACGACATCCACGGCCTGATCCAGGCGGCCGGAATCCTCACGGCGCACGGCGGCATGACCTCTCATGCCGCGGTGGTGGCGCGCGGAATGGGCAAGCCGTGCGTCGCCGGCTGCGAAGGGCTCTCGATCGACATCGACGCGCGCACGATCACGGTGGGTGACCAGACCCTGAAAGAGGGGGACCTGCTCACAATCGACGGCGGCACCGGTGCGGTGATCGTCGGCGAGGTCCCGCTCGTCGCGCCCGAGGTGAACGACGATCTGGAAACGATCCTCGGCTGGGGCGACGAGCACCGCACGCTGAAGGTGCGCGCGAACGCGGATACGCCGGAGGACGCCGCGAAGGCGCGCGAGTTCGGAGCGCAGGGCATCGGCCTGTGTCGTACCGAGCACATGTTCATGGCGGAGGACCGCCTACCTGTGGTGCGCGAGATGATCCTGGCCGACAACGAGGAAGGCCGGCGCAAGGCGCTCGACAAGCTGCTCCCGATGCAGCAGGGAGACTTCGACGCGATCTTCGAGGCGATGGCGGGCTTGCCGGTGACGATCCGCCTGCTCGATCCGCCGTTGCACGAGTTTCTGCCGCCGCCGGAACAGGCAGCCGACGAGCGAACACGTCGTCGCATCAGACAACTGCAGGAATCCAACCCGATGCTCGGAACTCGCGGCTGTCGTCTGGGTCTCCAGTGGCCCGAGATCTACGAGATGCAGGTGCGCGCGATCATTCGCGCGGCGCGCGCGGTGGCGAAGCGAACAGGGGAGGCGCCGCTCGTCGAGATCATGCATCCGCTCGTCGGCTTCGCAGAGGAGCTCCGCCGGCTTCGCGAGCTGACCGTTCGCGTGGCGGAGGAGGAGGCGCCCGAGGTCGAGTACCTCTGCGGAACGATGATCGAGCTCCCACGCGCCTGCATCCGCGCCGACGAGATCGCCGAGCAGGCCGATTTCTTCTCCTTCGGGACGAACGACCTCACGCAGACGGCGCTCGGCTTCTCACGCGACGACGCAGAGGGCAAGTTCCTGACGCATTACCTCGAGGACGGCGTGCTCGAGAAGAACCCGTTCGAGACGCTCGACGTCGAGGGCGTCGGCGAGCTGATGCGGATCGCGGTCGAGCGTGGCCGGTCGAAGAAGCCCGACCTCAAGCTCGGCATCTGCGGCGAACATGGGGGAGACCCGAAGTCGGTGGCCTTCTGCCACGACCTCGGGCTCGACTACGTCAGCTGCTCGCCCTACCGAGTGCCACTCGCGCGGCTCGCGGCAGCACAGGCGGCACTGGCTGCCAGTGGAGCGGTCGCGTACGCGGCCGCCGGCGGTTGATGGCGGACTACGCGATCCTGCTCGACGGAGAACGCGTCGCGAGCATGGACTCCGGCGACGACGTCCGCTCCTGGCTCGTGAAGTACCGGGAAGAGCATGTCGAAGACGACCCCGCGGCAGCGCACGTCCAGATACTCGAACGCGGCGCGTTTGCCTGGCTCACCGGCGGGAAGCTCGTCGACCGCAAACGGTTCCTCTAACCCGTTGCCGACGTGGGACGAGGTTCGCGCGCGCCGTCTCGAGCGCAGCTTCCTGACGACGCGCGCCGGCCCCGACCGTCTGCTCGAAGTCGTCCACGACCTCGGCGGCGTGCACGCCCAGGTTCAGGCCTCGGCCGAGCTGCAGCTCGCAGCGCGCCTGGAAGGGATCACGCAGCAAGACGTCCGCGAAGCCCTCTGGGAACGCCGCGAGCTCGTGAAGGCGTGGACGTTGCGTGGAACGCTCCACCTCCATCCGAGCGTGGAGCTGCCGCTCTGGTACGCGGCCGGCCGCGCAGTCTCGCCGGCCGAAGCGGAGGAACTGGAAGCCTGGGTCGATCCGAAAGGCGAATCTGCACCCGGCGCTCGGACGCGATGACGTCAAGGAGATAGGCACCGCAGTGTTGGAAGCGCTCGACGGCCGCTGTCTCCTGCGCGAAGAACTGGCCGCCGAAGTCGTGCAACGCGTGGGGCCGAAGGCACGAGGGCGTTTGCTGTCGGGGTTCGCGTTCTTCGGCGGCGCCGTCCTCTGTCAGGGGCCGCCGCAGGGAAGCAAGATCACGCTCGCTCGTCCGGACCAGTGGGTCGAGGGCTGGAAGGAAGTGGACGAGCAGGAAAGCCTGCGTGAGGTCTGCCGCCGCTACCTACGCACCTACGGCCCGGCGACGCCGAAGGACTTCCGGGAGTGGTTCTCTTCGCGCCACTTCAAGCCCGACGATGCCAAGGCGTTGTTCGCGTCACTGGAGCTCGACGAGGTGGACGTCGAAGGTCATGCCGCCTATGTCGTCAAGGGCGACACGTCTTTTCCGAAGCCGCAGAGGAACGTTCGTCTGCTGCCCGAGTACGACGTCTATGTGATGGGCTTCCGCGAGCGCGACCAACTCGTGCCGGACGAGACCCGCCGCCAGGTTGCGGCCCACGGACGCGGCAAGTACGAAGGGCCGGCCGGCGTGCGCTTCCTGATGATCGACGGGGTAGCGGCGGGACTCTGGGAACGAAAGAAACGAGGCAAGCGCATCGAGCTGCGCGTGACTCCGAGCAGGAAGCTCATCCGCGCCGAGCGCGTGAAGATCGACACCGAGGCTGAACGCTTCGGCGCTTTCCTGGGGCTCGAACCGGTGCTTACGGTCGAATGACGACGGGAGTGCCGAGCGGAACCGTGCGCATCAGGTAGCGCAGGTTCGAATCACTCGCGTGCATGCACCCCGCGGACACGGCCCGGCCGAAATCGCTCGACGAGAGCGTGCCGTGGATCGCGATGCGATTCCCTCCGCTCCAGCCGGCCGGCAGGTTCGGCTGTGTCGCGGACAGCGCCAGGATGCAGCAGCCGTACGTGGCGCTGTAGGTGCTGCCCTTCAGCTTGTCGGTGACGGCGAACGTCCCTGTCGGAGTCGGTGAATCCGTACGGCCGACGCCGACGCTGAGCCGGCGCACGGTGACCCCGTTGCGTCGAACGGTCAACGAACGGCTGGAAAGGTCGACGTCGAGCTCGAAACGCGTGCGTGCGTAACGCAGTCCGCCTGACTTCGCGTCGACCCAGACGACGCGATTGTTCCCGACGCCGGCCTCGGTGACCGCGAGCCAACGCCCGTGGCGCGTGGCGACCACGCTGAGCGTGCGTTGTGAGCCGAACGGTGTCGTCGAGCCGACACGTGCGAGCACCGGGCCGAACGGCCGGCTCCGCAAGGCGAGGGCGTGTCCGGGCCGGACCTCGGCGATCACGTGCGCCTGCTTCGGTTTGCGGCTTCGGCGTCTTGACCTGCACCCAGCCCGAGGAGGTTCCGGGTCGATCGCGGTCAACGCGTCCGACAGCCGTCGCCGGGGCGAGCGCCGCGGCGCCTGCGCTGACGCAGACGAGCGAGACGAGGGCGAGCAGAGACCGGGCCACACATTGTGGATCGGCAGGTTGTGGCGGTCATAGTTCCCTCGGACGAGGTACCTCGATCGAGGGACGGCGTCGTCAGCTCTTGCGCAGCTCCCGAGCGAACGACCCGCCGCCGATGATGCGGTCGGTGTAATCACGCACGCGTTCGCGCAGGCCGCGGTCGGAGGTGACCACCCAGACAGGTGGGTCGAGCTCCTTGACGAGGCGCGCTATCTGGTCGTCGCCGGACTCCGAGCCTTCCCAGACGACCTGGACGTCGTGCCCCTGTCGCTCGCCCCAGGCTGCGCTTCGCTCCTCGAGCTCCTCGCCGGGCATGTTCGGCCAGAGCGATCGCCGGACGTTCTCCGCATCGACGAGGACGGTCGCCATCTCCGAAGTACTAGATGGCGTAAGTCGTCACGCGCCAGTACGAAATGGCGACCGATACGACACCGACGAGCACGATCGTCGCGATGCCGAGAAATCCGAGGCGACCGTAGGCGGCGTTCGCGCGTCCGAAGCGGGTCAATCCGAGCGCACAGATGATTCCTCCCACGAGACCTCCGATGTGCGCACCCTTCGAGATGCTGCTGATCGAGAACGTGAGCACGAAGTTGACGAGGATCACGCCCATGGCGCTCCCACCGAAGACGTAGTCGCGCTGCCGCTCGAGCACGAGCCCGGCTCCGAGAATCCCGAAGATCGCGCCCGACGCCCCCACCGAGGGCGTCAAGAAGCCGTTTGGCCAGAGCAGCGCACCCGCCGAGCCGGCAAGGCCGGAGACGAGATACAGCATGAGATAGCGGCCCGCGCCGATTCGTTGCTCCAGCAGAGAGCCGAACCACCAGAGGCCGACCATGTTCAGGATCAGATGGACCGGCCCGTAGTGCAAGAAGGCGGCCGTGAGCAGTCGCCACCAGTCGCCCTGCGCCACGAACGGTCCGAACAACACGCCCTTCTCGTAGATCTTGCTGCCGGTGCCGTTCACTCCGCCTCCTGTCAGCAGTTCGGCGACATAGACGGCGACGTTGATCCCGACGAGCGCTTTCGTCACCTTCGCGCCCGTGCCCTCGACGGTCGCGCGGCGGACTCCCTGGGTCACCCGCTGCACCCCTTGTGGCTTCCCGGAGTGCTCCGGACACCGGATCCCCACGGGAGCCATCGTCATGCACTCGGTGCAGATAGGACGCCCGCACTCCGAGCAGGAGAGGCCGGTCACCCGGTCGGGATGGCGGTAGCAGGTTTTCTCGACGGCTTCAGCCATGAGCGAAGTAGCGTAGTAGCCGGATGCGCATACACGTCGCCTTCACTCCCGCCGAGACGGCTCCTGCACCGATCGGGGTTGTCGTCGACGTTCTCAGGGCGACGTCCACGATCGCTCAGGCGCTCGCATCCGGTTACCGGCGCGTCCTCTGCTGCGCCGAGATTGCCGACGCGCTGGCGCTGCGGGCGGAGATTCCCGACTCCCTGGTCGGCGGGGAGCGAAAGGCGGTCCAGGTGGAGGGCTTCGACGTCGGCGCGTCGCCGCGCGAGTTCCTGGAGCCGCGCGCGGAAACGTTGATCCTCTCGACGACGAACGGGACGCGGGCGATCCTGGAGACCGCGCGGCAGTGCGAGGAGGTCGTCCTCGGCAGTCTCTTGAACCTCGACGCGGTCGCGCGCGCGGCGGCCGAGCGCGACGCTGTGGTCGTCTGCGCGGGCTTTCAGGGCGCGTTCGCGCTCGACGACGCGTACTGTGCGGGCCGCATCGTGCAGCTCGTGGAGTCGGATCGCACTGACGCGGCGATCGCGGCGGCGCTGATTGCACGCGCATTTCCCAACGCGCCCGAGGCGCTGAATGCCCGCACGTACGGGCCGCCTGGACTGGAGGAAGACATCGCCTTCTGCGCGCGCGAGAACGTCCTCGACGTCGTGCCGCGCCTCGTCGGCATGGTCGGGCCGGCCGCGGAGATCGCGGCTTCGTGAGATACGCCTTCCTCCTCGTGGCGCTGACCGCGGTGCTCGCCCTCCCGGTGCGCGGCGGAAGTGCCGCCACCGGCAAGCCCTGGCTCTGGCAGTGCACGCAGATCCACAACCTCGAAGTCCAGTTCCGCTGCTACGTGAGATTGCTCCGCGAGGACATCGAGGCGTCGGGAAATCCGGCGAGGGAGCTTCCTCGCATCGATCGCAGGGTGGTCGCGGTCGGCGGCCCGGTCGAGGCGAGCTGTCACGTGCTGATGCACGAGGTGGGCAGGGAGTTCGCCCACGACAAGCGCCTGACGCTTGCGAGCCTCCAGCGTTACGTCCCGCGTTCCAACAATCCGAATTGCTCGGCAGGGTTCGGCATGGGGCTCGTCATGTATCTGGGTCCCGAGATCCTGCGTTCGGGAGGGAAGGCGGCCGTCGGCGCGTGCGCGGAGCTGCCGACGAGATACCGCTCTTACACGTGCGTGCACGGGCTCGGCCATGCGCTGCTCCGCGCGTATCACGGAGACATCGCGCAGGCCGTGCGCTCCTGCCGCGCGTTGCAGCACGCGTTTGCGGCCGACTGCGCGCAGGGTGTCTTCCACGACTACTGGATCTCGCTCCGTGGCGCCGACGGAACGACGAAGCCTCGCGGCGCGATCTCGCCACGCGTGCTCTGCGACGGGCGCCTGACCTACGTGAGGCCGTGCTGGTACCGGTACTTCCTCGAGCAGCCGGTATCGCTGCCGGTGCGGAACGCGGCTGACTTGCGCCGGTCGTGCCGGGGTCTCCATTCGATCGAGCGGTTCGGTTGCATCAGCGCCGCCGCGCTGACGATCTCGGCGAACCCGTTCGAACAGATCCGGGTTTGCGCGCAGTTGCGTGGGGAGGACGCTGCGGCGTGCCTGCGCGGCGTTCCCGATCAGGCACTGGCCGGAAAGCCGGCGGCGCAGATGAGGCTGATCCGCGAGTGCGCCCGCATTGACCGCGCGGCGCGCAGGGGCTGCTACGAGTGGCTCGGGCGGACGCTCGCAGTCGTCACGAACGGTGCGTTCCGCGAAAGAGGGTGCACGAAGCTGGGCCCGGCTGCGCGGGAGGCATGTGCGACCGGCGCGTTGAAGATGAACGACGCGCTAGTGACCTTCTCCTGACGGAAGGGCGCGAAGAGGATCGACGGACGCGCCTCTGACCCGAACTTCGAAGTGCAGGTGTGGACCGGTCGCGTCGCCTGAGGCGCCGACGAGCCCGACGCGAACTCCTTGTCCGATCCAGACGCCGACGCGCACGTCGATGCGTGAGAGGTGCGCGTACATCGAACGCTCGCCGTGTCCGTGGGCGACCACGACGAGGAATCCCCAGCCGCCGTCCCGCCAGCCGGCCCATGTGACCCGGCCGGACCGCGCGGAGTAGATGGGCGTGCTCATCGGCGCCGGGAGGTCGATGCCCGCGTGCCAGCGGGTGCCGCGAGGCCCGAAGCGGTCCCCCAGCACCGGCGCTGTCAGCGGCCATGCGAGCGGCAGCGGAACCGTTGGCGGCGGTGTGGCGAGCGCGGTGAGGGTCTCCGCACCGGCGACACCGTCCGCCTTCAGCGCCGACCACTCCTGGAAGCGGTGCAGGGCCGCGTCGATCCGGGGACCGAAGATCCCGTCGAAGTCGCCCGAGGGGAAGCCGTGCTCGGCGAGCCGGAACTGGAGCGACGCGACGTCCCAGCCCTTGTTGCCGAGCTCGAGGCTGCGCGTACCGAGCCGGTGGCGCGCGAAGCGGCCGAGCGCCTTGCGCGTCTGCGGGCCGACGACGCCGTCGACAGTGATGTGGGCCTTCTTCTGGAGGCGGCGAATCGCCTTCGCCGTGCCCGGTCCGGTGAGCCCGTCGATCGGGCCCTGATAAAGCCCATGCGAGCGCAGGCCGACCTGAAGGGCGGCGACGCCCGCATCGGCCGCCGTGGCGCGGGGGGTGATGGCCGCGGCGGCGAGGATCAGGGGCAGAGCAAGGAGCGCCCTGGCACGCATGGGTTGACCGTTTTCGCCGTGTCTGCCGGGAACCCTTGACAAGCGAACAAGTGTTCGTGTAGAACATACGTTCCCATGATCGCCTGTCTCCTCATCCCCGGCTTCGAGTTGCGGGCGGCGCTGCGGAAGCAGCCCGGTCTCGCCCTGCGGCCGGCCGCGCTGTCGCCGGTGCCGGGTTCGGAGCCTTTGCTCGGCCCGGTCACGGCCGAGGCGGAGCGGCTCGGCGTCCGTCCGGGGATGCGCCTCGGTGAAGGGTTGGCCACGTGTCCGGAGCTCGTTCTGGTGGAGCAGGATCCGGCCGCGGCCGAGCAGGCGTGGGAGGAGATCCTGCGTGCACTCGAAGACACGGGCTTCGCGGTCGATCCGGCCGGGGTCGGTTGCGTCTACTTCGAGACGCGTGGGGTCGAGAGGTTGTACGGCGGGCTCGAGCCTGCGCTGCGGCGCGCGCTCACCGCCGTCGGTACTGCCTGGGATCCACGTGCGGGCGCAGCGCAGCGCCGGTTCGCAGCTTTGGCCGCAGCGAACGTCGCGCGCCCCGGGCAGATCTTGGTCGTCTCCGACGAGCGGTTGAGCGATTTTCTCGCGCCGCTGCCGCTCGAGCTCGTGCCGATGGAGCCGCGCCGCCGCGCGGAGCTGCACGAGCTCGGCGTGAAACGCGTCGGACAGCTTGCTGGGCTACCAGGTGGCGCCGTGGCCGAACGATTGGGGCCGGACGGCCGGCGCGCCTGGGGCCTGGCGAGAGGCGGTAGGGCGGGGCGTGTTCGCGGCCGCCGTCCGCCGGCCGAGATCGTCGAGGCGCTGGAGTTTCCCGAGGCGATCGGCAACGAGCTGACGTTGCGGCGTGCCTTCGGCGCGCTCGTCGAGACGCTCATGGCGCGACCCGAGCGCGGGAATCGGTTCGTGCGCAAGCTCGCGCTTTCCGCCAGGCTCGTCGGGGGCGGGTCGTGGCGGCGCAGCGCGACGCTTCGCGATCCGACCACCGAGCTCGACCGCATCAAGGCAGCACTCGGGCCCAAGCTCTCGGAGCTGCCGGCGCCGGTGCTCGAGCTCCGGCTCGAGCTCGTCGAGCTGACTCAGCACGACGGGCAGCAGCTCGAGCTCTTGCCGGCTGCAGGGGGAGAGCTGAACGTTCGCTTACGGGAGGGCCTGCGCCAGGTGCGCGCCAGCACCGGCTCGGGCTCGGTCAACCAGGTCGTGGAGGTCGCACCGTGGTCGCGCATTCCGGAAGCTCGCGCGTTGTTCGTGCCGCGGGACGACTAAACGAACCGCGGGCGGCGGTCGTCGAGGCTCGCGTCGACGGGACGCCGGTTCGTGTGAATCGCCTGGCGGTCGAGCTCGTCCGCGAGGAGTGGCGTGTGGTTGATCGGTGGTGGACGGAAGAGCCGGTGTCCCGGCGCTACTTCGAAGTCGTGCTGCAGTCAGGGGAGAACGCCGTTGTATTTCGCGACGAGGAGAAAGCCTGCTGGTTCACGCAGCGGGGGGCATAACGAGGGATCAATCGTTGCGAGACGCGGCCAGGATTTCCTGAGCTCTGGCGAGGTCTTGTTCTGCAACGACGATCTCCTTCGGGCCACCGCCCGGCAAGCCGTCCATCATCCCGGCGCCAAGGTTCGTCGGCCGCAGATCGCATGTGAGCCCTTCGGTGCGCAGAAGTGCGCAGAGTATTTCCGCCTCGTATGCGTTCGGTACGACGGTGAGGTGAACAAGCCCGGTGGTCATTTAGCTCGACATCCGGCGCAGATCGTCGTGGAAGCCGACACTCGGCGCGTGGACGTTGAGCAGACGCGCGCGGTCCGGTCCAGGATTCGAAAACGTGTGCACAGCGCCGAGCGGCGCACCGACGTACGAGCCCGCGCCGAGACGAAGCCACTCGTCGTCGACGAGGAACTCGGGCTCTCCTTCGAGCACATAGAACGAGTCGACATGGTCGTCGTGGGTGTGCGGGTCGGGCCCTTCGAAGCCGGGCTCGAGCTCGAACTCGATCAGGGCGAGCTCATCTCGGCCGACCTTGATCGTCGCGATTCTGTTTTTGCCCACGAGCCGTTCGCCTTCGCCAGGCGGGAGGAAGACCGCCTCCGATCCGGGCCGGCCACTACCCGCGGGAGCATCGACGCTGTCGAAGCCGCCGGGCTCGCCGCGATCGCGCTCCTGCAGATTCCGCGCGAAGCCACCGTCGGGCGTGTGGAAGTTCAGGAACCGCGCACGAGACGTGCTCCTGAACCCGTGGACGACCTCCGGCGGGGCGCAGGCGAATGCTCCCGGCGACAGCAGCTTCTCGTCGTCGTCGACGAGCACCGCAAGGCCACCTTCGAGGACGTAGAACGAATCCGCGTGCTGCCGGTGGAAGTGCGGATCCGCTCCGGGGCGAGCATCGGGAAAAAGCGACTCCGTGATGCAGATCTGGTCGAAGTTCGCCTTGATGACGATCCGTCCGCCGAAGAGCGCCTCGCCCTCGCCGGGTCTGTGCACGACTCCTGGCATCTCGGGCGAGTATGACGATCGAGCTGCAGCCCGAGTTCCCTCACCGGACACGGAAGAGAGACAAGCTTTCACCAGTGGCCGCCAAGGGCAGCAGCGTCCCGTACGTCGAGCTGCACGCCCACTCGTCGTACTCGTTCCTCGACGGGGCGTCCCTGCCGGAGGAACTGGCCGTCAGCGCCGCCGAGCTCGGCTATCCCGCGCTCGCGCTCACCGACCACGACGGGGTCTACGGCTCGCTCGAGTTCGCGCACGCTGCCAAGCACTTCGGCGTGCGGCCGATCACCGGCGCGGAGCTGACGCTCGCCGACCGCTCGCACGTGACCATGCTCGTCGAGACGGCGAAGGGCTACGCGAACCTCTGCCGGCTGATCACGGCGGCGCACGCGCATACGAGAACTGTTGGGAAGGAGTCCCAGCCGGCGGCGGATCCTGCACTGGACCAAGCCCTGCTCGAGGAGCTGAACGAGGGGCTCGTCTGTCTCTCAGGCTGTGCGCGGCACGGAGTCGCGGTACGCGACCCCAACGCCGCCTCGCGGCTGGCCCGTGCCTTCGGCGGTGACCGCTTCTTCGTCGAGCTTCAGCGTCCCTACGAACGTGGCGACGCGCGCCGCAACGCCGACCTGCGCGACCTTGCCGAGACACTCGGCGTCCCGACGATCGTCACCGGCGACGTGCACGCGCACCATCTACGCCGGGCACCGCTGCAGGACGTCCTGGTCGCTATCCGACACCGCAGCGCTCTCGACGGCTGCGAGGCGGAGCGGCGCGGCAACCACGAATGCGTCCTCCTCTCGCCGGCCGAGATGGTGGAGCGTTTCCCCGAGGACCGCGCCGCGGTTGCGCGAACCGTCGAGCTCGCCGAGCGGCTGCGCTTCGACCTGACGGAGGAGCTCGGCTACCGGTACCCGGACTTCTCCGACAGTCCAGAGCCCGCGATCGTCCAGCTTGCGCACGTCTGCAACAGCGCCTTCGAGGGGCGCTATCCGACGGGTCACAAGCTCCGCCGCGAGGCGCGTGCAAGGCTCGAGGACGAGCTGAAGCTCATCGACGAACTCGGGCTTGCCGGGTTCTTTCTCCTACATTGGGACGTGCTCGAGCTCGCGCGCGAATGCGCGCTCGAGGTGCGCGGCCGCGATTCGCCGCGCCACGCACTGCCACCGGGTCGAGGCCGCGGCTCCTCGGTCGGCTCGCTCGTCTGTTACCTGACCGGTCTCTCGCACGTCGATCCTGTCGGCGCCGAGCTTTCGCTCGGACGTTTCCTCAACCGCGAGCTCGACTCGGTCCCGGACATCGACCTCGACTTCCCGCGGGACATCCGCGAGAAGCTGATCGTCGCCGTCACCGAGCGCTACGGCCGCGAGCACGCAGCGCTCGTCGCCTCGTTCTCGACGTATCGCTCCCGCGGTGCGATCCGCGACGTCGGGAAAGCGCTCGGTCTGCCGTATGCGGAGCTCGAGCGCATCGCCCGAGTGTCGGAGGGCTGGAACGCGAAACGAGTGGCCGAAGAGCTGCAGCTGCTGCCGGACGCCGACCGCAAGATGATGTCGCCGCGCTGGCGCGCGTTCGCCGAGCTCTGCAGCGAAATCGCCGGCCTGCCGCGCCACATTTCGCAGCACCCGGGCGGCATGGTCATCTCGTCGCGGCCGCTCGTCGAGCTCGTGCCCGTGCAACCGGCAGCGATGGCAGGCCGGCAGATGTGCCAGTGGGACAAGGACTCGTGCGCCGACGCCGGCTTTCTCAAGATCGACCTGCTCGGGCTCGGAATGCTCTCGGCGGTCGAGGACTGCGTCGACCAGATTGCGCGGCTGCAGGGCAAGCCGATCGACCTCTCCCGGATCCCGCTCGACGACAAGGCCGTCTACGAGGAGATCCAGCGCGCCGACACGATCGGCGATTTCCAGATCGAGAGCCGCGCGCAGATGCAGAGCCTGCTGCGGACGCGTCCCGAGAACATCGACGACCTCACCGTCCAGGTTGCGCTCGTGCGTCCAGGGCCGATTCAGGGCAAAGCCGTCCATCCGTACATCGATCACCGCCAACGGCTGCGCGAGGACCCGTCGTTCGTTCCGCCGGTCGACCATCCGCTGCTCGCGGAGTGCCTGCGCTCGACCCTCGGGGTCGTCGTCTTCCAGGATCAGGTGCTGGAGGTGGCGATCGCTCTCGCCGGCTTCAGCGTGGGGGAGGCCGAAGGCCTGCGTCGCGCGATGAGCCGCAAGCGCTCGCACGATGCGCTCGAGGCGTATCGCGAGCGCTTCGTGGCAGGCGCGCTCCAGCAAGGCGTCGATCGAACGACCGCAGACATGGTCTACGACAAGCTCGTCGGCTTCTCGGGCTTCGGGTTCCCGAAGTCGCACGCGGCGGCGTTCGGGCTGCTCGCCTACCAATCGGCCTGGCTGCGGCACCACCATCCCGCCGAGTTCCTGTGCTCGCTCCTCAACGCCCAACCGATGGGCTTCTATCCGCCCGCGACGCTCGTCCGCGACGGTCAGCGGCGCGGGGTGGAGACCCGTGCCCCGGACGTGAACATCAGCTCCGCCAAGTGCACGGTCGAGGACGGCGCGGTGCGCATCGGCGTCGACTACGTCAACGGCATCGGCGAAGCGGAGGCAAAGGCGGTCGTCGAGGAGCGCGAGCGGGATGGCTCGTTCCAGAGCGTGCGCGACCTGGCGCAGCGCACACAGCTGTCGGAGCACGCTCTCGAGACGCTGATCGTCTCCGGTGCCTGCGACTGCTTCGAAATGCCTCGTCGGCAGCTGATCTGGCAGCTCGGCCTCGTGCCGCGCTCGCACAGCGTTCCTGGCTCGGGAGGTGAGGAGAAGCAGCTCGCGCTTCCACTCGATCCCACCGCGGCGACGCCGGAGCTCCCGGAGCCGACGGTCTGGGAGCGCATGCTTGCCGACTACCGCACGACGAACCTCTCGGTCGGCGTGCATCCGCTCGAGTTGCTGCGCGCGCATCTTCCGGCAGGCGTCATCTCCTCGCGAGACCTCGAACAGGCGCCGGACCGCGCGCAGGTGGCGATTGCCGGGATGGCCGTGGCACGGCAGCGCCCGGCCACTGCGAACGGCGTCGTCTTCATGCTGATCGAGGACGAGTTCGGTCCGGTCAATCTGATCGTGCCGCCGTCGGTGTACGACAAGCACCGCGCGATCGTGCGCGGCGAGCCGCTCATACTCGCGCGCGGCCGCTTCGAACGGATCGAGCGCAACCAGAACGTTCTCGTTCGTTCACTCGAGACCCTCGGCCCGATCGCGCGGCAGGTGTCACAGGAAACCGAGGTTGGTGCCAGCCTGCCCAGCGCGCACCACTTCGGTCATCGCTAGACCTCTCTAGTCGGGCGGGTACGCCGCGGGTTTCTCGTGCGGTGTTCGTTGTTCCATGGGAGACCGCTCGTCTTGCTGACTCAGATTGAACGCCGTGTTGACGAGTGCGACGTGCGTGAATGCCTGCGGAAAATTGCCGAGCTGACGGCGTGCGACCGGATCCCACTCTTCCGCGAGCAGCCCGACGTCGTTCCGTAGTGCGAGCAGCCGCTCGAAGATCTCCTCCGCCTCGTCGAGCCTGCCCTGGAGCGCGAGGTTGTCGGCAAGCCAGAACGTGCACGGGAGAAATGCGCCTTCGCCCGGTGGGAGCCCGTCGACAGTCTGCGTGTCCTCGTCGTGGGCGTACCGGTAGACAAAGCCGTCGTGCACGAGCTCACGCTCGATCGCGGCCACGGTGCCGATCATCCGTGGATCGTCGGCGGGGAGGAAACCGACGAGTGGGATCATCAGCAGACTCGCATCCAGTCGCTTCGAGCCGTAGAACTGGGTGAAGGAGTTGAGCTCGACATCGAAGCCCTGCTTGCAGACCTCCCGGTGGATCTCGGCGCGGGTCGCGCGCCACCGGTCGGCCGGGCCGTTGCTGCCGAAGCGCTCGACGGCCTGGACGCCGCGGTCGAACGCGACCCAAGCCATCACCTTCGAGTGTGTGAAGTGCCGGCGCGGGCCGCGTACTTCCCAGATGCCTTCGTCGGGCTCCTTCCAGGAGTCCTCGAGATAGCCAAGTAGCCGGCGCTGGAGCGCCCAAGCCTCCTTCGACACCTCCAACTTGTTGACACGGCCCTGATGGAGCGCATCGAGCACCTCGCCGTACACGTCGAGTTGGAACTGTCCGGCGGCCGCGTTGCCGACGCGCACCGGCTTCGAGCCCTCGTAGCCGGGCAGCCAGTCGAGAATGACCTCGAACAGCCGCCGTTCGCCACCGACGCCGTACATGATCTGGAGCGCCGACGGATCACCCGCAGCCGCGCGAAGCAACCAGACCCGCCAGGCGCGAGCCTCCTCGAGATAGCCCGCGTTGAGGAAGGCCAGCAACGTCAGCGTCGCGTCACGGAGCCAGCAGTAGCGGTAGTCCCAGTTCCGCTCGCCGCCGATCTTCTCCGGCAGCGATGTTGTTGCCGCGGCCACGATCCCGCCGGTCGGGGCATAGGTCAGGCCTTTGAGAACAGCGAGCGATCCCTGCACTTCCTCCTTCCACTTCCCGGTGTAACCACAGCGAGCGGCCCAGCTTTCCCAGTACTCGTCGGCCTGATCCAGTGCATGCTCCGCGTTGATCGCTCGCGGTGGCCGCTCGTTCGACGGATACCAGGTCAGCGTGAAGGGGACGCGTTCGCCTCGTTTCACGGTGAACTCACCGAGCGTGCGGAGGTTCTCGCCGCGATGTTCGACGGGTGTGCGAAAGCACAGCGCGTCTGGGCCCGCGACTGCGATGCGACTGTCGGCCATCCGCCTGACCCAGGGAATCGTGCCGCCGTAGTCGAAGCGGATGACGAGCTCGGAGAACATGTCGACGTGCCCGCCCAACCCTTCGACGATGCGCACGATGTCGGGCGCTTTTCCGCGCGGTGGCATGAAGTCGATGACTCGCACAGCGCCGGTGTCCGTTTCCCACTCCGTCTCCAGGATGAGCGTGCCCGGTCGATACCTGCGTTTGCCCTCCCACGCATCCGTCCGTGGCGCGAGGAGCCACCGTCCGTGATCCGGCGTACCGAGCAGCGCCGCGAAGCAGGCGCCGGAGTCGAAGCGCGGGAAGCAGGCCCAGTCGATCGAGCCGTCGGTTCCCACGAGCGCTGCGGTCTGCAGGTCGCCGATCAGGGCGTACTCCTCGATCCGCGGCATCAGCGGTCCTCGATCTCGAGCGCGAAGCGCCGGAACCGGCGCAGAACGGCCTGGTTGAAGGCTTGCTCGTACTCCTCGGCCGCGTCCTCCTCGAGCGTGGTCGCGAAGTTGTCGCGAAGGTCTGCCAGGACCTCGGTCCCCGTCTCGACGAGGTCGACGTAGTCACCGTAGCGCTCCTCCGCCTCATCGCGCGGCGCCTGGTTGTACGCCCGCTCGGCCGCGACACAGTCTTCGATGAGCCCGCGCTGCTCGCTTTCGAAGATGTCGAGCTGGCGATCGATGAGCTCCGAGAAACGTGCGTGCCGGGCTCTCACAGGAGGTCCTCGTAGAGCCGGATGTGCGCATCGGCCGATGCGTCCCACGTGAGCGTGTCGCGTGCACGCCGGGCGCCCGCCCGGGCTTGCTCCAGTGCCGCGGGATCGTCGAGCAGCTCCCGCGCGGCATCGGCGAGCGCCGTGACGTCGCCCGCCGGCACTACACGCCCCGCCCCGAACGTCCTGATCGGCTCGGCGATCCCGGCCACGTCGTACGCGACCGCGGGAACGCCGGCACCGAGGGCCTGGAGGAGCGCGCCGCTCTGGTCGAGCTCCGGCCGGTAGGGAAAGAGCGCGACGGTTGCCTCTCCGAGCGCACGCTCGAGCTCGCTTTGCGAGAGGTAACCGAGCCGCCACTCGGCCAGATCACCGGCCTCGGAGCGGTAGCCGTTCACCGATTCGATCGGATCGCCGGCAACGAGCAAGCGCGCTCCGGCGATCTGTTTCGTCGCCGCGATTGCATCGCCGATTCCCTTATACGGCCGGATCGTGCCGAGACTGAGGAGCGTGCGTCCGTCGTCCGCACGCGCGGGATCGCTGGGGAAGACGGGATGAGGGATGACGGTCGCATCGACCTCGAGGTCGGCGAGGCTCTCCCGCCCGCGCTCGCTGTGAACGACCACGCGGTCGAAGCGGGCGAGCAGGTCTCGCCACAGGTTTTGCTTCCCGGCGGTTCGCCGCGGCAGGAGGTCGTGTGCCGTGAAGACCGTCGGCACGCGCGGACGCAACAGGACCCGGTCCAGCTCGGGCGCCGCCAGCCACTGCAGATGCAGGACGTCCGGCCGACGAAGCAGCAGCGCGGCCGTGCCGGGCAGGTGTTCCGCCACCTTGAGCGGGATGCGCAAGCGCGAGCGCCGGAACAGCCTCGACGAAACGGGATAGAAGGGCTCGCTGCGGCGGTAGCCGACCGGCGCCGGTGTGTCGCCGAAGCGGAACCGAGACGTGACGAGCTCGACGTCGATCGCGCGGCGGGCGAGCGCGGCGGCGAGCTCGTGGTCGTAGGCCGGCGTGAAGGCGGGCGGGTCAGAGATGACGACACGCATCGGCAGTACAGTAGAACGCCTGCTTGTCCGGACCTGGAACCTCTTCCACGGGAACACGCAGCCGCCCGGACGGGAGGCGTTCCTCATGGAGATGGTGCGGCTTGCGAGCGCCGACCGTCCCGCCGTGCTCTGCCTGCAAGAAGTGCCGACCTGGGCGCTCGGGCGGCTGGACGACTGGAGCGGGATGCCGTCCGTCGGAGCGGTCGCGCAGCGCCCACATCTCGGGCCGCTGCCCTCGACTGCCGAGGTCGGCCGGGTGCTCACCGACCTCCATCACGGGCTTTTGCGCTCGGCGTTCACCGGACAGGCAAACGCGATCCTGCTCGGCCCGGGGCTGCAGGTCCGAGAGCATCGGCACGTGATCCTGAACCCGTTCCGCTTCAGGCGCGCCCAGGCGGGGCGACTGGAGCTGGGGATCATCGAGCGTCTCGCCTGGAGCAAGGAGCGGCGCATCTGTCACGCGGTACGCGTTCAACGTGGGGAGGAGACGCTCGTCGTGGCAAACATGCACGCGACCGGTTTCAAGGATAAGCGGGTGCCTGATGCCGAGCTGCTGCGTGCAGCCGTGTTCGTCGACGGAATGGCCAAGCCCGGCGAGCCTGTCCTTCTCTGCGGTGACTTCAACCTCAGTGTTCGCAACTCGCGCACGCTCGCGGAACTGACTGCGGCGGAGTGGGGATTCATCGGCCCGACGCCGACAGGCATCGATCACGTGCTCGTCCGTGGACTCGACGCATCGCCGCCGGTTCGGTGGCCGGCTGAACGGCGTCGATTCGACGGACGCCTGCTCTCCGATCATGCACCCGTCGAACGGGAGGTCACGTGACATTCGAAGAAGCCCGCGGACTGTTTCCGGTGCTCGAACGGTTCGCATATCTCAACGCTGGAACCCTCGGGCCGCTCGCCCGGCCCACACTGGCGGCGATGGAAGACCGCCTTCGTTTCGACCAGGACCAGGGACGAGGTGGGCATGGGTGGTTCATGAGCGTTCTCGAGCTCCGTACCCGCGTGCGCGAGCAACTGGCGGCATTGGTCGGCGCCTCACCGACGCAGCTTGCGCTCACGAGCTCGACGACCAACGGTTGCAACATCGTCTTGTCCGGGTTGGAGCTCGGGCCGGACGACGAAGTCGTGACGACCGACTCCGAACATCCTGGCCTGCTTCTGCCGCTGCACGTATCGGGTGCGCGGGTCCGCGTTGCCGAAGTTGCCGCCAAGCCCACGGCGGCCGCGCTGCCGACCATCCTTTCCTGCATCACACCGCGGACGAAGCTGCTCGCGCTCTCGCACGTGCTCTGGACGACCGGCCAGGTGATGCCGGTGCACGAGCTCAAACACGAGAGCGGCCTGCCCGTCCTCGTGGACGGCGCGCAGTCGGTCGGTGCGATCCCGGTGGACGTCGGTGAGCTCGACTACTACACCGTGTCGTGTCAGAAATTCCTGTGCGGGCCGGAGCCGCTCGGTGCGCTTCATGTGCGCGATCCCGAACGACTCGGCATCGGCCTCCCGAGTGGTTTCGCGCAGAAGTCGCTCGACCCGGACGGGAGCTTCGTGCCGACAGACGGCGCAGCGCGGTTCGATTCGGGTTGGCTGGCCACGCCGAGCCTTGCGGGCCTCGAGGCCGCACTAGCCGTCGCGCCGGACTGGCGTTTCGAGCGCGCTGCAGAGATGGCGGAGGTGTGTCGCGGCGCACTGCGAGAGCGGTTCGAGGTCATCGCCGACGGCGAGCCGAGCACGCTCGTGTCGTTCGTTCCGGCGGGCGATGCCGAAGCGGAAGCCGCGCGGCTCTACGACGCCGGAGTGATCCTGCGCAACCTGCCCGGGACGCCGTGGCTACGCGCGTCATGCGGTTGGTGGACGAGCGGCGAGGACATCGACCGTCTCGTTTCGGCTCTCGCCTAGCTCTCGGGCAGGGGCGCGTACAGGTCGATCACGGTTCCGTCGGGGTCCTTGATCTGCGCGTAGCGTTGGCGCCAGAACGCGTCCCATGGCTCCTTGTGCGCGGACCCGCCCGCGGCCAAGAGTTCCCGATACACCCGGTCGACCTCCGCCGGCGAGTCGCAGCGAAACGCGCCGCCGCCAGCGTGACCGTCGGAGGGCCGCTTCCAGTTCGAGTCGAACGAGCGCATGACGTCTTCCGTGTCGAGCGCGTAGCGCATGCCCCCGGGAAGCGGTGCTTCGACGTGTGCCTCGTTCTCTGCTCCCTCGGGAAAGTCGAGCCCGAGCAGCCGGTAGAACGCGACCGAGCGCCCCATGTCGCTCACCGGGACCCCGAGGAAGTCGAATTGTGGCGTCACGATGCCTCGGCTGCCGTTGCCGCCGTGCGCAGGCCGAGCTCCGGTGCGATCGGCTGCAGCGCCTCGACGACGTTGCGGATGTGGTCGTCGAGCTCGAGTCCCAGTCCTTCGGCTCCCGCATACACCTCGTCGCGATGGACTCCCGCCGCGAAAGACGGTGTCTTCAGCTTCTTCTTCACGGACTTGGGCTCGAGGCCGTCGATCCCGGTCGGCCGCACGAGCCCACACGCGTGTACGAAGCCCGACAGCTCGTCGCAGGCAAACAGCGTCTTCTTCAACGGAGTGTCACGCGGCATCTCGAGATGCTCGGCGTGTGAGAGGACCGCTTCGATCACTTCCTCTGGATACCCCTCTTCACGCAGGATCGGTGCGCCGTCCTGTGGATGCTGGTCCAGCGTCGGATGAATCTCGTAGTCGAAGTCGTGGAGCAGCGCGACGACGCGCCACAGCTCCTCGTCCTCGCCGAAGTGCCTCGCATACCACGCCGTGGATGCCTCCACTGCGAGGGCGTGTCGCAGCAGCGCCTCGCTCTTCGTGTACTTCGTGAGCGTCTCCCAGGCCCGTTCGCGTGTCGTTTCCACTGCCCTGGGTAGGCTACCGCGATGTCCCAGACCGCCGTGATCGGGCGCGCCGCCGAGAGCTTCGTGATCGAGGGCGGCCGGCCGCTTCAAGGACGCATCCGCGCGTCCGGCAACAAGAACGGCGCCCTGCCGATCCTGGCCGCGTGCCTGCTCACCGCGGAACCCGTCCTCCTGCACAACGTTCCCCGAATCGTCGACGTCGAGACGATGCTCGAGCTGCTGAACGACATTGGAGCCGAGGCGGACTGGACCGGGCCCAACGACGTCCAGATTCATGCCGCCGAGATCGTCAAGCACGAGCTCGACGAGGAGCTGTGCAGCCGGATGCGCGCATCGTTCCTGCTGGTCGGCCCGCTCCTTGCCCGTGTCGGGAGCGTGAGCGCCCCGCCGCCAGGCGGCGACGTGATCGGCCGCCGCAGGCTCGACCCGCACATTCACGCCTTCGCAGAGCTCGGCGCACAGATCGAGATCGGCAGCCGCTACGAGATGCGCGGCGGTTCGCTACGCGGCAAGCACGTCTTCCTTGACGAAGCGAGCGTCATGGCGACCGAGAACGCGCTGATGGCGGCCGCACTCACACCGGGTGAGACCGTGATCGGCAACGCTGCCTGCGAGCCACACGTCCAGGACCTCTGTCGCTTCCTGATCTCGCTCGGCGCGCAGATCGAAGGCATCGAGTCGAACGTCTTGCGGATTCACGGCGTCGACTCGCTCCGCGGTGGGGAATGGGAGATCGGCCCGGATCACATCGAGGTGGGCAGCTTCATCGGCCTCGCTGCGATCACCGGCGGCGACGTGACGATCGACGGTGTCAAGCAAGCCGACCTGGTGTCGATCCTGCACGGCTTCGAGAAGTTCGGCGTCCAGGTTGAGCGGGGCGAGGATTTCGTGCGCGTGCCACCGCGCCAGGAGCTGGTCGTGCAGGATGACCTCGGCGGTCACGTTCCCAAGATCGAAGACGGGCCCTGGCCGGCGTTTCCGTCCGACCTCACGTCGGTCGTGCTGACGGTTGCGACTCAGGCGCAGGGGACGATCCTCATGTTCGAGAAGATGTTCGAGAACCGCCTGTTCTTCACCGACAAGCTCGTGAGCATGGGGGCGCGCATCATCCTGTGCGACCCACATCGTGCCGTGGTCACCGGCCCGGCGAAGTTGCGCGGGCAACGGATGGAAAGCCCCGACATCCGTGCCGGCATGGCGATGCTGCTCGCGAGCCTCTGTGCAGAAGGCTCTTCGACGATCGGCGCCGTCTACCAGATCGACAAGGGCTACGAGCGAATCGACGAACGCCTTCGCGCACTCGGCGCACAGATCGACCGCATCGACGGCTGACTCGAATCAGCCGGTACGCTCCGCACCATGGCTGCGACCGGGCAGGGCCGCGCAAGCGCGCGGGTCAACGTCGCTGGACGCGGCGAGACGAACATCGCCACCGGCGTTCCGGTCCTCGACCACCTGCTGTCGGCGCTCGCCGTCTATGCGTCTTTCGACCTCGCGTTGGAAGTGGCGCCGGGTGCGCCCGAGGCCGAGATCAGCATCGCCGGCCGCTCGTTGGGCGAGGCGCTTTCCGAGCCGCTCCGAGCCGACGGAGCCCGTGGCCATGGGTCGGCCGTCGTTCCCGCGGACGAGGCCCTCGCACACGTCGCGCTCGAGGTTTCCGGCCGGCCGCTCCTCGTCTCGAACGTCGATCTGTCGCAAGCGCGAATCGCGGGTCTGGCCGGAGATCTTGCGGCGCGTTTCCTGGACGAGTTCTCGCAGGCCGCAGGTCTGACGCTCCACGTGCGTCTGGTCGAAGGCCGCGACACGCAGCACGTGCTCGAGGCGATCTTCAAGGCGCTGGGCGTCGCCCTTGCGCAGGCATGTCGACCGCGGAGGAGGGAAGGCGAATGAAGGAAATCGTGCGTACCGAGTCGGCACCGGCGCCGTTTCAGGGCGCGCCGTACTCACAGGCGATCAAGGCGAACGGATTCGTGTTCGTCGCAGGCCAGGTCGGGATCGAGCCCGACAATCCCCAACCAGTCGGTGATGGCATCCGCGCGCAGACCGAACAGACGCTCCTGAACCTCCGCGCGATCCTCGAGGCGGCGGGTAGCGGCATGGACAAGCTCGTCAAGACGACGGTTTTTCTGACCGACCTGGACGACTTTCAGGGGATGAACGAGGTCTACGCACGACACGTGGGCGACCAGCCGCCCGCACGCTCGACGTTCCAGGTCGCGAAGCTGCCGCCGGGCCTGCTCGTCGAGATCGAAGCAATCGCGATCGAATAAGTGAACGAGAAGATCGAGGACTTCGTGCGAGGGTTGCACCTCGACGCGTACCTCGTCGGTGGCGCCGTGCGCGACGAGTTGCTCGGGCGCGAGTCGAAGGACGCGGACTTCGTCGTGCCCGGGGTGGACTACGACGGCCTGCACGCTGCGCTCGAGCCGCACGGGAAGGTCGAGGAGCTCGAGGTCGCCGGGCGTCGCGTGGGCGCGCGTCTCCACCCACGGGACAAACAGCTTCGCCTCCTTGCGCCGGCGGGAATCGAGTTCGCCCCTCCTCGCGTGGAACGCAGCACCGGTCCCGGCCGGCACGACTTCGAGATCGTCGCCGACCCCGAGCTCTCGATCGAAGCTGACATGGGCCGGCGCGACTTCACCGTCAACGCGATCGCGCGGCGGCTGGAGACGGGAGAGATCCTCGATCCGTTTGGCGGCGAGGCGGATCTGAAGAACGGGGTGCTTCGCACCGTGCGCCCGCGCAGCTTCGCCGAGGATCCACTGCGCCTCGTGCGCGGGCTCCGACTCGTCTCGCAGCTCGGGCTCGAACCGGATGCAGAGACGCTGGCCCAGATGCGCGCCGAGGCGGCGAGCGTCGCGCTCGTCTCGGGTGAGCGCGTTGGTGGCGGGGTCGGCGCCGACGGCATGGGCGAGCTCTCGAAGCTGTTGCTCGGGGCGGAGCCTGCGCGGGCATTGCGCCTTGCCCGGGACACCGGCGTCCTCACCGCGCTCCTGCCGGAGTTCGAGCCGGCGATCGGTTTCGAGCAGAGCAGCGAGCGCCAGCACCTCCCACTCGACGAGCACATCTTCGAGGTCGTGCAAGCCGCGGCGGACGCAGACGCGCCGCTCGCAGTGAGGCTCGGCGCGCTCTTCCACGATCTCGGCAAGCCGGGGTCGAACGGGAAGCATCCGGAACGTGGCGCCAGGCTCACCGCGGCGGCCATGCGGCGGCTTCGCTATCCGACGCGGTTGCGCACCTACGTGACTCGGCTCGTGCGCGCGCACGCCTTTGCGCTCGAGGACGTCGACGAGCTCTTCGCGCGGCGTTTCCTGCGTGAGCACGGCGACGAGCTTGCATTCGACCTCGTCGCGCACAAGGAGGCTGATCTGCGCGGCAAGAAGATCTCTCAGCAGGATCTCGACGCAGTTGCGCGGCTGCGCTCGCTGCTCGAACAGGAGGAAAGTCAACCTCACCGGCTGACCGACCTTGCGATCGACGGGTCCGATCTGATCGCGCTCGGCTTCGACGAGGGGCCTGTGCTCGGTCGGACCCTCGAATCGCTGCTGGACGCCGTCGTAGACGAGCCGGCCCTCAACACGCGCGACCGGCTGCTCGATCGTGCGCGCGCGCAACTCACGTGAGCGTCCGGTGAGCGTCCCGCTGATCCGCTGGGACGGGCCCGACGCCTATGCCGTCGCATTCTCCACGCGGCGCGGAGGCGTCAGTGACGGGCCGTACGAATCGCTCAATCTCGGTCGCAGCACGCGCGATCACCCCGAGAACGCGGATGAGAACCGGCGGCGGCTCTGCGAGACGATGGGAGTCGAACCGGCGCAGCTTGCGCTGAACCGCCAGGTCCACGGCGCAACGGTCACCCGCGCGGAGCCAGGGGAGCGGGGGAGAGACGCGGACGGTCTCTGGACCGACGAGCCCGGCGTGCCGATGCTGGCGTTCAGCGCCGACTGCCTGCCGATCGGGCTTGCCCGGGTCAACGGCACGCCGGGGCTCGCGCTCCTCCACGCTGGCCGGCTCGGCCTGCTCGACGGCGTCGTGGAAGCGGGCGTTGCCGCGCTCGGCGGACGACTGACTGCAGTGATCGGGCCGGGCATCGGTCCATGCTGTTACGAAGTGGGCGAGGAGGTCGCGGTCCCGTATCGCGCCCGATTTGGTCCCGATGTGATGCGCGGACGCAACCTTGACCTCTGGACCGCTGCGGAGCGTGTGCTGCGGTCGGCCGGTGTCGAGTCCGTCGAGCGGCTCGACCTCTGTACGGCTTGCGATCCGGAGCAGTTCTTTTCGCATCGCCGCGACGGACCGGTGACCGGGCGTCAGGGAGTGATCGGCTATGTCGCCTGAGACCGTGCGCGCGAACTACGAGCGCATCCGCTCGGAGGTCGGCGACGGCGTCACCGTCGTCGCGGCGATCAAGTACATCGCACTCGAGGACCTGCGCGCGCTCGTCGACGCCGGCATCGAGGTGGTAGGCGAGAACCGTGCGCAGGACCTCGAGCGAAAGCACGCCCAGTACGCCGACGCGTTCCGCTGGCACTTCATCGGCCACTTGCAGTCGAACAAGGTGAAGGTCGTGAATCGAATGTGCGAGCTCGTGCACTCGCTCGACTCCGACTCGGCGGCGACGCGCCTGACCGTACCGGCCCTCGTCGAGGTCAACCTGGCGGGTGAGAGATCGAAGTCCGGCATCCCTCCGGAGGACCTGCCGCGCTTCCTCGACCTTTACGGAGACGTGCGCGGCTTGATGACTATGCCCCCAGAGACCACCGATCCGGAGGCATCGCGTCCCTACTTCGCGCGGTTGAGAGAGTTGGCCGAGCAGCACGGCTTGAAGGAGCTCTCGATGGGAACAAGCCAGGACTACAGGGTCGCTGCCGAGGAGGGAGCAACCCTCGTCCGCATAGGCTCGGTCCTGTACGGGGAGTAACATTTCGCGCGAGATGGGCTTTGCTGACGTGTGGAACAAGACCCTCGTCTACTTCGGCATCGCCGAGGAGGAGGACTGGGACGAGGACGCCTACGTCACCGACGAGGACCTGCAGCGCAGCTATGCCGAGCGGCCGAACGTCCGCCGCCTGGCCCCACGCCGACGCGAGCGGGAGTTCGACGATTGGACCGACCCCGAGCCGGGGTCGAACGACAAGACCGCGGTCCTGCGACCGCGCGTCGCAGCCGTGCCGTCGCCGGCCTCCGTCCGCGTCCACCTCGTCGTGCCGCGCAGCTTCAATGACGCCCAGCAGATAGCGGACAAGTTCAAGGAATCGATCCCGGTCATCCTGAATCTCCAGAGCTCCGATCAGGACCTTTCGAAGCGGCTCATCGATTTCGCGAGCGGCCTGACGTACGCCCTCGACGGAGGCATGCAGAGGGTGGCCGACAAGGTCTTCCTGCTGACGCCTCGAAACGTCGAAGTGTCGGCCGAGGAGCGCGCGCGGCTGCTCGAGCGCGGCGGCTTCTTCAACCAGGCCTGAGCAAGGAACACGGGCCATGACGCCGAACTGGGTGTGATGGCCGACGGTGCCATGCTTGGCTTGCTCTACGACGCTGTCGACAACGTCGCCAGCTTCGTGCAGGTTTTTGTCACCGTCTATTCGCTGCTGATCCTCGGCTACATCATCACGTCGTGGGTGCGGCTTCCGTACTCGCCGTGGTTGAACCGGATCCAGCGCTTCCTCTACGACGTGTGCGACCCATACCTGCGGCTCTGGCGTCGCATCCTGCCGACCTTCGGGCCGCTCGACCTCTCGCCCGTGATCGGCGTGGCGGCGCTCTACATCGCTCTGAGGATCGTCCTGAGCATCCTCAACCGCATGCACTGAAAGGGAAAAATGACTCTTACCCCAGTTGAAATCCGACATCTGAAGCCTGCGAAAAGCGTCGTCGGGGGCTACCAGAGGACGGCCGTCGACGCGCTGCTGGACGAGATCGTGGCGAGCTTCGAAGACGTTTGGCGCGAACGCGCGGACCTCGCCGACAAGGTCGAGCAGCTCGAGATCGATCTCGTTCGCTATCGCGAGCTCGAATCGCTGCTGCGCACGACACTCGTGTCGGCCGAAAAGGCGGCCGTCACGCTGAGGGAGCAGGCCGGAAGAGAGGCGGACCTCATCATCGAGGAGGCGCGCTCCGAGGCGCGTGCGATCACGCGCACCGCGCGCGCGGATCACGACCGGCTCCTTGCTGAAGTCCGGCGGATGCGCTCTCTTCTGCACTCGGCGCTTGCACTCGTCGACGAAGAGCCCGCCGAGAAGGGCGCGGAGGCAGAGGCGGCCTGACCGGACTGCGAAGCTAGACTCCCTGCATGGAAGCGGTTTCCACGCGCGTGCGGCTGCGTGTCTCTCCCGGGGCGAACAGCGCGCACGTCGTCGGCCGGCACGGCGAGGCGTGGAAGGTCCGTGTTGCCGCTCCGGCGGAAGGAGGTCGCGCCAACGAGGCGGTCGTCCGGTTGCTGGCAGAAACGCTCTCGATTCCGCGCGAGGACGTGTCGCTCGTTTCGGGTCTCGGTGCACGGGACAAGATCGTTCGACTGACCGGCCTGGACCCGACTCAGATCGAACGGCGCCTCTCGTCGGCGGCCGGAAAGGAGCATCAATCTTGAGCGCGATCGACACGGATCGATTCCGCGAGGCCCTGCTCGAAGAGCGCAAGCGGGTAGAGGCCGCGATTCAGAATCTTCACGACGAGAACCCCGGAACGCTCGCCGAGGATGCCGGCGAGGAGACCGCCTACGACAACCACCTCGCGGACACGGCGACCGAGACGTACGACCGCGAGCTCGACTACACGCTCGAGGAGAACTCCGAGCAGATCCTCGGGGAGATCGACGCCGCGCTGAAACGCATCGAGGACGGCACGTACGGGATCTGCACGAACCGCGGTGAGCAGATCTCCCTCGAGCGCCTCGAGGCACTGCCCTGGGCGACGCTGTGCATCGACTGCGCGCGCGACCGGGAGCGGGGTTGACCGAGCGGGTTTCTCCCCGGGCGACCGACATCCGTGTCGGCTCGACAACGGACGGCCTGACGCCGATCTCCGTTGCCGAGCGCCGACTCGGCGCGAGTTGGCCGCAGTGGCTGAGCCTCGCCTCGGTCGCGCTCGCCGGCATCGCTGCGGATCAACTGACGAAGGCCATCGTGACGAGCCGTCTCGACCTCAACGACCAGGTGCACGTAGTCGGTGCGTTCTCGATCCACCACGTGACGAATTCGGGGATCGCCTTCGGGTTCTTCGCACGCGCGACGTCGCTCGTCATCCTTCTGACCGGACTCGCCGTTGCCTGGATGCTCTACTTCTTCGCGCGCTCCGGCTCGCGGCATCCGGTCCTGCCCGTTGCGCTCGGGCTCGTGATCGGCGGCAGCGTCTCGAATCTGACCGACCGGGTTCGGCTCGGCCACGTGACGGACTTCCTCGACTTCAAGTACTGGCCGGCCTTCAACCTCGCCGACTCGTTCATCGTCGTCGGGGTAGCAGCTCTGCTGCTGGCGCTCGTGGCCTCGGACCGAAACGCGGGCCGGCCTCAGCGCATGCGTGAAACAACGCGTCCCTGAGGAGGCGGCGGGCGAGCGGCTCGACCGCTTTCTCGCCTCCCTGCCGGCGGTCGGCTCGCGCGGCGTGGCCGAACGGCTGCTCGAATCGGGAGCAGTCCTCGTCGACGGCAGACCACTCGGCAAGAGCCAGCGTCTCTCCGGCGGCGAGGAGCTGGAGTTCGAGCCGCCGGTGCGCGAGGTCGCCGAGCTCATGCCCGAGCCAATGGACCTGCGCATCGCCTACGAGGACGAGCACCTCATGGTGGTCGACAAGCCGACCGGTCTCGTTGTGCATCCGGCTTCCGGGCACGCGACGGGCACGCTCGTGCAGGGCCTGCTCGAACATGACATCGCGGGAGGAGATGCGCGGCGTCCCGGCATCGTGCATCGTCTCGACCGCGACACCTCCGGGCTCATGGTCGTCGCGAGGTCGGAGGAGGCATACGCTCGTCTGCAGGATCTGGTGCGCAGCCGCGCACTCGAGCGGCACTACGCCGCCCTGGTCGTTGGACGACCGCGGTCGCGAAGCGGCCGCGTCGAGGCGCCGATCGGGCGCGACCGGCGCGACCCGCTGCGACAGTCCCTCGACACCGACAAGCCACGTGAGGCGATCACGCATTTCGACGTGAAGAGAGGTCCTGGAGCGGCACACGCTTCTCGATGTGAGGCTGGAGACCGGCCGGACGCACCAGATCCGCGTGCACCTCGCTGCGATCGGTCTTCCGGTCGCCGGCGACATCCTCTACGGACGGCCCCGCGAGCTCGGTCTGGAGCGCCAGTTCCTCCATGCAGAGCGGCTCGCCTTCCCCCATCCCTTCACGGAAGAGCAAATCGACGTTGAGTCGCCGCTGCCCGCCGATCTACGAACAGCCCTGGAGCGCGCCAGGCGCGAGCGGTAGCCGCTAGAATGCAGCGGTTTTTCGCACCCGACCCGGCGGATCAGTCTGGGTGGCGGTGCCGGCGTTCGACGGATGCCGGTTCCAGCCAGGCCCCACCGGCAGCAATCAAATCAACCAGAAAGGGGACCTGATCCCAATGTCCGTCGTCTCTATGCGCGAGCTACTGGAGGCTGGAGTCCACTTCGGCCACCAGACGCGACGCTGGAACCCAAAGATGCGCCGCTTCATCTTCACGGAGCGCGGCGGCATCTACATCATCGATCTTCAGCAGACCTTGCAGCTGCTGGAAGAAGCGCATGCCTTCGCCCGCAACATCGCCGAGCGAGGCGGCTCGATCCTCTTCGTGGGAACGAAAAAGCAGAGCCAGGGCGCCGTGGAAGAGCAGGCGAAGCGGGTCAACATGCCGTACGTCAACCATCGCTGGCTCGGCGGCCTGCTGACGAACTGGCGCACCATCTCCGATCGCATCGACCGCCTGCACGAGCTGCGCCGCCTGAAGGACGAGGGCCAGCTCGACCTGCTGCCGGCAAAAGAGCGCATCTCGATGCTGAACGAGCTCGAGAAGCTCGACGAGAACCTCGGCGGCGTGGCCGACATGAAGCGCCAGCCCGACGCGGTGTTCATCGTCGACCTGAAGAAGGAACAGCTCGCCGTGCGTGAGGCGCGTCGGCTCGGGCTGCCCGTGGTCGCACTCGTCGACACGAACTGCGACCCGGACGAGGCCGACTACGTCGTCCCGGGCAATGACGACGCCATCCGATCGTGCGACCTGATCGTGCGCGTAATCGCCGACGGCATCGCGGCGGGGCAGCAGAAAGCGACTCCCGCGGACTTCACGCCTGCGAAGAACGGTGAGCCGCCCGAGGAGCAGGTAGCCGCGACGGAGGAGCCCGCCGCCGAGGCCGAGCCCGTTGCCGAGGCCGAGTCCGTTGCCGAAGGCGAGCCCGCCGCGGAGGCAAAGCCGGAGGAGGTGCCCGCCGAATGACGGTCATCAGCGCAGCACTCGTCAAGGAGCTTCGCGACCAGACCGGCGCGCCGATGATGGACGTCAAGCGCGCGCTGGTCGATACGAACGGCGACATGGAGGCTGCCCAGCGGTTGCTGCGGGAGCGTGGCATGGCGAGCGCCGAGAAGCGCGCGGGCCGCGCCACGACCGAAGGCAAAGTCGGCTACCGCATCGGCGACGACGCCAGGCGCGGGACGATGGTCGCCGTCGGCTGCGAGACCGAACCGGTGTCGAACAACGACGAGTTCCTCGCATTCGCCAAGAAGGTGTTCGAGGCCGTCGAGGTTGACGGTCCCGACGCGGCGGCACGACTCGACGAAGAGCGGCTGGCGTTGTCCGGCAAGCTCGGCGAGAACATCGTCGTCGCCGGAGCCGCGCGCTTCGAGGCGATCGACGGTGCGTTGATCGAGGGCTACGCTCACCCGCCCGCAAACAAGCTCGGCGTGCTCGTGCAGGTTCGCGGCGGCTCGGACGGCATCGCCCGCAAGATCGCGATGCACATCGCAGCCTCGTCCCCGCAGTGGGTCGGCAGGGAAGACGTGCCGGAGGACGTCGTGAAGTCGGAGCGCGAGATCTTCGCGAACTCGGACGAGGTCCTGTCGAAGCCCGAGCAGGCTCGCGAGAAGATCGTCGAAGGAATGCTCAACAAGCGCTTCTTTGCGGATCGCGTCTTGACGGAACAGCCGTGGATTCACGACACCGGCAAGACCGTGGGCCAGGCGCTCTCGGAGGAAAGCCGCCGAGGTGCTGGAGTTCGAGCGGTTCGCGCTGACGGGATGACCGTCCAGCCGGAGGAAGCCGTCGCAGAGGCCGGTAGCGGCAGTCCCGTCTTTCGGCGCATCCTGCTCAAGCTTTCGGGCGAGTCGCTCATGGGCGCTCAGGAGTACGGCATGGACCGAGGAACGATCGACTCGATCGCCGAGGAGATCGTCGAGGTGCAGGCCACAGGCGTCGAAACGGGGATCGTGGTCGGCGCAGGCAACATCTACCGTGGCATGTCGGCTGCGGCCGAAGGCATGGACCGTGCGACGGCCGACTACTCCGGGATGCTCGCGACGGTGTTGAACTCGCTGGCGCTCCAGGACGCGCTCGAGGATCGAGGCGCCGACACGCGGGTGCTTTCGGCGCTCGAGGTGAAGGAAGTGGCCGAGCCGTACATCCGGCGGCGCGCCATTCGGCATCTCGAGAAGGGCCGCGTCGTGATCTTTGCCGCAGGAACCGGCAACCCGTTCTTCACGACCGACACGGCTGCTGCGCTGCGGGCGCTGGAGATCAACGCGGACGCCATCCTGATGGCCAAGCACGGCACGACGGGTGTGTACGGAAACGACCCACGACTCGACCCCGACGCCGAGTTCCTCCCCGAATTGACGCACCGCGAGGCGATCGAGCGCGGCCTCAAGGTGATGGACACCACGGCGCTGTCGCTTTGCATGGATAACAATCTGCCGATCTACGTCTTCGCACTTGCCGACGGAAACATCCGCCGCGTGATCGACGGCGAGCGCATCGGCACCATCATCTCGACGCCGAAGGAGGAGCACTGATGGCCACCGTCGACGAGTTCATCCAGGACGCGCAGAACCGCATGGATGCGAGCGTCGAGCACACGAAGACGGAGTTCAACACCGTGCGCACCGGGCGCGCCTCGGCGGCGCTGCTCGACCGGGTGCAGATCGAGTACTACGGCCAGCAGACGCCGCTCAAGCAAATGGCGACGATCAACGTGCCTGAGCCGAGGATGCTGACGATCCAGCCGTTCGATCCGACCTCGATCAAGGCGATCGAGAAAGCGCTGCTGGAGTCGGATCTCGGCCTGACGCCGTCGAACGACGGCAAGGTCATCCGGCTGCCGATGCCCCAACCGACCGAGGAGCGCCGCAAGGAGCTGGTGAAGATCGTGCGCAAGATCGCGGAGGAGGGGAGGATCGCGGTGCGAAACGTTCGTCGGGATGCCGTGCAACACCTCAAGGACCTGGCGAAGGGCGAGGTCGGCAAGGACGACGAGCACCGGGCGGAGGAACGCGTGCAGAAGCTGACCGACGAGCACACGAAGACGATCGACGATCTCCTGAAGCACAAAGAGGCCGAAATAATGGAGGTCTAGGACCTCCCGAAGTGCGGTGAGCATCCTCACGAAGATCAGAACGCTGCGGCACGTTCGGCCCGCGGCCGAGCCCGACCTGCCTGATGTCGCGCACGCAGTGGCGATCATCATGGACGGAAACGCGCGCTGGGCACGCAAGCGAGGGCTGCCGATCGCCGCCGGGCATCGGGCCGGCACGAAGGCGCTGCGCCGGACGGTCGAAGCCGCGATCGACCTCGGCGTGGACTCGCTGGCCGTCTACGCGTTCTCGACGGAGAACTGGAACAGGCCGCCCGCCGAGGTGGAGCTGTTGATGGAGATCTTCACCGAGACGATCGAGCGCGAGCTCCCGGACCTCGTGCGCCAGGGAGTGCGCACGCGCTTCATCGGCCGCCGCGACCGTGCGCCGGCAGCGTTGCAGGAGCGCATGGCTGCGCTCGAAGGCGAGACGGAGGGGAAGCGCACGCTCGAGCTCTGGATCGCGTTCGACTACGGCGGACGCGCCGAGATCGTGGACGCGGCGAACCGCGCCGTCGCCGGCGGTCAAGAGGTGGACGAGGACACGTTCGGGACGTACCTCAATGCGCCGCAGATGCCCGATCCCGATCTTTTGATCCGCACATCCGGCGAGCTGAGGGTCTCCAACTTCCTCCTGTGGCAACTCGCCTACGCCGAGCTGGTCTTCGTCGACACGCTCTGGCCCGACTTCGGCGAGGACCAGCTCCGCGCCGCCCTCGACGATTACGCCAGCCGCAGGCGCCGCTTCGGCGGCCGGTAGTGGCCCCTCTGATTTCGCGCGTGGTGGTCGCGCTCGTCGGCCTGCCGCTCGTGCTCGTGATCGTGTGGGCCGGAGGCTGGTGGCTGTTCGCGCTTGCAGGCGTTGCGGCGATTCTCGCACTCCACGAGTACGCGCTGATGATCCGCTCGCTGCGTCCGGTCATCCTGGCGGCGTACGCAGGCGCGATTCTCTCGCTGCTCGGTGCACACCTTGCCGGGCTCGAATGGACGATGGCGGGTTTCCTCAGCACGTTGGTCTTCGCATTCCTGTTGTACTGGATCGCCTCCACGCGGCAGTCGGCGACAGTGGCAATCGCTTCCACCGTGCTCGGCGCGGCCTGGATCGGCCTGGGTCTTGCCCATCTCGTGCTTTTGCGGCAGATCCCCAGCGAGGGCGAGCTCGCGACCTTCACCGTCCTGCTCGCGGTCTGGGCCGGCGACATCGGTGCGTTCTTCGCGGGGCGGTTGATCGGCCGGCACAAGCTTGCTCCGGCCCTGTCACCGGGGAAAACGTGGGAAGGCTTCCTCTTCGGAACCGCGGCCACGATCTTCGTCGCGTTCGTCGCCCTCTACAAACAGCACTACATCTCGATTCCCCAGTCGATCGTGCTCGGCACCGTAATCGCGATCGCTGCGCCGCTCGGGGACCTCTTCGAGTCTGCGCTCAAGCGTGACATGCAAGTGAAGGACAGTGGCCGCCTGCTTGCAGCGCACGGCGGCGTGCTCGACCGGATCGATTCCCTGCTCTTTGCAGTTGTGGCGTCGTACTATCTGCTGCGCGCGTTCAGCGCCGCCTAGAGTCGCTTCGAGTACCGAACTTCCGCGACGTCGAAGCCGAGGATGTTGATATCGCGGGCGTCGTCGTCCAGTGACCAGCCCGCGAGCTCGTAGAAGCGGCGCGCCCGCGGGTTGTCGCCCAGCACCCAGAGAATGGCGTCCTGGTGTCCGAGTCTGCGCAGCTCGCCTTCGCCGGCTTCGATGAGCGCACGGCCGGTGCCGGTGCCCCAGGCCTGCGGGTGGACGTAGATCGCGAACAGCTCTCCGTCGCTCCCCGGATCTCGGCCGGCGCCGACGCTGACGAAGCCTACGATCTCCCTGTCGCGCTCCGCGACGAATGTCGGCGGCCAGCGCCGAGACCTGTCGACTGCCTCCTCGACGGAAAGCGCCGCGAGCTGCTGCTGCGGCAGCGTGTGCGCGTAGGCGGCCTGCCAGGTCTCGACGTGAACCCTGGCAACCCCTTCCGCATCCTCAGGTGTTCCGGGGCGAACCACCTCCGCGAACCTACACTGACTGCGTGATGAAACGGATCGCGCTCCTTGGCGCCACAGGCTCGATCGGGCGCCAGGCACAGGAGATCATCGAGGCGCATCCAGGGCTCGAGCTCTGCGCCGCCGCCTCGGGCTCACAGCCCATCGATGGGCTCGCGCCGTTGACGCAGGCCGGCGGCGATCTCACCGAGCTGCTCGAGCGCGCCGAGCCTGATCTCGTTCTCAACGCGGTCGTCGGCTTCGCAGGATTGCCCGCGACGCTCTGGGCCCTCGAGCGCGGTGTAGATCTCGCACTGGCAAACAAGGAGAGTCTCGTCGCCGCGGGCGAGCTCGCGCTGGCCGCGCAGCAACGTGGCGGCGGCAGGCTCATTCCGGTCGACAGCGAGCACTCGGGTGCCTTCCAGTGCCTCGAAGGCCGCTCCGCCGACCAGGTCCACTCGCTCGTGCTCACCGCTTCGGGTGGACCGTTCCGTGGCCGGGCACGTGACGAGCTGGAAGACGTCACACCTGCCGAGGCTCTGGCGCACCCCACCTGGAACATGGGCCCGAAGATCACGGTCGACTCCGCGACACTCGCCAACAAAGGCCTCGAGCTGATCGAGGCTCACTTCTTGTTCGGGCTGCCGTACGAGCAGATCGACGTCGTCGTGCATCCGACCTCGGTCGTGCATGCGCTCGTCCGCTTCCGTGACGGTGCCACGCTCGCGCATCTCGGCTATCCGGACATGCGCGTGCCGATCTCCTACGCACTCTCGTATCCCGACCGCAGCGCCACGCCGATCCCGCCGCTCGATCTCGCAGGGGGCATGACGCTCGAGTTCGAGCCGCCCGACCTGGAGACGTTCCCGCTGCTTGCGCACGCACGCAGAGCGGGGGAGCAGGGTGGCACGTATCCCTGCGCGTTCAACGCGGCGAACGAGGTTGCGGTCGCGGCGTTCCTCGATGGACGGCTGCCGTTTCTCGGTATCGCAGACGTGGTTGCAGACGCGCTGGCTGCGGCGGATGGATCGGCCGCCCGCGATCTCGACGAGCTCGTGGCGGCAGACCAGGCGGCACGCCGGCACGTCGAGGACGCGCTGAAGGTCGCATGAACATCCTCATCTCGATCCTCGGTCTCGCTGTTCTGATCCTCCTGCACGAGGCGGGCCACTTCTTCGTCGCGCGTGGTGTCGGCATGAGACCGCGCCGCTTCTACCTGGGCTTCCCGCCGGCGCTCGCCAAGGTCTCGCGCAACGGGATCGAGTACGGAGTCGGTGCGATCCCCCTCGGCGGCTACGTGAAGATTCCGGGTATGCACCGTCCGGCTGCGTCTGACCTGGACGCGCAACTCGCGCGGGCGCTTGCAGAGGACACGAGCTTGTTCCCGAAGGCAGCACGGGTGAAGCGCGGGCTCGAAGCGGGCGACCTCGATGCAGCAAGAGACGCGCTCCCCGAGTTGCAGCAGGCGGTCGAGGAGGCAAACCTCAGTCCGGCTGCGGCGAAGGCTGCGCATCGAGCCGTGGAAGAGCTGCAAGACGGGCTCAGCGCCGACGCTTACTGGCGTCAGCGGACGTGGAAGCGCATCGCGGTCATCTTCGCCGGCCCGGGCGTGAACATCATCGTCGCGGTCGTGCTCCTTTCGGCGGGATACATGTTCGGCGTACCGGGTAATGCCGACCGCACGGTCAGGAACGTCAAGCCGAGCACCCCGGCGGCGTCCGTCGGACTGCAACCCGGTGACAGGATCATCGCGGTGAACGCCCGGACGACGCCGAACTTCGACGCGGTCTCCCAGTTGATCCGGGCCTCGAAGGGCAAGCCCACGACCATCACGGTTCAGCGTGACGGCAGGGTGCTCACGCTCGGGCCGGTGCGCACCCAAAGGATCGGTGACCGCTGGGCGCTCGGATTCGAGCCCGGCTGGGAAGAGATCAAGTACGGGCCGATCGGAGCGTTGAGGCACAGCCTCGGCACGACGTGGTCGGCGACGAAGGTGACGCTCACGTTCTTTCCCCACCTGGTGACGGGATCGGGAAGGAAGGAGGTCTCGAGCCCGGTCGGGATCGTCGACGTCTCGAGCCAGGCGGTCTCGCTCACGTTCACGCTGTTCCTGCAGATCATGGGGCTGATCAGCCTCTCGCTCGCGATTCTGAATCTTCTCCCGCTGTTACCGCTGGACGGCGGGCACATCCTGTTCTCGATCATCGAAGGCATCCGAGGCCGTGCGGTCGGGCGTGAGATCTACGAGCGCGTGTCCGCGATCGGGATCGCGCTCTTCCTCGTCCTGACGTTCATCGGCCTGTCGAACGACATCAATCGCCTCGGCGGCGGCTAGCCCCTCCGATACACGGTCGTCACGGTGTCTGACACCAGCCTGGGAGACCGTGGGTCCCGGGACCCCGCTTCAGGAGCGGGATCGCTGTCTTTCGTGACGACTTGGTGACACCCACGTCTTGGTGTCTGACACCCCGGAGGGCCGCTATACACTGAATCGATGGCCAGCGAGCGCCAGATCAGCGTTGGCGGGGTGAAGATCGGCGGGGGCGCCCCCGTCGTCGTCCAGTCGATGACGCTGACGAAGACTCACGACGTCGAGGCCACGACCGCCCAGATCGCCGCTCTGGCCTCTGCCGGCTGCGAGATCGTCCGCGTCGCCGTCCCGAAGACCGAGGACGCCGAGGCTCTCGGCAGGATCGTCCGGCTGTCGCCGCTCCCCGTCATCGCGGACATCCACTTCAACGCGAGCCTTGCGCTGAAGGCGATCGATGCCGGCGTTGCGGCTGTCCGTATCAACCCCGGCAACATCGGCGGCTCGGACAAGGTGGCTCAGGTCGTGCGCGCGGCACAGGCCGCGGCCATTCCCATGCGCATCGGCGCGAACTCCGGCTCGCTGCCGAAGCATCTCAACGAGCTTGCGCAGGCCGATCAGGCCGAGGCGCTGGTCGAGGCGGCGCTCGAGGAAGTGCGCCTGCTCGAGAGCCTGAACTTCAGGGACTTCAAGATCTCCGTGAAGTCGAGCCACGTCCCGACGATGATCCGCGCCTATCGCCTGCTCGCCTCGAAGGTGCCATACCCTCTGCATCTCGGCGTCACCGAGGCCGGCACGCCGTTCGCGGGCTCGATCAAGAGCGCAGTCGGCACAGGCGCGCTCCTGGTCGACGGCATCGGCGACACGATGCGTGTCTCGCTGACCGCGGATCCCGTGGAAGAAGTGCGCGTGGCCTGGGAGATCCTGAAGGCGCTCGGCCTACGTGAGCGTGGGCCGATCATGATCGCTTGCCCATCGTGCGGACGGGACAACGTCGGGGTGCAGACACTCGCCGAGAAGGTGGAGGAACGGCTGAGCACGTACCCGCAGCACTTCGAGGTCGCTGTTCTCGGCTGTGCGGTGAACGGTCCCGGCGAAGCGGGCGACGCGGACTTCGGTATCGCCGGCGGCCGCGACACCGGCTTCGTGTACGCGCACGGACGTGTGCTGAAGAAGGTCTCCTCCGACATCCTGATCGAAGAGCTGTTCGACGAGATCGACAAGTGGATCTCGGAGGGGATGCAACGGCCCAAGCGTCTGAAGATGGCAAAGCCTGCTGCGCTCGCGATGGCTGAAGCGTCGTTGATTCCGCTCGGCGAATAGTCTGCCCGGACAACATGATTGCCCGGGCCTCACAGCTCTTTCTTCCGACCCTGCGCGAGCCACCGGCCGACGCGGAGGCAGCGAGTCACAAGCTGCTGGTGCGCGGCGGCTTCATCCGCCAGGTCGGCGCTGGTTTGTGGACATTCCTGCCCCTCGGCTGGCGCGTGCACCAGAAGGTTGTCCAGATCATCCGCGAGGAGATCAACGCAATTGGCGGGCAGGAGATGCTCGAGCCGGTGCTGACGCCGGCGGAGCTGTGGAACACGAGCGGCCGCATCGGGATCCCGATCGTCTTCAAGCTCAAGGACCGGGCCGGGCGCGACTACGTACTCCCGTTCTCGCACGAGGAGACGATGACGTTCCACGCTCGCGAGCTGCAGTCCTACAAGCAACTGCCGCAGCTCTGGTACCACTTCTCGACGAAGGAACGCGACGAGCCGCGGCCGCGCGGCGGGCTCTTGCGCGTGCGCGAGTTCATCATGAAGGACTCGTACTCGTTCGACCGCGACGAGGCCGGACTCGACTGGAGCTTCGAGGCGCACCGGGGCGCATACGAACGCATCTGGGAGCGTTGCCGTCTCGAGGCGTACTTCGTCGAGGCCGAGTCGGGGATCATGGGCGGCCGGGAGTCCTCGGGCTTCATGGCGCCGGCCGAATCCGGCGAGAACATCCTTGTCCGCTGCGAGAACGGCGACTATTTCGCGGACTACGACGCGGCGCGCGGGATTCCGCGTGCGCCCGACTTCCCCGACCCGCTGGACCCCCCGGAAGAGATCGAGACTCCGGGCGTGGCGACGATCGAGGCGCTCGCAGAGTTCCTCGGCATCGACCCGGCCGCGACGTCGAAGGCGATGCCGGTCATGGTCGGGGAGCGGCCGGTGCTGGCGCTGATTCGCGGCGACGACAGGCTGAGCGAGGAGAAGCTCGTGACCGTGCTGGGCGAGGCGTACCGGCCGATGACGGACGACGAGATCAGGGCGGTCTTCGGCGCCGGCGGCGGGTCCCTCGGTCCCGTCGGTGTGACCATCGACGTCGTCGCCGACGAGGCTCTGCGCGAGGGTCAGTTCGTCGCAGGTGCGAATCGCGACGGGTGGCACCTGCGCGGGCGTTCAGGCAGACCGGGACTTCAAGCCGGAGTTCGCGGACATCCGGCAGGCGAACGCAGGGGACACCTGCCCGCTGTGCGGCGGCAAGCTACTGGAGGAACCGGCGATCGAGCTCGGGCACATCTTCAAGCTCGGCACGTTCTATTCGGTGCGGTTCGGCGCGACCTTCCTCGACGAGGACGGGCAGGAGAAGCCGCTCGTCATGGGGAGCTACGGCATCGGCCCCGCGCGCACGATGGCGGCCATCATCGAGCAGCACCATGACGACAAGGGCATCCAGTGGCCTGCGTCGGTTGCGCCGTACGATGTCCACGTCGTTGTGATCCCAGGCATGGAAGAGCACGCGCAATCGGTAGCGGACGCGCTCTCCGCGGACGGCCTCGACGTGTTGCTGGACGACCGCCAAGCGCGGGCGGGGGAGAAGTTCGCGGACGCGGATCTGATCGGTTGTCCGGTGCGAGTGACGGTCGGGCGAAAGGTCGCCGAAGACGGTACGGTTGACGTTCGCGAGCGCGCGAAGGGGGAAGACATGGCGGTGAGCGTGGGTGAGCTCGTCTCTGCAGTGCGCGAGATGCTCGGCTGATGGCGCGGAAGCGGCGTTTCAGCGACGACTCATTCGGCCCGACCATCGAGCGGCTGATGAACGAGGCCGGTCTTACTTACCGCTCGCTCGCCGAGAAGACAAGGCTGTCTGCCGGGTATCTCAACCATCTCGTGCACGGAAACCGCCCGGTCCCGTCGGACGACGTGATCAAGACGCTTGCGCGTGCGCTCGGCGTCGAGGCCGAGCACTTCCGCGAATACCGGCTACGGGTGATCACCGACAGGCTCGAGCGGATGCCGGACCTGATCGACAGGCTGTACAAGCGCTACGGCACCTAGGCGGCACCTAGAGTCAGGGCTGGCTGGCGTCGATTGGCAAAACGGTAGTAGCAGGCGATGCCGATCAGTCCCACTGCGAGTATCAGTAGCGCTGACTCGCTCGAGTACGGCTGGTTCAAAAGCCTCACGCCGCTCGCGGCAAGCACCACGCCGATCATCATGCGCAGAAGTCGGTCGGGCAGCCGCACAGTGAAGCCGGAACTGAGCAACACGCCCGGGATAGACCCAACGAGGAGCCACGCTACGGCGTGAAGATTGACATTGCCTGCGACGAGATGCCCGAAGCCGGCCACCCAAAGAAGGGCCGCCGCGTGGAAGATGTCCGTGCCGACGACTTTGGCCGAGCGGAGCGGGAAGACGATCAGCATCGTCAAGCCGAAGAAGACACCACTGCCTACAGACGTGAGGCCCACGACGAAGCCGCCGCCGAGCCCGATCAAAACCGCCGCGACGCGATCGCGTCGCGTCAGGATGAATGCTTCCTTCGGTGCCTCGCGGAAGCGGATAAAGCTTTTCGCGAGCATTCCAAGACCACCGATCGTCAAGGCGACTCCGAGGATCATTCCCTGCACCGAGGACGCACTGCCGCCGTAGCGGTGCTTCATCCACGTCGCGACAGCCACTCCCACCAACGACATCGGGGCACTGCCGAGAAACATCCAGCCCGAGAGACGTGCCTGGACGTTCCCGAGGCGGCGATGTCGTACAGCCCCGACAGATTTGAACACCGCTCCATGCAGAAGATCGGTCCCGATTGCGACCGAGGGGCTGAAGCCGAACAGGATCACGAGCAGCGGAGTGAGTAAGGAACCGCCACCCATGCCCGTTACCCCCACCAGCAGGCCGATTGCAAGCCCCGAAAGCGTTAGCTGCCAAGTCACCTAGCTTGAAACTAGGACGAGCGGCGGTGCGGGACTACCCCCAGACCACCCGGTTGCGCTCGACTTTCGATCAGAGTTCGGGCCACCAAACGGGCCGAGGTATCAAAATCGACCCGAACACAGGGTTAGTCGGGGCCGGGAGCGCGGGACCTGCGGCCAGGCCCACGCAAAGCCCCGACCCCTCCCGTCACCGTAGTGGACTCAGGCCGCTGAGTCATGCCACCTCGAACGCGCCTGTGACTGAACAGCGGAGGCTACTATCCAGCGACCACGGGGCGTGGCGCAGCCTGGTTAGCGTGCCTGTCTGGGGGACAGGAGGTCCCGAGTTCAAATCTCGGCGCCCCGACTGCACGAAGCCCTGCCAACGCGGGGCTTTCGTTTTCTTCCTTACGGCACGGCTACGGCTGTGCCGCGGACCGCCCCGTGAACAAGTGATGTTCGTATGTTCGGAAAGCTTGTACATGTCGATGCCGCTCTGGCCCATCGACTAGTTGTTAGCGAAGCCGCCGCTCGGGACGATGTTGTTCTTCCACTGCGGACATAGAAGGGAGTTCGAATGCATATACGCCTAAGGCCTCGGGTCGAGGTCGAGCGCGCAGACGGCCACGCATCCCGGCGGCTTCTGAGGATGGCGTCGCTAGTTGCGCTGCTCACCCTCACCGTGCGCTGGTCGCCCTAATGGGCGCTCGGCCTGCAGCGGCCGCCAGCCTCAAGCCGACGATTACCAAGGACGTCGACGCCAACGACGACGCCGTCTTCAGCAACACGGAGAACGTTCCCAAGACGGTCACGTACCCGTGGACGGTGACGTATCGGCTGACGATCTTCGGTGGCACCGCCCCGGGACCGTCCGGCGCCTTCCACACGATCGTCGCGATCTCGGATAGCACGACGAGCGACATAGGTAGTTGTGGATTGCTGGTCGGTACGACCATAAACAACAATCAGACAATCGAGTGCACGTACACGGAGACGTTTGCGCAGGCCGGCACGTCGACGTTCGTCAATACGGCGACGCTCACGTACGACAGTGGCGGCAACGACGTGCTCAGCAACGACTCGAATGTGGACTTCCCGGGGATGACGCTGGACAAGTCGTCGACGACGACCTTGATCACGTCGGCGGGCCAGGTCGTGCCGTATAGCTACCTGGTCTCCAACACGGGGACATCGGTGCTGACTGGAATCAGCCTCGTCGACAACAACACCGACGCGGCCCCGTCATGTCCGGCAACGACGCTGGCGGTCGCGGGTTCGATGACCTGCACCGGTCAGCACACGGTCACTCTGGCGGAGCTCCTCGCGGGTGCCAACGTCGTCAATGTCGCCACCGTCTCCTCGAACGAGGCGCCGGATGCGACCGACACGGTGAGCATCCCGATCGTGCGGACGTCCGACCACACCGGAGCGCTGACGATGGGCTTCTGGCAGAACAAGAACGGCCAGGGGATCATCAAGGACCAGGCGGCGACCGGCGTGTGCCCCTCCGCCACCTGGCTGAGGCAGTACGCACCGTTCCAGGATCTGTCCGCCTCGGCAACGTGTGCCGGAGTGGCGACCTACGTCTACAACGTGATCAAAGGGAGCGCGAGCAACTGCGGTGGTTCGACCTGTAACGCGATGCTGAAGGCGCAGATGCTCGCAACGGCGTTGGACGTCTACTTCAGCGATCCGGCTCTCGGCGGAAACAAGCTGAACGCCGCCGTGCCGATTGGCGCGGTCACGATCGACCTGAAGAACGTCTGCGTGGACATTCCAACCTGCTCGAGCTTCGTCGACGTCTCGTCTGCTTTCGGCGGGGCTTCGAGCATGACGGTGTCCCAGATGCTCGCCTATGCCGGAAGCCAGTCGAATGCAGGTGGCTCGACGTGGTACGGCAATGTCAAGGCGACGCAGGTGCTGGCCAAGGACGCGTTCGACGCGATCAACAACCAGGTCGCGTTCACGCTGTAACCGATCCATACCGCACTCGGGGAGCGCCTGAATCAAGGCGCTCCCCGAGAAGGTGTAACGCGGCTATTGAATGACGCCGAACACGCCGTGCGTCTCGTCGTCAGGCCCGGCGGCGAAGAAGAGACTCGTCGTCGGCCCGGCGCCAGCGCCGTTGCCGAAGTCGATTCCCCAGAGCCCGTCGATGACGATCGGAGCGCCGCTCGTGTCGCGCAGCGGCCCATGGAACGTGTACGGCCCCTGGGCGGTCACATGGTACGCGTTGATGCGACCGTCCCCGAAGTTGCCCACGAGCAGCTGGCCGCCGAACTCACCGAAGCCGGTCGGTGCAAGCGTCAGGCCCCAGGGTGCGTTGAGTGGTCCGCCGGTAGCGACTCGACGCAGGAAGGTTCCGGAGCTGTCGTAGACGTCAACTACCCCGAGTCCTGGACCCGCGATCTCGTCCTCGCGGTCGGCGTCCTGCTTCGCGTACGTGACGTAGATCCAACCGCCGAGATTCTGGATCCCAAACGGCCCGTATCCTTCAGGCAGGTTCGGATCCACGAACGCTCCTGGGTTGTTCAACAGCTTGAAGGTGCTGTTGAAGACGTCGACCCGCCCATTGTGGAAGTCGGTTGCGTAGAGGCGAGGACCTTCTGCAGTGGAGCCAATCGCGAGACCTTTGTAGATCGCTCCCGCGTGTGTTGCGGCAACCACGGCCTCTGTCGGAGCGACCGACGGATTCCAGCCGCGAATCGTTCCGGCTTCGGTCGCGAAGAGAAACCGTGCCGGCCCGACGCCGCGCAGAACGAAGCTCGACGTTCCGTTGAAGACGGCTCCAGTCGGTCCACCTGGGACTCTGACGACGAGCGGCACCGGGGTGCCGTTGCCCTGGTAGAGCGTCGAGACGTCTGTTCCGTTGTCCGCAACCCACCAGGGAGACGTCGCGCTACGTGCGAGCCCCCACCCGTTGACGAGGTTCGGATCGGTGCGATCCGCTGGCACGCCCCCGTCCGAGACCAGATTGTGAACCGTGAAGGAGTTCCCCCCCGCCGCACGCGTCGATCCGACAACGACCAGGAACGCGGCCAAGGCGACCACGAGTGCTGTCAGAAGAACGACGGCGAGATTGGGGCGAATTGCTTGCTTCCCCATCCCTATCCCTCCCTTGTTTGTAGGACTTAGAGGCCTACGCGAGATTCAGTCAGTCGGATTCATGTGGCGCACCACCCCGGTATCAGCGGAGTAACCGTGCTTCCAACGGTGTATCGACCGCCTCTCCGTCCCGGCTCTCGACGCGGAACGCGGTTGCCCCAGGCCGCGTCGTAACCACCTCGCTCACGTCGCTTCCGACGATGTGAACGGCAACGTCTCCCGCGGCGCCGATGCCCGGCAGGAACCCATCCGCCACCAGGCGCCGGTAGGCGGCCGTACGAGCCTCGTCGTCGCCGTAGTGGGGGCAGAAGCTGCCGGTGACGAGACCAAGGCCGTCGCCCAGTGGGACGATCTCATCGCCCAACGACCGAGTGACGCCGTCCTCGAACCAGCAGATCGCACCGGCGCTCGGTCCCGCCATGATCGTCCCCGTCTCCCAGGCCTCTCGAAGAATCGCGTCCAGACCGTGAAAGCGCCAGAGGACGAGCATGTTCGCAGTCGCGCCGCCGCCGACATAGATCACGTCCTGGTCGAGCAGGTGCTCGCGTGCCGGCCGAGGTGGGACTGAGAAGAGCGGAAAGTGGGAGGGGGTGCACTGATGCTTACCGAACTCCTGGTAGAAGCGGCGAATGTAGGTCTCCGCGTCTCCGCTGGCGGTGCCGACGAAGCAGACCTTGGGCCGTGTGGCCGCAGAGAGCGACAACAGAAAGCCGTCGAGCAGCGGGTTGTCCCCCATCCAGAAGCCGCCTCCGCCCAATGCGACGATGTGACGCTCCACGAAGTCGACGATACGGCAACGCACATTCCCAAGCAAAACGCGTCAAGACCGGACGTTGAACTCCTAGCCTGTGCCGTTTCAACCGTGGTTTGGTTCTCGAACCCGACCGAACGAGAGCAAACCTGCCTGGACGGCTAGTTCCGGCATTTTGCGCGACGCGCAACCATTGAGGCTCGTGTCGTCGGGATCACGAAGGCCTCTGGCCGACGATTGCGGGCGACGCGAACGAGACCTAGAGCAGCGATGCGACGCTGTTGAGCAGGGCGCCGATCTTGCCCGAGAGAAGCCCGTAGGCGAGGATGATCGCCGGGGTGATCACGGCGAGGATCACCGCGTACTCCGACATCGTCTGAGCCCTCTCGTGGCCGCAGCGGGCACGGATGCGGTCGAACCAAGCATGAAAAGCCATATCCCGGGGATCGGCAGAGCCGAGGTCTCTCGGTATGCCTCGTACTGGGGATCCGCCCGGAGTGAGAAGCTATGCAGAATGCGGCGCTCCCTCCTGGCCCTGGTGCTGGTCCTGGCCATGCCTGTCTCCACCGCTGCGGCCAAGCCGCCGGCCCGGAGCGCAATCTTTTTCTACCCCTGGTATTCGAATCCGACCCACGACGGCCAGTACGTCCACTGGACCCAGGGCGGCCACGCCCCACCGGCCGACATCGCCTCGGCGTTCTTCCCGATGCGCGGCGCCTACTCGAGTGGCGATCCGCGTGTCCTCCGCGGTCAGATGCGGGACATCGCCGACTCCGGTGTCGACGAGGTCGTCAGCTCCTGGTGGGGCCGTGGCTCGCGGGAGGACCTACGCCTTCCGGCCGTCATGCACGCCGCGAAGCTGCGAGGTCTCGAGGTCGCCGTTCAGCTCGAGCCGTACGCGGGTCGCACGATCGACTCGATCGCAGCCGACCTCGTGTACATCCGCAGCCTCGGAATTCGCGACGTCTACATCTATCGCACCATGGACTTCACGACCGAGGAGTGGACCCGCGTCACACGCCCGCCGATGGGACTGCGGCTGTTCGGACAGACCAGCCTCGTGCGGTTCGCGGCCCGCGCGGGATTCGCCGGGTTCTACACCTACGACATCGTCATCTACCACGCAGCGAAGTTCGACCGCTACTGCCGGCAGGCGCGTGCCTACGGGATCCTGTGCGCGCCGTCGGTCGGCCCCGGCTACGACGCGCTGGCTGCGACCGGGGACACGCATGTCAAAGACCGCCTGTTCGGAGCGACCTATGACTCGATGTGGAGTGCAGCGCTTCGTGCGGGCGCCGACATGGTCACGATCACGTCGTACAACGAGTGGGGCGAAGGGACGCAGATCGAGCCCGCCGGTCACGGTGGCCGCTACGAGAGCTACGACGGCACCTACGGGTTGCACGGACGCGCCGCGCAGCGCGCGTACGTGACCCGCACCGCGTACTGGACGTCACGCTTCTAGGAAGACGTCAGCACCGCAGCCGGCGATGAGTGCGTCGAAGACGTCTTCGACACCACGCAACGAAGGGTGGGACAGATCGACCTCGATGTCGTCCCACTCCTCGAGCCCCAGTGAGCCGGCTCCTTCGTCGGCACCGAAACAGAGCAGCGTCTCGGCCGAGATGACGTTGCGACGACCCGTCTGACGGCGCGCGATCCCTTCGAGCTCACGAAGCTCCTCGAGCGGATCGATGCGGACGTTGGAGTCCGAGCCGATGCAGATCCCGATGCCGCGCGTACGCACACGCTCGACCGGGAGAAACCCGTCACCGAGATCGGCCTCGGTCGTCGGACATGCGCAGATACGCGAGCCGGCCCCGGCGAGTAAGTCGAGCTCGGCTCCGTCGGCGTGCGTCGCGTGCACGACCGTCGTCCGTTCGCTGAGGCAACCGGCCCGGTCGAGCAACTCGATCGGCCGGATGCCGTGCTCGGCCAGGCACTCCTCGATCTCGCGCGGCTGCTCATCCGCGTGCACGTGGAGCGGCAACCGCTCGGCGACTGCGTAGCGGCCGATCTCCTCGAGCCAGTCTTCGGGACACGCACGCACGGAGTGGGGGGCGACGCCGACGGGAATCCCGCGGCTGCGCAGATCCTCGACCTGGCGCAGGTACTCCGTGACCGACTCTTGCCGAAAACGCGGCAGGCCTCCGCGCCCATATGCGGCGAGCAACAAGACGATCCCGATCCCCGCCTCCTCGGCAGCTTCCGCAGCGGCGACCGCTTCGTCGAACCCGAGGTAGTGGAACTCACCGACTGCCGTGTAGCCCGCGGCACGCAGCTCGCGGTACACCTCGACGTACTCTCGCCGGACAAGCTCAGGCGTCTGCCGCTCCGCCTCGGCGAGCATGAGGTCGCGCCACGCCCAGAAGTCCGCGCCGCCGCGGCGCCCGCGCAGGGCGCGCTGGAAGCCGTGGCTGTGGGAATCCACGAAACCAGGCAGGCTGAGAGTGTCGGCCACGGGCGTATCCTTTCCACACTCATGGCGACCCGCGCCGTTCCGGCCCCTTTGCAGCAGCTTCCGAATGCGCTCACGATCGCACGGCTTGCTCTGATCCCGGTTTTCGTCGTGTTGATGCTGACCGCGGAAGGAGGCCACAGCTGGCCGGCCGGCATCGTCTTCGGTGTCGCGGGCGTCACGGACCAGATCGACGGCTTCCTTGCGCGGCGCTGGCATGTCGAGTCGGACTTCGGTCGCGTCTTCGACCCGCTGGCCGACCGTCTGATGATCGACGCCGCCGTGATCCTGCTGTTCGTCCAGGACCACATGCCCTTGGCCGGCGTGGTCGTGATTGTCGGACGTGACCTGCTGCTGCTCGCCGGGTACAAGACGATCGCCCCGCCCGGGTACGAGGTGAAGGTCAACTTCCTCGGTAAGGCTGCGACGTGGCTTCTCTACGCGGGGATAGGCTTTCTGATCGTCACGCACCCCTCGACCCGGTGGCCGTACTGGATCTTCTGGACGGGGCTTGTTCTCGCAGTCATTGCAGGCCTCATGTACGGAGTCACGGCCTGGAAAGAAGGCAAGCGATGAAAGCAGTGGTGATGGCAGGCGGCGAGGGTACGCGTCTGCGCCCGCTCACCTCGAACCAGCCCAAGCCGATGGTGCCGGTCGTCGGGAAGCCGTGTATGGAGCACATCCTGGAGTTGTTGCGCGACCACGGGATGAACGAAGTCATCGTCACCGTCGCTTTCTTGCCGCAGGCGATTCGCAGCTACTTCGGCGAGGGGGAGACGCTCGGCATGCAGATCGGCTACTCGGTCGAGGAGTCGCCGCTCGGCACCGCGGGCTCGGTGCGCCTGGCAGCGAAACAGCTGGACGAGACCTTCCTCGTCATCTCGGGAGATGCGCTCTGCGACCTCGACCTGACGGCGCTGGTCGACTTTCACAAGGAAAAGGGTGCGGCGGTGACGATCGGGCTCAAATCGGTCGAGAACCCGCTCGAGTTCGGCATCGTCGTCACGGACGAGGAGGGCCGGATCGAACGCTTCCTCGAAAAACCCTCCTGGGGCCAGGTCTTCTCCGACACGATCAACACCGGGATCTACGTCCTCGAGCCCGAGGTGCTGAAGCACGTGCCGACCGACCGTCCTCACGACTTCTCGAAGGAGCTCTTTCCCTATCTGCTGGAGATGGGCCGCCCGCTCTACGGCTACGTCATGGACGGCTACTGGCAGGACATCGGGAATCTCGATCAGTTCCGCCAGGCGAACTTCGATGCCCTCGAGGAGAACGTGCGCCTCAACATCCCGGGCATCCGCATCCGCGGCAACGTCTGGCTCGGCGAGGGGGTCGAGATCGCCGACCTCGAGCAGATCGAAGGCCCGGCGTATATCGGCAACTACTGCCGCGTCGCTCCGGACGCGCAGGTCGGCGCGCATTCGGTTCTCTCCAACAGCGTCACCCTGCGCGAGCGCACACGCGTGACGCGCTCGGTCATCGACGCCTCGACGCACATCGGCCGCAACTCGCTGATCGAGGGCGCCATCCTCGGCCGCTCATGCGACATCCGCGCCCATGTCCGGATCCACGAGGGCGTAGCGATCGGCGACGAAGTGACGATCGGTGCGGAGACGGTGGTGATGCCGGGCGTTCGGATCTACCCGTACAAGGACGTCGAGTCCGGGTCACTCATTCACGAGAGCGTGATCTGGGAGTCACGTGCATCGACACGCCTCTTCGGGAGGGACGGCGTCGCGGGTCTCGTCAACGTCGACCTCACACCCGAGGTGGCGGTGCGTATCGCCGCCGCGCTCGGAACGGCGTTGAAGCGGGGCGCACGCGTTGCCGCGAGCCGCGAGTCTGCGCCAGCGTGTCGGATGATCAAGCGCGCACTGATCACCGGGTTCACCTCCGCGGGACTCGACGTCGCCGACCTGCGCGTCCTCCCGGCAGCCGTCGCGCGGCACCTCCTCAAGACCGAAGGCTACGAGGCAGGCATCCACGTAGGCACGAGTCAGGTGGATCCGGAGATCGTGCAGATCAAGTTCTTCGAACAGCCGGGCATCCAGCTCTCGCCGTCAATGCAGAAGGAGATCGAGAAGAACTTCATGCGCGGCGAGTTGCGCCGCGCCAGCTTCGGCGACATCGGCAGCATCAGCTATCCGGCTCGAGTGGGCGAGTCCTACGCGCAGGATCTGCTGGACAGCCTCGACGTCGAGGCGATCCGCGGGCGCGGCTTCCGCCTGGTCGTCGACTACGGCTTCTCGGCTGCGTCGTACGTGATGCCGTTGCTCTTCGGGCCGCTCGGAGTCGAGGCTGTCTCGGCACACGGGTTCACGACAGACCGGTCCGACTCCGGCTCCAGCCTCTTGCTGGAGGCGATCGGGCAGGTGAAGCAGCTCGTCCCCGCGGTGGGCGCCGATCTGGGCGTGATCCTCGATCGTGCGGCCGAACGTCTCTACCTCGTCGACGAGCGGGGGCGAGAAGTACCGGTCGAACAGACCCTGCTCCTCTTCCTGCGCCTGATCGGAAGCAACGGCCGGCGCGGGAAACTCGCGTTCCCGATCACGGTCACGAGCCAGGTCGACCACTTGCTGGAAGGGAGTGGTCTGGAGGTCGTGCGCACGCCTGCATCACTCGGCGATCTGACGAAGGCGGCTGCCGAGGACGGTGTCATCTTTGCCGGCGCGGTGGGCGGCGGCTATGTCTTTCCGGAGTTCCTCCCCGCATACGACGCGACGGCGAGCCTCTGCAAGCTGCTCGAGCTGCTCGCACCGGTGCGCCGCCCGTTGTCGGAGCTCGTCGCCGAGCTCCCCGCGCAGACCCTGGTGCACCGCCAGCTCGCGTGCCCGTGGGCGCTCAAGGGCGTCGTGATGCGCCTGCTGACGGAACGTCTGCGCGACCGCAAGCTCGATCTAACGGACGGGATCAAGGTCTTCGAGAAGCGAGGATGGGCGCAGATCCTTCCCGACCCTGACGAGCCGGTCATGCACATCTACGCCGAGGGCAAGACCGAAGAGGACTCGAAGGCGCTCGAGGCCGAGTTCCGCGCGATGGTCGAAGAGATCATGCAGACCGAAGGGGCCGCAGCCACGGCCTGAAACGCCGAAAGTCTCAAGTTCAGGTTGACCCTTTGCCTGCGTGCTGCTTTACTGCTGAGAAGCTCTCGACCAGGAAAGGCGGCCCGTGGAACCTCTGCCCGATCTCGCAACGCTGTCCGACGCTGACCTCAAGCTGCTCATCGCCGACCTGACGCATGAGGAGAACGAGGTCTCCTACCAGCGGCGTCTGCTGCACGGGAAGATCGACATCCTCCGTGCCGAGCTGGTCGCACGGCTGCAGAAGACCGGAGGGACGAGCATCCTCGACGACGTGGATGTCGCCCACCTCACGGAGATCCTCACTTCCAAGGCCGCCCCGCCTAATTAGGTGAGCCACATCTACTGTCAGGAATGCGGCTTCCAGAATCCCGAAGCTGCGAATTACTGCGCTCGTTGCGGCGCGCTCCTGGTGAAGGACGAGGGCGGCGCCGAGACGACGCAGACGTTCACGCCCGACGAGGGTGAGGACACGTCCGCGGAAGCGCTCGAGGACCTGGGCATCACGGGTCCCGCACTCGTCGTCCGCTCCGGCGGCGGTCGGGCGGGGGAGACGTTCCATCCCGAAGGCGAAACGTCCATCGGCCGCTCGCCCGACTGCGGGATCTTTCTCGACGACGTCACGGTCTCGCGCAAGCACGCCGTGATCGTCGAACGCGACGGCGGCTTCTTCGCGGAAGACCAGGGCAGCCTGAACGGCACGTTCGTGAATCGGAAGCGGGTCGAGTCCGCTCAGCTCGAGGACGGAGACGAGCTGCAGATCGGCAAATACCGACTCACCTTCCTGAACCGCTGATGGCCACCGTCACGCGATCGCGTTTGCTGACCATCGGGACCGTTTGCGGAATGTTGAAGGGCGAGTTCCCGGACATCTCGATCTCGAAGATCCGCTACCTCGAGGATCAGGGGCTATTGGCACCACGCAGGACGCAGGGCGGCTATCGCCTCTTCAGTGAGGACGACGTCGAGCGCCTCGAGACGATCTTGCGCCTCCAGCGCGACGAGTTTCTGCCGCTGCGGGTCATCCGCCAGGAGCTCGCATCCTCAGGAGCGCGGGACCGCAAGAAGCGCCGCGCGGGCTTGACCACCGAGGAGCTCGAGCTCGATCTCGACGAGCTCTGCGAGCGGGCGGGGATCGACACGCGGCTCGCACGGGAGCTGGAGGAGTTCGGCCTGCTGGCGCCGCGCACGGAGTCCGGGCAGAAGCGCTACCGCGAGCTGGACGCGGACATCGCGCTCGCATGTGGGCGGCTCGCCAAGTTCGGGATCGCGCCCCGGCACCTGAAAGGGTTCCGTACGGCTGCCGACCGCGAAGCAGGGCTCATCGACCAGGTCGTCGGCCCGGCGCTTCGCGCCCGCAACCCGGAGCGTCGCCGGGCCGGGATGGAGGATCTGGAATCGCTGGGCGAAGTCGTCCAGGGCCTCGGCCAACTGCTCTTCTGGCGCGCGCTGCGCCGGCTTGCGTCAACATGACCGGGTGAATCTCGCCGAGAAGGTTCGAGAGGTACCGGACTGGCCCCAGCCTGGTGTCGGGTTCAAGGACGTCACGCCGCTGCTCGCGGATCCCGAGGCCCTCAAGTATTCGATCGACCAGCTTGCGGAGTGGGGGGCACAGAAGAAGCCCGACCTGATCGTCGGTGCCGAGGCGCGCGGGTTCATCCTGGGGGCTGCGATCGCGAACGCGATCGGTTGCGGCTTCGTTCCGGCCCGACGGCCCGGCAAGCTGCCGCCCGAGACGATCAGCGCAACATACGCACTCGAGTACGGGCAAAACGCTCTCGAGCTGCACCCTGACATGGTCCCGCACGGGTCGCGCGTTCTGATCCACGACGACGTCCTCGCAACCGGCGGCACGGTCGAGGCGATCGCCGAGCAGCTGGTGGAGCGGTTGGGCGGCATCGTCGTCGGGTGTTGCTTCATCATCGAGCTGAGTTTCCTGAAGGGTCGCGACCGCCTGTCGAACTACGACCTGCATGCCCTGATCGAGTACTAGTAGCCCATGCCACTAGGTCTCAGGTTTGACATCCGGGGTGCCGATTAGAAAGTCACCATGTACGACGCCTTGACGGGGCGGTTCACCTTCCCGTGCCCCGCACGGGGAGAGGCGCATGTGACCCTGTCGGCCTTCAGGCAGCTCGAGCGCCTTCCGGGGGCTGCTCATCCCTCCGTCTTCCACGTCCTCTTCGCCTGCGGATGTGGGGAGGAGCACGAGGGGCTCGTGACCCACGACGAGCTCGACTGGGGCCCACTGGGGCTGCAGGGCGGCACCTTCTACAACGTCATGACCGCGCAGCTCGATCAGGTCGTTGCAGAGCTCTCGGATGTCGCCGCCCGCAGGATTCAGGCGGGCGAGTGGCCCTGGAGCTTCTTCTGCTACCCCGAGGACCGGCCGCGACCGGTGTTTCCTTCGTCGTTCTTCCTGCTCGCTCCGGGGGATGGCTCCCTCGGCCTCGCGGTTCGCTGCCCGGCCTGCCAGCGGACGTCGGTGAACCTCGTCTCCCACGAGCACGTCGACCTGCCCTTCCACAACGACCCGAAGGTCGGAGTGGTGGAGCACGTCTTCAACGACGACGTCGCGGGCGCAATCGAGGAGTTCCGCGCAGAGCTCTACTCGGCCTCGTTCGACACCCGGCGCCTGACCCTTTAAAGACCGGGTTTTCGTCTTCGGCCCCACCGGGTACCACCTGGGGACCGACATAGCGAGGTGATCGAATGTACGGACTCACACGCGCGACGACGACACTGGTGTTCTCGGCTGCTGCAGGCTTCCTGATCTGGTTGGCAACGCAAGTCAGCAATGACCACGTCGGTGGGTACTGGGCCCGGGTTGGCCTCGTTGCCGGCGCGGGTTTGCTGATGGCGCTGTCCCAGCTGCTGGGAGGCTGGACGAAGTGGGGCTGGCCGCGGCTCTCGATCGCGGTCTTCGTCACGGCATTCATTCCGGTGGCGATCGTGTCCCTCTGGATCATCCTGGCGGGCGAGCCGGGGAGCGGGTGGTTCCACAACCACGTGATGGCCTGGACCCGTGACATCCACGTCAGCGGTCTCGTCACGGACCTCCTCTACTACATCCCGGTGTTCGCTTTCGGGACGGGGCTCGTCCTCGGGTTCTCGTTTGACACGACCGGGCCGGTCGTACGGGACCGTGAGGTCCTCGTCGAGCCCGACCGGCAGGCTGTGGCCGCCGACAACGGCCGGAGCACCGCCGACACGCCCACGACGACCGACGGACGTGTGGCCGACGAGCCGTTGACGGCTGATCGTGACGCCGCGACGACGTCTACCGAGCGCACAACCGACCGCGAGACGGTCAAGTAGCTCGATCGAGGCCGCCCCTCGGCAGGAACCGGGGGGCGGTTTTTCTCTGGGTATGCGACTTAACCCTCCGGCCAGGGATCACCAGCAGCGTGAGTCGGTCGATACACGGAGAGCCATGCTGCATCGCTCGCTACCGCAGGGCGAGAGAGGATACGAACTCCTCCGCGCTGTCCTTACCGAGGTCGACGACTCCAGACCTCCCGCTCTCCGTCGCCTAGAACAGGCGGTCGGGGGCGAGCTCGCGCGAATGCTTGTGGGCGCCCTTGCAGCACGCCGAGGCGGCCGCGCAGCCGTGCTCGTGTACGCGCCCTAGGACTCTTCGCTCTCGCCGTACACGCGGACGCAGAGGAAGATCGCGCCCAGGGCGAGGAGCCCGATCACGGTCGACGTTCCCTTGTCGATGCCGACCGCGAGCATGAAGGCCCAGATGTAGAGGCTCAGAAGGAACGCCCAGACAAACGCCTTGACGCCGGGTTCGATAGCTGGGAGTCGTAGGTGCACCGTGTGTCGACCTAAAGACTAAACGGGACCAAAAAAATTCGCCGGGCCAGTTTCACTTTCGTCCACCGTTTCCGCTGACTTTCGCCTTCCGGCTACTGCCTTCGGACTCGGTTTCGACCTACTCGCGCTCTGTGCCCGGCGCAATTGGCAATCTAACGATTCGCGGAAGCGATGCAAGGGGTCTGAAAAGGTCGTGGCCGCAATTTGCGAAGTTTTCCTTTTTCAACATTTCCACAGCCAATCTTCCAACATGTGGACAGCTGTGTGGAAAGGATCGGCGCCGACCTGACGAGCTGCGTGAAAGTGCTGCAGTTACATCGGTTGGGCGCCCGCCGACACTAACGCATTGGCAATACTCGCGCGCATGGCCCGGAGGAACATCGTCGTCATCCTCGCCGGCGCGGCGTTTCTTCTCGCGATCGTGCTGGCAGCGCTGCGCGTAGGGGAGACCCCAGGACAACTCTCCGACTGGCAGGCCCTCGTCCTCGGTATCACCCAGGGCGCGACCGAGTTGCTGCCCGTCTCGTCGTCGGGGCACCTGATCCTCGTCCCGTGGGCCGCGGGCTGGCACTACCTCCAGGACAATCCGACCTTCAACAAGACCTTTGACGTCGCGCTCCACCTGGGAACGCTCATCGCCGTGGTGCTCTACTTCTGGCGCGATGTGGTGCGCCTCGCTCGCGCCTGGTGGCAGAGCCTGAAGCGGCGACAGGTCACGACTGCGGACGAGCGGATCGCCTGGTACGTCTTCATCGCGACCGTGCCGGCGGCACTCGCCGGGGCGGCGGGGGAGAGCTTCATCGAGAAGAAGCTCGGCGACCCCTGGCAGATCGCGATTCTGCTCGCGGTCTTCGCGATCCTCCTTTGGATCGCGGACCACGTCCCGCCGCGTCGCTCGATGGAGGACATTGGCTGGAAGGGTGCGCTCGGCGTCGGGCTCGCGCAGTGCCTCGCGCTGATGCCCGGGACCTCGCGCTCCGGAGTCACGATCACCGCAGCGCGCTTCCTGAAGCTGAACCGTGACGACGCTGCACGCCTGTCGTTCTTCCTGCTGATCCCGATCGTGTTCGGCGCCGCGGTCTTGAAGGGGGCGAAGGTGGCAGTGGACGGATTGCCGCCGGGATCGGCCGGACCCTTCGTCGTCGGCATGCTCGCGGCAGCAGTCGTCGGGCTCGCGGCGATCTGGGCTCTCCTCGGGTACGTGCGACGTCATACGTACACGGTGTTCGTCGTCTACCGCCTGGTGCTCTCGGCCGCGATTCTGATCACCATCGGCGCCGGCTGGCGCGGCAAGAACTTCTAGCCCTAGCCGCCGACTCCGACGGGGACACCGGGGAGGAAGCTGAACGGCACGGTCGTGGCCGGGTCGATGTAGACGGCGCGGTAGAGGTTATCGTCGCTCGAGCCGAGGCCCGAGGCGTGGAAGGAACCGTCTGCAGCTAACGGGCTCGTCGCGACAAGCTCACGCGCGGCGTGGTGGAAGCTCGCGGTAGATCTGGACCGTGCCACCGGTCGCGCCGGTGACCGTGCCGGACGTCTGTCCGCTCGCGTCCACCGGGAGCATCGTGAGCCGGATCCCCGGTAGCGCGCCTGGTGAGCTGAACCACTGGAGCTCGCCTTCCCTGAAGAGCAGGACCTGCCGCACGCCGGCCCGGGCGATCGCAAAGCCGTCGAGCCGTCCGTCGAGCTGCCACGCCTGGCCGCCGGGCGCCTGAAGCACGAGGCCCGCGTACACGGGAAAGTCGTCCGCGATCGTCACCCAGTCGTACGCGGCGACCTCCGGTGTGCTCTCGCCCGATGCGATCGCGACGAAGATCCCGTGGGTCAACTCCAGGGTGGTCTGTGCCTCCGAGCTCGAGCTGAGGAGGACGACCAGGTCTTCCGGCGTCGTCTCGGGATAGACCTGCGTCCACGCAGACCACAAGGTGGGGGCCAGGTAGACGGCGCCGACACGGCCCTGGGGAGACCCGAGCTGGCTTGCGAACAGATACTGGCCCTCCCAGCCGCCTTTGGCCGTCGGGCCCCAGTCGATCGCCGCGGAGGTGTACGTCTCGACGACGTGGAGGCGGCCGTTGACGAGCACCGGGGCAGCGCCGGGTGGCAGGGCGCTTTGCGGGAACCCCTTCTGCGTGATTGCGTGCCGGTGAAGCTTTCCGCGGTCGTCGAGGGTGACGAGCCGCAGGAAGGTCTTTCCCGAGCGCCGCTGGACGGCGTAAGCGACCGCCGGTCGACCGTGGGCGTCGACGGCGAGTCCTGCCGCTCCGTAGCTGCTGCCGGCTCCGGCTCTCGCGATTGCTGTGATGCGGGAGCCGCGGGCCAGCGCGATCCAGCGGCCCTGTCGGTCCTGTGTGAGGACGGTCACGTAGCGGTGGGGCCGCTCGTGGATCTTGATCCCCGCCAGAGTCGCGTTGGAGCCCGGGAGCGCGCCGAGGCGCGTCATCACCCAACGGCCCTGCGGGGTTCGAACCGAGACGAACAGCGTGCGTCCGATCGTGAACGCCACCCACGGAGTCCCGTCTGCCGCAACGGCGAGAATTCCGCGATCCGCCCGGCTCGTCACGAGCTCGGCCTGGGCAGGAGAGGCGACTCCTAGAGCCACGATCAGCCCGATCAACACTGACTTGACATAACGCAGGTTTCCGTGCATTCGGCAGAGAGGCCAGTAGGGCGTCGTCGTGGCAGTGAACGCCGCCGAGTCTGCTATGCCGCTTCCCTGGGCCTTCCAGGTAACCGCCGCGTGAACCAGAACGCGAGCACGGCCAGGAACGCCACCGTGAGCATCGAAGTTTTCAACGCGTGTGAGCTGCGCGTTGCCGTAGTCCTCCGTGGCCGCGTCCGCTTCCGCCGGCTTCAGCCCGGCATCGAGCAGCGCCTGGTGCGCCTGCTCGGTCGTGACGATGGGGATGCCTTCCTCGGTGGCGGCCGCGATCTGCGCCTTCACGTCGGACGGCAACGCCGGGTTGTCCTGGATCCGAGAGTTGAACCCGTTCAGCAGCCCGAGCAGGAGCACGGAGCCGATCAACGCGGTGCCAAGGGATGCGCCGAGGTTCTGTGCACTCCCCTGCAGTCCACCGGCCTCGTTCGTCTCCTCCGGAGTGACGGAGGACATGATCACGTTGCCGAGCTGCGACATGAGGAGCCCGGCGCCGATCCCGAAGAAGATGAGCGACACGGCGAAGGCCGTCCCGTGTTGACGCGGGTGTCTGCGACCTGAGAGCCTCGTGTTTGGCTTCGCCTGCCCAGAGGCATCAACGTATTAGGAGATGACCGTCGAGATCGAGTCGATCCTCCAGCACGAGGACATCCAAGGACTGCTGGAGAACGCTGAAAGCACGGGCTCAGTCAAGCAGCCCGAGCTTGCTGAGCTCATAGAGGCGCACCAACTCGACGCGCACGAGACCGAGACGTTCTTCAACGAGCTCGAACGGCGAGGGATCGACATCGTTCTCGAGAGCCCGGAGAAAGAGAAGGAGAAGGAGCCCGCTCCTCCCCCGCTCCAGACCTCGTACGAGACGACGACCGATGCCCTGCAGCTCTTTCTGCGCGAGGCCGGCCGCCACCCGCTGCTGACTGCGCCGCAAGAGGTGGAACTGGCCAAGCGGATCGAGCGCGGCGACATGGCTGCCAAGTCGCACATGATCCAGTCGAATCTGCGGCTGGTGGTGTCGATCGCGAAGAACTACCGCAATCAGGGTCTGCCGTTTCTCGACCTGATTCAGGAAGGAACTCTGGGACTGATCCGCGCGGTCGAGAAGTTCGACTGGCGGCGTGGCTACAAGTTCTCGACCTACGCGACCTGGTGGATCAGGCAGGCGGTCGCACGTGCGCTGGCGGACAAGGCGCGGACGATCCGTATGCCCGTCCACATCGTCGAGCGCCTGCAGAAGATGAACCGCGCCGAGCGCACCCTGTGGACGCAACTCGGCCGCGAGCCAACGCTCGAGGAGATCGCCGAGGAAGCGAGCCTCCCGATTCAGCAGGCGCACGAGGTCAGGGCCGCCGCACGTGCGTCGGCATCACTCGACCAACCCGTCGGCGAGGCCGAGGACGCCGTTTTCGGCGACTTCGTCGCCGGTGACGATCCCTTGCCCGAGGAAGAGGTCGAGGTCTCGTTGCGCTCGCAGGCACTTACTGCCGCCTTGCTCTCGTTGCAAGAGCGCGAACGGCAGGTGCTGGTGTTGCGCTACGGGCTCGACGACTCGGAGCCCAAGACGCTGGAGGAGATTGGACGCCGCCTCGGCCTGACCCGAGAGCGCGTCAGGCAGATCGAATTGGAGTCCTTGCGACGCCTATCAACCCTGCGGGAGATGCAATCCGTCACTGCATGACCCAGACGGAGCCGCGGGCAAAGCCCGCGCCTCCTCTAAGGTCGGCGTCGCAAGCGACGCCTTAGGTCGCTCAGGCGCCTGTCGACGCTGCGTGAGATGCAGTCCGTGACGGCGTAACGCCGAGCGCGGACCCGTCGAACAACGACAGAGCACGATCGCCGAGCCGTTGCTCTGCGAGCGCATGCGCCTGGTCGAGATGCGCCGGGCGGGTCGTGCGATGTCCATCCGAGGCGACGAGCTTGCCCAGACCGCGTTCGAGCAGCGACCACGCAAGCTCCTCGGGCTCCGGCCCGTGCCGTCCGGTCAGCGACGTCGCGTTGACCTGCAGCATCCAGCCGCGTGCCGCGAGTTCGTCTGCGATCGACGGGTCCTCGAGCACCGCTTCCGTGCGTTCGGGATGGGCGATCACCGGTCGAAGGCCGGCCGCTTCGACGTGCTCGGCGAGTGCGATCAAGACGTCGGTCGGGCCGGAGAACGGCACCTCCATCAGGACACAGTCGGTTCCTTCGAGGAGGTAGCGGTGCGGGTCCTCCTGCAGGAGTGCCGCCGCCGGCGTGAGCTCGAACCCGAGGCGGAGCTCGAGCCCTGCGTGTAGTCGCATCCGTTCGTAGTTGACCCGGATCTCCGCTTCGCGCTCCTCGCTCAGCGTGAAATACGGCCAGACGTGCGGTGTGGCGAACAGGACGGCCGTCCCGTGCTGCGCCGCGCTCTGACAGAGGGCGAGACCATCCTGGATCGTCGCGGCCCCGTCGTCACCTGACGGGACGACGTGGGAGTGACAGTCGACGAACCGACGATCCATTTCCCTTAGTAGTACCTGCTAGGTACGAAGGTAAAGCTCGAGATCAGGTGCAACGGCCCGCAATTCTCGCAGGGCGCGCGACTCGAGTTGACGCACGCGCTCACGTGTGATGCCGAGCCCGACGCCTACTTCTTCCAGCGTCTGCGGGACCTCGCCGTTGAGCCCGAACCTGAGCGAGAGCACTCGCTGCATGCGGGGGTTGAGCAGGAGCATCGCCTCGGCCAGCTCGTTGCGGCGGAGCTTCTTGGACGTCGACTCGTCGGGCCGCTCCGAATGGACGTCCTCGATCAGGTCGGCGTACATGCTCTCGCCGTCCCCGACCGGCGTCTCGAGGCTAACCGGGTCCTCGACCAGGTCGAGGAGCTCACGGATGCGTTTCTCGGTAAAGCCGCTCTCTTTCGCGAGCTCCTTCTCCGTGGGCTCGCGGTTGTACTTCTGGGCAAGTTGACGGCGCGCGCGCATGAGTCGGCGAACCTGGTCCGCGACGTGGACCGGCAGGCGGATCGTTCGACCCTGGTCGGCAAGCGCGCGCGTTACTGCCTGGCGGATCCACCAGGTTGCATACGTGGAAAGCTTGTAGCCGAGCTTGTAGTCGAACTTCTCGACGGCCCGGATGAGTCCGAGGTTGCCCTCCTGAATCAGATCCAGAAGCGGCACGCCGGCCTTCGTGTAGTTGCGGGTGATCGACATCACGAGCCGGAGGTTCGACTCGATCAGCTTCTTCTTGGCCTCCTCGTCGCCCTCGTCTTTGCGCCGCGCGAGCTCACGCTCTTCCGCGGGTGTCAGGAGTGGGCCGTCGCCGATCGCGCGTACGTACAGCTTGAGCGGATCCTGCGTCGCCTCGGCCTTGGCTGCCGGCTTGGTCTCTTCCTCCCCGTCCTCGGGCTCTTCGGCCTCAGCGGCGTCCTCGGCCTCTTCGGCCTCGGTCTCTTCAACCTCTTCGACTTCGGGAACGAGCTCGAGTCGAGGCTCGACCGTCGGGTCTGAGGGCAGGTCAGGGAGCGGCCGCATGCAAGAGGTATCGGCGCGGCCTAACGGACTCTTGAGGCGCCCGTCAACCCTCGCGAGAGGGATGGCTACTAACAAGGAGCACAGCCGATGCGTCTAGGAAGATAGGGCGGCCACTCGGTCGCTTCGCCTCTTTCAGACACTTTGTGCGGAATCGCCGGATATAGCCTCGCCCCCGACAGCAGCGTCGAGCGCACTGTCGCGGCACGCGCCCTCCTGACGGGAATCGCGGAACGCGGGGCCGACGCCGTCGGCTACGCCTATCGCGCTCCTGGAGCCTCGATCGCCGTGCACAAACAGCGCTCGGGGGCAACGGCCCTGCTCGAGCGAATCACCGTGCCCGAGGAGGCGACCAAGCTTCTCGTCCACGTCCGCGATTTCACCAAGGGCCACCCCAGCCTCTCGGCCAACAACCATCCGATCCGTCACGGCTCAGTCGTCGGGATCCACAACGGGATCATCGAGAACGACGACGAGCTCTTCACGCAGCATCGCATCGAGCGCGCGGAGCCCGAGATGACGGTCGACTCCGAGATCATCTTCGCGCTCGCGGAGCTCTCCCGCGGCCGGACGGCCGAGGCGCTTCAACAGCTCTACGGCTCGATGGCGACCGCCTGGCTCGACGAAGGCCGCTCGGAGCTCGTCCTCGCCCGCGGCCTCGGACGGCCGCTCTGGGTCGGGCACACGAAGAAGGAGCTCTTCTTCGCGTCGACGCGAATCGCGCTCGAGCTCGTGGAGAGCTACGTCGGCATGAAGCTCCGCAAGAGCGAGCTGCCCGAAGGAACTGTGGTCACCGTCGAGAGCGGCAAGATCATTGCCCGCGACTCGTTCGAGCCGGATCGGTCCTTCGAGGAGGAGCCGCTTCCGGCCGTGCGTGCAGCGCATGAGGGCCGCTCATGCCTCGAGCGGCTCGCGCGGTTGCACGCTGCAGCTGCGTAACGCGGCGGCGCTTTAGTTCAACATTCCGTCGGAGCCGACGCGCACGCCCTCTTCGTCGAGGCGCTCCTTGATCAGGAACTGGAACGTCGACCACGCCCCGCGGCGTGCGTCGAACATCCGGTACACCTGCCACTCGGTTAGAAGGTCCTTGTCCTTCCTTCGCGCTGTCGCCCAGTCGGCGAACTTCGGCAGGCGCTTGAGCTTGCGTGCAAGCGCGACGCCCTGCTCGACTGCCCGCTCCAGCCGCTCCTCGCCGATCGGGACGTCGAAGCCGGCTTCACGGAGAGCCTCGGCGAGCGAACCGAATGTGTGCCAGTAGAGCGACTTCGAGGGCATCGACCCGCGTCGCGCGTCGAGATCTTTGGCGGTCGGAACGCGGCCGAGGTCCTCCCCCAGTTCGCGGAGGAGGCCGACCAGTTCCTCCCGTGTGGCGAAGCGTCGCGGAACCAGGCCGGCCTCGCGTTTAGCAGCGTTCCAGCTGCCGAAGTGCTCGATGACCGTCTGCGGATGAACCGCCGTATCCGGGTCCGCCGCGAACTCGCGCATCGTCGGCGAGCGGCCGAGCCGCTCGGCAGACGCACGTAGCTCCGCCAGGATCTGATCGTTCGAGTAGCGCTTGCGGATTCCGGCCTGGAACGAGGCAAGCGCGTCGGGGTCGATCTTCGCGACCGCCCTGTAGGGCGGTTTGCGGGCCATGCCAAGAAGGATAGAGCGTTCTGGAAAGAACGCAAGTACAGGCTTGAAGGGCTTGGGGTGCGGAGCTAGGAGGCTACGAGCGAGAGCCGCGCCTTGTCCGCGTCGCTCTGCAGGCTCTCGAGCGGCAGGATCCGCTCCAGGGCGCTCACGCAGCGCGGGCAGAACTGGGTGCCCGCGGCGCGCCGGAGCTCCTCCAGCGCCTCCGCAGCAGGCCGAGCGGCCCGGTAGATGCGGGTCGTCAGCATGGAGTCCAGCGCGTCGGCGACGTGGATGATGCGGGCGCCGAGCGGAATGTCCTCCCCATGCAGCCGGTCCGGATACCCCGTCCCGTCGAAGCGCTCGTGGTGGTGGCGGATGGCCGGCACGGCGTCGTTGAGGAAACCGAGGCGGTCGATGATCCGTGCCCCCTCCTCTGCGTGCCGCTGCATCAGCGACCACTCGTCCGGTGTCAGGCTCGCGGGCTTGAGGAGGATGGCGTCGGGGATGGCGAGCTTGCCGATGTCGTGGAAGAGCGCTGCGTGTCCGAGCAGGTCGAGCTCGGCGTGTGAGAGCCCGAGCTCCCGGCCGATCGCAAGCGCGAGTTGCTGGACGCGGCGCGAATGGCCGGCGGTGTAGGAGTCCCGGGCGTCCACTGTCGCCGACAGCGATTCCATCGCGGCGGTGGACCGCTCCTTGAGCAGCTTGTTCGCCAGCTCGAGCGACACGTTCTGCGACTGGATCGTCTCGGCTGCCTGACGGAGCTTCTGCGCGCTGCGCTGGGTGTGCTTGAGGTACGCCTCCTGCGTCTTACGCATGAGGAGCAGCGGAACGGCGAACACCGCGAGTGCGAGCAGCTGGACCGCTTCGTACGCCAGTGCCATCACGCCGCCGATGAATCCGTAGACGAGGTAGTGCGGCAGCAGCCACGCGAAGCGCTCGCGGAAGACCGACCACCAGCGCTCGTGGCCTTGCAGGGCGAGAGCGAGCGAGACGAGACCCATGTTCACGACGAAGTAGGCAGCGCCTGCAAGAAGGCCAAGCCCGGAAGCGGCGAGCTCGTGCGCGGTGCCGCTCGGGAAGAAGGCCGCCATCTTGAAGACGCTCGCTGCAGCGAGCGATGCGAGCGTCAGTGCACCGACGTTGAAGAGCACGTTGTGCAGTGGCGCGCGCCGTGCGCTCCATTCGACCGCAACGCTGGCGAGCGCGAGCGGGAGCGCGGCGCGAAAGCCGAAGAGCGACGCAGCCGCAAGACAGCCGACTGCGCTGACCGAAAGCACCGCCGAGCCCTCATCCGCTTCGAGCGCAAGAGCCTGCCCCACTCCGACGAGCCCGACGATCGTGAGCAGCCCGAGCAAGTCGTTCGAAGTCCAGGTAAACGCAAGGCCGACGACACCTAGCCCTACGCCGACTGTGCTGACGAGGCCGACGACCAGGCTCAGTCGGCGGTCGAGCGAGAGGAAGCGCGGGCCGTGGACCGCGTGCGGGCGCGGATGACGTACCTCGCGGCGTTCTTCCAGAGGTTGTACCTGCGGTGCGCTCGGAAGCGGTGCGTGATGGTCGCCGTCCTCAGGGACCGCGATCAGGCGGGTGGCCCGATCCGCAGGCACGAGCAACGGCTCGGAGCTCGCCCCGAGCACGCGGTTTCGTCCCTGGAGCTTCGCGCGGTAGACGGCGAGGTCCGCCTGATGGATGAGCTCGTTCGCGTCGGTGCCGTCCTTCGGGAAACCGGCGACGCCGATCGAAACGGTTGCGCGTATCGGCTCGCTGGAGGTCTCGACGTCGAACGTGCGCTCAGCGACAGCACGGCGGATCCGCTCTGCGATCTCCATGGCCTGATCGGGAGGCGTCTCCGGCAAGAGGATCGAGAACTCCTCGCCGCCGAAGCGCGCCGGCACGTCGTAGTGCCGAAGCTGGGCACGGAAGACTTCTGCGATCCCTTTGAGCACGGCGTCGCCTGCCAGGTGGCCGTAGGTGTTGTTGATGTCACGTAGGAGATCGAGGTCGGCCATGATCAGCGACATCGGCCGCTCGAAGCGGCGGGCGCGGCCGATCTCCTCGGACAGTGCAGCCGCGAAGTGCCGCGCGTTGAAGAGCCCGGTCTTCGGGTCGACACGCGCCTCCGCCTGCAGAGCCGGGACGCTCAGAGAGCGGTGGATCAGGAACAGCGGAGTGAGCGCGAACGCGATGAGCCACGGATTCGTCTCCCAGAACGCGTAGACCGCGACGCCGAGGGCAGCGAGCACGAGATCGGTGGCGACGTACTCGGCGTCGAAGAGCCCTGTCTCGCGCAGCGAGAACCCGCGCGCGAGCCTGAGCATCACGGCCAGGAGCACATGGTTGACCGCGACGAAGACGAAACAGGCAGCGAGCCCCGCCAGCGAGAGACGCAGTGCATCGTTCGCGATCCCCGCGTGTTCGAGGATCAACCACCGGCCGACGAACCAGGCCGCCATGGCCGACAGCGAGTAGTCGAGGATGTTGAACGTCTGCAGGTACCAGCGGTACCGCATCTTCAGCCACTCCGGCACCATCTGGACGATCGCGACGAGCACGAGCAGCTCCGGCGGCAGGATCAGCGCGGCCGGGATCAGGAAGACGATGTCGGTGTGGTACGCCTGGTCGGCCGGAGTGCGGACGACGAACAGGCGCGCGATCGCGGCTGCCGAGGCGAGGATGAGGAACGCCGACCACTGGTGCGTCGTCTGGAGCCGCCCGATGAACGGCAGCGTGACCGAAGCGGCCGTGATCGCGACCGCGGCGAAGTAGATCTGCGCGTTCCGGGGCAGCGCCCCGTCTCGTCCCGGGCCGGGCTCGGCGGCGAGCGAGATATCGGTGGGCGTTGCGCTCATGCCCTCGTGGAGTCCTTCATCGCGGGTTCTCCTTCGCCACGCTTCGAACGGTGGGCCGCAGTCGAGAAGCCCACCGCGGAACGTAGAACCGCTCTGGCAGAGGGGCATCCCCCGTTTGGGGAACCCTCGATCGGTTCCCCCAAACGGGTGACCCCCGGTAGTTCATGTGGTTACGGATCCAGCGTGCCGGCGAGGATGGCCGCGAGCTCGGAGTCGTCGATTGCGCCTGCGCTAAAGGCGGGCGGCTCGTCGATCGCGTTGTCCGCCCACGAGGCGCTGGCGAGGCTCAGATCTGCCCAGGACGCTGCTGCGAGGGCGGTGTCGGCCCAGGAGGCCGAAGCCCAGCTGGCATCGCTCCAGGAGGCGTCTGCCCAGCTCGCGGCGGCCCAGGACGCCGTAGCCCACGACGCATCCGCCCAGGATGCGTCCGCCCACGAAGCATCGGACTTGGCCTTGTCCGCCCAGCTGGCCGCGTCGAAGACGCGCCCGCCGCTGACCGAGTCGGTGACGATGAAGGCGTTCAGTGCCCTGTTCGGGTTCGGGGGGTTCCACATCTCCACCGAGCGCTTCGCGTTGACCTCACCCACACCCACGGACATGGAAGAAGCCCGCGGCATCGACTTCGTGCCGAGCATGAGGGCGCCCTTGACCTGATCGGGTGTGTAGTCCGGATGGCGGCCGAGGATGAGCGCGGCGATGCCAGTCACGATCGGCGCCGAGAAGGATGTCCCCGAAAGCTCCATGTAACCGGGCTCGACGACGTGGTCGGGGCGTTCTGAGTAGAGCGTCGCCGTCGTCGAGACCGGGCCGATCATGTACCTGCCGGGAGCGACGAGGTCCGGCTTCGCGAAACCGTCAAGGGTGTAGCCGTAGGCCGACCAGGGCGCCGCGACGTCGTCGTACGTCGACACGGACGTCCCCGTGTCGCTTGCGCCAACGGTGATCACGAACGGGTCGTTGCCGGGTGCGAAGGGAACGCCGCTCGGTCCATCGGGCTTGCCGTAGTTGCCGGCGGCAGCCACGACCACGACGTTGTTGAACCAGAGCTTCTCGACCGCCTTGTCGAGCGGGTCGTACCTGAAGCTGTTGGCAACAGATGAATGGAGCGAGAAGTTCGCGACGCGGATGCCGTACTTCCACTTGTTGGCCAGAATCCAGTCGGCGGCAGCGATGACGTCGCTTGTCCTCGCCATGCCATTGTCGTCCATGACATCGAGGGAGACGATCTTCGCTCGTTGAGCTGCGCCGCTCTTGCCGGCGAGACTGCTCGCGGCGATGCCGGCCACGAATGTGCCGTGACCGCGCCCGTCGCCGGCGGAGTTGCCGCTGAGGGAGCTGAGGTTGACGTTGGCGACGACACGCCCGGCGAACTCGGGACGCGATGCGTCGATGCCCGAGTCCACGATCGCGATCGTCGAGGCAGGGGCTGCCGAGCTATAGGTGGTCGCCCAGTACTTGTTCACGCCTGTGACGTACGGCCACTTCGGCGCCGTAGCCGAGAGCCGCACGAGCGAATCCGCCGTGATCGCGGTCACGTGGTTGTCGGCCGCGAGAGCGAGGACCTGTGCGCCCGTGAGGTCGACGGCGACGCCGTCGATGGAGCTGAAGGTTCGGGCGTCCTTGAGGGAGACACCCAGGACGTCGGCGACCGCGTGTGCAGCCTGGTTGCCCCCCTTGCCCTGGACGATGACCGAGAACTTGTTGGCCGGACCGCTCTGAGCCGCGGAAAGAAGGCCGGGCGCGACGAAGGCCTGAGCGACCTTCGGGCCGGTGACCGCAGATGCCCCCAGCGGAACGACGAGCGTCAGAACGAGCGTCGCGAGAAGTGCCGTGCGCCGCTTACCATTTCCCCAGAGCGCGTTCGAGCGCGAACCCGTCCCACGCTTCCCGCTGCCCCAGAGTGCGCTTGCACGCACACCACTCCTGTTGCCTCCGCTCCGCATCGTTCTCCTTTGCCGCAGTTGACGAACCGGGACGCACCGTAGGCACCTTCTGGGTGGCGTACCTCACCCATTAGCGGTAGGGCCTACGAGTTCACCCATCCGGGGGATCGGTGGGCACTCGGATAGCCTCCCCCCTGTTTTGCGCCTTTCGATTCCGCTCGCCGCCGAGATCGCCGTCGCGCGGGCGGCCGGCGGTTTGTCACGTCTGGCCCGGGCCGGCGGCGGGACGACCGTCCCCGGAAAGCTGCTCTGGAAGCTCGATCCGGGGGCGATCGACCGCCTGGCCGCAAGACTCCCGCTCGGCTCCGCCGTGATCTCGGCGACGAACGGCAAGACCACCACCGCGGCGATGGCAGCGAGCATCCTCCGCGAACGGTTTCGCCTGGCGCACAACAGCTCCGGCGCGAACCTGGTCTCCGGCGTTGCCTCGACGCTCCTCGCTGCACGCGCGGCCGAACTGGGCCTCTTCGAGGTGGACGAGGCGGCGCTGCCCGAGGTGCTCTCGCGCGTGAAACCAAAGGCGATCTGTCTCGGCAATCTCTTCCGCGACCAGCTCGATCGCTACGGCGAGCTCGAGCACGTCGCCGAGGGGTGGCGCTCGGCGGTGCGTGCGCTGCCCGGAGACGCTGCGCTGGCGGTCAACGGCGACGACCCCCAGGTGGGTGAACTCGCGCGAGAGCGTCCGGACGCGCTCGTTTTCGGGGTCGACGATCCCTCGGCGGCGCGGACCTCCCTCCAGCATGCAGCCGACTCCAAGTACTGCGTCCGCTGCGGGGCCCCGTACGACTACGCGGCGGCATACGTGGGGCATCTCGGGGACTACCGTTGTCCGTCTTGCGGCCACAGCCGGCCGGCGTTGAACGTCGTCGCCCGTGCGATCGAGCTGGCCGGGCTCGAGTCCGTGTCCTTCGAGCTCGTCACGCCTTCGGGAGCCCGGCGCGTGCGCCTCGACGTGCCCGGGCTCTACAACGTGTACAACGCGCTCGCCGCTGCCTCACTCGCGTTGAGCCTGGGGTCTCCGCTAGAGGAGATCGTCTCGGGGCTCGAGTCCTTCACCGCGGCGTTCGGGCGCTTCGAGCGCATCACGGTCGGGGATCGTGGACTGCTGATGCTCCTGATCAAGAACCCCGCCGGGGCCAACGAGGCCGTGCGGACGATCGTCGACGGCGGCGCACCGTCGGTGGCTGTGATTGCGCTGAACGATGCGATCGCCGACGGCCGCGACGTCTCCTGGATCTGGGACGTGGACTTCGAGCCGCTGCTCGGCGGCCTCGAGCGGCTCGTCGCCACGGGCGATCGCGCTGCAGAGCTCGCCTTGCGTTTCAAGTACGGCGGTCTCGACGAGAGCGCGATCGAGGTCGTGCCCTCGCTCGAAGCTGCACTCGATCGCGGGCTCGAGCTCACACCGCCCGGGGGCGAGCTCGTCGTCCTTCCCACGTACACCGCGATGCTCGGTTTGCGGCAGATCGTGAGCGCGCGGGGGTTCGTGCGGCCGTACTGGGAGCGGGCGGCGTGAAGATCGTCGTCGGGCATCTCTACCCCGACTATCTGAACATCTACGCGGATCGCGGCAACATCGCGGTCCTGTCGCGGCGCGCCGCGTGGCGCGGCCACGAGGTCGAGGTCCGGGCCGTTTCGATCGGAGATCCCGTCCACCCAGGCGAGCACGATCTCCTCTACGTCGGCGGCGGGCAGGATCGCGAACAGGCGCTCGTCGCGCAGGACTTGCTCGCGAAGGCCGCCGGCGTGCTGGAGGCGGCCGGCGAGGGTGCTGCGGTGCTCGCGGTCTGCGGCGGGTATCAGCTCCTCGGGCGGTCGTACCGAGACTTCCACGGCACCGACCTGCCGGGCATCGGCCTGTTCCCCTTCGACACGGTCGCCGGGGACATGCGGATGATCGGAGACGTCCTGCTCGATTGCGAGCTCGAGCCGGGTGTCCGTCGGACCCTGGCCGGTTTCGAGAACCATGCGGGACGCACGCAGCTGGACCCCGGCGTTGAGCCTCTCGGCCGCGTCGTGGCCGGATTCGGCAACGACGGCGAGAGCGGTTTCGAGGGCTGCCGGGTCGGGCGGGCCGTCGGCACCTACCTACACGGCCCGCTCCTGCCCCGGAACCCGTGGCTCGCCGACTGGCTCCTGACGCAGGCGCTTGCCCATCGCCTCGGCGAGGCGCCGGAGCTCGCGCCGCTCGCCGACGAGCTCGAGGACGAAGCGCATGCAGTCTCGGCTCGCCGTGCGGAGACTCGCGGTGGCCGGCGCCGCTGAACCTAGATGTTGGTCAAGGGACCCAGAGCTCTCCGAGGTAGACGGCGGGGTCGCCCGGCTGCCAGCGGCTGAGGAAGCGCTGGATCGGCGGGTGCACCACCACGTCGTCGAGGTCCCCGAGCTCGAACAGACGGTGACCGCGTACTGCCGCGTCCCGCGAGGTGACCGCCTCGAGCGATCGTCCGTCCAGGTCGCCCGCGAAGATGATGTGCACCACGTGCTTCGGTGCAGCGCTCCGCGGCGGGGCGATCGAATCGACGAGTGCGACCGGCCCTTCGACGGGCAGTTGGTCATCGATGCCGATCTCCTCGGCGAGCTCGCGGTGCAGCGCGTCGACGAGGCTCTCGCCGCCGTTGACGCCGCCGCCGGGCAGGAGCCAGTACTCCTTGCCGGGCTTCTCGTGACGGCAGAGAAGCACGCGCCCCTTCCAGCGCAAGATCGCCGAGACTCGAACTCGTGGTTCCGGTCCCATCAGGTGGCCGACGATCCGAACCCGCGGACACCGCGCTCACTGGATGGAAGCTCATCGACCTCGACGAGCTCCAACTCCGGAATCGGAAGCACGACGAGCTGCGCTATGCGCATGCCGGGCTCGACGACGAAAGGCTGGCTTACATCGGTGTTGAGCAGGACGACACGGAGCTCGCCGCGGTAGCCGGAGTCGACGAGCCCTGGCGAGTTGACCACCGTGAGGCCATGACGGGCCGCGAGCCCCGACCGCGGCTGGACGAAGCCCGCGTAGCCCTCCGGGATCGCGACCGCGAGCCCGGTGCCGACCAGGGCCCGCTCTCCCGGCCCGAGCTCGACTCGCTCGCAGGCCGACAGATCCAGTCCCGCGTCTCCCGAATAGGCACGGGCTGGAACGACTGCGTCTTCGCGCAGACGCTGAATCGGCAGCTCGATCAACGCGCCCGTCGCGCGGGCTCCGAGCGCGCCTCGGCAACGAGATAGCCCGCGAAGCGACGCACTTCGCGGCGAGGCAGCCGCGCGCGAATGTGAACGCCGTCCGGTCCGTCCTCGCGCTCGTCGATCGGGGCGCCGAGCGCGTAGAGCTCGGCGAGCTTCCCGCCGTCCTCGTACGGCAAGAAGAGATGGACGGTTTCGAAGCGATCGGCAAAGCGCTCCGCGATCCGCATCCGCAGCTCGTCGAGACCCTTGCCCGTTAGGGCGGAGATCTGCACCGCGTCGGGGAAGCGATTCGCGAGCCTGCGCCGGCGCAGAGGGTCGACCGCGTCGATCTTGTTCACCACCACCTCGAGCGGCAGGTCGTCGGCACCGATGTCGTGCAGCACTCCTCTGACAGCCGCTTCCTGTTCGTCGAAGCGCTCGTCTGGTGCGGACGCGTCGACGACCAGGAGGACGAGATCGGCGACGAGGGTCTCTTCGAGTGTCGCCGCGAAGCCCTGCACGAGTTGGGTGGGCAGGCGGCGGATGAAGCCGACGGTGTCGGTCACGAGATAGCGCCGTCCGTCGTGTTCAAACGAGCGCGTTGTCGGGTCGAGCGTTTCGAACAACCGGTTGTCGACCGAGACGTCTGCGTCGGTCAACGCGTTCAGCAATGTCGACTTGCCGACGTTCGTGTAGCCGGCGAGGGCGACTGTCGGTACCTCCGAGCGCTGACGTTCCTTGCGGCGGACGTCGCGTTGCTTGCTGAGGTCCTTCAACCGCCGGCGCAAGAGCGTGACCCGCCGGCGCGCGATGCGGCGGTCGGTCTCGAGCTGCGATTCCCCGGGGCCCCGCGTCCCGACGCCTGCACCGAGCGAGCCCATGCCGCCGCCGAGGCGCTCGAGGTGCTTCCACATGCCGCGCATCCGCGGCAGGTTGTACTCGAGCTGCGCCAGCTCGACCTGCAGCTTCCCCTCGGCGCTCCTCGCGTGCTGGGCGAAGATGTCGAGGATCAGCTGCGTCCGATCGACCACACGCGCTTGCAGGGCATCCTCGAGCGTGCGCTGCTGGACCGGATCGAGCTCATCGTCCACCAGCAGGACCTCGGCGCCCGACTCCTTGTAGGAGTGCTTCAGCTCCTCGAGCTTCCCTTTGCCCACGTAGGTCCGCCGCTCCGGGCGGGGGCGGTACTGGACGAGCTCCCCGATCGGCTCGACGAGGGCGGTGTCCGCCAGCTCTCGTAGCTCGGCCAGCTCGTCGTCGGAGTCGATTCCCTGTCCCAGCACTGCGACGATGAACCCGCGCTCCAGCGCAGGCTCAGGCTGGCGTTGGGTCACGAACGGATTATGCCGTCAACTGGGCAGAATCCCACCATGGCTCCGGTTCCGCTCTCCCCCGCCCTCACCACGACGGGGACCTATCCCTTCGTCAAGCTCGAAGAGGCGAAGCGTCGCCTCGCCTCGCAAGGCGTCGAGCTGATCGACTTCGGCAAGGGCGATCCGCGCGAGCCCACCGATCCGATGATCAGACAGGCGGTCGCGGACAGCCTCACGGAGATCTCCACCTATCCGCTCGCCGAGGGGTTGCCCGAGCTGCGTGAGGCAGTAGCCGGCTGGTGCGCGCGCCGCTTCGGGGTCGAGCTCGACCCCGACACCGAGATCGTGCCGACGTACGGCTCGAAGGAGGCGATCTTCCTGCTCGCACAGATCCTGATCGATCGCGACGGCGGCAGACGCCTGGTCGTGACGACGGAGCCCGGCTATCCAGTGCCCGACCGCGGCGCCGTCTTTGCCGGAGCTGAAGTGCTGCAGTTGCCGCTGCTCGAGCAGAACGGCTTCCTGCCGGATCTCGACGCGGTGGAACCCGCGACGTGGGAGCGGGCCGCAATCGTGTGGATCAACTATCCGAACAATCCCACCGGAGCCGTCGCGCCGCTCGACTTCCTCGAGCGCCTCGCCGGGCTTTCGGCGGAACACGGCTTCCTGCTCGCATCGGACGAGGCGTACACCGAGCTCTGGTTCAACGAACCGCCGCACTCGGCTCTCGAGGCGCGCGGCCGGGGGAACGTGGCGGTGTTCAACACCCTCAGCAAGCGGTCGTCCATGACGGGCTACCGCTCCGGATTCGTCGCGGCAGACCCGGATCTGATCGCTGCGCTGAAACAGTTCAGGCCATCCGTCGGCACCGCGCCGCAGGAGTTCGTGCAACGCGCGTCCGTCGTCGCCTGGAACGACGAGGAACACGTCGAGCGCACGCGTGCGGCCTACCGCCGCAAGCGGGACGCGCTGCTCCCCACACTCGCACGCAAAGGAATTCGCGTGGCCGGCAGCGAGGCGACGATGTTCCTGTGGCTCGAAGCGCCTGCCGGCGAATCGTCCGAGACATTCGCTACTCGTCTGCTCGAGCACGGACTGGTCGTCTCGCCCGGGAACGTTCTTCGGGCCGGCCGGCGAGGGTTACTGGCGGCTTGCGCTCGTTCCGACGGAGGCCGAGTGCCACCGCGCCGCCGAGATCCTGGAGCAGGCCCTGTGAACGCAGAACGTGTCGAGGAGGTGATCGCCGCACTCGATCGCGGTGAGCTGCGGGTCGCCGAGCCAGACGGCGGCGACTGGCGCGTGAATCCGGAGGCGCAGGAGGCCATCCTCGAGTACTTCCGTCTGCGAGAGCTGACGCCGCAGGAAGTCGGGCCGTTCGAGTACCACGACAAGATTCCGCTCAAGCACGACTACGCGAAGCTCGGCGTGCGCGTCGTTCCGCCCGCCGTCGCCCGCTACGGCGCGTTCCTGTCGCCGGGGGTCGTGATGATGCCGAGCTACGTGAACATCGGCGCGTGGGTCGGCCCCCGGACGATGGTCGACACGTGGGCGACGGTCGGGTCCGGTGCGCAGATCGGCGCGGACGTGCATCTTGCGGGAGGCGTCGGGATCGGCGGTGTGCTCGAGCCGCTGGGCGCACGACCCGTCATCGTCGAGGACGGCGCGTTCATCGGCTCACGCGCCATCCTGACGGAAGGCGTTCGCGTCGGTGCCGGTGCGGTTGTCGGGCCGAACGTTTCGCTGACCTCGTCGGTGCCGATCATCGACGTGACGGGAGACGACCCAGTCGAGCACCGTGGCTTCGTCCCGCCGCGGGCAATCGTGGTGCCGGGGACGCGGCCGAAGGCCTTTCCCGCCGGTACGTATCACCTGGCCTGCGCGCTGATCGTCGGCTGGCGCAGCGAGGCGACCGATCTGAAGGTGAGCCTGAACGAGGCGCTGCGCGAGCACGGCCTCGGCAGCTAGACGACCTCGACGCGGCAGATTTCTGCCGCGGGTCCCGTCAAGCGGGCTCCGCCGTCCGTGAGTTCGACGAGAAGGTCGCCGCCCGGCAGATGGACGTGAACGGGGCTCTCGCACCAGGTGTTCGCAACCGCGGCGGCTGCGGCCGCCACGGAGCTCGTTCCGGAGGACAGCGTCTCGCCCGCTCCGCGTTCCCACACGCCGATCGTGAGGTCGTGCGGCCCGTCGACACGCACCAGTTGCACGTTCGTGCGCTCGGGAAAACGCGAGTGACGCTCGATTCGCGGACCGAGCCGGAGCAGCTCGCCGCGTTCGGGCTCGCGACGGACGACAGCGTGTGGATTGCCCACCGACACCGGCGTGAAGTCGACTCGTTCGTCACCGAGGTCGAGCGTCTCCGTCTCCCCAACTTCCACCTCTCCGACGTCCAGCGCGACGTTGCCGTCCGCACCGACTACGGCGTCGAGGGCGCGCGGCCCGACCGAGATCGCGACGCGCTCCGCACCCGACCTGCGCGCGAGCCAGGCTGCAACGATGCGAACGCCGTTGCCGGAGAGCTCGGCGGTCGAGCCGTCGGGGTTCCAGATACGAACCTCGGCTCGTGCCCCGTCGACGGACGCGACCTCCAGGAGCCCGTCCGACCCGACGCCGTAGTGGTAGTCGCAGAGCTCCCGGACGCGGTCCTGTGTCAGCGGTTGGGTGAGCTCAGCCTGCTCGACCAGCAGGTAGTCGTTGCCGAGCGCTTGCCACTTCGACAATTTCATTGGCGATGTCGTCCACGGGACGATCTGCGTTGACGCTAACAAGGCCCGGGATGCGTCGCATCCACTTCCGCTGGTAGGCGGCGTAGCGACGCGTTCGCACGATAAGCGCTTCGAGAGCCTCTTCTTGCGGAAGCTCTGCCACATCGCGCAGACCGAGCGCCTGGATTGCGGTGGACGAGATCGGTCCGGCAAGCGCGGCTCGGGCCTCCTCCACCACTCCGGCCGCGAACATGGATCGAGCCCTCCGCACGATCCGTTCGCTCAGGACGTCGCGGGGGACGTCGAGCCCGAAGACCAGCGTCGGCCTGCGGGTGTCGGAGCTCCAGAGCCGGTCGGCGGCCGGCCGCAAGGAAGAGCCGAGCTCGGTGAGCTCGAGGGCTCTGACGACCCGCCGCCTGTCGTTGGGATGCAACCTGGTTGCCGCGCCGGGGTCGCGCTGGACAAGGACGCCGTACGCCCGCTCCGATCCGAGCCGGTCGTAGAGCTCCTCCCATTGCGCCCGTTGCTCCGGGCTCGGGGCAGGAGGCAGCTCGAGCTCCGCCACCGCCGCACGAAGATAGAGACCGGTGCCGCCGGTGACCACGGGAACCCGGCCGGCCGCGACGAGCTCGTCGATCGCTGCGTGCGCCAGCCGTGCGTATTCGGCTACCGATCCGTCGTGCGCAAGCGGCCAGATCCCGACGAGCCTCGTCGGACGCTCGGGCTGAGCGGTGAGGATCGGCAGGCCCTGGTAGGCCTGCATCGAGTCGGCCGACAGCACGTCGCCGCCGAGACTGTCGGCGACCGCCTCGGCGACCGCCGTCTTGCCCGAGGCTGTCGGGCCGAAGATGGCGAGGATGCTAGGAGCCGACTGGCGAGCCGGATTTCCAGCCAATGTCGGCGTCCTGTGGGAAGAGAGCGTCCGCAGGCAGCGGTCCGTCTTCTTCGGGATGCGCCGCGCGGTGCTCCTTGAACCACGCCACCGAACGGGCGATGCCCTCCTCGAGTGGAACCGAGGGCTCGTATCCGAGCAGCTCGCGCGCCTTCGTCAGATCGGCGACGTAGTGCGTGACCTCGCCGAGCAGCGACGGAGCGAGCGCGATCTTCGGCTCAACACCGAGCTCGCCTGCGATCAGCTCGGCGGCCTGGACGAGCGAGTTGCCGTGGCCGTAGGCGAGGTTGATCGTCTCGTTGACCACGCGTCCCTCGCCGAGCGCCTCGATCCCGCGCGTGATGCCGTCGATGCAATCGTCGACATAGGTGAAGTCGAGCGTCTTCTCCTGCCCGAAGACCGTCACCGGCTCGTCGCGCAGCATCGTGTGGATGAAGAGCGGCAGGACGCGCACCATGCGCGCCAGATCGTTGTCGTAGCGTCCGTAGACGTTCGAAAAGCGGAAAACGAGATAGCGCAGGCCGTAACAGCGTGCATACGAGTAAACGAATGCCTCGCCGGCGATCTTCGACGCGGAGTAGGTCGACTCCGTGTAGGCGAAGTCGGCGCTAGCCTCGCTGGCCTCCTCTTCCGCAAACCGGTGAACGTCGCCGTAGACCTCGCGACTCGACGAGAAGACAATCGGGAGCTTCTGCTGGCGGCAAAACTCGAGGACGTTGAACGTCATGACCGCGTTCTCGAGCGCGCGGTGTGGCTGACGCACGAGCTGGTGCACCTTGGCGTGTGCGGCCAGGTGCACGACGAGGTCGACCTCCGGGTACTCCACGCCGCCGATGCCGCCCGGGAAAGACGGGTAGTGCCCGGAGAGGTCCTGGAGCAGGTAGCGAAAGTCGTCCGTCCAGGTGTTCAGGCGCTTGTCGATGCCGAACACGTCGTGTCCCTCGCGGAGCAGGCGTTGACAGAGATTGGTCCCGATCTGGCCGCTCGAGCCCGTGACGAGGATTCGCATCAGGCGGCGACCGGCACGGCCTGGACACCGCGCAAGGTCGTTGACGTTGCAGCCTCGATCCGCACGTCGACCAGATCGCCGCCGGCCGCGCTGCCCGAGAAGTTGACGGTTGTGTTTCGGCGTGTGCGCCCACGCATGAGGCTCGGGTCGGTTCGACTCGGGCTTTCGACGAGAACCTCTTCGACGCGCCCGACACGCTCCGAGTTACGGGAAGCGGCCACGCGCTGAACGACTTCGACGAGCCGCTCGATGCGGTCGTGCTTCACCTCTTCGGGGATCTGCTCGCTCATCGCCGCGGCCTCGGTCCCGGCGCGAGGTGAGTACACGAACGTGAACGCGCTGTCGAAGCCGATCTCCTCGACTGCGGAGATCGTGTCGCGGAAGTCAGCCTCGGTCTCGCCGGGGAAGCCGACGATCAGATCGGTCGACAGCGCGAGATCCGGGATCGCGTCGCGCAGCTCGGTCGCCAGCCGCACGTAGCGCTCACGGTTGTAGGTCCTGCGCATGGCCTTCAGGATGCGGGACGAGCCGGACTGCAGAGGCAGGTGCGCGTGCTCGCAGACGGCCTCGCACTCGGCCATCGCATCGATCACCGGCCGCCGGAAGTCCTTGGGATGCGGGCTCGTGAAGCGAAGGCGCTCGACGCCGTCGACCGCGTCGCACGCGCGCAGCAGCTCGCCGAACTCCGTTTGGATCTCGGGCGCGAGATCGCGGCCCCACGAGTTGACGTTCTGGCCGAGCAACGTCAGCTCTCGCACACCTTCTGCCGCGAGCCGTGTCACCTCGGCGAGGATGTCCCCCGGGCGGCGGCTCACCTCGCGTCCCCGGACGGCGGGCACGATGCAGTAGGCGCACTTCGAGTTGCAGCCCATCGAGATCTGCACCCAAGCCTGGTAGCCGCGCTCGCGGTGCATCGGCAGCTCGCCGGCGAAGCTGCGGTCGTCGAGACCGAAGCGCCCGCGTGCGATGCCGAGACCGCCGGCGCCGAGCCACTCGCCGAGGTGAGGGATCGACCCCGGCCCGAACGCGACGTCCACGTACGGGTAGAGCTCGAAGAGGCGCTCGCGCTGCGCTTCCGCGTAGCAGCCCCCGACTGCGATCACCTTGTCCGGGTCGCGTCGCTTCACCGCAGCGGCCTGAGCGAGGTGCGCCGCAAACTTCTGGTCCGGCTTCTCGCGGATCGTGCAGGTGTTGAAGACGAGGACGTCGGCCTCGTCCTGCGTGGTCGCCTCGCCGAGCCCGAGCTCCTCGAGCATGCCCTTGATCCGCTCGCTGTCGTGAGCGTTCATCTGGCAGCCGAAAGTCGTGACGTGGTACCGGCGCACGGGCCAGAATGGTACCCGTGGTCTTTCCAGACTCGACCTCGATGTGGCTTTTCGGCCTGGCGGCTCTGGCCCTATTGCTGATCCCGGGGCCGTCCGTCCTCTTCGTCGTCTTCCAGAGCGCCGAGCAAGGACGCCGAGTCGGGCTGGCGTCGGTCGCCGGCATCCATCTCGGCACACTCGTGCACGTGGCCGCGGCCGCCGCGGGACTGTCTGCCTTGATCGTTGCCTCTTCGCTGGCCTTCAGCGCCGTCAAGTACGCAGGTGCCGCGTACCTGATCTATCTCGGCGTCCGGAAGTTGTTGGATCGCGATGCGGAGACTCGGGTCGAGCGCGAGCCTGAACCGCTGCGGCGGGCAGTCGCGCGCGGCATGGTCGTGAACGTCCTCAATCCGAAGACGGCGCTCTTCTTCCTGGCATTCCTGCCCCAGTTCGTGGATCCCGATCGCGGTGGCGTCTGGTCGCAGGCACTCGTCCTGGGCTTCGTCTTCGTCGGGCTCGGGCTCATCACCGACTCCCTGTACGCGGTCGCGGCCGGGACGGTCGGCGGGGTGTTGAAGGGCCGGCGAAACGCCGTGCGCTACGGCTCGGGCATCGTCTTCATCGCGCTCGGCGCGACGGCCGCGCTCGCCAAGCGGACCTAGGCGCTAGGCAGCCTGATCCGGTTGGACGTGCGGGGCCACTTCCGCGGGCGCAAGCGTCTCGTGCTGGCCGCCGTTCGCGACGTTGCGGGCGACGTCGATTGCCCGGCTTTCGCGAATCACCGTCACCTTCACCTGCCCGGGATACTCGAGCTGATCCTCGATCTCCCGTGCGATCTCGTGCGAGAGCAGCACCGCCGCATCGTCGTCGACCTCGCCGGGCTTCACGATCACCCGGATCTCCCGGCCGGCCTGGAGCGCGTAGACCTTCTCGACTCCAGGCTTCTGTGCGGCGAGCTCTTCCAGAGACTCGAGCCGCTTGATGTAGTGCTCGAGGCTCTCGCCGCGCGCGCCCGGCCGTGATGCCGAGATCGCATCGGCCGAGATCAGCAGCACCGCTTCGACCGTCTGCGGCTCGACCTCGTAGTGATGGGCCTCGATCGCATGTACGACGTGCTGTGACTCGGAGTACCGACGGGCCAGCTGTGCGGAGATCGACGCATGTGAGCCTTCGACCTCGTGCGTCATCGCCTTGCCGAGGTCGTGCAGGAGCGCCGCACGCTTGGTGACCTTCACGCTTGCGCCGACCTCGGCGGCCATGATCCCGGCGAGGTGGACGACCTCGAGCGTGTGCTTGAGGACGTTCTGGCCGTAGCTCGTCCGGTAGCGCAGCCGTCCGAGGATCTTGACGAGCTCCTCGTGGAACTCGCCGCAGTTCGCCTCGAAGACTGCCTGCTCCCCTGCCTGCACGATCGTGTCCTCGATCTCGGCCTTCGATGCGTAGTAGGTGTCCTCGATCCGCGCGGGATGGATGCGGCCGTCCTCGATCAGCTTGGTCAACGTGATGCGGGCGACCTCGCGGCGAATGCCGTCGAAGGACGAGAGAACGACCGCCTGCGGCGTGTCGTCGATGATGAAGTCGACGCCGGTGAGGTGCTCGAGGGCCCGAATGTTCCTACCCTCCCGGCCGATGATGCGGCCCTTCATGTCGTCGGAGGGGAGCTCGACCACCGAGACGGTCGTCTCGGCGGCGTGACTGGCGGCGACCCGTTGGAGCGCGTCGGCCACGAGGTTGCGTGCGCGCCTCTTGGCTTCGGTCCGCGCCTCCTCCTCGAGCTGGCGGACGCGGCGCGCGAGCTCGTGCCGCACGAGATCCTCTGACCGTTCGAGCAGGCTGAGCTTCGCCTCGTTGACCGTCATGCCCGAGATCCGCTCGAGCTCGCCGAACTGCTGCTCCAGCGCCTCCTTGTGCTCTTCCTGGAGCTGGCGTAGATGCGTCTCCCGATCGGCGAGGCCCTGCTCGCGACGCGCGAGCTCGGTGAGCTTTTCGTCGATCTCCTCTTCCTTCGTGAGGACGCGCTCCTCGACCTTGACGATCCGGCCGCGGTGTTCCGCGACTTCCTGGTCGACCTCGGCGCGCAACTTCACCGCTTCCTCGCGGACCGTGATCTGCGCCTCGCGCCGGAGCGTCTCTGCTTCGCGCTGGGCGTCGTCGATCAGCTGCTTCCGTTGCTGCTGGGCGGCGCCGAGTCGCGATTTCCCGAGCGCGCCGACCGCGACGGCACTCCCCAATCCTCCGGCGACTAGCCCGATCAGTATCCCGATGGCGACCTGCATTGGCTCAGCTCCTGGGTCGGTTGACCGCCGCTGACGCGGCGCCCACCCGGCAGTCCGGCCGGCACGGGAGATCCCGAATCGGTGAAGCGAGCCGACACCGCGGCTCGGAAAGCGGTTGCCTAGCTCGCCGCCGTCAAGAGCCTTTCGGTGTCGAGCGTGTCGGTGGTTGACATGGGTTTCGTAAGTGCCTTAGCGATTCGGAAAACGTTCCTGTGCAGGCAAAACGTCGGATTAGGTCTTTGCATCTTAACGCCGTTCAGGGGTCGGGCGCAAAGTCGGCTCCCGCCGCGGTTTCCAGCGCCTCCTCGCCGAATCCCTTGGAGGCCAGGTAGCGCGCGGTGCTCACGCCCGGCCCCCGCCGCTCCACGAGGCGCCGTGCCCGCTCCGCCTCGGTCTCCAGGCTCTCGAGCGCGGCCTCGATGACGTCCGGGGCAACTCCCCTGCGGTCGAGGTCGTGCCGGATGGCTGCATCGCCGTAGCTCCGCTCCGCGAGGGTCTCGGCCCGGGTCCGCGCAAAGCGGGCGTCGTCGACGAGTCCGGAGCGGGCGAGGACGGCGAGCGACTCCTCCACCGCGGCCGGAGCCACCGACGCCCGGGTGAGCCGTTCTGCGATCCCGCGTTCCGAGAGGTCTTGGCGACGCAGCGCGCGGGCCGCAATGGCCAGCGCCTCCGCGCGCCGGAGCTCCTGGCGCAGGAGGCGCAAAGCCGGACGGTCGAGGTCACGCCCTTCCACAAGCCCTGCACGCACCACGACGTCGACCGGCAGCGTGCGCCACGGTGCGCCGTCGAGCTCGACGGCCACGCGCCCGCGCCGTTCGGCGCGCAGCCGGGTGACCTTCGGCACTACTTCCGCGAGGCGGCTTTCTCGACCCGGGCTTTCTGGTCTCCCTTGACCTGGCCGTTCTGCTCGGCAGCGTCGACAGCCATCGGCAGCAGTCGCGCGGAGACGACCTGGTCGGGGCCGATGTCGGCCTGAATGCCGGCGAGGATTGCCTGGCAGACGTCCGGGTGCTCACGCAGGAAGGCGGTCGCGTTCTGGCGTCCCTGGCCGAGCCGCTCGTCGCCGTAGCTGAAGTACGACCCTGACTTCGTCACGACTTTGCGCTCGAGCCCTGAGTCGAGCACCGTCCCTTCCCACGAGATGCCCGAGCCGTAGATGATGTCGAACTCGGCCTGCTTGAACGGTGGCGCGACCTTGTTCTTCACCACCTTCACACGCACGCGGTTGCCGATCGCCTCGACGCCTTCCTTCAGCGTCTCGATCCGGCGGATGTCGAGACGCACCGAGGAATAGAACTTCAACGCGCGGCCGCCTGGTGTCGTTTCCGGGTTGCCGAACATCACACCGATCTTCTCGCGCAGCTGGTTCGTGAAGAGGCAGATCGTGTCGGTGCGGTTGAGGGTGCCGGCGAGCTTGCGCAGCGCCTGTGACATCAGCCGCGCCTGCAATCCGACATGGGTGTCGCCCATCTCGCCTTCGATCTCCGCCTTCGGCGTCAGCGCGGCGACCGAGTCGACCGCGACGACGTCGAGCGCACCGGACCTGATCAACAGCTCTGCGATCTCGAGCCCCTGCTCGCCGGTGTCGGGCTGCGAGACCAGGAGGTCGTCGATGTTGACGCCGATGTGTTTGGCATATGTCGGGTCCATCGAATGCTCGGCATCGATGAACGCGCAGATGCCGCCGCGCCGCTGCGCCTCCGCGATCACGTGGTAGACGAGCGTCGTCTTCCCGGACGACTCGGGGCCGAAGATCTCGACAATTCTGCCGCGCGGGAGCCCGCCGATTCCCAGAGCGAGGTCGAGCGAGAGCGAACCGGTCGAGACCGAGCCGATCGAGACGGCCGCGTGGTCGTTCATCTTCATCACTGCGCCTTTGCCGAATTGCCGCTCGATGTGCCCGAGGGCTGCGTCCAGAGCCTGCTCGCGATCCACTTACATCACCCTCCCAGGGCAAACGATTCGACAACGAAATACTGCGCTCCACCGGACCGCAGCACAGAATGGTAGGCAGCAGCATCGGACGGACTGACCTCCCCTAGGTCGGGAAGCGGCGGCTGGAGCCGTGGACGCTCCCGGAAGCGAACGACAGTCAGGTGTGGCAGCCATGGCCTCCGCTCGCGCTCGTAGACGCCCAGACGCTCCAGCCGGCCCTGTAGATCCTCGGCGAGACGGGTCGCCGCACCTGCCAGATCGCTCAGCACCAGCATCCCGACGCTCCGGCCCTCCCGGTAGCGCTCCGGCACGAGCCGGATCGGTGGAGCGGCAGCGGCGGCCTCGCGCAGTGCGCCGAGAATCGACTCGAGCTCCTCCACGGGACGGTGCCCGAGGAAGGCCAGCGTGACGTGCAGGTGGTCCCGAGGGACCGGCCGGCCTTGCTCGATGTGCTCGGCCTGCCACTCCGACAGCGTGTCGAGCGCCCGGTCGGGAAGACGGAGGCCGCAGAACAGGCGCGCGCGTTCACTGGCCCCCACGCTAGCCGGGAGATTCACGCGGATTCGTCGCGAGTCTGTTCCAGAAGCCGCCTCAGGAGATGGAGCGCCGTGACCGTCGCACGACGCCTGATCGAAGTCCGGTCGCCGGGAAAGACGAAGTCCCGGCTCCGGGAGCCGGCAGGTCCTTCCGCGTGGAGGAAGACGAGCCCCACGGGCTTCTCTTCGCTGCCACCGCCCGGGCCGGCGATCCCGGTGACCGCCAGGGCGACGTCGACGCCCAGCCGGTTCCGTGCGCCCGCCGCCATCGCCGCTGCCGTCTCCGCGGAGACCGCGCCATGGCGCTCCAACACGTCCTGCGGGACCCCGAGCTCGCGCCCCTTGACCTCGTCGGCATAGGCCACGATCGCGCCGGTGAACACGTCGCTCGACCCGGGGACCGACGTGATCCGTTCGGCGACCATGCCGCCCGTACACGACTCGGCGGTTCCGAGCGTGAGCCCGCCCTCCCGGCAGAGATCGAGCACCAGCTCCTCGATCGGACGCTCGTCGCGGCTGAACAGGTGGCGGTCCAGCGGTGCGACCAGACGCTGCGAGAGCTCGTCCGCACGCGCCTCGGCGCCGGGCTCGACGACGAGGTCGACATGGATCTCGAAGTCACGGGCGCAGATCGTCGCCTCCACCCCGTCGCCGTCGCCGCCCGCATCCGCGAGCGCCTTCGCGACCGTGGACTCACTTACGCCGAAGAAGCGGAGCCTCCGCAGCTCCGGAGGCTTCGCATTCGCGAGGAGCCGACGCAGGGGTTCGCTCTCGACTGCCTCTCGCCACAGGCGCTGCAGCTCGGCCGGAGGGCCCGGCAGGACGACGACCAGGGTGTCGCGATGCTCGAGCACGAGGCCGGGCGCGGTGCCGGCGAGCCCAAGTGACAATGCACCCTCGGGGATCGTCGCCTGCTTGCGCACTCCGGCTTCGAAGTCCACGTAGGGGCGCCCGAGCCGTTCCGCGAAGGCGCGCGAGATGGAGCCGATCTGCTCGTGCAGATCGTCGTCAAGGCGCAGCTCCACCCCGGCGGTGCGCGCGACGAGCTCTACCGTGCGGTCGTCGTGTGTCGGGCCTAGCCCTCCGGAGACCACGCAGAGGTCGGCGCTTGCGAGCCCTTCGGCCAGCGCCCCCATCAGCTCCTCTTCGCGGTCCCCCACGATCGAGATCCGCACCGGCTCGACCCCCAGCCGCAGCAGCTCACCGGCGAGGAACGGCCCGTTGAGGTCGCGGCGCTCCCCACGGACGAGCTCGCTCCCGGTGACGACGATGAACGCGCGGGGACGCGCGGTCACACGGCCGGGCGGATGCCGCGCGGCGTCACGATCAGGGTCTTCACGCCTCCGACGGGCAGAAGCCGCGTGTGTCCGTTCAAAATAGTGACGAGATTCTCGGGGCGATCGAGTGTGATCCACAACCTTCGCGCGGTGAAGAGTTGCTTCTGCCCCTGATCGAGCGTGCCCTGGAAGAGGATCGGCCCGGTCGCGGATGTCTTGTGCACCTGCAGCCAGCACGAACCACGCGACGCCTTCACGAGCAGACGGACTGTCTTCGTCGCAGCAGGTACGACTGGAGTTTGGTGCGTCGTCGCTGCTTCGATGTCCCGAGGCCGGCAGGGGTCACCGTCTGTGGCTCTCCGCGTGTCCACGCGACGATCACGAGCGCGGTCACCGACACGATGCCGAGCAGCGTCAGCAGGACGACGCGTGACTGAACCTGCACTCCCCGCGACGACGTCGGCGGGGCGGAGCGTCTAGGGCGCGACTGCGGGTGCTCCTCCTCGCCCACGACGAAGCGTGAGTTGTACTCGTCGACGTAGAGCTGGCCGTCGAGCCCGAGATACTCGGCATACGAGCGCAGAAAGCCTTTGACGTACGTCTGGGCCGGCAGGAGGTCGAACTGCTCGTCCTCGAGAGCGCGCAGGTACTTCCCCCGAATCTTCGTCCCCTGTTCGAGCTCGGGAAAGTCGAGGCCTTGGCGCAGACGCGCCTCGCGGAGGCTGTTACCGATTTCGAACACAGCGGCTGTCCAATACTAGGGGCTCGCCCGAGGTGTTGGTAGAGCCTCAGCGGGAATGCTGGTAGACCACCACGAGCCCGTAGAAACCGACGGCGAGAGCGGCCGCAACGGCCACGCAGAACGCGATTGCTCCGACCACGACCGCCACCGTCGCGATCCCGGTTCCCTCCTCCCGCAGCTGGAGCCACTCGAGATTCCTCTTCGCCCGGAGCGCCATCACGAGGGAGACGAGCCCGAGCAGGAAGGCGAGCGGAATCGCGTAGCCGGCCTGGAGGAGATCGATCCGCTTCGAGCGGCGCGAGACCTCGATCGCGGCCGGAAGGGTCAAGAGCCCGGCCAGGCCGACGACAAGCGCCGCCCAGGCCCGGCGTCTACTGCTTGACGTAGGGACGGCCAGCCGCCGCGGGTGGGACCGACCGGCCGATCACGCCGGCGACGGCGATCAGGGTCAAGACGTAGGGCAAGGCCTGGAACAGGACGGAGGCGCTCCCCCACGGCTGGGCAAGCCGGAACGAGAGCGCCGTCGAGGCTCCGAAGAGGAGTGCTGCGGCGAACGCCCCGAACGGGCGCCAGTTGCCGAAGATGACTGCCGCGAGTGCGATGTAGCCGCGACCGGCGGTCATGTTCTCGCTGAAGGAGCCCAGATAGCCGATCGAGAGATAGGCCCCGCCGAGCGCGGCAAGGATGCCCGAGACAACGACTGCCACATAGCGCGTTCCGTAGACCGAGATGCCGACCGTGTCGGCGGCGCGCGGATGCTCCCCGACGGAGCGGAGCCGCAGCCCGACCGGTGTCTTGAAGAGCGTGATGTGCGCCGCGATCAGCAGCACGAACGACAACCAGATCATCAGGTTCAAACTGCCGAAAACCTTCCCGAGGGCGTCGATGTTCACGTCGGGAATCCGCGGGAGGTCCCCGGGTGTCCCGTTCTCGCCGTAGATCTGGATGAAGAAGTAGCCGGTGACACCGAGCGCGAGGAAGTTGATCGCAAAGCCGCTGATGATCTGATCAGCGCGTAAATGGATTGCCATGACAGCGTGCACGAGCGCGAAGCCGCCGCCTGCGACTGCCGCGCAGACGAGCCCCAGCTCCCATGAGTTGAACTTGTCCGCGCCGAGCGCCCCAAAGAAGGCGCCGGCCAGCATCATTCCCTCGAGTCCGATGTTCACGACGCCGCTCCGCTCGCAAATCATGCCGCCGATCGCGGCGAACGTGAGCGGCGTCGCCCAGACGAGGGTCGACGACGCGAGTGCCGACCACACCACTACCTGGTCGAGGTTGCCGACGCTGGCGCGTGTCGAGAGCAGTCCGAGTGCGATTCCGACGAGGCCCGCTGCAATCGCTCCCCAGCCGGCTCGCCGGACGCCGCGCGACACGGCCCAGATCCCGGCAGCGATCGCGAAGAAGCCCACGAGCACTGGCCACCAGGGATTGCGAGCGTTGACGGGAGGAATGGTCAGCCAGAAGGCGAGCAGGCCGACCACGATCCCGCCGATCGCGACATGCCGCGTGGTCGGAAACCATGTCGGCCGTCCAGTGACCGCGTTCACGCGGAGCCTTTCGTCGTCGAGGCTGTCCCCGGGAGTCGCAGCTTCCGTCGCGCCTGCCAGATGTAGAGGATCAAGAGATCCGCACCGACGAAGAGCAGGACGAGCGCCTGGATCATCAGCGCGAGGTTCCCTGCCAACTGTGGCGGGAAGACCTCGGGGTCGAGGCTGCGCGTGGACGTGCCGGTCAGCAAAGCGCCAAACAGGAGCGCTGCCAGGCCGACCCCGACCGCGGTGTTGCGTCCAAGCAGCGCGACGGCGATGCCGATGAAGCCGATGTTCGACACCTGCACGTCGAGCACCCCGAGCCGGAACTGCCAGCCGAGGATGTCGATGCCGCCGGCGAGGCCTGCGAAGCTGCCGGAGATCGCCATCGCGAGGATGAAGTTGCGCGCGACGCTGATGCCCCCGTAACGCGCTGCCTCGGGATTGAACCCGACGGCCCGCACCTCGTAACCGAGCGTCGTCCGGTTGAGGATGAGGTAGAAGGCGATGAGGGCTCCGACTGCGATGAAGATGCCGACATGCAGCGCCTGGAGATGCGGGTTACCCCAGAGCGTCGGCAGGTGCGCGTTGTCGGCGATGTCGTCGGAGATCGGGACCGCCTTGTTGAAGTGGTTCTGCAGCGGGCCACCGCGGCCGAATAAATAGCTCCCGCCCCAGTACGCGATCCAGTTCAGCATGATCGTCGTGATTACCTCGTGCGCGCCGACCGTCGCTTTCAGGAAGCCGGCGATCGCACCCCAGAGCGCCCCGGCGAGCGCAGCGGCGACGAGCGCAAAGAGAACGTGCGGCAACTGGCCCATGTCGGTGAACCGCGAACCGATGTAGACGCCGACGATCGTGCCCATGAGGTACTGACCCTGACCGCCGATGTTGAAGAGGCCGCAGCGGAATGCAAATGCCACCGCGAGCCCGGTGAGGATCAACGGGGTCGTCGTCAGCAAGCGTCTGCGTCAGGTTGTAGGCGGCGTTGTGATTCGTGTTCGTGTCCCACCAGAACCAGACGTGCGTACCCGTAAACGGGACGTGGATCGAGTAATTGCCGACATGAAAGAGCCAGTTGAGCCCGGATCCTTCGAAGATCGCCTTGTACGTGCGCCAGGGGTTGTGGCCGGTCGAGAGGACGACGAGCCCGCCCATCAGAAATGCGATCACCACGGTCAGGAGCGGGGTGACGATTCCACCGGCGCGGTGATAGAACGCCATCCGCCTCGCGACCGTCGGGGCGTACCCCTCCGGATCCGACGAGAGAGGAGCTTGCGACTCGGGCTCGCTCATGCCGCCGCGTCCTCCTCGCGTCCTCCGCCGAGCATCGCGAGCCCCAATTCCTCTTCACTGACGTCCGGCGGGAACTCGGCCACTATGCGCCCTTCGTAGAGCACGAGGATTCGGTCGGAGAGCGACACGATCTCCTCCAGCTCGAGCGAGACGAGCAGTACCGCTTTGCCGGCGTCTCGCTGCTCGACGAGGCGGCGGTGAACGAACTCGATCGCGCCGACGTCAAGGCCGCGAGTCGGCTGTGCCGCGACCAGCACGCTCGGATCCCGTGAGACCTCACGTGCGATGACCACCTTTTGCTGATTGCCGCCGGACAATGAGCCGCCGCGTGTCGCCGGCCCTCCACCGCGAACGTCGAACTCCTTGAGAAGTCCGCCGGCCCACCGGAGCCAGCGCCGCGGGTTCAGCCAACCGAACCGCGAGAACGGCTGTTTGGCGTAGTCGTGCAGCACGAGATTTTCGGCGAGGTTGAACTCCAGGACGAGCCCCCGCCGCTGCCGGTCCTCGGGAATGTGACCCATGCCCGCGTCGAGCGCCTCGCGCGCCGACGCATTGGTCAGGTCTTGATCGGCGACGCTGATCTGACCTCCGGCGGGCTTGCGCAAGCCCGTCAGGGCGTCGATCAGCTCGCTCTGGCCGTTGCCGTCGACGCCCGCGATGCCGACGATCTCCCCCGCTCTCACGTCGAAGGTAACTCCATGCACCGCCTCGAGGCCGCGGTCGTCCCGGACGGAGAGGTCCGCGACCTTCAGGAGTGCCTCACCGGGCTCCCCCGGCCTCTTGTCGACTCGAAGTAGCACCTCGCGTCCGACCATGGCACGTGCGAGCCCTGCCTCGGTCGCGCCTTCGCGCGGAATCGTCTCCACATTCTTGCCCCGACGTAGGACCGTGATGCGATCTGCGATCTCCAGCACCTCGTTCAGCTTGTGAGTGATGAAGATGATCGAAATTCCCTCCCGCGTGAGCGTTTTGAGGATTTCGAACAGCTCCGCTGCCTCCTGCGGCGTGAGCACGGCGGTTGGCTCGTCGAGGATGACGATGTCGGCATTGCGGTAGAGCGCTTTCATGATCTCCACGCGCTGCTGCTGCCCGACCGTGATGTCCTGAGTGCGGGCATGAGGATCGACCGCGAAGTTGAACGTCTTGGCGACGTCGGCAACGCGCTTCTCGGCTGCTGACTCGTCGAGCAGGAAACCGGCGTGGACGGGCTCATTCGCCAGCACGATGTTCTCGGTCACCGTCATGACCGGGATGAGCATGAAGTGCTGGTGCACCATCCCGATCCCGAGCTCGATCGCGTTCTTCGGCGAGTGGATCGCCACCGGCTTCCCGCCCATGAGGATCTCGCCCGAGTCCGGGGTGTAGAGCCCGTAGAGGATGCTCATCAAGGTGGACTTGCCGGCTCCGTTCTCGCCGAGCAAAGCGTGTACCTCGCCGCGCCGCAGGTCGAAGTCGACGTGGTCGTTGGCGAGCACGCCTGGGAACTCCTTAGTGATTCCCCGCAGCTCGAGGACGGGAGGTTCGTCCATTGCGGGCGATTCTATGAAGCGTCGGGACGACGCGTCGTCCCGACGCGCTTTACCGAGCGAAGCGAAGGTCTAACAAAAGGCTCCGGGGGAAATGCGCAGCATTTCCCCCGGTAAGAAAGAGCGGGCCCGAGAGCCCGCTCCTTCACACAACCGTTGGTGCTGCCAGCTAGCCGACGACCTTCGGCGGCTTGATCTTGCCGGCGATGATCTGAGCCTTCATCCTGTTGATCTGGACGATCCAGGTCTTCGGGATCTTGGCCTTCTTGCTGATCTTGCCGAGCGCGACTCCACCGTTCTTCAGGTTGAAGACGAGGTTGCCGCCGCGCTTGAACCCCTTGCCGCTCTTGGCTCCCTTGACCGCGAGGAAGATCCCGGTGTCCACCCTTTTCACAGCACTCGTGAGGATGTAGTTGCCGAGGTACGACTGGTCGACGTCGACGCCGACGCCCCACTTGCCGCTCTCCTTGGCCGCGTCCAGAGCGCCGAGCCCGCACGGACCGGCGACCGCGAAGACCACCTGCGAGCCTCCGTCGATCTGGTTCTGGGCGATGCTCTTGCACTTGGCCTGATCGATGAAGTCCTGCGAGTAGCCGATCGTGACCGTGGTTCCCGCGACGCACTTCTGCGCGCCCGCCTTGTAGCCGGCGAGGAACGTGTCTACCGGCGGGATCTTGAGGCCGCCCACCACGCTGATGTTCTTGCTCCCGGCCCTCGAAGCTACTTTCGCCGCCAGGCAGCCGATGAGATAGCTGTTCTCCTGGGTCGCGTAGGTCAAGCCTTCGACGTTCGTGTGCTTCCTCTTGAAGGCTTCGACCCCCTGATCGGTGATCGCGAACTTCGTGTTCGGGAACTGATCGGCCACGTCTTCGGTCGCATCCGACAGCAGGAAGCCCGCCGAGATGACGATGTTGTAGCCACTCCGTGCCAGCGAGGCCATATTCGGCAGGTAATCGCCCGCCGACCGGGACTCGACCGCCCGATACTGGATCTTCAGGGCTTTTGCCGCCTTCTTCATTCCGGTCAGCTGGTTCTGGTTGAAGCCCTTGTCGTTGAAACGGCCGACGTCACTGACCAGCCCAGCCTTGAACGTGGCCTGGGGTGCCGCAGTACCGCTGGCCACAAAGCCCACAGCCGCGAGTACCACGGCAATGACGCCTGCCAGGCCAAACGGCAGCATTCGATGCTTCTTCAAAAGACTCTCCTCCTCCTCGAGACCCACCTATTCATCAAGGGCGATGCTACTGCCTGCCGCCCTTGCTTTCATCTGTAAGACGGCGGACGGCACCCTATGGTTAGGCCGTGGCTGTAAGGAAAACGATCGAATTCGACCCCTCCGACGCCGAGTTCCTGGAGAATCCTTACCCCGTGCTGAACCGCCTGCGCGAGAGTACCCCGCTCTTTTACGACGCCGGGCGGGAGCGCTGGTTCGTCACGAGGCACGAGGACGTCCGCAGCTGTCTGCGTGACAAGCGCCTCGGTCGCAACTTCCGCCACGTGATGACACCGGAAGAGATCGGCGTGTCCCCGCTGGACCCGCGCTGGCAGTCGTTCTGGGACTCTGAGCGCTGGAGCCTCCTCTGGCTCGAGCCGCCTGATCACACGCGCCTCCGGAAGCTCGTTGCGGCGGCGTTCACGCCGCGAAGCGTGGAGGCGTTGCGCGAGCCCGCGCATGATCTCGCCCGTGCGCTGCTCGAGCCGCTCGCCGAAGCGGGTGAGATGGAGCTTCTCTACGACTACGCGCAGCCGTACTCGATCGCGGTCATCTGCCGCATGCTCGGCGTGCCGCTCGACCGTCAACGTGACCTTCTCGACTGGTCGCACCGAATGGTCAAGATGTACGAGTTCGAGGTCCCGCTCGAGGCTGCGCGCGCGGCGAACCAGGCTGCCGCGGATTTTCAGGAGTACGTTCACGAGCTGATCGGTGAACGGCGGGAAAACCCGCGTGACGACATGGTGACCGCGCTGGTCCAGGCGAGAGTGGACGGCGGCAGGCTGTCGGACGACGAGATCGTCAGCACGGTGATCGTGCTGCTGAACGCGGGCCACGAGGCGTCCGTCAACACGCTGGGAAACGGCATGCGCGCATTCGCGCGGCATCCGGATCAGTGGCAACGCGTCGTCGACGGCTCCGTGCCCGCGGCAGCCGCCGGCGAGGAGATGATCAGGTTCGATCCGCCCCTACAGCTGTTCGAGCGCTGGGTGCTGACGGACGACTTCGCGGTCGGCGACGTGCCGATCCCGCGCGGGGCGAAGGTTGCACTGCTCTTCGGCGCCGCGAACCGCGACCCGCGCGTGTTCGAGCGACCGGACGAGTTCGACGTCGCACGTGGGAACGCGGCACAGCACATCGGCTTCGGCGGTGGAATTCACGTTTGCATTGGGGCGCCGCTCGCCCGGATCGAGCTCGAGGCGAGCCTCGAGGCGCTGCGACGGACGTGGCCCGACTTTCAGTTGATCGAAGAGCCCCGGCGAACAGGGGCTTTCGTCATCTGGGGGCTCGAGGGACTCAGGCTGTCGCTGGCCTAGCCGACGATCTGCTCGGTGTTCTCGACGAGCACGCGCCGGGGCTTCGAGCCCTCGTAGCCCGAGATGATCCCACGGCGCTCGAGCATGTCGATCAGGCGTCCCGCTCTCGTGTAGCCCACGCGGAGGCGCCGCTGCAGGAGTGAAACGGATGCGGTCTGTGTCTGGACGACGATGTCGATCGCCTTCTCGAGCAATGCGTCCTCGTCCGGATCGAACTCGCCGTCGTCCTCATCCACGTCTTCGGCGAAGGGCTCGGGGAGCTCGAGCAGTGACTCGTCCAGCTCCTGTTCGCGCTGGTTGCCGCACTGGCTGACGACAAGAGCGATCTCTTCCTCCGAGACGTACGCCCCCTGCACCCGCTGCAGGCGGGAGGTTCCGAGCGGCTTGAACAGCATGTCACCCTGGCCGAGGAGGCTTTCCGCGCCGGCGGCGTCGAGAATCACTCGAGAGTCGGTCTGCGAGGAGACCGCGAAGGCGATGCGAGACGGAACGTTGGCCTTGATCATCCCGGTGATCACGTCGACGGATGGCCGCTGCGTTGCGAGTACGAGGTGGATGCCGACTGCCCGTGACTTCTGGGCGAGGCGAATCACGGCGTCTTCAACCGTCTGCGGGGTCGTCATCATCAGATCGGCTAGCTCGTCGATGACCACGAGCAGATATGGAAGCGTTTGCTCGCCGCGCTGCCGGAGCGTGCGGTTCGCCTCGGCAAGGTTTCGCGCGCGCAGGACCGAGAGCTGCTCGTAACGGCGCTCCATCTCCGCGACGACGTTCGTCAGCGCAGCGGATGCTTGCTTCGGGCTCGAGACGACGGGCGTGAGCAGATGGGGAATCGTCTCGTAGAAGCCGAGCTCGATCCGCTTCGGGTCGATGAGGATCATGCGCACCTCGTCCGGAGTGGAGCGCAACAGCACCGACGTCAGCATGGTGTTGATGCAGCCCGACTTGCCGGAGCCGGTCGTGCCGGCGATCAAGAGATGCGGCATGCGGGCGAGGTCCGTCCAGACGGCGGTGCCCGAGATGTCCTTGCCGAGCCAGACCGCCAGCGGGCTCGCCGTCGCGGGCAGGTCGTCGAAGATGTCGCCGAGGGTGACGAGATTCGGAGAGAGGTTCGGGATCTCGACGCCGACCGCCTGCTTCCCGGGGATCGGCGCGAGGATGCGGATCTCCGTCGTCGCCAGCGCGTACGAGAGATCGTCTTTCAGAGCGGCAACCTTCGAGACCTTCGTGCCCGGCGCGAGCTGCAGCTCGTAGCGCGTCACCCGCGGCCCGGAGATCTGGCCGCTGATCGTCGCGTCGATCCCGAAGTGCTTGAGCGTCTGGACGAGCGCGGCCGCGGTCCGTTCCGCCACGTCGCCGGAGACCTCGTTCGCGGCCGGCGAGCGGCGGAGGATGCCGCGGTCTGGAAGCCGGTACTCCTCGTGGTTCTCGATCGTGCCAACGTCGAAGAGGCTCGGCTGATCGGGATCCTCCGTCGAGACGGGCTCGACGAGCAGACGCGGCTGCGATTCGCTGACGACGTCCGGGAAGTCGTGCACGACGTCGACGGGTGGCTCGAGCGCCGCCCGCAGTGGAATGACCGGCGCGGGCTCGATGTGCTCGTGCTCGAGCGGTCGTGCGCGCCGGGCGCGGGTGTGCGCCCGCCGGACTGCGTGACCTGAGCGGCGGACCAGTGCGCCGGCCGAAGCGCCCGACAGCAGGAGCGCTCCGATCACGAGCGCGAGGATGCCGATGATCGTCGTCCCCGTCGCGCCGACGAGGATCCCGAAGATTCCCTGGAGCCCGCTGCCGACAGCGCCGCCGTGCGCGGAGCCGAGCGCCGCGAGCAGACCGAAGGTCGTCACGGCCAGGCCGGTGCGGAATGGGCTCACGTCGACGAGCGCGCTGCGGGCCACCATCAAGGAGCCGACGACGATAAATGCCACCGGCGCGACGTACGTGGCCGCCCCGATCGCGGCCATGAAGCCGTCGGCGATCCAACCCCCGACCATTCCTCCACCCCACCCGAGATACAGGATCGACGCCAGGAAGACGCCCAGCGCCACGAGCCCGAGCCCGATGAGCTCGGGGTGCTGCTGGTTCTTGGCCTTCCCTTTGCGCCGCTTCGTGCGGACACGCGCCGGCAGGCGCGGCTTGAGCGTGCGCCTCTTCTTGCGTCGCGCCATGCGGGGTGCTTCGCCACGGAGGCTCCGCTTCCTACGCGAAAGCTTCGCTTTCGCTCGGGTCAGCTACCAGCCGGCAGGCGGAATGATGTAAACGCGGGCCGCGAGGGGGCCGAAGTTGTCCGCGAAGCCCGTGTCGTCCGCGCCCACGACCTGGCCGCCGCCGACCACGACCGGAGAGCGGCCGGCGATGCCCGGGACCGAGATCTTGGCCTGGAGCGTCGTGTCCGTGGTGTTGACTGCGATCACGTAGGTCGCTCCGTTCAGCTCACGGACGGAGACTCTCACTCCGGAGGCGTCTGACGTCCCGACCGCGTTGGCGGAGAGAAGCGCGGGACTGAGCGACTTGATCTCGCGGTTCGTGCGCGCGATCTCGCTGCCGATCGCCGTCGTCCAGTGGTTCGGGAAGTAGCCGATCGCGCCTGCTCCGCCGGCCACTGCGAGCCAGGTCTCCGCGCGCACCGTTGCCGGCGTCGGGTCGAGCTGCTTCTGGTCCTTGCACTGGTGCTCCATCGGCGCGGCCTCGATCCACTGGAACGTCGGCTTCCCGCCCGAGGTGCCGCGCAGCTCGCGCTGCGCGTCCATGACATCGCCGTACGCCGGCCGGCACCACACCTGCAACGGGTAGAGGTCGAAGCCGATGACGTCGGGGATCGACATCAGCGTCGGGTACATGCCCTTTCCTTGCGGCAGCGGCGTCGCGAGGCTGTAGAAGTGGTTCGTCAGCGTGAGGAAGCTGATGCGGCCGGCCTGCGGTGCGGGGATGCTCTTGTCGAGGTCCTTGCGCGTGACGGTGCTCTGCAGGAATGCGTCCCACTCGTCCGGGTAGTACCAGCCGAGCAAGCCGCGCCCGTCGGCGGTTCCGGCGTTCTCCGCATTCACGATCGAGTACGCGCGACCGTCGAGGCGCGTCGGAAGCGAGGTCTCGTCCTTGCTGCACCCGTCGCCCATGAAGAGGTTGATGCCGTCGTTGATGTTGCTGTCGAACGCGTCGGAGCACTGGCCCCAGACGGCGGTCGGGAAGAACGCGCGATTGTCGACCACGATCTGAGTCCCGTTCGTCGAGGCAACGCTGCGGTTCGGCATGCCCTGTGTCGTGATGCTCACGGCCATCGTCGTCGCGCGGTTCCACTCGTCGATCGCATGCAGATAGACCTGGTACGTCGTACCGAACTCGAGACCTGTCAGGACGCTCTCGTGCTCCACCAGGCTGTCTCCGCTCGGCTGTGCCCAGATCGTCGGCGCGTCGAAGCCGTATGCAGCCTGCGTCTGCGCCGGCACGTTCGTCTTCCAGGTGAGCCGCGCGCTCGACGACGTGACTGCGACGGTCTGAGGGTCGGAGATCTCGAGCGCCTCGAGCGGCGGGGTGGCTGCGACCGCGGCCGAGCGACTGTCGACCGGCACGACTACGGTGGCACCGGCGGCCACCGGGTGCGTGGTCTCAGTCGGCCTGGCGGCGGCGACCCTGATCTGTGCGTCAGGGGTCTGCTTGGTCGGCACACGCGTGAAAGGACGAACGCGCGGCGCGACGTTGGCGATCGGCGTTGCAGCGACCGGGCGGTTCAGTCCGGGCACGCGCACGAGCTTGGGCGCAGCGAGGTCGGCTGGCTGGGAGCCCGATGCAAATGCGGTTGCCGGCGCAGGGTGGGCCCTCTGGATCACGAGGGCGATCCAGATCCCGCCGAGCGCTATCAGCGCAAGGATGAGTGTGCGCAGCCGCAATTCTCCACTGGATGGCATTACCAGGACGATCTCGGCCTGGTAAGCCCCTGTCTTTAATTAGGCACATAGGCGGCGCAAAGCATCCCGAAATAGGTGGATGCTTCGTAAGAGAGAAAATCACCGCGCCAGCCCTCGCCTAGTGCCCCGTGGAGCATGGCGAGCTGCCACCAGCTATCGGCCTTGGCGGCCTCCACGAAGGCCGGTTCGAGCTCCAGGAGCCCGCCCAGTCGGTCTTCCTGGACGAGGCGGACGATCGTCTCGTCGTAGGCGGCCGCAGCTGGGTCGAAGCCGTATGGCCCGTCCGGGTCGTGGGCGTGGCCGTGGTCCGCGCTGGCGATCAAGGCGACCCGCTTGACGGATCCCGCGGCCGCGCGTACCAGGGCCTGCCCTGCTCTAACGTGCTCTTCGATCGGGCGGTCCCGTGCCGGGCTGACCACCACCGTAGGCACCGGCGGCTCGGAGCGCCCACCCATGACCCACAACGGGATCAGGACGCCCCAGTCCATCGGGGCGGTCGCCGCGGCGGGATCATTCGCTCCGAAGCTTGCGCCGACGACAGGAAGGCCCTCGTCGTGCAGCGCCACGATCGACTGCGCCGCGAGCTCGACGTCGACCGGGCACGACAGAGTCACCTCCGGCGCGTCGAACTCCGCCAGCGAGCCTGACAACGCGCCGGCGAGCACCACAGCGAAGTTGCCCTCGACGTGGACGTTGTGAGGCGTGAGCACGATCGTCGCCTCGGGCGCCGCCGCATCGAAGCGCCGCCCGAGCTCAGCGAGTGCCTCATGTGTTTTCTCGGCACCGGGGACGGGTGCCTCGGGCAGCGTGCCATGCGGCGCGATCGCCGCGAAGACGAGGCTCATTCGAACGAGTTGATGCGCTCGATCAGCAGCTCGACGAAGCCGTCGGAGTCCACCTCGACACCGACGTGCGCGTTCGGCTCGCGATCCGTCCTCTGCCAGAGGTCGACGACCGTGCGGCCGCGGCAGAGCTCGGACTCGGTGTCGATCTCGACGTTGCGCTCCAACGTTCCGAGGAGCTCGGGGTTGAGCACATGCGCGATCGCGAGCGCGTCGTGAATCGGCGAGCCCTCGAAGTTGTAGACGCTGCGATGGAAGGTGTCGTAGAAACGCAACAACTCGGTAACCATCTCCCCCACTCGTCCGGCGAGCCGCCCGATGTGTGCTTGAGTGAAGAGCGCTTTGTGCGTGACGTCGAGCCCGACCATCGTCACGTCGATGTCGCTCGCGAAGACGCGCGCCGCCGCTTCGGGATCGCACCAGATGTTGAACTCGGCCGCAGGCGTCACGTTCCCTTCCGCGATCGCACCGCCCATCAGGACGATGCGCTCCGGGCGTGCATCTGGATGCAAGGCGAGCAAGAGCGCGACGTTCGTCAGCGGTCCGATCGGGATGAGCGTCACCGGCCGCTCCGAGCCGCGGATCTTCTCTGCGAGGAAATCGACGGCGTGCTGCGCAAGAGGCTCCTTCTGCGGCGGCGGGAGATCGGGGCCGTCGAGACCCGTCTCGCCGTGGACGTACGCGGCGACGAACTGTTCGCGGACAAGCGGCCGATCCGCGCCGGCAGCAACTGGGATGTCGCCGTGCCCGGCGAACTCGAGCACGCGAATCGCGTTCGCTGTCGTCTTGTCGAGCGTCTGGTTGCCGGCCACCGACGTGACGCCCAGGATCTCCACCTCGGGTGAGGCGAGCGCGAGCAGCAACGCGATCGCATCGTCGTGCCCGGGGTCGCAGTCGATGAGGATAGGAGTCGGGCTCACGCGCGGAGTATTGCGTCTACCTCGTCCGCAGTCGGCAGTGACGGTTGCGCGCCGAACTGGGAGGCGGCGATCGCCCCTGCCGCGCACGCGCGGCGTAGTGCTTCCTCGGGCTCGCGGCCTTCGAGGAGCGAAACGGCAAGGCAGGCGGTGAACGCGTCCCCGGCAGCCGTCCCGTCCATCGCGACGACGTGCGGTGGCCGCGCGCGCGCGATTTCGTTTCCATGCTCGAGCAAAACGGCGCCCTCCTCGCCCATCGTGACCGCCAGTAGCGGCTGCTCGCCGACGACTTCGGCCTCGTATCGGTTCACGACGACCAGGTCGGCTGACACGACGAGAGGCCGTGCGGGCGCTGCGTTCACGCACAGCCATTGCGACTGCTCCCGGGCTTCCTTGACCGCTTCGTCCGGAATTTCCAGTTGGCACAGGACGCTTCCTGTCACCGTGAAGCCTCCGACGTGAGCATTTGCTCCAGGAACGACGACGATGACGTTCTCGCCGTCGTCGGCGACGAGGATGATTGCGACACCGGTCGGCGCGTCGACTTCTCTGACCTCGAGCCGGACTCCGGCCGCGCGCAGCCCCGCGAGCGCCTCCTCGGCCATTGGATCGGCGCCGACACAACCCACCATGCTGACGTTCGCGCCGAGCCGGGCCGCAGCGACAGCCTGGTTCGCCCCTTTTCCGCCGGGCACCCGCTCGAGCGTGGCACCGCTCAAAGTCTCCCCGGGACGGGGTAGGCGCTCGACCCTGGTCACGAGGTCGAGGTTGATCGACCCGACTACGGTGAGGGCCGGGCTAGGCGGCAAGCGCGCGCAGGTCGACTTCCGCGCGCTCGAGGTTCTCGCGGAGATCGAACAGTCCGGCCCAGAGCGACGAGCGGTCGGGCACCGACTCGATGCGCGCCATGTCTGCGAGACCCTGGAGTGCGCGCACGAGGACGGCGAGCTCGAGGTACGCCTGCGCGACGCGCGTCGCATTCGCTGTGACGCCGGCGCGCTTCAAGACGGGCTCCCACTCGAGCAGCTCGCCTGCACCGGGTCCGCCGTACCAGGAGCGGCCTTCGGCGCGATCGGATTCGAGCTCGAGCAGATAGCGATCGAGCGGGTGGTCGAGGCCTGCGAGCGCGGTCTCGGCGCGATCGGCGGCGTGCCGGAGAGCTGCGTCGCGTGCGCCGGCCGTGGACGGGTAGGCGTCGCCGCGCGCCCAGCGCTCTAGCAGGCGGCAGAACGCGAGTGCCGCAGCTTCGCAGGCGCCGAGCTGGCCGACGAGACGGCGCGCCGTCATCCACTCCGCCGCATGATCCTCGAGGACGTCGGCCCAGCCTGGCTCTCTGGCTCTGATCGTGGACATCTAGACCTCTACCACTACCGGAAGGATCATCGGCCTGCGGTGGGTTCTGTCATAGACCAGTTGTCCGAGTTCGTCATGGAGGTGCTCCTGTAGAAGCTTGATCTCGACAATGTCGTTGTGCAAGAGGTCCCTGAGGACGCGGTCCGCCTCTTCGCGTAGCTCCTCGAGCAACTTGCCCGAGCCGTCGCCGAAGCCGCGGGCGATCAACTCGGTGGGGCCGGCGGCGCCGTCCTCCGACCCGGCGACCGTTGCCACGACGATCAGGACACCGTCCTCGGAGAGGCGGCGGCGGTCTCGCAGCGCGACGTCGTGCACGTCCCCCACTCCCAGACCGTCGACGAAAGTCACCCCGGTCTTGATCTCGTCGACGATCCGCACACCCTCGGTGGAGAGCTCGACGACCGTGCCGTTCTCGCCCAGGATGATGTTCGCTGCGGGCACTCCCGCCTCGCGTGCGAGCTGACCATGTGCAGCAAGCATGCGGAACTCTCCGTGGATCGGCATCACGGCTTTGGGTCGAACGAGCGCCAGGAGTGTGCGCAGCTCCTCCGCGCAGGCATGGCCGGAGACGTGCACGGGCGCGATCTCCTGGTGCAGCACTTCCGCACCGGTCTTCGCGAGCTGGTTGATCGTGTCGTGAACGCGAAGCTCGTTTCCCGGCACGGGCTTCGCCGAGATGATCACCGTGTCGCCGCGTTCGACGTGGATTGCCGGATGGTCGTTGTACGCAATTCGCGTCAGCGCGGACAGAGGTTCTCCCTGGCTGCCTGTGCAGAGGATGAGCTGCTCGTGCGGCGGAATCTCCTCCAGCTCCGGCGGACGCACCAGCACGCCTTCCGGCACGTCCATGTAGCCGAGGTTCCGCGCGATGTTGGTGTTCTTGCGCATCGAGCGTCCCACGATGCAGACCTTCCGGCCGAGGTCGACGGCGACGTCCACGGCCTGCTGCATGCGATGCACGTTCGACGCGAACGAGGCGACGAGAATCCGTCCCTCCCGCAGCGGGAAGATCTGGCGGAAAGCCTCGCCGACGATCCGCTCCGACTGTGTGAACCCGGGGCGCTCGGCATTGGTCGAGTCGCCGAGCAGAAGATCGACGCCCATGTTCCCGAGTGCGGCAAGCTTGCCGACATCGGTCTTGAGCCCGTCTACCGGCGTGTGGTCGAGCTTGTAGTCACCGGTGTGCACGACGCGTCCGGCGGGTGTCTCGATGACGATCGCGGCCGCGTCGGGAATCGAATGCGCCATGCGAACGAGTGAGATCCGGAACGGGCCGAGCTCGCGAGGCGGGTCATCGGGGTGCACTTCGCGGAGCTCCGCAGCTCGCAGAAGGCCGTGCTCGTCGAGCTTCGACTTGACGAGACCGAGGGTGAGCCGCGTGGCCCAGACCTCGGGAATCGGCACCTCTCGCATCAGGTAAGGCAGCGAGCCCACGTGGTCCTCGTGGCCATGCGTGAGGATCACCGCCTTGATCTTGGCCGCGTTCTCGCGCAGGTACGAGAAGTCCGGCAGCACGAGATCGACGCCGAGGTGCTCGTCGCGTGGGAAGGCCAGCCCGGCGTCCACGACGACGATGGAGTCGTCGTATTCGTAGACGGTCATGTTCTTCCCGACCTCGCCCAGGCCCCCGAGGGCGACGATCCTGCAGGTAGATGCCATCGCCCCCAGTCTAAGCGGGAGGCTGGATCTGGCCGATAGAGCCGGTATGCGGCCGTCTCGCTCATCCCTGGTCACGATCGCCCTCGGCCTCGGCGTGGTCGGAATCTCGCTTGCGCGGATCTCCGGGGTCGCTCATACGGCCTTTGCCCTCTTTCTCGCTGCGGTCATCCTCGTGGAGCTGTTCGAGGAGTCGGATCAGGAGCGTGCGCGCGAGCCCATGCAGTGGGAACGCTTTCGCCTCGCCGCCGTCGTGCAGATCGCGGCGGTCATCATGCTCGGGCCCTGGGCCGGCGCACTCGTCGCAGCGGCGGGAGTGTCGGCGGGAGGGATGTTTCGCGGCAGGGCGATCCGCAGCGTCGCGTTCGACGCAAGCGCCGGCGCGATCGCCGCCTGTCTCGGCGGCCTGGCATTCGAGGTCGCGGGAGGAGACGTCGGCAGTCTGCATCTGCTCGACGACCTCATCGCGCTCAGTGCGCTCGCCCTCGTCTACATGACCGCGCGCGCCCTCCTGCTCGACGTCGTGCGTGGACGTGAGACGTTCGACCCACGGTTCGTGGCCGGCAGCGGAGAGGTCGGGCTCGGCGCGACGCTGGCACTGCTCGCGATCGGCCATCCGTGGGACGTGACTGTCCTCATTCCCGTCGCGATCGCGGTGCAACAGGTGCAGTTGCGGCTGAAGAACCTGCAACGCGAGACGCTGCGCGCCCTCGAGACCTTCGCCAACATCGTCGACGAGCGCGATCCGTCCACGTATCGACACTCGCTGCGGGTCGCGGGCTACGTGGATGAGCTGGCGCGTGCGCTGAAGCTGCCGTTCTCCGAGATCGACCGGCTCAGATGGGCAGGTCGTCTGCACGATCTCGGCAAGGTTGCCGTGGATGCGTCGCTGCTACGGAAGCCGGGTCGCCTCGATCGGACGGAGTGGGCGGCGATGCGTCGACATCCGAGGTTGTCTGCACGGCTCTTGCAGCGCTTCGAGTTCGTCTCCGCGCAGGCGCGCGCGGTGGAACTTCATCACGAGCGGATGGACGGTGGCGGCTACTACGGCGTCGGCGGCGACGACCTGCCGCTCGCGTCACACTTTCTGATCGTCGCCGACAGCTTCGACGCCATGACCACAGACCGGCCGTATCGCGCGGGACTGTCACACGAGGCTGCGCTGGCGGAAATCGAGCGCAATACAGGAACGCAGTTCCATCCGGTCGTCGCCAAGGCCTTCGTGGCGGTACAGCGGGGCGCCGATCCCGACACCGTCCTTTCCGCGGAGGAGCTGTCGGAACTGCGCGGCGCGTCCGCCCCGTACAAGATCGGCCTCGCCGGCCCGTCGGAGCTGAAGGAGCGCCCGGAGCTCATCGCGCTCGGCGGCGTGGTCCTCACTCTTGCCGGGCTCGGCTTCGCTCAGGACTGGCTCGCGGCGTCCGGCGCCGGGATCGCCGTGGCCGGGCTGACGCTCCGCGCCCTCATCCGCCTGCGGGCCGAACGCGCGGCTGCGGCGCTGCATCGCGCTCTCGAGACAGGAGAGGAGCGCGAGCGCGTCTTTGCGCGCTTGACGGACATAGTCGCACGCGCCTGGAAGCACGATTGGATCGCGCTGATGGCCTGGGACGACGACGGCCTGGGCGGCTCGATCGAGCAGTCGCGTGGAGCCGACCCGCCGCCGCCGGCGGCTCTCACCGGTCTGCTCGTGCGGGAGGCGGAGTCGGGCCGGACAGCGATCGTCGCTCCGGGAGCGGAGCTCGGTCGAAGCGGCGTTGTCGTCGCGCTTCCGTTGCGGCGCGACAACAGCACGCTCGTGGGCTTCCTCGTCGTCGCCGCGCCGAAGCTGCCGCCGCGGCACTTCGAGCTTGCGCTGCTCGACTCGCTGGACGAGATCGGGCTTGCGCTGGCGGACCGCCCCGAGCTAGACGGGCGCGCCGCTCAGGACGCCCAGCCGTTCGAGACAGTCGCGGACGAGCGTGACCTCGCCCTCGTTCGCCTGGACGAGCGGTAGGCGGAGCCCCCCGACGTCATGGCCAAGAAGATTCAGCGCCGCCTTGATAGCGATCGGATTGCTCTGGACCTGAAGCAGCTCGTAAGCCGGCTGGAGCTCCTCGTGGATCTGGCGCGCCGCGTCCACGTCACCCTCGTGGAAGGACCGGATCATTCGCTTGACCTGCGGTCCAGCGACATGCGTGTGTACACAAATACCGCCGATCGCACCGAGCTCGAGGAACGGAAAGATCAGGACGTCGTCGCCCGCGTAGAGCGTGAGGTCGGTCTCCCCGACGATGCGCCGCGCCTGGACGAGGTCGTCATTCGCTTGCTTGACGGCCCGGACGCTCGGAATCTCGGCCAGCTCGACGATGATCTCGGGCTCGAGGTTGACGGCGACGCGTCCCGGAATGTTGTAGACGACGATCGGCCTGTCGCTGACGTCGGCGATCGCACGGAAGTGCTCGACGATGCCTCTGGCGGGGGGCTTGTTGTAATACGGCGTGACGATGAGGAATCCATCTACACCGAGCGCGTGCGCGTCACGCGTCAGGTGGACGGAGTGGGCCGTGGAGTAAGTCCCGGTGCCGGCGATGACGGTCGCCCGGCCGCCGAGGGTGTCGACGGCGACCCGGAACAACTCGAGCCGCTCGTCGTCCGTGAGAGTTGGACTCTCTCCCGTCGTCCCCGCGACGACGATCCCGTCTGACCCGTTTTCGACGAGGTGCAGCGCGAGCTCGCTGAACCGCTCGAAGTCGATCGCGCCGTCGCTCTTGAAGGGGGTCACGATCGCAGTGAGGGCTTCGCCCAGCACGCCACTAGTCTACTCGGCGTGGGTTTGACGATTCGGGATGCCCGGCCGCAAGATGCCTCCGCGATCGCGGTTCTGCTCGGACAGCTGGGCTACGAGACGGACGCTGCGGCCGTTGCCCCGCGGCTCGAGCGCCTCGTCATCGTCGGTGATCGGGTCGTGGTCGCGCAGCTCGACGACGAGGTCGTCGGCCTCGCTCAGCTCCATGCCTCGCCGACGATCGAGCACGAACGGCCCGCTGCGAAGATCAGCGCCCTCGTCGTGCACGAGTCGCACCGCGGTGAAGGCATAGGTCGTGCTCTTGTCGACGCACTGGAAGCGGAAGCGCGTGCGCGCCGTTGTGTGCTGCTCTTCGTCACGACGGCAGCGCGTCGCGAGGACGCGCAGGAGTTCTACCGTCAGGTGGGGCTCGAAGAGACGGGCAAGCGCTTCACGAAGCTTCTGGATTGACGTTCAGCCAGTAGTCCACCCACTCTTCGCGTGTTGCCCCGACGCGCTCGTAGACCCGCTGTGCGCGCGTGTTGTCGCGGGCTGTCTGCCAGCCCAGTGTCGTAGCCCCATGCTTGCGGCATTCGTCGACGCACGCACTGATGAGGAGGTCGGCGGCACCCGTTCCTCGTGCGGACGGGACGACGAAGAGGTCGTGCATGATCCCGACTCGCGTCGCGATCAGCGTGTTCCAGCTCCAGTACACGGTTGCAAAACCGATGGCGTCCCGATTGTCACCTCGGGCAATCAGCTGCACTCCCTCCCGGTCCGGATCGCCGATCAGCGCGCGAGAGACGTCGAGAAGCGCGTCGTCGGCGGGATCGACCTCGTAGAAGTCGCAGTAGGCCCGGACGAGCGGAAGCAGCTCCGGAAGGTCGGCGGTGGTCACGCGTGCCGTGTCAGTCACGGCGGCTCAGAGCAACGCGTCCAGCCCGACCGTGAGGCCGGGCGGCAGGGCGCCGAGTCGTTCGAGCGCGAGCAGGACACCCGGTACGAAAGCCTCGCGCGAGAACGTGTCGTGCCTGATCGTCAGCAGTTGGCCGTCCCCCCCGAAGAGAACCTCCTGGTGCGCGACCAGGCCCGGCAGACGCACCGAATAGATCGCCGGGTCCCCGCCGACCAGGTCTGCCGTCGCCTTGGCGGTCCCGGACGGGGCGTCCTTCTTCGCCTCGTCGTGCATCTCGACGATCGCAGCACGCGGCATGTGCGCTGCGGCTTCGCGTGCGAACCGCATCATCAGCACCGCCCCGAGCGCGAAGTTCGGCGCGTGAAAGCACGCTATCCCCCGGTCCCGTGCCAGCGCGTCCACGCGGGCGTGATCGAAGCTCGACGTGCCGATCACACACGGGATCCCTCGCTCCAGCGCGGCGGCCACGTTGGCCTCGACCACGTCGGGCGCGGTGAAGTCGACCATGGCATCTGCTGCTTCGAGGTCCACGAGCTCGTGCCCCGCAGCCTCGAGCCCCGGCGCCAGGACGCGCCCGACCTTGCCGCCCCGGCCGTTCAGGACGAGCTTCACGCGGCGCGGGCGAGGACGGCCGGGTTGATGCGGCGCGCGGCGGCGCGAAAGACTCGCTCATTCGGCCCGATGCCGGAGATCGAAAGCTTCTCGGGGGCGAACAGGTGCTCTGCCAGCTCGGCCACCTCTTCGGCTTCCACCGCCTCGATCTCCGCCATGATCCGCTCGAACGAGAGCAGCTCCGTGTCGGTGATGATCGACTTCCCGAGCCTCGTCATCCGGTTCGAGGTCGACTCCATCGACAGCATGATCCGCCCCTTCAGATTCTCTTTCGCACGCGCGATCTCTTCGGGCCGGACATTCCCTTGTGCGATGTCGAGGAGCTGCTCGCTGGCGATCTCCACGCACGGTCCGAGGTTCTCCTCCCGCGTCCCGACGTAGATCCCGACCAGTCCCGTGTCGGTGTACTGCGACGCGAAGGAGTACACGGAGTAGGCCATGCCGCGCTTCTCGCGAATCTCCTGGAAGAGCCGCGACGATGCGGACCCGCCGAGAATCGAGTCGAGGATCGAGGCCGCGAAGCGGCGGGGGTCGGAGCGGGCGATTCCAGGCGCGCCGACGCAGACGTGGTACTGCTCCGTGTCCTTCTTGGCGAAGCGGAAACCGGGTGGCGGCGCCTTTACGAGCGGCCGCCTGACGCGCGGACCGCCTGCCGGCGGTCGCTGTTGGCTCTGCGCCTTGGCGAGCATACGGATGAACTTGTTGTGCTCGACGTTTCCCGCCGCAGCTATTACGACGTTGCCTCCTGCGTACATCTGGCGGTGGTACGTGGAGAGCACTCGCTTCGTCACCGACGAGATGACCTCCGCCGTGCCGATCACGGGTCGTCCGAGCGCATGGCGCCCGAAGACCGCCTGCGAGAACAGATCGTGAACGAGCTCCTGGGGCGTGTCCTCGTACATCGCGATCTCCTCGAGCACGACGTCGCGCTCGGAGTCGAGGTCGGTGAATGCGGGCGCGAACACCATGTCGGTCATCAGGTTGAGCGCGGTCTGCACCTGTGCATCCGGGACGCGCGCGTAGACCATCGTGTGCTCGCGAGAGGTGGCGGCGTTCAGTTCCCCGCCGAGACCGTCGAAGATCTCGGCGATCTGCTGCGCCGTATAGGCTCGCGACCCTTTGAAGAGCAGGTGCTCGATGAAGTGCGACGCGCCCGCCTTGGCGTCCGTCTCGTCGCGCGAGCCGGCGCCGATCCAGAAGCCGATCGCGACCGAGCGGACACTCGGAATCCGCTCCGAGATCACCCGCTCGCCCGAGTCGAGCTCGGAGAGGACGTATTTCTGCACTAAGGCATTATCCCGACCTGGCAAGCCGGCCGCCTAGGGAGAGGCGACCTATCCGACGCAGAAAGGATTCCCCTCCGGGTCCCGCATGACCGTGAACGTGATGTTCGTACCGACTTTAGTCTCGACGACCGACGCGCCGGCGGCGGTGAGCCTCTCGATCTCCGTCTGGCGATCGTCGGTGCCGAAGTCGAGGTGGATCGGATAGGACGCCGGCCGGGACTTCTCGCGGCGTTGAAACAGAAAACGCGGACGGCCCTCGTTCGGCGGTCGTGTGACGTAGAAGCCGGTGAGGTCGTGCTCGTCGACACCGGCGTCACGGAACTGCTGTAGGAAACCCTCGTCGATCTCCTCGTCGGGCCAGCCGAGGGCGTTCGCCCAGAACCGCCCAAGCTCCATCGGCTCGGCGCACGAGAACGTGACGTTCCCGATCTGGCGCTGCGACAGGTTCGGGGGAGACTGGAGACAGAAGCCGTTGCCCTCGGGATCGCGCATCACGGTCCACGTCTCTTGGAGGTCTCCGAGGCTGTGGGACTTCGTCTCGACGAGATGTCCGCCGAGCTCGAGCACGCGCGCCACCTCCGCCTCGCGGTCCGGCACGCTCACGTCGACGTGAATCGGCAGCTCGATCGTCGGCGACTTCGGCATGCGGTTGAAGAGGAGCCGCGTGCCCTCTCCCCGAGGATCGGTCGCGAACCAACTCGTCCCCGCCGCAGACGCCTCGTAGTCGAGCAGCTGTCCCCAGAATTCGGCAACGCGAGCCGGCTCGTCGCAGGAGAACGTGATGTGTTCCAGTTGCAGCACGAGCGCATCTTAAGGTGCAGCCACCGAGCAACGAGCACGCGCACCCCCACCCACAGGGTGGGGTGAACACCCGCCACCCTCGTCGTGGACGCTACCGCCGGAGTCCGCGTTCGTCTGTGCCGCTTTGGCGCCAAGACTGCTCAGCTGGCGCGCCACCGTGAAGAGTCGCGAAACGACGAGGGCGGCCATCGGGCCGCCCTCGTTACGTCTGCTAGTCGGTGCGGGTGTTAGCGCCGCTCGCGGTCGCGACCACGTCCGCCGCCGCCGCGCGGCCGCTCCTCCTCGCGCTCGCGAGGCGGTGCGTCCTTCGCCCGCTCGATCAGCTCTTCGGGGCTGACCGTGTTGCCGTTCTCGTGCTTCTGGATCAGCTTCAGGCCGATCCGGCCACGGGCCTTGTCGACCTCCTGGACGAGCACGTCCAGGATGTCGCCGCGGTTGATCACGTCCTCGATGTGACCGACCCGTCCCGGTCCGACGTTCGAGACGTGCAGCAGTCCGTCGGTGCCCTTCTTCAGCTCGACGAACGCGCCGAACTGCGTGGTCTTCACGACCTTCGCATTTCGGAACTCGTCGCCGACCTCGGGCTCCTTCGTCAACGCCTGCACTGCAGCGATCGCCGACTCGGCCTTCTGGCCGTCGGTGGCGTAGATGAGGATCGTGCCGTCCTCTTCGATGTCGATCTGCACCTCGTGGTCTGACTCGAGCGCGCGGATCGTCTCGCCGCCCTTGCCGATCACCATGCCGATCTTCTCCGGGTCGATCTTGACGGTCGAGATCCTCGGTGCGTTCTCGTTTAGCTCTGTCCGCGACTCCGGGATCGCCTCGAGCATCTTGTCGAGGATGATCTCGCGCGCCCGCTTCGCCTGCTCGAGCGCGGACTGCAGGATCTCCCGCGTCACGCCGGTGATCTTGATGTCCATCTGCAGGCCGGTGATGCCTTCGCGCGTGCCTGCAACCTTGAAGTCCATGTCGCCGAGGTGATCTTCGGCTCCCTGGATGTCGGTGAGGATGACGTAGTCGTCGCCCTCCTTGACGAGGCCCATGGCGATGCCGGAGACCGGTGCCTTGATCGGCACGCCGGCGTCCATCAACGCGAGCGTCGAGCCGCAGACCGAGCCCATCGACGACGAGCCGTTCGACTCGAGCGTCTCCGAGACGATGCGGATCGTGTACGGGAACTCGTCCGTGGACGGAATCACCGGCTCGAGCGAGCGCTGCGCCAGTGCACCGTGGCCGATGTCGCGGCGCTTCGGGCCGCGCATGAAGCCCGTCTCCCCGACCGAGTAGGGCGGGAAGTTGTAGTGATGCATGAAGCGACGATCGGTCTCCAGTGAGAGGTCGTCGATCCGCTGGCCCTCCTTCGCCGTGCCGAGCGTCAGCAGCGACATGATCTGCGTCTGTCCGCGCGTGAAGAGGCCCGAGCCGTGCACGCGCGGCGAAACGCCGACCTCGCACTCGATCGGACGGATCTCCTCCGGACTCCGGCCGTCGGGCCGGTGCTTGTCCACCGCGATCTTGCGGCGCACGAGCTCCTTGTAGATCGCCTCGGCGGACTTCTTGATGTAGTTCTTCGTCATCGAGTCCTTCGCCGTTGCCGCCTCGCCTTCGCCGACCGACGGGCCGACCGGGAAGGGCAGCTTGGCCGTGTCAATGATCCGATCGAACAGCAGCTGCCGCTTGGCCGACTTGAGCTCCTTGGAATCCTGCTCCGCGTCGGTCAGAGAACGCAGGTCGCTCTCGAACTGCTCGCGTACCGGCTGCAGCACCGCTTCGAAGCGAACCTTCTCGAGTACGGCCGCCAGGCTCATCTTGCGCTGCACCTGCGTGAGGACGTCCTCTTCGGTCGAGTCCATGCTCAGCTTGCCCAGCGCCTCCTCGGTGACGGCGTCGGCGGCCCGCAGGCCCTCGGCGTTGATCCGCTCGCGGATGTTGCCGCCGAACTCCCGCTCGACCTCCTCCGTCACGCTCGAGTCGAGCCACTTCGCCTTGCCCGCCTGGCGCTGGAGGTCCAGCTGCGCCTCGCAGATCTTCTTGATCTCGGCATGCGCAAGATCCAACGCCTCGAGGAGCTTGCCCTCGGTGACCTGGTTTGCACCTGCCTCGACCATCGTCAGGGCTTCGGGTGTTGCGACGACGATGAGATCGAGCTCCTTGTGCTCCTCGACCTCCTGCAGCGTCGGGTTGACGACGAGCTCGCCGTCGACGATCGCGACCCGCACGGCTCCGACCGGCCCCATGAAGGGCATCGGCGAAAGCATCAGCGCTGCGGAGGCACCGTTGATGCAGAGGATGTCGTGCGCAGTGACCAGGTCGGCGCTCAGCACCGTGCAGATCACCTGCGTCTCGTTCTTGTAGCCCTTCGGCCAGAGCGGACGAATCGGGCGGTCGATCATGCGTGCGGTCAGGATCGCCCGCTCCGTCGGACGGCCTTCGCGCTTGAAGAAGCCACCCGGGATCTTCCCGGCTGCATACATGCGCTCCTCGACGTCCACGGTCAGCGGGAAGAAGTCCGCGCCCTCACGCGGCTCCATCCGGCCTTGCGCCGTCGACAGCACCATCGTGTCTCCGGAGCGAACGATGACCGAACCGTCCGCCTGCTTTGCCAGCTTCCCTGTCTCGAACGTAATCTCGCGCCCGCCGACGGTCACGCTGACCTCGGCCCGGCGCTCAGTGGCAATTGCCATCAGTTGTCCTCCACTCTGCTTTTGCGGGAGAGTGGGGACTCGAGTCAGCGTCGTCAGCGGCGCTCGCTCGAATCTCCACCCTGCCACGTTTATCCCGTGCCAGGGTTCAGCCTGGCTTGGGCGTACCTTTTCTCGACGGGACCTACCTGCGCAGCCCCAGTTCCTTGATCAGTGCTCGGTACCCCTCCAGGTCGTGCTTCTGGAGATAGGTCAAGAAGCGCCGCCTACGGCCGACGAGCTTGAGCAGACCTCGGCGTGAGTAGTGATCCTTCGGGTGAGCACGCAGGTGCTCCGTCAGATCGTTGATGCGCTTCGTGAGGAGCGCGACCTGCACCTTGGTCGAGCCCGTGTCGGTCTGGCTCGCCCCATGCTGCTGGACGATCTCCTGTTTGACTTCCTTCGTAAGGCCCATCTCACCTCCGTCTCGTCAGTCCCAGCAACCCGCCGGAAGTAGGCGGAAAGCCGCGGCTGCGGTCGGCGGACAGGGTAGCAACGACCGCGACTACTTGAGCAAGAGCTTTCCGATGCGCCGCTGGGCGACGAAGAGGCCGCCCGCCCCGAGGACGAGCAGATAGGTGACGTTCACGAGCTGCGCCCAGCCGACGATCCCGAAATTCAGCGCACGCAGGAGCACGGTCGCGTGGTAGAGAGGTGAGAGGCGCACGACCCACTGAAACGCCTCCGGGTAGGTCGTGATCGGGAAGAAGGTCGCCGAGAACAGGAACAGCGGCAGCTGGACGAGGCCGATCAGCTCGAAGTCCTGCCAGGTGCGCATGAAAGTCGTGGCGGCGACGCCCAGGCCCGCGAATGCGAAACCGATCAGGACCGCTCCGGGCAGGGCGAGCAATCCCCACGGCGATTCGATCAACCCGAGGACTCCTGCCACAACCATGAACGAGATTGCGTAGAGGAAGCCACGGAACAACGCCCACGCTGTTTCGCCGACCGCCACGTCCGCCGGCCCGATGGGAGTCGAGAGCACCGCGTCGTAGGTCTTCATGTACTTCAGCTTCCAGAACACGTTGGTCGCGTCGTAGATCGCACCGTTCATCGCAGCGGAGGCCAGCAATGCCGGCGCGACGTAGCTCGAATAATCGACGAGCTCTCCACCTGGGCCTGGCACCTTGCCGACAAAGTGGCCCAGTCCGATCCCCAACGAGAAGAGATAGAAGAGCGGTTCGAAGACGCCCGAGAAGATGATCAGCCACGCTCGGCGGTACACCATCAGGTTGCGCTCGAAGAGCAGGCGTCCTCGACTTCCGGCAAATGCGGCAGTTGTCACTTCAGAAGCCTTTCCGCGTACGTGCGCAACGCGAAGGCGTAGCCGACGACGACGAAGAGCAGGAGATAGATCACGTGCCCCAGCGCCGCGAGAGCGTGCACCTGACCCAGCGTGAACATGCGGCAGAGCTCGACCCCGTGCCACAGCGGCGTGGCATAGGCGAGCCATTCGAGCGGCAGAGGCAGCCGCGAAACCGGGAAGAACGTTCCCGAGAAGAGAAACATCGGCACGACGATGAACCGGTTGACCGGCACGAACGCCGCATCCGACTCCACCGTTGCCGCGTACGCCGCGAACGGCGTCGTGAACGCCGCACCCAGGAGGACCGCGGCCGGGAGCGCAAGCAGACCGAGCGGAGAGTTGACTCCGCCGAACGCAGCGATCACCACGAGGTACACGGCACTGGTCGACGCGACGCGCGTGGTCATCCACAGTTGGTGGCCGAGGACGATGTCACGCGTTCCGATCGGAGTCGCGAGCATCGCGAAGTACTGCCGCGTCCACTTGATCGATCCCATGACCGGCCACGACGCTTCGCCGGTGGCGATCGTCATCGCCGTCGCCGCGAGCATTCCGGGCGCCACGAAGTCGATGTACGGGACCCCGAGGGAGTTGGCGGAGGACTGGTTCACCAGCGTGCCCAGTCCGACACCGAGGGCGCCCAGATAGAAAACGGGATTGATGATGCTTGTGATCGCGGTACCGCGCCAGACCCGCCGGTACTGCATCACCCAGTACTCGAAGACACGAAGCGGGAGCGCGACCGAGCTCACTCGTCCACCAGAGTCCGGCCCGTCAGGTGGAGAAACACGTCCTCCAGGGTCGAGCGGCGCACGAGCACGCTGTCCGGGTCGAGACTGAGCTCGTGGATGTGCGACGCGGTGGCGTCACCGTCGTCGGTATAGAGCAACAGCCTGTCCGGAAGCGCCTCGAGCCTGCGCACGAATCCGTCGAGGCGCGACGTGAGCTCGGCCGCCACTTCCTCGGGGCGGTTTTCCCCCCGGAAGCGCAGCTCGACGACCTCTCTTGTCGAGTAGCGTCGGATGAGCTCCAGCGGCGAGCCTTCCGCGGCGATCTTGCCCTTGTCCATGACGACCAGCCGATCGCAGAGCTGTTCTGCCTCGTCCATGTAGTGCGTGGTGAGGATCAGCGTCACGCCGCGCTGCTTCAGCCGGAAGAGACGGTCCCAGACGGTGTGACGGGCCTGTGGGTCGAGCCCGGTCGTCGGCTCGTCCAGCAGCAGCACCTCCGGATCGTTCACGAGCGAGCGTGCGATCGTCAGCCGCCGCTTCATGCCGCCCGAGAGAGGCTCGACCTTGTCGTTTGCGCGTTCGTTCAGCTGGACGAAGTCGATCAGCTCGTCGGCACGCCTGCCGAGGTCGGCACGTGGCAGTCCGAAGTAACGACCGTAGATGATGATGTTCTCGCGCACCGTCAGCTCCATGTCGAGCGTGTCCTGCTGCGGGACAACGCCCAGGCGTGCGCGGATGTCGGCGCCCTGGGTGACCGGATCGAGGCCGAGGATGCTGAGCGTTCCGCCCGAGGGCGGCGAGACGCAGCCGATCATTCGCATGGTCGACGTCTTGCCGGCGCCGTTCGGCCCGAGGAAGCCAAAAGCCTCACCGCGTCCGACGTCGAAGTCGACGCCGTCGACTGCAACGAGCTCACCGAAGTGCTTGACCAGTCCGCGGGCGTGCACCAGCGGCAGCTGTGCGGCTGCATCCACCATTCCCTTCAAACTTACCGGCCCGAACGGCGAGGGCGCGATACTTTCTCGTGCGATGCAGGCGGCGATAGCGGGCGGTCACCCAGCGACGGTTGCTGCGGGTAGAATGGTGTTGGAGGACGGTGGCAACGCGGCGGATGCCGCTGTCGCCGCGTCGCTCGCTTCATGTGTCACCGAGACGGTGATGACGGGATTGCTGGGCGGCGGCCACGCGATCTACTACGACGCTGCGAGCGGTCGGGTTCGCAATCTCGACTGCTTCGTAGCCGTGCCCGGCTTGGGTGCCGAACCGCGGGAAGCGGAGCTGCTGCACCTCGACGTCGCGTTCGGCGCGGAGCTCGTTCACTACGCGGTGGGTCCGGCCTCGTGCGCCGTCCCTGGACTGCCCGCAGGGCTGGCCGCGCTGTCCTCCGAGCACGGCTTGCTGCCGTGGCAGCAGCTGGTGGAGCCCGCCCTCCGGCTTGCGCGCGACGGCGTCGACTTCCCGGCTGCGCATGCCGCGTGCCTCGCGATGCTGGCGCCCGTGATGACGATGAACGAAGGGGCCGGCATCTATGCGCCGGGCGGCCAGTTGCTCCAAGCCGGCGACCGGCTCGAGCAGCCCGGGCTCGTCGCCGCGCTCGAGGCGCTTGCCGACGATGCGGCGTCTGTCTACCGCGGAGTGATCGCGACCGAGTTGCTTGCCCTGTCCGCGGAACGAGGTGGTCTGCTCACCCGCATGGACTTCGAGTTTTACGAACCGAGCTGGAGCGAACCCATCGAGCTCGGGTATGCAGGCGGCCGTCTGACGACGCGCGCCGGTCTGTCGCGGATCCCCGAGACCGTGCCGCGGCTACCGCGTCTGAACGGGCTCGACGAGACCGCGCGGGTTCTCGCGCTCGTCGAAGCGTTCGGTGCCCCGACGGACTTGCACGGTGACACGACGAACGTCTCGGTCGTCGATCGAGACGGCAACGCGTGCGTCTTCACGTCGAGCCTCGGGCTCGGCTCCGGGGACTTCATCCCGGGTTTCGACCTTCACCTCAACAGCATGCTCGGCGAAGCCGATCTGTTGCACGGCCCGCTCGACCCGGGATCGCGGATGGACAGCATGATGGCGCCGCTGCTTGCGTTCGACCGAGACGGTCTGTCACTGGCAGCCGGCGCTGCGGGAGGAACACGTCTCAGGACCGCGCTTCTCAGCGTCGTCGCAGGCATTCTCGACGAAGGCCTCGCTGCGGACGCTGCCGTCGAACGTGCACGCTTCCACCCCGCTCCCGAGGTCGTCAACGCAGAGCCGGGCGTGAACGAAGCTGCGCTCGCTCAACTCGAGAGGCGCGGACTCGAGGTCAGGCGCTGGCCTGCTCGGCACCACTACTTCGGCGGCGTCAGCGTCGTCAGCCGGATGGGTGCCGCTGGTGACCCGCGTCGGAGCGGGGCGGCGTCCACGACCCGGTGAAGCTGCCCGCACCGGTTTCGGCCCAGCCCACGTACCCACAGTCGGGACAGCCGGGGTTGGCCAGAACAGTGCCGCCGCTCGACGGCTTGGCGTATACGGCGCCACACTCGAGACACTCGACGCTCTCGATCGAGGTCAACTTGTGTCCGTCTCCAGATTCCGGCCTCACGTGCAAGAAGACTCCGCTCTTTCCGGAAACTTGCGTAGCGCTCGTTGCAAGAGGGACTACTGGCGTGGCTTCGGGGCGGTTTCCCTCGTAGAGAAGCTTATATCTTCACAAGAGTGTCGCTGTGGCTTGAAACTCGGGCAACGCTCACGCAGGACGCTCGGCCGCGCGCGTCTCCTCCACGTCGCGAGTGATCTGAGCCACCAGCTCGTCCTCGCTGGCGAACGCTCGCTCGTCCCGCAATCTTCGCCAGAGCTCGACGACGAGGCGCTGACCGTAGAGATCGCCTTCGAAGTCGAGGAGATGAGGCTCGATCCGGCGCTCGTCTCCGCCGTAGTGGGGGTTCACGCCGATCGACATCGCGGCGCGATGGCCAAGCGCGAAGCCGGCATAGATGCCGTAGGCCGGCACGAGAAGCTCGGCAGGAACGGACAGGTTCGCGGTCGGATAGCCGAGGGTGCCACCACGCTGGTCGCCGAGGACGACCGTGCCCTCGAGCTCCGGCGGTCGCCCGAGCAGGCGCGCGGCCCCGACGATGTCACCCGCGCGAAGCAGGTTGCGGATGCTGGTCGAAGAAACGCCCTCGAGCGTGGGGACCACGCGTACGTCGAACCCGAGCTCCCGGAGTAGTGCCGGATCGCCGGCGGCGGCGCGCCCGAAGCGAAAGCTCTCGCCGACGACGATCACCGTCGCCCCGATCTGACGCAGGACGGACTCGGCGAATTCGGCCGGTTCGCGCGCCGCGAGCTCGGGTGTGAAGTCCACGACGAGGACCTGGTCGACACGCGCCTCGTCGAGCAGCTCGATGCGGCGTTCCAGGGTCGAGAGCAGCTCCACCCTGTTTCCGAGCACGAGCCGCGGGTGCGGCCAGAAGGTCACGACCGTGACAGGCGCCCCTGCGGCGCGGGCAGTCTCCAGAACCTGACGATGACCACGGTGCACGCCGTCGAAGCTGCCGATCGCGGCGACACATTCGCCGGCGGCGAGCTCCTCCGGTCGATGAGCGACTTTCACAAGCGAGCGAGCGCCTCGTCGGCCGGAATGAAGCGAGAGGGATCCGCTTCGTCCACGGAGAACGGACCGATCTCGAGCCGGCGCAGCGTGCGGCAGTGGCCGCCGAGAGCATCTGCGATTGCCCGCACATAGGTTCCGGAGCTGACCCGAAGGTCGAGCCGCACCTCCTCACCGGTATACGCGATGACGTCGAGCGCACCGACAAGAGAGCGCCGCATCGGCATCTCTACTTCGATGCCGCGCCGGGCAAGCTTGTACGCACGCTCCCCGCCGATCTTCACGGCCGAGGCGGCCGGGATCGGCAGTTCGATCTCACCACGGAGGCCCGCGAGGCGACGTTCGAGCTCTCCTTCGTTCGGCGCTTCGAGACGTTCGGCGACCTCTCCCTCCGGATCCCCCGTCGAGGTCCGCGCAGTGAGGTTGACGTCGGTCACGTATCGCTTGTCGAGCCCGACGAAGCATGACGCCAGCTTAGTTGCCGAACCAGACAACAGTAGTAACAGACCTGTGGCGAAAGGGTCGAGAGTTCCAGCGTGGCCGGTGCGCGCACCTGTCTGCCGGCGCAGATCGGCCACCACGGCAAACGACGACGGCCCACCCGGCTTGTCGACGAGAACGATGCCTGCCGGATTAAGCGCGCGGGGAGGCAAGGAACTCCCGGCGCACGAAGTCCGTGATCTCCTCGATCGACGCCTCGCTGGAGAAACCGGCGGCTTGCCGATGGCCGCCTCCGTCCGACTTGCGAGCGATCGCAGACACGTCGAGCTCGTCGATGCTGGCTCTCAGGCTGACACGTCTGGCCGGGCCGTCCTGGCGCGGCGGTTCGCGGATGAGCACTGCCATATCGGCACCTTCGACTGCGCGCAGGAAGTCGATGATCCCCTCGGAGTAGGGCTCGGGTGCGCCGACCTCGGCGAAATCGGTGCGAAGAAGATACGAAACGACGATGCGCCCGCCTTCGAACACCTGAGCCCGCTCGAGCGCGCGCGCCAGCAGCTTGAGCTTCGCGAACTGCACGGATTCGTAGACACCCTGGAAGACACGGTGGACATCTGCTCCCGCCTCGACGAGCTCGGCGGCAAGGCGCAGAGCCTTCGACGTCGTGTTCGTGTACTGGAACCGGCCCGTGTCCGTGACCAGAGCTATGTAGAGAGCCTCAGCGATGTCAGGCGTCAGTTCGACGTCGAGCTCGCGGAAGAGATCGCGCAAGACCTCGCCCGTCGAGGATGCGTCCGCCACGATCAAATTGATCTGGCCGAAGCGCGTGTTGTCGTGATGGTGGTCGACGTTGATGGAAAGTGGAACGCGCCCGAGTACCTCCGGGTCCGCGATCCGGCTCTCGTTCGCGCAGTCCACGGCAAACAGAACCCGCTCGGCGACGTCGTCCGGCCAGCGGCGCTGCAGGCTTGCCATCGGCATGAACCCATACTCCGCCGGCAACGGCGCGTCGCCATGGAGCACCATGACGGTGTCCTTGCCCAGCTGCTCGAGAGCGAGATTCGCCGCGAGCAGCGAGCCTAGGGCGTCGCCGTCCGGGTTTTCGTGCGTCGTGAGGACAAAGCGGTCGTGTTCGCGAATCGCTTTCGCGACCGCCGCCAAGTCACTCGCCGTCGTCTGGGGCGAGCTCATCGATCAGCTGTGTCATACGGACCCCACGTTCGACCGAGGGATCGTACTCGAAGGCCAGTTGAGGAGTTCGTTTCATGCGCAACTCACGCGCAAGCTGGGCTTGCAGCAACGAATGGGCGGCCTGGAGGCGGTCGATCGTCTGCGCCCGCTTTCGCTCGGCACCGAGGACGGACACGTAGACCCGCGCGTGCCGGAGGTCGGCGGACGTTTCCACTCCGGTGATCGTGACGAAGCCGATCCGGGGGTCCTTGAGCTGCCCGATCGCCTCCGACAGGACCTGGCGAACCGACTCGTTGACACGGCGCATCCGATCAGTCATGCGTGATATTCAAGCGCTTGGACGCTCTCCTCCTCGTTGCGGTCGGCCTCTGGTGCTTCCTCACAGCGTTGGCAGGGGGCCTCGTGGGCCTCGTGCTCGGGAACATCCGGCTTCCCGTCCTCGTGTTTGCCGCCTCGAGCCCTGCCGCGGGTGCCGGGGCGAACATCGGTGTCTCGGCCGTTGCGGCACTCGCCTCGGCGGTCTCCCACATGCGCGCAGGTCGGATCGACTGGCGCCTCTTCCTGTGGATGGCCCCGCCGTCGATGGTCGGCGCCGTGGTCGGAGGTCTTCTGTCGGGTCTGGTTCCCGAAAATGCTCTCCTCGTCGCGATCGGGATCACGCTGCTCGCCTTCGGAGTCGACCTGCTTCGCCCGAAGCCCGGTCCGCAGCAGACCGGCTCGGGGGGTGTCAGCGCACGAGCGGCGATCGTCGCGGGAGCATTGATCGGGCTGCTCGGCGGGTTCGTCGGCCTGATCCTCGGTGCCTTGAGGCTTCCGGCTCTTCTACGCTTCGTCGGAGCCGACCCGTTTCGCGCTGTGGGGACAAACGCAGCCGTCGGCTTCTGCCTTGGCGTCGCCGGCGTGTTCGGCCACCTGTCCGGAGGTGTCGACTGGACGTTGCTCGGCATCGGCGCGGCGACGTCGGTGCCGGGTGCGATCCTCGGCGCACGTCTCACCGGCCGCCTGGATGAGCGCCAGTTGTTCCGCGCCATCGGGTTGATCCTGCTCATCGCCGGTACCGCGATGATCCTGCAGGGCGCGCTCTAGTCGAGGGTCACCACGTCGCGCTCCGCTCGAACGAGCTCGAAGTCCTGGCCCGCCAGGTATCGCTCGGCCTCGTCAAGCAGGCGCTCGGCCTCGCGGTACTCCCTCGCCACACAGGACAGCGTGAGACGCGCACGCTGCCACAGCTCGTGATGATCGACCTCGGCCACCGACGCTCCGAAGCGATTCTGGAGCTGAGCCTTCGCCGACTTGACGTGCTTGCGCTTGCTCTTCAGAGAGCCCGCCTCTGGGAAGTGCAGCTCGACGCTCAGGATGCCGATGTAGCCCGCGCCGCCCAAGTCCGGGCTCTGCTCGGCTAGGAAGAGGAGACGGCGGGTGCCGGCGGCTGGTCGAGCGTCGTCCGCTCGATCTCGCGTGTTTCGAACGCCTCGATCACGTCGCCCTCTTTTACATCGTTGAAACCGTCGAGGAGGATGCCGCACTCGAAGCCTTCGGCGACCTCGCGTGCGTCGTCCTTGAACCGCTTGAGCTGCGAGATCGTCGTCTCGATGATGACGGTGCCGTCGCGAATGACTCGAGCTTGCGCAGAGCGACGGATGACACCGCTCGTGACCATGCAGCCCGCGATCGTCCCGAGCCGCGAGACCTTGAAGAGGGCACGGACCTCGGCCTCGCCGAGTGTCTCTTCCTTCTCGACCGGCTTGAGCATGCCGACGAGCGCCTGCTCGATGTCCTCGGTCAGCTGGTAGATGACGCGGTAGGTGCGAATCTCGACTCCTTCACGTTCGGCGAGCGCGCGTGCTTCGGCATTCGGCCGGACGTTGAAGCCGACGACGGTGGCACCGGAAGCCGAGGCAAGCATGATGTCGCCCTCGGTGATGCCGCCCACGCCCTGGTGGATGACGTTCACGCGCACTTCCGAATGCTGGATCTTGCTGAGCTCGGAGACGGCTGCCTCGACAGACCCGACGACGTCGCCTTTGAGGACGAGGTTGAGGTCCTGCACTGCGCCTGCCTCGATCTGCTCGAAGAGACTCTCCATCGACACGCCTCGCGAGCCCTGCGCAAGCTGCTCGCGGCGCAGCCGTTCGCCTCGCGCGTTCGCAAGTTCGCGCGCACGCCGCTCGTTCTCGACGACGCGTCCGATCTCGCCGGCGGGCGGCGGCTTGTCGAACCCGAGGATCTCAACCGGGTCTCCCGGGCGCGCCTCCTTCACCTTGTCGCCGCGGAAGTCGTAGAGGGCACGCACCTTGCCCCAGGCGTCTCCCGCGACGATCGCGTCACCGACGTGCAGCGTCCCGCGGTGGATGAGCATCGTCGCGGCCGGGCCGCGACCGACGTCCAGACGCGACTCGATGATCGGGCCGGAGGCCTCGGCGGTCGGGTTTGCGGTCAGCTCGAGCTCGGCATCCGCGACGAGCAACACTTTTTCCAGCAGGTCGTCGAGATTCTGCGACTCCCTCGCGGACACGTCCGAGAACTGCGTCGTGCCTCCCCACTCCTCGGGCTGCAGGCCCTCCGTCGACAGCTCGCTGCGGACGCGGTTCGGGTCTGCGTCCGGAACGTCGATCTTGTTGACCGCGACGACGATCGGCACGTCGGCCGCTCGTGCGTGGGAGATCGACTCCTTGGTCTGAGGCATCACGCCGTCGTCGGCTGCGACAACGAGCACGGCGATGTCCGTGACCTTCGCGCCGCGCGCGCGCATTGCCGTGAAGGCTTCGTGACCCGGCGTATCGAGAAACGTGATCCTGCGACCGTTGTGCTCCGCCTGATACGCGCCGATGTGCTGCGTGATGCCACCGGCTTCGGTGGTGACGACCGAGGTCTTGCGAATCGCGTCGAGAAGAGTGGTCTTCCCGTGGTCGACGTGGCCCATGATCGTGACGACAGGAGGGCGCGGCGCGAGGTCGGCCTCGCTGTCCTCGTAGCTCTCCGGCTCCTCGTCCTCGTCGGCCGCATGCTTGATCGTGAACTCCCGCTCCGGCGCCAACTCGGCCGCAATCAGGTGGACCTCGTCGTCGGCGAGAGTCTGCGTGATGGTCACGGCTTTGCCGAGGCCCATCATGAACATGATGATCTTGGGGGCCGGTACGCCCAGGGCCTGCGAGAGATCTCGAACGGTGACGCCGGACGGCACGGTGATCGGCCCGCTCGGAGCGACCACCTCGCGCGGCGTCTTGGGCCGTGAGGCTTCGCGCTCGCGCTGCTGCTGGCGGGCGTCGCGAGGACGCGCAGCCGCGTTGTCGATCACGACGCGGCGCTTGCGTCGTGATCCGGCGCCGCCCTGGCGGGGGCGCATCGGGCGATTTGGTCTGTTCGAGCCGGATTCGTTGGCCATTAGATGCTCAAGTGTAGAGGGAGGACAGTTCCTGATCGATCCGCACGGTCTTCCGTAGCGTGCGGTTGAAGGCGCGGCGCGAGACCGCACGCTCGAAGCAAGCGAGCCGCCGGCAGGTATAGGCCCCACGACCGGGCCTTCCTGCGCCCGGCACGAGCTGACCGTCCGCTGCCGCGAAGCGCAGTAGCTGCCCCTGCGGGGCTTTCCGCCCGCAGCCGATGCAGCTTCTGATCGGCTCGGTCACGCAGCCGGAGGATGCTCCTCGGCGTCGCCGTCGTCGGCGGGCTGATCGCTCGGAATCCCGACGGGCACCTGCTCGACTTCTGCGAGTTGGGAGAGCTCAGCGGACTCGACGGCCACCGGCTCCTCTGCCGCTTCGCGACCTCGGAGACGATCTCGTCGACCTCGACTGCAGCCGGTGCTGCTTCGGCCACAACCGGTGCCTCGGCCGGCTCGGAGCCGTTGCCGTCCTGTAGCGCAAGCTCCTGATGCGCTGGCAGCCCGCAGTAGCGCGAGCCCGGCAGCGCCTCGTTCGGGCAGCGCTTGCCGTTGGAGAGCACCGCCGAGCAGCGCCCGGTGAACTCTTCGCCCTCATTGGCTCCGCCGTACGCCGCCGCGGCTTCCGCCTGAGCGAACTCCGTGTCCGACTGGATGTCGACCTTCCACCCGGTCAGGCGTGCGGCGAGACGTGCGTTGAGTCCTTCCTTGCCGATTGCGAGCGCGAGCTGGTCATCGGGGACGATGACGGTGGCCTCTTTGGTCTCGTCGTCGACGAAGACCTCGCGCACACGCGCGGGAGACAGCGCCTTGGCGACGAATCGCGCCGGCTCGGGGTTCCACGGGATGATGTCGATCTTCTCGCCGCGGAGCTCAGACACGACCATGCGCACGCGCGAGCCTCGAGGACCGACGCACGCCCCGACCGGGTCGACGCCCTGTGCGTGCGACTCGACGGCGATCTTCGAGCGATAGCCGGGCTCGCGGGCGACGCCGCGGATCTCGACCAGCCCGTCTGCGATCTCAGGCACTTCGAGCTCGAAAAGCGTCTTGATCAGCTCGGGATCACGCCGCGAAAGGATCACCTGCGGTCCCTTCGTGCCCGATCGGACCTCGGTGATGACGGCCTTGATGCGCGAGCCCTGCTCGTAGCGCTCACCGTCGACCTGCTCCGAACGCGGCAAGAGTGCCTCGACCTTCCCGAGGTCCACGAGCACGTTGTTGCGGTCGCCGGCCTGCTGGACGATTCCGGTGACGACTTCGCTGACGCGGTCGACGTACTCGTCGTACATCATCGCCCGCTCGGCCTCGCGGATGCGCTGCAGGATGACCTGCTTCGCAGTCTGCGCGGCGATGCGCCCGAAGTTCTCGGGAGTCACGTCCTCGCGCTTGATCAGGTTCTCCGGGACGTCGGACCAGTCGACGTCGAGGTCGATATCGGAGATGAGCGTGTGCGAGCGTTCACCCGTCTCGACCTCGAGTGCCTCGAGCTCCTCGAGCTTGCGCTCTCGTGCTTCCTCGATCAGGCGCTCCTCGATGTCCGGCGGCAACTCGACTGCGAAGACGCGGAAGTCGCCGAGCTCGTCGATCTCGACGGTCGCGTGGCGTGCCGCTCCCGGCATCTTCTTGTAGGCGGCAAGGAGAGCATCCTCGAGAGCCGCGACGAGCGTGCCGCTCTCGATTCCCTTCTCCCGCTCGATGTCTCGAACGGCCTCGACGATTTCCTGGCTCATCTCTTCCCCGCTTCCTCGATCAGATTGCCCCGCACGATTGCGTCATACGGGATGTCCACTGACTCGGCTTGTGTCTTGACGGTGACGGTGCGTTCATCTGCCGCGACGACTTCGCCGCGCAGTCGGTTTCGCTCCCTCGTGCGCAACGCCACCCGGCGACCGACGGCGGCGCGAAAATGCTCAGGCTTGCGGACAGGCCGCTCGAGGCCAGGCGAGGACACATCGACGGAGTAGTCGCTGAGGTAGTCCCGCAGCACGTTGGTCACGCGCTGGCACAGCGCGTGGTCGACGCCCTGGACGTGGTCCACGAAGACCGTGAACCGCTCAGGGCTGGTGAGCTCGACCGCGAGCACCTCGGTGCCCGGGAGCGCGCTCTCGACCTTCGGTGCTATCTCCCGCGTCAGTTGCTTCTCCTTGTCGTGTGTGGCTGCCATTTGCCCTTGCTCCTGTCACAAAAAATGGGCCCGCAGGCCCACTTCGCGAACAGCTCGAAATGTGGTGAAGCGCAGGATAGCAAGCCAACCAGCTTCGAGCAGGCCGATTTCCCCCCCTTTGCTCGGGAAACGAGCCGTCCCGAGCCCAGGCTCCGTCAGTCGAGGACGATCGTCACCGGCGCCGGCAGTTCGACGAGCGCGACGGCCATCCGCGCTCCGAACACGCCGCGCTCGACGGGAACGCCCTCAGCCGCCAGGGCCCTACAGAACTCTTCGTACAGAGGTTCGGCCTGGTCGGGAGGTGCGGCATTCGAGAAGCTCGGACGGTTGCCTTTACGCGTGTCCGCGACGAGGGTGAACTGGCTCACGACGAGTGCCGCCCCCGCAGTCTCGACCACGCTTCTCGCGAATTTGCCGGCCTCGTCCTCGAAGATCCGGAGCTGCGCCACCTTCCGTGCCAACTGCCTCGCTTCGGTCGACCCGTCCTCACGTTCGATGCCGACCAGAACGACGAGCCCAGCGCCGATCTCGCCGTTCACAGCACCGTCTACCGTGACTCGCGCTTCGGAGACTCGCTGACAGACCGCCCGCATCGGTCGCCCATCATCTCAGCCCGGTGCCTCGCCCTCCCCGCGTTCACTTAGTTACACGCGCGCGCGGCCCCACCCAGGGTGGGGGTTGTGTCACCCACCACCCACTGCGGTCGACGCTACCTCCGAATCACGCATGCGTCAGCGGCGAAAGGGCGCCGGATGTGGGTCAATTTCCGGAGTCGTCGCTGTCGGGCCGGTCGGCACCGGTGTCGCCGGGCTCGTTGGGCTCGTCGCCGTCCTGGTCGAGGTCGAGGATGCGCGAGGCGTAATGCTCGTTCTGGGGTCGCAGCGAGCTCGCGAGCTTGTAGTGGCCGTTCGCCTCGGCTTGCTTGCCCTGCTTCTCGAGCGCGCGCCCGAGCCCGTAGTGAGCGTAGTGGTCGGCCGGCGAGAGCTCGAGCATGACCCGGAACTCCTGCTCGGCTTCCTCGTAGCGCTGAATCCGCAGGTACGCGATCCCGAGCGCTTCCCGAATCGACGCCTTTTGCGGCTCGCGCCGCTTGGCCTTCTCGAGGGCGACGGTCGCCTGCGCAGCGCGACCCCCCTTCAGGTGGGCGCGTCCTTGCTGGTAGAGGTCGTAGGTATCGCTCATGTGGCTCTCAGGTAGGGAAAGTTCTCCTCCACCAAGTCAACCGGATACGTCAAATCCCGTGTCTTCCCGATCTCCACGGCGATAACCGTCTCGCCCTCGTCGATCGCGGACTGAAAGGCGTGCTCCAGCTCGTAGGGCGGGTTGTCGAGGCACATGCGCTTCGCGATAGCGGGCCCGACCGCCCAGAGCGGTGCTGCAGACCACGGATTTTCCGGATCACTGTCACGTAGGGACTCGATTCGTGAGCCATCTCGGCGCACGGCCTGGCGCCCAGGTCCCGGCGGCGGATCGGTGCGCACTGCCACAGCGCCGGCTGCGCCGGAACTGCCGAACTCGGCAGCGAAGTGTGCGACGTCGCCTCGGCTGTAGACCGTGTCCGCCGCGGAGACGAGCACCGGCGTCACAGCACCGCCGTCGAGCGCTCGCTGAACCGCATCCGCTGAGCCGAGCACGGCCGGTTGGCGCACGAAGCTGAGCTCGAGGCCGAACACCGAGCCGTCGCCCGCAAGCCGCTCGACCTGTTCCGCCAGATGACCGGTCACGACCCAGACGCGTCGAAGCTCTGCCGCCGCGAGCTCTCTGAGGAGAACTGCGAGCACCGGTCGACCGTCGATCGGCAGCACCGGCTTCGGCCACTGCTCGGTCAACGGCCGGAGACGCGTTCCCTCCCCCGCCGCCATGACAACGGCATCCATGGCTAGCCGAGCCCGAGTGAACGGACGGAGAGGAGGCCGCGCGCGCGGTCGGACCAGGCAAGGCGCTTGCGTAGGCGACGCTTCAGGTGACGCAGCTCCCTGCGCGTAGATCCGGCCGCCTCACGTGCGTCTTCACGCGGCCCGTAGCGGGCCGCGGTCGCTGCCTGCGCGAACCTGCTCGCATCGACGCCGAGTCTGTCGGCAACCGTGACGCCGAGCTCCCGGAAAGTCGCGGCTCGCGCCGCGGGCACACGCTGATCCTGCATGAACTCCGCCAGTTCGCGCACGCATGCCACTGCGATGCGACGCGGATCTCGCGTGAGGTACCGGGACTTGCGTCGGGCCACCTTGATGACGACGATCGCCGCAGCGACTCCGGCTGCGAGAAGGAAGAGGAAGAACAACAGGCTGGGCGCTCTCTGCTTCGGTTCCGGCGTGACGGGGCTGCCGATGCCGAGCGGAAGGTCCCCGGCTGAGCGCGGATTCCGAAGCCTGGGATCGTGCGCGATGATGCCGCCTGCGTTGACCGCGCCGAACACCTCTCCGCCCTTCACGATTCCGGCGAGGAGCTTTGCCGCCCCCGCGGCGTTGAAGCCGAGCGACGTCGAGCTGTAGGTCCCCGCCAGGCGCCCGCGGCCCGGTGTGGGATCGAACGGGAGCCAGCCGAAGCCGCGGAACCACACCTCGACCCATGCGTGCGCGTCGTGATCGGTGACCTCCCAGAAGTCACCGTGATAACGGCCCGGAAGGAAACCTGCCGCCACTCGCGCCGGAATGCCGAGGAGCCGCAGCATCAACGCCATCGAACCGGCGAAGTGCTGGCAGTACCCGGTCTTCGTGTCCATCACGAAGCCGACGAGCGGCGGCAACCCCGGCGTCGGCCCGGGCCGCTCGGAGTACGTGAAGCCCCCCGACGATCTGAACCACGATTCGAGGGCAACTACCGCGGCGTAGGGCGATGTCGTCGTGCCCGCCACTTGCTGCGCACGTTCGTAGAGCTGCGCGTAGGGAAGCAGGCGTCCGGTCAACTTGCTCGCCATGCGAGCGTCACGGCCGGGAACGGCGAGAGGCGGCGCCGTGACTCCCGGCGCGATGTCCAGCTCGCCGTGTGGCCGGATGAGCGCCCTTGGATAGGTGGGCGGGATCCGCACGAGCTCTTGCGGTGTCGGGCGTGGCGCGTAGCTGTAAACGCTGTAGTGCTGGTCTCTCTGGAGACCGCCGATGACACGGAACACACCTTGCCCTTCGTACGCAGCATGACCACCGAGATCGTTCGAGATCGGCATGCTCGCGCCAATGACATGGTTGTCCTCGAGCGCCGCAACCGTGACCTGCTGACGGAGAAGATCGGCAAGTTTCCGGGGGGCCGGGTTCAGCCGGCGCTGTTGTTGGATTGTCTCTGGCCGCACGTCCTCGAGCCAGCGCGTGCCGTCGAATCGCTCGAGCACCGTCGCCCGCCAGTAGTACGGCGTGTGCGGCGCCCGGATCGTGAGCACCGTTGTCTTCTTCTTCGGAAACCGCACGCCGTCATAGCGAGCGTCCCAGACGTAGCGCACGCTCACCGCTTTTTGCTGCTGCGTATAGAAGTCCCAGTGCTCCCAGTCGAGGAACGCGCTCTTCGCGACGGCCGGCGAGCTCGAGAGCGCCAGCGCACCACCGAGCACTGCGGCTGCCGCGAAGAGCGCGAGCCGGCTCGGCCGTTCGGTCATCCCTGCGAGCAGAGCGAGCGCGACGGCGAGAATGGCAAGGCCGCGGCCAAGTTCGTTGCCGCCCGAAAGGAGCGTCGCGGGCCAGCCGGCGGCTACGAAAAAGAGGACGACTGCGAGCAGCGCTCGCCGCGCCGCGACGGCGAGCGCCACGGCGAGCGTGAAGGCGAAGATCGCGATCAGGATCACGGCGTGCATCTGCGGATGCTCCGTGGGGACGATCGGCAGCCGAAACTCGTAGAAGTCGAGAAAGCCGCGCGAGAACTTCGAGCCCAGAGGCCCGAAGAAGCCATCTCCACCCGGGAACGCAGCCAGTGGGGACACCGAAAAGGCAACCCAGGCGGCGAGCAACGCGGAGATCGCAACCGCCGCGAACCGAAGCCACAGCGGGCGTAGCAGCACGGGCGCCACTGCGAGGAAGGCCAGCACGAATGGACGACCGCCCCCCGACCGCGGCTCCTCGAAGCGAAGCCAGTCGACGGCAATCACGAATGCCGCCACGCCCGAGAGCAAAACCGTCTTAAGCATGTGCGCTCCCCGTCGCGGGCGCGGCCGAGAGGCATGTCGCCAGATCGTCGCCTGCTCGGATGACGGCGACTGCGATCCCGGCCGCTTGCAGGCGCAGCAGAGCCGGCTCCGGGCGTGGCGGCGTGCCATTGAAACTCGCGGGGTCGACGAAAACGACCGACACTTTTCGTCGTGAAAGGGCACGTTGGATCAGCCGGTCGACGAGCGCGGGCTCGAGCCGCGCGGTCACCACAACCAGCTCGAGTGCCCGGGCGGCAGGACCGTCTTCTTCGCCGAGCAGGCGCGCGACCGGCGTGTCGCCCGTCGGCTCGACGGCTGCGAGTAGCTCGAGCGCGCGCCGCCAGTCCGCCGCGGGTGAATGCACATGCTGGACTTCGCGCCGCTCGGAGTTGAGCACCAGCACCCCTCGACGCCCACGTTGCACGTACGCATCCAGGAGCGAACCGGCCGCTCGTACCTGCACCTCGAAGCTCTCTCCTACCACCGCCTTCGGATCAGCGTCGAGAAGAACCGCGATCTCGTCACGTGGCGAGTCCTCGAGCTCCTTGACCATCAGCTGGCCGCGGCGCGCGGTCGACGGCCAGTGCACACGGCGCAGGGATTCGCCCTGCGCGTATTCGCGCACGCTGTGCAGCTCGATGCCGCTGTGCCGGCGCAAGAGCAGTCGCTGTCCGTCATGTGAGCGGGTGCCGGACTCGCTGAAGAGTGGCCCGAGGTGCACGAGCCGCGGATAGACGAGCAGAGCGCCCGGGGCCGGTAACGGGACAATTCCCCGCTCGAGCGCGAATGGATCGGAAAGCTCGGCCCGAACGTCTTCGAATGCGTAGCGGCCACGCGGAACGTTCTCGAGGACATAGCGAACAGTGAGCCGCCGTCCGTTTCGCCTCAGGACATGCCGCTGCTCACCGAGCCGGCCGACCCGTTCGCTCAGCGTCACCGACGCGGGCAGGACGTTGCCGGTTGGATGGAGCTCGGCAACGATCGGAACGTTGTCGCCCTCGACGTGCTCGTGGTCACCCCACCCACGCTTGACCCGAAACGGCCGGTCCGACAGGCGCACCCAGACCCATGCGACGCCGACGACCAGCAGCAAGCCCGTCGCAACCGGATAGAGCGGCTTGGAGCCGAAGGCCCAGGCGGCGACGTACACCCCGAAGCCCAGCGCGAAGATCACACGTCCGCGCCGGGTGAGCATTAGACCGGGACTGGCGTCTTGTCGAGCGTCTCCCGGACGATCTGTTCGCCGTTGAGCCCGGTCGAGCGGGCCTCCGGGGCGAGGATCAGCCGGTGCGCGAGCACGGGGACCGCTACCGCCTTGATGTCGTCGGGCTCGAGGAAGCTCCGGCCGTCGCCAAGCGCACGCGCCTTGGCAACCCTCAGGATCGCAATCCCGGCACGAGGGCTCGCGCCCAGATAGAGCCGCGAGTCGCCGCGGGTTGCACGCAGGAGGGCGACCACGTAGCGGTTGAGGCTCTCCTCGACGAAGATCGCCTTCGCTTCGTCCGCGAGGGCGACTGCGTCGGCTGCGTTGGCGACAGGCTCGAGCGCGTCGAGGGGCGGCTCGGCGGTCTGCTCGGTGAGCATCTTCGCCTCCTCCGACAGCGGTGGATAGCCGATCGCGATCCGCATTGTGAATCGGTCCAGCTGCGCCTCGGGCAGCGGATAGGTGCCCTCGTATTCGATCGGGTTCTGCGTCGCCATCACCATGAAGGGACGACCGAGGTGGTTCGTGACGCCGTCCGTGGTCACCTGCTGTTCCTGCATGCACTCGAGCAGGGCGGCCTGCGTCTTGGGCGACGCCCGGTTGATCTCGTCGACGAGCAGCAAGTTCGCGAACACGGGGCCCGGCCTGAACTCGAATTCATTCGAGCGCTGGTTGAAGACGTTGACGCCGGTGACATCCGACGGCAGCAGGTCGGGGGTGAACTGCATGCGCGAGAACGACACGTCGAGCGAGCGTGCCAGCGCCTTGGCGAGCATCGTCTTCCCCACCCCCGGAAAGTCCTCGAGGATCAGATGTCCCTCACCGACCAGGCAGAGGACACAGAGGCGCAGCGTCTCGTCGGGCGCATGCACGACCCGGCCGAGGTTGTCGACGATCGCCTGGATCGTCTCGGCCGCCGTCGTGCTCTCTATGTGCTGGCTACCTGGTTCGCTCACGCAACAGCTCCTCCGCCCTATCTACGATCGTCGACGCGATTTGGTCTTTCGGTGCCTTCGTCAGCCCGCGTTCCCCGGCCGCAGTGATGAGGACGACCTCGTTCTCGCCGGCGTCGAAGCCGATGTCGCTGCGTGAGACGTCGTTGTAGACGACGAGGTCGACTCGCTTGCGCTCCAGTTTCTCGCGCGCGCGCGCGAGGCCCTGTTCCCCGTGCTCCGCTGCGAAGCCGATCAGCACCTGGCCGTTCGTCCGTCGCTCGCCGAGAGTCTGCAGGATGTCGACGGTGGGCTCGAGCGTCACCTGCCAGGCCTCCTCGTCTTTGGGACGCTTCTCGGCGGCGGGCCCCGTCGGCCGGTAGTCGGCGACGGCCGCTGCCATCAGCACCACGTCCGCATCGCTGCGCGCGAGGGCTTCAGCCAGCATCGCCGCGGCGGTGGGCGTCTCGACGACCTCGATGCCGCGGGGCGGCGGAACCGCGAGATTCGCTGCGAGCAAGGTCACGTCGGCGCCACGCCGCCGGGCTTCCTCGGCGAGAGCGACGCCCATCCGTCCCGAGGAGCGGTTCCCGAGGAATCGAACCGCGTCGAGCGGCTCGCGGGTGCCACCTGCGCTGACGAGCACGCGGCGCCCGGCGAGCGAGTCGGTCTCACCCAGTAACTCGCGGGCACGGCGGAAGATCTCCTCAGGCTCCGCCATCCGGCCCACGCCCCATTCCCCTTCAGCGGTTTCCCCCTCGTCCGGGCCTACGAGCACCGCACCACGCGATCTGACGGTCTCGACGTTTGCCTGGGTCGCCGGGCTCGCCCACATGCGCGGATTCATCGCCGGCGCCAGCAGCACGGGGCCGCGGTGCGAAAGCGCCGCTTCAGTGACGAGATTGTCCGCGAGGCCGTGCGCAAGCTTGGCGAGCGTGTTCGCCGTCAAGGGCGCGACCACCAGGAGGTCGGCCCGAGTGAGATGGACGTAGAGGTCCTGCGACGGTGACTGCCGGGCGAGGGCGAAGAACGTCTCGGCCCTCACAAACCGTTCGGCTCCGGGGGTGACCAGAGGAACGACTTCGTGCCCGCCCCTGACGAAAAGCCGCACCAGGTCGCACGCCTTATAGGCGGCGATCCCACCGGTGATGCCGACGAGTACCCGAGCCATGCCGGAATTCTGCCCTTTTGGCAGAGGAGACAACCGAAAGCGGTAAGGAGGCTACTTCGGGTACTTGTACTTGAGCTTGCCCTCTGCGACTTCCTCGAGGGCCATGGTCAAGTAGTTCTTCGACCGAGATTCCACCAGTGGCGGCGGAGCCTGGTCGAAGCCGATGCCCTCACCGAGCTGGTGGTGGTAGTCGTTGATCTGGCGGGCCCTCTTGGCGGCGACGATGACCAGCGCGTAGCGCGAGTCGACGTTTTCGAGGAGCTCATCGATGCGGGGGTGGATCATGGACGGCTCATGGTACCTGCGGTCTGGAGTTCCCGACGGACGATTTCCGTCAGCTCCTCCGCGGCCCGCTCCACGTCCTCGTTGACGATCACGTAATCGAATCGATCTTTCAGCGTTTGTTGCTTGCGAGCAAGGTCGAGCCGGACCTGGATCTCACCGGAGCTCTCAGTTGCCCGCTCGCGCAGGCGGCGCTCGAGCTCCGCGAAAGTCGGCGCGTCGACGAAGATCGTGACCGATCCTGGGATCGCGTCCTGCACACGCAACGCGCCGTCGGTCTCGAGGTCGAGGAGCGGCACTTTCCCGTTCGCCTGGATCCGATCGATCTCGGAGCGCAGCGTGCCCGACCGCGCCCCCCACGGAAGGTCGACGTACTCGAGGAACTCCCCGTCCTCAACCAGCCGCTCGAACTTCTCGGGCGTGATGAACCAGTACTCGCGCCCGTTCTGCTCTCCGGGCCGTTGCTCACGGGTGGTCGCGGACACCGCGAGCTCGACCTCGGGCATTCGCTCGAGCAGCATCTTCTCGAGCGTGCCTTTGCCGGCACCCGAAGTGCCGGTGACGACGAGGACCAGCGGCTTACCGGTGGAAGAGGCCAATCAGCTCAGACCGTTGTCGGTCGGAGAGGCCTCCCACCGTCTTCGACTGACTGATCCGGCACATGTTCAGGAAGCGTGCCGCCTTCACCCGCCCGAACTTCGGAACGGCCATGAGCATGTCGAACACCTTCGCCGTCGACACGTACTCGGGCGGGTTGCTGAGGATCTGTTCGATCTGGACGCGACCGTCCTTGAGATCCTTCTTCAATCGCGCACGTCGGACACGGATGTCGTTCGCCCGTTTCAGCGCTTCCATGCGTTGATCGAGCGAACGAATCGGTGCCTCGGCCTGGGTCTTGGGCGACACCATGAGCGCGGGAGTCTAACAAGCGTCCTGTCGCGGTCAAGCCTGTACGTTTGCCGTCTGAGCAGGCTTTTTGAGGCCTAGACGCTCGACCTTTCGTCGAGAGTTGTCCCCGCGGACAACAGCTCTTCATGAGCGACTGCATATGCATCTTCGTATGCCTTCCATCCACGCTCTGCTGCGGCGGCGTGCAACTCGGCACGCACGCGTGCCGGTGCGTCCACGTCGGCGAACAGCACCGTGCCGAGCGCCACGTGCCGCGCCCCGGCTGCAATCAGCTCGAGTGCGTCGAGACCAGTCTGCACGCCGCCCATTCCCACGATCGGCATTTGCGTCGCGCGATAACACGCCGCCACGGCCGCGAGCGCGATCGGTTTCAGCGCCGGACCGGATAGGCCTCCGTGCCCGGGGCCGAGCGCAGGGCGGAGCGTTCTGCTGTCGAGCTTCAGTCCGCGGATCGTGTTCACAAGCGAGAGGCCGTCGGCGCCGGCCGCCTGCGCGGCCCGTGCAACCTCGGCAATGTCGGGCACGGCCGGTGAGAGCTTCGCCCACAACGGCTTCCGCGTCGCCAGGCGTGAAGCGCTGACGATCTGAGCCGCACTCTCCGCCGGCGCGTCGACGTTCGGGCACGAGACGTTCAACTCGATCGCGCTCACCTCGGCGTGATCGTCCAGCCGCGAGCAGATCTCGGCGTAGTCGTCGGTCTCGAAGCCGCCGACCGAGACCCATACCGGCACGCCAAGCTCGCCGAGTTCCCGAAGGTTGCGCGTGAGAAAGCGGTCGATGCCGGGATTCGCCAGCCCGATCGAGTTGAGCATGCCGACGTCGGTCTCCGCAATGCGGACCGGTGTGTTCCCGTCGCGCGGCAACGGGGTAACGGTTTTCGTCACGAATGCGTCGAGACCGCGCGCGACGTCGGGCGCGATCAGGGCGTCGAGGCACCCCGAGGCGTTAAGCAGCACGGAGCACCGGTCCTTCGACGCACAGACGCTTGAGCACGCCGTCGATCTCCACCGCGCAGCCGTAGCAGGCCCCGTAGCCGCAGGCCATCGGCGCCTCCCAGGCCAGCTGGGCGGTCGGCGCCACGGCACGCACCGCTTCGAGCATCGGCTGAGGGCCGCAGGCGAGGACGTCCATTCCGTCCGGGATCAGCTGCGTCACGAGGATCGGATCGACGCAGGCCTGGGCGTTCGGCACGAGCTCGGCAGCCTGGGCATGCCGGTCGGAGCGAAAACCGAGCACCGCGGGCGGGCGGCCGAGTGCTTCGGACAGATACGGCAGCGGCGCGATCCCGATGCCGCCGCCGACGAGCAGCGGCCGTTCGAGATCGAGGTCAAAGCCGTTCCCGAGTGGGCCGAGGACATGGAGCGCCTCGCCGCTCTCGAGCTCGCAGAGCGCCGTCGTTCCAGGCCCGATCGGATCGATGAGGAACGCAAGCTCGCCACGGGGCGCAAGACAGAGGCTCATCGGCCGCGGCAGCAGGCGGCCGGGCGCCTCGAGCATGAAGAACTGTCCAGGCACGCCGGGGTCGATGCCACCGCGCGCCACGCGGAGCAGCGTGTACGGCCCGACCTGCTCGTTGGCGACGACGCTAAGCCGCTCGCGTCTCATGCTCGATTCGCTCCTGGAGCTCCTGCAACGAGAGCGACTCCTCGCTGCGGGCGTTTGCGATCGCATGGACCGCGGCCGCCGCACCGGACAGCGTCGTGATGCACGGCACACGTGCGACCAGGGCGGCCTCGCGAATCAAGTACCCGTCGGTCCGGGCGCCCGAGCCCTGCGGAGTGTTGATGACCAGATTGCAACGACCGCGGCGGATCAGGTCGACGACCGTCGGGCTAGCACCCTCTTCCGTCACTTTGCGCACGCGCTCCACCTCGAGCCCGGCCGCCGCGAGCGTATCCGCAGTGCCCGCGGTCGCGAGCAGTTTGAACCCGAGCTCTGCCAGCTCGCCGGCGACGCGCACGACAACACGTTTGTCTGCGTCGCGCACCGAGAGGAACACCGTTCCCGCGACCGGCAGCGGCCGGCCGGCTGCGCGCTCCGCTTTCGCGAACGCGGTCGGGAGGTCGGCGGCGCTCGCCATCACCTCGCCGGTGGCGCGCATTTCGGGACCGAGCACCGGGTCGGCACCCGGGAAGCGCGCGAAGGGAAGCACTGCCGCCTTCACCGAGACATGTCCCAGGGACTGTCCTTCAGACAGATCGAGCTCGGCGACCCGAGCGCCGGCCATGACGCGGCACGCAGCTTCGACGAGGTTCACTCCGGTCGCCTTCGACGCGAACGGGACCGTTCGCGACGCCCGCGGATTGGCCTCGAGCACGTAGATGTTGCCGTCGACGACTGCGAGCTGCACGTTGAGGAGACCGACCACGCCGAGCTCCTTCGCGAGCTTGCGGACGATCGAGCGGACTTCCTCATCGCACACGGGGCTGAGCGATGGTGCGGGCAGCACGCAAGCGGAATCGCCTGAATGCACGCCGGCTTCCTCGACGTGCTGCATGACCGCGCCGACATATGTCTCGTTTCCGTCCGACACTGCGTCGACGTCGATCTCGAGTGCGCTCTCGATGAAGCGGTCGATCAGGACCGGGCTCTCGATCGCACCGAGGTCGTCCGGGGAGTAGCAGACGCGCATCGCGCGACCACCCAGGACGTACGAGGGACGGATCAAGACGGGAAAGCCGATCCGCTCGGCAATCGCACGCGCCTCGGCGGTCGTGCGTGCGATCCCCCACTCCGGGCACCGGATGCCGAGCCGATCGAGGAGGGCGCCAAACCGCTCGCGGTCTTCGGCGAGATCGACGGCGTCGAAGGGTGTCCCGATGATCGGATAGCCCGCGGCCTCGAGACCGCGTGCAAGCTTCAGAGGCGTCTGTCCGCCGAACTGAATCGCGACGCCCATCGGGCCGCTCCCGCTCGCACACTGCGAGCACCTCTTCCAGCCCGAGCGGCTCGAAGTAGAGCCGGTCGGAGGTGTCGTAGTCCGTGGAGACGGTCTCCGGGTTGCAGTTGACCATCACGGCTTCGTAGCCGAGCGCGCGGAAGCTCTTGGCCGCATGCACGCAGCAGTAGTCGAACTCGATCCCCTGGCCGATGCGGTTCGGGCCGGAGCCGAGGATGACGATCCGCGGCTTCTCGCCGAGCGGCGGTACCTCATCCGCCTCGCCCCAGGTCGAGTAGTAGTACGTGGAAGCCGCCTCGACCTCGCCGGCGCAGGAGTCGACGCGGCGATATGCCGGCCGCACGCCCCAGCCCCGCCGCTTCGAGCGCACCTCTTCTTCGGTGGCGCCGCACGCCGAGGCGATGTCGGCATCGGAGTAACCATCACGCTTGATCCGCAAGAAGTCGTCCGCGACCAGGGCATCGAGCCTCAGTTCGCCGAGCTCACCCGCGAGCTCGGCAGCGAACCAGGGATGCGCACTGTCGGCGAGCTCCCAGATCTCCTGTCCGTCGAGCTCGCGCGAGCGGCGTGCCTTCCGGAACGCTTCGATGAACGTGCGCCCGATGCCCATCGCCTCGCCGACCGACTTCATCTGCGTCCCGAGAGTCGTGTCGGCGCCCGGAAACTTCTCGAACGCAAAGCGCGGGAACTTGACGACCACGTAGTCGAGCGTCGGCTCGAAGCTCGCCGGCGTCGTGCCGGTGAGATCGTTCGGGAATCTCGTCCAGCGTGTAGCCGACGGCCAGCTTCGCGGCCACCTTGGCGATCGGATACCCGGTCGCCTTCGAGGCGAGCGCGGAGGAACGGGAGACACGGGGGTTCATCTCGATCACGCGGAGCTCGCCCGTGTCGCGCTCGCGTGCAAATTGGATGTTCGAGCCGCCGCACTCGACGCCGACCGCGCGCACGACCGCGGCCGACGCGTCGCGGAGCTCCTGATACGCGTGGTCCGACAGCGTCATCTGTGGTGCGACCGTCACGGAGTCGCCGGTGTGGACACCCATCGGGTCGATGTTCTCGATCGAGCAGACGATCACCACGTTGTCCTTGCGATCGCGCACGACCTCGAGCTCGAACTCGTCCCAGCCGCGCACCGACTCTTCCACGAGGACCTGTCCGATCGGGCTCTCGGCGATTCCGAGCTCGACCTGGCGGCGCAGCTGGTCCGTGGTCTCGACGAAGCCCCCGCCGTGACCGCCGAGCGTAAATGCCGGCCTCACGACCGCAGGGGTCGCGAGCCCGGCCAGCTGGGAAACATCGGTGACGATTCTCGAGTTCGGCGTACGGAGCCCGACCGAGTGGACTGCGTCGCGGAAGAGCTGGCGGTCTTCGGCCCGACGGATGACGTCGAGTGGTGCGCCGATCAGCTCGACACCGAGATCGTCCAGGATGCCCGCCTGGGCCAGCTCCTGTGCGAGGTTGAGCGCCGTCTGGCCGCCCATCGTCGGCAGCAGAGCATCGGGTCGCTCGCGGCCGAGAACGTCGGCGACACCTTCGAGGTCGAGCGGCTCGAGATACGTGCGATCGGCGAAACCCGGGTCGGTCATGATCGTCGCAGGGTTCGAGTTCACAACGATCGTGCGGAAGCCGTCCTCCCGCAGGACCTTCAAAGCCTGGCAGCCCGCATAGTCGAACTCGCAGGCCTGCCCGATCACGATCGGGCCGGAGCCGATCAGGCAGATCGACTCGAGATCATGCCGCCTTGGCATAGGCCACCTCCTCCACCCACCGTTCGATGATCGGCCAGGCGTCGTGCGGGCCAGGCCCTGCTTCCGGATGGAACTGCACCGAGCTCGCGTGCTCGAGCGGAAGGTCCAGTCCCTCGACGGTCCCGTCGTATAGCGACACGTACGTCGCCTCTCGTGACTCCGAAGGCGCGACTGCAAAACCGTGGTTCTGGCTCGTGACGAGCACGCGGCCCGACGCGCGTTCGAGGACGGGATGGTTCGCGCCGCGGTGCCCGAACGGAAGCTTGTACGTCTCGTGGCCGGCCGCGAGTGCAAGAAGCTGATGTCCGAGGCAGATCCCGAGCAGTGGCACCCGGCCGATGAGCTCGCGCACCACGGCGACCTCGTCCGCGAGCGGCTCCGGGTCGCCGGGGCCGTTCGAGAGCAGGACGGCGTCGAAGCGAAGCAGCTCGTCCGTCGTCGCATCGTGCGGAAACACGGTCACGGCGGCGCCCGCACCAGCCAGTCGCCGCAGGATCGAGCGCTTGCAGCCGTAATCGACGACGGCGACCCGTGCGACGCCCGCGTCCGAGTAGACATACGGCTTCGGAGTCGACACTCCGCCCGCAAGCGCGCGCCCTGCCATCGACGGCTGCGACCGTGCGACGGAGACGGCCTGTTCGGTGGAGCCATCACCGGCCACAGCGACAGCACGCAGTGCTCCCGCGTCGCGCAGCTTCAGAACGAGGGATCGGGTATCGATTCCGCTGAGCGCAACGATGCCGCGCTCGTGGAGCCAGTCCGTCCACGCGGGGCCGCGCGCCTCTCGCATCAACACAGCACGCGCGTGCGGCCGGGCCGACTCGGACCGGCCCTCGGCGACCCCGTAGTTCCCGACCATCGGCGCCGTGAAGCACACGAGCTGCTCGGTGAAGCTCGGGTCCGTGACGATCTCCTGGTAACCGGTCATGGCGGTGGTGAAGACCGCCTCGCCGACAGCGAACCCGTCTGCCCCGACGGAGTCGCCGCGGAAAACCGTGCCGTCCTCGAGTGCGAGGAAGCCCGTCACGCCGCGTACGCCAGTCGCCCCGAGGCGATAGTCGCGCAGACCCTGCCCTTCACCGTCTCGCCGAGGAGCCAGGAGTTCACGGAGCGTGACCGGAACGTCTCCTCCGTGATCCGATAGCTGGCGTTCAGATCGAGCAGGACGAGATTCGCGACCGAGCCGACGGCGATCCGCGGCTCGTCGAGGCCGTACGCACGCGCAGGCCCGGCGGACATGCGCTCGAGCAGGACCTCGAAGGGCAGGAGGCCGGGCTCGACGAGGTGCGTATAAAGGGCGGCGAATGCGGTCTCGAGACCGGTAACGCCGAACGGTGCAGCCTCGAACGGGACGTCCTTCTCGTGCCGCGCATGCGGCGCGTGGTCGGTGGCGATCGCGGCGATCGTTCCGTCCTTCAGCCCCTCGATGAGGGCGGTGCGGTCCGAGGCCGACCGCAGCGGCGGGTTCATCTTCAGGTTCGGGTCGAGCGACCGGATCGCTTCGTCGGTCAGGCAGAGATGGTGCGGAGTGACCTCGGCCGTTGCCTGCACGCCGTCTGCGCGCGCGCGCCGTAGCGCCTGCACGGATTCCCACGCAGAGAGGTGAAGCAGGTGGAGTGGCTGTCGCTCGTAGGCGGCGAGCGCGAGGTCGCGTTCAACCATCAGGCTCTCGGCGACCGACGGATAGCCGGTGAACCCGAGCTCCGCCGAGACCGAGCCCTCGTGCATCTGACCGTCGCGCGACAGCGTTCTCTCCTCGCAGTGCAGCGCGATCCGCTTGCCGGTAACCGCTCCGTACTGGAGCGCGCGCCGCATCAGCCCCGGCGCTGCGACGGGAACGCCGTCGTCGCTGAAACCGGCGGCGCCCGCGTCGGCAAGCTCGCCCATCTCCGTCAATTCGGCCCCCGACTGACCTCGCGTGATCGCCGCGAGGAAGCCGACGGGAATTGCGGCCTCGCCGCGGGCAATTTCGATCAACGAGCCGAGAGTTGCAGCCGAGTCGACGACCGGGTCTGTATTCGGCATGGCGAGGATCGCGCAGTAGCCGCCCGCGGCCGCTGCCGCAGTGCCGGAGGCGATCGTCTCCTCGTCTTCGCGGCCGGGTGTCCGGAGGTGCACGTGCGGGTCGACAAAGGCCGGTGCGAGCACCAATCCCTCACCGTCGATGACCCGATGCGAGTTGGTGTCGAGGTTCTGGCCGAGCGCTGCGATCACGCCGTCGTCCAGGCGCACGTCGAGCACGGCATCCACACCGACGACCGGGTCGATGATGCGTGCACCACGCACGACGATGTTCTCTCCGGGAGTGTCCTTCGCGAACAGCATCACGCGACCTCCAGCACCGATTCGGTCTTGACCTCGATCGGCCCGTTCGTCAGCAGGTCATAGAGGACGGCCATGCGCGTGACGAGACCGGCCCGCACCTGCGTCTCGATGAGCGCGTCCGCATGGTCGGCGACCCGTGGGTCGATCTCGACGCCGCGGTTCATCGGCCCGGGGTGCATCACTTTCTGGCCCGGCCGTAGGCGCTCGGGCGTCACACCCCAGCGTGCGGCGTACTCACGCAGCGACGGAACATAGTTGGCGCCTTCCTGCATTCGCTCGCGCTGCATCCTCAGCACGTAGACGACATCGGCACCGGCGATGACCGAGATGTCCGTGGTCGCCTCGCACCCCATCGCCTCGACCCCGCGTGGAAGCAGCGCAGGCGGGCCGACGAGCGTGACGTGCGCGCCCATCAGGGTCAGGGCCTGGATCAGCGAGCGGGCCACCCGGGAGTGGAGGACATCGCCGACGATCGCAACGTGCAGGCCCTCCAGACGGCCGAGCTCCTCTCGCATCGTGTACAGGTCGAGGAGCGCCTGGGTGGGATGCTGATGCTTCCCGTCGCCGGCGTTCACCACATGGGCCTCCGTCACGCGGGCAACGAGGTTCGGTGCACCGATCTGGGGGTGGCGGATGACGATCACATCGGGGTCGTATGCGCCGAGCGTGATCGCCGTGTCCTTGAGCGACTCTCCTTTGTCCACTGAGGACCCCGACGACTTGATCGACATCGTGTCCGCGGACAGGCGCTTCGCGGCCAGCTCGAAGCTGGACGACGTTCGCGTCGACGATTCGTAGAAGACGTTGATCACGAGCCGCCCTTTGAGGGTCGGGAGCTTCTTCACCTCCCGCTCCATGCTGCGCTCGAGCGTGCGCGCCGTTGCGAGCAGGCGCTCGACATCGGCGCGTGTGACGTCCTTGATCGAGATGAAGTGCCGCTTCGGCGGCGACGTGGGTGGACGCAGGTCCTCCCGCATGACGCGAATCTCAGCCATCCTCGTGGGCCTCCTCTGGTGCGGGAACGAGCAAGATGCGGTCGATCTCGTCGACCTCGACGAGCTGAACCTGGATGCGCTCGGCGCGTGAGGTCGGAAGGTTTTTGCCGACGTAGTCGGGGCGGATTGGGAGTTCGCGGTGTCCACGGTCGACGAGCACGGCGAGCTGGATGCGCTCCGGGCGGCCGTAGTCGAAGAGCGCCTCGATTGCTGCGCGGATCGTGCGCCCGGTGTAGAGCACGTCGTCGACGAGGACGACGGTCTTGCCTTCGAGCGGAAAGTCGAGCGCAGTCGAGCGGACGACGGGCTGCGAATGCCGAGGCGCGCTCCCACTCCTGACCTGGACGTCGTCGCGGTAGAACGTGATGTCGACCGCACCGAGATCGGGTGCAGCGCCGGCGCGCTCCTCGATCAACCGGCGGAGACGGTGCGCAAGGGGAACGCCGCGGGTCTGGATCCCGACGAGCGCCACCCGCGCCAGATCTGGATTCGCCTCGATGATCTCGTGCGCGATCCGCGACAGCGTCCGGCGCAGTGCGTCGGCATCGAGGAGGACGGTTCCCGCCGGGGCCTCCACCGCACTCACAGTGCAGGCAGGGTCGACGGTTTGCGGGCAGGCAGCTTCATGCGACTCCTTCCCGGCCTCACTGGACCGGCTTAAAGGGGTTCGGGTCGAGCGGGACTCTAGACGCTTCTCCGGACGGCACGCAACGGGCCGCCCCACCCCGAGCCCGGGCTACGGCTCGCCGATCACGTCTTCGGGCTCGGTCATTGCCTCGATCGCGTCCTGTGCCTGCTCGACCAACGATTCGGGAACCGAGACGGTCACCGAATCATCCTCGCCGTCGGCGATCTCCACGTCGATGCCTGCCGAGCGGAGAATCTCCTGGATCTCCTCCGCCTCCGCGATGTCTCCCGCAACTGCGACCTGGACCATGCCAGTCATTGCGGCGCCGATGATACGGCCTCGGGCTCGCGGCGGTGGAGCGCCCCACCTTTGACGAGCTGCGGTGTACCGCGCTCGGCGAAGGGCACCTCGACGACGTCGAAATCCTTCGGGACGACCGTGGTCGGGAAGATGTCGCGCGCCTCCCGCGCGATCTCCGGGCCGAAGTACCGGTTCGACAGATGGGTCAGCGCGAGCAGCCCGACGCTTGCCCGCCCGGCGATGCCGGCGGCCTGGGCGGCTGTCTGGTGCATGGTCTCCTTCGCGCGCTCGCGCTCTTCTTCCGAGAACGTCGCCTCGGTGACGAGGACTTCGGCGCCCCATGCCGCCTCGACGATCGACTCGGCCGGCGCCGTGTCGCCGGTGATCACGATCTTGCGGCCGGGCCGCGGCGGCCCGAGCACCTGATCGGCGCTCACGACGTGCCCGTCCGGGAGGGTCACCGCCTCCCCGCCCTGCAGCGCTCCACGCAATGGGCCACTCGGCACCCCGAGAGCATCGGCTGCCTCGACGTCGAAGCGCCCCGGACGCGTGGCTTCGATCAGCGACCAGCCGATCGCGGGGACACCGTGGGAGACCGCGAAGGTCGCGAGCCGGTAACCGTCGCGCTCCAGCACGTCGCCCGCTTCGACCTCAATCACCCGTAGCTCGTACGACAGCTTCCCGACGACGCGTTTCAGCGACCCGAGCAGGTCGACGAGCCCACGCGGGCCGTAGACCTCGAGCGGGGTTTCGCGCCCTCGCAGCGAGAAGGTCTTGAACAGGCCCGGGAGCCCGAGGATGTGGTCGGCGTGGAAGTGCGTGACGAAGATCTCGCCGAGCTCGACCAGGCCGACCGAGGACCGAAGCAGCTGGCGCTGCGTGCCCTCGGCGCAGTCGATCAGCAAGCGCTCGCCACCACGGCGGACGAGCAGCGCCGCCGGGGCGCGCTGGGCGGTCGGCATCGACCCCGCGGTGCCCAGGAAGACGAGGTCGAGATCCATGTGACCGATTCTAGGTTTGGGAGGCTCAAGTCATCCGGAGGCCCGGCCGATAGCGGGCCTGAGGACGAGATGCCTTCTCACGCAGGTCCAGCGAATTCCGGCGGCTGGGCGTTCCATCGCTCGGTCACGCTGCTGCATGTCTTCCTCGTGGCGAGCGCCGGGATCCTCTTCATCGGCGGGTCGACCCTGGGCCGGCTCCTCACGACATCCCTGCAGCGCCAGGCGCTCGACGACAAGAGCATGAGCCTGACGCAGTACGTCGACGGCGTGCTTCGGCCGCAGCTCGTGCGCGGAGACGAGCTCCACATCTCGCCACATCTCTCCCTTCAGCTGAGAGCGCAGCTACGGCGCCAACCTGATCTCCTCTCGGTGAAGGTGTGGCGGCCGGACGGCACCCTTGCCTGGACGAACCTCGCCCCCGAGCGAATCGGCCAACGCTTTTCGACCGCGCTGATCGGCGACCTCGGCGACACGATCGAGACGGGACATGCGCATGCCGCAATCGCCTGAGTTGTAGGCTCGGCGCGTGACCGGAGACATTCGGGACCTGATCAAGCGTGAGGCTTCGAGCGAAGAGCAGAACGAGATCCGTGAGCTCTGGAAGCGCCACTCGATCGCCGAGGACGAGCGCGACCTGCCCGGACTGATCTCGACGCTGACACCCGACTGCGTGTACGAGCTCGTGCAGAGCGGACACCGTTGGGAAGGACACGAGGGCGCCGCGCAGTTCTACATGGAGCTCCTCTCCGCGTTCCCCGACATCCATTTCGATCTGACCGACATCGTGATCGGGCCACAAGGTGTCTGCGAGGAGGCCGAGGTCACAGGCACTCACCGGGCCGAATGGCTCGGCTTTCCTCCTTCGGGCGAGCAGCTCGCGTGGAAGGTCGTGATCTTCTTTCCCTGGGATCCCGAGCGGCGGCTCTTTCGCGGCGAGAAGGTCTACACGGCTGGGCTACCGCTCACCGAGTAGCAACTCGCTACTAAGGCAGGACCAACCGCTGCCCGGGCACGAGTGTCGTGCTGTGCAGGTGGTTGCGCTGTTGTAGCTCCCAGATCCCCTGCCGCGGGTCGCCCGCGTAGTGAGTGGCCGCGATCGACCAGAGGGTGTCCGTGGGCTTCACCACGTAGCTCACGGGCCTCCCGGCGCCGCCGGAGGGCCTGGCGGCGACGCCCACCACGAAGGCGATGAGCAGGAGGAAGATTGCCAGCCGGGGGAACATGTGTTCGTAGAGTACCGAACACCTGTTCGGGTTGTCAAGGGCTGTTGAACCACCCAGGTCAGAGCGTGACCAGCTCGGGTGTGATCCGGGTGCCCTTGACGTTGAGCACGATCATCGAGTGGGCCGGTGCGCTCCGCCGCTCGGTCGGCGAGCCCGGGTTCAGCACCCACAGGTGCTGGAACCGCTCGACCTGGGGGACGTGCGTATGCCCGTAGACGACGGCGCCGCAATCTTCGAACCGGGCCGCCAGCCTGGCTTCGCGCCGTTCGCGCGGCCCGGGGTCATGAACCATCCCGATGTGCAAGCCGTCCACCTCGACGACCCGCTGCTTCGGCAGCACCTGCTTCAGAGCCTGCTCGTCCATGTTTCCGCAGACCCCGACGACCGGCGGGCCCAGCTTCGCGAGATCCTCGAGCACTTGCGCGGATACGAAGTCACCGGCGTGGAGCACGAGGTCGGCACCCGCGATCAGCCGCACGCACTCCTCGGGCAAGGCGCGCGTCCCGCGCGGGAGATGCGTGTCGGAGATGACGGCGACGCGGGTCAGGAAGCTGCGACCGGCTCGGACGCGACGGCGCTCGGTTCGCGGACGAACCGTCCGGCCTTCCACACGAGCTCGCCGTCGGCGTAGACCTCACCATCCGCGCGAAGGTCGCAGATCATGTCCCAGTGCAGACCGGACTCGTTCTTCCCGCCGAGCTTCTTGAAGCTCGAACCGAGCGCGAAGTGCATCGTGCCGCCGATCTTCTCGTCGAAGAGGATGTCGCGCGTGAAGCGGTCGATCTCGTAGTTGAGCCCGAACGCCACTTCACCGAGGATGCGGGCGCCGGCGTCCATGTCGAGGAGGGATTGCAGGAACTCGTTCCCGTTGCCGGCTTCGGCGTGGACTACACGCCCGCCTTCGAAGCGTAGTCGGACGTCCTCCACCCCGCGCCCCTGGAAGATCGCCGGGAACGAGAAGCGAATCTCGCCTTCTGTCTCGGTCTCGACCGGGCTCGTGAAGATCTCGCCGTCGGGCATGTTCAATTTGCCGTCCGCCGCGAGCCACTCACGGCCCACGACGTTGATGCGGAGGTCCGTGTCCGGCCCGAGTATCCGGAGCTCGGTGAACGTGTTGAGCTCATGGGCGCGCTCGTTCAACTCGGCAGAGACCGCGCGCCAGTGAGCAACAGGGTCCTCGTCGGCTTGGACGTGGCACGCTGCGTAGACGAAGTCCTCGTACTCCGCGAGCGACATCTCTGCGTCCTGCGCGTGCGCGTCCGTGGGGAATCTCGTCCCGACCCACTTCGCCTCTCCCTGGTCGATCCGCTCCCAGAGGCGGTTCGTCAGGATCCGGCGGGACGCGATCTTCTTGCTGACACGGGTCGGATCAGCCTGACTCAGGGCGCGTGTGTTGCGGTCGCCCCAGATGGTGACGACTGCGTCGACCTTCTCCATCTCGAAGCGGTCGATCTCGGAGACGAAGGTCAGTTGCTCCTCGGACGCCTCGCCCACGGCGATCACGTCGATTCCCTCGACCTCGACCCTGGTGCGCGGATTGGCGCCGGCCCGCAGCGCCTCCCTGTAAAGCTCCCGCACGAACGGCGCCGCGACGGTCCCGCCGTCGAGCCGCACGATCTCACCGGGCTTGAGCTCCAGCGAGTAGTTGACGATGAGGTCGGCCAGCTTCGTCACGCGCGGATCGGTCATGTCGGTTCTTATATCGCATCCGGCGGGACTTGAAGACCGGCCGAATCAGACATGTCCTTTAGGCGCGGAATGTCCGCGTGAACGTGGCCGTGCGGTCGGGGTTGCTCTCCGCGTGGAGCGTCACGGTGACCCGATACGGCCCGTGCTTCAGTTTCGGCAGTTTGAAGAGAACGTCCCGAGCCGCCTCTCCCTGGCCTACAGCCCCCGTCAACCTGCGGGTGCTCGTCGGGCGCGTGATCTTTACGTCGTACGAGAAACCTTCCTGCGCGCGGACGAGAAACGAGCCCGGCAGGTTGAAGGACGTGCGCCCACCGACGATGCGATCGGTGTGACGCCACTGCACCGGCGTGCCGTTGCAGTGCTGGTTGGCCATGATCGCGTTCTTCACGATGGAGAAGGAGGCGCGCCGCGTGCCGTCCGGCAGGACGAGACCGCTCTGCCACGCCGGCAGGCTCGTCTCGTCGACGGCATGGAAGAAATTCAGAAGCGCGACGTTCGGGTCGCAAGCCATCATGGCGACCAGCTGTGCGTAGTACGACCCCTGAGTGGCTTCGTCGATCGCAGGGACGTTCTCGGCGCCCGTGTACAGAGAAGCCTTCTCGGGCGCGATCTTCGCCTGGTAGCCGACTTCGTCCACGTAGATGTGCACGAACGGTCCGGCACCTGTCTCGCCCGCTTCCTGGAAGAGCGGCTGTGCGGTGCCGTGAAACGCGTCCCACCACGCCTGCTTGAAGCGGTCGAAGTTGGCGCAGCCGATTTTCGGCCACGCGTATCCGACGGTCGGGGCATCCGTATTCAGATTGGGATAGCAGTGGATCGATACTTCATCCGCAATCGGCTTCGTGCGACCGCTGGCGCGATACGCCTCACCGATCTCTTCGAGAAATCGGATCGGTGAGTGCGACACGTTGGTGGACGCTTCGAAGTCGTCGTTGCCGCGCGGTGAGAGACCGAAGCCGATCACCGTGATCTTCGGGTCGACCGCCTTGACCGCGTCGTAGCAGGCGGCCATCGCCTGCTCCTGGACATAGCCGGAGATCCCTTTGCCGCTCTCGTCGAATTGCGGCTGGTGGAACCGCGGCTGGTTGCCCTCGTTCAGGCAGATCACCTTGCGGACGTAGGGGTAGCGCTGCACGACCCTGGCCGCGTACTGCGCGAAGAGCTCGATGCCGTTGGGCGTCTCGACGAGCGAGCGGGCCTTCTCCGGGTAGATCGCAAAGATCACTTCGATGCCGCGGCGCATCGCGTTCGGGAGAGCACGGTCGAAGAACGCCTGGTCGAAGATCGTGTTCTGCTTCGCCGGATCCCAGAAGACGGCCATCCGGTTCTCGGTCATACCGAGGTCGGTAAGCATGTGGAAGAAGCTTTGACCGCCGTCCTCGGAGTACTTCCCTGCGTCGTCGGCGACGCCGAAGGTGGTGCTGGAAGCCCCGCCCGCAAGGGTTAGAGCCGCGCAGGCGCACGCCAGGACCGCAGTGATCCGCCACATGCCCTCTTCTTCGGCAGATCAGGGCACGAGTTTGAGCACTGCATCGAGTAGTTTCCCCGCCCCGAACCGAACCGGGTCGTCTGCCGGCAGGCCTGTTTCCTCCTCTGCAGCGGCAATCGCCGAACGGGCCTCCTCCTCGGAGACACTGGACGTGTTGAGCGCGATCGCGGCGACCTTCGCCGGCCGGAGCTTCAGCGACATGCGCTCGTGGAGGTCGATGAGCTCGCTGAGGCTCACGATCGGGGAAGCCGTCGGGTCGCCTTCGACGACCGTCCGGCCCACTTCGTGACAGAGCACGTACAGGTGCGGCGCGCTCCCGTGGATCAGGCCGACAGTGACCCCCGAATAGATCGGGTGGAGGATCGCACCCTGGCCCTCGACCCAGAGGAGATCGCCTTTCTCGGCACCCTCGACGACGAGGCGCTCGGCGGCGCCCGCGAGGAAGTCCGAGACCACCGCGTCGACCGAGATCCCCCACCCGGCGATCGCGATCCCCGTCTGCCCGGTGGGGACGAACACCGACCTCAGGCCGCGCTTGCGCGCCTCGAGGTCGAGCTCGCACGTCGCCGTCATCTTCCCGATCGCGCAGTCGGAACCAACGGTGAGGACGATTGTCGCGTCGGCCTCGAGGTTCGCTCCGGTCGCAGTGCTCAGGTCCCCGGGCGGCTCGCGCAGATCGCGCAGCTCGACGCCGTGCTTCTCGGCCAGCTCGGCGAGGCCGGGAATGTCGTGCAGACGAACATGGAGGCCGTTCTCGACAGCGAGGCCCTTCGTGACGCAGCTCTTCAGCAGCTCCTGCCAGTCGCCGGGGAAGCGACCGCCCTGCGTGACGACGCCGATGAGCGCGGTGTTGGGACCGAAGGCGAGCGCGTCGTCGACCGAGCCGACGATCGGGACACCGTCCTCGATCTCGCCGGGGCGCTTCGAGTCGAGCATCGCGACGACCGAGTCACGCCGGTAGCGCATGACTCCGCGCGCGGTCTTCGCGTAGTGCGGATCGTGCGAGAACTCTTCAGCGAGGATCAGGTACTTCTTGTCTGACACCGAGTCCGGGTTGGTCGGAGGGCCACTGAACGCCCTGGCTGAAGTCGACCCCCGGCCAGGGATCGTCCGCGAGCAGGAGGTTGCCGTCGAGGTCGACGTGGTTGCAGAGGCTTGCAATCTGCGCGGCAGCCGCGATGCCGAGCCCCGACTCGACCATGCAGCCGAGCATGACGCCGAGGTCGAGAGCGCGCGCTGCGTGTGCCATGCGCAGCGCCTCGCGAATGCCGCCGGATTTCGCGAGCTTGATGTTGATGCCATGCGCACGTTCCGCACAGGCCGCAACGTCGCTCAAGCGGTGGCAATCCTCGTCGACGTAGATCGGGATCGGCGATGCGTCTTTCAAGCGCGGGCCGTCGGGATCGCCGGCCGGCAACGGCTGTTCGCAGTACTCGACGCCCAGCTCGGCGAGTTGAGGCAATGCATCGAGCGCCTCGTCGAACGACCAGGCCTCGTTCACGTCCACCTGGAGCGGCGCTCCTGTGACCTCGCGAACCGCGCGCACCCTGTCGACGTCGAGACCATCGCGCGCACCGAGCTTGAGCTTCAGCCGCGTGAAGTCCACGGCTCGTGTTGCACGCCGCGCCATGTCGTCGGGCTCGCCGAGCCAGATCGTCCAGGACGTCGGCGGTCCTTGACGCTCCAATCCGAGCAGCCGCCACACGGGCAGGTCGACGAGCTTGCCTTGCAGATCGTGCAGTGCAGCGTCGATCGCGGCCCGTGCCGCCCACTCATGCGGCGGCAGGCGATGCTCGACGTGCTCCAGTGCAAACGGGTCGTCGCCGAGCGAATCGGCGTGCTCCTCGACATAGGCGAGCGCGGACTCGGCTGTCTCGCCGTAGCGGTCGATCGGAGCCGCTTCGCCGAAGCCCGAGACCTTCCCATGTCGCACCTCGACGAAGACAACCTCTGCTGTGTCGCTCGACTCGCGCGAGATGACGAACGTCTCCGCGAGCTCGAGCGTGGCGATCCGGGCGGTCACGTCCACCCGGGCTACACTAATCGTCCCGCGCTTCGCCGACGAAAGTCGGCGCTTCGCGCCAAGACTTTCCTCGGATCCTTCTCCAACACGCGACTTAAGAGGGAACCGGCGAAGCTAGTCGCCGCAGTCGAGGGGCTACACTGGCTCCTCCGCGCCTGTAGCTCAGGGGATAGAGCGTGCGCCTCCGGAGCGCAAGGTCGCAGGTTCGATTCCTGCCAGGCGCATACACCGCACCGTTACGCGGCACGCGGATAGGTTGGCGGGAACGATTCACTTTTCGTCTTCTCCAACGACGTCACGCATCGTCTGCGTCAGCGTGTGCTCGAGCAACTCGCGGCACTCAAGGTTTATGGTTCGCTGCAACAGTCAAAACCTACGAGGAGGCGCTGATGGTAAGCACGACGACGACTGGCCGCAGAGACGCTGGAACGCTTGCGAAAGCGGCGGTCGTGCTCGGCATCTTGTCGATCATTTTGTTCTTCGGCCTTGGCTTCGCCGTCGGCGAACCGTGGTTCGTTCTCGCGTTCGTGGTAGGTATCGCAGCCGTGGTCGTCGGCTGGATGGCGCGTACCCGCGCAGGCACCGATAGTCGGCGGCTTGCGACGATCGGCCTCGTTCTCGGCGCGATTCCGGTCGTGTGGTTCATCATTTACAAGATTATCGCGGCGATCTCTTAGACCCAAGCTCCACTTCCCGCTAGAGGACGGAGAACGTTGGCGGGAACGATTCACTTTTCGTCCTCGCCGACAACGTCGCGCATCGTCTGCTCCAACTGGTCGATGTCCCAGTCGGTGTAGATGTCGCCGGTCGTCGTGATTGACGAGTGCCCGAGCAGCTTCTGGACGGCTTTCAAGTTGCCGGTCTTGTCGAGCACGGTCTGGCCCGCCGTGTAGCGGGCCGAGTGCATCTTGCGTCCCGAGGTCTGCCCCTCGGTGACGATGCCCGCCCGCTGCAAGCAGCGGTACCACCACTTGTGCAGTCCGTGTCCGCCCATCGGCTGGTCGCGGTACTCGGTGATGAACTTCTCCCCGGCCTTGTGACGGTTCGGCCGCAGGTCGCGGCGGCAGAGCAGGAACTCGTCGGGCTGAGCGCCCCACTCGACGATGTGGCGTCCCAGGTCGTCCCAGAACCCGGCCTCCACGATCGGGAGCGTCCGCACCTTCGCGCCCTTCGTGAAGATCGTCAGCCGCTTGCGCGTGTGGTCGAAGTGCCTGAACTGGATCAGCCGCAGAGACTCCTTGCGGATGCCGTAGGTGAGCAGCAGCCGCAGAGCGCAGCGGTCAAATCCGCGGCGCTGACGACGACGAAGTTCGTCACTTCGGGATTCGTAGCAGCCCGAGATCCGGACGGCGCGCCTTGTCCAGTCTCTGAACGGGGGGTGTCAACGCCCTCGCGGCCACCAAGAAGCCCACACCTCGTTTGTACAAAAAGAACTGCTCTACCCCTCTCTTCTCCGTTCCGGGCGACCGCGTCGCGCCTTTGCGAGCTTCATCTGGCCTCTGAAGAACTTCCGCTTGAGACGTCGACCGCTTGTAATGAGTGGCACTTCTGTTTAGGTTTCTGACGAGTGTTCTGCGGCTAGGGGTTGAGGGTCTCGAGTTCCCACGGCGTGCTACGGCGTATTGCCGTTTGTGGACGAGGGCTGTCTCCGAACCGGGAAGAGCACGCGTTCAGGAGAGAAAGGAGTTACGCATGAGAAAGACACTCATCGCGATCGTGGCGGTCCTGGCACTGATGGTCGGCGCGAGCACGGCCGAGGCGGGGACTGTCCGCATGACGACCTGCATCAACGGTGGAGGCTTTGCAACTACGACGCCAGGGCCGCTGCAGCTTTCGCTCGCCTGGGGTACGTTCACCCCGCAGTTGACCCAGAAGTTCCTCGGCGTGCAAAGCGTCATCTACACGGTGAACGGCGTTTCGACGACAACCGCTACCGGTGACCTGACGGGCTGGTCGGCGATCACTCCCACTACAGCGGGCGACGGGAGCACGCTTTACGCTACGCGTTACACCTCCCCGGTCGTGGCGAACCTTGCGGCGGGCGACTCGGTCACGGTCTCGTTCGTGTTCAGCACGACCAAGAAGGTTTTTGACAACACGACGACACACTACGGACCGGGCAATCTCTTCGCGCCCATCACCTGCACGATCACGGCTCAGTAGTAACCGCCAAAACGGACACGCGAGATTGCCGCCGAGACCCTGCGGCAACTCGCCTTACGACATGACGCCGCCGTCGTTCGCCGCTTTTCTGCACGTCGGCGTCTACGAAGGAATGCGACCGGGCGAACTCGACGGACTGCACTGGGATCGAATCGACTTCCAGGAAGAACGATCCTCATCAACCAGCAGTGGAACGCGAAGGCGTGCGAGTTCACGCTGCCGAAGCACGGCGTCATCCGCACGATCGCTTTGACCGATCCGGCTCGCGAACGCCTGCTGTCGCTTCGGCGCGAATCCGAGTTCGCCTTCACCACGCTGCGCGGCTCGCACTATCGCGCGTCGTCTCGTTCGTACGACTGGAACCGTGTCCGCTGTGCTGCTGGCCTGGGGCACGTTGACCTTTACACGGTCACCCGCCACTACTTCGGCTGGTACGTCTGGAACGTGCTCGGACTCGACGCGCGAGACATCGCCCTGCACTTCGGTCACCAGGACCGACGCGCGGCTTGCGCGCGAGCGCGTCCGTGAAGCGTTCCGGCATGCACCCGCGTTACCAAAACCCATTCGAAAGGCGTCGTAATCGTGGCACCGACCGTGGCGAACGCGACTATCTCGCCGAAGAGACGAACTCCACGAAGAGACGAACTCCAGGTGCGTATCACCCGGTCGGGGCGGGAGTTGCTCCAGTCGTCCGGGGTTCAGGTTCGCCTGTCGAGTCGCGCCGTAGTTCGTGGAAGAGCCAGGCGTAGAGCCCCAGGATCAGGATCGCGTTCAGCGGATGAAATGCTCCGCCCCAGCGTCCAAGCCCTGGCAGGATCACCTGGACGAACGTCAGGATCGGTACGACGATCGAAACGATTCGGGTGCGCTTGTTCGGAAGCCAGGCGATCAGTGCAACGATGAGAAAGAGCAGCGCCCCCGGCAAGGTCAGGAAGAATCCCAGCGCCCGGTGAGGATCGAGCGTCTTCGAGTTGGCGATGCAAGTGGCGCCAGCGTTGTTGCAATCATCAGCGTGTCTGATGTTGTACAGGCCGAAGATGCCCTCGCCTGCTAGAAAGACCTGGACGATGATCAGGACAACGTAGAGACCCGAGAACCACTTCAGCACCGATCTTGCGCCGCGCCGCATCAGATCCCTCCGTGGTTGGAAACCGGAGGAGCGTATAACAGTTTGGGACGACCGGTCTAGTTGCGCGAGCTAGTTCGCTCTTAGGGCTCAGGTTACGCACGACGCCGTGCTTCAGGTGGGAAGGCGTGCCCTTGCTGAGTCACGCTGTGAGTCACGACCGTGCGGTTTGCAGGGCTTCATTCCTATCAGGCGCACTCCCGAACGAGATCGGCGACGCTACCGCGTCGCCATGATGATCTCGTTCGGTTCGAGCACCGCGGAGCGCTGGGCAAGCGAAGTCCGGCGAAGCCGGCCTTCGGAGCCCGGTCAGTCCAGTCTGTATGGAACGCTGGTGAGGATTACTCTTGGCTCGAAGAGCAACAGGCGCTTGATGTAGAGGGCGCGCTGATTGTGGAGCAGCCGTTGCGGGCCGCTGAAGATCAGCTCCGGCATGATCACGACGACTACGGCTTCTGGATCGGCGGTGATCTCGCGGAGATAGCGAATCAGCGGGTCGCCGATGTCACGGTAGGGCGCTTCCTCTATCTCGAGCGGTAGCGAGATCCCGAGGTCCAGCCATTCTCGCTCCAGATGCTCGGCCTCCGCGGAGTCGAACGCGAAGTTGACCGCCCGCGTGTTCTCTACACCAAGCGTCGCGGCGTAGTTGACCGCGCGCATCGACGCCGCATGAGCCCCCGAGACGAGGATCCGGCAGACGACACGCTTGGGCACCGCGAATCGTCCGTTGTTCGCGAGGACCGGGACGTCGCTGATGACGACACCCGGTTCGCGCAGAAGGCGAACCTTGAGTGAGAACTCGGTTCGCCGTAAGAGCGCGGCGAGCAACGAGCGGCGGCGGAACAGCTCTGGAATGATCAGCGTCACGAAGTTCGACTCCCCGCGCGGCAGTGCCCAGAGGTATTCGATCACCGCGTCCGCTCTGCCGTCCTCCGGTGCCAGGACTTCGAGATCGGGCCGCAGATCCGTCAACTCACGGAAGCGGGGGCGAATGCCCGGATCCGTCCCTCGCCCCGGTGCGTGAATCGCGTGGAAACGATCACCCGAGATCTTCCTCGCGTAGGCGAGTGCCTCGCTCAGCGCCGCATCGGTGGATTCGACGTAGAGGACGACCTGGTTGGTTGCAGGCGGCGCCGCCGCGACAGCGGCCGCACCGGCGCGTAGTCGCCGCTCCACCTTCCGGTAGTGACGGTTCACGCCGTAGAAGGAGATCACCAACAAGGGAATGGCGACTATCACCGCCCAGGCGCCGGCGAGGAACTTCGTCTGGATGACGAGAATCGCGACCAAGAACGTCGCCAGCGCGCCGAAGCCATTGATCAACGCCTTTCTGCGCCGACCGCGATCGCGGCGTCGCAGCCAGTAACGCACCATTCCGGCCTGCGACAACGTAAAGGCCGTGAAGACGCCGATCACGTACAGATGGATTAGTGCAAGGACGTTCGCGTGAAAGATCCACACGAGAAATGCGGCGAGACCGGAGAGGACGACGATCCCGTTCGAGTAGACCAGCCGGTCACCCAGATTGATGAACTGGCGAGGAAAGAACCGGTCTCGCGCCAGGACGGCACCAAGTCGCGGAAACCCCTGATAGGACGTGTTCGCAGCGAGAACGAGAATCGCGAACGTCAAACCTTGCACGGCGTAGTAGAGAAACGAGGTCCAGGACGAAGCGGGGAACGTCGCACGCGCGATCTCCGAGATGACGGAAACGGATCCACTCGGACGAGCGTGCATATGGACGGCGAGGTAGGACACACCGACGAAGAGCGAGATGGCGATGGCTCCCATGACGAGGAGAGTCTTCGCGGCATTCCGTCCTTGCGGAGGCTTGAATGCATTTACACCGTTCGAGATTGCTTCGACACCGGTTAGCGCTGCCGCGCCCGAGGAGAATGCGCGCAGGAGAACGAGCACGCCGACTGCGCCGGCTCCGGCGACGAGTGGATCGGGAACGTGCGCCTGCGGGCAGGCGCCGGCAGCGCACTTTCCTACGCCCGTGCCGATCAGCGCGAACATCGCGACGACGAAGGCATAGGTGGGCAGTGCGAAGAGGATTCCGGACTCGCGCACACCGCGGAGGTTCACGACGGTGAGCAGGAAGATGAAGAACAGCGACAGTCCCACCTGATGCGAGGCAAGCGACGGCACGGCGGAAGTGAGGGCGAAGACACCAGCAGTGACCGAGACGGCAACCGTCAGGATGTAGTCGACGAGCAGCGCTGCGGCCGCGACAAGGCTCGGCAAGGTCCCGAGGTTCTCTTTCGCGACGACGTATGCCCCACCGCTCGTCTCGTAGGCCTGGACCGTCTGGACGTACGAGAGGACGACGATCGCCAGAACGGCCGCAATGGCAAGCGAGACCGGCAGGACGAGATGGGCGGAGCTGAGCGACGCAGCTACGAGAACTGCCAACGCCGCCTCAGTTGCGTAGGCAACCGAAGAAAGCGGATCCGACGCGAAGATGGGCAACGCCAGCGTCTTCGAGAGCAACGTCTCGTGGATCTCGCCCGTTGCACGCGGGGGGCCGACGACGACTCTCTTGAAGGAGTCGAGGCGCTCGCCCCTCTGCGCCTGCTGTTCGTTGTCGATCAACGTCGTCGTCGCTGCCGGTCCTTGCCTCGAAGCTAGCGAGCCGACGAGCTGCAAGGGAGGCACGGCGCGCAATCTCTAGAACTTCTTAAGCTGCTCGCCCGCAGCCCTGGGCTGCGGGCGTAACCTTCGGTGGAGAAGCAATGCGCATCAGGGCAGCTCTTTTCAGCCTCGGCGCGGTAGCGCTCGTAACAGGAGCCGTCTACGCCCTCCGGCCGATCGCACCCGTCCTCAGCCTCGGGGTGCTCTACCTCTTTGCCGTTCTCCCCGTCGCAGCGCTGTGGGGACTGTCGTACGCAATCGCGGTCTCGGTTGTGAGCATGCTCTCGTTCAACTTCCTCTTCCTCGCGCCGACGCACACGCTTCGGCTTGCAGACTCGGAGAACTGGGTGGCACTGGCCGTGTACCTCGTCACAGCGGTCTGCGTCAGCGAACTTGCGGCCCGCGCAAGGCGCCGCGCGGTTGAGGCCGAGACGCTCGCCCGAGACGCGAGCGAAGCGGTAGCGCTACGCAGGAGCGACGCCGCCAAGACCGCCATCCTGCGTTCCGTCAGTCACGACCTACGGTCGCCGATCACTGCGATCATGACCGCCAGCGACGTACTCGAGAGCTCGAGCGAAGCACTGTCGGCCGACGAGCAGGAAGAGCTCTACTCGGCGATCAGGCTCCAGGTGCGGCGACTGAATCGCTTTGTCTCGAACATGCTCGACATCTCACGACTCGAGGCCGGCGCAGCGCGACCCGAGCCCGAGCTCTGGACCGTTGACGGCCTCATTGCGCGCGCCCTCGAGGCGATCGGACCGGAGAACAACCGCATCGACGCCGTTCTGCCAGACGACTCGCCGCCCGTCCGCGTCGACGCCGCCCAACTGGAGCACGTGCTCGTCAATCTGCTCGAGAACGCGCTGAAGTTCTCCTCACCCGCGGATCGGATCGAGCTCCGTGCGGAGTCGCTGGATGAGGAGGTGGTCGTGCGAGTCAGTGACCACGGGCCTGGCATCCCGCTCGGGGAACGCGAACGGATCTTCGAGCCGTTTGCACGGGGGACAAATGGCGAAGGTGGGTCAGGGACCGGCTTGGGACTGGCAATTGCGCGCGGCTTCACGCAGTTGAACGGCGGTCGGCTCTGGATCGAGTCGGGACCCGATACCGGCACGACGTTCGCCGTCGCGCTGCCGGCGGCAACCGTCCCGACTGTGGCGGCGAGATGAGCAACGAACGGATCCTCGTCGTCGACGACGAGCCGCAGATACTCCGTGCCGTGCAGATGAAGCTCCGCGGCGCCGGCTACGCCGTGGACACGGCCGCAACTGCACAGGAGGCGCTCATGAAAGCGGGGATGCGGCCCCCGATGGCGATCATCCTCGACGTCCTGCTTCCCGACGGCCGCGGCACCGACGTCTGCCGCGAGCTGCGGACGTGGTACGACGCACCGATCGTCGTGCTCTCCGCAGTCGGCGAGGAGAAGGAAAAGGTCGATGCTCTCGACGCCGGAGCAGACGATTACATCACCAAGCCGTTCAGCGGCGATGAGCTGCTCGCGCGTCTTCGCGCCGTTCTCCGCCGCGCGGCTCCTTCGGCCACACGACTGATCACGATCGGCGGTCTCATGATCGATCTCGAGAAGCGACTGATCACGATGGATGATCGCGCGGTCTCCTTGACTCCGATCGAGTACGACTTGCTTCGCGTGCTCGCACAGAACGAGGGAAAGCTGCTGACCCATCCCGCGTTGCTGCGCGAGGTTTGGGGCCCTGCGTTTCAGGAGGAGTCCAACTATCTGCACGTTCACATGTCGCACCTAAGGCGAAAGATCGAGCCCGACCCGGCGCGGCCGCGGTATCTGCTGAACCAACCCGGGGTTGGCTACCGAATCGTCGACCCCGCCGAAGCAGCCTTGCCTTAGCGTCTTCTTAAGACGCGAGCGGCGAGCCTTAAGGGCTGGTTAGGACGGCAGCGTCTACGGTCGAAGCGATGGCAAGCACGCTGGGCTACCGACGGATTCTCGCGCCGATCGCGGACAATCCCGAATCCGAGAAGGCGATGGACGCCGCTTGCCGCATCGCCGCTGATCGCTCCGGCGTGATCACAGCGGTCGCCGTGGTTGAGGTTCCGGCGACGTTGCCTCTCGACGCTTACATGACCGAGGAAGAGTCGCACGCCGACCAGCTCCTGGTCCGGGCGCGCGCGATCGCCGACTCCTACTGCGTCGGAGTCTCCCTGCGTCGCGTGCGTGCGCGGGAGGCCGCAAGCGGCATCCTCGAACAGGCCGCCCTCAACACGTGCGAGATCATCGTCCTGGGCGCGCGCCTCAGGCAGCGCCCGACGCGCGGCTTCATCTTCGGCGGCACCGTGGAGCACGTGCTCAAACGCGCGCCTTGCCGGGTCATGCTGATCGGCGCCCCTCCGATCGCGGTGTACGCGGTCAACGCCGCCGCTTAACCACGCTCTGCATCGCTAGGCTCGCGCGCGGTGCGCGCCTACCTTCGCAGCCTGAATCCGCAACTGCCGCGGGACGTCTGGATCCTGCAGGCGGGCGGGCTCGTGAACATGTTCGGGAACGGGGTGATCGGGCCCTTCCTGATCATCTACCTGCACAACGTCCGCGGGCTCTCGCTCGGCGTGGCCGGCTTAGTCGTTGCCAGCGGATCGCTAGCCGCGTTCGCCTCGGGCTTTGTTGCGGGAGCGCTCGCGGACCGGTTGGGCCCTCGCGTCGTGCTCAGCGCCGCACTGGTGGTAGCCGCCGTCGCATTTGCCCTCTTCCCCTTGATCCGCGAGACCTGGCAGGCCTTCGCCCTGAATCTCCTCGTCGGGGTCGCCACGGGATCCTTCTGGCCTAGCCAGTCCACGTTGCTCAGCTCGTTGACGCCGCCGCAACGTCGTCACGCGGCCTTCGCCCAGCAGCGGATGACGATGAACGTGGGTTTCGCCCTCGGCGCGCTCGTCGCCGGCGCCATCGCTCGCACGGCCGACCCGAGCACGTTCACGTTTCTCTTCCTGCTCAATGCCGTGACCTTCCTCGTGTTCGTCGGAGTGCTGCAATTCGTGCCGTCGACGCGCCATCGGGAGGCGCAACGTGTGCCCGGACGCTACGCCGATGTCGCACGGAATCGCACCTTCATCTCCTTCGTCATCCTCAACGTGATCCTGATCGGCGCCGGCATCGCCGTGATGAGCGAGCTCCTTCCTCCGTTCGCCAAGAACACCGCACACGTGAGCGAGCCCGCGATCGGCGTGATCTGGTTTGTCTTCTCGGCCGGGGTTGCGATCGCGCAGCTGCCGGTGATGAGGCTCGTGGAGGGAAAACGCCGCCTACGCGGACTCGCCCTGATGGGCGTCGTCTGGGCAGGTGCATTCCTGGGGGTGCTCGTCGGAGGCGCCTGGTTCACCGGCACGCAGGCCGCGATCGTCTTCGGCGTCGCGGTCGGTGTCTTCGCCGTGGCGGAGTGCTTGCACGGAGCGATCTACGCTCCGCTCGTAGTCGACCTCGCCGAACCGCAGCTCCTTGGGCGCTACATGGCGTTCTCGAGCTCCTCGTGGCAGATCGGCTTCTTCATCGGACCGGCGATCGGTGGATTCGTTCTCCAGCACAAGCCGCTCGCGCTCTGGCCGGCAGCTGCAGCGATCTGCGTGCTCGCGTCCGCCTACGCGCTTGTGCTCGAACGGCGGATTCCTGCGCACCTCCACCTCACGCCCCACGGCGATTCCCTCGCAGGCGTCCCGGGTACCATGACGAACATGGTGCCAGCGACGGACGACCCACTCAGTACCGATGCCCAGCCTGCCCCGCATCCGGCGGACGAGGCCTCGCGCGTACAGCGAGGCGGTCGCGCCGCGCCCGGAACCTCGCGTCGCTGAGCTCAGCGCCAACGGCCTTACCTGGATCCACCTCGACCCGCCTATCGATCCCGAGACGGTCAACGCCCTGCGCGAGCGTTTCGGCTGGCATCCGCTCGACGTCGAAGATGTCCTCTCCAAGCGGCAGCGCCCGAAGATCGACGACTACGCGGAGGAGGGCTACCTCTTCGGGGTCCTCCATTTCCCGGCGTACGACAAGAACGTGCAGCGGCTGAACGCCGGCGAGCTCGACTTCTTCCTCGGCCCGGACTACCTCGTCACGCTCTCGAACGTCGACCTGCTCCCGGTCACGCGGCTGTTCAACCACGTGCAGGAGGACGAGCGCTTTCGCGAGCAGCTCTTCAGCAAGGGATCCGGACGACTCCTCTACGAGGTGCTGGACGACCTCTTCGACTACTGCTTCCCGATCCTCGACAAGATCGCCTACAAGCTCGACTCGATCGAGGACGACATCGAGGACCGCCGCTCCGAGGAGATCGTCACCGACATCTCCAAGGCGAAGCAGGAGATCATCTCCTACCGCAAGATCATCAAGCCGCAGCGCCCGGCCCTCCGTTTGCTCGAGCGCCGGATCGAGCGCTTCCTGCCCGAGAACCTCGAGCTCTACTTCGACGACCTCGTCGATGCGTCCGAGCGCATCTGGGACCTGCTGGACAACTACAAAGAAGTCGTGGAAGCGCTCGAGAGCACGAACGAATCGGTCATCTCACACCGTCAGAACGACGTCTTGCGGATCCTGACCGTGTTCTCGGTGGTGCTGCTGCCACTCACGCTCATTTCCGGGATCTTCGGGATGAACGTCCTCTTCCCGGGCGAGCACACACACGCCGCGTTCTGGGCGATCGTCGGGCTGATGGTGACCGTCATCGTCGGGATGATCGGCTTCTTCAAGTACAAGCGCTGGCTGTGAACAGAACGCCCTAGCCAAGCGGCTGGGGCGTTCTTTCTAGCCGAACTTTCTACCCCCTCGAGAGACAGGGAGGAGCAATATGAAAGGCGCGACGAGTTGGTCCGTGGTCAGGTCGACACAGCCCTCGACGTACTTCGCGAGGGTGACCGCGGGTTCCGGGAGCTGATGGTCAGCGGTGACGCTGGGCTAGTCGACAAACTCGCAAAGCTTGACCCGGACAGACTGCGCTCGATCGTGTTCGAGCGGGTCATCGCTCCCCGCTACCAACCTCGAGTGGAGCCGACCGGCGGGGACTAGTTGTGCGGGAACGGCGGCACCCGACGGGGCCCATGACGCAAGAGCCGGGCTCGACCAGCATCTACTTGGATGAGCCCGAGCCGTTCGGCTGACGGCAACTCTCAGGGGAGAGCGCAGTGGGGCCGCTCGGGCTCTTAGACTCCCGCCAGTGAGTGCCGAGCAGGTCGCCCTCATCTCTCAGTGCGCTGAGTGCCGCGAGGTGTGGCTGCCGACAGATGAGGATCGCTGGCGCGCCTATCTCGACACCGACGACGAGTTCGTCTTCTACTGCCCTGGTTGCGCCGGAGCGGGAGTTCGGTGACTAGGCAGTCGGCCGACGGTCGTTTACGTCCTCTCGTGGGGCAGCCAGTGGTGTGAGGCGCTCGATCAGAGATTCCGGGTGCATGGCTTGCCAGACGGTGAGATAGCCCTCGAGTTCGATGTGTGCGTGTTGAGCTGCGAAGGATCGAGGTCTGGCAGCTGCGTCGATGATTTGATTAGCGATCACTTCGACGATGCACTCGCAGCGCTGTAGGTAATCAGCCAGTGAGGCGGCAGAGGCCGCTGAGTCGGTTCGTATTCGCATTTCCGCAGTGACCTCGCCGGCCCGATTCCAGTGAGCAGAGGCCGCCGCCCGGACTCTGCTCACGAGAATCGGTCCGCTTGCTGCGTGAAAAGGGCTCCGCCGCATCGAGCCCCGCCACGCCCTGTGTTCGAAGCATCGGCGGAGGGAGCGGGTTGATCACTCCCCCATCGCGGGTTGATTCGCGCACTTCACTTACCCCCAAATGGGGCAGGCGCCAGGTCTCTCGCGAAGACACTCTGCGACTTCGAGAGAGCCTCTCTGTGCTGGCCGCCGGCACAGAGTTTCTTTCAAGGAGGGGGCGGAGCCGCAGCCGCCCCCTCCTTCTCTTTCTAAACACCGCTTGGGGCGCGACAAACGCCACCGTAGTGACAGCAACTTCAGAGGGCAGGCGGAGGCACTTGCAGAGGGCGGTTCTTACTTGGATACCGTGCCGCGCGACGGCGGCTCAGATCTACCGCGGGTAGGAGAGCGGAACCGCCCCATTTACCTGAAGAGGGATTGGCCCCCGCGGGAATGCAGTGCCGGCGACTGCGGCGGCACCGACCTGCAAATACGAGGGCCGACCCCCCGCCGTCGAAGTTCGCCGAAGCCGTACCCACTCCTGCCCATCCCGCCTTCCAACAACGCAAGAAGCGAACATCTCGACACAGAGGACGAACTCGTCTTCTACTGCCCGCGTGTGCGAAGCGCGAATTCGCAAGCTGTCCTGGAATCGCCGGGCGTTGTAAAAGGTTCGTGAGCGTGGTGGAGTTTTGCTTCTTGCGGGCGTCTACTAGACGGGGGAAGGCCCTCGCAGGGGAGAACCGCGCCAGCGACTCCGATCGACGCCAACGCGGAGAGACGAGGGCCGACCCCGTCTTCAGGGTACGGACCCCGGTGAGTCCTGCGAAGCGCTCCCCCGAAGAGCACGCGATGCCCCGGGTGCCGCAAGGAGTAGCCGCCGGCAGACGATGACGGTTGGCGCGCGCCACCTCGCATAGATGAGGAGTTCGCCTTCTACTCCCCTAAGTGCGCTGAGCGCGAATTCGACAGGTAGAACGGTGGCGCCAATCGCCGCGCCTCGTTGTACGCACTGACCCGATCAACATTCGCCGCCCGCCCGCCAGACCGCTGCTACTGCAGGCCGCCCGCGGCTCGATGATCGATGACGTCTGGTGGACGGCACGGTTCCACGAGGCGCTGGCAGCGGCGGAGATCGAGGGTCACTCAGGCCGTGGCACGACCTTCGTCACACGGCGATAACGAATGACCCCGCAGCCGGCTCGAGCGAGCTCGCGGTCATGGCCAAGGCGGACACCGAAGCATGTCGACGACGAAGACCTACCTGCACCTGGCCGGCGTCGTCTTCCGCGACGAGGCGGAC
>CAWFLF010000012.1:0-85000 GCA_963816605.1 uncultured Actinomycetes bacterium
AAACGGCGCGCGCCGACTTGAGCCCGTCCCGCGCAGAGGCCGCGTCCAGATCGGCGTCGTACGAGAGGGTGATTGCACGGAGTACGCCCGGGTCGCCGCGCGGGCGATGGTCGGCGCACGTTCGTACGCCGTGCGTGCGCACGCGTGTGCACGCACGGCGTCGACTGCGTCGCTCTGGAAGATGCTGCCGGCGTTGTCCCACGCGGCTGCGGCGTTCTCGTTCTCCTCGTGCAGCTCGAACAGCGTCGCCCCGATCTCGTGCAGCGCCGCATCCTGGGTCCACGTGGTCTGCGACTGGTTGATCTCGGCGAGTTCCTCGACGCTCATCTCGGAGTGCTCGGAGTAGCGCAGCTCGGCGCAGAAGTACCGGTATCTCCCGTCGCTGCGGCGCACTGCAGCCTGTGCGCGCCCCAGGGCCGGGCCGGGACCGTGCGCCGAGCTCCGGCAGCCGCGCCGCGAGCTCGTCGAGCAGCCGGCGCGCCGCATCGATCGCGGCGCCCTTGGGGAGCGCCGGGGACGCGTCGCCCGCGGACTCGGACTGGTACACGTCGTCCTCGGCGCCGACCGCTTCCACGACGGTCTGTGCGCTGACGAGCACGACGTCCGGGTCGTTCGGTCGCGCGCGGAGAAGCGCCGATGCAGCGTCGCGCGCAGCCGAATAGTCGTGTTGCTGCAGACCGATCACCGCGCGTGCAAGCTGGAGCTCCGACTCGTCCCCGCTCGGAAGCCCCTCGAGCGCCTCCTGCGCGCGGCCGAGTCCGAGGAGGCTCAACGCTGCGAGCGCCTTGACCGGCGCTGTCACGAGCCCCGCCTCCTGGACCTGCGTCGTGAGTCGGAGTGCGGTGCGGCAATCGCCCTTGATGAGATACGCGTGCGCCCGGACGAACTGAAGCGACGGGTCCTGCTCCTCCCCGTCCTCCCGCTCGATGAGCTCGAGCGTGTCGGCGAATGCGGATCAAGAGGTCGAGCAGCGTCTCCGCCAGCTGTGTGACGGTCTCGGACGAGGGCGACGGCGCCTGCTCGTACGCCCGCCGAAGCAGCTCGAGCGCGTCGGGATCACGACCTCCCTGTCTGAGCAGCGTCGCCGCCAGGAGGCTGACTTGCTCGTCCGGCGATGATTTGGCGAGACGAACGACCGTGTCGACCTCGGTCGTCGCCAGCGAGTCGACGAGTACCGCTGGCTGCGGCGCGCGGGCGAGCAGCGCCCGCGCTTCGACGATGCCCTCCTTTGCCGTGTCGCCGCCCAGCGACGAGATGTACCGGTGAAGAGCGTGCACCGGATCGAGATCCTGGACCAGTCGCCCCGCCGCGAACTGGATGCGCTCGGTGGAGGGCTCGGTGCCGGGCTCCTCGAGTGCGCGGTCGAACTCGGCGACGGCCTCCGTCGCACGGGGAACGCCCGTAGGCGTCGAGGGCCTCGCCGAGCGCGCACGCGAGCTCGTACCGACGCGCGCGGACGGAGTCGCCGGGCGCGCTCATCGCGACACCGTGCGGCGGTCAGTCTCCCGCCGCGCCGGCTCCTCGCGAACCGCACGCTGAACCGGCATCACCACGATCGGCATTCCGACGATCGCCGACTTGAGGATCGGGAGGCTCTTGACGACCGTGCAGCGCGCATTGTGGGCTGCCTGGTCGAGCGGCGACCCCCGCCGCATCTCATTCAGCAGGGCGGCCAGGAACACGGGCGCGTCCGGGTTCTCGCGGACGCAGCTCGAGTAGGCGCGCGGATGGCAGACTCCGACGACCGGGCGCTTGAGATCCTCGGCGAGCGTTCGTGCGAGGCGTCGAACGGCGATCGCCGGTTGGTCGCTCGACTCCTCTGCGATCGTCTCGATAAAGAGCCAGGTCAGAGCGGGCCAGTCCTGCAGCCTCGTGGAGACCGTGTCCGCCGAAATCGGTTTCGGCGCACGCTCGGGGCCGATGAAGTCAAGCTCGATGCGCGAGTCCACGAGACGCACCGGAATCTGAAGGATGACGACGTCCGAGGTGGGAGGCGCCGACGAGAACGTGCTGTACTGCGCCGACAGAAACGGGGAGACCTTGATGCCGTGTCGCTCGAGCTGGACCACGGTGGCCGCCGTCAGATCGTGCGACTCCTGTTGCTCGATCGGCACGAGCGAGCTGAACAGCGTGGCCTGTTGGACGCGGGTTCCCGGGACCAGCTTCATCGGCGGCACGTCGAACTCGCGCTGGACGACGATCGGCGGCTTGCGAAGGAGCTCCTCGCCGCGACCCTCGTCTCCCCCGGCTTCATCCGCATAGAGCGCGAGGTATTCCCACGGAAGGTCCGCGAGCTGCTCGCGGACCTTCTTGTCGGCGAAGCGGATCGCGCAGGTCGGGGGCGTCGCGTCGTCGAGCGCTTCGGCGAGAATGCGCAGCTCCTCCGGCGGCAGCCCCTCGCGCAGCTCCCCGGCGATGAGATGCATGCTCCGGCTGACGACGGCGGCGGGAACTCGATCTTCATCGGGAGCCGCGGCGAGCAGGCTGTCAAGCGTCAGGGCGAACTGACGGAGCAGCGCCAGTCGTCCGGGAGCGATCGCTCCGGCCGAGACGCCGATGGTGTGCGATGGGACCTGCTCGAGATCTTCGCCGGCGGGAGCGCGACGGACGGTCGCGTGAGGAGGATCGAGCGCCCGCAGTTCGCGTTGGTCGACGGCGTCTCGTCGAGCCTCTCGAGAGCAGTCAGGATGTCCCCGACCGTCAGCCCCTCGGGGCCGTACGCGTCCGTATCGCGGAGGACGCTGATGAGGTTCTGCGTGAACGGACTCGACTCCGACGCTGCTGCCGCGTCGCCGACCGGGCCGTGCGATGCGAGCACGACGGCGACGCTCTCGTCGAGCTTGTCATACGCGCTTGCCTCGATCGGCGCCGCGTTGCAGCAGTCGAGGATCACGACCGTCGACGCAGCGGACCCGGCCGTGAGCCAGGCGGCGATTTGTGTCGCGCGGACCGCGGTGAAACTCAGCTGATTGGCATCGACGACGGTGTTCCGCGCACAGATGTAGGAGTCGTCTGCGCCGATGTGTCCGTGGCCGCTGTAGTAGACGAGGAGTGTGTCCGCGCTTGTTCCGTCGTCCAGGAACTTCGTGAGCCCCGTGACGAGCTCGAGCAGCTGCGGGTCCGGGAGCAGCGTCGACTCCCAGTCTCCGCCGCGCGGCGCGCCCACGTCCCCGAGAGCCTTCTTGACGTTCGAGATATCGTTGCGCGGCCCGCTCAGGTTGATCAGCTCCCGATCGTCGTACTTGGAGACCCCGATGAGCAGTGCCCGGTGCCGTCCCGCGGCGGCGTCTGCGGCTTTGAGCCTGCCCGGCCTTCTCCGGCTCTCTGCCGTCACGGCGGCCCGCAGCTCCAATCGGCCGGCCTCCGTCAGCCCTGTCCTGCGCACGTACTCGTTCCTCAGATCGGCGCGGCTTCCACGGCGGAGCGGCAGCGGTAGCTTCTTCGGCTCGGCGCCCGGTAGGAGCACGGCGAAGACCCGATAGCTTTGGTCTTCGACGGCGAGCTCGACGGCTGCGGACAGCTCGAGCCACCCCTGCCACCGCCCAGCTCCTGCTCCCGAAGAGCATCGCGCAGCACTTGGACTTGGCGATCGCCTGCTCCATGATCTCGGCGTTGTCCACCCCACCAAGCGGTGCGTCCCGGTGGGCAAGCCACGGGTTGTAGCCCTGGGCGCGGAGCTCCTCGTGGATCGCCGGCGCGGCCTCGGCCGCAACCGGGTCCTGGCTGTTATAGGCGATGAAGACGTCGAACTCGGGCTTGGGTTCCGGGTCCGTCATCACAGGACCCGGGGTCGGCTCGGGAATCTCGACGCCTGCAACTCCGGGGTTGATTCAGGTACTAACGGCAACGATCCTTCCCTTAGCGGGGATCATGGCGCGTGGAAGTGCTGTTTTCAACTACCCCGCGGGCAACTATGATCGCCGCGGGAACGCTCATGCCGACGAACCTCAAAGAGCTCCGAATACGGCTCTGGAACGACGCCGTCGGTACCGCCGCCTACGAGGGCGCCGGGGAGAAGTATCAGGCTGCGATCCTCGAGCAGTACAAGGTCTACGTCGAGCTGGCGGACCGGGTCAGTGCCCGGGCTCGCCAACACCTTCTTCCTCACGTTCAACACGGTGGTCTTCACGCTCATCGGCGGCTTTGGAAGGACCCACCCACACGCGTCGCCATGGGTGCTGGCGCTCCCGCTCGTGATCGCGCTCGGGCAGTGCGTCGCGTGGTGGTGGATCGTCCGCTCCTATCGACTCCTCAACTCCGCCAAGTACGAGGTCGTCGGCCTCCTCGAGGAGCGGCTCCCTGCGTCGCCGTACTGGAGCGCTGAGTGGTACGCGCTCGGCGAGGGGAAGGACTGGCGCAAGTACCTGCCGCTCACGCATCTCGAGCAGTGGGTCCCGGTCCTGTTCGGCGTCGTGTACACGATCGGCTTCATCCTCGCCGTCTCGGCATAAATCAGTCGTCGAGAGCCACGGTTCAACGACGCGGGACTCTTGAAGCGTTCCCGCCTTCGGGGCTCGCGCGGAGCGGATGCCGGTTTGGACGCACAACCGATTCGAAGCAGCTACCGAGTCACGCTTTCGGACGGAAGCGTGACTACGAGAGCGCGTCCGATGCCGGCGCAAAGGACGCGGAGGCGGCGCATCACAGCTTTGGGGTTCCCCGTCCATAGCCGGGAGGCCCTGTTTTCAGGGAGCTCATACAGGGTTTCTTCCCGGACCCGAACGGAGACCCCTCCTTGCCGTGGAGGACGTCACTCGAGCCAGTGCACGATAAGACGTGATTACGTCAAGTCCGAAGCGCCGCCCGCGGGCTGCGGGGGCCAGGAAGGGCAGCTAGCGGACGGAATCGAAGTGTGTGTCCCGCGGGCGGGCGGCGGGACAGACCTTTCGCCGTCTGCGTCCGTTCTGAGAAGCTTGCGGGCGTGACCGACGTTTCCGGACGCCGCGGGTCCGTAGCTCGGTTCCTGCGCACCGCCCGCGGGCGGCTCACCGTGGTACCCCCGAGCGGCAGCGGCGTGCTGCCGGCGCAGATCGATGGTGTCGACACGTCGAATGCGGCGTTCGTCGGGAGTGCGTCGTCCGGCGCGCCGGCGGCAGCGGTCGAGGTGAGGAGCCTCGTCGACCACGACCGAGCCTTTGGAAGCGCCGACGGGGAGCTCCGACGGGCGGTACGGCTCTTCTTCGACAACGGCGGCAGGCGCGCGGTCGTCGCCGGGACGCCCGGGCAGCTGTCGGACGGGCTCGACCTTCTGAACAACGTCCGGTTCTCGATCCTCGCGATCCCGGACGCAGCCGGCCTCGACCCCGCGGATGCCGCCGCGCTCCTGATCGATGCCGTCGACCTGTGCGAGGAGCGCCGCGCGTTCCTGGTCATCGATCCGCCCGCGGCGCTCGTCCTCGGCGACGTGCTGGCCTGGATTCCGACGCTCGGCTCGGCGCGCAACGCCGCGGCGTACTTCCCGCGGATGTTTGCCGGCGGTACCGAGACCGCCGCATCCGGCGCCGTCGCCGGGGTCTACGCGCGGACAGACCTGGAGCGGGGGGTCTGGAAGGCCCCGGCGCGCGAGGCCGTCAGAGGCATAACGGGCCTGACGGTCGAGCTGACGGACGGCGAGGTTGCCTCGGCCAATGCCGCTTCGCTCAACGTCATTCGCAGCCAGCAGGGCTTCCGCGTCTGGGGCGCGCGCACGCTTTCCTCCGACCCCGAGTGGAAGTACGTCAACGTCCGCCGCCTCGCGCTCTTCATCGAGCGCAGCATCTCCGAGGGGTTGCAGTGGGCCGCGTTCGAGCCGAACACCGAGACCCTCTGGAACATCGTGCGCACGAGCGTCGAGGCGTTCATGCGGAGGCTGTTCCAACAGGGCGCGTTCGAGGCCGCACGTGAAGAAGACGCGTACTTCGTCCGCTGCGACCGGACGACGATGACGCAGGACGACATCGACAACGGACGCCTCATCGTGGTCGTGGGTTTCGCGCCGGCCCGTCCGGCCGAATTCGTCGTCGTCCGCGTCGGCTAACGCGCCGCGGGAAGATCCCGTTCGGCCCGCTCATCCACTGAGAGGGGAGCCAGATCGAGCTGGGAGGGGGCGCCGACATGGATGTCATCGAGATCAAGACTTACGAGTACTACGTCTTGTCGTCCCGCGCGGCGACGTTCTTCGTGAACACCGTGATCCTTCTCTACGGGGCGAAGAGCGCCTTCATCGGCGCTGTCTGGTTAAAAAGGGACAACACCACTGCGCTAGAGCCTGCGGCGAAGAACGCGCAGGGCTGGTACACGCTCTACTACAGCTACGTCGACCTGTCGGTGATCATCGACATGTTGCGAAACGAGAAGCCCGTGTATCTCATCTTCGACACGTCGGAGAACTCGGCGCTCAATGCGCGGATCTCGACGCTGCAGGAGCCGGTGGGGGAGGGCGAGCAGTAGGAACTGCGGGGCCTTCCCCAGCGTCTCTTCGTCGACCCTGGTCTTCGATAGTCGCCGGCGTGAGGCGGTTGCAACGCCCAGAAAGTCTTCCCTACAGCTGAGTACGCGTGCCACCAGCCAGGGACCCTCTTTGCGGTCGCCGAACGGGGAGATGTGACTCCTGGTACGTGACCAGGTGGTTAACTCGAAGTGGAGAAGGTTCGTACTCGGTCTAACCGTCCTGTCGGGTGTTGTCGTCAGCTCTGCTTGTTGAAAAGCCGGCCGGCCATCACGCCACGTAGCCGTTCACGATGACCTGCGAGTCGCCGCTCGGGCTTCCGTCGTGCACGACGAACAGGCGGCTCTGGTAGGAGCCCGGCTGGGTCGCCGTAAGCGCCACTGTCACCCTCAGCTCATTTCCGGGATCCACCTGCAGCGGCATCGGGTTGGCCGGACTGATGCCGTTCACGGAGAAGTCGTTCGAGTTCGCGAGCTTCACCGACTTGACGGTGACCGGATCGGTCCCGTCCGACTGGAAGACGAGGTCGGCCGAGGTCGTGAGCCCTGTGTCGGTGCCGAGCATCAAGACCTCTGGCGGGTTGAGGAAGTGCGGTCCCGCTGCGCGTCCCTTCACGATCAGGTCGCCGACGGTTGGATCCTGCGGTTGGCGCGGGTCGTTCGAGGCGCCCACGTGGAAGAGGCTCGCCGCGGAGAATCCGCTCACGGCCGGAGCCCGGAAGTTGCACATGACCTCCATGGCCTCGCGGGGTTGGAGCGTGGCGGGGAAGATCGACGCGTCCGTGATCCCAAACGTGGTCTGGTCGTATACGAGCACGTCCTGCACGACGAGCGCGGCGTCTCCGGAATTGCGGATCCAGAACACCCTTTCCACGAGGGTTGAGGGCGGGGCCGACCCGAAGTCCAGCGTTGTCGTCGATCCTCCCCGCGGACAGGAGGGAGAGGACGAGCACCGGCGCCTGCGCGGTCCCGGTGAGTGGTACGTCGTACCTCCTTTGATCCTCGACGCTCGAGATATCGGTTCTGCTGTGCGTGTCGATCGCGAGCGTCGCCTGGGCATGACCACGGCTTGTCGGAGTGAACGAGACGTAGACCCTGACGGTCTGGCCCGAATTCACCGAGCTCGGGAGCAGCATCGGAACGGCGAATTGGCCCGGCGGTTGATCGAGAGTCACCGTGATCCCGTCGATCTCGGCGTCGTACGGGCCCGTGTTGGTGAGATCGAGGTATTCCCCGACGTCGGCACCGACGGACGTCGTGCCGAATCGAGGGCGGCGGGCGTCACCTGCAGCTGCGCGTGACGATTCGCCGTCACCGAGGTCGCCAGGTCGATCGTTCGTGTCGGACCGATCGGCCGGTCGCATTCGACGAGAATCGTCCCCGTGAGGTGCCCGATCGGCGCGCCGAGGTACTCCACCACTAGGGGGAGGACGGGAAGGAACGAGCGGATCGGCACCTGAAACGGCGCTTGGGGTGACAGCGACGGTGAAGACCGGAGCGCCGGGGGCGTCGGCCGACGAGACGACCCGCACCGAGTCCACTTGGACCCAGCGATTCGAGTTGTTTACCAGGTGCAAGTCCTGCAGATACGTCGCGTGGGCTCGACGAGCGGCGTTCCCTGTGCCACGTTCCACGCCGTCGGGAGCCCACTCCGAGATCGGCCTGCCGGTCTCGTCGCGGGAGGGGCGAGCCCGGTCGCCGGAGACGAGAGCCCGAGCCGCTGGGTGAAGGCGTTGTCGAACACGTGGAACGTCGTCGGAGCCGCGGCGTGCATCAGCGTGCGGACGGCCTTGAACGTGCTCAGCTTCGGCATGCCGGAACGGCTCTGTGCCTGCAGCGCCTTCGTTGCGCCCAGGTGCTTCGCGGTGATCGCGTCATTCTCGAGACCCCAGTGCAGCATCGCGTCCAGTCCCTTGTCGATCCGGTCGGCCGTCCGCTGCTGGAGTTCGCCGACAAACTCTCTGGCGTAGTCGTTCGCAAAGGCGACCACCTCGACCATGACCGACACGGGGTTCGTCGCGTCGCCGAACTGCTGCATCCCCATGAGCGTCTCCGTCTTGCTACAGAGGCGGATCGAGATGTAGCCGTAGAACGGCTTGTTGCGACCCATCTTGTCGAGGATTTCCGTCTGGATGAAGCCGAATGCATCGGTCGGCGCGAGAGCGATCTCCAGAGCCGCGCCCATCACCCCGGAGTCCGGGAAACCCAGGTTGCCAACACTCACGCCGGTGACGTCCGACCGGCGGTCGGAGTTCGCCGTGTTCAGGAGTCCGGACAGGATGCCCGTGAGCAAGGCGTGCGAGACTTCCGACCCCTGCAGGTTGCTCATCGGCTTGAGCAACGTGTCGAGCGCGACGTCCACGAGGTCGCTCGCGCGCGTGACCCTGTTGATCATCGACTTGTACCAACCGATGTGGTCGATGAGCTCGGCCCCGTACGTCGGGGGGTCGCTGAGCACGTCCGACAGCCCGAAGAGCTGTCCGAGCTTCTTCGTTCGATCCGGATCGAACGCCTTCGCGACTCCCTGGGCAAGGCCCGAAGCCGGGTGCGGGTCGAGCGGTAGCTCCGCGGTGACTTGGCGGTTGGCGATCCAGCAGTCGAAGTCGAAGTCCGGTCGCGGGATCGGATTGATCGCCAGGTCGGCGTACTGGTTGACGATGTTTCCCAGGCCGTCGACCTGCGGGATCTGCGTTCCGTTGAGGTTGCCGGCCTGCATGAGCTTGACGATGCGGCTGCTCGCGAGGCTCGCCGTCGCCGGGTCCCGCAGCAACGTCGGAACGTCCTTCCCAGCGAGGCTCGAGCCGAGGAACCCGAGGTTGTTCCACTTCTTCTGGACGACGACCTCGCGTACGCCGTAGAGCGGGACGACCTCGAGCACGACGGAGTAGAGAACGCCGAGGCAGCCGAGCGAGACGACCGCTGCGCCCAGCCAGTCTGCGGGCACGACGCCTCCGACCGGGCCCGTCCCGCGGATGATGCGACTCGGATCGATGTTCGGATAGGCCGCGCGCAGCTTCTGCGGGTCCGTGATGGATTCCGTTCCTTCGAACCACCACTGAAGCCCTCCCGGCCCGACGAAGTGGACGGCCTTGACCGTGTCGATGAGGAGGGGCCAGTTGAACTCCGCCCCGTGGGTTCCGGTGGACATGGCGCCTGCGAGCGTCGCGCCGGGCGAGCCGCTGATCGCCTGGAGCGAGAGGCGTGGAGACTGGTGGGCGAGGAGCTGCCCGAGCTCCGCGATCGTGATTCCCGCCTCGACGTGGAAGAGAAAGCGGCGCTTGTGCGTCGACGGTGTCTCGCTCGTCTCGTCGAGGGCGCCCGCGGTGAGGATACTCGGGAGTTTCTGCTGCAGGCTCGACAGGAGCGATCGCGTGTTCAGCAGGTAGACCGGTTCGGGTGGTGCCGGCGTCGACGGTGCTTTCGAGAGAAGCACCGACACGCTGTTGGCCGAGTCCGCGGCCCGAGGCGACAGATTCATGCCTCCCGGACGTGTTAGGCGGCCCGCCTTCGAGAGATCGTAGAGCGTCCCCTCGTCAGGGGCGCTCTCGGAGGCGACGCCTACCATCCAGACGCCGTTGCCCTTGTAGAACCATTCGCGACTCGCGGCGGTGGGATGCTCGTTGAGGTCGAGCATCATCAGCGACCCGGCGGCATCCCCCTCCTCGAGACTCAATCCGCCGAGCGCACGAACCGGCCTCCATCCTTTACTCGCGAGCCAATCGAGAAAGCCCGGCCCGTCGGTTACCCCGTGCACGGTGTGGTTGGTTAGGTCTTCCCACTTACCCGAGCCGAGGTAACCCCACTTCGAGTCGACGACGGGAGGCACGAGACGCTGTTCGAAAACCATCACCATCGTGCCGGCGCCGTCAGGGTCGCCACTGGACGGCATCGGTGTGATGCTCGCGACCGAGGGCTCGGAGGGATCCGACGGAAATCGCTCGGCCTCGGGGAGGACCGCGGTAATCGCCTCCACGGCGCGGGCGTTCGGTCGGTTCGTCGTGACGTTCCCGGGAAGCGCCGCACCGGAGAAGGACCAGCCTCCGCCCACCGCGCGCAGAGGCCGCTGGTCGGCCTCGGCCCTCTGAATGGCAAGCGCGATCTCACCGACCGTCTTCGGGAACAACATCTTCTCGGCGACGAACGCATGCGTCTTCGGCCAGTTCTGCCACCAATGGTTCGAGCCTCCGATAACGCCTACCACCCTGTCCGAGCCACCCCTCCGTGTATCCGCAAGGCAGGCAGGGTCGGCCGTAAGAGCTGCGATACCGTCGGCTCAGCGCGGGTCGAACTTCGGAGCGCGTTGGTCCCTGTCACACATGAAGTACCCGGACTTCGATCTCGTCGCCCGGAGAGTGAGCATCGGATAGCGGCCGCAGAGGATTGGTCGAAGACCACGGTAGTCCTCCTTGCCACCAAGTATCTCATTGCGCGCTGAAGAGTCAACGAGGCCCTCTGCACAGCGCTCGATGGTGTCCAACCAGGAGGCGGACGTTATCGTCGAGGAGCCAGCCGGCTTACGCTGGACGCGGGCAGTCCTTAACGCGACGATGTCCCTGGTTCCAGGTGCGCCCTGATTACTGCAGCCTCAGAGGCGCCTTTGTCCGTTAAGGCTAACCCCGTTTCCACGGCTTGTAGACCGCCTTGTAGCCGCTGATCGGGTTGTTTCCCCAGACCTGCACGCCCGCCCCAATGCTTGCCCTTGCGCCCTTCTGGATCCTTCCACTTGTCTTCGACTTCCTTCTGAAAAACGCTCCAATCGGCTGGGGGCCAGTCTTTGAAGTCCGACGGGTGATCCTTCTCGGGCAACTGCCTGCCTCCCCGTTCCGTTAGTCCGCTGACGTTGACGCGTCAAGTTCGGCCGCCGCGACGCGCAATCCGAGCCGAGCCTACGCCGGGCATCGTCGGCGCACAAGTCGCATCTCCCGACGTGCCTCTGGGAGCGCCGTGAGCGGTGACGTCGTGGAGCGAGGTACCGACCACCAACGGCATCTTGCGGTGGTCGCGGGTGGCTGTCCAGACGCCTCTAACCACTGGAAACCCCAGCTGAGCCCGGCACCGAGTGGGGTGGAGAGATCCCTGAAGAAGTCGTCACTCCGCGCTTTCGCTGAGGTTGTATTCGACTTGGCCTGTGTGAGTATCGAGTTCCATCCGGTGGTTGGCTTCCGTCTGTTCTCAAAGTGCCAGTGAGCAAGGACGGGCTCAGGTAGATGGTGGCGTTGCGCGACTTCTTGAAGCCGGATCTCGAGCCGGGCCTGCGCCCGGATCCCGTCGTCGATCCGGACGGCGCCCGCTACACAAGGACATTCCTTTGGATGCGGCTCGGCGTCGGGGTGATCGGGCGTGCTGTTGCCCGTGTTGCTGATCTCTCTCGACTCGATCGTCTTCAACGGTCATCCATTCGTACGCGATTCGATGAGCGCCTACTACTACTCCGGGATGCGCGAGTTCTTCGTCGGAGTGATCTTCGGATCGGGCGCATTCCTGCTCGCCTACAAGGTCAGCGAGGTGAGTCTCGACAACACGGCCAGCATCGGTGCCGGCTTCTGCGCGTGGCTCATCGCAATGTTCCCGACCGGGCTTCCGCCGCTCAAGGAACATCCCAAGCCGCCACGGCCCCCACTCACTCCGCTCCAGGACCTCATCGGAGTCGGCTGGGTGAAGGGGATTCACTACGGCGCATCCGCTGGCTTCATCATCTGCCTGGCAGTTGTGGCTGTGCTCTTTGGCTATCGCGAAGGGAAATTGCCTGCGGTTCCTGAGAAGCTTCCACCGAGGTTCTGGCGCACCTTCCACTGGACCTGCGCAGTCGCCATGGGTCTGGGCGCGGCGTGGATCCTGATTACGTCCGTCACCAGTAGCGGCCCGCGCTGGTCGACCCTCTTGGGCGAATGGATCTGTACCTGGGCGTGGGCACTCTCGTGGCTCCTGAAGGGCGCCGAGTGGGACACACTCTTCGGCAGGCCAGTCCCCGGCCGACGATCCGGGGCGAGCTAGCCGGCGTTCCCAACGACCTCGCTCTGCAAGAGTCTGAGCGCAACCGAGATCTTCTTCCAACAGCTGCAACGCTCCGGCTCCCCACTTTGGCTCACCCGCACGGAAGCTGTCCCCCACGGCGAGAGGTGCCAGAAGACGTGGAGCTTGGCTGGCCGCTTTACCGATCGACGCGGCGACTGTAGCTCGACTTTGAGCGGCGCGCGACGCGCCCTCGGAGCGCCAGAGTTCCATAAGCGGCTCCATGCCCACCGCACGACGAGTCGAAGCAAGTCGAGCTGAACGAGAAAGTGGCGGTCATTTGCAGAGCTCCTGACGGACTCGAACGTTGACGACGCATCGCCGTCTGTACGCGTCTGATTGGCGTCCCGGGGGTCGTGGTGATGCTCGACCTGCTGGGGAGTTTCTGGGGTGCTGAGTGGGGCCCGATGAGAACGCCTACGAGCATTACAGGGTTGTGGCGTGCGGTCGTGTGGAGCAGTTCTCAGCTCACAGTCGGGGGGTCCTCTTTGACGGTGTCGCCGCTTGGACATGCCGTCGAGGTGGTACTCAAGGTCGTCGCGGTTACCGTGATCGCGGCGATCGCGGGATCACTTGCGGCCTTCTTCCATCGCCCCGACCTAGAAGCGACACCTCAAGTTACTTCGGCTACACGCCCCAGGCGATCGGACGACGATGACCCAGGACGACATCGAACGCTCGTCTCGTGGTGGTGGTCGGCTTGGCACCTATCCGCCCGTCGGAGTTCGTCGTCGTCCGCGCCGGCTAGACCGGCGCCTCACGAACAGACCGTCCTAAGACACGAGCCGTGAGCAGCTTCGGCCACGTCCATTCGACCGGCGGATAACGTGCGGCCAAAGCGCGGCGGATGCTGCAGCGAGACCGCTGGGTCCGCTATCCGGAAGCCCGTGCTTTGTGTGGACGTTCTGCAGCCAAGAGTGCTGAGACTCACGCTGGTGCAGGCGAAGAGGTCGCTCAGGCACTTGACTTCCGTTGTGAGAGGGGCATAGATTCGATGCTGGTAGCGAGCCTGAGGAAGGTGGCTATGAGTTTTGGCTGTCTCGCTACTGCGGCCTGCCCGACGCTTCTGCGCCGCATTGGTTGACGTGCTGCCGAGTTGCGCTGTCATCGAAGCGATCGGCGTCGAGACTGCGGCTGCTTGCGCGTCAGCGATTCGTCGGTCATTGACGAGAGGAGATTCGCATGCTTCCGAAGTCACCCCAAGACGAGCCGGCGAACATTGCCGAGGTCGAGCGTGACGGCGAAACAGCCGCCGTCTTCACCGATCGCATCGTCGTCAAGCTCCGCCCGCCGAAGACCGAAACGGAATCGGCCGAGGCGCTCGTGTCGGCCGTCTCCGAGGCAATTCCGGACGGTCGTGTGCTCGACCCGCCTAGAGGAGAAGGACGGGTCGTCTTCGCGGTTGAGCCGGGAACGGACGTCGTCGAGCTCGCGCAACGCCTATCGGAGCGTGACGACGTCGAGTGGGCAGAGCCAGATGTCGTTGACCGAGCTCAGCTAATCCCGTCTGACCCGCGCTTTGCGCAGCAATGGGGACCGGCGAAGGTAGACCTGCCGACTGCTTGGGATCTGACCACCGGTAGCTCAAACGTCGTCATTGGCATTATCGACAGCGGGATTTCGATGGCAGCCCTTGGCTCGCTGAATCATCCTGATCTCGACGCCTCGCGGTACGTGCTCGGCACAGACTTCGTCGACGGCGGCACGCCCAGAGACCTCAACGGGCATGGAACGCACGTCGCAGGCATCGCGGCTGCCGAGGGAAACAACGCCACTGGGGTGAGTGGCGCGAACTGGGGTTCACAGGTTTACATCTGCCGCACCCTGGACGGTAGTGGAAACGGCAGCGGTGCGAACTTCGCCTCGGCGGTCGAGGAGATCACCGACTGGGCGGTCGCTCGCGGCTTGCGCGCCGTGATCAATTACAGCGGCGGCGGAGCTCCCAGCAACACGAAACAAGACGCGTGTCAGTACGCGAGTGATCGCGGCATGATTCTGTGCGCGGCTGCGGGAAACGACAACGGCGGACCGATTATCTTCCCCGCCGCGTATTCAGCGAACTTCGACGGTGTGATTGCGGTCGGTTCGACCGACAGTAACGACGCGGTGTCCAGTTTCTCTAACGTGGGACCCGAGCTCTCAGTCGTTGCCCCCGGAAACACGATTCTGTCGACGATGCCGACGTATGCGGTGACGATTCCCGCAGCGCTTGACTACGACAACCTCAGCGGCACGTCGATGGCGACGCCGCTCGTCACCGGCGTAGTCGCGCTGATGTGGAGTCGTCATCCGGGTTTCACGAATAGGCGCATCCGCGATTGCCTCGAGAACACGGCCGTCAAGCTTGGCGCGGGCACTTTCGACAATTCCTGGGGTCACGGCCGCATCGATGCTCCAGCGGCGCTCCGCTGCGGCGATCTGTTCACACGATTCACGCGTTTCACCGACGTCACGTTCACACGATTCACTGCGTTCACGCCTCACACACGGTTCACGCTCACTCACTTCACGGTGTTCACCCCGATCACGCAATTCACGCGGTTCACGCTCTTCACACCCTTCACGGGGTTCACTTTCGGTCCGCTCGACCCGAAGGGGTCCGGCCCTGTAGAGCTGCCCGAGCCAGCGGTTGTGCCGTTTGTCCGCTTCGCCGGCGCCGTCATCGATCCAGCTCAGCTCAAGCTTGAGGGACTTTCGGAGTTTGCGCGAGTCAGCCATCCTCTGCGGTCGATTGGCATCACGCGTGTTGATCAACTTGCTTCGACGGATCCAAGCGAGCTTGCAGCGGCTGGCGTTGACCAGGACGTCGCTGCCAGTCTGGTCGTAGGTGCGCAGCACGTTCTGCGTCAAATCGCAGCGGAATGAGCGTGGCATTCCACCCGGAGCGCGAGCCGCTCCCTAAATGCAGCGTCGTCATACCGACCTGCAACGAAGGGGAGCTGTTGGCGATGACGGTCGCCAGTGTGCTCAACGACTCCGCCTACCCGAATGTCGAAGTCGTCGTGGTCGATGACGGTTCCGCCGACGGAAGCACCGCGGCGTTGGCTCAACTTGATGATCGGGTCCGGGTTCTGCGCGGTGAGCTGCTGGGATTGTCGAGGGCACGCAATTGGGGCGCTGCGCACGCTAGCGGTGACGTGCTGGTCTTCCTCGATGCTCACTGCCGTGTCTTTGGAGGTTGGCTGAAGGAGCTGGTAGCCGCGCTCGCTGCCCCCGACGTCGCCCTCGTTGGTCCTGCCTTCTGCTCGCTCGAGTCCGACGAGCGTCGCGGTTGCGGAATGACCTGGGTGAACGATCAGCTGGACACGGCGTGGTTCGAGCTGACAGACATGAGCGACCACTTCGAAGTACCGCTGCTACCTGGCGGCTGCCATGCTTTTCGTGCCGAGACCTTCAGGCAGCTGGGTCGCTACGACGAGGGGATGACGCGATGGGGGTTTGAGGACATTGAAGTCTCGGTCCGCGCCTGGCTTCTCGGCTATCGGATCCTTGGTGTTCCGAGGGCGCTTGTCGCGCATCACTTTCGTGACGCGCGGTTGTTCGAGGTGACACAAGAAGGCGTCCTCTACAACTATCTTCGCCTCATCTACCTGCACTTCTCTCCTCGCCGGATCGCACATCTCCTCGCGGCGATGGGCGCAGGAACCGAAGTCGGAAGCGTGCTTTGGGCACTCATGCAGAGCGATATCATGGAACTGCGACGCGAACTGGAAGCGGTGCGGCCGCGCGACGATGACTGGTTCTTCGCCACATTCGCCCCAGGACTTCCCGTCGCCAATCCGCAGGCGGCACGACCTCCAGCAGATCAGGCAATGCTGCGATTCTTGCTAGACCGAGCGGGGGTCTGAAGCTCGATGGTCAGAGAGTTCTCAGTACCGGACAGCTGACCGATCCGGCGCTTGGGCCTCACCGCGTGACTTCCTGGTGCGTGACCAGGCGGTAGCGGGACTCAATGCAGGCAAGTTGGGGACGCTGCTACCGACGGCGCTACGAACTTTGAGTCACGGTTTCGGACGGGAGCGTGACTCTTTGCGTCCGCGTGCCGAATTTCCGACCCACTCAGAAGGAGAGGATCAAAGAGAACGACGAGGCTCTACTGGCTGCGCGCCACCACAAGACCTGCATTCCAACCCGGAGCTCGTCCGTCGGCTGGCAGATGTATCGAGTCGACGCCGACGCCGCTGCGCGCGATCAGCCATGAGGTCAGCGAGTTCGAGTTCCACATCTCCCCGGCCTGCAGTTCGTCGCGTCCCCAGACGGGGGTGGGCACATCAGGCACTAGTTCAAGGACGCGCCGAGCGAGAGATACGTCGTCTGTCAGCCGTTGCGGGCTGTCTACCGCCTCGCCAGCGTCTGGGATCACTCCGCCGCGCCATCGTCGGATCTCGTACCGGAAGATGCGCAGCGATCGAGCCCAGCGGCTGCCAACCGCGCCTTCCGCGACGACGCCGCGCAGCGCCCCGTTTCCGTCACGTACAGGGGCTTGCTCGATCACGAAGTTTCCCTCTGGCACCCTGACTATGAGTGCGGAGTGGTAGAGGTCTTTGGGCGGTCGTTTCTCGAGCCGCGCCACCACCGCCTCGAAGAGGCGTCCGTTCAACCGCACGGAATGACCGCCAGCCCCTAACGGAAGCCAGTAGAGGTCAACACTGGGTCGGTGGACGTCATCTCGCTCTCTGACGGCGCTTGCTCTCATGCTCGTACTTAGTGAGCAGCGGCGGAAGGTGCCCGAGAGGAACAAGACCCCCCGCCCCTCAACATCGGCACCTCCGAGCCTTTTCGAATCGCCGTGTCGGGCGCATGCGCGAGGTCGAGCTCGTAGTCCTCGCGCGTGAACAAGAAGACCGCCGACCGGGAGTGGCACCCCCGCGCGAGCGGGACTTTTGGCTCACGCGGTGGTCGGCGACCCGACGGAAGTCTTCCGGTCGTAACCGAGCACTGCGGATTGCGCGCAAGACGGCGTTTCCCAGTGTGGTGGTCAGCTCGTGCCCGGGCACACCCTAGCGGCGACGTTATCGCTGACGGGCGAACTGCGCTTCGAGCTGCGCGGAGTACACGCCCATGAACCGGTCGTATGAGGAAGCCGCGACCTCGAAACACCCGCGGGACTCTACGACACGACGGTGAAGATCTTCGTGCGGGCCAGGTCGAGCTGCTCGGTGCCGGCGTCGAGCTCGACTGAGACGCGATACTTGCCCGCTCGTCTCGGCAGCTCCGCCCAGAAGTCGCGCGTGACCTTCGTCGTCTTGCAGCTGCCCGGAGTGACGGTGTATTCGAGCTTCGGCGCTGAGACGGGCTCGCCGCGGGGGTTGAGCATCCACCACGTGACGCCGAGCGGCTTTTGTGGGTAGTTGCTGGCCTCGAAATGGAAGCGGACGACGCGCCCGAGCGTCCGGCCGCGGTCGGGGCTTGCGTTCTTAGGCTTCGAACCGGGATGGAGCTGCCAGTAGGCGGCAAGCGGAATCGGCTGTGGGTCGATCGTCACGCCGCTGATGCTCCCGACGACGTCGCCGGGACACGCGTCCGTGGTCGTCGACGATCCCTTCGACGACGAGCCGCCAGCCCAGGGAGGATGGAAGACGAAGCCGAGGATCACGCCGAGCCCGGCGACAAAGCCGACTGCGGCCTTCCATCGCCGCGACAGCAGGTGCAACATCTCGGGCAGCCTCTTGTGCGGTGCGCGCTCGCGTCACCGCAGCACGACGGTGCGGGACAGGGTGCGGGTGCGACCGCAGATGTCCTTGATCTGCAACTCAACCTTGGCTTTGCCGCCGCCGACGCGCCGCGGAAGCGGAAGGCGGAGTGATTTCGCACCGGCGGAGAGGTTGCCGAACGTCCGGGAGGCAACGGTGGTGCGACCGCGTAGGAGGCGAACGCGGGCCGTCGCGCGGTCGGCGAGGGAAAGGCGGACGGTAACCGCTCTTGGGGTCGTGGACGCGCTGAAGCTCGAGAGGACGGACGCGGCGCAGCGGTCGAATGCTGCTGTGACGTCGACGGGCGCTGCGATCGTCAGGCTGCATGGTTGTCTTGCCGGAGCATGCACCTCCCCAGCCGCGGAAGCGGGAGCGTCCGTTTGGAGTCGCGCGAAGCGTCACCGGGCTGCCGCGGCGGAATGAGTAGGAGCAGACGTTCGCCGCACTGGATGCCCTCGGGGTTGGTCGTGATCGTCCCGATCCCGCGTCCGCTCTTGACGATGCGGAGCTGGTCGCGACTGCACGGAAGGCTGCCGAGATCGTGCGCGATACCGTCATCGAGACGTTGCAGCCGCTTGTGCCGCTGCAGTCGCCGCTCCAGCCGCCGAATGTGTAGCCGTTAGCGGCGTTCGCCGTCAGCCGAACGGCGATGCTCCGCTTAAACGCGGCCTTGCAGCCGACATCACCGCCACAGTCGATCCCGGGCGGGACGCTTTGGACAGTGCCGCCGCCGGACCTGGTCAGGTTGAGCCCGTACGAGGTCGTCAACGCTCCGGCGTTTTGGAATGAGGTCGTGACGCCTGCATCGTCGCTGAGGATGACGACGCATTGCTGCGCGGTGCCCGCGCATGCGCCCCCGTAGTTGTCGACGGCGGTGTTCGGCCCGGGAAGCGGCTGGATCCTCACTCTGATGCCGTTCGGGACTCCATTAATGTCGCATTCGTCGCTGTCGCAGTCTTCTGTGTGACCTGACCACGAGATGCGGATCGTGCCCTTTCCCTGGCCACTTCCGAGGTTGTTGTTCACGATCGTGAGTGTCGAGCTGCCGTTGCGGGATCGACGAGGGTTTAAAGACCGCCACGACCGAGCGAAGCCCTGTGACAGCGAGGTCGCATGCTCCGGTCCCCGAGCAATCCCCGGCCCAGCCGTCGAAGACGAAGCCGGAGGCGGCGGTTGCGTTTAGGGTCACGTGGCCGCCGCCGGAGAACGACGTCCAGCAGTTGGAACCGCAATCGATCACGCCCTGTTGCGAGCTTGTGACGCGTCCTTCGCCGGAGTAGGAAACCGTTAGCGCATGGACGGGGGGCGTTGGAGCGGATCCGGCCACGAACTGGGCCTGGACGTGCGTATTCTCGTCGGCGGTCGCCTCACAGGCTTGCGCCGCTCCGACGCAGTCGCCGCTCCAGCCCGCGAGGTAGAAACCTGCTGCGGGCGTGGCGTTGAGCCGGACAGGGCTCTCAAGGGGGAAGGTCGCGGTGCAGGTGGCGCCGCAATCGATGCCGCCGGGGACGCTCTGGACGCGGCCGCTGCCGACCAGAGTGACCGAAATCGATCCTGGGGGCGTCGAAGCCGCTGGCGAGGCGGCGGGAAGGGAGAGCGTCACGGCCGTCAGTGCCACGAGCACAGCGAGACGACGGTCGAGCCGGTGCTGGAGCGCGTTCATCTTCTGACCCCCTCTCGACGACGGGAGCCGCAGATTTCCTCGGTTGTACCACTCGCTAGGGGCCGTGTCGAGCCAGCCACCACGTCACGAGGGCCGCGTTCGCTGCTCATGGTCAGCTCGCCGCCAGCGTTCGGAGAAACAGCATCGCTGCCCGAGGCGGCTAGGCCATTCTGTGTGCCCGGGACCTCTTCTTAGCCGGTGAGGCTAATCGCCATGCGCCAGCTGCTTTGCGTTGCTGGCGATCTGTCCTTCCGCACAGTCATGCGAAACCTCGGTCTGCTTGGCGGCATTCTGCTGGGGCTCGTCCTCGCCACCAGTGACGCCGCCGATGATCACTCTGGCCCAGCGTTCGCTGAAGCCGGCGAGGAACCCTACGGCCGCGTAGAAGTAGATTGTTCGCTCGCTTTCGCTCAGGCCGCCGATGTCGACGAGGGTGCTCTTGAGCAGGAGGTAGATCATGACGGCGAAGGCTGCGCCAACGAACGGCCGGGCCATCGCCAAGCGTCGCGTCGTTCTGCGACCAACCTCGTAGTCCTGAGAGAAACTTCCTCTTGCCATCCTCAGGAGCACGCTGACGGCGGCCCCAGCCCCGCCAGCCGCGACTGTCGCAAGGATCGTCCATGTTGCTGTCGAGTGCTGCTCAAAGGCGCCTGCGGCCCAGAGCACGAGTCCGGCGATTCCGGCGAGCGCGGCGAGGAGGAGCGAGCCGCGCAGCATGCCGCCGGCGTAGACGATTCGTGTCGAGTTCTCGGCGGCACGTTGGTAGTGGTGACGGATGTCGGCAAGTTCGGCATTGCTGCGTGCGACGATCTTGCGGATCGTTGGTGGGTCGCTGGGCGGGCCGCCCTTGCGATCGACGTAACTGAGGATGTGGCTTGCCGCGGATAGCAGGAGTTGCATTGCAATGCTCTCTGATGTCCCGCGTAGGATCTCGTCGGCGCGCACGCTCAGGTTGTCGACCTTGTGCAGTTGGTGCGCCAATTCCGGCGAGTTCCGAGTCGCCCAGTCCGTCTCGGCGTGCAGGGCTTCTCTTGTTTCCGTTCGGCGCAACCGCCACCATGGTGGCTTCACTTGCTTTTGCGTGATCGCGACGGCCGAGACCTCGTAAGTGCACCAATAGCTGCGGACGATCGGACCGTGGTCGCGTTCGAAACGCTCGAGCCTTGTGCGATACGACTTGTCCGCTACTTCGGCGAACGCGATCTCGTCGCTTGAAGCGCCGAGCTTCGCTACCCGGTAGAGCGACTTTTGGCGAAGGTGGTGTGCAAGGACGAGGTCAGCAAAGGTGACCTTGCAGTTGGCGTCCAGCTCGGGCAAGGCCGCTCGAATCGTCTGCGGTTGTTCGATCGCGTGCTCAATTTCGATCGTCACTACAGGACACTCATTCCGGGCAGATCGCAGTTGTTGCGATCGCGGCGGTACGCCACGGGCCACGGACTGCTATGACCGCGCCTCACGGGAGCTGGCTTCTTTGTCATGGTAGGGCGTCGCTAGGGACGGTTACGGTGATTGTGGCCCGCTTTTTCGCGCCGCTTCCGGGCCGGTCCGCCCAGCCGTCGTCCAGCCTCATCCAGTCGGGGGTCCCGGCGGGCATGTCCAATTCGGGTATCGGGATCTTCTCTTCGGCTTTGAAGCTAGTGCCGTACGGCTTCAGGGCTGTTGTGTGATCGGGGTGGGGTAGCGGATGGAGTTTCTCCAGGCCGGTGTTCCAGTTTTCGAGTAGCGCCTTGATCGCGGCTGCATGTTTGGCCGCGTCTTGGCCGGCGGTTGCCTCTGGTTGTGTTGGATGGGTGATGTGGACGAAGCTGGGCAACGGATTGGGGGCGTCCGCGGATGTCGACCAGTCTTCCCAGGCTGAGCTGGCGAGCGATCCCAGTGCGACCACCGCGTCGATTTTCCCGGTGCTGAGAATCGCCTTGAACCACTGGTTGCGATAGGCGGCGATCTTCTTGTCGTCTCGGTGCTTCTCGCCGCCGCCTTGACCGAAAACGCTGTAGAGGTAGGTGTTGACCATGACGTAGCTGCGGTCGATGCCGAGCTTGGCTAAGAAGCCTTGGATGCGGTGTCCGGCTTCGCCCACCAGGATGCGGCGCACAACGGTCTCATGCTGAGCTGGGTCCTGGCCGATCACGAGCAGCCGGGCGCTGCCGTCGAGGCGCCCGCGATGGAAGATGGGACCCCACTCGATCCGAAAATCCTTGCCGGTGTAGATGGTTTCGCCGGGGTAGTTCTCGCAAAGCGCGCGGAAGGGTCCGTCGGCGTAGCTGCGGTCGAAGTCGTGCGCCACGCCTAGCCTCGGCGCCGTCCAGAACGCGTCGGTGACTGCGGTGCTCGTTGCTGGCCGTCTCGGTTTCTGGGTCTGGCCGTTCTGGCTCCGATCCCTTTAGTGGTCCCGGCGCCGCAGGCCAATAAGCGTCTCAAACCACGTCGATATCGTCAAGTCGCGGATCGAGCCCGGCGCGTGTCTTGTAATTGTTTGCGGCGAGGGTGAGAATGACATCGGACTTCTGCGGCAAGTCGTCTTGAAACAGTTTCGGAATCAGGGGAACGGAGGATCACGATGCCGCAGGGAGTCTCCATCCACGTCGGTCTTAATCGGGTCGACCCCGGCCATTACCAGGGCTGGGACGGGAAGCTTGTCGCGTGCGAGTTTGACGCGAACGACATGGCCGAGCTTGCCGGAGGCAAAGGGTTTGCGACTCAGACGCTGCTTACGGAGGCGGCGACGGCGCAGGCCTTGACGTCCGCGGTCGAGAAGGCCGCCGAGACGTTGCAGAGCGGCGACATTCTGCTCCTCAGTTACTCCGGCCACGGCGGCCAAGTCCCTGATACCAACGGCGACGAGCAGGATCGGATGGATGAGACTTGGGTGCTCTTTGACCGGCAAGTCGTCGACGATGAGCTGTACGCGCTGTGGTCGAAGTTCAAGCCCGGCGTCAGGATCGCGATCTTCTCTGACAGTTGCCACAGCGGCACGGTGGCGCGCGAAGCGGTTGACGCCGTGGGCGAGGAGCGGGTTGCGCGTTCGATGAACGGCGAAGACGATCCGGGCCAACCGCGCCTTAAGGGTATGCCCGATGAGCTGATCCGTTCGGTCTACGAGAAGAACAAGGAGCTGTACGACGAGATCCAAAAATCGTTGCCCCCGTTCGATAAGGCCGAGATCGGGGCGAGCGTCATCCTCACCTCCGGCTGTCAGGACAATCAGACCTCGTTGGACGGCGACAAGAACGGCCTCTTCACCCAGTCGCTTCTGCAGGTGTGGAACAAGGACAAGTTTCGCGGCGGTTATCGGATGTTCCGCAAGCGGATCGCGCAAAAGATGCCACCCTGGCAGAGCCCGAACTTGTTCATCGCAGGGAAAGCGGATTCAAAGTTCGCCAACCAACACCCGTTCACGGTCTAGGAGTAGCAGTGACGTGGTGGTTCAAAGGGACGTTTGCTTGAAAACGCGGGCGACTTCGGCGGGGGATCTCTTAGGGGCCGCCGGACCGGGATCGAACTGAGACGTCGTATGTTGGCGCTTGCGGGCAAGATCGTCACCTTCGACTCGGCTCGGCCGGTCCTCGAGAAGGGTGTGCTGTACGTCGGCGACGACGGACGGATCGCCGCGGTCAGTTCGGCAACCGATGAAGCGCCGCAGGGCTTCGCCGACGTCAAGCCAATCGAAAGCGGCGGCGTGCTCTATCCCGGCTTGATCGACCTCCACAGTCACATCCTCTACAACCTTCGGACGCTCTGGGCTCCCTCGCGCACCGAGCCTTACACAAGCCACAACCAGTGGCCGGACGCCGACACCTACTCCCAGGAGATCACGGCACCGGCGCGCGTCTGGTCGAAGTCGCCGGCGGCCAAAGAGGTGCTGGCCTACGCTGAGGCCAAGGCAATCGCTGGTGGAACGACTGCAATCCAAGGGGCACCGGGAACCTCAAAGCCCTACGAAGGCTTCCTGGTCAGGAACGTCGACAACGAAACGTTCGGAACCGGCAAGGACATGGTCTCACAGTCCGCTCTGACGCTCGAACTCGACGAATTGAAGAAGCGGGCCGCGAAGATGAAAGGTGGAAGCACGTTCGTGTACCACCTCGCCGAAGGAAGCGGCCCGAAGCTGCTCGACGAGTTCCGCGACGTCGCAAACGCCCACTGCCTGCAACAACGGCTGGTGGCGATTCATGCGACGGCGCTCGGTGCGAACGAGTTCCAGCGGTGGTCAGACCAGGCGGGCTCGATCGTTTGGTCGCCTTTCTCGAACCTTTGGCTCTATCGCACGACCACGGACGTGGTCACAGCGCACGCCTCCGGACTCCGGATCTGCCTCGGCTCGGACTGGGGACCGTCCGGATCGAAAAATGTTCTCGGCGAGCTAAAAGTCGCGGATCTGTGGAATCGCAACCATCTCGGCAGTGCGTTCACGGATCAGCAGCTCTGCGAAATGCTGACAATCAATCCTGCGGCCGCCCTCGAATGGACTGACCAGACCGGCCAACTGCGGCAGAGTCTTCAAGCAGACGTCCTGGTGGTTGACCAGCGCAACGGCGATCCCTATCGGAACCTGATCGAGTGCACGGAGCGCGAGGTGCGGCTTGTTCTGGTGGGCGGCGACGCCCGCTACGGCCTCAGCAGTCTGATGCGGGCAGCAAAGGCTGAAGCGAGCGAGTCGATCGCCGAAGCGGGCCGCGGCAGGGCGATCAGCCTTGCGGGCGGGGAGGATTCGATGACTTGGAGCAACGTCGTCAAGAGTCTCGAAGCAGTACGAGCCGATCCGCAGGCCGCCTTGCACGATGCCGACCGTGCGCGCGCCGCCGGCGAGCAACCGTTCGAACTCGAGCCGGACATGCCGGAGGGACGGCTCGAGCGGGCGGCTGACATGAGTACGGTCAAGATGCCCCCGCTCGACACCTTTCGTCACGACGCGGCCTTCTTCCGGGCGCTAGAAAACGACAAGGCGCCGATTCTCGACGGCCTCCTCGACGGCCTGCGCGACTACTACCGCCACGTCTGAGGTGGCAATTGGCCTTATTGAAAGGCGGGCGGGGGAGGAGCAATCCCTCGCTCACCACGACGGGCAAGCAAGGCGTTGCGAGCACCGAGGTACTCCTCTTGCCAGTCGGTCAGATCCGGCGCCTCCGCGCCTCGTTCTGCCTGGTGGTCGATGCTCTTCTGGAAGAACTCCTTTTGCCAGTCCGCTGCTTGGTCGATGAGATCTTGATACTCCGCCTGCGCAGGTGCCGGTCGCGGATCCCCGCTCAAAAGACCACCCAGATGCTGTGCCGCGCGCACACGCGCACCCATGTCGGGAACCGTCCCATCAGCTTTGCGACAGAAACGCGCCAGAATCGTCTTAATGATCGACGTGTGATCGAAGACCGTTTTGGCGACCTGTTTCTCGCCGACCAACGGGGAGACCACGATTGCCGGTACGCGCGGACCGAGCTGGTGAAACGCCTTGTCTTTGCTGTCGTCCTCCGCGGAAGGCGGCGGCACGTGGTCGTAAAAGCCACCGTGCTCGTCATAGGTGATGATCAGAAGCGTCTTCGCCCAGGCCGGGCTCTGCGCGATGGCGTGAAACGCCTTCAGCACCAGTTGCTGTCCGGCTCTCAGGTCGGAGGGAGGATGGTCGTCGTTGGACCCCTCAGGCCCGAACGTCAGATCGATGAAGTTCGGATCGATCCACGACACCGCAGGCAAATCACCCTTCGCTGCCCGCTGCAAAAAGCTTCGATGCCCGAGCGGATCCTGGCGATCAAAGTACGAAGGCAGCGTCTCGCCGGAAAGTCCATAGACCGGGTCGATGATCCAAAGCGTCGGTACGTAATCGTGCGAGTACCAGCGCCACTGCACCTTCGCTTGATCGAGATGGCGAACGAACGAGGCGAGATTCCAGGGCCGCGACGGCTTGAGGTTGTCGCGATGCCCGCCAGAGGTTCCCGCCGCCGCGTAGCAACGATTCGGCATCGTCGCGCCACCGACCGAGCAGAACCAGTGGTCACAGACACAGAACTGGTCGGAGAGATACGCGTATACGGGCAACTGCTTAGCCGTGTGGTAGGCCATCACCGTGCCCGGCGAATCGCCCTTGAAGGGCGGCTTGGGTCGCGTCTTTGCGTAGTTCGCCGCAAATCCGCTCATCTGCCCATCGGTGACCTGCTCATCGACACACCAACCCGAATGGCAAGGATCCTGCGCCTTGACGAGCTTCGTCATCTTCGCCGCGTGCACCGGATACGCCTTTCCGCCGACCCGATTCTCAAGGCCCGGCTGAGACCCCTCGACGTCGGTTCGTCCCACTTCAGCGGTGAGGAAGCCGAGCATGTGGTCAAAGGAGCGGTTCTCGAGCATGAGCACGACGATGTGATCGATCTTGAGCAGGTTCTCGAGCGCCCCGTCCGCCGGAACCTTCGTCACTCCCCTGGGCAAAGCGGCCCGCTCAGCGGCCGCTACGTCAACCACCTTGCAAGCCCTTCGCGCAGCATGAATTGCATCTCGTCACAGGTTGGCCGTCAACCCGGAATGGAGCCTCGCCGCAGGGTCGAAGCTCGCACACGCTCTGCATCAGCTTCCGAGACGAAAGCAGCTCCAATCCCCGCTGTCAATCTCAGGCGACGAGGCTGCCCAGGAACGAGGTGCAGATGAGCGAGCAGGGTTCCCGCCCTCGCCGCGGCCGCTCGCAGGCAAAGTCGCAGCGGCTCGAGATTCGCGTCGTGCACGGATCGCTGGAGCATGCCCGCTATCCCGTGGTCGTGGGCCACAACCAGGGCATGCCAATCGACGGCGCCGAGGGATTCCTCGACAAATGCCTCAAGGGTCGCCTACGAGAACGCCTACTCCTCGGCGCCTACGCTGACCAGGAGGGGAGCGCGATCTCCGTGTCGGGCGAGCCTGGCTGCGAGCCTCCCGGTGCGCTTGTGCTCGGGCTTGGGCCGGCGGGCGAAGTTACTGCGGCGAAGGTGACCCGCGCCATGACCGAGGCCGCGCTACTCCGCGCCATCACTGTCGCTGAGGACGCCAGCGCTGATCACGAGATCGGACTGTCTGCCGTTTTGGTGGGTGCAAGCCCGATGGACGGGATCGCCGTGCAGCGATCCGTGTCCGCACTCGTCGACGGCCTGATCTCGGCAATCCACATTCTCGCAACGAGCCCCCGGATCAATGCCGCTGTTCGCATCGCGACACTTGAGATCATTGAGCTGTACGCCGCGCGAGCCGATGCCGCCCTCCAAGCACTGACGGTCTTGCCCACGCTCGTCATGCAGCCGGGCCCTGGCCTGGAGCTGCGGCCGTTGCTAACGATCACCAAACGCGCCGGCCGTGAGGCAGGCGGCATACCTGCCGACTACGACAAAGGGGGCCTGGCTGCGCCTCGACATCCGCGCTTCCGGGTCGGTTCCCGGGCCACCAGAGGGATATCGCCGCCTCGAGGTGACGTCCGCCGCCAGACGCGCACGCGCCGACCGTCTCGAGCAGACCATAGAAGCGGCGACGGTCGACGGCTTGATCGCCGACGCGGTGATGCAATCGCGTCCCGACCTGCAGATAACCAACACGCTCTACGAGCTTCTGCTCCCAAACGAGCTCAAGCCCGATCTTCAAAGCGCAGACAACCTCTTGCTCCTCCTCGAACCCGAGACGGCGGGCTACCCCTGGGAGGCGCTGGCGGCCAAAGACCAGGACGGCAATCCGACCCCACTCGCGTTGCACACCGGCATGCTCCGCCAGTTCGCCGACTCCGCAATCCGCAACGCGCGCTTCGACGTGGCTCAAGCGTCCGGCCGACACGCCCTCGTCATCGGCAACCCACCGGCCGAACCGGCCCCCGACCTACCAGGGGCAGCAGCGGAAGCGCACAAAGTCGCGGAGCTCCTCTCCAAATCCGGCGACGGGAAACTCTTCGATGTTTGCTCCCTGATCTGGAATGAGGAGGGCGCACGGTCGGTCGGGCTTCCCGAGGTCGAAGACAACGAGAGCTGGGTCCACATCGTCAACGCCCTCTATCACCACGAGTACCGCATCGTTCATGTCGCAGCACACGGGGCATTTGATCCCGAACATCCAGCCCGTTCAGGTCTCCTAATCGGCCCAAATCAGTTCTTGACCGCGCAGACAGTCGCACAACTCTCTGCTGTCCCCGAGCTCGTGTTCCTGAACTGCTGCCACTCCAGCCGAATCGAAGATCCCGCAGCGACCCTCGGCGGGCATCGCGCAAACGTGCATCTGCTCGCTGCGAGCATCGCGCGCGCGCTGATGGCGATTGGAGTGCGCGCAGTCGTGGCCGCCGGCTGGTCGGTCGACGACGCCGCGGCGGTCGCGTTCGCCAGCACTTTCTATGAGGAAATGCTCACCAACAGCGCCGGCTTTGGCGAGGCAGTCAAAAGCGCGCGCGGCAAGGCGCGGGAAACGAAGCGTGAGTCCATGACCTGGGCCGCCTACCAATGCTACGGCGACCCTGAGTTCCGATTGCGAAGTGCATGACCGGAGTCTCCCGGGTTAGGGGTTCGCGATCTCGCCGGGTTGACCGCACCTCGCGTAGAACGAGTACGGCACCAGCGGATGCGACTGCGGTGGCAGCTGGGGACGCTTCGGAATCGTCAACGGCAACTGCGAGAACTGCCCGGCTGGCGGAGGCGTCCTCTGCCTGATGAAGGGCAACACCCTCAGTCTCTGCCGCTACACACCAAGCCACCTCGGCTGGATGCCGCAGCTGCTGATCCGCAACTACGGCTACTCTCCGGCGCCACAGGCTGTCGCCGGATGACCGGGCAGAACCGGGGCTTATCCCACACTTGAGGTGACGTGACGCGTCGTGTCGTGTCGTGTCGTGTCTGGTGCTGTCTTCCCCCTGTTAGGTGCTCAGGGTCTGCGTCGACACCCGGACATGCGCACGAGGGGGATGTCTTGACTTGGGGTTGGCTAGGAGGGACGATCGATCAGACGATCAGGAGGTCGCGCATGGCGGGCGAGCTTCTGCGGCGATGGGACGTATCCGTGCCTTCCTCGTTGTCTCGGGATGCGAGGGCTTGTCGCCTATTCCTCTGTCCGGGCTGCGGCGTATGTCGTCGGGTGTTCGCTGACCAGACGTACTGCGTTGGTTATCTGCGCCGTTTGCATCCCCGTCGGCGGCAAGTCCGACACAACAGGCAGCCGATGGCAGTAGCACTGGTACTCAGCGGCGGCGCCGCGCAAGGCTCTTTTGAAGTAGGTGCGCGCAGTATCTCTACGAGCAGGGATTCTTTGCCAAGATCATCTGCTCCTCGTCCGGTCTCCGGCGCCTACATCGACGCTTTCCCACGCGGACCCGACATCATTTGAGCGGCGATGGGTGGGTTTGAGAGACCGCGCTATTTTGCCGGGAAGCTGGTCACGGCAGAAGACTTCGAACTGGAGCAGCGTTACCACATTGAGAAACGCCGCCTGCTGAACCGGATGCTCCGGGGTGCCGGGATCGTGACCGGCCTCGGTGTGGTTGAGAGTGAGCGAGGGACGGTCACAGTCGCACCAGGTTTCGCACTGGACCCGCATGGCCGCGAGATCCTCGTTTCCGAATCTCAGCAGCTCGCCATTCCGGACCTGGGCGAACCCGTTTCGATTTGCCTGCTCTACACGGAGGTGGAGACTGACCGCGGAACGATTTGCGAGACGTACGAGCTCATGGCCTCGACAGCCCCTGTCCCTGAAGAAGCCGTTGTGCTCGGCGTCATCGGCACGGACAGCGCGTAGTTTCGTGACGATCACGGCGCCTATTTCCGCAGACCCTGTCCATGTGGAGATCGTCGATCTTCGCGATCGTCGAGACGAAGATCTGCTTCGAGTTGTCCATGACGGCCTCTACACAACGAGCTTTCCGCTCGAGGAGGAGCGCGAGGGCTTGGACTACTGGCTTACGGCTCTGTGGGACGTCGGCTACGACAGCCGTGAACCGTCGGTCCACGCTCTCGTCGCCGGGACGGATCTCAGCGAGCCGAGCGAGCGACGGATCGCGGGCCTGGCGTTTGTCGAGCTTTATCTCGAAAGTGAGTGTGGCCTGCTGTCGTATCTGGCCGTCGACCCAGACTTCCGCCGCATCGGGCTCGGGCGGGACCTTGTAAAGCGCGGGCTGGAGGCGCTTCGGCGTGACGCTGAGGACAGGGGGAAACCCTTGAGAGCTGTCTTCGCCGAGGTCCACGATCCCGAGGCCGCAACGCAGAACTCGCTCGAGGAGGTAATGGATCCGACCGAGCGGGTGAGCTTCTTTGCGAAGGTCGGAGCGCGCCGTCTACCGATCCCGTATGTCCAACCGGGGCTGGCGCGAGGGCGCGACCGCGCACGAGGACTCCAGCTCATCGTGTTCTGCACCGAAGCGGAGAAACGCGAGCTCCCCTCGGCGGTCGCTCGAGACTTTGTCACGGAGCTTTACGAGCTCAGTGAAGACGGCCCGGTCTCGCCGAATGATTCCGAGTTCAGTGCGATGACGCAAGCGCTTGCTGTGGACTCGATTCAGCTCGCACCTTTGAACGCGATCATCGAAGAACCAGCGTTCCACGTGCAGCGCTATGGGATCGCATTTGAGTTCGTTACGCGCAGCGACCCATTGACGAAGGTGCCTGATCCAGCAGAGCACTTCGCATCATTTGAGTCAGACGTCGTTTCCTACGCATTCCAGGACCGGAGTCCCTTCGCCAGCAGGCCGGTGCATGTCCCGGATCCATGTCGCCGAGTGGAGATCGAATTCGCTCCCGAAGTCGGGTTTCTCTCGGAGGGCCGGACTTGTGCGCTCGTCTCCGAAGACGGTCCTGTAGACGGCCGACGTGTCTGCGTGCAGGTCCGCGCGAGCTACACGCGGTTTCAGACTGGAGTCACCGTTTGGCATCTCGTACTCACTCCTCGCGCCGGTTCTGCTGACGTCGCCGTGAACGAGTACGACGTCATCAAACTCGCAAAGCATTGGACGGGCGGTGAAGACATCAGGGGAGCCTACGCCGCAAGCGGGGCGGAATCCGCCGTGCGATTCAGCAAAGACGAGGAGCTCTGGACGCTCCGCGAGTTGGCGCACGCTGTCTTCGGCGACGAGCTCAAGGGCGCAGTTCCACGCGCCGGGATCGTTCAACTGATTACCGGCGACGACGATCCGGAGGCGTGGCGTGAAGCGTGGGAGGCGATCCGCGCCGCAGGGAAGGAGCCAGCGATCGACACCTCCTTCCCGTTCAAGCGCAACGACCAACGGTTGCTCGTCGAGAGCATCGCGGGCGTAATTCAGACTCTGATCGACTTTCGCGAGATCGATGACGCCGAGCTTCGCGATGTCTTCGCTGGGATGGATGTTGGCGAGGACGGGTTGCAGGGCGTCCACAAAGGCACCCTCCTGTACATGGCCGCCTCTGATCGGACGTGGGATGTAAGCAAGCTGTCGTACGGAATCAGTCCGTACTTGCTACTGCCGCACGCCCTCCTCCTGCACAACGAGGAGATTCTCCGGACGGCTGCCGCTCACGTGCGGAGCGAGCGGGAGGCGGTGAAAGGCCTCAGCGACGCCCGGGCAGAACTCGGACGTCCGACCGGACGCGGTCGGCTAAGCCATCTCGTTCGAATGCCCTTCCTTGTTCGCGCTTATGCGCGGCAAGTCCGAAAGGAGCGGAAAACGCTACGTGCTGTCCGGGAGGAGCTCCGTCGTGCCCTCCAGCGGGATTATCTCCCGGATATTTTTCACTACCCGAACGAGCGGCGCATCTACGACGTCGGCGAGACCTCCAGGGGACTGGCGGCACGCGCGCAAGAGCTCCGCGAAAGCCTCGACGAGTTCAACGCGCGCTGGGAAGGCGGTGCGAGCATGCGGCGAATGATGGCGGACGACATCAAGGCGGGGCTTCTCTTCGCCATCGCCGGGTTCGCGCTGAAGGGCTATCTCAACCAGGCCGCCCTCGTCGCCATCTTCGGTTTCTGCGGCCTCATCTATGTCGGCTTTCGCTTCTACACGTGGCGTTGAGTCCGCTGCTACCGACGCAGCACGATCTACATCAGGCGCCCGGTACCACCTCTGAAACAGGTCGACCGCCTCCGAGTCACCGAGTTCCACAAGCGCATACGCGCGCATTGCAGCGAAGGGTAGAGGTCAGACCGCCCGCGCGATATGGTCGGCGCCCATGTGCCGGCTGTACTACGTCATCGTCGGCTATTTCATCGGCTGGGGAATCTCGGTCGGAATGGGCGTCCTGATCGGGCCTCCGCCTCCGCCTCCGCCCGGCCCGGGCGGATCTGGCTCAGGGCATTCGTGACCCGACCTTAGGGAGCGCTAGTCTCATAAGGCGCCGTCGCCCCAGCGGCCATCATCGGATGACGAGCCAGGGCACACCTCACGGACGTTTCCAGCGGGCGATCCACAGCCGGCACGTTCAGGCCGCAGAGATGGCCGCGCGGGAGATGGGCGGACTATCGCTCGCCGGCGCGCTCTTGCTGTGCGAACTCCTGGCGAACGTCAATCCCGGACGGTACGAACGGGCCGCGTTACGTTGGCTCGAGCGGTTCACTGACGAACGGGTGCCGCCACTCACGGAGGTTGCGGTTGCTGCGTCAGCGCTTGCCGAGCTTCCGCACGGCAAACGAAACGTCGGGGTTGAGGCGTTAAGGCGTCTGCTTCACCACTAGAGGCCGGAGCGGGGGACTTCCTTGCGGGGAACGCTCAACGCACCGCATGTGAGACAGATGATTGCCGGTTCTGCCATTTCGTTGGGTGGCAGAAGAGTTTGCTGCCCGCATTTCGGACAGATGCCAAGTTCGCCTTTTTCGTACCAGGACGAGACGGCCGGATGGCGACCAGGAATGCCGGTCTGGGGGTCGGAGCTCTCGGGCTGCATCGGCGTAACTTTGAGTAGCTTCCCGTCAATATTAGCCCATTTCGACAGAGTTTTAAATAGACTTGGGACTCCCCCTTCGAGTATCATCGTCGCGGGTAGCCATTTCGATGGCTCAGGAAGGGGGCCGACGTCGACTGCGGCAAACGACGCCGGCCCTTTCTTCCTCTTGGTCGCGTAGTTCGCATTCCCTTCTGCGACTGGTTGACGAATGCCGACGACGACGCCCGCACTGACGCGGCCGAGCGCGCCGACGAGCTGGCCGACGCGGCACCAACGGAGGACATTGAGTCGCGGGTCGGTGATTCCGACCCTGTGAAGGCGATCGAGGATGCGCTTCGCACCTTCCCGGCGGACGAGCTGATCATCGTCACGCTCCCCGACGAGGACGCATCGTGGCTAGAGAAGGGAAGCGCGGAAACTGCCCTCGGTCGCTTCTCTCTTCCAGTGACACACCTCGTCGTCGAGAACTAGATTTGATGTAAGCCACGAACGCGGACGCACCAAAGCTGCGTTGTACGAGAAAACCCCTGGGTCACAAACGCCCTGGGGAGAAATGGCGGCGCCAAGCGGCTGGGGCAATCCGATCCGCTCGATTGGGCGTACTAGCGGCAGCCGTGATGTCCCTTTAAGGAGGCAAGAGATGACGGAAGCGAGTCTGTACGAACGGCTCGGTGGCGCATTCGCGGATCGCAGCGGTGGTCGATCACTTCAGCGACGCTGTAGTGCGTAACCCGATCGTGGGCCAGAAGTCAGAGAACCCCGCCCTCCGGGAATGGCACACCGACAATCTGGGCAGACTTCCAGGCCTCAAATTCATGCGCACCCTGTGGGTCTGCAACGTTGCCGGCGGACCCCAGCAATATGCAGCTACGGCTCCCGGCAGCACTCCCCTCGGCTTGGAAGAAGCCCACCGCGAACTGAAGATCTCACCCACCGAGTTCGACGAAGTCGCAGCTGAACTTGGGCGAACGCTTGACTCCTTCAAGGTCCCCGAGCGAGAGAAAGGGGAGGTTCTGACTGCATTTGCCGCGCACAAGGGCGAGGTCACTGAAGGCTACTCTCAGTAGCCCACACGGTCGCAGGCGGTCAGCGGGAACCGAAAGGGTTTGCGGCTACCACGTTCCGCAGAGCACCCGCTCAGTCGGCTGGTGCGTCTACGGAATTTGGTCTCGCCTACTTCGACACTGACGAGGAACTCGTCTTCTACTGCCCTGATTGCGCGGAGCGCGAGTTCGGCGGGCACTCTCGCTAGGGAAGTCTGGGGGCGGCTTCCCTTCCCGCCCCGCGCGTAACTCGACCCGCAAACCCGCGCAGGGTGCTCCCCGCAGAAACCGCCCCTATGTTGGGGACTCCGGGACCGCCCTTAAGTTGCCCAGCCCACAAGTCCTTACAAACCCGGGAAGTACCGCCGAGCGCGAACCAACATCTCGTCTGGGCGCGAGGGCACGCGTTCTCTAGACAAATGGAGCCCTAAGCGCGAGGTCTGCGGCGACCTTGAGCCCCGACGGCAGGGGAGGAGGGGTTGCGGGGTAGCTCCCGGGCTCCGTCTGGTCATCCTTAACAGATCGGTCCCGCTGCAACTAGTTCGCTCGCCTAGAACGAGACGTGGTTTAGCTGCTCGTAGCGGATGATTCGACAGTGCTCGTCGCCCGACCGAAAGCTTGAGGCTGACGGCCTTTCGAGATAGTTTGCTCGGGCTCCTCTGTGTGGCGCTACGATCGGGCGCAGCCGTGCCCCCAAGCGGCAACGCCATGACGTCGCAGGGGACAGCACACGGCCGCTTCCAACGCGCGATCCATCGCCGGCACGTTCAGGCCGCAGAGATGGCCGCACGGGAGATGGGCGGACTATCCCTCGCTGACGCGCTCCTGCTGTGCGAACTTCTGGCGAACATCGATCCGGCACGCTACGAGCGTGCAGCGCTGCGCTGGCTTGCACGGTTCATCGACGAGCGACTGCCGCCACTCACCGAGGTCGCGCTTGCTGCCTCCGCACTTGCCGAGCTACGGCACGGCCGGCGTAACGTCGGGGTCGAGGCGCTGAAACGGTTGATCCGCAGCGGCTAATAGATCAAGGCTTGGGTCTGCTCGCGCCCTTCAGACTGTCGGCTGCATGGAGCGACAGCCCACACATAGGAGGCAATCAGATGCGGAAGCCCAGTCCGACATTCGTCGTCGCAGTGCTCGCGCTCTTCGTGGCGCTCGCCGGGACAGCTAACGCCGTCGTTGATGCTGCCGTGCCCCTCGCCCGCCGAGCGCTCGTTGCTGAGAACGCGAAGAAGCTGAACGGCCAAACGGCTCGCGCGGTCGCCAAGATCCCCGGACCTGCCAGCACGGCCGCAGGCGTCGTCACGACCAGGAGCAAGGCGATCCTGATCTCGCCCGGCTCTGGGAACACCTTCACGGTCGATTGCAATCCGGAAGAGAAGGTCATCGGCGGCGGGTACTCCTCGAATGCGGTTGTCCTTAACCTCGTCCGGTCCTACCCCGTGAGTGAAAGATCCTGGCTTATGGGTTTCGCCAACGTGGATAACAAGACGGCGACCACCATGCTCTACGCGATCTGCATTCGGTAGCGCAACGCCAACTCGCCGCGCACATCGGGCGAGACAGTCAAGGTCAGATTTTCAGCTTTTCTCGCGGACCCTGGTGAAAGAGGTCAGACCGGCTGGACGAGCCAGCCGAATCGTTCCGTGACGAGGTTGGGATCAGGGAAGTGGCCGCCCTGCTCATCGACGACGACATCGGCGCGGGGCACGTTGTGAGCAAGCCACTCGCCATGCTGGGGCGGCACGAGCACGTCGGTCAGGCCGTAATGGATGCGTGTCGGAGCACGGACCTCGGTTACGTCGAAGCCCCAAGGTTGGATGAGAGAGAGGATGTCGTCGACATGGCCCCAGACGCCGGGGCGGTACGCCTCGTTGAGCATCCGTAGCATCGCCTCGTGCCGCTGGGGATTCGCCAGTACGGCACGGTCAGCCTCGGAGAACTCCACCTCGCCCGGGTCCGAAGGGTCGTTGGCTATGCGTTCGAGCCACGCAGCCGCCATCCGCTCGATCTCGCGGGCGAGAACGTCTTCACCCTTCTGTGCCCAGCCGATCTCGTCGATGTTGACCGCGTCCATACCGGCGAACCAGTCGAAGTCGGGCGTGTCGAACGGCGCGACCCCGACTACACAGGCGGCTCTTGTCACCCGCCCGGACAGGCGTGCGGCAACCGCCAGGCTGTGCGGCCCACCAAAGGAGCCGCCGCTCACGGCGAACCGCTCAAGACCGAGGCTGTCTGCGATCGCAGAAACGTCGGCGACGCAGTCCACCACCCGCCGGCCACGGAAGCGATCGGAGCCGCCGTAGCCGGGCCGGTCGTAGGTGACCACTCGCGCTCCGACACTCGCATACGCGCTCGCGAAGCCTTGCCCGGCAAAGCGCGAGCCGGGCGTGCCATGGAGAAAAAAGACAGGGAACCCATCCGCGTCGCCCCACTCGGCGATCGTCAGCGTCCGCCCATCGGCCGCCGCCACGGTCTGCGTCCCAGACGCCGCAGCCATGACTGCATCATCTTGCACCGTGTTCACAGTGGCAAGCTCATACTCGTCAGGGAGACATTCCCGAACACTGGCGCAGCAAGGGCAGGGTCAGGCAGAACACGACGCCAAGGAGCCCGACGTCCACTTCCTGAAAGTGATCCACCGTGAAGTGATGCAGGACCTTTGGCTTACCCAGACGGTTTTCTTCGCGGATCATTAGCAGGGTGTCGGCAGCGTTCCCCGTTCTACGTCGTGGCCCATCCCCCGGGGTTGTCAGGCTACGGCGGCGGGCGCCACGGACGCTCATGCGCAAGTTTCACGCCGCGGAAGGCGACCGCCGACACGCTGGAATCCAGCGGCAAGCGCCGACGAGACCGCTTCGTCCTCCACGAGATCGATCCACGCTCGTCTGAGGACGAGGAACTGGCAGACCTCCTCTACGAATGCTTCGAGCGCCTGCAGCAACGGTTCCATTCCCACCTCCGAACACGCCTCAACGGGCTGAGGCCCACCACGGCCGTTGACCCGTCCAGGGATTGCGGCCCCGGGGTGCGTTGCTAGTTTCACATCTCCGTCAAGAGAGCGGGCTTCCCGCCGGCAACCGTCCCAGCGAAACGGTGATAGATGACGCGGTCTGTTGCGGTCGGGATTTGGTCGAGCGCCGACAACGGGTCGCTACCCACGGTAAGGGATAGATTGTTCTTGCGTCGTCGCCGCCGTCGCGTTTGACACCGTGCCACCGATTGCGCCCGCTCGGCTCCCTAGACGCTCCCATAACGTCGGCAGTTTCGCTCGCCGGGTGGTTCGGGCGAGAGGACGGACACTGGCCCAGACGAGGCGCTAAAGGATTCGTCGAAGATCCCGCTCTTATGAACATGGGTGGCCTGGAGTCCGAGCTGGAAGACTTGTACCGTCGACGTAACGGCGCGTTCCAGGTAATGCTCGCGTCGGTAACGGGCAGTGTCGAAAGCGCGTGCGATGTCGTGCAAGAGGCGTTCGTGCGGGCGCTACGCGACCAGAACGGATTCCGTGGCGAGGGGTCGCTCGAGGCCTGGGTGTGGCGGATCGCCTTCCGGGTAGCGATTGGCTCGAAGGGATCGCGCGAGCTCGTCGTCGACGAGGTGCCGGAGGTGGCATTCGTCGACGAGAGCCGCGACCTCGCGCTCGCAACCGCGGTTCGAGACCTGCCGCCGCAGCGGCGGCTAGCGATCTTCCTGCGCTACTTCGCGGATCTGTCCTACGCCGACATCGGCGCGGTGCTCGGAGTCTCCGAAGGAACGGTCGCGGCAACCCTGTCGCAGGCACACCGGCAACTTGCAGACACCCTCTCGACGAACGAGGTGATGACGTGAGCATGTACGACGACAGTGGGCTGTCCGCTCGATTCGCCGCACTGGCGCCCGAGCCTCTCTCCGGGGCCTGGAACGACGTCCTCGATCGAGCAGGTACGGGTCGGACCGGTCGCCAGAGGCTCGAGCGCTTTCGTTTCGTCCCGGCCCGGCGTCGTCGGCTTGTCGTCGTGCTGGCCGCGGTTGCGCTCGCCACGGCTGTAACGGCCGCTGGCTGGGCGATCGTTCGGGAGGTCGTCCTTCATAAGAGCTTCGTCGGCCTGCCTCCGGTGGGAGCGACGCCGAGCGCGCCGGAGAGCGGAGAGCTCGTCATCCAGTACTGGATCGACACGGATGGCCCCAAGGGCGCTGGCGAGGCTCGGGCATGGGTATACGCCGACGGACGGCTGATCACACTGAGGAGGGGATTCCTGGAGCAGCGACTCACGCCCGAGGGCGTCGAGCTCTTGCGGTCCGAGATCGTCTCGGCTGGACTCGAGCACTATCAGCCTGCTCCTGGCCCCTGGATCCACAACGTGATCCAGGTGCGGATCGGCGACCGGCTAGTTGGCTACCACGCGAACTTTCCTGAGCGCCTGCGTGAGCAGCTCGCGGATCCGGCGTCGTGGCTGCCGGCAAGCGCGTGGGAGGACCGCCAGATCAGGGCGTACGTGGCCGCCAGGTACTCGGTCAAGTACCACGCGCGGCCCAAAACGCTCGAACGGTCCCGCATCTTGTCCCTGCTACCTGCGCCGGCCGAGGACATTCTTCGCTCCAAGGACGCCGTGGCCGAGGACGGGCAGCTGGGCTCTCCTGGCTTCCCGCCGCTTCTTCCGATCACCACCTACTCCTCCACCCTGACTACGGAGGAGGCTCGCGCGCTCGCCCAAGCTCTCGACGATGCAGGTCTCAAGCGGGACAGGCGGTTGGGCGAGCTGGTCTACAGCTTCGAGATCCCAGGCACGAGCGTCGATCCACCTCGTCCCGAGAAGGGGCCAGTCCGAAACGAGGTTTTCATCTTCTTCTGGCCCTACCTCCCAAACGGCGAGTCGATCTGCACGGAGTGCGGGTGAGCGCGAAAGCTGACGGGAGGGAGAGCCACCCGCGGTTTGCAGGCGTCGATCGGCGAACGTGGTGAGCGCGACCGAGCCGCGCATCCGGCAACGTGCTGCATGCGCGCTGGCAGGGTGCCTCGCCCTAGTGCTCGCGGGCGCCTGCGCGACGACTTCCAGCCCTGCGCCGGTCCTCTTGGAGGCGACGATCCCGGAGCTGCAGAGCGCGATGGAGAGCGGTCAGCTCACGTCGGTCGAGCTGGTCGACTTCTATCTGGCCAGGATCGCCGCCTATGACGATGCCGGCCCGAAGCTGAACGCGTTCATCCTGGTCAACCCTGCCGCCCGAGACGAGGCGGCGGCTCTCGATGCCGAACGAGAGCGGTCGGGCCCTCGAGGACCTCTGCACGGCATCCCGGTGGTCTTGAAGGACAACATCGGAACCGCCGACATGCAGACAACCGCCGGATCGCTGGCACTGAAGGGATTCACTCCGACGAGGGACGCCTTCCAGGCGCGCAAGCTGCGCGATGCGGGGGCGATCATCATCGGCAAGGCGAACCTCTTCGAGTTCGCCCTGGGCTGGGGAACGGTGTCCTCTCTGGGCGGGCAGACACTCAACCCGTACGACCTCAGCCGGGATCCCGGCGGGTCGAGCGGGGGCACGGCTGTCGCCGTGACCGCGAACTTCGCCGCCGCCGGCCTCGGGACGGACACGTGCGGATCGGTCCGCCTGCCGGCAGCTCACAACGATCTGTACGGGCTGCGGCCGACGAGCGGTCTCTCGTCGCGCGCCGGCGTGATCCCCTTCTCGACCACGTTGGATGCTGTCGGCCCGATGGCCCGTAGCGTCGTCGACCTCGCGATCATGCTCGATGCCACTGTCGGCCGTGATCCCGCGGATTCATCGACGGTGCGGGTTGGGACGTCCTACCTGAACGCCGTCGATCCCGATGGCCTCTCGGGCCGACGCATCGGCCTGGTGACGTTCAGTGGAGACCCCGAAGTCGAGCGGCTCCTGGTCTCGGCGATCGAAGAGATGACGGCGGGAGGGGTCGAGATGGTCGAGGTAACGCTGCCGAGCGGCGCTGACCTCGGCCCACTCTTCGGAGAGTTGAGCGTTGCACTCGATGCCTATCTCGCCGCCGAGCCCAGAGCTCCGGTTCGGTCGCTCAGGGAGATCGTGGATCTGAACGTCGTCACTCCAGCGGTCGGTGGGTTCTTGTCCGAGTTGGCAGCAGTGACCAGCCTGAAGACGCGTGAGTACCGCGCAGCGTTCACGGGGCGGAGTCGGTTCCGCGACGCGGTCGTCGCCCTCATGGACGAGCACCACCTCGACGCGATCGCCTATCCGGCGTCTTCCTCCCCGGCCGCTCTGATCGGCGGAGACCCGAGTCCCTTCGACTGCGGGTCAGCCGCGTTCGGTGGCCTTCCCGCCATGGTTGTACCGGCCGGCTTCACCTCTCGCGGCCTCCCAGTCAGCCTCGAACTGATGGGACGACCCTTCGCAGAGCCGACCCTCATCGCCGTCGCCGCGGGCTACGAGCGCACACCAACCACCGGACGCTCCCTCCCACTACCCCGCCACTCAGGCGGGACTAAATAGCGTGGACAAGCCGGGGTCAGGTCGTCCTGTGCAACATCGTGGGCGACAGCACTTTTCGAAGCGCAGTCGCCGCCGCAGCGCATGGTTTCCCCAACAGCTCGTGCCGCAATACGGCAAGGGAGGAGCATGATGCGGAGATTCGCGAACATGAACAACGCCGCCAGGGCGGTTATCGGTGCGACCGCCGCCACGGTCGTCGTGGTCGCCGGCATCACACTGCACTGGCCTTCGTCCTCGGCCTGGGCGCAACCTGGTTCCTCGCCGACCGCCTTGAGCGTCGGTCTTGCCTCGGATTCTCGCGTCGCAGCCGCGTGCGCGCCCGTAGCGTCGTTGATGTGCGCGTCAAGGCTGACGGTGACCGAGAACGGCGTTCGGTTCTCGTTCAATGTGCCGCGCGGCTGGGAGAGGCACAGCAGCATCTCGACCGGCAAGTCCGCTGGAGGGCCGATCTCGCTCAACAAGTCCGTCGTGGGGTCACAGGGCGCAGAGGGGATCATCTATTGGACGAGCTTCCCAGACGGCGACTACGCCGATCCGTGTGCCCGTCTGCTGCCCCCGTGGACTGGCCGATCGGCCGCCGCTCTCGCTACCGCAGTCTCGAGGGCGCCCGGCACCAAGCTTGTCAGAGAGCCTTCGGACATCACCGTGGGCGGGCGGTCCGCGAAGCACGTCGTGCTCACGGTTCGCGAGACCGTCGGCTGCGACCCAGGGTTCTTCTACAACTGGCGATTCGTGTTCGGCGGTGCCTTGTGGTCGGCGACGGGCGGGGGAAACACGATCCGGGTCTGGATCGTCGCCGTGAACGGGACGCGTCTCTTCATTGCAGCCGTGACAGACGAACAAGCCACCTCGAGGCTCAGAAGGAGATCCAGCAGATCGTCGAATCGATCCGCTTCGCTTAGCCATGCGTGCGTGTTTTCGGCGGTCTCAGCCCCACTCGCCATGTCGGCGGGCGTGGTCGAGCGCGCCGCGCATCTTTGCGGCGGCGTTTTCCCTGTACTCCTCTGGGTGTGTGCGTTGGTAACGATTGTCTTTGCAGCGGCGAGAACAGAGAAGCTTGCCCTTCTGTCCAACGATGCTGGTGTTGCATTCGACGCACCGGCTCTCGGTTGGCGGGATTCGTCGACGCTCGTTGTAGTCACGAACCCGATCGGGGTTACGCCTGCGCCACTCCCGCATGTACTCGGCCTTCGATTTGCCCACTTGTGGGCCTGAATCCATCGGGGAGGGAAAAACCATTAGCGGGGTGGCGGTGCGTGTTTCCGTCCACGTTGGCCGGGTGCCCGGGGTCATGGGAGCAGAATTACTCCCGCTCGTACTTACCGGTGTCGGCGGCCGCGATGGTGTACGTCGAGCCCGTTGCGCTTGCAATCTCTTGGAGGTTCGTTCCTCGATGCACGGTCGCCTCATGTCAGTGGAGAGAGCGGGCGGGAGCCGAGGCCCGCCCGCTCTCCCCGGGGTTCCGCGTGCGGCCGCCCCAACGGCGCACCGCGGACTTTCAATCCGTCGCGCCATTCAGGTCTCTTCCAGGGCGAGCCTCGCCCGGTTCTCGGCAGCCATAGCTTCTGCCCTCGCTTGATTCATGCCCTGCGGTCAGGAGTTCGTTGACGCGTGACGCATTCGTGATGAGGAAATTCTCGATCGCTTGGTAGATCTCGTCCCGCTGCTTCGTCTTCGTGGCCGTAGCCATCTTTAGTTGCCTCCTCCTGTCGCGACCGCCGCACGTTGGCCTTCTTCGACGAGCCACTCGATCTGGGACATCAGTTGGACACGCGGGCTTGATGATTGTGCGATCACCGCGAACCAAGTAAAAGCTCAACTCCGGTTCTAGCCAGTCCTCGGTCGGGAAGCCTTCCGACCATCGCCTCACCGGCCGTCACGACCACGGACAGCCACGGTTTGCCGGCCAATCCCGCGCATTGCTCTCTCGCGTTCTCCGCCGCGGTCGAAACGTCGGAGAGGCCGTCAACGTCGGATAGCTCGCGTTGGCGGTCGATGCCGGGATGGCAGTGGATGCTGCCGACGATGACCCCGTAGTCTTCGGCCCCCGTCAGGCCACCCCCAGGATGACCGGGGATCGGCGGGACTGGATCGACTGCTTCCGGATGAGCGCGTCGTAATCGATCCGCACCGCCGTGGGGGTGGCGTCACGGTCCGATCTGATAATCCGTCGGATGAACAGCGCTGCGGCCATCGTCACAACGGTGGAGACCATCGGTCTCGAATCTGCCCATCACGACGCCGCCGCACTCGAGCATCCGGGTCCCACCCGAACGTCCACAGATCCCGTTGCGCCTCGTAGCCGACTATCACCCTCCAGTCGCTCACGACACCGCCTCCTCGGCCTCGCGCTCGTCGAGGTAGGCCTCCAACGCCCGCCGCCCGCCGTACAGCCACCGCAGGAAGGTCTCAGCGGGGATGCGAATAGGCCCGTCGTTGCCGACGCGTACCGCGTCGACCTCGCCCCGCTGCACAAGACGCCAGATATGGGTTTCGACACACGCGGCGAGCTCGGCGGCCTGACGGATCGAGATGAGACGCGGTGCTGGCGGTGCTTGCGTTTCCACGGTTTCCATGGTCGCGCAGGAGCTCGCAAGGCGCGGCAAAGGTGACCGACTTGCCCTCTTTCGAGGTTGCCCAGGGCTAGTGCGAGTTCTGCGTTTGACTTGCCCGCAGCATCGAAAGCTCCGCGTGGCGCTTCGCATCGCGGCGTCTCAACTCACGTTCCAAGGTTCGAATGGCGCTCGTCTTGCGCCCCCGGCAATCGGGACACCAGCGGGCGAACGGATGAGCACTCAGTCGTAGCGAGTCTTCGAACACTCGGTAACACCCACCGCCTGCGACGTAGGTGGGTCCTCAAGATTGTGGTGACAGGCTTACGGCTTGACGGTCCCGACACAGATGGTCAAAGGTCTCCCGTTCGCGACCTTTATCTGCGTCTCCTTCGCGAACTTGAAGCTGGCTCCGTGGAGATAAAGGAGAGCGTTCAGGCACCACATCTGGGTCACAATAGAGCTCGTAGGCGGCGAAGTGATCGATCCGGGGCGCCCGCCTTGCGCTCGCGCAACTCCCTCTGCACTTCTTGCAGGACGCGGGTTGCTGCGGGTTCTAAGCCCTCTTGGTCGTCGATCGTCAGCTCCCAGACCTTTTTGCGGGTAGGACGAATCGGCTTGCGGGAAGCGCCGTCGAGCTGGTCGTCGAGCTCGTCCCAACACTCTCGGGCAAAACGCTCCACCCGGCGTAGATCCTCCGGGCGACAGCGCCGGCCGAGCACCGGCCAAGTATCCAGCGCCGCAGCTCGGTCACTTTTGATTTGCGTCGGAGACTCGCGCGGCACAGTGGTCGATATGGAACACATTGCTTCGGCTAGCGCCACTCTGGCTCGCCCGCAACGGCTCCTCACATTGACCGAGACCGCAGAAGTTCTTGCGATCTCGAGGACGGGGATCTACCGACTCGTCAACGCTGGCGAGCTCTCCCCCGTCCGCGTTGGTCGGCGACTTCGCTTCCGGCCAGAGCATCTCGAGGAGTACCTGCAGCGACAGTCCGTGGTCCCATGAACGACGGAACCGCCTGTCGGGGCGGCTCCGGCAACTTGCGCCGCGCTCAACCTAACAGCCGTCCACGTCGTTGCCGGACGTGTGGAGCGTTCCGGTCGCCGCTTTGCACGATTTGCCGCGGCGCTCCTGAACCCGGAGTGACGATCGAGGATGTGGTCCGCGGGCTGAATGCCGTCGACCGCGCGACTAGCCGATTCGACAAGCCATGAACGCCGAGACTGTCCGACTGCTCGATGACGTCCAGGCGTTCATTCGCCGCTACGTCATTCTCACCGATGACCAGGCGCTCGCCGTGACTTTGTGGACGGTGCATACCCACGCGGTCGAGGTCCTTGGCATCACGCCCTACCTCTCGATCACGTCAGCTGAGAAACAAAGCGGCAAAACACATCTGCTCGAAGTGCTCGAGCTCCTGGTCGCGAATCCCTGGCTAACCGGGAGCGTGTCCGCGGCGACTCTGGCGCGGAAAGTCCAGCAACGGCCAACGTTGCTCTTGGACGAGTCCGATGCGGCGTTCAAGGGCGACAGCGAATACGCGGAGACGCTGCGCGGAGTCCTCAACTCCGGCTTCAAAGCGAGCGGTGTCTACTCGCGTTGTGTCGGGGCGAGCGGGACCAGCCTCAAAGTCGAGGACTTCTCGACGTTCTGCCGCGAAGGCGATCGCTGGCATCGGTTCACTTCCTGACACCGTTCGCGACCGCTCGATCCTGATTCGGATGCAACGCAAGACTGCCAGTGAGACGGTCGCACGGAAGCGAGAGCGGACGATCCGGCTTGAGTCGGAACCGTTGCGAGAGCGGATCGCCGCCTGGGCCAGCGACCACGTCGAGCAGCTTGCCGCGCTCGACCTTGCTCCGCTCGAGGAACTCCCCGACCGGCAGGCAGACATTTGGGAACCGCTGACCGGCATTGCCCACATCGCCGGCGAAGCATGGTTTGTGCGTGCCTGCTCCGCTGCTCGGCGGCTGCAGCCCGATTCGGACGATTCGAACGGCGTCCGGCTGCTCAGCGATCTTCGGGACGCGTTCGACAAGCATGGCGACAAGCTGTTCAGCGAAATGGCTGTCGACTTCCTGAACGCGCTCGAGGAAGCGCCCTGGCCGGAATGGCGAGGAAAGCCGCTGACCAAGAACGGCCTCGCGAACCTGCTCAAACGGTTCGAGGTTCGCCCGCACTCGGTCCGGGTCGGTGAGGAGACGAAGAAGGGTTACGACCGGCAGACCTTTGAGCCGATTTTCGCCCGCTACCTCCCCACCCCCCCAAACGAAACGTCACAACGTCACACCGCCCTTCCCATGCGGGATTCCGGTGACGTCAGACCGTCACAGACCGAGGCCGGTGTGACGTTTCAGAACGGCCGCGATCCCAATGGCCATGCGGGTTGTGACGTTGTGACGGTTCAAACGGGGGAAGCAAGCGAAACAGAGCTCGACGAGGCCTGCGACTTCCTGCTCGCCGAGCTCGATGACGGCAACCGGCACCCGGCCGGTGACTTCTTCAAGGATTTGACCCCTTCGGAGAACGGGCGGATCCCGATCTCCGGTGACCCCGATTTCGCTGACTGGATCGACCAGAAACTCCAGGAAGGCCACATCACCGAGACGGAATGGCTCGACCGGCGAAAGCTTCACGCGCTCGTGGAGTCCCGCCGCTAATGGAGGGGTCTTCGTGACCGAGAACGCGCACGGGAAGGGTCGGAGGCTTCTCGTCGAAGAGAGGGTGAACGTTCTCGAGGTTGGGCCGGCGCACTTCCGCGCAGACCTGCGCGGCGACTCCGCGAAGACGTACCGGGTCACGTTCACACGCGCCAACGGGTGGACTTGCACCTGTCCCGCGGTCGGTCGGTGCTCCCACCTCGTCGCCTGCCAGTTGATCGTGGTCGTCCACACCGAAGACGGCTCGGACCGAACATCGGAGATCGGGGCGACGTGACCGAGCCGCTCCTCACCGCCCGCGAGCTCGCCGAAATCCTCGGCTTCGCCGCAGGCACGATCGTTGATTGGGCCGAGGCGGGCACGGTGCCGTGCGTTCAAGGTCGGCGGGCGGCTCAGGTTCCGCGAGAGCGAGGTGTTGGAGTGGCTGGAGCGGCGGCGGTTGAACGGGCCGAGAGTCACAGGAGGAGAAGTGTCACCCGCCCCTACCGCTCGTCTCGGCCCGGGTGTAGTCTTACAGGTGTCACCGTCCCACAAGGAGGAGATCACGATGCCCGCTAGAGCAGCGAGGCTCGGCCGTCAAACGCGGCACGACCTGGCAGGTGCGTTACCGCGACGAGAACGGCGCCCAGCGCGGACAGGGCGGCTTCCCGACGAAGACGGCGGCGCTCGACTGGCTCGACACGCGAATGAACGAGGTGGTCGCGTTCCGCCGCGGCGACCTGATCCCGGTTGCGCACCGGCCGCAAACCGTGGACACGCTCCTGGACTCTGTTCCTTGAGAAGCACGGTGCGACCGTCGACCCGGCGACGAAAACGAAGCTCGACGCGCAGTTGAGGAAGGCTCGTGCCGTGTTCGGTGACCGTCACCCGGACAGCCTGAACCGACTCGAGCTGGAGGACTGGCGGGCGACGTTGCCGCCGGGTTCGCGGCCGGACGTGTTCCGTGCGTTCCGGCAGGCGCTCACCTGGGCGGCCGCCCGCAACCTCACGACAAGGGACGCGTCCGCCGGGATCAAGAACCCGAAACGCAAGAGGCATGAGCGGCGCGAGGTGACACCGTTCGAGACGTGGGCGGAGGTCGAGAGGATCGCCGACGAGCTCGACCCGCGCTACCGGGCGATCCCGGTCGTCGGTGTCGGCACCGGTCTGCGACCCGAGGAGCTGTTCGGGCTCCACCGCGCCGACGTTGACCGGCAGGCGGGTGTTCTGCATGTGCGCCGTCGGTTCACCGGCGGCATGTTGAAGGAGGGCGGCAAGACCGACGGGAGCGTGCGCACGGTGCCGCTCCGCCAACGTGTCCTCGACGCCCTGGACGCGATGCCTCCGCGGATCGACACGCCGATCCTGTTCCCCGCTCCGCGGGGCGGCTACATCGACGGCGAGAAGTTCCGGCACCGCGAATGGACACCGGCGCTACGTGCCGCCGGTATCGAGCATCGCCGCGTCAACGACATGCGGCACACGTTCGCGACCTGGGCGATCGAGGAGGGCAGCGTCCACCTCTGGCAGCTCGCGAAGATCATGGGGACGAGCGTGGCGCAGCTCGAGGACACCTATGCGCGTTGGTTGAAACGGACGGACGAGCGGCTCGTCGCTGCGTTCGACGCTTACGACGCGGCTGTCGGTTAGCCATGTTTACCGATCGACCGTAGGAGCTTGTGATGCGGGCCGGCACCGTCCTCCCAGCGTGCCCACAGCTGAAGCCCACCGTTGCGCGATTCACTGAGTGGGATCTCTAGGTCGATTCCCTCAAACTGGAGTGGAAGCACGGCGACCAACTCGGCTCGAGCTACGACATCGCCGTCCTGGCGCGTGGCCGTAATTTCGATGTCTCGTGCCGGTGCGACGCCGACGTTCTTGATATCGAAGCGGTGCCGGTCTATGCGACCCCCCTCGACGCCTCCGTTAACCCCACGGTTGACGGCCCTTAGCCGGGCGAGTCGGTTCTCGGCACGATCCCCCAACTCCAAATGGAGTCGCTTCTCAACCAGTGCGCGGAAGTGGCGCTCCTTCTGAGCCTGCTCTTCCCGCTTGTCCCGCTCGGTGCCGATTTCACTCTTGCGCTGACGGCGTTCAATCTGAGAGCTCAGAAATGACAGGCCCGCGATGAGCACCGCCGCGAGAGCGATCCAGTTCGCTGCATTCACTCGCTATCCCCTACCTCGTTCGTTTGTTCCCCGAGTGTTCCCGCGTTCCGACCTGATCTGGCTATGCGGATGAGAGGACTTGAACCTCCACGGGGTTGCCCCCACACGGACCTGAACCGTGCGCGTCTACCAATTCCGCCACATCCGCGCGGACGAATAGTCTAGCCGGAGGACATTCCACCAAACCCGTACGATTCCGGCCTGAGACGGGGTCTCCTGATCTGCGGACTGGGTGTATGCGCGCTCGCGTTTGCCTCTGCGGCGCGCGCCGGCAACGTCGAGGTCGTCGTCACGTTGAAGTCGCCGCCGCTGGCGGAAGTGTTCGCCCGGCAGGGGACGCTCGCCTTCTCCTCGTTCGCGCGTCCCAGGCGGCTCCTCTTGAGCGCCCCGGCGAGCCGGAACTACCTGCAGCGCCTCGAGTTCGCGCAGCGTGCGCTCGAGGCGCGAATCCACACGAGGATTCCGGCCGCCCAGGTGCGCTGGCGGTTCGGCGTCGTGCTGAACGGCTTCGCCGTCGTCGTGCCTCGGTCTGACCTCGACAAGCTCTCACGGGTCGAGGGACTTCAGGTCTGGCCGAGCATCGGCTACCACACGCTGCTCGACATGACGCCGCAGATAATCGGGGCGCCGACCATCTGGGGCCCGACGCTGGCGACAGCGGGGCAGGGCGTGAAGATCGGGATCATCGACGATGGGATCGACCAGACCCATCCCTTCTTCGCGCCGGCCGGCTACGCGTATCCGGCGGGCTTTCCCAAGGGGCAGGCCGCGTACACGACGCCGAAGGTGATCGTTGCGCGGGCGTTTGCGCCCGCAACGCCGGCCTATGCGAACGCGAAGCTCCCCTTCGACCCCGAGCTCTCCGACCACGGCATCCATGTCGCCGGCATCGCTGCCGGGAACCACAACACACCGACACGGACCGGCGGCTTCCGCCTGTCCGGTATTGCGCCACGGGCGTATCTCGGCAACTACAAAGCCCTCGGCATCCCGAGCGAGTTCGGTGCCAACGGCAATTCACCGGAGCTCGCGGCGGCCATCGAGGCGGCGGTGCGGGACGGCATGGACGTCATCAACATGTCGCTCGGCGAGACGGAGATCGAGCCGAGTCGTGATCTCGTCGTGACGGCGCTGAACGCGGCGGCGGATGCCGGCGTCGTCTCAGCTGTGGCGGCCGGAAACGACTTCGCCGAGCTCGGCTTCGGTTCGATCACCTCGCCCGGGAACGCTGTAAAGGCGATTTCCGTCGCAGCTTCGAGCGGCGGTCACGGCAGCCCTGACGTGGACAACATCGCGGATTTCTCCTCCGCCGGGCCGACGCCTTACTCCCTCGTCTTCAAGCCGGACGTCACCGCACCCGGTCTGAGCGTGGCGTCGGCAGCGCCCGGCGGCGGGTTCGTCGAGAGCAGCGGTACGAGCATGTCCGCGCCGCACGTCGCGGGTGGTGCGGCACTGCTGCGCCAGCGTCATCCGACGTGGACGCCGGCTCAGATCAAGTCCGCACTCGTGCTCACCGGTGATCCCGTTCACAACGGTGGCACGGCCGAGATGAATCCGTTGCGTGAGGGCGGGGGCCGCATCAACCTGGTTCGAGCCGATCAGCCGCTCGTCTTCGCGAGCCCGACAAACGTCTCGTTCGGATTGCTGAGGCCGGGTGCGACCGCGCAACGCACGGTGGCCCTTGCGGACGCGGGCGGAGGCGCGGGTGTCTGGAACGTCGCCACGAGCACCGCCGGTGCTCCGCTCTCGCTTCCGGCCCAGACGACCGTGCCAGGCCCACTTCCCGTACGCGTGGTCGTCCCGCGCAACGCCCGCGAGGGTGAGGTGACCGGCTTCGTGGTCCTCTCACGAGGCGGTAACCGGCGCAGGCTTCCGTTCTGGCTGCGAGTGGAACGACCGAGACTGCGGCTCGACCGGCACATCGCGCTCGCGCGTCCCGGCGAGTACGCCGCGAACACGTCGCGCGGAGCCGCGCGCGTGACCTCGTATCGGTATCCAGACGTCCTCCCCGGCCACGCTACGTTCCCCGTCCGTCTGAGCGGACGCGAGGTCGTGTATCGCGTCCACGTCCGCCGCCGGATCGCAAACTTCGGCGTGGCGGTGATCAAGCGCGCGAGCGGTGTCCGGGTTGAGCCGCGTGTGGTGCGCGCGGGTGACGAGAACCGGGTCGCCGGCTACACGGGTCTACCGTTCGACCAGAACCCGTACCGCAGCGGCTACGGACGGCACCGACTCGTCGCAGGCGTCGTCCTCCCCGGTCCCGGCGTCTACGACGTCGTCTTCGATACGCCGACCGGCGCACGGTCCGGAGCGTTCCGCTTCCGGTTCTGGCAGGGCGACATCCGGCCTCCGTCCGTCCGGGTGCTCGGCGTTCGGAACGGATTCCTCGAACTCGCGGTCACTGACGCCGGCTCCGGAGTGGACCCGATGTCGCTGCAGGCGCGGATCGACGGCGATTTCGTCCCCGTCTCGTTTGCGTCCGGTCGCGCGAGCCTCTCTTTGGCCGGCAACGCACGTGGCCGACACACGCTGAGCTTCACCGCCGCCGACTACCAGGAGACGAAGAACATGGAGAACGTCGCGCGCATCTTGCCGAACACCCGAACGGTGCGAACGACCTTCGGCAGGCCCTAGGAAGGGCTAACGCTTCCGGTCGGTTTCTTCGATCGTCGGCAGCTTGTTGAGATCGCGCTCGACGCTCGCCGCAAACTCCTCGGTCTCGGTCTTGAGCAGCTTCAGCTGACTCTTACGCTGCTGGCGCTCACGGCGATGACGCGCCTCGGCGCCGAACCGGCCGCCGGAAATCCGCGGCCATTCCGCGCCGACAACGGCGGCGACAGTGCCAATCAGAAGGGCGACCATCAACCAGCCCACGCAGCCATTCTACCCGGCGGGAACCGCTGGTACATTCGTGTGGATGCGCCTGGCCGTGCCCATGCTGATCTTGGCCGGCCTGGCCGCACTCGCCCTCCCGGGTCGAGCGGCGGCGAGCACCGAGACCGTAGTCCTGGAGACGGCGCCGATCACGGTGACCGCTTTCGAGGTTGCGCGAGGAATCCGGCTTGCGCCCTCGCCCAAGGTCGACGGATACGTCGTCGGCATGAGCGCGGAGGTCGTCGACGTCCTGGGCAATCCGGTCGCGATGCAGGACGTGATGCTCCACCACGTGGTCTTCGCGAAGGTCGGGGTGCCCGATTACACGTGCTCGACCATCGGGGACTACTCGGGCGAAGTCTCGCAACTGCGGGCCGAGCGGTTCTACGCCGAGGGAGAAGAGCACTTCGCCCTGGCCCTGCCTCAGGGCTACGGCTACCCCAACCGCGCGACTGACACCTGGGGCCTCCTCTACATGCTGATGAACCACCACCCGCACTCGATGGTCGTGCGGATCCGCTACACGCTTCGGTATGTCACCGGCGAGCCTCTCACCGCGGTCAAGCCCGTCTGGCTCGACATCGAGAACTGTCGCGCCGATCCGGTCTTCAACGTGGCCGGGACCGGCAAACCCGGCGCGACCGTCTCTCGAACCACCGATTTCAAGATGCCGGAGAGCGGACGCTTCGTCGCGGCCGGCGGCCACCTGCACGGTGGCGGCGTTTCGCTGGACGTGGCCGACACGAGCTGCGGCTCGCTGTTCACCTCGTACCCGACCTGGGGCCTCGTCTTTCCGCGACCCGTCCTGCACGAGCCGGGGCCGATGCAGATGACCGGTTTCGCCGACCCGGCCGGAAGACCCGTGGGCGCGGGTGACACGTTACGGCTGACAGCGACCTACGACAACGCCCGGCCTCATGTGCGCGTGATGGGGATCATGATCATGTACCTCGCCCCCGGCCCTGTCTCATCTTGCGCTCGGTACTCCTCGACGGTGCCGGCGCCGTCGACAGCGAAGCGCGTCAACATCGAGTTGCTGAAGCAACCCAGCGGGCCGATTCACCGCAACATCCGCAGTACGTGGGTCGGCGACTACGCCTTCGGCGCCCAACGTGTCTCGCTGCGGCGCGGCGCGAGCTTCACCTGGCGGTTCCGCGGTGGCCTCGACCACGATGTGACTCTCGCCAGCGGGCCGGCGGGGTTCGCCTCCCCGAGCATGAAGAAGGGAACGTTCACGTACCGTTTCACGCGCCGCGGAACGTACCGCCTGTTTTGCTCCCTGCACCCCGCCCGGATGACCCAGCTCGTGATCGTTCGCTAAACCCCCGCGGCCTCTGGGCCGATAACTGGAGGCAGATGACCGGCCAACTGTTCCTTCCGTACCTGGTGCTCTGGGCCACCCTGATGCGGGCATTGCTCGTACGGGCAAAGATCGCTCCTCAACTCTGCTCGCGCTGCGGCCTCAAGCTGGAGCGGTCGGAGCTCGGCGAGACGATCTGCACCGGCGGCCACTAGGCCGTCACTCCAGGACCAGGGCTACGATTCGCCGGTGAGGGAGATCCTCCCGGAGCTCGACCGCTGGCGTTCGCGAGGCGACCGTGTCGCGATGGCGCGCGTCGTGGCGACCCGCCGCTCGGCTCCCCGCCCAATCGGTTCGAAGCTGATCGTGTCCGAGCAGGGAGAGCTCGCGGGGTCGGTATCCGGCGGCTGTGTCGAGAGCGAAGTCGTCGAGGCGGCGCGGGAGGTGCTCGCCGGCGGCGATCCCCAGCTCCTCACCTACGGGATCTCGGATGACCTTGCTCTCAGCGTGGGTCTTCCCTGCGGGGGCGAGATCGACGTCTGGGTCGACGAGCCTGCACCGGAACTGTTCGACCAACTCGGCGAGATCGTTCGCGGGGAGGGTCGAGCCGTCGTCCTGACAAACCTCGAGGAAGGAACGTCACGACTCGTGCGTCACGGTGAGGATCCCATCGCCGACGAGCTGATCCGGGGAGGACACAGCAGGGTCGTCGAGCTCGAGGGCCACCGCGTCTTCGCCGATATCTTCGGACCGCCGCCGCGGCTCCTCGTCTACGGCGCCGTCGACACGGCGGATGCGTTGTGTGCGGCTGCGCGTGGGCTCGGCTGGCATACGATCGCAGCCGACGCTCGAGGGCGCTTCGCGACCCCGGAGCGCCTGCCGAACGCGGACGAGATCATCGTCGCCTGGCCGGAGGAGACGCTCGCGCAGGTGCAGCCCGACCACGCGACGGCGATCGTCGTCCTAACGCACGACGACAAGTTCGACGTCCCGATGCTGGTCGGTGCGCTCACGACGGACGCGTTCTACGTCGGTGCGCTCGGCTCCCGGCGCAATCAGGAACGGCGTCGCGGGCGGCTCCTCGAAGCCGGCGTCCACGAGTCTGCCCTCGAACGCATCAACGGCCCCGCCGGCCTCGACATCGGCGCGCACTCGCCGGCGGAGACGGCGCTGTCGATCCTTGCCGAGATCATGGCGGTACGTGCGGGGCGCGACGGCGGGCGACTCAAGGAGTCGAGCGGCCGGATCCACGCCGAAGTCGGCTAACGCGCCCCTCGCCGTTGAAGCCCCGTGACGACGAGTGGGACCGCACCTGGAGGAACCTCCCAAAAGAGCAGCGCCACAGGATTGCCCGGGCGGTGACCAAAGGCGAGGCAGTCTCCGACCCGCGTGATGCTCAGCTCGCACTCGAGTTCATCGACAAGCGCGAACAGCAATTGCAAGTTGGGCGAAGCCGCTGGTTCGCAAGGTTCCTCACTAGGCGCCATGTTGTGATCCTCGTCTGCTTCGCCGTAGTGGGCATCGTGGTGACACGCGACTACCTCGTGATCGGCATCGCGCTACTAGCAGCCTTGAATCTCGTCGCCGTGCAAACCTTTCTCCGCCGTACCGAGAAGAAAATTGGCCGAGGCACGCCGGAACAACGAGCAACTGGCTCAGCTCTAGGAGCGCGACTCGCCGGCGCGGAAGATCCGCATCGGCAGTCCCGCGAGCGGTTCCCCGCAGTCCGGCGTGACGAGCCACGTGTCCTGCATGTAGAGACAGTCCACCCCGTTCTCCGCAATGACGTGCGGGTGCATCGAGAACACCATGTTCTCGCGGATCTCCGTCTCCACGCCTTCACCGATCTTCGGATGCTCGATCATCGTCATGCCGATCGAATGCCCGGTGACGTGGCCGAGGTGATAGCCGCGATCGGTGAAGCCCTTCGAGACCGCCCTGTGAACATCGTGTGCCGTCGCACCAGGACGGAGAGCGGACTTTGCCGCATCGAAGTACTCCTCGTAGGCCTCCAGCATCTTGCTCACTTCCGCGTTGGGCTCTCCGAGCGCCCGCGACACTTCGACCCAGTGCCCACCTGGACCGGCGATCTCGAGCGACGGGATGCAGAAGTCGCCGAGAATCATGTGCTCTCGGGCCATCGCGAACTCCGGCCCGATCAGCACCATGTTCATCGTCAGCCGTCCGCAGCCCTCTTCCACGAAGAGACGTTCCGCAGGAGCAAGGACTTCCGCCGCTGACTTGCCTGGCCGATACGCCTCGAGAAAGGCCCAGAAACCTTCGGTGTTGATGCGGACCGAGTCGCGCACCGATTCGATCTCCTCGTCGCTCTTGACCGCCCGCGCCAGGTCGAACTCGACGTCGAACGGCACAAGCTCCACGCGAAGGTGCGTCCCCTCGAAGTCCCGCACCGGCATCACGTAGTCGAGCCCGTACACGCCTACGCGCTGCGCCGCCAGACGGTCGCCGATGTACTCGCCGGGCCGATCCACGAAAACCTGGTCCTCGATCCACGAAGTCCCGTGCTCTCCGACGTAGCGCGCCTCCGTCGGGAAGATGATCGTGGGATCTCCCTCGCGCGGCAGGAGCACGTATGCGTAACGGTGCACGACCACGAAGCCCGACATGTAGGTGACCGCGCCTTCGAAGCCGCTGTACTCCGAGCCGCAGACGAGCACCGCGTCGAGCTGGTGCTCGGCCATCGCCTCGCGCACGAGCCGGTAACGGCGATCGACTTCCTCGCGACTCACCATGACTGCTCCAACCCTTTCACGAGCGACCAGATCGCGCGGTTCAGCGGTGTCGGGACGCCGTGCTCGTCGCCGAAGCGGACGATGCCGCCGTTCAGGTAGTCGATTTCCGTCGGGCGGCGGGCCTCGACGTCCTGGAGCATCGACGCCTTGTGGTCGTAGGCGACCTCCGGCTTCGCTGCATGGTCGATGAGCTCCTCCGGATCGGCGTCGAGCTCGATCCCCTGCGCCGCAGCAACGGCTTTTCCCTCGTCCACGAGGCCGCTGACGAGCCTGCGGAGCTCGGCGTTTTCGCACACGCGGCCGTGCGTCAGACGCGTGAGCGCGCCGACCGGATTCGTCGCGGCGTTGAAGATCACCTTCCGCCACTGCGGCCCACGCGCATCAGGCACCGCCTTCGTCGGCATCCCGGCGCGGGTGCACGCATCGGCGAGACGCTCGATCTCGTCGGAAGGAGCAGGTCGCGGCTCGAACGGCCCGAGCGTCGTGTCGCCCTTGACGTCCCACTGGACGTGACCCGGCTCGAGCAGTTTGCCGGCAGGGAACGTCGTGCCGCGCATCACCCGCTCGGCGTGCTTGGCAATCGCTTCCTCGTTGCCGAGGCCGTTCTGAACAGTCGCCACGCACCCGTCCGCGAACGCTGCCGCCGTCGCGGCGATTGCAGCCTCGGTGTGCATCGCCTTCGTCGCCACGATCCCGAAGTCGCACGCCGGAAGCTCGCCCGGGTCCGAGGTCGCCGTCAGCCTCCCGAGGGCCTCACCTGCGCCGCTCAGCCGGAGCCCGTCGCGATTGATCGCGTCGACGTGCTCCCTGGAGAGGTCGTAGGCCCAGACTTCGACGTCGTCGAGCCCGGCGAGGTTTGCGGCGAAGAGCGACCCGACGGCGCCGCAGCCGACCACGCAGACCTTCACGAGTACGACGCCTCTCTGGCTTCGACGAGCCGGTACACCGCGGTCTGCAGAGGGGCAGCCACGCCGTGGCGCGCCGCCTCCCGGACGAGAGCGCCGTTGATCAGCTCCACCTCGGTTGGACGCCGCGCTTCGACATCCTCGAGCATCGACGGGTAGTGCGCACTCCCGCGCTTGGTCGCGAGGACGTTCATCTCCCAGGGATCATCATGGAGCTCGACCCCCGCCGCGGCGGCAACACGTTTGCCCTCATCGACGAGAGCGTGGACGAGACGGCCGAGATCGGCCTCGCCATTCTCCGCGGCGAAGTGCGCATCGTGAGGGAGGCCGGTCAAGGCGGCGACTCCGTTGACAGTCGCGTTGAAGATGAGCTTCGACCACTGCGCGGGCTTCAGGTCCGGCAGCGCTTCAGCCTTCAGGCCCGAGTCGACGAGTAGCCGCGCGAGCTCCTGCACGCGTTCGTAGGGGGTCTCTTCGTAAGGCCCGAGCCACGTCGGCGTGTCGAGGATGTACTCGACATGGATGTCGGAGTGCTTCGTTCCGCTCATGAAGGTCACGGCCGAGATCAACGGCCAGCCCCCGTGCCGGTGGACGACCGCCTCCGCACCGAGACCGTTCTGGACGGTCATGATCGTCGCGCCCCCGAACCGCCCGGCCAGCGACTCGGCCGCCTCTTCGAGGCCCGTCGCCTTCGTGGCGATGATCCCGACGTCGAATTCCGGCAGCTCGCGCGGATCGGCTGCTGCCGTCACGTGTGCCGTGAAGTCATGCTCTCCGCTGACCCGAAGGCCGTGTTCGTTGAGTTCCCGCGCATGGTCCTGTCGACGTGTGAGCACGAGCACCTCGGCGACGTTCGCGAGATGGGCGGCAAAGAGGCTGCCGATCGCGCCGGCACCGATGACGCAGATCTTCACGCGAACTTGGTGCGGAGGTACTTCAAGTACGGCTCGGGATCGATTTCGGACCCGGTGACACGTCTCAGCAGCTCAGCCGGCTGGTATCTGCTGCCGTGGCGGTAGATCTGTTCGCTCAACCATTCGCGCAGCGCGCCGAACTCGCCGCGGGTGAACTGCTCTTCGAGATCGCCGAGCTGTGCACGCGCGCAGTCCCAGATCTGCACCGAGACGACGTTGCCCAGCTGATACGTCGGGAAGTACCCGAACAGGCCACCTGCCCAGTGCATGTCCTGGAGCACGCCGTGCGCATCGTCCGGAACATCCACGCCGAGGGACTCTTTCATGCGTTGGTTCCAGATCTCCGGCAGGTCGCTGACGGCGACGGTTCCGGCCAGCAGCTCTCGTTCGAGCTCGAAGCGCAGGATGATGTGAAGCCCGTAGGTCACCTCGTCCGCGTCACCGCGGATCAGGCCGGGCCGGACGGCGCTCACGGAGCGGACGAACGTGTCCTCGTCGACGTTGCCCAGAGGCTCGGGCAAGAGTCCCTGCAGCTGCGGGTAGAACCAGTGCCAGAACCCTCGGCTCCGCCCGACGAGGTTCTCCCAGGTCCTGCTCTGCGACTCGTGGATCGCGCTCGAGGTTCCTCGGCCTAGCGGCGTCCGCGCGAACGAAGGGTCGATGTCGAACTCGTAGACCCCGTGCCCGAACTCGTGCATGGTCGAGAAGAGCGAGGTGAGATCCCTTTCGTCGGTGTGAGTCGTGAGACGGATGTCGCCGAAGCCGGGCTTGGCGGCAAAGGGATGCGGCGTCTCGTCGAGCCGCCAGAACTTCGCGTCGTAGCCGAATGCCTCGAGCACCAGACGCCCTGCCTCCTGCTGGCGCTCGACCGGGTAGGGGCCGGCGATCTCCTCGACAGCATTCCCACGGTGCCGCTCGACGAGCTCCACGAGCTCACCTTTCAGGCGCCCGAAGATCTCCTCGACCTGCGCGGTCGTGGACCCTTCCTCGTACTCGTCGAGGAGAACGTCGTACGGCTCCTCGGTCTCCGGGAAACACGCGATGTAGCGATGCTTGAGCTCGAGCTGCCGCTCGAGGTGAGGGCTGAAGGATTTGAAGTCCGAGGCGGCTTTCGCCTCGTCCCACGCGGCCACCGCCACGCCGCTCGCCTGCGCCATCTCGCCGGCCAGCACCGATGGGATCCGGCTCGCTCGTTCCCACTCACGGCGGGTGATTCTGATCAACGCTCCTTCGACGGAGTCGGGATCCTGGCCTGCAGCGTCCAGGTCGTCGAGGAGCTTCCCGACCTCGTCCGAGACGAAGTGTGCATGCGCCAGGCGCGTCACCGTCGCTGCGACGTCTGCACGGGCCCCCGCACCGTCATGAGGCATCGAGACGCGCGCGTCCCATTCCAGGATCTGCTGGGCGTGGGAGAGATCCGCGACCTCCGCCAGGATGGCCTTGAGCCGCTCGAGCTGCGGCGATTCAGTCGCGACCGTCAAACGGCCTGTGGGGCGAGCTTCTCTCGCAGATACCGCACGTACGGCTTCGCGTCGATGGGACTGCCGGTGACTCGCTCGATCGTCTCCTGCGGCGTGAACTTACGGCCGAGCCGATACAGGTGCTCGCACAACCACTCGCGCAGCTCGCCGAACTCACCCTGCTCGAAGCGCTCGTCGAGATCGCCCAGATCTTCCTTCGCCCGCTCCCAGATCTGCACCGAGATCACGTTGCCAAGCGCGTAGGTCGGGAAATAGCCGAACCCCCCGCCGGCCCAGTGCATGTCTTGAAGCACGCCGTGCGCATCGTCGGGAACGTCGACTCCCAGATATTCCTTCATCCGCGCGTTCCAGGCTTCCGGCAGATCTGCGACGGCGATCCTGCCGTCGATCAGGTCCTGCTCCAGCTCGAAGCGCAGGATGATGTGCAGGTTGTAGGTCACTTCGTCGGCGTCGATGCGGATGAGTGAGGGCTGCACCTTGTTCACGGCGCGATAGAACTCTTCTTCGTCGACAGAGCCCAACTGCGACGCGAAGGTCTCTTGCAGCTGCGGATAGAAGTAGCGCCAGAACGAGCGGCTGCGCCCGACGAGGTTCTCCCACGTTCTGCTCTGAGACTCGTGCAGGCCGAGGGACACGCCCGAGTGGAGCGGCGTCCTCGCGAACGCCTCGTCTACACCCCACTCGTAGACGCCGTGGCCGAACTCGTGCATCGTCCCGAAGAGCGAGCTCAGGTCGTCCGGGGTGAAGTTCGTGGTCAACCGAATGTCACGGTGGCCAGGGGTACACATGAAGGGATGCGCCGTCTGGTCGAGCCGCCACTCGTCCTCTGTGTAGCCGAAGCGGTGCAGCACGTCGAGGCTGAACGCTCGCTGATCCTCGATATCGAACTGCCCGTGCAGGAACGAGTCGTCGACCTCTCCCGCGTCGGCGATCTCCTTGATCAGCGGCACGAGGTTCTCCTTGAGCTCGTCGAAGATCTCCCGCACCTCGGCCGTCTTCATGTTCGGCTCGAAGTTGTCGAGGAGGACGTCGTACGTTTCCTCGGGCGGGTCGAAGCACTCGATGTAGCGGTGGCGCAGCTCCAGGTTCTTCTCGAGGTGCGGCCGCAGCGCTTCGAAGTTCGACGTTTCCTTCGCAGGCCCCCACGCCGAGAGAGCGAGCGTCGAGGCGCGGCTCATCTCCCCCACGAGCTCCGGCGGTACGCGGGTGGCCTTTTCGTAGTCGCGCCGCGTGACGCGGATCAGGCTGGCTTCGAAGGAGTCGTAGTCCGAGCTCTCCTCGAGACCCCGGAGATCCTCCAGGAGGCGCCCGACGTCGTCTGCGACGAACCGCTCCTGAGCCAGGCTGGAGACGGTCGCACTCGCCTCGGCGCGAGCCTCTGCGCCGCCGGGAGGCATCATCACGCGCTGGTCCCAGAACAGGAGGGTCGCGGCCTTGGTCAGGTCCTGGGTCTCGGCCAGTCGCTGCTTCAGCTGCTCGAGCTTCGGGTCGGTCATCTTGCGAACTTTGTCAGAACGCGCAAGGGCCGGCGCTGCCGGAGGGAAAACTCCCGGCCTCCCGTGAGCCCTGTGGGACGGAGGATCAACACGATGGCCATCAGGGCGCTGACCACAACGATCCGGGTGCCCGCCGGGAGGTCGAGCGACCGGCCGAAGACGTGGATGCCGCTCTCGGCCTCGGCGAGGAACGCGTCGACAGCACTCACGGCGAGCGCTCCGACGACCGCTCCCCAGAGGCTGGTGGCCCCGCCGATCACGAGCATCGCCAGTGTGATGAAGGTGAGGTTCAGATAGACCGCCTCGGTGTTCACGGGAAGCAGATGGACGTAGAGCCCACCCGCGAACCCCGCGAGCGCGCCCGAGAGCACGAACGCAATCAGCCGTTGGCGGTACACGGACACTCCGACCGCTCGAGCCGCGGCCGCGTCCTCGCGTGTCGCGCTGAGGAGCCTGCCGAACCGGCTGCGCTTGTAGATGAACGCAACGACTACCGCCAGGACCGCTCCGATCGAGGCCTGCAGCAGTCCCGTCGTCTCGGGAACCGCGGAGAACGTGTTCAGCCCCGGCCCGATCTTCTCCCAGTACCGCAGGACGTTGTGCGTGATCTCGAGCACACCGAAGGTCGCGATCCCGGCTGCGAGCCCGGAGAGGCGCATCAGCGGCAGGCCGGCGACGAGCGCGAAGGCGGCGCCCACTGCGGCCGCAAGCGCCAGCGACCAGACGTTGCCGATGGTGTGGTCGCGCAGGAGGCTCGCGAGGTTCGGCATGATCGCGGGCTTCTCCTCCACCGGCATCGAGAGCACGCCGGCGGCCCACGCTCCCACGGCGACGAAGCTGATGTGGCCGAAGGAAAGAACGCCCGAGTTGCCGATGAAGATGTAGAGCGCGACGACAATCGCGACATTCACGAGCGCGTTGATCACGTAGGTCTCCGTGGATGTCGAGACGATCGTCCCCACGAGCGCGGCGACGGCGATCAGCGAGATCGGCCCGAGCAGCTGAACGATCGGGTCGACGCGCCTCATACTCGGTCGACCGCCTGCTGGCCCTCGCGCGTGAACAGCCCGCCGGGCCGGATCAGGAGGACGAGGATGACCGCCGCGAACAGGAACGAGGGCAGGTACTGACTCTGGTCGGTCGGCAACGCACCTCCGAGCAGTCCGGAGGCAAAGCCGATCGCGAACCCGCCAAGGGTCGCAGGCACGAGCCGGTTCATGCCGCCGAGCACGACGCCGGCGAGAACGAGGATCGTGTCCCGCAACGCGAAGTCCGGCGTGACGAGAGGTGTTTGTACCGTGAGCATCACCGCGACGACACCTGCGAGCAGTCCCGAGATCAGCACGGCGGCGCCGATGACCCGGCCCGCACGCACGCCGAGCAGCTCCGCCGTTCGAAAGTCCATCGCGGCCGCACGCATGTGCAGCCCGACGCGGGTGCGCCCGAGGAGCAGGACGAGCGCGAGTAGGCAACCGGCTGCCAGAACCGTCGTGACGATCGCGATCTTGCGGATGTCCACACCGGAGATCGTGACCGGCCGGTTCAACGACGCGAGCGACGCAGCGATCTTGCCGAGCGGGCCGAACCACAGCAGCGCGATGCTCTGCAACAGGAACGCGACCGCGAAGGTCGCGACGAGCATCACTGCAGGCGACTGTCCACGCAACGGCCTGAAGACGATCCGGTCCATGAGCAGTGAGAGCGCGAGCACGACCGCAAAGCAGAGGACGATTCCGACGTAGACGGGCCAGCCGCGCTCCGAGGCGAAGGCGAGGGCGTAGGCGCCCGCCATCACGAGCTGTCCGTAGGCGAAGTTGACGAGCCGGAGGACACCGAAGACGAGACCGATGCCGACGGCCATGAGCGCGTAGATCGCGCCGAGGCCGACTGCGTCGGCGAGGGTCTGCCAATCGATGCCGAGGACGGCGACGCTCATGCCAAATATGCGCTTACGAGCGCCTCGGTGTCGCCTGCGGACTCAGGGCCGAGTGTCAGGCGCAATTGCCCGTTGGACAGGACATGCGAGCGATCCGCGAACGCGACAGTTCGTTGTGCACGCTGCTCGACGAGCAGGATCGCGAGACCGCGGTCGCGGATGGCGGCGAGTGCCTCGAAGACCAGGTCGACCACGCGTGGAGCGAGCCCAAGCGAGGGCTCGTCCAGGAGCAGCACCTCCGGGTCCGCGACGAGGGCCCGCGCGATCGCGAGCTGTTGCTGCTGACCGCCGGAAAGCGCGCCTGCCTTGCGGCGTCGCGCTTCCTCGACGACCGGAAACAGGTCGTAGACCCGTCTCGTGTCCTCGGCCACGCCGTCCCGCCTACGCCGCCCGGCGAGCCCGAGCAGAAGATTCTCCTCGACGGTCAGCTCGGCGAAGATGCGCCGCCCTTCCGGCACGAGCGCGACGCCGCGTCGCGCCACGTCTTCGGGCCGTCGGCCGACCAGCGAGATCCCGTTGACCCGAACATCCCCTGCTGCGGGACGGACCGCACCCATGATGGCGTGCAGCGTCGAGGACTTTCCCGCCCCGTTCGGGCCGATCAGACCGACGATCTCACCATGGCCGACCTCGAACGAGAGACCGCGCACGGCGGTCACCGCCCCGTGCCGAACCTCGAGGTCTTCGACGGCCAACGCGGGAGTCGTCATCCTTCCTCCTGCACCGCGCTCTCGCCAAGGTAGGCCGCGGCGACGTCGAGATTGGCCCGAATCTCCTTCGGCGTCCCTTCGGCGAGCGCGCGTCCCTGATCCAGCACGTAGATCCGGTCGCAGATTTCCATGATCAGTGCCATGTTGTGGTCGATCAGGAGGACGCCCGCGTCGTGCTCGTCACGGACGGCGCGGACCGCCTCCGCAAGCTCCGGAACCTCGGCCTCGGGAAGCCCGGCCGCGGGCTCGTCGAGCAGCACGAAGCGCGGATTGGTCGCGAGGGCACGCGCGACACCGAGTCGCCGTTCGTCGCCCTGCGCGAGCGTGTCGGCCCGCGCGTCCGCGTGCGTGGTGAGCCCGAGGGTCTCGAGCAGTTCTGCCGCTCGTCTTCTTGCCTCGCGGGCGGGCGTGCCAACACCCAGTGCCGCCACCTCGACGTTCTCCTGCACCGACAGCGACCGGAAGGCGTGGCTGTGCTGGAACGTTCTGGCGAGCCCGTGCCTTCCGCGGCGGCTCGGGCTCCAGCGCGTCACGTCACGGCCCTCCAGCTCGACCGTTCCGGCGCTCGGATGGTCGAAGCCGCTCAACACGTTCACCAGCGTCGACTTGCCCGCCCCGTTCGGGCCGATCAACCCCACGACCTCGCGTCGCCTCAACTCGAGAGTGACGTCGCGCAGGGCGTGTACGCCCTCGAAGGACCGTGACACGGAGGAGGCCCGGAGTGTGTCCCCGGGCCTCCTCGTCTTTTCGTCGCCGCTCGGCTGCGACAAGCGTCGCCTAGATCTTTGCGACGACCTTGGCGACGATCGTGCCGACGACCTTCGGCACGTTGTCCTGGATCCGGATCACGCGGTAACGGCGACCGAACACCGTGTGGTACTTCGCCGAGAAGCTGACGTTGCCCGAGATCGTGGGCACCTTCCTGAACTTCTCCATCGTTTTCGCCAGTACGATGCCTCTCGTCGACCCGTGGGAACGCTTGATCGCGGTGACGAGACCGTCGATCGCCGACGGGCCGGTGATGAAGCCGCCCGTTCCGGCCTTTACCTGCTTGGCGAGCTTGTTGACCGCAGCGCTCGGATCGTCTCCGAAGCACGATGCGAAGGTCAGGAACCAGTAGTTCGTCACCTTCGGGCTCGTCGGCAGCCAGTAGGTCCCGTCGCCGGCCCAGGAGTTGAGAACCGGCGTGTTGTTGCCGAGTGACCGCAGCCCGGAGATCAGCGTCGACAACGCTCCGAACGCACCTGCCGTCGAAGTGACGACCACGTCCGCCTTGACGTCGTTGAGACGGCTGACCGCGTTCCCGACGTTGTTGCCGCCGAGCGACTGGTACGTCTCCTTGGCGACGATCTTGCCGCCGAGTTGCTTGAAGCGCGACTCGAAGGCCGCCACGACATCCTTGAAGTAGACGATGACGGTGTCCGTCGCGAGTGCGGCAGTCCTCCAGCCCCTGCCGTACGCGTACTGCGCCATCGCCGAGCCTTCGTCCTGTGCGACGTTGCCGAAGCTGAACGCAAGACGCCCCTTCGCGCCGAAGCGCTTCGGGCCCATCTGGTCGGTACCGATGCACGGAGCGATCGCGAGGACTCCGCGGTCGATTGCGGCTCTCACCACTGGAGCGGCGAAGTCGACGTCACAGGTCGTGAAGAGGACGTTGGCCTTCTGGCCGAGCAGACGCAACGCGCATGCTTTTGCGCTTGCGGCTGCGTTCTGCTGGGTGTCGCACGTACGGATCTGTAGCTTGCGACCGTTCACGCCACCCGTTGCGTTGACGCGGGCGACGCGCAGCTGTGCCGCGGCCAGAGCAGGGCCGTCGAACGGCGCCATCGCGCCCTTCCCGTCAAATGCCCAACCGATGATGATCGGTCGCCTTCGCCTGTGCGGTGCGGTGCCCCGCCGTCGCAGCGAGCGCGCTCCCGATCAGGACGAGCGCCAGCAATGCAACGGTGACGAACGCCCACCTCCCACGAACTCTCATCTAGTGCCTCCTCTTGGGGTCGTCCTCATTTGTGATTACACGACACTGGGCGATACCTGGTCAAGGGACGTTCGGATTCGCGCGTCCCAAACGCGTTCGAACGCGTCCTTCCCCCTGCGGGCGAGCTCCTCAGTCGGCACGTCCCAGAGCGAGTCGGGCCACGCGTTCCCGAACGTGCCGTTGTCGGAAAAGATCTCAAGGTCGTAGTACCCGTCCCAGCCTGCACGGTCGAGGGCACCGAGGATCTGCGGCAGATCCGAAACGCCGTCCCCCGGCAGGACGCGGTCACACCAACCTCGCGTTCCCGCGCCCCAGTCGGCAATGTGCACGCCGACGAAAAGCCTTGCATGCTTCTCGATCTCCTCGGCCACTGCCGGCGTGTTCCAGACATGCCAGCTGTCGAACTGGATGCCGAGCGCGGGATGGTCGACGTCTTCGATGAGCTCGACGGCTTCGGCAAGAGAGGAGATCATCGTCCAGTCCTCCCCGCCGATGCGATTGATCGGCTCCAGACCGACACGCAAACCGAGACCGGCGGCTTCAGCCGCGATCGTCTGCAGTCCTTCGACGACCGTGTCGCGATCGTCGCCGGGTCCCGTCAGGCAAACGACGCCGCTGGGCTTGAACGGGGCGAGCCGGTGGAGCGACGCGCAGATGGCCTCGATTCGCTGTTGCGGATTCTCCGGGCCTTCCATCAACGGCAGGGGCAGGATCGACGGCACTGCAGGAATCGCGGCGGCCGAGCCGAGCCCACTGGCCTCGAGCTGCTCGAGCGCCTCCGCGTCACCGTCGGGCGCGAGCTTGATCTCCCACACGCCGATGCCGTCCACACCTGCCGCGGCGTAGGCGCGGACATCGGCCGCGAACGTCGATGTCAGGGTCGTGATCTGCGAGATCGAGAAACGCGGCCGGATGCAGGGGATTCTATGCCTGTCCCGTGCGCACAAACGTGTTGAGCCGCCGCACGAGCCGTTGCGCTGCCGGCGGCTGCAAGAGGGCCTTTGCGACGAGGGTTCCGGACCCGGCGCCGAGGCCCGGCCCCGGCCATGTGCTCGCCCCGATGTGGAAGAGGCGATCGATGGACGTGCGGTGGCCGGGCTGACGGGCGAACGGACGCCAGAGGAAGTTCTGGTCGAGCGCCAGCGAGCCCGAGTACGGGTCGCCGCGCTCGAGGTTGATGTTTGCCTTCTGGAGATCGGCCGGCGACAAAACGACGCGGCGCAGGATCGAGGATTCGAGGTTCGGAACGTGCTTCGCGATCCGTGCCTGGATCCTGTCCGCGTAAACCTCGCGTAGGGACTCGCCCCAGTTGCCGTTGCCGACATCCAGCTCCCCTGCCGCGTCGCCTTTCACGTGCCACGGCAATTCCTGCAGCTGGATCCAGAGGATGCCTTTGCCTGCAGGGGCACGCGAGTCGTCGATGGTCTGCGGTTGTCCGACGACGACTGTCGCCTCCGTCGGCAGCAAACCGCGATCTGCCTCGTTCACGGCTCGGGAGACCCCGTCGAGACCGGGTGTGAGATGGACGATGGCGGTCTTGTCGAGACGCTCGTCACCCTCCCAGCGCGGCGGCTCCGACAACGCAAAGTGGATCTGCATGTCGCAGCGGCCGAACCGGAAACGCTTCCCCGCGGCGGCGATCTCCGCCGGAACGTCGGCCGCATCGAGCAGACGACCGTAGAGCTGCGTTGGCGTGACGTTGCAGATGACCGCCCGCTCGGCACCGGCGCTGTCACCGTCGACGAGCCGGACGCCGGTCGCACGGCCGTTCTTGACGAGAATTCTCTCCACGTCACATCCTGTCTCGCAGACGCCCCCGTGATCCTGAATCAAACGAACGAGCGCATCGACGAGGCGCGCGCCGCCACCGCGCGGGACCGGCATCCCCCCGGCTTCGATCGCGAACGCGATCACGCGGGTCATGAATCCCGACGCGGCGGCATCGGGACCGAGTCCCGTATGGAGGACCCATGGCGCCAGCAGTCCGTGCGCCCGCTCCGATGCGAACGTCGTCGTCAGCCAGTCCCGGCTGCTCTGGACGACCTCGGCGCCGAACTCCGTGAGGCGCCGGCGTCCGAGACGACGGTACGCCTTCGCGCCGAGGCCCAGGCCGGCGGGAGACCAGAGCTCAGTGCCCAGCACGCCGAAGACGAGCTCGGCCTGCGCGCCGAGGCTCGCGATCGTCTCGCTCCAGGACGCGCCGTCACCTGCGCGATGACGCTCGAGCTCCGCTGCGTTTGCAGTCGGTGTTCGTCGTGAGGAACGCGCTCTTGCCGTCCGGAAACAGGGTGCCGGTCGGATGCTCGGTGTTCAGGTACTCGAGCCCGCGCTCGGCAAGCGCCTCGCCAAGCTCGGCGTGCGCGGGGCCGCCCACCCAGAGTGGATGCCAGGCGCTGAAGACGTCGTGGTGGAAACCCGGCTCGGTGAGCTCAGCTGTACGGACAGCTCCGCCCAGCTCCGCCTCCCGTTCGAGGACGGCCACGCGCCAGCCGGCACGTGCCAGGAATGCGGCGCAGGCGAGTGAGTTGATGCCGCTGCCGACGATGACGGCGTCGTAGTCAGCCACGCGCGAGCTGGCGGAACTCTTCGTCGGTGACGAGGCCGCGCTTCGTCGTGCCGAGCTCCTTGACGCGTGCGAGCAGATCGCGCTGTGCGTCTTCGGACAGATCGAGCCCGAGCTCCTCGGCCTTGATGCGGATCGAGTCGATGCCGCTCTTCTTGCCGAGCACGATGCTGCGCTCCGCGGCGACGAGCTCGGATGAATACGGCTCGATTGCAGGCGGGTCGTGGAACTGGCTCGCGACGGCGCCGGACTCCCGGCGGAACAGATTGTCGCCGACCAGCGGCTTGAAGGGCTCGAGGTCGTAGCCCGAAAGCTCGCGCAGTCGCTCCGAGAAGGCGCGCGCCTTGTCCAGGCGGAGATTCGTTTCGACTCCGTAGAGCCCGCGCAGCGCCAACGCGATCTCCGGCAGGTTCGCATTACCCGCGCGCTCGCCCATGCCGTTGACGGTGCCCTGGATCCAGCTCGCGCCGGCCCGCACTGCAGCGAGCGCCGCGGCCGTCGCCAAGCCGAAGTCGTTGTGACCGTGGAAGTGAACCGGAACGTTCGCGCCGACCCACTCTTTCGTGCGCCCGACCAGGTCGGCCACCGCTTCGGGGCTGGCGATCCCGATCGTGTCGACGACGACCGCCTCGTGCGCACCGGCTTCGATCGCCGTCTTGTAGACCGTTTCGAAGTACGCAGGGTCCGCACGCGTGCCGTCCACGCCGAAGAAGGCGACCGTCACGCCCTGCTCGACCGCGAACGAGATCGCGTAGACGATTCGCTCGAGCATCGCCTCGCGGTCGACACCGAGCGCTGCGAGCTTCAGATCCGAGATCGGCGATTCGATCACGCTCGCCTGGACACCGAGCTCGACCAGAGCCTTCACGTCCGCGTCCACCGCACGTGAGAAGCCCCAGACCTCCGCGTTCAACCCAGCATCGCGGATCAGCTCGACGGCGTGCCAGTCGTCTTTCGAGACGCGCGGAAAGCCGGCCTCGATCCGCTCGATGCCGAGCTCGTCGAGACCGCGGGCCAGCTCGAGCTTGTCCTCCGGGCTGAGCACCACCCCGACCGTCTGCTCGCCGTCGCGCAGCGTCGTGTCGTAGAAGCCGACCTGCGCGGTGAAGCGATGCGGATCGTTGAGCTCGCCGGTCCAGAAAGTCATCGAAAATCGTCCGGGTAGCTCGACAACTTTTCGGGACCGTCGGCGGTGATGAGGAAGTTGTCCTCGATCCGCAACCCGCCGCCGCCTTCCCAGTACGCACCCGGCTCGATCGCCAGAACCATTCCTTCCTCGATCGTGCCCGTGCCTGCCTGATGCGCGTACGGCGGCTCGTGTGCACGCGCACCGACGCCGTGGGCGATCGGATGCGACGGCTGGCCCGGGTATCCGGCGTCGTCGAGCCCAGCGCGGATGAGGACGTCGAGCTCGGCGAGGCTCGCGCCCGGACGGCAGTGATCGAGCGCACGTCCGTAGACGTCGAGCAGCACGTCGAGCAGCTCGTCGTAGCGCGAGTCGAGCGTGCCCGGGCAGACGTTCTTCGTGTGATCGCACCAGTAGCCGTCCGCGCAGACCCAGATCTCGAACAACGTCGGTTCGGTCTCTTGCACCGGCCTGTGGCCCGTTGCCGTGAACGTCCGGATCCCCGGCCCCGACCAGACGAGCGAGAAGCCGAGCGCCAGCTCGACCTGCCCTTTCCAGCCGGTGCCCTCGCCGTGGACGAAGCCCTGCCAGAGCGCGGCCGCCTCGCTTTCCTTCATCCCAGGCGCCAGTTCCGCGGCCACGTGCTCCATGGCGGCCGCAGCGATCTCGTTGGCCAGCCGCATCCGCTGGATCTCCTGCTCTGTCTTGACTGCACGCGCGCGCGCGAGGAGCGGTGCGGCGTCTGCGGCCTCCGGGAAGGCGTCGAACCAGGCCTTCGTGAAGGTCGTGGGCTCGCCCACCATCCGGTCCGAGGCCTGGGTGCCCAGCGAGAGCTCGAGGCCCACGTTCTCGTACGGCGCGGCGGCGTCCTCGACGGCGTCGAGCGTGCGCGCGAGCGGCGGACGCGGGTCGTCAGGGTCGTACCCGGGCACGAGAACGACGCCCGTCGTCCAGGCACTGTCGGCCGCATCCGCGGCCGACGGCTCGATCGTGATCAGCACGGGCGGGCCTTCCCGGGGGAACACCGCCGCGTCGTACCCCTTCATCCCCCAGAAGTTCGTGAGGTAGAGGACGTTGTCCGGTGCCCGGACGATCAGGGCGTCCAGTCCTTCGTCGGCCATCAGCGCCTGGACGCGATCGAGCTTGGCGTCGTCCCGCGGCCAGGTCATAAGGAGACGCGCGGAGGTGCCGGCTCGCCGTGGGCGTCCTGCCAGGAGACGACCGGGTTGCGGAGCACGCCGATCTTCTCGATCTCGGCCTCGATCACGTCGCCGGGCTTGAGATACAGCGAGGCGGCGTCCTCGCTGAAGCCGGCCACGCCGCTGACGGTCCCGGTCGAGACGACGTCGCCGGCCGAATACCCGAGCGCGGAGTAGTGCGCGAGGATCTCCGGGATCGTCACGGACATGTTGCCGCTGTGCGACTCCTGCCGTCTCTCGCCGTTGACGCGCAGCTCCATGCTCAGGTCGTGCGGGTCACCGATCTCGTCAGGCGTCACGATCCAGGGACCGAGCGGACAGAAGGTATCGATCGCCTTGCAGAACGAGAACACGCCGGAGCGCATCTCCCGCCGCTGGATGTCTCGCGCCGTGATGTCGTTGAAGATCACGTAGCCGCCGATGTAGTCGGCTGCTTCCTCCGGGCCGAACCACTTGCCGGACTTCGCGATCACGACGGCGAGCTCGAGCTCATAGTCGAGCTCCTCGGTCAGGTGCTCCGGATAGACGATCGGCTCATCCGGGCCGACGATCGCGTCGACGTTCTGGAAGAAGACGATCCACGGGGCGATCTCGTGCGACCAGCCGACTTGCTTCGACTCTTCCTCGTGCTCGCGGAAGTTGCCGGCAGTGTGAAAGAACTTCTTCGGGATGATCGGTGCGCGAAGCTTGACGGTTTCGAGCGCGACCTCCTGACCAGTCGGGCGCACTTCGCCGCCACGCTCGAAGTACTCGCGCATCGAGGCGACATCCAGCTCCACGACCGTGTCGTCGCGCAGCTCGCCGACCCGCCCTTCGTCGAAGGTCACGAGCTTCACGCGGCACCGCAGACACGTTGCGCCACGCTGGCGTACACCTGCGCCATCTTGACGAGCCCATCTACGTCGAGGTTCTCGCCGAGCACCGGGTCGGGGAGGCCGCTCGAGGTGCCGTAGTTCACGCTCTCGATCCCGTACCGCGTCAACGCGGACGCGTCCGAGAACCAGCGGACGGTGTCACGCTCCGGTTTTGCGCCGAAGACCTCCGCGTGCGCCTCGTCGATTGCGCCGATGAGCGGATGATCCTCTGCGATCTCGGAGCCGGGCGCGGTGACATACACCTCCGATTCGATCCCGTGATCGGGGAAGCGCTCACGCAGGCTGCGGGCGAAGTCGCCGACCGCAGAGCGTGCTTCCGCCATCGGCATCGTCGGGGGGACGCGGAAGTCGAGGAAAAGGTCGGTTCGATGCGGCGTCCGGGAAACGCGCCAGGCATAGCCGCCGCTGATCGCGCCGATGTTGACGATGCCCTGCTTGCCTCCGTACGACGTTCGCTCCTCCCATTCGGGGGCGAACTCCAAGACGGCGTCGAGGACGTCACGCATCCGCACGATGGCATTCTCGTTCCGGCGGCCTTCGCTGAAGGCGGTGTGGATGAACGGACCGCTGGTCGAGATCCGCATCCAGAGCGAGCCGTAGTGGCCGAGCACGATCTTCTGCTCGGTCGGTTCGCCGAGGATGCACATGTCGGTCACCGCGCCGTGCGAGGTGAGGAAGCGTGATCCGGATGCGTAGCCGCGGTACTCGCTGCCGACGAAGTCGGGATGCCACTGCGTCTTCTCGATCTCGCCGGAGACGCAGGCGATCATGACGTCGCCGCGCAGACGCACGCCTGCGTCCCGCAGTGCCCGCACCGCCTCCATGTAGCAGGCCAGAGCCCCCTTCATGTTCGAGATGCCGAGGCCGTAGACGCGGCCGTCCTGAACGAACCCTTCGGGTTGGAAGCCGCGGATGCCGGCCAGCCACGGCTCGCGGCCGGAGTACGACGTGTCCATGTGGCCGTTGAACATGAGCGACTTCCCGCCGCCCACGCCTTCCCAGACGCCGACGACGTTCGGGCGCCCTGCTTCCACCTCTTGCCACTGCACCTGGAGCCCCATGTCGGCGAGCTCGTCGCGTACCCGCTCGCCCATCGCCTGCTCGTCACCGGTCGGGCTGGGGACCGAGACGAGGTCGACTGCGAGCGCGACGAGCCGGTCGGAATCGATCTCAACGGAAATGCGGCAGCACCTCCTTGCCGAAGAGCTCGATCTGCTCGTGCCGGCGCTCGCCCCACAGCTCGAGCATCACGTGCGTGCAGCCGGCGTCACGATACTCCTCGATCGCGGCGATGCAGTCCTCAGGAGTGCCGGCGATGGGCTTGCACTTGTCGAGGATCTCATCCGTCACCTTCGCCTTCGCCGCAAGCCGCCCGCCCTGCTCCATCGCTTCGGCGACGGGCCGGATCTCGTCCTGGGTCAGCCCCGCGAGGTCGAGCAGCGTGTCTGCTGCTCCCTTGATGTTCTGCACCTTGTTCGCGAGATACATGCCTGCGATCTCGCGAGCGCCGTCGCGCCCCTGATCGCGGTCGGTCTCGTGAATCGACGCGACGACCGTGCAGCCGATGTCGATGTCGGCAGCAACGTTCTCGCGCGTGTAGCGAACGAAGGCCGGAGTCGTGATCGACGGCGTCAGGCAGCCGTCGGCAATCTCGCCCGCGAGCGCCTGCATCTTCGGCGCGGTTGCAGCGACATAGACGGGCGGCACGTCGCGGGGCGTCTCCGCTTCGCTCTGCAGGCCGGGGACGTCGGCACTCCAGGTGTCGCCCTCGTAGACGAACGGTTCGCCCCCGAGGACACCGCGGACGATCTCGACGGCGTCGCGCATCGGGCCGAGCGTCTTCTTGCCGTCGAGCCGCGCGTTGTTCAGGAAGATCTTCGAAGTGCCGAAGCCGAGCAGGAACCTTCCCGGTCCTGCAGCCTCCTGGACGACGCGCGCATCCATCGCCACCTGCACCGGGTGCCGGGTGAAGGGCGAGATGATTCCCCAGCCGACGGTGAGACGCTCCGTCGCCTTTGCAATCAGGGCGGACACCACGGTGGACGAGCGCGCCTCCATGCCGTGCTTCCGCCACCAGGGGTAGGCCTCGGCGAGCCAGATCGTGTCCATGCCCGCGCGATCCATGACCCGTGCCGACTCGATCATCTCCTCGAGCGGCTCCATCGTCAGCTGCATCACTCCGATGCGAAAGGGCTGAGCCATCAAGGCGATCTTCTCACGCCGGCAACTCCTTGAAGTAGAAGGCGCCCGGCCAGAGCGTCCCATCAGGACGTCGAGAGTAGTTCGGCATCGTGCCCATCCTCGTGTAGCCGATCGCCTCGTAGAAGAGGCACGCATCCGTGCCGTCATGTGTCGTCAGCCACAACAGCGTGACGCCGTTTCGATGACCCTCGTCCTCTACGGCGGCCATCAGCTGACGGCCGATGCCGCGTCCGCGAGCTTCCGCGGCGACGCCGATGCGTTGCACCTCGGCTCGATGGTCGGCATTCGTGGCACCGCTGAAGGCGAGCTGGGCCATCCCGACAATCTCCTCGCCCTCCTCGGCCACGACTAGCACGCGATCGCGATCGTCCAGCGCCGCAACGACATCGCGGTAAGAACGCTCGAGCACCCCGCGGCCCATCGAGTCGAGCGCCCCGAGCGCCATCCCGGATCGCAGAGCGTCCTGGTGCACCTTCGCGAGGCTTGCGCAGATGCCGTCCGCCTCCGCTGGCGTGACGCGGCGCACGCGGAGCAGCGGTACGGCTACGGGTCCTCGCTGCTCATTGTGGTTTCGCCTCTTGCACCTGGGCGTCGAGCGTCCCGAGCACCTGGGAGACCTGCTGGTTGATGATGGGCTGGAGCACGCGCTGCCCCATCGAGGCAACAGGGCCGAGCAGATGCACCTCGGCCTCCCACTTCATGTTCGTCTGGCCCTCGGCTTCGGTCAGATGGAACGAGGTGTCCATGTTCAACACCGCGCCGACGCCGTTGCCCTTGGCATGCAGCTTGGCGAACTCCGGTTCGCGCTCCTCCATCTTCTCGAAGTCGATCGACATGCGTAGGCCGCCGAGCCCGAGCGGGATCTTCACGTGGGCACGCCAGTGTCTGTCGTCCTGGATGTCGAACGACTCGACGCCGGGCATCGTCTTCGCCATCTGGGCCGGGTCGTTCAACACCTGCCACACCGTCTGCCTCGGCGCCTCGAACTGTCTTTCCCCGCTGACCTTCATCGGCTCTCGACGCTGACGAGCTTCCGTGTCTCCTCGGGCTTCTGCAGGAGATCCCACACACCCTCGTAGGGGTTGCAGCTCCGCCAGACGATCGGGCCCTCCCCACGGCTGCCAAGTGCGTTTTGCAGCGCTGCGCAGACAGCGTGGATACCCGCACCGCCGCCCTCCCCCATGCCCTTCGCGCCGAGTGGCGTGAACGGCGACTCCGACTCGATGAAGCCGTTCTTCATCGGCGGCATGTCCATCGCGTGCGGCACGTGGTAGTCGTAGAAGTTCGGCGTGAGCAGGTTTCCCTCCTCGTCGTAGCTGAAGATCTCGTGCGTCGCCGCGCCGAGCGCCTGTGCGGTCGCCCCATGCACCTGTCCCTCGACGATCTGCGGATGGATGCGGTTGCCGCAGTCGTCCACGGCTGCGTAATCGACGATCTCGTAGACCCCGGTCTCCGGGTCGATCTCGACCGCGCACGCGTGGATCTGGGTCGCGTACGTCAGGGTGAGGTTGCCGAACTTGCGCTCGAGATCCGGCTTCTCGAAGTGCGGCCGGTAGACATACCGCACGTTCAGCGTGACGTCGAGGTCGGGCGGCAGCCCTGCGTTGTTGGCATTGAGGATGGCGCCGAGCGCCATGAACGGGAGCGCCGCTTCGGGGTTGCCCTTGATCCGCGCCTGGCTCTCGACGAGCTCGATGTCTTCCGGCGAGCAGCCGAAGACCGCAGCCGCGAGCTCCTTCATCTCGCCGGCGAGCTTCTCGGCGGCGCCTTTGACCGCGCCGAGCCCGGTGACAGCGAACTGCGACGCGTACGTGCCCGAGAAACCGGCAGTCGAGTTCCAGTACGTGTCGTGTCCTGCTCGGACATTCACGTCATCGGGTGTGCAGCCGAGAATCTCCGCGATTACCTGCGACGAGGTCGTCTCGTGCCCCTGTCCCTGCGGCACCGTTCCGAGCGTCGCCACCACCTCACCGAAGATGTCGAGCTTCACGGTCGCGACCTCGTTGTTCCCGGAGAATTGGAGCTCGGGGTTGATGATCATCGACTGGCCGAAGTTGTTCGTGCCGGAATCCAGGGTGGAGCCGATCCCGATTCCGAAGCGCTTGCCGCGGGACTCGGCGTCACGCCGCTTCTCTTCGAGGGAGGAGTAGCCGATCAAATCGAGTGCGATGTCGAGACAACGGGCGTAGTCGCCGGAGTCGTAGACGCAGCCGTTCGGCGTCTCGTAGGGGAACTCCTCGTGCTTGACGTAGTTCTTCTTGCGCACCTCGATCGGGTCGAGGCCGAGCTCGCCGGCCACGATGTCGACGATCCGTTCGGTGAGCCAGAGGTGCTGCATACGCGAATAGCCCCGGTTGGGCGCCACGGGAGACTTGTTCGTGCAGACCTGGGTGAAGTCGACGCGAATGTTGCGCCAGCGGTAGCAGCCCGGTGTGACCTGAGCCCAGATGATGCAGCCGAGCGGTTCGTAGCGCGGGAAGGCTCCGCAGTCGTCGATCGCGCGGACCGAGAAGCCGAGCATCGTCCCGTCGGCCTTCACGGGAACCGTGACGTCGAGGAAGGTGCGCTCGTTCCCGTGTGTGTTCGCCGTGTGCTGGTCGGTGCGCCACTCGGTCCACTGCACGGGCCGGTTGAGCTTGCGAGCGAGGAGACAACAGGCGGTGTACTGAGGGTGGAGCGTGATCTTGTTGCCGAAGCCGCCGCCGATGTCCTGGCTCACGAACCGCAGCTTGTCGATGCCAACTCGGAGCGCCGGTGCCATCCAGATCGCCCCCACTCCCGGCATTTGATGGTTCCCGTGGATCGTCCACTGTCCGGTGCCGCGGTTGAACTCGACCAGACAGCCGGAACACTCGAGCGGGGTCGACGAGAAGCGGTCGAAGTGGAGCCGCTCGATCCGCACGACATGGTCGGCGTCCGCGAGCGCGGCGTCGAAGTCGCCCCAGTCGAACATGCCCGACCAGACGGTGTTCGACCCGGCGTCCTCGTGTAGTACGACCTCGTCCTTGAGCGACTCCTCGCCGTCGAGGACGTGCGGCAGCGGTTCGTAGTCGACTTCGACGAGCTCGGCCGCGTCACGCGCCAGATCCCGTGTGCGCGCAACGACGGCGGCTACCGGGTCGCCGACGTGGCGAACCCGCCCGACTGCGAGCGCGTAGTCCTTGATGTTTGCGCCGGGTGCTGTCGAGAGCTCGAAGAAGGGGTCGGTCAGGATCGCGACCTCGTCGCCGGTCAGCGTCCCGTAGACGCCGTCGAGCTCGAGTGCCTTCGCGACGTCGACGGACTTGATGCGTGCATGCGCGTACGGTGAGCGTACGAAGTGGACGTAACCCATCTCGTGACGCTTCACGTCGTCGAAGAAGACGCCCTCTCCCTGGACGAGGCGCTTGTCTTCCTTGCGCGGGATGTTCTGGCCGATGAAGCCCGGCTTGACGTCCCCTTCCTCGACGACGAGCGGGCGCTCGGGAGTGACGGTGGTGGTCTCGGTCATTCCGCTGCCGCCTTGATCGCCTCGACGATGTTCACGTAGCCCGTGCAGCGGCAGATGTTCCCTTGGATGCCCTTGCGGATCTCGTCCTCGCTGGGGCTCTTGTTCTCGCGCAGGAGCGCGGTCGCGCTCATCAGCATCCCGGGCGTGCAGTAGCCGCACTGGAGCGCGTGGTGATCGGAGAACGCCTGCTGGAGGCCGTTGAGCTCACCCTCGGCGGCAAGGCCTTCGACGGTCTCGATCTTCGCCCCGTCCGCCTGGACGGCGAGCATCATGCAGCTCTTCACGAGCGAGCCGTCGACCAGGACCGAGCAGGCCCCGCAGTTCCCCGTGTCGCAGCCGATGTGGCTGCCGGTCAGGTCGAGGTCGTCGCGGATGAAGTGGATCAGCAGGCGGCGAGCCTCGACCTCGCGCTCGTACCGCTCGCCGTTGATGTCGACCGTGATTGTCTTGCTGGAGACGGCCTCCATCAGTTCCTTCCTGCGGCCTGGGCGACCGCGCGTAGGGCGAGAATCTCCGCCAGGTGGCGGCGGTAGTCCGCTGAGGCGTGGACGTCCCACGGCGGGTCGAGGTTGGCGTTTTGCACTGCCGTACGCACGGCATCGTCCTCCGTCGATTCGGTTTTCAGCAGGACCGGGACGGCGTCGACGCAACCGATCGCAAGACGCACGCCGTTACCAACCATCGACGCGGCAACGTTGACGATGCACGTCCCGTCCTTGCCGATCGGAACAGAAGCGAAGCCGTCGCCCTTCCCCGGCGGCACGGAGATCTTCATCAGCAGCTCACCAGGCCCGGCGGCCGTCATGTACACGCCGAGGAAGAAGTCCTCCGCTGACACCGAACGCTCGCCGCCTGTTCCGACAATCGTCATCGTCGCGCCGATCGCGACGAGGAGCGGCGGCAGATGGTTCGTCGGGTCGTTCGAGCAGACGTTGCCGCCAATGGTGCCGCGGTTGCGAACCTGAACATCGGCGATCTGGTTGCAGACCTCGCCGAGAATGGGGCGGGCGCGCGCCTCGGCAGAGTCGACGATGTCGGTGTACGTCGTCATCGCGCCGAGCTCGAGCATGCCGTCAGAGCCGAGCTCGATCCCACGAAGCTCGCCGATATCCGCGAGGTCGACGAGCACGTCGGGCGAAGCGGCGCGCGCCTTCATCACGTTGATGAGCGTCTGGCCGCCTGCAAGCGCGCGAGCACCGTCGTTGGCGCCGAGAAGGCGCAGCGCTTCCTGAACGCTCGCTGGACGAGCGTACTCGACCTCCCTCAAGAGCATGCCCTATTCAGTGCAGAAAGCCCTGCTCAGGTCAAGAATCTTCTGTGACTAGCTGAAAGCTCCCCGGGTTGGACTCGAACCAACAACCCTTCGGTTAACAGCCGAATGCTCTGCCAATTGAGCTACCGGGGAAAGCAGCGCGCGCTAGTTTAGCCGCTGAAGTCGCGTCCCCACTTAGCGCGAAAAGGCCTGAGCAGCAGCCAGATCCTCGACGGCGGCAAGGATCTTGGCCAGCGAGGCTTGCAACTCCATGGTGCGGGTGGGATCGGCGTCGTGGAGCTCACGTTTGATCCGTCGCGCTCGGAGGCCTAGGAGCAGTTGCTCGGCCGTTCGCTCGTCGATCCCTTCCGAGGTGGCACGCGCGTCGAGCTCGGCGACGAGGCCCACGAGCTCTTCGTCCGGCTCGCCACCTGACACCAGCTGCGCACGCAGCCGGCGGTGCTGCTCGCTGTCGAAGTGCTCCGGTCCGAGCTCCGCGAGCACCGGGACGAGGGCCGGGTGGGCAGCGACTCCCGCCAAAGCGTTCTGCTCGAGCCGCTCGCCGGCGTCGAGCAAGCGGGCGGAGACACGTCCCGTCGCGGAGGCAGCTCCACGTGGGGCCAGGCCTGCCTGGACCTCCTTCGGCAGGTCCAGCTTGTCCGCCGCGTAGCGGATCGCGTCCTGACGTTCCGGCGATTCTTCGAAACGCGAAAGCACTTCGCGGACACGGACGAACCCCTCCTGCTTGTCGGCCGCTCGTTCGATTTCGAGCCGGACGCGATAGCCCAGGTAGCTCTCCGCACGCGCAAGCCTCTGCTCGAATCCCTCCGCGAGATCGGCCGGATCGAAGCCGGCGGGCAGGGCGACAACTCGGACGTCGAGGCCCTGTGCAAACGCGAGCTCCATCCCACGCAACGTCGCGGCCTCGCCGGCAGCGTCGCCGTCGAAGCAAAGCCAGACGCGCTTCGTGAGTCGCCCCAATTCCTTCAGCTGCCGCTCGGTCAGCGCGGTTCCCATCGAAGCCACAACCGGCTCGATCCCCGCCTGGCTGAGCGCGAGCACGTCGGTGTTCCCTTCCACCACGACGGCACGATCTTGTTTTGCGATCGCGGCCCGCCCACGGTCGAGCCCGTAGAGCAGGTCTCCTTTGCGAAACAGCTCGCCTTCGGGCGAGTTGACGTACTTCGCCTTGAGCGGATCGTCCTCTCGCAGCTTGCGCGCCTGGAAGCCGAGGACGCGACCCCGCGCATCCGCGAGCGGGAAGAGCAGCCGGCCGAAGAAGTAGTCGTTGCCGCGTTTGTTCACCAGGCCTGCGGCAACCAGTTCGTCGCGCGTAAAGCCGCGCTCGAGAGCCTTGCGCGTCAGCGTTGTTCCGCCGAGCGCGAGGCCGAGCCGGTACTGGCGACACACCTCTTCGGCGAGACCGCGGCCGGCAAGGTAGTCACGGGCAAGCGAGCCCGCCTGCGAATCCCAGAGGTAGCGCTCGTAGAACGATGCCGCAGCCTCCAGCAACTCAAGGAGACGCTCGCGCCGACGGCGGCGTGCGTCCTGCTGCGGCGATGTCTCCTCGTATTCGATCTGGACGTTGAAGCGGTCGGCGAGCCACTCGATCGCCTCGGCGAAATCGAGCTGCTCCGTTTCCCGGACGAACGTGATCAGGTCACCCTTCGCCCCGCAACCGAAGCAGTAATAGAACTTGTCCACGGCGTTGACCGAGAAGCTCGGCGTCCGCTCCTCGTGGAACGGGCAGCGCCCCATGTAGCGTGCGCCGGCCTTGCGGAGCTGAGTGCGCTCGGACACCACTGCAACCATGTCGGCGACGGCCTTGACCTCCTCGACTGATGTGTCCTTGATCCGGGCCATCAGTGGTCATCCGGATGCCATTGCCACGCTTCTCGGTCGCGAGCACCAAGCGAGGCAAGGACGCAGGGAGTCCCCGTAGCAGCGCTACGGGGGCGACTGAGGACGCGGCCTCGCGCCGCGTGATCGCGGGCGAGAAGCATGGAGGATGGCGTCGGGAGGGCCACAGTCACGAGAGATCGGCAACGTAGCTCAGCGCGAACCGGTCCGTCATTCCGGCAATGAACTCGACGATCTGATCCGGCTCGTCCCCACGGTCGGCGAGATGGTCGAAGATCCGGCGCACGGTTGCCCGGGCGCGTTCTTGCTCCGAGCGCGTCTGCGGGCCGAGGTAGACCCGCTCGAACATGAACGCTCGTAGTGCGAGCATTGCAGCGCCGATCTCCTCGCTCTGGACGATGTCGCCGGCCCGCTCTGAGCTCTCGACAAGGTCGTGGACGAGGGTGTCGATCCGCCGCGACCCCCGGTCGCCGAGGAGCGCAACCTCCTGGTGCGGGAGCTCCGCCGGATCGAGAATCCCGAAGCGCACGGCATCGTCGATGTCGTGGTTGATGTAGGCGACACGGTCGACAATCCGCACGATCTTGCCTTCGAGCGTCGCGGGCTCTCGCGGGCCGGTGTGCGTGAGGATTCCGTCCCGAACCTCCTCGGTCAGGTTCAGCGACTCGGCGATCCGCAGGGATTGCTCGTTGTGCCGGAAGTGCCGGCCGAAACGCTCCTGCAGGGCGGCGTCGAGCGCATCCTCCCCTGCATGACCGAAGGGTGTGTGCCCCATGTCGTGACCGAGCCCGACCGCCTCGACGAGGTCCTCGTTGAGCCGCAGCGCCCGCGCGACTCCGCGTGCGATCCCGGTCGTCTCCAACGTGTGGGTCATCCTCGTGCGGTAGTGGTCGCCTGCCGGATCGATGAAGACCTGTGTCTTGCCCTTCAAGCGCCGGAAGGGCTTCGAATGCAAGATCCGATCGCGGTCGCGCTGAAACGGCGTGCGCAGGCGGCAATCGTCCTCGGGCCGGAGTCGTCCACGTGTCCCGTAAGAGCGGACGGCCAGCGATGACAACGACCGTTCTTCCTGCTCGCGCACCTGCGCCTCGAAGGCGTCGGCGACCTTTCCCGCTAGTTCAGGCACTCGTAGCCAGGCTAGATGATGATCGGGACGGTTCCGCCGTCGGCGCTCCAGGCGGAGCCCGTGACGTAGGAAGCGCGCTCCGAACAGAGAAATGCAATGACGGCGGCAATCTCTCCGGGCTCTGCAAGACGGCCAAGCGGACGACCCGCTCCCACGGCCTCGAGCACTTGTAGACGCGTCTTATAAGAGGACGCCGCCTGCTGGTCTGCCAGACCCCCTTCGTCGAGCCACGCCGGGGTCGCGGTCGGACCGGGCGCAACCGCGTTGCAGCGCACGCCGTGCTTGGCGTAAAGATCGGCGACGAGCCGGGACAGTGAGAGCACCGCCGCCTTGGTCACGGAGTAATTCGGCATCCCGGTTGACGGCCGCTTCCCAGCGGTCGACGAGACGTTGACGATCGTCCCCGCTCCGGCCTCCTTCATCCCCGGCAGAACAGCTCGGATGCAGCGGACGTAGCTCATCACGTTCAACTGCCACATGGCGTCCCACTGCTGGTCGGTCAACTCCTCGAAGCCGACCTGGTATGCCTCCCCCACGTTGTTGACGAGGCACTCGACCGGGCCCAGCGCCTGCGTCGTTTCCGCCACGAGCTTCTCGGCGGCGCCGGGCTCTGCCAGATCGCAGACCAATGCGAGTGCGGCGCCCGACTCGACCTTCGCTTGCTCGGCCCGGTCGACGTTTCGTCCATTGACGACCACGCGCGCCCCTTCGCCCGCGAGGACGCGCGCCGTTTCGAGCCCGATGCCGGCAGTCGAGCCGGTGACCAGGCAGATTCGATCCTTCAGGCCGAGATCCATCGGCTGGGTAGCCTAATCTGCATGACCACCCTTCTACTCGTTCGACACGGTGAAACAGACTGGAACCGCGACGGGCGCTGGCAAGGCGGGTCCGACACGAGCCTCAACGACCTGGGTCGCGAACAGGCGCGTTCTCTGGCCGATCAGCTCGACGGGGACATCGACGTGGTCTATTCGAGCGACCTGGCCCGCGCGCGCGAGACCGCCGAGATCGTTGCCGCGAAGCTGGGCCTCGAAGTGCGGGTCGACGCGAGGTTGCGCGAGCGAGGGTTCGGCTCCTGGGAAGGATTGACGACGCCGGAGATCGAGGACCGCTTCGGCGATTCTCACCGGCGCTGGCGCGCCGGCGAGGGCTCCGGGGCCGACGATGCCGAGACCTTCGAGGACTTCTCGGCCCGCGTGAACGACTTCCTCGCGGATATGCTCCACCTCCATCCAGGAGAAGAAGTCCTGGTGGTCTCCCACGGCGGTTCGATCCGGGTCATCCATGCCCTGGCCGCCGGCCTCGACTACGTCCGCGATCACAGGCTGATTCCGGCCGTGGCGAACTGTGCGGTGGCCAGATACGCGGCTAGGGACGGAAAACTGACACCGCTAGACTGAGGCCCCCGTGGAGGACTACACCAACAAATACAAGGGCGAGCAGGTCGAGGTTGCGTTGTTCGGCGGCGAATACCAGGAGGGCGTCCTGACCGCCTACTGCTACGTCGAGGACGTCGCGCACATCGAGCTGAACGGTCACATCCTCGTCCCGCTCCAGAACATCGCTTCGCTTCATTGTTCGAGCCGCTGCGACGCGCCCGACGACGACTGGCCTCCACGCGGGCTCGAGCAGGAAGACGGCAACTAAGGCTCCCGTTTGGGCGGCCGGCTCGTCGTCGTTCGGAACGTCCTCAAGGCGTGGGCATTGCTGCTCGGCGCCTGCGCGGTGCTTGGTCTGATCGGCTGGGCGCTCGGCGGCTACCGCTTGCTCTCGATCTTCGTCTTCTGCGGCGTGCTCCTCGCCGGTGCGCTCTACTGGTACGCGGACCGCGTCGCGCTAGGGCTCGTTCGAGCACGCGAGCTCCCGATCGGAGGCGCACCCGGGCTCCACTCCACGATCGAGCGACTCGCGGCGCGCGCAGGCGTTGCGAAGCCGCGGCTGTACCTGATCGACGACGGGCTACCCCGCGCACTGGCGACTGGTCGTGGCCCGCGCGGTTCGACGCTCGCGGTGAGCTCGGGACTTCTGACTGCAGCATCTCCGGCCGAGCTCGAGGCAGTGCTGGCCCACGAGCTGGCTCACGTGCGCCATCGCGACGTCGTCGTGCAGACCTCCGTCGTCGTGCTCGCGGCGACGCTGCTCGAGCTCAGCAGAGTCGGCGGCTGGTTTCAGCGGGTGCTCCTCTGGTTCCTCGGGCCGTTGGCCTCGGCCTTCGTTCATCTCCTCCTCTCGCCGAAGCGTGAATTCCTGGCCGACCGGGCGGCCGCTGCGATCTGCGACTCGCCGCATCCGATGGCCGACGCTCTGGTTCGCCTCGACCAGGCTGCCGAGCTTGTCTCTTTCACGGGCAGTCCGGCCACCGAGCCGCTCTACACCGTCAACCCGTTTCTCGAGGCTGGGCTCGCCGCACTGTTCGTGACGCATCCGCCCGTCGGCGAACGCGTCCGCCGGCTGCGCGAGCTCGATCCCGACTGGCGTGAGAAGCTGCGCGCCGCATGACGCTCGCGATCAAACAGCCTGAGTACGACGAGCGGCTGGCGGGCTTGGCCGAGCACTTGCGCGAGCACGGGCTCACCGGGGCCGTTCTCTTCGACCCGTACTACGTCCTCTACTACGCCGGCTTCGCGTTCGCGCCCACCGAGCGCCCGATCGCGTTCGTCCTGAGCGCCGAGGGCAAGGGCGGCATGCTGGTGCCCCGCCTTGAACGCGAACACGCGCAGGCGAATTCGAGCGTCGACCACGTCGCGGATTACCCGGAGTACCCGTCGGAGACGCATCCAATGGAATCGCTGCGCGGCCTGCTGGCCGAGATGGGCGTGGAGAACGCGTTCGGAGCGGACCAGGACGGATATCCCTGGGTGCTCGGCTATCGAGGGCCTTCGCTGACAGAGCTCACGGGCACGACGCCGCAGAGGATCACAGCGTTCGTCGAAGATCAGATGGCTGTCAAGAGCCCCGCCGAAATCGAGTTGATCCGCGAGAGCTCGAAGTGGGGCAACCTCGCCCATGTTCTGCTCCAGCGGTACACGCGGCCGGGCTTGACCGAGAGCGAGGTGTCCCGCCAGGCGAGCACGGAGGCCACGCTGGCAATGCTCGACGCCATCGGCCCGATCTACCGCGGGCAGAGCCTGCTCTTCGATGGGGCCGGCGCCGGTTACCGCGGACAGATCGGCCGCAACGGCGCGATCCCGCACGCGCTCGCCAACAACATCGTGTTCCAGGAGGGCGACGTGCTCGTGACCGGAGCGAGCGCGCCTGTCTGGGGATATCTCTCCGAGCTAGAGCGCACAATGGTCATCGGGCCGCCGTCACCTGAGCAGCGGCGGATGTTCGACCACATGGTCGCGTTGCAGGACACGGCCTTTGAGGCGATCAAGGCGGGCGCCCGCTGCTCCGACGTCGATCGTGCGGTGCGGGCGTATTACGACAAGCACGACCTCTGGGACTACTGGAAGCATCACGTCGGTCACTGCATCGGGCTCCGCTATCACGAAGGCCCTTTCCTCGACATCGGCGACGATACGGAGATCAAGCCCGGCATGGTGTTCACTGTCGAGCCCGGTCTCTACGCAGCCGGCCTCGGCGGTTTCCGACACTCCGACACCGTCGCGGTCACGGACGACGGGATCGAGTTCCTGACGTATTACCCGCGTGATCTCGCGAGCTTGACGCTGCCTGTCTAGACGAGCTCGCCCGGGAGGAGCGAGAACATCACGGAGTCACGCCGGCGCCCATCCGGGTGAGTCAGGTGGGAGCGCAAGACACCTTCGCGCTGAAAGCCGACCTTTCCCGCGACGCGCTGAGATGCATGGTTGTCCGGGTCCGTGATCAACTCGAGCCGCTCGAGCCGGAGGTCTTCGAGCCCGTGCTGGCAAAGAAGCCGCAGCGCTCGCGTCGTCACTCCACGACCTCGAGCTTCGCGGGCGCACCAGTAGCCGATGTGACCGGTGCGCGAGTTGTTGACGCCCATCCCGATCGACCCGACGACGACTCCGTCCTGGGTGATCGCGTACTGCTGCGTGCCGATCCCGGGAACCTCCCCCTCGACGAAGGCGCGTGCGTCTGCCTCGGTGTATGGGCTCGGAACCGCTGGGATCCAGTGGTGGATGTCGGGGTCGTTGCACGCAGCGACGATTGCCGGAACGTCGTCCAGCGTCCAGGGACGGAGTCGGATGTCGCCGTCGCGCAGTTCCATTCCCTCAAGCCTAGAGAACGACGAAAGGCCGCCAGAGCGGCCCTTCGAAGAAAAGAATAATCGGCGGCTGCCTACTCTCCCGGGAGGTTGCCCTCCGAGTACCATCGGCGCAAGCAGGCTTAACTTCTCTGTTCGGAATGGGAAGAGGTGTTTCCCTGCCGCTATGACCGCCGAAGTTGTCAGGGCGCTACGCGTTTCCGCGCACCCTCAAAACTCCATAGCTCCACACTCGGTGTTCAAAATCAAGACCTCGAGCAATTAGTACGGGTCCGCTTAACGCGTTGCCACGCTTGCACGTCCCGCCTATCAACGTGGTGGTCTCCCACGGCTCTTACTCCCTCTAGGGGATGGGAAGCCTCATCTCGAGGTGGGCTTCCCGCTTAGATGCTTTCAGCGGTTATCCCATCCGGACGTGGCTAATCAGCAGCGCCGTTGGCACGACGACTGATACACCAGAGGTCCGTTCGCTCCGGTCCTCTCGTACTAGGAGCGACTCCTCTCAAGCTTCCAGCGCCCATGGTGGATAGGGACCGAACTGTCTCACGACGTTCTGAACCCAGCTCGCGTACCGCTTTAACGGGCGAACAGCCCGACCCTTGGGACCTGCTCCAGCCCCAGGATGCGACGAGCCGACATCGAGGTGCCAAACCCTTCCGTCGATGTGGACTCTTGGGAAGGATAAGCCTGTTATCCCCGGCGTACCTTTTATCCGTTGAGCGACGGCAATTCCACGCTTTACCGCCGGATCACTATGGCCTGCTTTCGCACCTGCTCGACTTGTCAGTCTCGCAGTCAAGCTCCCTTATGCCATTACGCTCTACGCACGATTTCCAACCGTGCTGAGGGAACCTTTGCGCGCCTCCGTTACAGTTTAGGAGGCGACCGCCCCAGTCAAACTACCCACCTGACGCTGTTCCAAGGCCGGATAACGGTCCCTGGTTAGAAGCCCAGAATTCGAGGGGTGGTATCCCAAGGGTGGCTCCACGGGAACTGGCGTCCCCGCTTCAAAGCCTCCCACCTATCCTGGACAACAAATCCCAGACTCCAACGTCAAGCTGTAGTAAAGGTGCACGGGGTCTTTCCGTCCAACCACGGGTACTCGGCATCTTCACCGAGACTACAATTTCACCGGATCCCTCGTTGAGACAGCGCCCAAGTCGTTACGCCATTCGTGCAGGTCGGAACTTCGCGTGATTCCTCCGTTTCCGGAGGCGCAGACTATCCCTTCACCCTGGCGAACCAGGGGCCGGCGTCTGATCACAGTCGTAGATTTG
>CAWFLF010000012.1:90000-92227 GCA_963816605.1 uncultured Actinomycetes bacterium
GAGTCGTACGCCTGCATGAGCGGATACAGCAGCTCCGAGACGGAGATCGCCTGTTGCGCCGCGAACCGATTTGCGAAGTCGTCGCGCTCGAGAATCCTCGCGACGGTGACCGTCCGGGTGAGGCGAAGGACCTCGGCGAAGTCGACCTTCGCCAGCCACTCACCGTTGAATCGCACCTCCGTTCGCTCCGGAATGAGGATGGTGTAGGCGGACTCGAAGAAACGCGCCGCCATGCGGTCGATCTCCTCGGGCGCGATGATCGGACGCTCGGCCGACGCTCCCGACGGATCACCGATGCGCGCGGTGTAGTCGCCGACGATCAGCACGCCCGTATGGCCCTCGTCCTGGAACGCGCGCATGCGCTGCAGGGGGATGCCGTTGCCGAGATGGATGTGCGGCGCCGTGACGTCGATCCCGAGCTTCACCCGAAGAGGACGCCCGAGCTCGAGCTTCTTCTCGAGCTCGCCCTTCGGCAGCACGTCGACCGCATTGCGCGTTAGGTCGGCCACACTCATGGCAGCGAGTCTATTGCGGGACTGAGTCGAGCTTCTCGATCTCGACCGGCTCGAGCTCGTCGGCCGGCTCGAACCCCGAGACCTGTCCCAGGAACGAGAGGTGCGCCTCGCTCGCGCGCTTGACGTTCTCCGCCTTGCGAAAGCCGTGCCCCTCGCCCGCGAAGGCGATGTACGCATACGGGATGCCGCGGCGCTTCAAGGCGTCGACGATCACTTCGGACTGCGACGGCGGCACGACCTTGTCGTCCAGGCCCTGCAGCAGGAGCAACGGATCCGAGATCGAGTCCGCGTGCGTGACGGGCGAGCGCTCGCGGTACAGATCGCTTTCATCGGGCCAGGGGCCGACGAGGTAGTCGTCGTAGTGCGACTCGAACTTGTGCGTCTCGTCGTGAAACGAGACGAGGTCGGCAACGCCGAAGTACGACGCGCCCGAGGCGAACTCATCACGCACTGCCATTGCCATCAGCGTCGTGTAGCCGCCCGCGCTTCCGCCCGTGATCTGCATACGCTCCGGGTCGGCGTCTCCGCGCTCGCCGAGGTAACGCGCGGCCGCGGCGCTGTCCTCGACATCGACCTCGCCCCAGCGTCCGCGCAGGCGGTCCCTGTACTCACGGCCGTAGCCGGTGCTGCCGCCGTAGTTGAGGTCGACGACCGCGATCCCACGGCTCGTGAAGAGCTGGATCTGCAGGTCGAGGGCCGTTGTGACGTGCGCCGTCGGTCCTCCGTGGACGAACACGACGAGCGGAGGCAGCTCGTCAGCCGGACCGGAGTACTCCGGATTCTCCGGCGCGTAGTAGAAGCCGTGTGAGATGAGACCGTCGGCCCCCGGAAAGTCGATGGGCTGTGCCACCGAGATGTACCGCTCGTCCAACTCGAGCTCGGTCGAGTGGCGCAGGATCTCGCTGTGCCCCGAGTCGAGGTCGAGCTCGATGACCGCCGTCGGCTCGGTCGGCGACGAGGCCGGGAAGACGAGTCGGCCGCCGTCACTCCTGATCGACGGGGACGAGAAGCTCGAGTAGGGAAGAACGATCCGCTCGAGCTTGCCGCTCTGCGGATCGAGTAGCTCGAGACCGTCGATCGCAGCGCGCGTGAAGACGCAGGCGATGCGTCCATCCGCGAGGAACGCGTAGCGCGAGAGGTCGAAGACCCATTGCGGATAGCCGAGCTCGGCATCTTCACGCGTCAGCGCGTGCACGCCGCCGTCGCGCTCGACATAGAGGTTCGACCAGCCGGTGCGATCGGAGACGAAATGGAGAAAGCCGTCGCTGCTCCACTCGGGCTGGAAGATCGACTCCTGCTCCGAACCGGCCACGCGGCGCTCGTTCGAGACCGAACCGTCGGACGCGAAATCGGCAATGCAGAGATCCGTCCCTTCGAACGGCATGTGCGGGTGGTCCCACGCCAGCCAGGCGAGGCACTCGTCGTTCGGGCTCGGCCGCGGAGCTGCGTAGAAGTCGCGACCGGTCGCCACGACCCGCGGTTCGGCCGAGCCGTCCGCAGGAAGGACGACCAGTTCATTGACAGGCTCTCCTTCGCCGTGTGATTCACGGACGCAGACGATGAGCCGGCCGTCGGCGAAGACGCGGCCGTCGGCATAGCGCAGTGCATGGGGTTCCGACGGCTCCGGGGTGATGGGTTGCGGCTCGGCGCCGGGCTCGTCGATGCGGTACAGGCGGCTGTCGTCGAAGCTAGAGCAGAAGACGACGGATCCG
>CAWFLF010000013.1:0-144272 GCA_963816605.1 uncultured Actinomycetes bacterium
AGTTTGTCGGCGTCCAATGTCGTTGGAAGTACGCGAAGTGGCGCAGCGAGACGACGCGCGCCGCGTGTTGAGTGCTGTGGCCAGACGCGCAAGACGAGCGGCCCGCGCGTAGGCGGGCAGCTCGTCCTGAAACGCGGTCTGAAGGCTGGTCAGAAACCGCAGTAGGGATTGGGCGCATCGAGATTCGTGCGGGAACTCTCCTCCCACCGGCGCAGTGATCACGCTGATGTCCTGAGCGAGCTGGCCGCTCAGGTTCCGCACGACGTGCCCACTCCCAGTGTCGACGAACGCATTGTTCGGCGACGCACCCGCCGACACGACATGTGGCGTGCACGTCGGATCGTCGGACTCGTAATACGTCAGCGTCCCTTTCGTCACCGTGATGAAGATCGGCCCGGGGTGGCTGTGCCAGCCGGTGGTCGATCCCACCGCATAGTCGTGCTGTCGCACGATGATGTCGATCGGTGCCGTGGAATGTGCTCGGAAACCGGCGATCGTCCCGTGCGGATCCGACCGAATGTTGAAGCCGTCGTAGTGTCCACGCGCGAGGATCATCGCCGTCACCCCGCTCGGCCCCTCAGCCTTCGTGACGGCAACAAGGGCAGCTAGCGCGACGAGTGCTAGCGCGGCAGCCGTTGCCGTCAACAAGGATAGGCGTCGCTTCATGTTTCCTCCTTCGGATCGATGCTGTCTTCTCGCGAGGGGATCGTGAGCGGCGGTGTCTCGTCCAGCTCAGCGCGGAAGGCGAGCGCCTTCACTCGCAATGAAGTGGTCGCGGTTCGAATCCGCGCGTCGGCTCTTTAGGATTTGCAGCGAGCCCGGTCGCGGCGAGGATGCGTTCTTGCGATGTGCTTCATCTCTCCTCCTCTGGAATGCGTTCGATTGCGTGACGCTCAATCTTGGTGACGGCAGGACGGTGATCTCAGCCTCCGCCGGTGCAGTCGGGGACGTGGAGCTCGAGCTCGAGGCGTCCGGCGACGAGCCGAAGCGGGTCGGGTGCGTGCACGAGCTGGTGGAGGCGTTCAGGCAAAGTGGCCCGCTGTGCCGGCGTGCGCGCGGCGTCGATCGCGTCGTAGATTTGGACCCGAGTTCGCGCATAGATCGACGCGAGTCGGTGTTGTGACGAGATCCAGCGGCTGCTCGTGTGCTGCAACTGGGGTGGGACGGAAAGAGCTGTGACGCGGGCGAGACGTCGAGCGGTCGAGGCTCGGATGTCGCGAGCCACGGAGAGGGCGTCGGCTCGCGTGCCCATGTCGTGCGGGTGGTCGAGAGCAGTGCCCCGGCGCAGATGCGTGTGACTGCGAGGGTGTATTCAGCGGCGGAGGTGCCCGACGTCGCAGGCCCAGGCGTGGCGGCCAGTGCGGCGGCGGCGAAGGCTGTGGCGACGATGCCTGTGAATGCGCGCATGGCCGGATGATGGGGCGATGCCGCTCCATCGGCGCTCCATCGGCGCTCCATCACGTTCTGGAAGCCCTGTTCTGCCTGTGCGATCCTGTTTCGTACCTTGACGCAGGTCACCTTTCGGATTCTCGGGCCGCTCGAGGCGCTGGTCGAGGGTCGTCGTGTGGACTTGTCGAGTAGCCGCGAACGAGCGCTGCTCGGCGTCCTGCTTCTCCAAGTCGGCGAGGTCGTGTCGGTGGACGCGCTGGTCGATTCCGTCTGGGGTGAGCAGGCGCCCGCGAGCGCCCGGCACATGGTGCAGGAGTACGTGTCGCGGCTCCGAGGCGTGCTTGGCGATGCGTCGGTAATCGTCACCCGCGCGCCCGGGTACGCCGTCCCGCGCGAAGCCTGCGATTTGGATGCCGCACACTTCTCCGAGCTCCTTCGCACCGCGCGCTATGCGGTCGCCGCCGAGCCCGACGAGGCGCTCAAGGCGTTCGACGAGGCGCTCGGCCTCTGGCGAGGTGATGCGCTTTCCGACGTCGCGCTGGAGGGGGACGCTCGCTCTGCGGCGGCGAAGCTGGACGACGAGCGGCGTGCCGCTCGGGCGGAGCGCGTCGACGTGGCCCTTGCTCTCGGACGCCACAACGAGCTCATCCCCGATCTGGAGCGCGGGATCGCGGCCGAGCCGCTCGACGAGCAGGTGCTGGGGGAGTTGATGCTCGCCCTCTACCGCAACGGTCGACAGGCCGACGCGCTTGCTCGCTACCGCGACGGCCGGCAGATGCTCGTCGAGCAGTTGGGGATCGAGCCCGGGGCGGAGCTGAGTGCGCTCGAGCAGGCGATCCTCCGCCACGATCCGGCATTGGCTCCGCCTCCGACGAGCGATTCGTTCGCGGAGAACGGCGGCGCTCCCACGGATTCGCCGCCGCGGGCGCCACGGAGGCGTACGTGGCTGGCGGTTGCGGCTGCCGTTGTCTTGATCGCCGGGGTGGCGACGATGGCCGCGGTCGCCGCGAGAAAGGCTCCGAACACGGTCGCACCCGTTCGGGGCGACGCGGTCGCGGTGGTCGACGCCGCACACGCGCGGCTTGTCGGCTCGGTGCCTGTCACCGCGCCGCCGGGGGCGATCGCGTACGGCCTCGGGTCGGTTTGGGTCTCGTTTCCTGATTCGCGCTCGGTCTCACGGATCTCGCCCGGATCGCGGCGGGTCGCCGCCTCGATTCCGATCGGCGTAGACGCGCAGAGCCTTGCGGTTGCCGGCTCCGCGTTGTGGGCCATTGGCTCCGGGCCGACAGACCCCTACATGACGCTGAAGCGGATCAACCCGACCTTCGGCAGCGTCTCGCGCGCGCGCCGGCTGCCCGTCGTCGTGCTGGGCGACATCGGCTCGCTCAGCGGGCGCGGGGAAACCCTCCTGGTCGCGCCGCGCACCGGGCTCTTGACGCGGGTCGACGCGCGCAGCGGGCGCACGCTCGATCAACGGGACCCGAACGCCGCTCCGTCCGCGGCCGCGCTCGGGTTCGGGAGCTCGTGGCTTGCCTACCCCGAGGCCAACCTCGTCGTCCGCGTCGATTCCTCGGGAGCGATCACGCAGATTCCGGTCGGGCGGGGACCTTCCGCGATTGCCGTCGGGAAGCGCGCCGTCTGGGTCGCGAACGCGATCGACGGCACCGTCAAGCCGATCGACCCGGCCATCGGCTCGGTGATCACGACGATCCCGGTCGGGAGCAATCCGACCGCGATTGCGACCGACGGCGACAGCGTCTGGGTGGCGAGCGGCGGGGACGGCACGCTCGTCCGGATCGACGAGCGCAGCAACAAGGTCACCGCGAAGGTCGAGATCGGCGGCAGCCCGCAGGCGTTGGCGGTGGGCGGCGGCAAGGTCTGGGCCAGCGTCCAGACACCAGCGCCTGCCGAGCCGAGCGGGGGAACCGCCGTCATGAGCGTCCCCTCTTACGTGACCACGCTCGACCCTGCAGTCAGGTTCGACGCCGGGAGCCAGGCCGTGTTCGCAACCTGCGCATCGCTGCTCACCTATCCCGACGAGCCGGGCCCGGGAGGTCTGCGCCTCGTTCCCGACGCCGCCCGCGCCCTCCCGACCGTGAGCAAGGACGGCCGCTCGTACACGTTCACGATCCGGCCCGGCATGCACTTCTCACCGCCGTCGAACCAGCCGGTCACCGCGCAGACCTTCAAGCACACGATCGAGCGCAGCGTCGACCCGCGTATGAAAGAGCCGGCTGCTCAGATGTTCCTAGGCGATGTCGTCGGCGCCCCCGCGTACATGGCGGGCAAGGCCCGCCACATCGCCGGGATCGAGGCACAGGGCAACCGGCTGACGATCCACCTCACGGCGCGCGCGCCGGACCTGCCGGCCCGGCTCGCGATCTCGCTGTTCTGCGCCGTCCCGACCGACACGCCGCACCGGCCTGTCTTTGGAGAGCTCCCTGCCGCAGGCCCGTACTACGTTGCCTCGGCGACGCCGCGCCGGAGCTTCGTCCTGCTCCGCAATCCCAACTATCACGGCGACCGTCCCCACCGGCTGCAGCGGATCGAGATCATCGTCGGCGCGTCACACCCGGTCGCCCAGATCGAGGCGTCAAAGCTCGACTACGTGATCGGCGGCGGCGTCCCCGCCGGAGAAAGCGCGCGGCTCGAACGCCTCTACGGCGCGCACAGCCCCGCCGCCGGCCGCGGGCTGCAGCGCTTCTTCGTCAACCGCACGCTCTCAGTCGACAACCTCGACCTGAACACCAGGCGCCCGCTCTTCGCGAGCGCGCGCATGCGCCGCGCAGCCAGCTACGCCGTCGACCGAAGCGCGCTCGCGGCGACCGGCGGCAGCTTCACCACCGCCGCGGCTCCCGCCCAGATGAGCCTACCGCCCGGCATGCCGGGCTACCGCGACGCCCATGTCTACCCGCTCGTCCCCGACCTCGCCAGCGCACGCCGCCTCGCCGGCAGCGGCCACCACGAAGCCGAGCTCTACTGCGTCCTCGAGGGCGGCGGCCCGCAGGCAGCTCAGATCATCAAGAACAACCTGGCCGCGATCGGGATCGACGTCCACGTCCACTGCATGCCCGGCTACGGGTTCTACAGCCGCATTTTCCGCCCGAACGAGCCCTGGGACATCGCCATCCTCCACTACGGCGCCAACTACAACGACCCCGCCGAGTTCCTCAACGGAATCGCAACCGACGACGAGTTCAACTTCCCGCACTACCACGACCCCAAGCTCAGTCGCGCGATCCACGCCGCCTCACGCCTCTCAGGCATTCCCCGCGCCCAGGCCTACGCCAAGATCGACCTGGCGGTCACGCGAGACGCGGTGCCCTGGATCAACTTCGCCAACGTAATCCAACAGGACTTCTTCTCCGCCCGCATCGGCTGCCAGTTCTTCCAGCCGATGGTCGGCATGGATCTCGGCGCCCTCTGCATCCGGACTGCAGCCGCCACCAAGCGCGCAGGCCCCTAGCGCCCGCCGATCAGCGAGACGTCGTGGTAGTCGCTCATACGGGTGCGGGCGCGATCTCGATATGTCTCCGCGGCTCCCCGCTGGTTTCGGTTGCCACGGGAGAACCAGATCCGGCCTCCGTCCCTCCCGAGTCGCTCAAGTTCACGGAAGATCGAGGAAGGGCTAAAGCGACCGTTTGATGACCGTTCGCGTCTTGGCAAGCTCCCGGGCGTTGACGTTCGTTCCGAAGCGAATAGGTCAACTCCACGGGACCCGTGCGTGTCGCTTCGGACGGAAGTATCCCGACGGGTCGCGGGCGCTCAGGCGAAAGCACGCTCGCGCACGCGGATGGTGTTCGTCGGCAGTAGCCTCTCAGGAAGTTGGCGTTCTCGAGTTCCGATATTTTCGCCATCCGCGTAGCCGAACGGGCTCTGGCCGAAGCTTTCGAGTCTCCCGATCCCAAAGCGTGGGTGGATTGGTACACGGAGGACGCGATCTTCGTGGGGCCGGGTGTACCGGCGATCGAGGGGCGCCCCGCCCTGCTGGAGGTCGTCCCATCTCGCCTCGGAATCTCCTACACAGCATGAGCAGACCACTCCCTAGCCGTCGTGAACGACGAAGTTCCCATAGTCGAGTGGGAAGAACGGGGCTGTCGCCGGATCGAAGGTCGTGCAGAACCGCTCGGCGCCGACTGCGCGGAGTACGAAATCGACAGCGCGGTCGACCGGTTGACCCATGACCGGGTTGCCGTTGTCTTCGACTACCAAAGCGACGTACTCGATCCTTCCCAAGCCCGGAATGTCGAACTGCTCACGGTCGGGAAGTAGTCCAACCACGATCGCTCAGGTGAGAGACCTACGCGGTGACGTAAGCAGGAGAGCCGCCTCCGTGGCTGTCGTCGACCGCGTCCTAGGCTGGTCTGTTGCACTAAGAGACATCACCTGTTCCTCATAGTATTGACAAGGCTTCTCCAGCAGGCTAGGGTGTTTCTCAGAGAAACAGAAATTGTTGCATAAGGGAGACACCCAAAAGGAGATGCCATGCAAGTAGGAAGGACAATTAAGAAAGCTCGAACCGGCTACGGTCTGGGGCTGCGCGAGCTCTCGCGCCGCTCGGGCGTGTCGCCTGCCCAGATCAGCCGGATCGAATCCGGTGAGGTCGGTCAGCCGTCCGTTGACACCCTCGTGTCGATCGCTCGTGGGCTCGATCGCAACCCGGCGCCTTTGCTGATCGTGTCGGGCCACATCTCATCAGGGGAGGGTCGGCAGATCCTCTCCGAAATGTTCCGCCCCAACCGGGACGGCAGCTACGACCCGGAGACCGACTCGGAGCTGGTTGATGAGTGGTTGAATCTTGGTCAGAAGGCCGAGGTTGAGCGGGCACGGGCGCTCCTCGCGGACGAGACAGCTTCCGAGCGTGATCTCCGGAAGCTCGCGGCGGAGGTCTTCGGCACCGCGGAGACGGTTGAAACCCTGTGGCATGACTCGTTTGTCGAGGCGCTTGCCCACAAGGCCGGCGACGACCAGCTGGTCCGGCTCGTTCAGGTCTGGGAGGCGCTGCCGATCGAGCGCCGGGCGAAGGTTCTCGATTACGCGACCGAGCAGGTCGAGCTCGCCCGGCTCGGGCGAGCCTCCGCTCGTGGGCCAGTTCGGAAGGTGGTGGCTGGCGATGGCGGTCGGTGATTGCCAGAAGGAGTTCGCAAAGGCGGCCGCGGAAGACGGGATCGAGCTGTCGCGGCAGAGCTTCGGTTGGCTCACTCAGCAGGGGCACCTGGCGTTGCCCGAAAGCGCGGCGCTTGCGCGGGAGGCGCTTGAGCGGATCTACCTGGCGCTTGGTGGTGACCTCGAGGTGCTCGCGGCAGGTCGCTCGACCGCCCTTCGGGGCGACTTCTTTCACGCGCCGAGCGGGACGCTGATCGAGATCGACGAGTCGCAGCACTTCACGTCGGCGCGACTCACAACGCTTGAGCTCTATCCCGAGGATGCACAGTTCGGGTTCGAACTCGAGGACTACCGGACGCTCTGCCAAAGGTGGCGAGCCGAGGCCGATGGCTACTACCGAACCAAGGCCGCCAGAGGCTTCGGCCCGGGCGGACGACAGCGACAGCGCGCCTACTACGACGCCCTGCGCGACATCGCCGCTCCGGCTCTGGGCTACTCGATCATCAGGATCGCGGCCACCAGCCGCGATGGACGGGCGGCGTACCTCGCCCATCGCGGGCTCCTAGTCGACCTAGCGGCTCATCGGGATGAGCCCTTCCCCGCCTCGAGGTACGCGTGATGACAGCTACGCAGGTTGCGAAGCGGCCCTTGGCTGGTTGGCCGGTCGAGGACCGCGCGACATCGCTCGGGGGTCTCCGCGTCCCGGAGAAGTCCCTCCGTGCGTGGCTAAGAAGAAACGCTGCTGTGATCCACGCTCGAAATGAGCGCTGGCTGCTGACGCCGGACGACGCCGATCAGATCGTTGCCCTCCATCCGAAAGGGCGGTGCGGGCGTTTCAAGGGAGTGGGGTTGTCGGATGCCTGAAGCGGCACGTGTGTGGACGAAGCTCGGTGAGCTAGCGGCAGTTGTCGGAATGATCGACGCGGTCCTTCTCGCGAACCCCGAGCAGCGCGGGCACGTCCGTGGCGGCTGGCAAGAAAGGCTCGACGAAATCGTCCAGTTCGCCGACCGCCAGATCAACGAGATCATCGACTTCGGAGGGGCGTACGACTAACCCGCCAGCCGATGGATTGCGAACACCACCACTGCTTGCGGGGCTGGGGCAGGTTCCCGGTCACGTCGTTGGATTAGGAAGCGGCCGTGCGGTGTGTCCTGGCTGGTCATCCGATGATGGCCGCTTGCGCGCCGTCGCCTTATGAGACTAGCGCTCGCCTAAGGTCGGGTCACGAATGCCCTGAGCCAGATCCGCCCGGGCCGGGCGGAGGCGGAGGCCCGATCAGGACGCCCATTCCGACCGAGATTCCCGAGCCGATGAAATAGCCGACGATGACGTAGTACAGCCGGTACATGGGCGCCGACCATATCGCGCGGGCGGTCTGACGTTCCGTCCGCTTCGGAAACGACCTCTCGGGCAATGCCCCCGACCGGAATCGAACCAGTGCACGCGGTTTAGGAAACCGCTGCTCTATCCACTGAGCTACGGGGGCTCGACTCCGGAGCGTAGCGCCGCCGTCGCACGGCTTGGATCAGGAGAACGAGCCGGTTAGTGTCCGGCGATGGTCGGTGACTTCCGGGTGCGGCTGATCGATACGGCCGGCGGGGTCATAGGGATCGTCGCTTGGGGCTCGGAGACGATCAGCGAGGGTGACTCGGTTCAGCTGCCCGATGGCCGCGACGTCGAGGTCATCGAGGTGTACGACGACGAATTCGGCCGAGAAGGAGGCGTTCAGGCGACAGTCGTCGTGGACGACGAGTAGACCCAGGACGCGTTGAACGTTCGGTCGTATTCCTCGGCTCAGCCGGCGAGGCGCGGCTGTACGCCGACGATTCGCACCGGCTGCAATCGATGTGCCCGCACTCCGTCCCGCGCCAGGTCGAGATGGAGGATCGCCGTCCGGTCGGTTCCGGGCGAGCTCGGCGGGAACACGAAGTTGCCGAGGCTCCAGGCCACGAGTGCGCGCCGCGTCGGGCGGACGATCGCCTGGAGCAGGTGCGAGTGCGATCCGAGCACTACCTGCGCTCCCGCATTCAGCGCCGCGGAAGCGAACAGGCGCTGGCGGTCGTTCGCAGTGCGCGCCAATTCCTCGCCCCAGTGCATCCAGACGAGCACGACGTCCGCACGACGACGTGCCGAGAGCACGTCTGCTCGGATCGCCGCAACGTCCGCAGGTGCGGTACCGCCGAGCGACCGCGCGGCGGTGAAACCTTCAGGGCGGACATCCGAATAGGCGAGGAAGGCAATTCGCATGCCACCGCGTTCGACGATCACCGGCCGCCGGGCTGCGGTTAGATCGGCGCCGCCGCCGACGGTCGCGATGCCGTTCTGCCGCGCGATCCGCAGAGTGTCGAGAAAGGCGATCCGTCCGAAGTCGAGCGTGTGATTGTTCGCGACGTTCACTACGTCCAACCCGGCCGCGCGGCGCGCGCCCGAAAGTGCGGACGGCGGTCCGCGAAAGTGGAATTGCTTGTCCGGGACCGGCGTGCCGCGAGTGGAGACGGCGCCCTCGAGATTCGCGGTCGCCACGTCTGCGCTGCGCAGGATGCGACCAGTCGACTGCCAGGGATAGGCCGGTCCTCTTGTCGCGATCGCCTCCGCGACCCGATTGCCGAAGGTCACGTCGCCGACGGCGGCCAATCGCAGTGGTCGGACGAGCACCGTGCCGAGGGTGATCGCCTCATCACTCGACGAAGCGGTCACTCGGTGGACGCCCGGGCGCGCAAGCACAGAGCGGACCAAAAAGTTGCCGTCCTCGCCGACGGTCGTCGAGTAGATCGTTCCGGCGCCTCGCTTTACCTCGATCACGGTTCCCGGATCGGCGGTGCCACGAACCGTGAGCGTGACACCGGGCGCCAGCCACGTGGGCAGATCCGTATCGAGCTGAACAGCCGGCGGCGCCGAGCTCGCGCGCGTCGCGCCCGTGAGCGCGAATGCGATCGCAACGACGATCAGTCCGCGTTTCAGCATCCGGCCATCATGCTCGTTCAGGGGCGGCTTCCCTCGGTCGAGGGAGCGCGGCGCAAGTTTGGCGGGCTGATGGCGACTGTTCAACCATAGGCCGCAACTCCCCAATCTTGAAGGGATTTCCAAAGTGCGTAGACGATTGAGCAGCATGACCCGTCGTTCGCTGGTCGGCGCGCTCGTGGGTCTCGCGTTCGCCGCCGCCGCGGGCGTCGGACTTGCGCAGGTCACGACCGACTCCACTCCGAGTGTGGCCGTCGCGAGCACGACCGAGTCCCAGACGACCTCGACCCAGACGAACGGCGATTTCGCAGCCAAGTCCGGTGACGAACAGGAGTCCGAGGACAGCGACTTCGACTCGAAGTCCCACGAGAACGAGCATCAGACCTCGACGAGCGTCAGCACGACCTCGACGACGCCGCTGACCACCAGCACCACGGGCGACGCCGGCGACGCTCAGCAAAAGATGGACGTCTGCCACAAGACCGGATCCGGCAAGGAGCACACGATCAACATCGCCGCTCCCGCCGTTCCCGCCCACGTGGCGCACGGCGACACGCTGGGCGCATGTGCGGCGGCCGCCGTCGCGACGACTTCGCAGTCGACCACCACGACCGCGACGACGAGTCACGGGCAGAAGACGCCCAAGCCGAAGAAGCAGCACAGCTCGAACCACAAGAGCTCAGGCCACTCCACCCACGGCAACTCCAGCCACGGCAACTCCGACCATGGCAAGGGTGGCGGCGGCAAGGGCCACGACAAGTAGACGCCAGAAACTCCCGGCACCGAGAGCCCCGGACTGCGGGGCTCTCGTCGTTTTCGGGGCGGTACGCTCCGCCGGTGATCCGCGAACTGATCGAGGCGCGTTCGGGCGAGGAGTACGACCTCTACGCGCGCACGATCAACCCGCAGTTCATGCGGGTGCTGAAAACGATCGGCTTCGATCGCGTCTGGTCACGCGCAGAGGGCCAGTACCTCTATGACTCGGACGGCAAGCGCTACCTGGATCTGCTCGGCGGCTTCGGGATGTTCAATGTCGGGCGGAACAACCCGCGGGTTCGCGCGGCGCTGATCGAGTCGCTCGAGCTCGACACCCCCGGCTCGGTCCAGCTCGGTGTGTCCCTCCTGCCCGGATTGTTGGCGGAACAGCTGCTCGAGCGCACGCCCGCGAGGCTCGAGCGCGTGCTCTTCACCAGCTCCGGAACCGAGGCCGTCGAGGCAGCGCTGAAGCTCGGGCGCGCCGCGACGGGGCGCTCACGTGTGATCTCGGCCGACCACGCATTTCACGGGCTGACGCTCGGTGCGCTCTCGGCGAACGGCGACCCGCACTTCGTCGAGCGCTTCGGTCCTCTGCTGCCGGGGTTCTCGCAGGTTCCGTTCGGCGACCTCGACGCCCTCGAGCGCGAGCTGCGCAGCGAAGACGTAGCGATCTTCCTCGTCGAGCCGATTCAGGGGAAGGGCGTGAACCTGCCGCCGGACGGCTATCTCGAAAGTGCGCAGCAACTCTGCCGCCGCTACGGGACGCTCTTCGCCGTCGATGAGGTGCAGACCGGTTTCGGGCGCACGGGAAAACTGTTCGCCTTCGAGCACTGGGGGCTCGAGCCCGACCTCGTCACGGTTGCGAAGTCCCTCTCGGGCGGCTACGTCCCCGTCGGTGCGCTGTTGATGTCGCAGCACGTGTACGACCAGGTCTTCGATTCGCTCGAGCACTCGGTCAGCCACGGCTCGACCTTTGCGCCGAACGATCTCGCCATGGCCGCCGGCCTCGCGACCTTGCGCGAGCTGGACGACGCCAACCTGGTCGAGCGGTCCGCCCAGCTCGGCCGGCGGTTGCTCGAACTGACGCGATCGCTCGTGGAGAAGCACGACGCTGTGAAGGAAGTGCGCGGCCTCGGGCTCATGTGGGCGATGGAGTTCGGCGAACCCGAGTCCGGGAGCATGGCGTGGCGCGTGATGGAGCGTATGCAGGCTGGGCTGTTTGCACAGCTCGTCGTCGTCCCGCTGTTCACCAAGCACCGCATCCTGAGCCAGGTTGCAGGACACGACCTGCCGGTGCTCAAAGGCCTGCCGCCGCTCGTTCTCTCGGAGCAGGACGTTGACGACTTCGCCGCCGCGCTCGACACGGTGATCGCAGGAGCCGGGCGGCCAACGCGCGTCGCGGGCCTGGCCCTCAGAGCAGCGAGAGCTCGTTAGGGGTCGGTGATCTCGGAGCTGCGCTCGTTGATGCACTGGCGAGCCCAGATCTCCGCGAGCGTCACGAGCCGCTCGCAGAATTCCTTCCGCTCGCCGGGATCACTCGGCACGTTCTCCGGTGATACGGAGACGCGGACCTGGTGCAGCACGATCTCGGCATCCTCAGAGATCTCGTGTCGCTGCTCGCCCACGATCGAGACTTCGCCGGCCTCGGGCACGAGCAGCTTTCCGAGCTCCTCGAGCTCTGCAGCAGTTGCGTCGCGTCCCGCGAAGATGCCGAAGTTGACCCGGATCTCGAGGCCCGCGGGCTCGTGCTCCTTGACGAAGGCGATGACATTCTCGACCTGCATTACAAGCCGTATTACCAGCCGGGGCCGTGCCTAACCCTCTCGTGGCTCCCAGCGGAAAGTGCGCAATGCAACAGCCATGCCGAACAGCCCCCAGCCCACAAGCATGGCCACGGCTACGGGCTTGTCCCAGAACTGCTGGCCGTGCAGATAGATGCCTTTGATCAGGTCGAGGAGGTACTTCAGCGGTAAAACGGCGCCGATCGCGCGGAGCACCTGCGGATAGTGCCGGGTCGGGCCGAAGGCCCCGGTGAGAAAGGCCATCGGCAAAACGATGACGTTTAGGACAGCGGACGAGCCTTCGACCGAGCGGATGAAGCCCGTGATCGCCAGGCCGAGCGCTGCGAACGTCGCGGCTCCGAGCGCCAAAGCCGGTATGAGCGACAGGAGATGGCTCGGCCACGGAGTCGACTTCAGCAGGTGGCCGAGTGCAAAGAGCGACGCGACCTGAATCGCGTAGACGATCATGATCGAAACGATGACGGCCGTGAGATAGACGGCCGGTGGAAGAGGAGTGGCGCGGATCCTTTTCAGGATGCCGAGCTCGCGTCGAGTCACGAGTGTGATCGCCAGGCCCGAGAACGCTGTATTCGCCGCGCCGTAGCCGATCATTCCGGCGAGCAGTCCCCAGGCTGCGGCGCGGCCCTCGATGCGGCCGTTGTAGACCGCAGTCAGAAGCGCGAAGAGCAGGATCGGGAAGAGGAACACGAACACGGCTGCCTCGCGGCTGCGCCAGAAGAGCCGCTGCTCCGACTTCACCTGATGCCGAAAGAGCCTCACTCTTCGGGCTCGACCGTCAGCGCGAGGTAGACGTCTTCCAGCGTCGGCCGCCGGACCGAGAGATCTTCGAGCTCGTGTCCCTCGGCCAACGCCTCAGCCGTCAACCGCTGCAACAGCTTCGTGGGCTCGGTCGTGCGCAGCACGACCTCGTTTCCGTCCTTGCGATACCGGACCTCGGTCTCGCTCGAGCCCCCGGTCAGCTCCGCTGGTGTGCCTTCGCGAATGATGACGCCTTCGCGCAGCACGGCTAGTCGGTCGGCGAGTTGCTCCGCCTCGTCGAGATAGTGCGTCGTCAAGAGGATCGTCTTGCCGAGCGACCGCAGCGAGCGGATCATGTCCCATGCTGCGCGCCGCGCGGCAGGATCGAATCCGGTCGTGGGCTCGTCGAGGAAGACGAGATCAGGATCGCCGACGAGCGCGACGCCGAGGTCGAGGCGTCGCTTCTGTCCGCCTGAGAGCGTCTTGACGCGTGCATCGCGCTTTTCGGCGAGCCCGACCAGCGCGATCACCTCCTCCGCGTCGCGCGGATGCTCGTAGTAGCCGGCGAATAGTCGGTGCGTCTCCGCGACCGTCAGGTTCGGCCAGAGCTGGGACTGCTGCAGCACGACGCCGATGCGCTCCCGGAATGCGGAGCCGGCGCGCTCGGGATCGAACCCGAGGACCTCTACATCACCATCGTCCCGTGTGCGGTAGCCCTCGAGGATCTCGATCGTCGTCGTCTTCCCGGCCCCGTTCGGGCCGAGCAGGCCGAAGACCTCACCCTCCTTGATGTCGAAGCTGATTCCGCGGAGAGCTTGATAGCTCCCGTAGGACTTCTTCAGGTCACGGACGGCGATCGCGCTCACGGCGCGAGCACGTTAACCTCCGGCGTCAGCTGCCGCCTACGACAAAGCGCCGGACGGCCGGCCGACTGTGGTTGCCGGCCCGATCGATCGCGACGATGTTGAGTGTGTGCGTTCCTCGGCGCAGATCCGCGACTCGAGCTGCGTTCAACTCCGGGTAGATGCTCTGCGTGATCGAGACTGACGGCGCGCCGTCGATCGACATCCGGTATTCGGCAATGCCGCTTCCTCGTTCGTTCGAGTCGCGCCACGTCACCGCTGTGTCGGCCCAGCGCCGAACATGGGCTCCAGGAAACACGATTGTCGGCCGTTTGGGCGGCGTCGTGTCCGTCCAGGCGAAGCGCAGTCTGTACGAGGAGCCGATCTTGCCGAGCACGACGACCCGGAACGCTCCGGGCTCCCCGAACCGGTCGCCGGCTTGCAGCCACGGTCTCCCGTGGCCGACCGGGTCGAGGATCAATGCGTTCGAGAGACCTCCGTATGACGACAATCCTGGAGCGATGGTGGGGCTCGGGCCGGCGTGGACGAGCAGGCCGGCCTGCATCGGCCCGGCTCCGGTCGTGTCGCGGGCGGAATCGCGTCGGACTTCGAACCAGTAGCGGTTGCGTGTCGTCGTGACGACGAGGCCCTGCGCCTGGCTCGACGGCACCTCGATCGGGGCGATCGTGTAGACGCCGGGCTGCGAAGGGCGCGTCACCCGCGTGATCCATCCGAGTAGCCATTTCTCGTACGAGTCGAAGTCGCCCGTCCCGCTGCCCATCGTGTCGTATGGATCGCCGTAGTTCACGACGCCGCAGGGTCTTGGAGCGCACGACCACGCCTGCGCGTGCGGTAGTCCGAACGTGTGGCCGAGCTCGTGCGCTGTGTTCGCGACGGTCAGTGTCCCGTTGAGCAGCGCTCTCTTGCCCCAACGCGATCCTGCCCAGGCGCAAGTGTTCGTCGGGAAGAGATAGATGATCCTGTCGTAGGCCGCCGAGTCGTAACCGGCGGCCCGCGCGGCGTCGTCGGCTGGGTACGCGATGTTGAGCGGGTTGCACTGGGGAGCCTCGTCGTAGGCGTGAACCCACGGCGTCAGGGTGGTCTTGAACGAGACGCGCCCGAACGACGACGCCCGGAAGAACGCGTCGACCTTGTCGATGACCTGTCTGACGTCTTCGGTGGCAAAGGGCTTGGGGCCCCACGTCGCCCTGATCACCAACAGGCTTTGCTCACCTGAGACCACCGCGATAGCCGGCGCCGACCCCGAGAGCGCAGCAACCGCGGCGGCGAGCAGAAGGAGCCGCCGGGCCACCCTGTCATCGTAGAGGATCCGTCTGTGTCCACCACCGCCGTTTAGCATCGGGTTCCGTGGCGAGATTCCGCTATGTGCTGGCCGATGTCTTCACGAGCACCGCGCTCGAGGGCAACCAGCTCGCAGTCTTCACCGACGCGCGAGAAATACCCGAGGAGCTGCTGCAGAAAATCGCTCGCGAGATGAACCTGAGCGAAACCGTGTTCGTCCTGCCGCCCGAAGCCGGCGGGCATGCGCGGATTCGCATCTTCACGCCCGTGGCCGAGCTGCCCTTCGCGGGACACCCGGTCCTCGGATCGGCGTTCGTGCTCGGGGCGCCGCTCCAGCTCGTCGAGATCCGCCTCGAGACGCAGGCGGGAGTGATTCCGGTGGCGCTCGAGCGCGAAGGCGCGCGCATCACTTTCGGCCGGATGCAGCAGCCGATCCCGAACTGGGAGCCGTTCGAACAGGCCGAAGAGCTTCAGGAACTGCTCGGTGTGCGCTCACAGCTTCCAGTCGAGGCCTACGACCTGGGACCCCATCACGTCTTCCTCGCGCTGGGCAGCGAAGCGGAGGTCGCGGCGCTCGAGCCTGACTTCGGCGCGCTCGGGCGTCTGACGCCGCTGGGCGTCAACTGTTTCGCGGGCTCGGGGACGAAGTGGAAGACGCGGATGTTCGCGCCGGCGAGCGGTGTCGCGGAGGATCCAGCAACGGGCTCGGCGTGCGGCCCGCTCGGCATCCATCTGGCCCGTCACGGCCGCATCGAGTTCGGTCAAGAAGTCGAGGTGTCGCAGGGCGCCGAGATCGGAAGGCCCTCGACGCTCTATGTTCGCGTGGACGGATCGACGGAAAAGATCGAGCGCGTCGAAGTCGGCGGCTCCGCGGTCGTCGTCGCGCGCGGCGAGCTTCGTCTCTAGAGCGGACGTGCTCCCTACAGCTACGTCTCGGTGTCGGACACCGTGCCGTTCGGCTCACCGTAGAGTCCCGCACCCGGCGCGATCGCTGTAGTCAGGCCGTTTCCCCTCGAGTCACGCCGGACACGTCCTGGTGTCAGACACCGTGACGCAAGTGTGTCGTACGTTCCACAACGGACCTCCTAGAGAAACGTCACCGCCTCGATCTCTGGCAACTCGGGTACGAGCACGCGCCAGAAGATGCCGCCGTTCTCCGACAGGTAGAGGCGGTTGCGTCCCGCGAAGAGCATCACGTCCGGATTGTCCTCGTCGATCGCGATCGCGAAGCCCGCAGGCAGACCGCCGCCTGCTTCACGCCACGTGCGGCCCGCATCGTTCGAAATTGCGAGCGGCGGGCGTCGCTCGACGACAGCCACCACCGTCGCACCTGCGGCTGCTGCTGCCACGACGCGTGGAAGCGCGACGGGGACGCGCGGGGACTCGAAGTCCTCGCCCACGCCGATTACCTCCTCGGCTTCGATGTCCACGACGTACGTGCCGGACGCAGTCCGGACAGCCGCGGTCACGTCAGTCGTCCGCTGAGGAGCGCTCCGACGACGCCGGTCGCCTGCCGCGCCGCCGACACGGGCGCCAGGCCCTGAGCCCTGCCCGCCAGATAGGCCGCCGAGAAAGCGTCGCCGGACCCGGTCGGGTCGACTGCGACCGGCCAGGCGCCGACTTCTTCGGAGCGTCCCTGGTAGTACACGCGCGAGCCGCGTTCGCCGTACGTCACCAGAACCTCGGGCACGCCGAGCTTGTCGATCGCTCCGACGACCTCAGCTTCCTCCTCGGCCAGCTTGAGAATCTGAATGTGCTCGAGCATCGCCGGGTCGTAGTCCGCGTCGAGCCGCAAGGGCCCCGGTTCGGATGCGCGCACGAGTCCCTGGCCGTCGAATGAGAGGTGGCGCCCGCGTGCGAACGTGGCGAGCGTTTCTGCTGGGAAGTCCGATCGCAGCAACGGCGCGACGTGGATCCAACCTCCCGGCGGCACGACGGCGCAGTCTTTCGGTGTCCACGGGTCGCCCGGCTGCACGACGGTCATGATCCGCGTGTCGCCTTCGTAATGGAACGAGAACGAGGTGGTCGCCGTGCCCTCGAGGGAGACGACCGGCAACCCGAGCCCAGTCAGATGCCGTGTGTAGGCGACTTGGTCCTCTGGCCCGCTGCGCGTGAAGATCGTGCCTCGCACACCGAGCACACGCCAGGCCCGCGCCGCGTAGTACGGCGCGCCGCCGATCCGCGGCTCTCCGCCGTCAACGACGTCCCGGGCGAGATTCCCGACCAGCGCGAGCGACGGCACGCGACGAGCCTAACGTCACAGCCGCAGCCGCCAGCAGGAATGCGACCGCAAAGCTCGGCAGGGAGGCGCCGAACTGGTACGACGGCGCCGGAAGGTGGCTGACCCACCGACTCCAGAAACCGAGCTCGGCCGGTTGGTTGAGCCACTCGTAGACCAGGAAGCCTGCGAGCCAGGCGACGATGTTGGCCGGGCGGAAGGCCGGCCCCTCGAAGAACTGGCTCCGCGTGTAATGAGCGCCTGCCAGCAGCCAGTCCGCGATCAACACGCCGAGGAGAGGGACGAACACCGCCCCGAGCAGCAGCAGGAAGCGCTGATAGCTGCGCATGTCGATCGCGAGCGCGCCGGCGGTTGCGACCACGGAAGCGCCGACGATCAATGCGCGCTGCGGCATCCGGGGGAAGAGGTTCTGCGTCGAGACGGCGGCGGAGTACACGTTGGCGAACGCCTCGTCGGTCTCGTCGACGGTCAGGGCGAGAAGAGCAAGGGCCGCGGCGAACCCGCCGCCTGCGATCGCAATCAGAATCAGCTCGGGACGATTCGGGTCGACGTCGCGCGAGAGGACGAGGATCGAGCCGAAGCCGAACTGGAACAGCGTCGGCAACAGGTAGCCGATGCCGACGCCGAAGAACGCACTGCGCCGGTCGCGCGAGAAACGCGTGTAGTCAGCGACCAACGGCGCCCACGAGACGGTGACCGCAACGACCGTGTCGACTGCCAGCCAGAACGATCCGTTGTGCCCGCCTTCCGACCAGATGTGTTGGACGTCGGCGCCGTCGGTGATCCACCAGGCGAGGTAGATCACCGAGGCGAGCACGGCCCAGATGGCGAACTTGCGCACGAAGCGGCGCACGAATCCGACTGGGCCCAGGAGCGCGAGCACCGCGGCTGCCGCGCCGAAGACGAGCTTCCAGATCCAGACGCCCTCGAAGCCGAAGAGCTTGTCGCAGAGCAGGCCGGCTGCCGTTGCGATCACGATCAGCTCGAAGATCGCCCAGCCCAGACACTGGAGCACGTTCAGCGCGGTCGGCAGATACGAGCCGCGCCGTCCGAGTGGTGCACGCTGCAACACCATCGCGGGCACGCGTGCATCTGCTCCGATCAGCGCTGCGACCGCGAGCATCGCGTTTCCGATCAGCGCCCCGACGAGCGTCGCCGCGAGCGCGTCGCGTAGGGGCAGGTCGAAGTAGGCCGGCAGGACGAGCACCAGCAGCGAGATGCCGAGGTTCGTCCAGAGCAATGTCGTATCCATGAGACCGAGGACACGCAGGCGCTCCGGCACCGGCTCGATTCCCCACTGCGGCGTGCCCTCCATGCGATCGCTCCCTTCGCTGGTGCTAACCAGATCAGGTTCCACGGGTGTGATCTCAGCGCCGTCGTCGCGGCGCACCCCGGCGTCGCTAGGGTAGCGGGCCGATGATCTCGGCACGCCTCTTTGCCCTGTCGCTCGCGGCGCTCCTACTGGCTTTCGCGGGTTGCGGCAGCAGTCCGAAACCCGTGACCAAGGCGCAGTACCAGACCGAGTTGGCGAAGGCCGGCGAGGCGGTCACGCTCGCCGGTCAGCAGGTCGGCAAGGAGATCACGATCGCGGAGTTCAACGGCGCTGTCACCGATCTGCAGAAAGCGCTCCGCGATGGTGAGAAAACCCTCAGCGGGATCGAGCCGCCTGAGAACGCGCGCGCAGCCAACAAGAAGCTCGCGAAGGCATTCGGCGATCTCGCAGACGCGCTCGAGAACGTCAAGGAAGCGCGCAGGGTGAGCATCGTGCAGGCAAGGCAAGCGATGAGCGAACTCGGCAAGACGGATGCGATCAAGGAAGGCAGGGCTGCGATCCTGGAGCTGAACAACCTGGGGTACGCGGCCGAGGCCGCCGCGCCGTAAGCAGCCTGCTTTAGAAGCTGCGGCTAGACCGGCAGGTCCGGGGCGACACGCTCGGCCAGCGCTTCCGCGACGCCCCGGCCGACGTCGGGCGAGTGCTTCAGCAGCGCACCAAAGTCACGTTCGGTGATCACGAGCACCCGAACGTCGGTTGTCGCCGTGACGCTCGCCGTGCGCGGCATCTGCGTGACGAGCGCGATCTCGCCGAAGAAGTCGCCTTCGCGCATCGTGTTGATGATCTGGTCGCCCTTCGTCACGTCCGCCTCACCTTCGAGGAGGACGAAGAACTCGCGGCCGCGGTCGCCTTCCTCCGCCATGAGCTTTCCCTTCGGCAGGTCGAGCTCGTCCGCGATGTGGGCGACCTCCTCGAGCTCCTTCTTCGAGAGCTTCGAGAAGAGCGGCACCTTCTTGATCAGCTCGACCTTTCCGTCTTTCCCGAGTCGCATGTGGCGACTGTAACCGCCTTCCGGCGCCTTGGCTACTTTGAGGAAGTGGCGGTCGTTCCTGCAATTTTCGGGGCCGCAACCGGCCTGGCCGGTTTGCTGCTGGTGTTTCTCGGTGTGTCGATCTCGACGTTCCAGTCCTTCGCGGGCGATGCCCCGGCCGCGGCAACGGCAGGATTCCGACACGCCGGGGGCTGGATTCTCGGAGCTTTCCTCCTGGGCCTGGTCACCGTTGCCGTCTCGTTCGCATGGCTGCTCACGCCCCACCGCGGGCTGCGTGACCTGGCCGCTGCGCTGTTCGCGATCGAGCTCGCCGCAACCGCTTCGGCCGCGGTCATCACGGCGCGCGCAGTCCTGTGGCGCTGAGCCTGAACAAGCTGAAGCGGCTCGGGGATGCCGGCCTCACCGACCTCTTCGAGGCGGACCGGAAGCTCTGGACGGCGATGGCCAAGGACGCATACGGGTACACGAACAAGTTTGTGCGCGGCTCCGGCAACTCGGTGCGGCCCGACGACGTCGTCCCGACGCTGACCCCGGCTCTCGAGGTCTCCGATCGCCTGCGCACGTATCTCGCGGAACGCAAGCTCTCGCAGAACTACTGGTACACATGGTTCGCAGAGCTGATCGTCGACCGGCTCTGGAGTGACCTAAACTGAGGGACGTGGCCAAGCTGCCGGATGCGGACCTGCAGGCGAGAGAATTCATCGACCGCGTGGTCGAGTCTCATCGAAAGAACGGTTATGACGCGAAGCTCTCGAAGAAGCGCTACGAGCAAGCAGTCGCGCGCGTTGCAGCGAGCTTCCGCGGCCTCACCGACGCTTCGAAGGGCCGAGCCGCCTAGATCAGCTGGCGAGCAGCCGCCGTAGGACGTAACGGAGGATGCCGCCGTGTTGCAGGTACTCGCGCTCGCGCGGCGTGTCGAGCCGCACGCGGGCACGGAACTCCTTGTCGTCGGCCCGAACGGTGACCTCGTCGGCGTTGCCGTCGTCGACGCCTTCGACCGCGAACTCTTCGCGCCCAGTCAGACCGAGGGTGGTCGGTGTGTCGCCGTCCAGGAACTGCAGCGGCAGGATCCCCATCATCAGCAGGTTCGACCGGTGGATCCGCTCGTACGACTCGGCAATCACCGCGCGGACGCCCAGGAGGTTCGGTCCCTTCGCCGCCCAGTCGCGTGACGAGCCCGAGCCGTACTCCTTCCCGGCGATGACGACGAGCGGCACGCCCTCCGCGAGGTAGCGCTTGGACGCGTCGTAGATCGTCGTCTCCTCACCGCTCGGCAGGTGCACCGTCCACGTTCCCTCCGATCCCTGCACGAGCAGGTTGCGCAGCCGCACGTTCGCGAACGTGCCGCGCACCATCACCTCGTGGTTGCCCCGCCGCGAACCGTACGAGTTGAAGTCCTTACGCTCGACGCCATGCTCGACGAGGTACTTGCCTGCCGGAGAGTCAGGCTTGATCGCCCCGGCCGGCGAGATGTGGTCCGTGGTCACCGAGTCGCCGACCATAACGAGGCATCGCGCTCCACTGAAGTCCTCGACCGGTTCCGGCTCGGGTGACATCCCCTCGAAGTACGGCGGCTGCCGTACGTACGTCGATCGGGGATCCCAGGCGAACAGATTCCCCTCGGGAATCGGAAGCTCGCGCCACGCAGGATCCCCCGTGAAGACATCTGCGTACGTGCGCGTGAACATCTCGCCGCGCACCGCGCGTGTGATCGTCTCCTGGATCTCCTCGGCGCTCGGCCACAGGTCGCGGAGGTAGACGTCGTCGCCGTTCTCGTCCTGACCGAGCGGCTCGTTGACGAGGTCGATGTCCATGCGTCCCGCGAGGGCGTACGCCACCACGAGCGGCGGCGAGGCGAGGTAGTTCGCCTTTACCTCCGGATGGATGCGCGCCTCGAAGTTGCGGTTCCCGGAGAGAACGGAACAGACGACGAGGTCGCCCTCCACGATTGCCGCCGAGATCGCCTCGGGCAGCGGGCCGGAGTTCCCGATGCACGTCGTGCACCCGTAGCCGACCGTCTGGAAACCGAGCTCGTCGAGGTACTGCGTCAGGCCGGCCTGGTCGTAGTACTCCGTCACGACCTTCGAACCGGGCGCGAGGCTCGACTTGACCCAGGGCTTGCGGCGCATGCCACGCTCGACGGCCTTCTTCGCGAGCAGGCCCGCTCCGATCATCACCTGGGGATTCGACGTGTTCGTGCAGGACGTGATCGCCGCGATCACCACCGATCCGTGCTCGAGCTCGAACTCCTCACCCCCGACGGCGACCGCCATCGGCGTCTGCTGCTCCATCATCGCGACCCCGGAAACGGGCACCTGCACATCCGGCATCAGCGAGCCGTGGCCGGGATCGACCGTCGAGGGCGGATCGCTGGCGGGGAACGACTCCGACACCGCCTCGTCGTGCTCGTTGCCGTAGTCGACGCCGAAGCTCTCCAGCGAGTCGAGGAAGAGACGCTTCGCGTCGTGCAGAGGCACACGGTCCTGCGGCCGCCGCGGCCCTGCGAGCGAGGGCTCGACCGTGGAGAGGTCGAGCTCGACCACCTGCGAGTACTCGGGCGTGTGATCGGGGTCGTGCCAGAGCGAGTTCTCCTTGCAGTACGCCTCGACCAGCGCGATCCGTTGATCGTCGCGCCCGGTCAGCCGCAGGTACTTCAGCGTCTCGTCGTCCACCGGGAAGAAGCCGCAGGTCGCGCCGTACTCGGGCGACATGTTGCCGATCGTCGCGCGGTCGGCGAGCGGGAGGCCGACGAGCCCGTGCCCGAAGTACTCGACGAACTTCCCGACCACGCCTGCCGCACGCAGCAGTTGCGTGACGGTCAGCACCAGATCGGTCGCAGTCGCGCCCTCCGGCATCGCGCCCGTGAGCTTGAAGCCGACGACCTCCGGGATCAGCATCGACACGGCCTCGCCGAGCATCGCCGCCTCGGCCTCGATGCCCCCGACACCCCAGCCGAGCACGCCCAGGCCGTTGATCATCGTCGTGTGCGAGTCGGTGCCGACGAGCGTGTCCGGGAACGCCTGGCCGTCGCGCGCTTCGATCACGCGCGCGAGGAACTCGAGGTTGACCTGGTGCACGATGCCCGTGTTCGGCGGCACGACCTTGAAGTTGTCGAAGGCCGTCTGGCCCCAGCGTAGAAAGGCGTAGCGCTCGCGATTGCGCTCGAACTCCAGCTCGGCGTTGCGGAACATCGCGCGCGCCGATCCGTACTCGTCGACCTGCACGGAGTGGTCGATGACGAGCTCGGCGGGAAGCTGTGGGTTGATCCGGGAAGGATCGCCTCCGAGATCCGCCATTGCATTCCGCATCCCCGCGAGATCGACCACCGCCGGGACGCCCGTGAAGTCCTGCAGGAGCACGCGGGCGGGGCGGAACGAGATCTCGTCCGACGGCGCGGCGGCAGGCTGCCAGCGCCGCAGCGCCTCGGCGTCGTCCTCCTCGCCGTGGCGGAGCGCGTTCTCGAGCAGGATCCGGAGGGTGTAGGGGAGCCGCTCGGCGCCCTCCAGCGAGAAGATCTCGTAGCTCTGGCCGCCGGCGCTGAGGGTGGAAGGGCTCACCTGACCGATTGTATGGAACGGCCTGCGGTTCCCATTTGACGTGGTCCGCCCTTGTCCCTAAAGTCCACCGATTCAGTGGACTAATAAGGAGATGAGATGCGACGAATTAGCTTGGCTTTGCTCATAGCGCTTCTTCTGCCGGCTCTCGCGGCCGGTGCGTCGAAGGACACGAAGCTGACTCTGGTGGCCTACTCGACCCCGAAAGATGCCTACGGCCAGCTGATCACCGCGTTCCAGAAGACCAAGGCGGGCAACGGCGTCTCGTTCTCCCAGTCCTACGCCGCCTCGGGGGAGCAAAGCCGAGCAGTCGCGGCAGGGCTCGATGCCGACGTGGTCGCGTTCTCGCTCGAGCCGGACATCACGTCGCTCGTCCAGAAGAAGATCGTCCCGACGAATTGGAACAAGGACAAGTTCAAGGGCATGGTGACCCGCTCGGTCGTGGTGTTCATCGTCCGGGACGGTAACCCGAAGAAGCTGAAGACCTGGAACGACTTGCTCAAGCCGGGCGTTCAGGTGATCACGCCGAACCCGTTCACGTCGGGTGGGGCTCGCTGGAACGTCATGGCCGCCTACGGTGGTGCGCTGCGTTCCGGCAAGTCGCCGAAGCAGGCCGTCGACTATCTGGGCAAGCTCTGGAAGCACGTTGTCGCACAACCGACGAGCGCGCGCGAAGGGCTGCAGACCTTCCTTGCGGGCCGTGGCGATGTCTTCCTCGCGTATGAGAACGAAGCGCTGTTCGCACAGAAGAAAGGACAGCCCGTTCAGTTCGTGATCCCGAAGGCGACGATCCTGATCGAGAACCCGGTCGCGGTTCCGTCGACCTCGAAGCACCAGACCGAAGCGAAGGCGTTCCTGAAGTTCCTGCGCACGACACCCGCGCAGAAGATCTTCGCGGAGAACGGTTACAGGCCTGTCGTCTCCGCTGCTGCGCGTGGGTTCAACTTCCCGACCCGGCCGCAGCTGTTCACGATCAAGTACGTCGGCGGTTGGCCGAAGGTCGAGAAGAAGTTCTTCGACCCGCGCACGGGCATCATGGCCCGCTTCCAGGGGTCGAGTGGCGGCTAACACCGGCACGCTCTCCGCAGTACCCAAGTCCCGTCGCTCCATTGCGGCGGGACTTTCTATTGGGTTGAGCACGCTCTATCTGAGCCTGATCGTGCTGCTGCCGCTGGCCGCACTGAGCTGGCGGGCACACGGTTGGGACGCCGTCTGGACGGCGCAGGGGATCGCCGCCCTCAAGCTCACTCTCGGGCTCTCCTTCGTTGTTGCGCTCGTGAACGCCGTCGCAGGGACAGCGATCGCCTGGTCGCTCGTCCGTGACCGCTTCGTCGGGCAGGGCTTCGTAAACGCGTTGGTGGACCTGCCGTTTGCGTTGCCCACGATCGTCGCGGGCCTGACCTTGCTCGCGCTCTACGGGCCGAGGTCGCCCGTCGGCATCAACGCCGCGTTCACACGGTGGGGCCTCTTGATCGCGCTGCTGTTCGTGACGCTGCCGTTCGTCGTGCGCACCGTGCAACCTGTCCTCTTCGAGTTGGATCGCGAGATGGAGGAGGCCGCTGCCTCGTTGGGAGCGGGTCGCTTCACGACTTTCAAGCGCGTCATCCTGCCGAGCATCCTGCCCGCGATTCTGTCCGGTGTCGCACTGGCGTTCGCGCGTGCGGTTGGCGAGTTTGGCGCCGTCGTGCTGATTTCGGGGAACATTCCGTTCAGGACGGAGGTCGTGTCCGTGTACGTCTTCGGACGGCTGGAGAGCGGCGACCCGGGTGGAGCGGCGGCGGTTTCGGTCGTCATCCTCCTGATCTCGTTCGGTGTGTTGCTCGCGATCGGCGGACTACGTCGTTGGGTGACGAAGCATGATCGGTAAGTACGCCCTCCGGCTCTTTTCGCTCGGTTATCTCGCGGTGCTGCTCGTCGCGCCGGTCGGTTACGTGTTCTGGAAAGCTTTCGAGCACGGCGTCGGACCGGCCTGGGATGCGGTGACGACCCCGGACGCACTGCACGCGCTCAAGGTGACGCTGATCCTCACCGCGATCGCAGTGCCCGCGAACACCGTCTTTGGTGTGCTGTGCGCACTCGCGATCGTTCGTCATCGCTATCCGGGCGCGGGCGTCGTCAACGCTGTCGTAGACCTCCCGCTTGCGCTGTCGCCTGTGGTCGTCGGTCTGGCGCTGTTGCTGCTCTACGGCCGGGGTGGCTGGCTCGCCGGGCACGGAGTCGTCTTCGCTCTGCCCGGCATGGTGTTGGCCACGATCTTCGTCTCGTTGCCGTTCGTCGTGCGCGAGGTCGTCCCGGTGCTGCGCGAGATCGGAACGGAGCAGGAACAGGCGGCGGCGACGCTGGGCGCGTCGGGTGTGCAGACCTTCGTCCGGGTGACCTGGCCGGCGATCCGCTACGCGACTGCGTACGGGATCGTCTTGACCACGGCACGCGCACTCGGCGAGTTCGGAGCGGTGAGCGTCGTCTCCGGCAGGCTCGCCGGGGAGACGGAGTCACTCACCCTCTTCGTCCAGGATCGGTACCAGTCGTTCGACCTCATCGGCGCCTATGCTGCGGCGGTGCTCCTGGCGCTGCTCGCCATGGCGACGCTGCTCCTGATGACCCGGCTGAAGCCCAAAGAGGGAACGCAATGATCGAGGCCCGCGGAATCGTCAAGCGCTTCGGCGCCTTCACGGCCCTCGACGGTGTGTCCGTCGATGTTCCGACAGGCTCTCTCACCGCGCTGCTCGGCCCGAGCGGAAGCGGCAAGTCCACGCTCCTCCGAGTGATCGCTGGGCTCGAGAAGCCGGATGCCGGCCAGGTCCTCCTCGACGGTGAGGACGTTACGAGCACGCCCACGCAGTCGCGGGGCGTCGGGTTCGTGTTTCAGCACTATGCCGCCTTCAAGCACATGACGGTGTGGGACAACGTCGCCTTCGGGCTGACGATCCGCAGGCGTCCGCGGAGCGAGATCAAGCAGCGCGTCACGGAGCTGCTCGACCTCGTCCAGCTCGGCGGTCTCGCGAAGCGCTATCCCGCACAGCTCTCCGGCGGGCAGCGGCAGCGCATGGGACTCGCCCGCGCGCTTGCCGTCGATCCAAAGGTCCTGTTGCTGGACGAGCCGTTCGGCGCACTCGATGCGCGCGTGCGGAAGGAGCTGCGGATCTGGCTGCGCCGCCTGCACGACGAGACGCACACCACGACCGTGATCGTCACTCACGATCAGGAGGAGGCGATGGACGTCGCCGACCGTGTCGTGGTGATGAACGCCGGCCTGATCGAGCAGACCGCGCCGCCGCGCGAGCTTTACGACCATCCCGCGAACGAATTCGTGATGTCCTTCGTCGGCGCGGTCAACCGCCTCGGTGACACGTTCATCCGGCCGCATGACGTCGAGCTCTTGCTCGAGCCGAACGGGTCGACGCAGGAGGCGATGGTGCAGCGCCTCGTTCATCTCGGTTTCGAGGTCCGCGTCGAGCTGGTGCGCGACGACGGCGAGACGCTGTCGGCGCAACTGACGCGCGAGCAGGTCGAAGGACTAGAGCTTCAGCAGGGGCAGATCGTGTACGTCCGCCCGACGCGGCAGACGGTCTTCCCCGACTAGATGGTTGATTCCTAATTTGTGGCCGTAGGCGCTGAAACACAGGCCAGGTTGACCGATCTCGGCGTTATGCCGAAGCCGGCGGCGAGGGCGAGCAGGCGAAGCCCGATTATCGGCGTCAAGGCCCGATGCACCATGATTGTCACGATGGCTTACGACGAGGATCTCGCCGACCGGATCCGCGAGCTGATCGCCTCCGAGGACGGCTACACCGAGCAGAAGATGTTCGGCGGCATCGGCTTCATGATCGACGGCCACATGGCGTTGGGGGTCAGCGGCGAGGGTGGCCTGATGATCCACTGCTCCAAGGAGGAGACCGAGGCTCTCCTCGCCAAGCCCGGTGCGCGACCGTTTGAGATGCGCGGACGCGAGATGAAGGGCTGGCTTCGGGTTGATGCCGAGTCGGTCTCCACGAAGCGAGCGCTCAAGCCCTGGGTTATGCAGAGCGTCGCTTTCGCCCGCGCGTTGCCGCCGAAGGAGAAGAAGTGAGCTTGAGCGATGCCGATGCCTATGACCGGTTCATGGGCCGCTACTCGAGGCCGCTGGCGGTGCCGTTCGCCGATTTCGCCGGAGTCCCGCTCGACGGCCGGGTCCTCGACGTCGGATGCGGCCCCGGTGCGTTGACCGCGGAGCTCGCCCGGAGGGCCAGGCCGGGACGGGTCACGGCGGTCGACCCGTCCGAGGAATTCGTCGCTGCCCTACGCGACCGCCATCCCGGAGTTCAGGTCATCCGCGCGCCGGCTGAGGATCTGCCGTTCGAAGGAGGCTGCTTCGATGCGACGCTGGCCCAGCTCGTGGTCAACGTCATGGACGATCCGGTCGCAGGCCTCCGCGAGATGGCGAGGGTGACGCGGGACGGCGGCGTCGTCGCCGCATGCGTGTGGGACTTCACCGACGGCGGCCCGATCGGTCCGTTCTGGGATGCTGCCCAAGCGCTCGATCCTGAGGCCGAGACTGGGTCTGTCTGCCCCGGCAGCAGGGCCGGCCATCTGGCCGACCTCTTTCGCGCGGCTGGAATCGGCGACATCGTCGACAGCGCCGTTGCAGTGGACATCGAGCACGCCACGTTCGAGGACTGGTGGGAGCCGTTCACGCTCGGCGTCGCCCCGTCTGGTGCGCACGTCGCCGGCCTCGAGCCCGATCGCCGCACGGCATTGCGCGAGCTCTGCAGGGAGAGGCTGCCGGAGCCACCGTTCGTAGTTTCGGCGAAGGCCTGGGTGGCGCGTGGCGCGGCTTGACGCCTACTAGTGGGGCAGCCAGGCGTCGGGGTTCGACGTCAGCTCCTCTACCGACAGAGGCAGGTCGCCGTTGGCCAGGTCCGCGATCGTGACCTGCTCCAGCACGGCGCGCAGGTTTGCGCGGACTGCGATCCAGACGTCGCGTAGACGTTCCGCCGAACCTGCGTACTCGACCTGCTCCGGACCGACACCGCGCACGTTGGCAATCGGTCCCTCGACACTGCGAATCACCTCGGCAATGGTGATCTCGTCAGCTGCGCGACCGAGCCAGTAGCCGCCGTCCACACCGCGCTGGCTGCGGACGAGGCCGGCGTGCCGGAGATCGCCGAGGATGTTCTCCAGGAACTTGAGCGGGATCTCCTGCGCCTGTGCGATGCGCTCGCCCTTGACCGGACGGTCAGTGTCGAGGACGGCGAGCTCGATCATCGCCCGTAACGCGTAGTCCGCCTTGGCCGAAACACGCATGTCTGCATTGTGGCGGAAGGTGCGGCCGCGGCTCTCGATCGAGCCGCGGCCACAAAACGCCGTTCGCTAGCCGAAGATCGCGACGTAGAACGCGTGATCCGCGGGATTCCCGTCGCTGCCACGCGCCTGAATCATGATGCTGCTGGTGTTGTCCGAACTCGGGCAGGTCCTGCCCTCGGCGCCCCCGCCGCACGGACCGGCAGAGGTCGCACCTCGCTGGTCCGACGCGTCGGCCGCGTACGCAGGGGAAGCGAGAATCGGCTTGCCGGTCACGGCGCTGCCGATACTGAGGATGTAAGTCCCTGCGCTGGGCTTTGCTGCGAGCGTGATGCCTCCGGACTGTGCGGCGATGCCGCCGTCAGCCCTGACCAGCGCCCACTTGACCCCGGCGCTGCCAGCGCCACCTGCAGGCCCTGCCGGTCCGGCCGGTCCCGCAGGTCCTGCCGGTCCCGCAGGCCCGGCGGGACCGCGTGGGAGCTGGCCTGACTTGAAGTCCCTGGCCAGCAGAGAGCGGTCCTTCACCTGGATCGACGTGACACTGTTGCGCGGCAGCGCCTGACTTGCCGCGTATCCCGTCCCGCCGAGCGCAATCATCAGCGCCAGCGAGGCAACGACCATCGCGGGCGACGGCCTGAACCTCTTGAGCACACGCATCGATTCCCCCTCACAGTTGTTGTCTGGGCGTTTTCGAGCTTCCTACCCTAGGAAACCGCTCTTTAGAGCCGTGTAAAGGCCGCTCGAACCGTCCCAAATGCCGCTAACAGCGCTTAATCCGTGCTTAACGGAGCACAACGTGGCCTTAAGCGCGCCGCCGGTACAAACGAATGGTGCATCGCACCCTCCACCTCCGGGGCCGCGCCGCGGGGCTCTTCGTCGCTGCTCTGCTGGGCGGCGGCGTTGCGCTCGGCGGCGCGGCCGCGTTGGGCAAGCTCGGTGAGCACACGACTGTGATCCGCGAGGAGGCAGTCCCGAGCTCGGCGGCTCCGGTGCTCTTCCAACCCGGCAAAGGGATGTCGATCAATGAGATCTACCGCGCGTCGGCGCCGGCGGTGGTGCACATCGAAACGACGACGCGCGTCCAGCAGCCTTCCGACTTCTTCGGGAACCCGTTCGGCACGACTCAGACGCAGCGTGCGCTCGGGTCCGGCTTCGTCATCGACAAGGCCGGCCACATCGTCACGAACTACCACGTGGTTCGCGGCGCGAACGCGATTCAGGTGAGCTTCTCGAACAACGAGCACTTCAAGGCGAAGCTGATCGGAGTCGATCCGTCGACCGACAGCGCCGTGCTGCAGGTTCACGTCAAGTCGCGCGCGCTCAAGTCGCTGCCGCTCGGCAACTCGGAGTCGGTGCGCGTCGGGGACCAGGTGATCGCGATCGGCAATCCCTTCGGTCTCGACCGCTCCGTCACCGCAGGGATCGTGAGCGCCGTGCAGCGCCGGATCGAGGCGCCGAATCAGCTCTCGATCTCACATGTCATCCAGACCGATGCTGCGCTCAACCACGGCAACTCTGGCGGCCCGCTGCTGAACGCGCAGGGACAGGTGATCGGCATCAATGCGCAGATCGAGACCGGAGGCCAGAGCCAGGGCAACGTCGGCATCGGCTTCGCGATCCCGATCAACACCGTCAAGGACGTTGCCGCCGAGCTGATCAAGCACGGCAAGGTGGAGCATCCGTTCCTCGGGATCGAGGGCAAGACGCTCCAGCCGAACATCGCGCGGCTGTTTCACCTGCCGGTCACGAGCGGCGTGCTCGTCGCGTCCGTCCGACCCGGAACCGGAGCTGCGAAGGCGGGCGTGAAGCCCTCGACGAGCCAGGTGACGGTCGAAGGGGAGAGCTGGCCCGCGGGCGGCGACGTGATCGTCAGTGTCGACGGACAGGCGGTGCCGTCCGTCGAGCGCCTCGTCGACTTGATCGCAGCGAAGAAGCCGGGGGACAAGATCGACCTCGTGGTCGTCCGCGGCAACAGCCGGACTCACCTCGACATAAAACTCGGGCGGCAACCATGACGCGCCCAGACTGGCCCCGAACCCCTGGGGGCCTGCTTCCGCCGGAGCCGTAGGCCAGCACGGCGCGCGGAGGCACAGAGCGAGGGGCCCGCACGCCTGCCAGGGCCCCTCGCTCTCATCCTTCTGCCGTGCCTGGGTTTAGCCTGGCTCGGCCGTACATTCAGCTCTTCGGGACGTTCGTGTGTGAGACGAGCGCTTTCTCAGCAGCAGCCTTGAGACCCTCGCTGTAGCTCGGATAGACGTGGTGCATGAACGCGAGGTCGTCCACGGTCAAGCCGAGCTTCAGAGCAGGGGTGATGCTCCCGACGATGTCGCTCGCCGCGCGCGAGACCACGTGCACGCCGAGCACTCGTCGCGTCTTCTGGTCGAAGACGATCTTGTAGAGGCCGTGTTTCGTATGCGTGTACTGCGCGCGGGTGACCGACGCCAGCGGATGCTTGACGACACCGACATCGTGGCCCTGCTCGAGGGCCTCGGCCTCCGTCAGCCCGACATCGCCCAGCTCGGGATCCGTGAAGATCGCTGTTGGGAGCGCCGAGTAGTCAACACGCCGGGAGCCGTCGCCGAACATGTCCTCGACGGCGATGCGGGCCTGGTACTGCGCGATCGGGGTGAGCATCGGGCCGGCCGCGACGTCGCCTGCCGCCCAGACACCGTCGACGTTAGTGCGCTGACGGTCGTCGACCGGGATGCCGCCGCGGCCGACTGTCAGGCCGACGCGGTCGAGCTCGAGCTCCTCGACGTTCGGCAGGCGGCCCGAGGCGAGCAGGACGTGCGAGACCACGAGCGTCTGCCCGCCGACTGACGCAGCGATGCCGTCGCTCCCGCGCGCAAAGGAGTCGACGCCGCTGTTGAGCACGATCTCGATTCCTTCTTCCTCGAGCGCGGCCTGCAGTTCGCCTGCTGCTTCCGCGTCTGCTCGTGCGGCGATCTGCGGACCGCTGTTCACGACCGTCACGCGCGAGCCGAACCGCGCGAAGATCTGTGCGAATTCGAGGCCGACGGGACCTGCGCCGACGACGAGCAGCGACTCCGGCACCTCTTCGAGCTCGAGCGCGCTGATGTGGTCCAGCCACTCGATGTCCTCGATGCCCGGAATCGGCGGAACCGCTGTGCGGCTGCCTGTGGCGATGAGGATCCTGTCGCCGCTCAGCCGCTGGTCGCCGACGCTGACGCTCTGTGCATCCACGAACGCCGCCGTTCCGGGCACCACGCGGTAACCGGCTTCCTTCAAGACCTGAGGCCAGCTCTGCTGGTCGCGGCGAAGCGAGTCCTTCCACTTCCGTGTCTGACCGAGTTCGATCGTCGGTTCGGGGAGGGCGATGCCGCGCTCCGCCGCGTGCCGGCGCACGTCGTGCATCAGCTCCGCCGCGACGACGTAGGCCTTCGTGGGGCGGCAGGCCACGTTGGGGCAGGAACCGCCCCACAGCCGATGCTCGATCAACGCGACGCGTGCGCCGTGCTCACGCACCGCCTTTCCAGCACCGTCTCGTGCCGCTGAGCCGGAGCCCAGCACGATCAGGTCGTAGCGCTCGGCATTCATCAGGTCTCCTTCGTCGCTGGCGTAACTGTCGCGGGAGTCGGCGGTCTGTTACAAGAGCATGATGGAGCCCGCCGGCGCACCGCATGCGCGCCGATGATTCGATCCGGAGGGAGGAGCCATGCCGATCATCTCGCGAGGGTTCAGAGGGCGAAGGCGCGATGACGCGCCGCGCGACCGCGTTCCGCCCGGCCAGTACGTCACGGACGACTTCCCGGTGCTCTCGGCCGGCCCGACGCCGCACACGCCGTTGGACGAGTGGGACTTCACGATCGTCGGCGAGGTCGACGAGGTGCACCGCTGGAACTGGGACGAGTTGCGTGCGTTGCCAAGCGAGACGATCACGGTCGACATCAGCTGCGTCACGAAGTGGACGAAGCTCGACATGGTCTGGGAGGGCGTTCCGGTCGATGCGCTGTTCGAGGGGGTCGAGACGTCCGCGGAGTACGTGACGGCTTTCTGCGACGGCGGCTACACGACAAATCTGCCCTTGGCCGACGTCACCGACGGCCAGGCGTGGATCGCATTCGCGTACGGAGGTGAGCCACTCGAGCCGGAACACGGCGGGCCGGCGCGACTCCTCGTGCCGCATCTCTACTTCTGGAAGAGCGCCAAGTGGGTGCGCGGGCTCCGCCTCACCGCGACCGACGAGCCCGGCTTCTGGGAGTCGAACGGCTACCACATTTACGGAGACCCTTGGAAGGAACAGCGGTACTGGGGCGACTGAACTGGCTCGTGGCCGAGGTTGCGGATGTGCGGCCCGAGACCGATCGGGTCAAGACCCTCGGCCTGGACGTTTCAGGCTGGACCGGTCACCGGGCCGGCCAGCATGTCGACGTCCGTCTGACCGCCGACGACGGCTATCAGGCGCAGCGGAGCTATTCGATCGCCTCTTCGGCCGGCGGCTCTCGGGTGGAGCTGACGGTCGAGCTGATCGACGACGGCGAGGTCTCGCCGTATCTGACCGAGGAGGCGCAGATGGGAGACCGGTTCGAGCTGCGGGGGCCGATCGGCGGCTATTTCGTCTGGGATCCGAATCCGGGTGGTGCGGTGTTGCTCGTCGGCGGCGGGTCCGGCGTCGTCCCGCTGATGGCGATGGTCCGCCAACGGGCGGCCGATGGAGATGAGGTTCCGACGAGACTGCTCTACTCGGAGAAATCCTGGGACGAGGTCATCTATCGCGACGAGCTCGAGCGAGCAGGGCAACGTGGTGACGGGTTCGAGCTCGTTTACACGCTCACGCGCCGGCAACCGCCGGGTTGGAAGGGCTACGACCGCCGTGTCGACCGCGAGCTCCTCGCGGAGGTCGCCCCCGACGAGCTCGCGCTGACGTTCGTGTGCGGCCCGACTCCATTCGTCGAAGCAGTGGCGGAGGCGCTCGTGGAGCTCGGGCACGAGCCCTCGCGGATCAAGACCGAGCGTTTCGGCCCGACAGGAGGATGAAGATGGAAGCACTGAGGCTCGACGGGAATGCAGTGGCGGGGCTTCTCCGCGAGGTGTTTGCGGCCGAGGCGACGACGGCGGTTGGAACCTGCGACGGCTGTGGTGCGGTTGAACCGGTCGGCGCGGTCCATGTCTACGTGGCGGCCGGAACAGTTCTGCGCTGCCCGCATTGCGATGCCGTCGTCATGAAGCTCGTCAAAGACGGCGAGCGCATCTGGATCGACTTGCGCGGCCTGCGCACGCTCGAGCTCGCCCCTTAGACGGCGCGACGACTGGCGATACAGTCGGTCGATGGAGCAGCTCCTCTCGCCGCAGGACGCGAAGCTCGTCGAACGCCTCCGAGCGCGCGACGAGAACGCATTCATGGAGTTGATCCGAGAACTGAATCCGTCGCTCCTGCGCGTCGCGCGAATGTTCGTGCCGACCGCCGCGGTGGCGGAGGATGTCGTCCAGGAGACGTGGCTGGCGGTTCTGAACGGAATCGACCGCTTCGAAGGTCGATCCTCATTGAAGACGTGGATCTTCCGCATCCTCACCAACACCGCGAAGACACGCGGCGAGCGCGAGCGGCGATCGGTTCCGTTCTCGGCGCTCGACACTGAGGACGGCGGCTACGAGCCGGCAGTCGAACGCTCGCGCTTTACCGGCACGGGTCACTGGGCCGTCCTGCCACGAGCGTGGCCCGAGGACAAGCTCCTCGCCGGTGAGACGCTCTCGGTGATCGAACACGCGATCGAGCGGCTCCCCCAAACACAACGGACCGTCATCACGTTGCGCGATGTCGAGGGGTGGACGGCAGACGAGGTCCGTAACGCTCTCGAGCTTTCCGAGACCAATCAACGCGTGTTGCTTCACCGCGCTCGGACAAAGGTGAGGAACGCGCTCGAGCAGTACCTGTCGGAGGAGCAATGAGCATCGGTCTCGCCCATCTGAACTGCCGTGAGCTCGTCGAGCTCGTGACGGCCTACCTCGAGGGCGATCTGTCGTCGGGCGAGCGGAAGCGCTTCGACTCGCACCTCTCCGCGTGCGACGGCTGCACGATGTACGTCGAGCAAATGCGCCGCACCATCGAGCTGACCGGGACGCTGAGCGTGGACGACGTGACGCCGAAAGCGGAGGAGACGTTGCTCCGCGCGTTCCGCGACTGGAAGGGGCAGTAGAAGGGGGCCGGGTGGGCGCGCAACGAGGCGCGCCCTGCACCTGGCCCGACTGCGGCTGCGGGACAGGCTGCCCGGACCCCGGTCCTAGAGTGCCCGAAGCGGAAGCCTGGCGCCCGACGGGTAGCCTGTTCGCGGTGGAGGAGGGGCGGATCGAGCCGGGCCAGGGGATGCTCGCTGACGCGGAGCTCATCTGGGAGGAAGAGCTCTGGAAAGACGACGAAGGCGGCGACCGCCGCGGCTGGTTCTGCGTGCGCACGAATCCGTTTCCCTGCCCGGCGTCAGGCTGCACGTTCGTGGCCGGTTTCATGACCGCCGCACACCTGATTCTCGTGTGGGAGCGGCCCGACGACCCGAATCTGCTTCACCATGCGCAGCGCGCGAAGGAGGTCGGACGCAATCCGCGCATCCAGGCGTACGACCGCTCCTACGGGCCCAGCGCGTCGTACTACGCGTGGGAAGCGGCCGGCGGCCCCGTCCACGGCGTCAGAGCGAGGTGATCGAGCAGCAGTTCGGCCGTTCGTTGACGGTCGGCGTCGAGGAGGAGCTCTGGATCGTCGACGCCGAGACGCTTCAGCTCGTGCCCGCGGTCCAGACGCTTGTCTCCGGCGCGGAGGAGCGCAGCCTTCCCGGCACGATGAAGACCGAGCTGCACGCGTCCGTCGTCGAGTTGACGACTGACGTGAGCGACACGGCGGAGCAGGCGCTGGAGCGCCTGTCCGAGCTCCGACGAGCAGCGCGTGAGATCGCCGAGCAGAACGGGCTCGTCGTTGCGGCCGCGGGCTCGTATCCGACAAGCAATCCGTCCGAGCAGGAGATTGCGCCGGTCGAGCGTTACCGCGACTTCGTCAAGTACGCGGGCCCTTCGGCGCGTCGTCAGGGCGTCAGCGGCTTACATGTCCACATCGGGATGCCCGACGCAGAGACCTGTTTCCGCGTCATGGAGACGATCCTGCCTTGGTTGCCGCTCGTGCTTGCTCTGTCCGCGAATTCTCCGTACTTCGAGGGGCGCGAGACCGGGATGCTCTCGATCCGCGCGGAAGTGCTGGGCCTCCTGCCGCGCAACGGCGCACCGCCGGCCTTCCGCGATTACGGGGAGTGGGAGCGTTTCATCGAGCGGATGGCGGCGACGGGTCTGGCGGCCGACTACACGAGCTTCTGGTGGGACGTGCGCCCGCATCCGCGCTTCGGAACGCTCGAGGTTCGGTCACCCGACCAGGCGACGTCGATCGAGTGCACCGGTTCTCTCGTCGCGCTGGTGCACGCACTCTGCGCCTGGGCGATCGAGTCACCACCGCGGCCCTTCGACCCCGGCGAGCGTGGCGTCTACGAGCAGAACCGTTGGGCCGCTTCGCGCTTCGGGCCGCACGGCCAGCTCATCCATCCCGATCGCGACGAAGCGCTTACAGTCGCGGCGCTCGCGCGCGAGCTGCCGGTTCCGCTGCACGGTCTCGATCCCGACGCATGTGAGGCCGACCGCCAGCTGCAGATCGGTCGCGCCGAAGGCCTGACTGCTGTCTGCGCGGATCTCGTCGAGCGGTCGGTAGCGTAGGGCCGTGGCCGTCGTAACCGAGACGATCCAGGTCAGCGGCATCCGCTGTGAGCGCTGCGTCATGCGGCTCGCGAAGATGCTGGAAGGGCATGAAGGCCTCGAAGAGGCCAACGCCAACCTGATGGGACAGGTCACACTCGCCTGGGACGACGAGCGCACGCAACGCGAGCAGCTGCTCGACGCGATGGCCCGCGGCGGCTTCCGCGAAATGGCCTGAATCAGACCTCAGTTCCACGACGCGGAATGCGGTTGGACAGGCAAGCGTTTACGCCATGAACACCTTGGTAGGGTGGCCCGGGATGAGCGAGACCACACGGGAGCCCGACGCAAGGCAGATCGCAACTGAAGCGCGCGACCGCGTGCGCTTCGAGGAGGACGCGCTTGCACTGTCGGATCAGGTCTATCGGGTCGCCCGCCATCTCGTCGGTTCTCGTGAGGAAGCCGAGGATCTGATGCAGGAGACCTATGCACGCGCGTTTCGCAGCTGGCGCTCGTTCACTCCCGGCACGAACCTGCGCGCCTGGCTGCTGCGGATCCTGACGAACCTCAACATCGACCGGGGCCGCAAGCAGCAGCGCACACCTGACACGCAGCCGCTCGAGGAAGGGGACTACTTCCTCTACAACAAGCTCGAGGCATCCGGTGACGGAGCTAGCGACGAAGATCGGGTGGTGGAGCGTCTCTCGCAGAACGACGTCGTCGCGGCGCTCTCCGAAGTACCCCATGACTTCCGCGACGTGGTCGTCCTGGTCGACGTCGGCGACTTCACGTACGCGGACGCCGCGCAGATCCTCGACATTCCGATCGGGACCGTGATGTCGCGACTGCACCGCGGGCGGCGTATCCTGAAGCAGGCGATGGCCGAGTCTGCGGTGGGAGGCGAGGAGGCATGACGGCGTACGATCCCTGCGCGCACTGCGAGGAGATGATGCAGCCGTACATGGACCGCGTGATCACGGATGCAGAACGCGCGGAGGCTGAATCGCATCTCGACGGGTGCTCGTACTGCCGCAAGCGGTACAAGTTCGAGGAAAGACTGCGTCAGTTCGTGCGTCAAGCGGTGGAGCGCGAACCGATGCCGGTCGAGCTCAAGACCAAGCTCGCCGGACTGCGTACCCCGCTGCAGTAGGCGCTATTCGCCCGGACCGCGCGCAGGACCGACGATCACATACAGCTGGCAGGGCCCGGCCCCACCGGGGAGTGGCTTCGTCGCAACGCCGAGTTGTTTGGCGAGGCGGAAAGCGACGCCCTCGCACTTCGGTGGGAAGAAGACCGCCGTCTGCGGATACGTGAAGTTGTCGGCGCGGGCGACCTTCTTGATGCTGTAGCCGAACGCACCGATACGGCTTGCGACCTGACGCGTGTAGTTGATGTCACCGCTGCCGTTCAGGACGTTGACCGGGATGCGCCACGGCGGCGGCAGAATGGCGCTGGGACCGCCTTGCGTCGGTTTGTCCCCTGAGCGTGGGATCAGAAGCAACGCCGCGAAGACGGCAAGAGCGATCACGACCCCTCCGACGACGAGCAGCCGGGGCAGCGGGCTTCGCGTGATCGGCTGCGGTGGGACGGGCAGACCGGCCAGTTCGCGCGTTTCGCGGTTGTCGAGCCCGAGCGCCGTTGCGTACAGAGCGGTTGCCATCAGCGCGTCGTCCGGCTTCGGGAAGCGATACACCCGTCCTTCCTCGAGCCAGCGCACTTCCTCGGCCGTGATGCCGGCGCGCCTGGCCGTCTCCTCGATGGTCAGCTGGCGGTGCAGGCGTGCGCGGGCCAGCGGTGACTCCTCGCCGTTCGGCTCGAGGGGTTGGACGAGCTCCATGCTCATCCTCATTCTGGTCTCCGGGGCGGCCATCCTTCCTTCACCGATTGAGATCATCGGCATAATCGACGTCTCCTGGAGGGTCGAGGTCGTCGCAGACCACGAGTTGGGCCGGCAGGGCCCGTAGACCGGCGTCTGGCACCTCATTCCAGACGGTGCGCGCCAGCAGGAGCGGGTGGAGACGGACGCCGCCGTAGGTGGCCGCGACACGGTCGGCTCCTTTCTCCCGCCAGACGGACACGACGCGATCGATCGCGCGCGAATCGAGCCTGGGGCCGTCGCCGAGGACGACGACTGCCGCGCCGACGTCGTCACCGAGCGCCGCGAGACCGCACCGAAGCGAAGCACCAGGCCCGCGCTCCCAGTCCGGACAGTGCACGACGCGTTCACTCGCCATGACGTCGTGCGCGCCGAGCACGACGACGACATCGTCGATTGCAGCGCTCGCGCGTACACGCTCCAGGATGGGCTCGAGGAGCACCGCTTGCTTCGGTGAGCCAAAGCGTGTCGCTGCCCCTGCAGCGAGCACCACTGCGGAGATCATGTGGTCAGGCTACGGCGTGACGAGCATGCGCAGCACGACGACCCGCCGCGTCGGCTTCTCGTTCTCCGGGTTGCCGAGGCGGCCGATCCTCCTGACCGTGCTCAATCCCTTGGTGACGACGCCGAGGATCGCGTACTCAGGCGGAAGGCCGGCGTTCGAGCTCGTGACCACGAAGAACTGGCTGCCGGCGGTTCCGGGCGGTTCGTCGGCGCTTTTGGCCATTGCGACGACACCCTCCGTGTAGAGCGAGTTGCGTGGCGGAACGTCACGGACGCTGTAGCCCGGACCACCTCTGCCCGTTGCCGTCGGATCGCCTCCCTGGATGACGAAGCCGGGCACGATCCGGTGGAAGACTGTGCGGTCGAAGAAGTGTTTCCGCACCAGCGCGGCGAACGACGAGGTCGTGCACGGCGAGTCGCCGACGTCGAGGCGAATGTTGAACTGACCGAAGTTCGTCAGCACATCGACTGTGTGTGCCTTCTTCTTGTCGAGCAGCGGGAACGTCACCTGGTTGCCCTTGATCGGGCATGGGTTGGCCGCCTTGGGTTTTCCGCCACCGCAGCCCACGAGCGTGCAAACCGCGAACGCAACCGTCAACGCCACGGCGGGCTTTGCCCGACGTGGCCACCCAGCGCCCAGAGAAGGGTCGCGCCGGAAAGTCATCATGGCTCGCGCGAAGCGCGAGCCGGACTTTCCGGCGGTAATACGGCGTCGTGCGCGCGACGAACGAGTGTGCGGGCGATCTCGGCCTTGTAGGCCGTGCCTGGTAGAGGCGTCGCTGCGTCGAGAGCAGTGGGCGAGTCGAGTGCCCAGGGAATTGGAGCTACTCCGGCGAGGGCGATGCGGACTTCGCCGTCGAAGCGCGCCGCGGCGACACCGACGATCGGAAACGCCCACTTCCTGCGGTCCATCGCCTTCAGGTAGATCGAAGCATCGGGCGCCGGAACCTCGAGCTCGAGGATCAACTCGTCGGGTGCGAGCGTCGTGACATTGCGGTCCTCGTCGGTGGGCAGTCGGTAGAGCTCCGCGATCGGAAGGTCGCGCCGCGTCGTATGAAGGGTGGCATTGAGCGCGAGTAGGGCTGCCGCAAGGTCCGAAGGGTGAGCGGACGCGCACTGGTCGTTGCCGAAGATCGCGTGCTCGCGGTGCGCGCCGTCCTTCGCCAAGCACGACTCACCACCGTGCAGCCAGCAGTCGAAGTCCAGCCGCCAGTACCAGCAGCGGGTCGCCTGCAGGAGATTGCCGCCGATCGTGCCCATCGCGCGCAGCTGCGGCGAAGCCGCCTGGCTGCAGGCCTCGCGCAGCGCCTGCGGGATCTGCGGAGCGACCTCGAGCTCCGCCAGTGTCGTGCCCGCGCCGATGCGGCTTCCTTTGATGCCGCGGGGGACGACTTCGCTGATGTGCACGAGGGTGTCGGCGCGAACGAGGCCGTCTCGCAACAGCGGGACGAGCTCCGTCCCGCCTGCGAGTGCGCGCGAGCCGTTGCCGAGCTCGCGGGTGGCTTCCTCGGTGCTAGACGGCCGCAGGAGCTCCACTGCGCTCCTTCTCCCGTGCGTCTGCCTCGTGCAGCGCGCGCAACATCTCTTCGCGGGTGATCGGCAGGGAGCGAATCTCCGCTCCGGTCGCGTCCCGAATCGCATTCGCAATCGCAGCGGCGACGGGAATGATCGGCGGCTCGCCGAGACCCTTCGCGCCGAGGTTGGTGAGGTGTGGATCCGGGACGTCGACGAGGTCCGTGACGATCTCCGGGACGTCGGCGATCGTCGGCATCCGGTAGGCGTCGAGCGTACGGGTGAGGATCGAGCCAGTCGCCGGATCGACGATCCGCTCCTCCGACAGCGTGTGCCCGATGCCCTGGATGATCCCGCCCTCGACCTGGCTCTCCGCGCCGAGCGCGTTGATCACGCGGCCCACGTCGTGGATCGCGACGATCTTGTCGACCCGGATCTCTCCGGTCTCGACGTCGACCGCGATCTCCGCGACCTGGACGCCGAAGGTCAGGACCTGCATGCCGGCCGGATTCGGGCCGCGCGCTCCCTTGCCGAGGATCTGGCCGCTCTCGAGCAGGCCCGTCACCTCGGTGAGGGGCCAGGAGCCGCCGTCGGCCGAGACGATCTGGCCGTCACGAATGTCGAGCACCCGCTCCTCGAGGTGGAAGCGCTGGGCCGCGATCTCGATGATCTGGCGCTTGGCGTCACCGGCGGCCGAGCGCACCGCGGGTCCCATCGACGGCACAGTCGACGAACCGGCGGAGATCGACGCGAACGGTCCGCGGGCCGAGTCGCCGAGAGAGACCTGCACGTGGTCGAGGGGGACCCCGAGCTCCTCCGCCGCGATCTGGGCCATCGCCGTGCGCGTGCCCGTGCCGATGTCCTGCATCGCCGTCACGACCTGTGCGTGGCCGTCCGAGCCGATGCGGATCCACGCGTACGAGGGCGGCCCGCCGCCGCCGTACCAGATCTGCGACGCGAGACCGATCCCGTGCTTCCAGGGACCCTGGCTGCGCGCGCGAACCTCGTCGCGCTTCGCCCAGTGGGGCTCCGCGCGGCGATAACACTCGGCGAGGTTCTTCGACGAGAAAGGACGGTCGTCGGTGCGGTCCGAGTCTGCGTAGTTGCGACGCCGCAATTCGAGCGGGTCGATGCCGAGCTTCGCCGCGAGCTCGTCGAGGAGGCACTCGAGTGCGAATGTTCCCTCGACGAAGCCGGGAGCTCGGAACGCAGCCATCGGCGGGAGGTTGAGCTTGACCGGGTACTGCGTCGTGCGCACGTTCTCGCACGCGTAGAGCATCTTCATCGGCCCTTCGGTCGTGGCCGACCACCCCGAGAAGCCGATGGCGTTGATGAAGTCGCCGCCGAGTGCAACGAGCGTTCCATCCGCGGTCGCACCGGCTGCAAGCCTCTGGATCGTGGCGTTGCGGTTGCCGCCGGCGAGATTCTCCTCACGCCGCGTGAGCGCGCACTTGACGGGCCGGGCAGTCCGCTTCGCGAGCTCGGCCGCAATCGCCGTGTAGTCGCCGGGACTGTTCTTCGCACCGAAGCCGCCGCCCATCGCGTGACAGATGACGCGCACCTTGTCGGGGGGCAGGCCGAGTTGGTCGGCCATCGAGGCGCGAATGCCCCAGATGTACTGCGTCGAGATGTAGATGGTGATCCCGTCGTCCTCCCAGTGACAGACGGCCTGATGCGTCTCCATCGAGTTGTGGAGGACGACCTGCGTGCGGTACTCGGCTTCGACGACCACGTCTGCCTCGGCGAGCCCGCGCTCGAAGTTGCCGCGCTCGTAGTTCGCCACGTCGGAGACGAACGACTCCTGCCGCACCGCCTCGTCCGGGTCGAGCAGCGGCTCGAGCACCTCCCACTGGACCGCGATCCGCTCGACCGCAGCTTGCGCCTGGCCGAAGGTGTCGGCTGCGACCGCCGCTACCGCATGGCCCACATAGCCGGGCTCGTCGGTGAGCTGGTCGAGGTCGGCCGGACCGATCGCGGCGCGGACGCCGGGCGCGCTGCGCGCCGCCTCGAGGTCGATCGACGTCACTCGCGCGCGTGCGTAGGGACTACGAAGCACCGCGGTGTGCAGCATCGCGGGAAGCTGCAGGTCGGCCGTGTACGGCGCCTCGCCGCGGACGCGCATCAGGCCGTCGACGCGGGGCACGCTCTGTCCTACCGTCGTGAGAGGTCCCGCCGGCCATTGGTCGAGCGCGTCCTCGTCGACCACGATCCAGACTTCCTCGTAGCGTCCTTCGACTTCCTTCTCGGTGCGGATCAGTCTTGCCACGTTCTGATTGCCTCCTCGATCTTGGGATAGGTCCCGCAGCGGCAGATGTTTCCGGACATCGCGTGCCGGATCTCGTCCTGGGATGGGCTCGGGTTCGCCTCGACGAGCGCGGCGGCCGAGACGACCTGGCCGGGCGTGCAGAAGCCGCATTGCACGGCGTCGGTGCGAACGAATGCATGAACGAGCGGATGGTCGCGCAGGCCTTCGATCGTCGTCACCTCACGCTCGCCGACCGTGTGGACGAGCGTGATGCACGACAGGGTCGGGACGCCGTCGAGCTGAACCGTGCAGGCGCCGCAATGGCCTTCACCGCAGGCGATCTTCGTGCCGGTGAAGCCGAGGTCCTCGCGCAGCACCTGCGCGAGCGATCGCCCGACCGGGGCGTCATAAGGATGGGTCTCGCCGTTGACGCGCAGCTCAGGCAGGCGTCGTCACCGCCACGATGTCGGCGAGATGGATGAGGCGGAAGGTCGCTCGCGTGTGTGCCATGCGGTCCCTTTCGTCCCCGTCTTCCGGCAGTGTCAACCACATGTCGTGCGCGACGGTGAGGAGCTCTCGGATCTGATCGAGCTCTTCGCGGTGCCCGTTGGCGCGGTCGTCGCAGGCGTTCAGCGCCAGACCGAGCACGCCGATCCGATCCTGCTGTCGGGTCCAGAGCAGTGGTGTGGCCATCGACAGGTACTGATGGATCCGCGCCAGCGAAATCGGCTGGGAGAAGGTCTCGATGCCCTTGGGCTTGGACGGCTCGAGCGGCGGCTCACCGTTCGCAATGCGATCGGCGTTGCCGGCGAGCACTCCGCGAACCTGCTCGTCGTTCAGCTGCGCGAGCCGCGCGGTGCGCAGCGAGATCAACAGCGAAGCAGGCTGCTGCCCGTAGGGGTAATCCGACGCATAGAGGACCTGTTCGGGCCCGACGAGGCGGTAGAGGCCAAGCAGGTCGAGCGGGCTCCAGACCGACGTGTCGAAGAAGACACCCGCCTTGCCGCCGAGCCGATCCGCGAGCGCGGCCAGGTCGGCGATTCCCGCGTGCGCGACGATGAGTTGCGCGTCCGGATTGCGATCGACTACGCGACCGAGGTCGTCCGCGATCGGCGGCAGGCCGCGGCCGCCGTGGATGAGGATCGGGACCTTCCGGTCGGCGGCGAGCTCGAAGATCGGGGAGAGGCGCTCGTCGTTCAGCAGGAACTTCTGCGCCCGGGGATGGAGCTTGATTCCCTTGGCGCCGCGGTCGAGCATCCGCGTCGCCTCGCCGATCGGATCCTCCGCGAGATCCAGGCGGACGAAGGGGATCATCCTCCCGTTCGAGCGCTCGCCGAAGGCCAGTGTTCTGTCGTTCCCGGCCTGGAAGCCCGGGTGGCGGTCGGGCTCGTCGAGGCAGAACATGAAACAGCGGGAGATCCCGTACTTGTCCATCCCGCGCTCGAGATCCTCGTAGATCCCCACCATGCCGTCGATGTCGGTGCCGAGATGCGTGTGAGCGTCGAAGATGTCGGCGCCCTCGGGTAGTTCCTTGCGCAGCTCGTCGTCCCACTGAGCCATCAAGTTCTGGGCACGCTGCAGCGCGTCGTTCACGCTTTGGAGTCTATGTAGTGGCACTTCGGCTCTGTTGGCGTAGCGCCCCGGTTAGGATTCGGCAGTGCCCGACGTGCTGATCTACGGCGACACGATCCGATCGCCCGAACTGCGCCACGAGGTGCCCGTTCCCATCGCGGACGCGTTCCTCTACGCCGAGAAGGGTGACCGCCGGATCGCGATCCTCCACTCCCTCGAGATTCCGCGCGTGCGAACGGACGCGCCCAACCTGGAGATCGTGCCTCTCGAGGACCTCGGTTCCGACGAGCTCTTCACTCAGGGCCTGCAGGGGTGGGAAGTCATGCTCGAGCTGGCTGTTCGCGCCTGCCGCAAGCTCGGGATCGAGCGCGCCACCGTCCCGGAGAGCTTTCCGGTCGGACATGCAGACCATCTACGTGCGAACGGGATCGAGCTCGTCGTCGAGCGCGACCTCTTCGACAACCGCCGCCGCTCGAAGAACGAGACCGAGCTACGCGGGATTCGCAACGCGCAGAAAGCGTGCGAGGCGGCGCTCGACGCGTCGCGCGAGCTGCTGCGGCGCGCGCAGCCGAACGGCGCCGGCCTCGAGGTCGACGGCCGGCCGCTGACCTGCGAGCGTCTGAAGCGCGTGATCGAAGACGTCTTCGCGGATCACGAGGTCGAGGGCAGCGAGATGATCGTCGCGCACGGGCCGCAGACGGCGGTCGGGCACGACATGGGCTCGGGCGAGATCGCGGCGAACGAGCCGATCGTGTTCGATCTCTTCCCCAAGGACAAGGCCACCGGCTGTTACGCCGACATGACCCGCACGTACGTCGTCGGCGAGCCCTCGGACGAGGTCAAGGAGTGGTACCGGCTCGTCAAGGACGCACTCGAGACCTCGACTGCCGGCGTGAAGCCCGGCGTGAACGGGCGCAAGCTCTACGAGGAGGTCTGCGACATCTTCCACGAGGCCGGCTACAAGACCCAGCTCCACAAGGAGCCGGGCGAAGTGCTGGAGGACGGCTTCTTCCACGGCCTGGGTCACGGTGTGGGGCTCGAGGTGCACGAGCTGCCGTCGCTGGGGCGCATCGGACACGAGCTGATTCCCGGCGACGTCGTCACTGTCGAGCCGGGGCTGTACCGGTCGGGCTACGGCGGCCTGCGCCTCGAAGACCTCGTGCTCGTGACGAAAGACGGCCACGAAGTCCTCACGGACTACCCGTACGACCTCACGCCTTGACCGACACGATCGAGACGATGCTCCTGGAGGAGCGTCGCTACGCGCCCGACCCTGAGTTCGCGCGGCAGGCCAACGCCCAGCCCGACATCTACGAGCGCGACTGGGAGGAATTCTGGGAGACCGAGGGCCGCACTCGCGTCACGTGGTTCGAGCCGTTCTCGAAGCTCTACGAATGGGAGCCGCCGTACGCGAAGTGGTACCTCGGCGGCAAGCTGAACGTCTGCTTCAACTCCGTCGATCGCCACGTCGAGGCCGGCAACGGCGGGAAGGTCGCGTACTACTGGGAAGGCGAGCCGGAGGACGAGCGACGCACGCTCACGTTCGCCGACCTGCAGCGGGAAGTCGTGCGCTTCGCGAACGCGTTGAAGGAGCTCGGCGTCAGGAAAGGGACACCGGTCGCGATCTACATGGGCATGGTTCCGGAGCTGCCGATCGCAATGCTCGCGTGCGCGCGGCTCGGAGCGCCGCACACGGTCGTGTTCGGCGGCTTCTCGGCGGAGTCGCTGTCGGATCGCATGAACGACATGGAGTGCGAGCTCCTGATCACGCAGGACGAGGGTTGGCGGGCCGGCAAGAAGGTGCCGCTCAAGCGAAACGCCGACGAGGCCGTGACGCAGGCGCCGACCGTGCAGAAAGTCGTCGTGCTGCGGCGAACAGGCGACGACGTTCCGTTCGACGAGTCACGCGACTCCTGGTGGCACGAGCTCACGGAGGGACAGGACGACGATCCGGCCTCGGCGCCGCCCGAGCCGATGGACGCCGAGGATCTGCTCTATCTCCTCTACACGTCGGGGACGACCGCGAAGCCGAAGGGGATCGTGCATACGACCGCCGGCTATCTCGTCGGCGTCGCGTCGACGCACCACTACATCTTCGACATCAAGCCCGACTCCGTCTACTGGTGCGCGGCCGACGTCGGTTGGGTCACCGGGCACAGCTACATCGTCTACGGGCCGCTCACGAACGGGACGACCGGCGTCATGTACGAAGGCGTGCCGAACTATCCGAATCCGGAACGCTGGTGGGAGATCGTGGAGCGCTACAAGGTCGACATTCTCTACACGGCGCCGACGGCGATCCGCTCGCACATGAAGTGGGGGCCGGAGCACGCCGAGAAGCACGACCTCTCGTCACTGCGCCTGCTCGGCAGCGTCGGCGAGCCGATCAATCCGGAGGCATGGATCTGGTACCGCGAGCACATCGGCGGCGACCGGACTCCGATCGTGGACACGTGGTGGCAGACGGAGACGGGCATGATCTTGATCACGCCGCTGCCGGGAGTGACAACGACCAAGCCCGGCTCCGCGACGAAGCCGTTCCCCGGGGTGCACGCCGGCGTCTACAGCGAGAGCGGCGACGAAGTCGGGCCGGGCGGCGGCGGCTATCTCGTGCTGAAGCGCCCGTGGCCCGCGATGCTGCGCGGGATCTACAAGGACGACCAACGCTTCCGCGACACGTACTGGTCGAAGTACGAGGACGTCTATTTCGCCGGAGACGGCGCGCGGATCGACGAGGACGGTGACTACTGGCTGCTCGGCCGCGTCGATGACGTCATGAACGTCTCCGGCCACCGCATCTCCACGATCGAGGTCGAGAGCGCGCTCGTCGATCACAAGAAGGTCGCAGAGGCGGCAGTGTGTGGCCGCAAAGACGAGCGGACCGGCCAGGCGATCGTCGCCTATGTGACGCTGAAGGGCGGCAACGAGGGCAGCGTGGAGATGATCGAAGAGCTCCGGAACCACGTCGCGAAGAAGATCGGCCCGATCGCCAAGCCGGCGAACATCGTGTTCACCCCCGAGCTTCCCAAGACGCGCAGCGGCAAGATCATGCGGCGCTTGCTCCGCGACGTCGCGGAGCACAGAGTGCTCGGTGACACGACGACACTGGCCGATCCGGCCGTCGTGCAGGAGATCAAGGAACGCGCCACGACCGACGCCCGCGAGGACTAGTCAGTCCGCTCAGGCGAGGAGCTTCGCGAACCGGTCCGGGTCGTCGAACGGGCCGATCACGGCGAGGTTCAGTCCTTGCGTGTCGATCAGGTCGCCGGCGACGCGACTGATGTCCGCGGCCGTCACCTTGTCGATCTCGGTGAGGAGCTCCTCCGGGTCCGGCGTCCTGCTCTCGAGGACTTCTCGGCGAAGCCCGAACATGATCAGGCCCTGCGACGTCTCGAGCTGGAGGACGAAACGGCCCTTCGCGAAGCTCTTGGCCTTCTCGAGCTCGTCGGCCGGTACCGGCTCCTCGGCGATCTTGCGTAGCTCGGCCGCGACGGTGGTGACGGCGTCGTCGATGCGATTGATATCGACGCCGGCCTGCGCGTAGAGCGACCCGGCGTCCGTGTAGCTGTGATTCAGGCCGTAGACGTAATACGCGAGCCCGCGCCGTTCGCGCACCTCCGTGAAAAGGCGCGAGGACATTCCGCCGCCGAGGACCGTCGAGAGGACCTGTAGCACGTAGCGGTCGGGATGCTCGAGCGGATAGCTGTGCACGCCGATGCAGATGTGCGCCTGGTCGGAAGCCTTCGTGTGCACCTTGACCTGCGCGTGGTCTTGCGCCTTGACCTCGACCGGCTCGGGGCGACCCGTCTCCGCCTCGTCCATGTCGCCGAGCAGCTCCTGGATTCGCCCGTGGAGGTCGTCGCCGATCTTCCCGCCGATCCCGACGACCATGCGGGAGGGCCTGTACCAGCGATCGACGTAGCCGTTGAATGTCTCGCGGTTCGCGCTCCGGATCGTTTCCTTCCGGCCGAGGATGTCCCAGCCGAGCGGCTGGTCACCGTAGAGAAGCTCCTCGTACACGCCGCCGATGAAGTCGCGCGGCGTGTCGTAGTACATGTTCATCTCCTCGAGGATCACGCCTTTCTCACGGTCGATCTCCGCAGCATCGAACTTCGAGTGGCGCAGCATGTCGACGAGCACGTCGAGCGCCACGTCGCGTGACTCCGCCGCGCACTTGACGTAGTAGCCGGTGTACTCCTTGCCGGTGAAGGCGTTGAACTCTCCGCCGATGGCGTCGATCTCCATGGAGATGTCGCGCGCTGTGGGCCGGCGCTCCGTTCCCTTGAAGAACATGTGCTCCGCGAAGTGCGCGATGCCGTTCGTGTCGGGCGTCTCGTAGCGCGACCCGGCGGCGAGCATGATCGCGCAGGTCACTGACTGGGCCGAGTCGATCGGCGCGGTCAGGATGCGGAGCCCGTTGTCGAGGCGTTCGAGGTTGTAACTCACGGCCCCGGCGATGCTACCGAGGCCGATCCTCCTTGCGGTAGACGAAGCGGACGGCCTGCCAGTCGCCGTCGATCGCGGCGCTCTTGTTGTCGACGAGGCCCGCAGCGAGCCCGATCTCCTGTACTGCGGGGAAATCGAGGTCGGTCTCGAGCATCGAAGCCTTCTTCGGCCAGGCGATCCAGAGCCCGTCTGCCGGCGCAAGCGTCTTCTTCAAGGCCGGAAACCGGCGCCGGAGCTCCTGACGGCTCGTGGTCAGGAACACGAGCACCCCGACACCCGGTTTGGCTCCCAGCTTCTTGCCGAGCGGCGTAGCCGAGTAGTCCTTGTCGGCCATTAGAACCGCTGCAGGGCTCGCGTGACAGCCTCGGTGCCGAACTCCAGTGCCGCCGCCGGGATGCGCTCGTCCGCAGCGTGGACGACTTTCAGGACCGGGAAGTCGGCCGGCAGGCGCATCGGCATGAATCCGTATGTCTGGATTCCGAGCTGGGAGAAGAAGCGACCGTCCGTCACGCCGCCTTGCAGAAGCGGCATCGGGATGCCCTCCGGATCGAGCTCGCGGAGAACCCCGGCGAGCATCTCGAAGAGGGCGAGGTCGGGCTCGGCCGGGCCTGCGTCGTGACGTACGACCTCGACCTCGATGTCCTCGCCGACGATCCCGTGCAGCTCCGCGATCAGGTCGTCCGGCGTGAAGCCCGGTAGGAGTCGTCCGTCGAGCTCGAGGTCGATCTGCGCCGGGATCACGTTCACCTTCTCTCCGCCGCGGACGATCGTGGCGTTGACCGTGTTGCGCAGGAGCGTCTCGAGCCAGCGCATCTGCGACCCGAGTCTCGGGAGGACCCGGTCGGCAACGGCCGGCTTGAGCAGCGCCAGCATCAGCTCGCGTTTGGGTCGCGGCAGGTGGGTTGCGATCGTCTCGACCATCTCGCGGACGATCGGGGTGACATGGATCGGCATCCGTTTGCGATTCAGGTCGTCCAGCAGGCGCCCGAGCCGGGCCATCGTCCCTCCGCGATGGATCATGGCGCCGTGGCCGCCCGGGCCGCGGACCGTCGCCTTGAGCCAGCAGATCTGCTTTTCGCCGAGCTGGATCGGATAGAAGCGCTTCCCTGCGATCACCTGGGAGATCCCGCCGGCCTCGCCGAGCGCGTGACGGACGCCCGCAAAGATCTCGGGGTGTTCCTCGACGAGGAACTTCGCACCGAAGTCGCCGCCGTTCTCCTCGTCGCTGAGCACGACGAGGATCACGTCACCCGGCAGCTTCACCTCGCCCGCGGCGGCGCGGAGGAACGCCGAGACGAACATCGCGACAGCACCCTTCATGTCGATGGCGCCGCGCCCCCAGATCTCGCCGTCGACGAGCTCCCCTCCGAACGGGGGCCTTTGCCAATCCTGGCCGCTGGTCGTGACGACATCGACGTGGCCCTGGAGCAGGAGCGGCGGGCTGTCGCCCGAGCCCTCGAGCCTGGCGACGAGGTTCGGCCGGTCCGTGTCCTTCGAGTAGGTCTGCGTCTCGCAGCCCGCCTCTTCCAGCAGGCTCCGCACGAAGCCGACGCACTCGGATTCGTTCCCTGGTGGGTTCGTGGTGTCGAACCGAATCAGCTGCTGGAGGAGCTCGATGGGTGTCAATGAGGTAAAGGCCCAGTAAAAATGCGGGTGTGGGCTTGTGACACCGGGATCCCTGTCGGTACCTTCAATTGAAGGAAAGGTTGTAACAGATGCTCAACGCCCTCACCATCATCCTCCTCTTTGCGGCCGCCTGGGCCGTATCCCGTCTGAGCGCGATCGTGGCGCGTTGGGTGATGGCCTGGTCCGACAGCCGCCATCGCAGCCCGAGCGGAGACCTTCGGGCCAAGATCGTCGAGCTGAAGCGCCGCGAGACCAGCGTCGCCGTGATCCGGACCGGCATCGCGTATGTCGCGTTCGGCGCCGCTCTCATCCTGTCCGCGGCGCAGCTCACCGGTGGCTTCAACAAGCTCTCGACCATTGCCGGCGCATCGTTCATTCTCATCCTGGTCGCCTTCTCCGCCCAGCGCGTGCTCATCGACATCATCGCCGGTTTCAGCATGTTCACCGAGAAGTGGTACTCGGTCGGCGACACGATCGCGATCCCGATGATGGAGCTTCAGGGCGTCGTCGAGGACCTCTCGCTCCGTTCGACGCGTCTGCGCTCGCTCGACGGGGAGATCATCAACATCCACAACTCGCAGATCGCAGCGGTCCGCGTCCTCCCTGGCGGCTTCAAGGAGTTCGACGTCGAGCTCGTCGCCAGTAGCCGTGAAGGCGCCGAGCTGCTCATCGAGCACGTCGCCGCGATCCTGCCGGAAGGGCCGACGACTTTCGTTCAGCGCCCGACGATCCATCAGGTCGACGAAATCGCGCCGGGCCTCGTGCGCTTCCGCATGCGCGCCTCCGTGGCTCCGGGTCGGGAGTGGCTCGTGAACGGCTTCTATACGGATCTGCTCAAGGAGCGGGCCGAAAGGCACCTGATCGTGCACGGCCCCGTCGTCTTGACGGTGGACGAGGGCGCGACTCGCAGTTTCGCCCGCGCCAGCGCCGCGACGCGCTGGGCCGGCGCCCGCTAGAGCTTCGAGATCTCCGCGAGCAGGCCGTCGACCTCGTCTGCGGTGTTGTAGTGGACGATGCCTGCGCGAACAGCACCGCCCTGCCCGAGGCCGAGCCGCTTCATCACCTCGACGGCGTAGTAGTCGCCCCACCACACCGCGTAACCCGCTTCGCCCAGGCGTGTCGCCGCCTCCTCGGCCGAGATGCCATCGACGTTGAACGCGAAGGTCGCGACGCGGCCGTCCATCGTCGGAAGCCCGTGGAGCGTGACGTTGTCGGGCAGGCCGCCGAGAAAGCGTTCGCCGAGTGTGCGTTCGTGCGCCGTGATCGACTCCCAGCCGATCGACTCGATGTACTCGACCGCGGCGACGAATCCCGCGAGCAGCTCGTGCGCGAGCGTGCCGGTCTCGAAGCGTCGGCCGAGCGGCGTGTCGGGTGCCGGCCTCACCTTGTAGGGACGCCAGGTCTCGAGCAGCTCTGCGCGGCCGAAGGCGAGACCGAGGTGAGGGCCGAAGAACTTGTAAGGAGAGCAGATCAGCACGTCCACTCCCCAGTCGGTCACGTCGATCGGCCCGTGTGGGCCGTAGTGGACGGCATCCGCCCAGGCGAGCGCACCGGCGTCGTGGGCTAGCTCGGCTATGCGCCGCACGTCGGTGAGGGTGCCGACGGAGTTGGACGCGACCGGGAACGCAACGACTCGCGTGCGCTCAGAGAGTTGGCTCTCGAGGTCGGCGAGGTCGAGCGTGGTGTCGTCGTTGATGTCCACGAACCGCACCACGAGGTTCTTGTCGTGCGCAAGCTCGAGCCACGGAGACACGTTCGCGTCGTGGTCGAGCCTGGTGACGACGATCTCGTCGCCTTCCCGCCACTCACGTCCTGCGGTGCGTGTCAACGCGAACGCGAGCGTCGACATGTTCGCGCCGAAGATCGCCTCCTCGGGGCCGGCGCCGAGGAATTCGCCGGCCGTCATCCGCGCCTGGGCCACGAGTGCCTCGGTGCGGCGGCTCGTCTCGTACGGCCCGCTGACGTTGGCGTTCGACTCCCGGTAGTAACGGGAGACCGCGTCGATCACTTCGTCGGGCACCTGTGTGCCACCTGGCCCGTCGAAGAAGGCCAACGGCTGTCGTAGGGCCGAGTAACGGGCTCGAACCGCCTCGACGTCGAAGGTGACGGTGGACACCGGTGAAGACGTTACTACGATTGCGGTATGGCTCCGGCGACGAAAGAGCGGATCGACCAGGGCACCGGGACGGGGCTCGGCAAGCCGTGGAACGTGATCGTGCTGAACGACAACCACAACACGTTCCAGGGTGTCGCCTCCGCGTTGTCGTCAACGATTCCCGACGTCTCGTACGACAAGGGCCTGCAACTCGCAGACCGGATCCACAACAGTGGCCGTGCAGTCGTCTGGTCAGGCCACAAGGAAGTCGCTGAGCACTACTGGCAGCAGCTCCAGGGTCATGGCCTGACGATGTCGCCGCTCGAACGGTCTTAGAGAGCGGCGCCGTTCACGGTCCAGTGGTAGCTCGGTGACGGCTTGAGCGAAGCGCCGACGAAACAGTCCCGCTCGGCCTTGGCGAGCAGGGCGGCGAGCTCGTCACCTGGCGGGACGGGGTCGAGCTCCAGCGCGAGCTCCACGCCGATCTCGACGAACGCATAACGCCCGTCGTCGGATCGCCGCGTCACCGTCGCGAACGCCGAGCCGCTCGCGACGAAATCGATCTCCGTCGGTGCGGCGTGGAAGCGCAGGCTCTGCAAAGTGCAGCGGATCAGCCCGGCAAGCACCAGATGCTCGGGCGTCCAGGCGGGATCGAGGGCGAGCGGCGACTGGCCGTCGGCGGTCACGCGGCCGGTGCGGTCGAGCCCGATCGCGTAGCGAAACTCCTTGGCCCCGGCTGCCATCCTCGTATCCTGCCGGGCGGTGGGAGGAACCGTCCGGAGTGCGTCGTAATCTCTGGCTATGCGACGGCTCCGGTCGCTCAGCGAGGCTGAGTGTTACGCCAGGTGTTACGGAGGCTGGGAAGACTCGGTCCGAATCGTCAGGCTCGAGCCGCGTCGGGCGAGCCCCGAGCTGGCGGTCGAAGGCGAGGCGCTGCGGGTGCGTTTCGAGGAGTTCCTCGATGCCCGTGACCCACTCGAGCTCGCCGAGCCCGAAGCAGCCTGAGTCTGCGATCCCGGACATCCTTGCGCCCGGTCTGCGGGTGCTCTTCTGCGGGATCAACCCCGGCCGCGTGTCCGCGGCGGCCGCGGCGCACTTCGCAAATCCACGCAACGACTTCTGGCGGCTCCTGCATGCGGCGGGATTCACGCCGCGCCTGCTCGAGCCGGCCGAGCAGTTCGAGCTCCTGAACTACGGCATCGGCGTGACGAATGCGGCGGCGCGGACGACGCCGGGCTCGGGCGATCTGCGCAAAGGAGATTTCGCAGGAGCCGCCGAGCGCCTCGAGCGGATCGCGAGCGATCTGGGTCCCGCGTGGATCGGATTCGTCGGCAAGGAGGCGTACCGCGGCTCGTTCGGCGACCGCCCGGAGCTCGGAGAGCAGGAGCGGCGCCTGGCGGACACGCGCCTGTTCGTCCTCCCGTCGACCTCGCCGGCGAACGCCGCCGTCCCGTGGGCGGAACGGCTGCGTTGGTTCGAAGAGCTCAGCCGCGCCAGCGGTTCGTGATCGGGGTTCGTCGGTCACGGCCGAACGCCTTCGGGCGCAGCTTCACGCCGGGCGGTGCTTGCCGCCGTTTGTACTCCGCGCGGTCGACCATCGCGACCGCCCGTTCGACCACATCGCGGTCGAACCCGTCCCGGGAAAGCTCCTCCAGTGTCCGGTCGTGTTCCACGTACTGCTCGAGCACCTCGTCGAGCTTCGCGTAGGGCGGCAGGGAATCCTCGTCGAACTGGTCGTCCCGCAGCTCGGCGCTCGGCGCGCGGTCGATGATGCTCCGGGGAATCAACTCGCTACGGGCTCGCTCGTTGAGGTAGCGCGCGAGATGGAACACGTCTGTTTTGTAGACGTCCTTCAGGAGGGCGAAGCCGCCCGCCATGTCACCGTAGAGGGTCGCGTAACCGACCGACAGCTCCGACTTGTTGCCCGTCGCGACGAGCATCCAGCCGAACTTGTTCGACAGCGCCATCAGCAAGACGCCCCGCGCCCGCGCCTGGATGTTCTCCTCGGCGAGACCGGGCTCGGTTCCGGCGAACGCTCCCTCGAGCGCTTCCCCGAACGCTTCGACGATCTTGCCGATCGGGATCTCCGCGAATGGGCAGCCGAGGCTTTCTGCGAGCCGGCGTGCGTCCGCGCGCGTCGCCTCCGAGGAGTAGCGCGAGGGCATCGACACGCAGTGCACGTGCTCCGGCCCGAGTGTCTCCGCCGCCAGGGCCGCGGTCACCGCAGAATCGATGCCGCCGGACACTCCAACGACCACGTCCTGGAACCCGTTCTTGACGACGTAGTCGCGTAGTCCAAGCTCGAGCGCTCGCCGCATCTGCTCGATCTCTACGACGAACGGGACGACCTCGCCGACGGCCTTGCTTCCGTTGCCAGAGGGCCCCGGCGACCCGACGTGGATGATCTCGACCGGAGGCACCTGTTCGCGCTCGCGCGCCAGAGCTCGGCGTCGTAGGTCGCTGAGGCGGCGGCCGATCACTTCCTGCGGCTCGATATCGATGACCAGGAGCGCCTCCTCGAAACCGGGTGCACGTGCGAGCACGTTTCCCTCGTCGTCGAGCACACACGAATGGCCGTCGAAGATCAGCTCGTCCTGTCCACCCACCGTGTTGCAGAACGCGACGAAACAGGAGTTGTCTCGTGCACGGGTCACGAACATCTCCTCGCGCTCGTCGGGGCGCCCGACGTAGAAAGGCGACGCCGAGATGTTGACGAGCAGTTCTGCGCCGGCCAGTGCGAGGTCGGTCGCAGGCGGGCCCGGCTGCCACATGTCCTCGCACACGGTCGGACCGATGAGCGTCTTGCCGTGCTCCAGCAGAACCAGATCGCGACCCGGCGCGAAGTAGCGGTCTTCGTCGAAGACGCCGTAGTTCGGGAGGAAGCGCTTGCGGTACACGGCCTTCACTTCGCCGGCCGAGCAGACGTAACAAGCGTTGAAGAGGTCGCGGTCGAAGTGCGGCGCGCCGACGAGCACCGTTGCACCGCGCACCTCGCGCGCGATCTTCTCCACCGATTCCTCCGCCGCACGGATGAAGCCGGGGCGGAGCAGAAGGTCCTCGGGCGGATAGCCGGTGACCGCCAGTTCCGGGAAGACGATGAGGTCGGCGCTGTCGGCCTTTGCCTCGGCGAGGCGCTCGAGGATCAGCTTGCGGTTTCCCTCGAGATCGCCGACGACCGGGTTGATCTGGGCCAATGCAAGCCGCACGGCCTCAGTCTAGCTGTTTCCGCCTCTCAGTCGAAAACTAAGCGGCCGTGCTAGCGCCGTCGACCGAACTGCATCACCCAGAGGGCGACGCCGTCTCGACCGAACATGCGGCCACGTTCGAATGCGATCCCGAGGTCTTTCCAGCGCCGCGCCATCAGGTTCTGTCGATGAGGGGGTGAGTTGAGCCAGAGCTGGAGCGTGTGGAGCGGCGAGCCGAGCTCGCCTTGCCCCCAGGCAAGATTCTCGCTGAAGGATCGCGCCGGCAGATAACCCGCCTTCTTGAACGTGTTGGCAAACGACATTCCGCACGGCGTGTGCGTGAAGCCGCACTTCCGCATTGCGTCCGCTTTCATGACCGAGGAGCGGTTCAACGGGACGTTTCCCCTGACGTACCCAAGGCCATAGGTGCGACGCACGACGTTGATGCCGCAGTACATCGCCTCGAGTCGCGAGTGCTCGTCGCCGGCGGCGATCGTCGCACCCACGCACGACGAAGCCACGGCTGCGAGCGCAGCCGAATCCGAAGCTTGCGGCGCTGCTCCCGCCGGCGCGGCCAAGCCGAGAACGATCGCGATGATGGTGACGGCAGATCCCATTGCGCGGTCGAAGAACTAGATGCCCATTCGGAGTGGATCCTGCGCACTCCTGCGGCGGAATTTACATTAAGGCTCGTACATCCTAGGGATATGGCCTAAAAAGGAGAAAAATCTAGGTACGACTCACGGCCTCGGCGATCTCGTCGAGGGCTTCCGGATTCTCGACCGAGGAGAGATCGCCCGGCTCTGAGCCCAGGACGCGGGCCCGGACGGCCCGGCGGACGATCTTCGCGCTGCGGGTCTTCGGGAGGGCCGAGACGAAAACGATCCGCTCGGGCTTGAAGGCTTTCCCGAGCTCGTCGGTGACGGCTGCTGAGATCTCGAGCGCCTGATCCGGGGTCGCCTCGTGCCCGGGCTTGAGCACACAGAAGAGCCACGCGACTTCGCCCTTCACCTCGTGCGGGATTCCGATCGCCGCGGCCTCGGCGACAGCGCCGTGCGCGACCGCCGCGGACTCGAGCTCTGCCGGCCCGATTCGCTTGCCCGCGATGTTGAGCGTGTCGTCGGAGCGGCCGTGCAGGAACCAGTAGCCGTCTTCGTCGACGGATGCCCAGTCGCCGTGCGTCCAGACTCCCGGAAAGCGTCGCCAGTACGCGTCGAGGTAGCGCTCGTTGTCGCCCCAAACCCCGCGTGTCATTCCGGGCCAGGGCCGTTTGCACACGAGCTCGCCGACTTCGCCGCGCAACGAGCTTCCGTCCGGCCCGAACACGTCCATGTCCTGGCCAAGCGCCGGGAACCCGAGCGCGACCGGCTTGATCGGCTCCGTCAGGCAGGTGGTGAGAAAACATGCCCCGACCTCGGTGCCGCCCGAGCAGTTGACGATCGGCGTCGCACTGCCGCCCACCTTCTCGAACAGCCAGTGGTAGGGATCGCGGTTCCACGGCTCCCCGGTCGTGCAGATCGCCTTCAACGTCGACATGTCCGCCTGCGGATCGCCCCTGGGGATGAGCGCGCGCACGAGTGTCGGGGAAACGCCGAGCATCGTCACGCGTTCCGACTCGATCAGCTTCCAGATGCGGTCCGCCGGAAAGTCGGGAGCGCCTTCCGCGTAGACAACCGTCGCTCCGCACGCTCCGCCGCCGACCACCGTCCACGGTCCCATGATCCAGCCCATGTCCGTCGCGAAGTGGATGCGGTCTGCGGGCTTGACGTTCGTCTGGTACGCAACTTCGCGCGCGATCGATGCGAGGAAGCCGGCCTGAACGTGCAGCGCACCCTTCGGCTTGCCGGTTGTCCCCGACGTGTACGCGAGCAGGTACGGATGCTCGGAATCGACCTGCTTCGGAGCCAGATCACCGGACGTGCCGTCGACGAGCTCGTCCCAGAAGCGGTCGCGGCCGAGTGTCATCGGGACATCGTCGAGACCAAGGCGTCGCCAAACGATCGTGTGCGTGACCGTCGCCGCCGATTCGAGCGCCTCGTCGGCGATCTGCTTCATCGGCATCATCTGCCCGCGTCGAAGTGAGCCGTCGGCCGTGATCAGCGCTTTGGCCTTCGCGTCCGCGAGTCGCGCGGCGATCGCAGGAGCGGCGAAGCCAGAGAAGATGGGAACCTGAACGGCACCGAGGTGCGCGCAGGCGTGCGAGGCGATCGCGACCTGCGGGGACATCGGCAGGAAGATTCCGACCGCATCGCCTTCGCCTATGCCGATCGACGCGAGACCTTCCGCAAGGCGGAACACTTCGTCGGAGAGCTCGCGCCACGTGAGCGAGATCCGTTCACCGTCCTCGGCCTGCCACACCGCGGCCTCCTGTTCGGCGAGCTCGCCGGCCGCCCAGCGGTGAACGCAGTTCCAGGCGAGATTCAGCTTGCCACCCGTGAACCAGGTGGCCCACTCGCTCCCACGAGAGGTGTCCACCACTTGCTCCCAGGGCTCCGAGAACTCGAGCCCGAGATCCTCGATCACCGCGGGCCAGAAACGCCCCGGTTCCTCGACCGAGATGCGGTGGAGATCGGCGTAGTGCTCGACACCGAGGCTGCGCGCGAGCCTCGTGACGTTCGCGCTCTCGACGTCCTCGGCGGTCGGGCTCCAGATGAAATCGGACACGCGCGAAGCGTACGGGGTAGGGAGCGACGTAGGGCGGGCAGCGTCCTCTAACCTCTGGGAGATGCGTGCTCGGCTGTTCACACCCGAGAACCGGAAGTGGTGGACGCTCGTCGCGGTCGCGGTCGGGCTGTTCATGATCATGCTCGACAACACGGTCGTGAACGTGGCGCTGCCGTCGATCCAGCAGGACCTCGGCATCGGCATCTCGGAGCTCGAATGGGTCGTGAATGCCTACGCGCTCACGTTCGGCGTGCTACTCCTCACCGGCGGGAAGCTCGCCGACCTGCTCGGGCGGCGGGCGATCTTCATCGCGGGCCTCGTCGTCTTCACCGGCGCTTCGCTGTGGTGCGGGCTCGCTGGGGGAGCGACCTCGCTCATCGCCGCGCGCACGGTGCAGGGGGTCGGCGCCGCGCTGATGAATCCCGCGACGCTGTCGATCATCACCGCGACTTTCCCGCCGCGCCAGAGAGGAACCGCGATCGGCATCTGGGCCGGCGTCTCCGCACTTGCGCTCGCGATCGGCCCGATCGTCGGCGGCCTCCTGACGGAGAAGGTCAACTGGAGCTGGATCTTCTTCATCAACATCCCCGTCGGCGTGCTCGGCGTGATCGCGGCACGGCTTTTCATCGACGAGACGAAGGACACGTCGAAGGAACAGCGACTCGACTTACCAGGCCTGGTCACCTCGGGTGTCGGCCTCTTCGCGCTTACATACGGTCTGATCGAGACGAACGACCACTCGTGGACGTCGACGCGCGTTCTCTCGTTGTTCGCGGTCGCAGCGGTGGCGCTGACCGCCTTCGTGTTGCTCGAGTTGCATCAACGTCTGCCGATGCTCGACCTCGGGTTGTTCCGGAATCCGACGTTCGCAGGCGCCAACGCCGCGATGCTGCTCGTCGGGCTCGCGATGTTCGGGATCTTCTTCTTCAACTCGCTCCTGCTGCAGCGCGTCCTCGGCTACAGCGCGATCGAAACCGGCGCGGCGTTCCTGCCGATGACCGTCTTGATCATCCTGGTCGCTCCGGTTGCAGGCAGGTTCTCCGACCGGATCGGCGCGCGCTGGCTGATGGGGGCGGGCATGACCCTGCTGGCGATCTCGCTCCTCCTCTTCGGGACGCTCGACGCCAGCTCGTCCTTCTGGAACATCCTTCCCGGCCTCCTCGTGGGCGGGGTCGGGATGGCCGTCACGATGGCACCGACGACCGCTGCGGCGATGGGCTCTGTTCCCGTGGCGCAGGCCGGCGTGGGCTCTGCGGTGATCAACAGCATGCGACAGGTCGGCGGCTCGCTCGGCATCGCGATCATGGGCGCGCTCGTGGCGACGAGCGTCAGCGTTCTGCCGACGAATCCACTGTGGCCGGACCAATTCGTGGAGGGTTACCACCGGGCAGTTCACCTCGGCGCCGGCCTCGTCCTCGTCGGCGCGATCATCTCGGTCCTGACCGTTCGCCAGTTGCCGCGCCGCGAGGGCGCAGCGGAATCAATCGCCGTCGCGCTTGCCGACGAGCCCTAGAAAAAGGAAGACCCCCGGCTGCGGCTCCGGGGGTCGATTCCTGTTAGGCGACTCCGCCTGTGTGGCGGTCTCCCCGGGACTTGGCTCTGCGGCCCAGCCACGCCCCTTTGCGGATCCCACCTGGTGAAGTGCCTCCTGCAGCCGACCCTGGCGTCTGGCTCGGTTGCAAGCTGCGCTCACTCTAGGAGGCTTCTCCAGACCTGTCAAGTAGCTCGGTCAAGTGATTTGAGCTAGGCTTACTTGACCCGTTTCTGGCCGTGACATGACCTTTTAGGGGGATGCCGGAAGTGACGGGTTGAAGTTTTGTGAAGTATGTCCTCTACTTAGCCGTACGTGTCTGACTCGACCGCCATCCGTCAGCAACAGCGAGCCTCTGCCGCTCAGGCCGGGCTCAGGCTGGGCGAGCGCCTGCGCCAGCTTCGTGTCGCCGCCTCGATGACCCAGACGGATCTCGCGGGAGATCGGTTCTCCAAGGAGTACGTGAGCCAGATCGAGCGCGGCAAGACGCGGCCCACCCGCGAGACGATCGACTGGCTCGCACAGCGGCTTGGCGTCGATGCAGCCTTTCTTGCCAACGGTGTCTCGGCCGACGACCGCGGCCGAGTCGATGCGGCGCTTGCACGGGCGGAGGCCCTGCTCGAGGCGCGCCGTAACGCCGAGGCGCTCGAGGAGTTCGAGAGCATTCGCGCCGACGTGCTGGCGACCGGCATGCAGGAGCTCGAGGCGCGTGCGCTCTCCGGTGAAGCGACCGCGCGGATGCGCTGCGGTGACGTTCGCGAAGCGATTGGACTGCTCGAGCGGGCGCGCGCGCTCAGCGAGGGGACGTCCTTCTCGGATGTCGAGCGCGCCGACGTGCTCTTCCGCCTGGGCGTCGCCCGGTACAAGCTCAACAGCATCCAGACAGCGCTCGGCCTGTTCGACGAGGCGCTCAAGGTCGCGGAGCGCTCCGAGATTCCGTCAGATCAGCTGCGCTCGAACATTCTTGCGTGGCGCTCGAGGTGTTACCGCCGGCGCCGCGACCTCGAGGCCGCGCGCGAGGACGTCGAGCGTGCGCTCGAGCTCGCCGAGGGTTTGAATGACAAGCGCACCGCTGCCGACATCTACTTCCAGGCGTCGATCATCGCCGACCGCGAGGGCCACTGGGTGCTCGCACGTACCTATGCCGAGCGCGCCAAGAGTGCGTACGAAGAGCTTTCGGACCGCGGCAATCTCGGTCGCCTGCTGAACAACCTCGGCGGGATCAATTTCCTTCTCGGCCATCCCGCGGAGGCTGTCGAGTTCCTCAAGGACGCAGTTCGCATTGCCCTGGAAGTCGGAAACGACGCGGAGGCCGCACACGCAGTCAACGGCATCGCCCAGGTTCACCTGCGCACCGGCGAGATCAAGCGGGCCGAGGAGCAGGCGCGGTATGCGCTCGAGCTGCTCGGTGACCGTGTCGACGAGATCGGTGAGATCGGCAACGCCCAGCTCGTTCTGGGCCGGGCGTTGCTCGAGCAGGATCGGCTCGACGAGGCCGATGAAGCGTTTCATGCCGGCGAGCGCGCGTACGACCAGCTCTCGTCCGGAAGCCACCGTGCATCGGCGTGGGTCGCCCAGGGCGATCTCGCTGCTCGCCGCGGTGACGATCGGACCGCGGCCCGGCTCTACCGCCAGGCGGCCGACGCCCTGCAAGACGTCCGCTTCTAATCCATCTTTCGAAAGGGGGTGACCATATGTCCAGAGCTCGACTGATCTATTTCGCGGTCTTCTCGATCCTCATCGCGACCGCTCTGCTGCCGGCACTGCACTTCTGGCCCGACGGGCCGCACGACGGCGCGGACTAGAGTGAGCCCGTGCGCGCTTTGCTCGCCGTCGCCTCGCTGACTGCGTTGGCGGCTGGCTGTGGCTCTTCGACGAGCGTTTCGGAGCGAGGCGCGCCGAGTCCCGGGTCGCTGGAGGCGCTCTGGAAACAGTCGGGGCAACAGGTCGCCTTGATCCCGGGCACGAACGACTACGCGCCCGGCGATCTGAGGATCTCCTTCCTGGTCGTCGACAACCGCGGCCGGCTGGTCGCACCACCGCGGGCCCGGTTCTGGATCGCGCGCTCGCTCGCCGCCAAGCCGTTCCAGCAAACCGTTGCGCGTCTCGAGCCGGTCGGCGTGGCCGGCGTCTCGAAGGTCGGAGACGCGCCGTCCCTGTACGTCGCGCACGTACGAGTGAGTTCGCCGGGAACGTACTACGTGCTGGCTCGACCGATCGGGCATCCGGCGATCGGTGGGATGCGCGAAGTGCTCGTGAGGAAGCACGCCGCCTCGCCGTCAGTCGGATCGCGCGCTTTTCCGTCGGTGACCCCGACGCTCGCGAGCGCGCATGGCCGAGCAGCGAAGATCACGACACGCGTTCCCCCGGACCGAGGTCTTCTGCGCTACTCGATCGCAGAGTCGTTGCGGGCACATATCCCGTTCGTCGTCACCTTCGCGACTCCCCGCTACTGCTCGAGCCGTACGTGCGGTCCGGTCGTCGACGTGGTCGAGCGGACGCGGCGTCGCCTTGCCAAGGACCGGTCGATCCGTTTCATTCACGTCGAGATCTACCAGGACAACGATCCGCGAAAAGGCGAGAACCGCTGGGTCCGCGAGTGGCGCCTTCCGTCCGAGCCCTGGACGTTCCTCGTCGGCCGTGACGGTCGGATCAAGGCGAAGTTCGAAGGATCGATCTCGCCTCGGGAGCTCGAGTCGGCGGTGCGGCGCCTTCTGCACGCGTGAGCCGAGAACCTGCAAGGCTTCGCCAGGTCTTGTCTTCTGCAGATGGAGAGCCCGGGCTCGTCAGCGTTCGCGAGGTAGCGGATCAACTCGGCGTGCACCCGGAGACGATCAGACGGCTGATCCACGACGGTCGGCTCGACGCGGTCCGCGTCGGCCGCGTCCTGCGCGTGCATCGCGAGGCCGTCGATCGCTTTCTCGCACGGCAGCGCGTGAAGCCGACGCGTTTCCAGGCCTAGAGCGTTTCAGTCGCACGCCCGGCGAGCTCTAGGCGCCGAGGTCTCCCGAATCCACGCGTTCGATCACCACGTGAGGAAGGCGCGCGTAGGGACTGAGATTGAGGAGCGCACGCACCACTTCCGCGCAGTCCTCCGCTCGGATCATGCGCTCCGGCGGGACCGGCGCCCACGAGGTCATCGGCGTGTCGACGAAGCCGGGGCTGAGAGCGGTTGCTCGGACTCCGTGCTCCTCCTCGGTGGCGTTCAGGGAGCTCGTGAAGTTGATCACGGCTGCCTTGGTCGCCCCGTAGACCGAGAGCCGTCCCGCCGGGCCGGTGCCGGCGATCGACGCGATGTTGACGATCAGACCGCGGGCTTCACGCAGGAGCGGCAGCGCGGCGGCAGTCACGAGAATTGTTCCACGGAGGTTGACGTTCAACTGCAGGTCGATGTGTTTCGTCTCGAGCTCGTCGACGGGGCCGGCGATCCCGACGCCGGCGGAGTTCACGAGCACGTCGAGCCGCCCGTGCCGCTCGCGGTGCTCGTCGACGAGGCGGCGGCAGTCCTCCTCCTTGGCGACGTCGGCGACGACGGCGTGAGCCCCGAGTGTCTCCGCCGCGGCGTCGACCTTCGCGCTGGTCCGAGCTGCGAGGGTCAGGGCGAAGCCGTTCTCGCGCAGCATGCTCGCGATCGCGAAGCCGATACCGGAAGAGCCGCCTGTGACGAGCGCCGCCTTGTCCACGGAGCCATCCTTTCAAGTCAGAAGGTGCAATGGCGACCGTGCAGAACTGGGCGCGGGGGTGCCGAAAGGCTCCTCCTCTCCCCTGAAAGCTGCGGGGGAACCACCTGGTTCCCCCGTGGCCAATTCCTCCTCAGGTGGGAATAGAAGGGGTCGCCGGCTCGTAACAACGGTGAACCGACTGCAGTCTGTAGACGAAAGGCTCACAGACCCCTACATTTCGCGGTTCAACCTCGGGAGGGTTTGCTTTGGACACCGAAACAGGGCGCGTCAAACTCACAGATCTCGCCTCGTGCGGAGGGTGTGCCGCGAAGTATTCGGCAGCCCGCCTCGAGCAGCTGCTCGCCGGCTTCGTCCCGGTGGAAGCGGAGAATCTCCTCGTCGGCCTCGCGCCGGCGGATGACGCCGCCGTCTATCGGCTGGATGACGAGCGGGCGCTCATCTTCACGCTCGACTTCTTCCCACCGGTGGTGGACGACCCGGGCGACTACGGCGCAATCGCCGCGACGAATGCGCTCAACGACGTGTTCGCGATGGGAGGAACCCCGTTGCTGGCACTGTCGATCGCCGCGTTCCCGGAGGAGCTGCCGATGGAGATGCTTGCGGAGATCTTCGCCGCCGCAGACGCGCAGGTGCGGGCCGCCGGCGGTCTGCTGGCGGGCGGTCACACGATTCGCGACGCGGAGCCCAAGTACGGGCTTGCGGTCGTGGGCACGGTGCATCCCGACGGAATCTGGCCGAAGAACGGCGCGCGCCCCGGCGACGCGCTCTTCATCACGAAGCCGCTCGGGACGGGACTGATCATGACCGGTTACAAGCAGGGCAAGGCCGGCGACATGCAGTTGGAACGCGCGATCCACTGGATGCGTACGTTGAACAAGGATGCGGCCGATGTACTCCGGCCCCTCGAGCCCCACGCCGTCACGGACGTCACGGGCTTCGGGCTCTTCGGGCACGCTCACGAGGTTGCGGACAGAAGCGGCGTCTGCATCCGTCTCGAGTCGGAGCGGTTCCCGGCCATCGACGGCGCCCTCGACGTCGCGCGCAAAGGTGTGCGAACGAGTGGCGATCCTCGCAATCGCGACTTCGCCGGCAGCCACGTGACCAGCGACGGGCTCTCCGACACGCTCGGCGCGCTCGGCTACGACCCGCAGACGGCGGGCGGCCTGCTCGTCTCGCTTCCTGCAGAGCAGGGGGCCGCGCTCGAGGCCGAGTTCGCAAAGCGCCGGCTCTTCGTTCGCAGGATCGGTCGCGTGGAGGAGGGCGCCGGCGTCTACGTCGAGTGAGCGCCGGCATGATCCACGGGCGGTTCCAGCCCTTTCACAACGGACACCTCGAATACCTCCGCGGGGCGGCGGCGCAGTCGGACGACGTGTTCGTCGGGATCACGAATCCCGATCCGCAGCGCATCAAGGAGGAGCCGAGCGATCCGCTCCGGCATCTGCCCGAGTCGAATCCGTTCACGTACGTGGAGCGTCTCCTGATGATCGAAGCCGTTGCCGAAGACGAAGGTCTTCGCGCACACGTGATCCCCTTCCCCGTCAACGAGCCCGAGCTCTGGTCCGCCTACGTTCCCGCGGGCGTGACGCAGTACCTGCGGCTGTTCTCGGAGTGGGGCGGGACGAAGCTCGACCGCATGCGTGAGGCCGGGTACGACGTGGTTGTGCTCGACGAGGGAGCTCGAGAAGGAGATTTCCGGTACGGACGTGCGCGCCGCCCTGCGTTCCGGCGGAGAGTGGGAGGCGCTCGTTCCACCCGCCGTGGCCCGGGTGATTCGCTCGATCGAGCGCGTCTCGGTCTGAATGCTTCCGATCGTCGTCTTCCTGCTGGACGGGCTTGCGGACCGCGCACACGAGTCGCTCGGCTGGCGCAGCGGGCTCGAGGCGGCGAAGACTCCGAATCTCGACCGGCTCTGCTCTTCTGCTTCGTGTGGCGTTCTCTACGCGGTCGGCCCGGGCCGTGCGCCTTCCAGCGAGGTCGCACACTGGTCGATGTTCGGGTACCGGCCCGACGAGTTTCCCGGCCGCGCCGTCTTCGAGGCGCTCGGCCGCGGTCAGGAGGTGAGTGCAGAGCATGTTTTCGCTTATGCGGCGCTCCGGCCGGCCGAGCGTCGTGACGACGGTTGGTGGCTCACCGGGCGGCCCGATCCCGACCGGGACGCCGAGGAGGCGGAGCGGCTCGTCGCGTCGTGCGACGGGATCACGATCGACGGGCTGACCTTCTCGCTGGAGCATGTCTGGCGAGGTGAAGCGATTCTCCGGGTCGCAGGCGGCGCGGACGAACGCGTCACCGACAGCGACGCATTCTTCCGCGACCGGCATCCCGTGCTGCGCCCGCAGGCACTCGTTCCCGAGGCGGAGCGAACGGCGCGCGCTGCAGAAGCATGGAGCCGCGAGGTGATGCGACGTCTCGAAGACGAGCGCTTCAACGTGATCACGCTGAAGTGGTGGGGCAGGCCGCGCGACGTGCCGACGTTCGAACAGCGGCACGGGCTCCGCGGGACCTTCATCGCGAGCTCCGCATTTCTGCGCGGGCTGGCGCTCGACGTCGGCCTCGCCGCGCGGGAGGAACCCGAGACTGCCGATGCGGCTGCGGATCTGCGCGGCCGGGTCGCGCTCGCGCGGGAGCGGCTCGATGCGGGGGACTCGTTCGTGTTCTGCCACGTCAAGAGTGCGGACGCCGCAGGCCATACGAAGGACCCGCGGCAGAAGCAGGCGATGATCGAAACGCTCGACACCGCACTCGGCGAGTTGCCGATCGACCGAGCGATCGTGTGCCTGACGGGCGACCACGCGACACCGGCATCCCCGGACGTGATCCACTCCGGCGATCCCGTTCCCTTCGTCGTCGCCGGCCCGGGAGTGCGCCCAGACCGCGTGAGTGAGTTCGGCGAGTCGACGTGTGCCGAGGGGATCCTCGGCCATCTGCGCGGCCCGGACATGATGCCCGTGCTCCTGAACGCCGCCGACCGCCCGCTGTTCCTCGGCTCGCGCCCGACGCCGTTCGACGGAGCCGACGGCTACCCGGCGATTCTCGATCCTCTCTGAATAGACTCGACGCCGTGCACGCCCAGCCCACGGCGCTCGCTCGGCTGCGGGCGCTCGTCCTGACTCCCGCGCAGATCTATCCGCTGATGCTTGCGCAGCTCGGCGCGCTCTGGCTCATCGTCGGCACCGGAGCCGCGGTGCGCCTCACCGACTCCGGCCTTGGTTGCCGTGCCTGGCCCGGCTGTGAAACGGGGCATCCATTGCCTGCGAAGGACGCGCACGCGTTCGTGGAGTTCGGCAACCGTCTCGTCGGCGGCGTCACGATCGTCGTGACGTTGCTCGCCTGGCTCGCGGTGCGGCGCGTGCCCGGGTTGTCGCTGTGGGTTCGGCGCATTGCGCTCGCCGTGTTCCTCGGGACACTGGCGCAGGCTCCCATCGGGCTGCTCGCAATCGCGTCAGATCTGCGCTGGCCGATCGTCATGATCCATCTGCTGTTGTCGATCGCGTTGCTCGCGGGTGCGACGATTCTCGTCCTCGAGGTCCGCGCGGAAGCTGTCGGGCGCGTCGAGCCGCTCGTCCCTCTGGAGCTGCGCCGGCTCGGGCTCGCGTTCGTGGGCGCAGGCTTCGTGCTCATCGTCAGCGGAGCCTTTGCGACCGCGGCCGGCCCGCACTCCGGCGGCGGCGCGGCCGACAAGATCGACCGCCTGGGACGCCTGGAGCCGATCGTCTACGTCCATGCGGCGTTCGTGGGAGTCTTCCTGTTGACCTTCCTCTTCAGCCTGGGCTACCTCGCGGCGCGTCGCGATCGCGCGCCGCGCCTCTTCAAGTTCGGCGCCGTCGTGTTCGTGCTCCTGATCGCCCAGATGGGGCTGGGAGAGATCCAGTGGCGCACGCACCTGCCGTGGGGGCTGGTGCTCCTGCACGTCTTCCTGGCGTCCACCGTCTGGGTGGGCACGGTGGCCCTCGCGACGCTGTTCTTCCGGCCGAACGTAGACTTCACCGATCGCTGACGAACTTCGCATCGTCACTCGACCGAGCCTGCGCGAGCCGGTTCTGATCGCGGCATTTCGCGGCTGGAACGACGGCGGCCAGGGCGCCTCGCTCGCAGGCGGCTACCTCGCCAAGATCTGGGAAGCGGACCGCTTCGCCGACATCGAGCCGGAGAACTTCTTCGACTTCCAGGCGACCCGTCCGCACGTCTCGCTCGTCGACGGTCAGACACGGCACATCGAATGGCCGGAGAACGCCTTCTACTACGCGCCAATTCCCGGGGTCGACCGCGACGCGATCCTGCTGCTCGGAATCGAGCCGAACCTCCGCTGGCAGACCTTCACCGGGATGGTCGTCGACCTGGCCCGTGACCTCGGCGTCGAGATGATGGTCACGCTCGGATCGTTGCTCGCCGACGTGCCGCACACGAGACCGTCACCGGTGACCGGCGGGGCGACGGATCAGGAACTGATCGAGCGTCTCGGCCTACAACGCTCGCGCTACGAAGGGCCGACCGGCATCGTTGGTGTGCTCCACGACGCCTTCAACCACGCGAGCATTCCGTCGGTCAGCCTCTGGGCCGCCGTGCCTCACTACGTCTCTCTGGCTCCGAGCCCGCGAGCCGCGCTCGCACTGTGCCAGCGGCTGGGCGACGTGCTCGGGACGCAGATCGACACGGCCGAGCTCGAAGAGGCCTCAGAGCGCTACAGCGAGCAGGTGAGCGAGGCGGTCTCGTCCGACGAGGAGACCTCCGCATACGTCGAGGAGCTCGAGCAGCGCGCCGAGCTGCTGGAGGACGAGGAAGACCTCCCCTCCGGCGAGTCACTCGCCGCCGAGCTCACGCGCTTCCTGCGCGAGCGCGAGCGCGGCAATGGCGGGCCCGAACGTGGTCCGTCGGAACAGCCCTAGCCGAACGTAAAGGCGTAAGCCGCCAGGCCTGGCGTGAGGCCGAGCTCGAGCAGGCCGTCCGAGGCCTGCTTCTGCGTGACGAGCGTGTAGAGCCGGTCGCGGTCGATCCGCACGGATTCCTGCATCTTGCCGTTCAGCTTCACCGTGACGACGCCGCGGCCGGTCAGCACGAGATGCACCGTGCGGGCGTCGAAGTGCAGCCGGACGCGCGCGTTGTCGCCGGCGACGATCCGCTCGCCTTCGACCTTCCACGTTCCGTCGTACGCGTACGAGTCTTGGGTGAGCGAGGGCGGAAAGTGGTAATCGGCGTTGCGGTCGGTCCGCAACGGCGAGCCCGTGTAGTTCCCAATGCGCAAGTAGCCGAGATACGACTCGGGCGTCCTGATCTCCGAGGGCGTACGGTCGGTGTCCTGCCCGGCCTGAGGCAGCCGTCCGGCTTTGCCGGCCTCGAGAAGGCGACGGATGTTCTGCTCCGTTTTGGCGTAGTCACCTTCGCCGAAGTGGACGTCGCGCACTCGTCCTGCCTGGTCGACGAGGTAGTCCGCAGGCCAGTACTGATTCGAATACGCCTTCCATGTCCCGTACGCGTTGTCGAGCGGGACCGGATAGCGAATGCCGAGGCGCTTGACGGCCGCTCGGACGTTGCCGAGATCATGTTCGAACGCGAACTCGGGTGTGTGCACGCCGAGGATGACGAGACCCTTCGAGCGGTAGCGCGCGTCCCACGCTTTGAGGTACGGAAGCGTGCGCAGGCAGTTGATGCACGAGTACGTCCAGAAGTCGACGAGGACAACCTTGCCTCGGAGCTCCGGGAGGCTGAGCGGACGCGAGTTGATCCAGGCCGAGACGTCGTGAACGTCCGGCGCGGAGCCGTAGTCCTTCAGCGGCACCTTGCCGAGGCGCGATGCCAGCTGTTGTCGGCGCGGGACGAACGCCGCGCCGGTCTTGCCGCTGAGCCGGGCCAGCCGGTCCTGCGCGGCCGAGCTGCCCTCGATCGCGTCCTGCACCCATTGCGCGTAGCCAGGAACCTTCGTCTGGAGGCTCTCCGCCCAACCCTGATAGATGACGACCGCGGCCGCTGCCATCAGCACGCCTCCCGCGACGCGCACGGTCTGGGCATGTTGTCGAAAACGCGTTGTGAGCCCACGACTGCCACGCGCGATCGCGAGCAACGGCACAGCGGCGCCGGCCGCATACGCAATCGCGATTGCGACGATCCAGCCACCGACGCGATCGGTCGCGGCGTTCGCGGTCAGCGTTGCGAGCACCGGCCCACCGCACGGGATGAACACGAGGCCCAGGCTCGCGCCGAGGAGGAAGCCACCGCCGAGATCGCCGGCGCGCCGACGAGTGAAGAAGCGGAAGGGACGCTCGACGAGCTCGCCCACCTTGGGCACGATCAACGTCACTGCGAGCACGAGCAACAGCGCCGCCCCGATCTGGATCTGGTGCTTCGCGCTGATCCCGAGCAGGCCCCACAACCAGGCTCCGGCGAGAAGGAACGCCGTGAACGTCGTGATCAGACCCGCCGCGATCGCGTACGGCCGCCTGGTGCTTCCGGCTCCGCCGGCGAGCACGATCGGCAGCACCGGGAGGATGCAGGGCGTGAACGCGGTGATGATGCCCGCCGCGAACGCGATCGGGACCAGGATCAGCATCCCTGATTAGTCGGTCTTAGGCGGCGGGCGTTTCAGCGGATGCCGGCTTGGCCTGGGGGGCGGGCTTCTTCCTGGGCCGCGGTTTCGGCTTCTTCTCCTCCGCGGGCTCGGTTTGCTGTTGCTGCCCCTGTGGTGCCGGTGCCTGCTGTGCCTGCGCTTGTTGCTGCTGTTGTTGTTGCTGCGGCTGTGTGCCGCCCTTCTTGCGCTTGCGTCGCTTGCGGCGCCGGGAACGTCCCGACGTGACCTTCGGCTGCGGAAGATTCTCTGCGAGGGCGCCGGCGACTTCCTGCACCGTGCCGAGACGCTCGCGCGCCGCCTCGATCAACTGCGTCGCGCGCGGCGTGTAGCCCTCGGCGGACGCCAGCAAGGCCGCACCGACTGCAACCGGCAGCTCGAGGGCCGCATTGACCAGCTTCGCCGCGTTCTCCTCGTGTCGGTGACCGCGGGAGTTCGCCAGTGCGCCCAGCAGCCGTTTCGCCTCCGGGAACTCCGCACTCGCGCGGCGGTCCTGCACCTTGCGCGACGCTCGCGCGAGACGCCAGGTCCAACGCTCCAGGATCTGGTCCGGTGCGTCGGCCTTGCCCTCTGCGATCGCGCGCAGCATGACGCGGACACCGCCCATACGGTCCTTCTCCCAGGTCGGCGCCTGCGTGACCAGCGTGACGAGATCGTCGAAGTCGGCGCGCTCGACCGTCATCGACACGCGGTCGGAGAGGGCGATGATGCGGAGGCGGCGGTTCGGGTTCTCCGCAGCGCATGTGGCGAGGAATTGTTCGAGACAGGCCTTCGATGCGCCGCGTGCCGTCAGCTTCTCCACGAATGCGGCGCGTTCGTCGAAGCGGATCTGGCGGCCGGCGATCGTCGCCCAGTAGCGCTGCTCGTCCTCGTCGAGGTACTTCGGGTCGACTCGTTGCCACTCGCGTGTGATCACGGCGAGCCGGCGACGCACATCGGGGGTGACCGGAACGAGCCACGGCGCCGGAGTGAGCTTGCGGCGCGCCCGCCGCTGAACTCTGCGTCGCGGCGCCGGCGTCACACGTGCGCCCTCGCGGTAGAAGTCGGCGTCGAGCAGCGAGTGCAAAGAGATCACGCGCTCGTTGTGTGTCGCCGCCTTCGGGACGAAGTCGATGACGATCCCGGCCTCCTTGCGCGGATGCGTGCGCATGATCCGGCCGATCCGCTGCTGATAGACGCGTCGCGACGCTGTCGGCGCGAGATGCATGCAGATCGTCGCGCGCGGAGAGTTCCAGCCTTCGGCGAGCAGCATGGCGTTGATGAGGACGTTGATCTCGCCGCGCTCGTAGGCGGCCAGCGTCTCTGCGAGCCGCACAGGCGGAGTGCGGCCGGAGACGGCCTCGGCCTTGAGGCCCACGGCGCGGAATTCCTTGGCCAGGTTGTACGCATGGTCGACACCCGCCGCGTAGACGATGCCCGGCGTATTGTCGAAGCGCTCGCGATAGAGAGACGCGGCCGCCTGGTTCAGCGCCTGGTGGTCGAGTGTCTTCGCCAGCACCTCCTGGTCGAAGTCGCCGCCTACGATCGGCACCTGATTGATGGCGGCAACCGGCGGGACGCGCAGGTCGCGCAGAGGTGCGATCAGCCCGCGCCGCGCGGCGTCCTGCAGCGGCAGATCGTCCACCGACGCAGGGAACACATCAGACACCTGCTTCGCAATCAGCTGTTCCGTCGCCGTCATGCCGATGTAGAGCGGCTCCGGGAACGAGCGGATCGCTGCGCTCGTCTTTTCGCCCAGTGCGGTGTGTGCTTCGTCGCAGATGATGAGCTGGTACGCCTCGCGTGAGATCGAGTCGTGGTGCCGCGCGAACCAGGCGTAGGTCTGGATGGTGAGGGGGCTGGTGTCGCCGAGCAGCGGTTCCTTGCCGCGCTCGACGGCGGGGGCGAAGCGGTCGCTGTATCCCTCGTCGGTGAGATCGCGCTGGAACTGCGAGACGAGCAGGCGGCGATGCGTGAGGATCAAGACGCCCAACGAGCGCGCCGCTTCCACGAATCCGGCCGCGGCGATCGTCTTGCCGGACGCGGTCGGATGGCGGAACCGATAGCGGCGGGCCGCACCAGGGTCGGGGCCCGTGTACTGCTCGTCATCTTCGACTTCCTCGTCGAGAACATCCTCGACGGAGTCCTCCACCGGCTCATCCTCGTCTTCCGCTTCAGCTTCGACGACCTCTGCGGCGACGGCGCCGTTTCCGTTCGGCTCCGCTTCTTTCTCGTGTGCCGCGATCAGCTCGGTGAGCATGCCGGCGAGCGCGTCGATCTGGTGGCGGCGCAGCTCGGTGCCGGATGCGAGGTGCGGTTTGTCCTCGGCGAGCACGCGTTCGAGCCCGAGCATGAGGCCGTACCCGACTTTCCAGCCGGATGATGGCGTGCGGCGTCCTCCCTCGATCTCTGCGAGGGCGTCATCGAGTGCGCGCCGCCTGGAGGTGGCAGGCGCCAGGACCTTGGCGGGATCCTCGCCCTCACGAATGAAAGGCTCGCCCGCCCAGGCTTCGGCTCGGAGGGCGTCGGCCATCAGGCCGTCCGTCGCCTCCGACGCTGTAGTCGGCTGCTCTTTGATCTCCTGCATGGACGCAGCGTCTGAATGCGCTGCACTTGTAAGAAAAGGCGACCCCGCGAATCCCCAAGGCGGGGGTCGTAGATCCAGTATATCGACTGATCCCCTAGGTGCCGAGACCCCCGAAGACGGCAAAGGGGTTCTGGGGCTGCACCTCGTAGACCAGCTCGCCACCCGGCTCGACCTCGCCGTGGACCCTGCGGGCGAGCTCGGCGGCCTCCTCGCGGGTGCGTGTGCCCGCGATCACGTACGTGAAGGTCCGGGAGACGTCGTAGCCCTCGCCGCGGAGCTGCTCGGCAAGGTCGTCGGCCTCGCGGAGGCTGTCTGCCTCGACCCGCACCTCCCACGGCGCATACCCCCGCTCCAGGAGCTCCTCTTCGACGTCCGGCCCCTCGGGGTCGTCGTTCCAGCGCTCCTCTTCGTGAAGCCAGCGCTCGGTAACGAAACGGGACGGCGCCAATCCGAGGTCGTTCAGCTCGCTCTCGATGACGCGCCCAGCCTGCTCCGCCTGCATGCCGGTCGCCGCATAGACGAACACGGTGTCGTCGTCACGCGACACGGCAAGCCGGTGCTCGCGCAGCTCGTCGGCAAGCTCCTCCGCGTCGCTCTGCCGCAGGCCAAGCCTGCTGAGCAAGTCCTGGGCGCCTCCCTCGTCGGGAAGCTCGATTCGAACCCGCCAGTCGTCTTGCGCCATGGTGAGAGCCTACTTTCGCGCGGCTCTCGTCACACGAACGTACCCGTGCCTGGCACCGGTACGTTCCGCGGGAGCCCGCATGTCCTGCGACGTGGACGGCTTCTGTGACGAAGCTGGCCTCTTCTCGTACCCGTGCCTGGCACCGGTACGGCCGGTTTAGGCGGGCGCCGCGGCCGCCAGGTCGGCAAAGGTGTGGCCGAAAAGGCGCTCCGACATGCCGATCTGGTCCAGGTGCTTCGTGATCCCGCCGAGGAAGAACGGCCAGCCGGCCCCGAGCAGTAGGCCCGTGTCGACATCGGCCGCTTCCGTGACGACGCCTTCCTCGAGCAGGATGTGGATCTCATCGGCCACGGCCTCGAGGATGTCGTCGACGATCTGCTCGCGTGTGCGCGGCGCAGCTTCGACGACGACCGGCTCGCCGCCGTCGGCGATCGCCGCCAGTGCCGGTGAGAGTGGGAACCGCTCGGGGAATGCGTCGTGCATCCGCTCGAGCACGTGATTGGCGACGCGGGGGCCGACCATCTGCAGCAGGACCGACGGCGCCATCGGCATCCCGAGTGACATCACCGCCTCGTCCACCTCGTCGACGGGGGTGCCGTGCTCGACGGCGTCCATGATCACCCGCGTCATGCGCGTGAGCACGCGGTTGACGACGAAGCCCGGCGCGTCGTTGACGAGGATCGGTCGCTTGCCCAGTTTCTCGCCGACGTCCCAGACGGTCGCTAGCGCCGCGTCGTCCGTCTCGGCGGCCCGCACGACCTCGAGCAGCGGCATCAGTCCGACCGGGTTGAAGAAGTGCATGCCCGCGACCCGCTCGGGTCGACGCAGGTCGGCGGCCATGTCGGTGATCGAGAGGGCCGAGGTGTTCGTCGCGAGCACGCACTCGTCGCGCACCAGCTGCTCGAGCTCTGCGAACACCTGCTTCTTCACCTCGAGCTCCTCGAACACGGCCTCGAGCACCAGGTCGCAGTCGGCGAAGCCCTCGTAGTCCGTGCTCCCCGAGACGAGGGACGAGAGAAAGCGTCCCTTGCCCTCGTCGTAGCGCCCCTTGGCAACCTGGCCGGCGATCTCGGCGCGGATGTCGGCGAGCGCCTCGTCGATGATCTCCTGCTTCACGTCGCGGATCACGATCGGTACCTCGAGTCGCCGCAGGAACAGCGTCGCGATCTGCCGCGCCATCAGGCCGGCGCCGACGATGCCGACTCTGTTGACCTTGTGCGGCGGTGCGGTTGGACGAGCGGGGTGCCTCTTCGCGCGCAGCTCGACGAGCTGGAATGCGTACAGCGACGCCTGCGCCTGCGGGCCGGGGAGAAGCTCGCCGACCGCTTCCTGCTCGCGACGGTAGCCCTCCTCGATCGTCCACTCCTGCGCGCCGGCGATCAGTTCGAGCGCGGCGTACGGTGCCGGTGCGGCGCCGTGCACGGTGTCGTCCACCGCGGTCCGCGCCCGGCGGAAAATCGTCTCTGCGTCCGACCAGTCCGGCTCGGGCCGCTCGAGTGGCTGGTCGGCCAGCTCGTGCGCGAAGGCGAGCGACTCGTCGACGAACTCCGCCGGCTCGAGCAACCGGTCGGCGATGCCGAGCTCCGCGACCTGCCGGCCCGTCAGCATTCGGTTCTGCCGCAGCGGATTCGACACGATCACCTTGATCGCGGTCTCCGGCCCGACGAGCCGGGGCAGAAGCTGAGTGCCGCCCCACGCGGGAAAGAGCCCGAGGAAGACCTCCGGAAACGCAAAGTGGCGCACGCCGGTCGAGATGGTTCGCGCCGTGCAGTGCAACGCCAGCTCGACACCACCACCGAGGCAGGCGCCGTTGACTGCCGCAACGGTCGGGAACGGCAACGCACGCAGCCGGCCGAACAGCTCGTGTCCCGCGCGCGCACCCTCGCGCGCGCGCTCGGCCGTGATGTCGGGAAACTCGGTGATGTCTGCGCCCGCCGCAAAGACGAACGGCTTGCCGGTGATGACCGCGGCGCGGAAGTCTCCGCCTTCGAGCTCACCGAGCAGGCGGTCGAGCGACTCGAGCGCGTCCTGCCCGAAGAACGTCGGCTTCGTCCAGTCCTCGCCGTTGTCGATCGTCACGAGCGCGAGGTCGCCCGCCCGCGTGAGCTTGAACTCAGTGACCGGCGCCAAGGTTCTCCCACAACAAGGCCGCGCCCATACCCATGCCGACGCAGAGCGCGGTCAGCCCGTAGCGCACGTCGGGGCGTTCCTTGAACCCGTACGCGAGCTGCGCCATCAAGCGCACGCCGGTCGCGGCAAGTGGATGCCCGCAGGCGATCGCACCTCCGTACGGATTGAGGCGCGGATCCTGCGGGTCGACGCCCATGCCGTCGCACCAGGTCAGCACCTGCACTGCGAACGGCTCGTTCAGCTCGAAGAGGCCGACCTCGTCGAGCGTCAGCCCGGTCTGCTCCAGCACGCGCTTCGTCGCCGGGATCGGCCCGATGCCCATCAGTTCCGGCTCGACTCCCGCGTACCCGAACGCCACGAGTCGCATCTTGGGCTCGAGCCCGAGCTCCGCGGCGGTCTCTTCCGCCGTGAGCAAACAGGCGGTCGCCCCGTCCGTCAGCCCGGCCGAGTTCCCGGCGGTCACTCGACCGCCCGCGCGAAACGGAGTCCGCAGCGTCGCGAGTGTCTCCATCGACGTATCGGGACGAAGGAACTCGTCGCGGTCGGCGAGCTTCCAGCCCTCGTCGGTGAAGACGCTCATCGGCACGACGGTCTCGCGCATGACACCGTTCGACCATGCGGCCGCCGCGCGCTGCTGAGACTGCACCGCAAACGCGTCTGCGTCTTCCTTCGTGATTTGCGGGAAGCGGTCGTGCAGGTTCTCGGCGGTTGCTCCCATCGTCACGGCTGACGTGTCGACGAGGCGCTCGGACACGAAGCGGGGATTGAAGTCCACGTCCTCGCCCATCGGGTGGTGTCCCATGTGCTCGACGCCGCCGGCGAGGACGATGTCGCACGCGCCGTACGCGATCTCACCGGCGCCGGCGGTGACCGCCGTGAGCGCGCCGGCGCACATGCGGTCGACGGCGAAGCCGGGAACGGACTGCGGGATGCCGGCGAGCAGCGCGACGTCGCGTCCGAGTGTCAGTCCCTGGTCGCCGACCTGTGCCGTTGCTGCATAGATGACGTCGCCGATCCGCTCGGGCGGGATCTTCGGGTTCCGCCGCAGCAGCTCGCGCACGACTTTGACGGCCATGTCGTCGGCGCGGGTCTTCCAGAAGGCTCCCTGCTGGCCGGCGCGGCCGAAGGCCGTCCGCACACCGTCGACGAACACGACCTCCCGACGTTCCATCGAGGCGAGTCTACGCGGAGGCTTCGAGTTGCTCGCGCAGGTCCTCGAGCTCCCAGCAGTTCGCGGCGAGCGGCTCACGATGGAACTGGATCAAGAGCGTGCCGCCGGTCTCGAGCTTGCCGTCACGGCAGGCGTTCAGCAGTCGTCTGTACGGGTCAAGACCGTCTCCTGGCGCATAGACCGCCTCGGGCGGCTCGTTGTCGTAGCGAGGATCGGGCGTGGTGGCCGAAAGATAGGGCAGGTTCGCGACGACGAGGTCGACGGGCTCGGTGAGCGGGTCGAGCAGATCTCCCTCGACCACATGCACCCGGTCCTCGACGCCGTGCAGCTTTGCGTTCTCCCGCGCGAGCTCGACCGCCGCCGGGCTCGTGTCGGTCGCCCACACCTCGACATTCGGCCGGTTGACTGCGAGCGCGATCGCCACCGCGCCGCTGCCCGTGCCGACGTCGGCGACGCGCATCGGGACTCCGTCGATCCGCTCCAGCGCCTCGTCGACGAGCTTCTCCGTCGACGTGCGCGGAGTGAACACCTGTCCGGGCGCGGTCAGCAGCGGGAGGTCGTAGAAGGACGTTTTCATAAGCTCTTGCGGTGGTGGACTGGGCGGAGCACGCACGGCGTGAAGACGCACGGTACCGGGATGGCGAGACCCGACTGCCGGACGCCGAGGATCAGGACTCGCGCCAGCGCCAGTTGACGCGGATGGGCAACGCCGCCGCCGGTGCGGGCCTGGCACGCCTCATGGGTGGCGATACGGCGGCAGCGCGAGAGTGGTTTGCCAGGGCCGTCGAGCGTTACCGGGAGAGTTACGAGCTCGCGCCGCCCGGAAGCTGGGGAAGGCCGATCGCAATTCTCAAGGCCCGCATCCTGGTGGGCGACTGGGACCGCGCGGAGCGCGAAGCACGTTGGACGCTCGACGAGGGCGCGGTGGACGCGGAGTCGCCGATCGGGCGGTACGCCGCGACCCTCGCACTGCTCGTGCTCGGCCGTGACGACGAGGCGCTGGTGCTCGCGGACGGGCTGCGCACACGCGACGACTTCCCGGCGCCCGTCGCAGATGCACTTGCATACATCGCGGCCGAAGACCTGCTCGGATACGTGGCTGCCGTGGGGGCCGTGCTCGAATCCTTCGAGACGCGCGTGGACTACCTCGAGGATCTCCCCGCCGCAGACACCGTCGTCGTGTTGCAAGCGCTTGCCGCTCGCCGCGGCATCGCCGCCGAGCTCAGCTCGCCCCTGCTCCCTTAGCCTGCTACTTCGCGGGTGGGTGCGCGAACATCGTCAGGACGATCTTGTCGGCATCGTCGTCCTCGAGGTCGCGTGCTTTTTCGAGGAAGTTCGACATCAGCTCGAGTGCCTTTTCGATCGTGAGCTTCACCTCGAGCTGTGCGCTTCGAAAAGACCCGTCGGTCGAATAGAGCGAGTGCGCGCGCTGCACCTGGTCGATCATCGCCGCCTGGATGTCTTTGGCGCCGCCTGCCGCCAGCAGCTCCGGCGCGATGCGGAAAACTTTCGCGACTGCGCGGTACGGCTTCTCGCGTCCACGCCCGTTCTCGTCGGCTAGCTCGATCAATCCCGCCTTGAGCAACATGCGCACGTGAAAGTGCAGATGCCCGGGATCGACTCCGAGTCGCTGGGCCAGTTCGCGGTTCGTGAGCTGCCAGTCTCCATCCGCGCCGAGCATCTCGAGCACCCGGACTCGCAGGGGGTGGCCGAGCGCCTTTAGCTGCTCGGGCTTGTCGAGTACGAGCGTCTCTTGCAAAACGGCCTGCCCCTCTTGGTTTTCCCCCGGGGGCACTTCTACATATAGACGCGGGGCTGTCAAGCCTGAAGCTTGGCTGCAGCAGTGCGATCGAGGATTGCAGTGGTGCTGCCGCTCAGCGAGCGAACGAGGCTGGCGGGCGCCTCGGGGCCTGGTTGGGAGGCAAAGGCCCGGCGCACAGCCTCTGCCTTCTCGCTCCCGGCGACGGCGAAGACGATCTCGCGGGCGCTGTTGAGAGCGGGGATGCTCAGCGTGACCCGGTCGACGAAGGGCTCCAGCCCGGGCTCCGCCGGGAGCACGCGGTTGGTCTCCCGAAGCGTCGGCGCATTCGGGAACAGCGAGGCGGCGTGACCGTCCTTGCCGATTCCGAGCAGCTCGAGATCGAACGTCGTGTCGCCGAGCTCCAACTCGTAGTCCGCGGCGGCTTTCTCCTTGCCGAGCTCGCCTCTGATCCGATGGACGGCGCGCGGGCCGCGCTCGAGCAGGTCGAGAAGTGTGCGTTTGGCAAGGGCGTAGTTCGACAGGTCGTCGTCGGGGGGAACGCACCGCTCGTCACTCCACCAGATCTCTACGTTGCTCCAGTCGGGCTCGCGCCTCGCTGCTTCCTTGTACGCCTGCTCGGGTGTCGTGCCACCCGTGAGTGCGATGTGCCCGCCATTCCGGGCCGCGCGCGCCAGCCGCTCGGCGACCGCCTCTGCGACCTCCGTCGCGTCCTCGACGATGACGAGCTCGACGTCGATGTTCAGGAGTCGCCCGCCGCGAGCTCTTTCGATCTGTTCATCGCAGCCTGGATGGCGTTCAAGAAGGCCGCGCGCACGCCGGCCTGCTCGAGCTCCCGAATTGCGTGGATCGTCGTCCCGCCGGGAGAGGTCACCGCTTCGCGCAGCTCCACCGGGTGCATCTCTTCGTCGCGCAGGAGCTTCGCCGTCCCGAGCATCGTCTGGACGACGAGCTGCGTCGAGGTCTCGCGTCCGAGGCCGAGCAGGATCCCCGCGTCGATCATCGCTTCGGCGAGCAGCGCAAAGTACGCAGGCCCCGAGCCGGACACCGCCGTCACGGCATCCATGTAGCGCTCCGGCACGCGCACGACCCTGCCGAGATGTGAGAGCACGTCCTCTGCGAGGTCGAGCTGCGTGTCGTCGGCGTGCGCGCCGGCACAGATGCCGGCGATGCCCTCGTGTACGAGAGCGGGGGCATTCGGCATGGCGCGCACGACCGGCACGCCGGGCGCGAGGCGGGCCTCGATCTGCGCGGTCGGGATCGCGGCGGCGACCGAGAGGACCGTCTGTTCGGGCGTCAACAGCCCGCCGATCTCCCCGAGCAGGACGTCGAAGTCCTGCGGCTTCACAGCGATCACGACCAGCCCGGCGTCGGCGACCGCTTCCGGATTCGAGAGCGTGGCCTTGACGCCATAGCTCTCGGTGAGCTCCTTCAACCTCTCCTCACGGCGTCCGGTGACGGTGATGTCTCCCGGCTTCCGCCAGCCCGAGCTGAGCAGCCCGGCGAGCAGGGACTCGCCGATCCGCCCGGCGCCGAGAATCGCGATCTTTCGGTTCGCAGCCACGGGTGCAGTCTAGGAAGTCAGAGCCGTGCCGTACGCGCCGAGTGTCTCGTCGTCGCGAAAGACGAACCGCGCCAGCTCGACGGACGGGTGCGCCGCGAGGGCCGCTTTCGTCGCCGCGATCGCAACCGGAGCCGCGAGCTCCACCGGATAGCCATACGCACCGGTCGAGATCGCCGGGAAGGCGATCGACTTGCAGTCGAGCTCGTCTGCAAGCTCGATCGCACGGCGATGGCAGGCTGCGAGCAGCGCGGGCTCGCCGTGAGTGCCGCCCTGCCAGATCGGGCCGACGGCGTGGAGCACGTGCCTCGCCGGCAGCTTGCCGCCCGAGGTCGGCTTCACGTCTCCCGGTTCGCACCCGCCGAGCAGTCGGCACTCGTCCAGGATCGACGGCCCGCCTGCACGGTGAATCGCGCCGTCGACGCCACCGCCGCCGAGCAGGCTTGGATTTGCCGCGTTGACGATCGCGTCGACCTGCTGCTCCGTGATGTCGCCGAGGACGAGCTCGATCACGCGTAGGCCGGCCGCGGGAAACGGACAGGTCGTTCCTCAGGGACCGGAATCAGCCCGTGCGCGAAGCCCATAGTGAGATAGAGACTGGCGAGGCCGGCCCACTCGCCGTAGGGCTCGAGCAGCTCGGCGGTCTCGTACCCCTCGACCCAGCGGCCGCGGAGTCGTGACAGCAGCTTCACGAGCGTGAGGTCTCCGACCAGCCCGCGCTCGTAGCGCCCGAGCCCTTCGAGACAGACCACGCCGGCCGACCACGGCCCGAGCCCTCGTTGCCGTTCGATGAAGGCAGCCGCTTTTGCAGTGGGCAACATGTGTAGCCGCTCGAGATCGGTCGTGCGGCAGATCCTCACGAGCGCCGCAGCGCGGCTCGCGTGCAACCCGAGCTGGCGCAGCTTCGCAGGCGCCGACTGCGCGAGCGAAGCGCAGGTCGGCGGGGAATGGAGATTGCTTCCTTCGACGCGCGGCTCGACGGCGCGCACGATGATGCACTCGAGCTGCCGTGCACGGCGAGACTCGATCAGCTGCCCGCAGAATGCTCGGAGCAACGTGTGTGCGACCGTTGGCAGCCTCAGCTGGCGCATCCCCTGGAAGCGCGTAGTCGCCTCGCCGATGAGTGGATCGCGCGCGAAGCGGCGCAGGAACTCGGTGTGGTCGGCGTCGACGGCGAGGACGAACCGCAACCGCTCCAGGCCCTCTTCGCTCGCGGCACGTAGTACGACGCTTCCGTCCAGCGTCTGGCTCGCCGACGCGACCTCAACGCGATCGCCCACGCGCAGCGTCATCGTCAAGGTCCCGTCGCGGAGCTGCCGTGTCGCGTCGCTCGCGTGCCTCGTGCAGAGCGCGAGCGTGTACGGGCCGGCGGGGCGAACGACCCGCTCGAGGGTCAACTCTTGCGGGCTGCGGTCTCGGCGTTCACGCCGAGATCGTACGCGCGGCGGAGGATCGGCTCCGCCTCTTCGCCGCGTCCTTGCTCCTGGAGGAGCGAGGCCCATTCGACGGACGCCTGGCCGGCGGCATGACGGCGGCCGTGAACGGTCAAGAGGTCGATCGCGCGACGGTAGGTCGCGTCGGCGGTTCCAACGTCGCCCTGGAGCGCCAGACCTGCGGCGAGCGCCCAGCAAGCTGCTCCCTGCTCATCGCCGTGAGAGTCGCCAAAGACTGCGAGCGCGTCGCGCGCCGCGTCGACGGCCTTGTCGCCTTCGCCCTCGAGCGCGGCAAGTCGCGACTGTCCGATACGCAACATGCCGATGTCGCGTGGTTCCGCATGGGGCGCGAGCAGACGCTCCGCTGCGTTGACAAGCTCACGGGTCTCGTCCACCCGTTTCTCGGTCGACTCGATACCCGCGGCCAGAAGGTAACCGCGCGCCAGCTGCACCGTGTCGTCGGTTGCCTCCAGCAGTGCCATTGCCTTGCGGATGTGCTGCAGCGCTTCGGCGGATCGTCCCTCGATCGCTGCGACGCGGCTGACCGCCCAGAGCAGGCGGATGCGGGTGTGCGGGTCGCCGAGCGAGCCCGCCTCCTGCAGCGCGTCAGTCACGACGGTTCGCGCGCGGTCGTAATCGCCGGCATCGCTCAACGCGTAACTCAAGAGGGTTGCGTAGCGGACGCGAACCGTGAGGTCACCCGGCGCCTGTTCCTTTACTTCTTCGAGACAGCGTTCGAAGAGCCGGGCGGCGCGGTCCGCAGCGCCGAGCGCCGCATAGGACTGGCCCAGCGTCGCGTAGACATCCGGCCGCATCTGTGGCGACGGAGGCTCCTGCTCCAGCGCAGTTTCCAGGCGCTCGACTGCGTCGAGGTGGTTGCCGCGAAACGCCGCGGCGAAGCCGAGGCCGATCGCGGCCCGTGTGGCGGATGCATGATCACCGGCTGCGCGTGATTCCTCGAGCAGCTTCTCGAGCCTCTTCTCCGCGTCGCGCGTGTCGCCCTGGAGCCGAAGCTCGAGCTCCGCGTCGGTGAGACGAAGGTCCCGGTCGTCGACCTCGCGAATGTCTCGTCCGGTCTCGAGGTATTCGACGGAGACGCCGAGCTTCTGCGAGAGCTTCCGCAACGCCTTGACGGACGGTGTTCGAGCCCCGGCCTCGATGCGGGAGATGTAGGCGTACGAGACGCCCGGGGACGAAAGGTCGCGCTGCGAGAACCCTCGTTCCACGCGCAGGCGTTTCAGGCGCGTTCCCACGCCCTCTCTGTCCTCGGACACGAACGGCATCATCTGGAGTCTTCGTACATAAGTCAAATTCCCTTTCGGCTTCAGGACTGTCAATCGGCGCTTCCTCATGACAACATGACCCCCAATCTGCGGAAAGGGGGAGGTACCCATGCATCCGTGGGGCGAATAGCAATTCCTGAGCGTGGCGGGGACGCCGTTGCGTCCCCGCCTCGGTTTACTGTCGCCTGATGGCTTCAGGGGTCGCGGTGGTTGCCTATGCACTCTTGCTGGTGCCCGCTGCGGCACTCGTCTGGCGACGCCCGGTCGTCGCGCTGTACGCGTGGATCGTCGGGTTGGCGTTCCACAACGCGGTGATGGCTGCCCTCTACGGCGCCGGAGTTCGCGGAAGCGCGCTGACCACGATCCAGGCGTGGAAGGAGATCCTGCTCGGCGTCGCGCTCGCGCGTGTCGCGCTCGAAGTCCTTCGGACCAGACATCTTGCGTTCCGGATCCACCCTGCGGACGTGCTCGCGGTCGCATTCGCGGCGCTGGTGTGCGTTTACGCGTTACTGCCGCAGAACTGGCTCGACGGCTCGGCCGACCACGGTGCGATCGGTCTCGCGCTCAAGCACGACCTGGTGCCGGTCGGCGCGTACTTCCTGGGCCGTTCCGTGATCCTCGGTCGTGAGGAGCTCGTCCGTCTCGTCTGGACCGTCGTCGGCACAGCCGCGGTGGTCTCCGTGCTCGGGCTGCTCGACGACTTCTTCATCCCGATCTCGTGGTGGCGCGACTCCGCAGTCGTCGACTACTTCAACAAGCACCTCGGCTACGACTACCACGGCACGGGCGGCTTGCCGGAGAACTTCGTGTTCAACAACGGCGGCGATGCGGAGGGCTTCTACCGCCGCCTCGTGTCGACGTTCCTCGGACCGCTCGCGAGCGCCTACATGTTCGTGGTCGCGTTGCTGCTCGGTGCGGCGTTCCTGCGCCGGCCGCGGATCCTCATTCCTTTGAGCGCGGTGATCTTCGCAGCGCTGCTCTTCACGTTCTCGCGCTCGTCGCTGCTTGCGCTCGCCGCCGGCCTGGTCGTCCTCGCTTTCGTCGGTCGACGCTGGTGGCCGGTCGCGGCTGCGGTGGCGACCCTTGCCGTCAGCGTTGCGTGGGTGCACGTGTTCCCGCACGTTGCGCCGCAGGGAAAGTGGACGCAGCAGGATCTCGTCCACCAACGAAGCAACGCGAAGAGTGAGCCGGGCGCGAGCGGAAGCGCCGGCAGCATCGACGAGCCCTCGATCCACAGCCACTGGATCAGCCTGCGCGAGGGTGTGCGCACCGTCGTCCACCATCCGCAGGGATTCGGTCTCGGGAACGCCGGCCAGACCGCGTCGCGCACCGGGACGAGGATCAAGGCGGGCGAGTCGAACTACACGGAGATCGGCGCCGAGACCGGGTTACTCGGCGCGCTTCTCTGGATCGGGTGGGGGCTCGCGATCTTTGCGGCACTCGTCTTGACGGCGCGGCGTACGACTTGGTGGGCGGCTGCCGGGATCGCGGCGGCATTCGGGGCGGCGCTGGTGCTCGCCGTTCAGACGGATGTGATCGGCGATCCCTGGATGGCCTACTGCCTCTGGGCCCTGGCCGGGATCGCTCTCGCACCGGTACCTTTGACGGCAGATGGCGATCGATCCGCGCGTGGACATCGGCCACGTTCACCTGAAGGTGAGCGACATCGACCGCGCGCTCGCGTTCTACCGTGACATCCTCGGCTTCGAGGAGATGCAGCGCCTCGGCGACCAGGCCGCGTTCATCTCGGCCGGCGGGTACCACCATCACATCGGTCTGAACACCTGGGAGTCGAAGGGCGGGACACCGCCGCCTCCTGGAACGACCGGCCTCTACCACGTCGCGATCCGGTATCCGGACCGCAAGGCGCTCGCGCAGGCGCTGAAGCAGCTCGTCGAAGCCAATGTCCCGGTCAGCGGCGCCACCGATCACGGCGTGAGCGAGGCGATCTATCTGCGCGATCCGGACGAGAACGGCATCGAGCTCTATCGCGACCGTCCGGAAGACGAGTGGCCGCGCGCGGCGGACGGCAGCATGTCGATGATCTCGGAGCCGCTCGACCTGCGCGCACTGCTCGCCGAAGCGGACTGACGATGAGCTTCAGTCGCCGTCGGCTTGCGGCCGTCCTGGGCCTCTTTGTGGCGTCGCTCTTCTGCGTCGCGCTCGTCGTCGTTCGCAACGTGCACACCGGCCAGGTCAACTTCCGCTACCTGATCTGGAATCTGTTCCTCGCGTGGATTCCGTTCGTGCTCGCGGTCTTCGTGTACGACCGCTGGCGGCGACGCCGCGGAGGCGTGCTGCTCCTCATGCTCGGCGGTCTCTGGCTGCTGTTCTTCCCGAACGCGCCGTACATCGCGACCGACTTCGTCCACTTGCAGCACGACCCTCTTTCTCCTTACTGGTACGACGCAGTGACGATCGCCGCCTTCGCCTGGATGGGCGTGCTGCTCGGCTTCGCATCGCTCTATCTGATGCAGACCGTTGTCCGTCAGTGGCGCGGCGCGGTCGCCGGTTGGATCTTCGCTTTCGTTGCAATCGGCCTTGGTTCACTGGGGATCTACCTCGGCCGTGTCCTGCGGTTGAACAGCTGGGACGCGTTGGAGCATCCGAGCGTCCTCCCACGGATCTTGCACACGGTTGCGCGCGATCCGTTTGCGTACCAGGAGGCGATCGCCGTCACGCTCATGTTCACGCTGGCGCTGAGCTTCGCGTACTTCCTCCTGTACAACCTCGCCGCGGTCGGCCTCGAGCTCGACGCCGAGCGCTGACCGGCGACACGTCCCGGGGCACCTCCCTAGAACCTGTCTCGGGGAGGCGGTTGCGCTACAACTAGCACGTGGCTTCCAAGCCCGTCGAGCAGCTCGATTCCGTCGTGATCCGGTTCGCCGGGGACTCCGGCGACGGGATGCAGCTCACCGGTGGCCGCTTCACCTCTGAGACGGCGCTGATCGGCAACGATCTGGCGACCTATCCGGACTTTCCGGCCGAGATTCGGGCTCCGGCGGGCTCGCTCCCGGGCGTCTCCGGCTTCCAGCTCCACTTCGCCGACCACGACATCCTCACGCCCGGGGACCAGCCGAACGTCCTCGTCGCCATGAACCCTGCCGCGCTGAAGACGAACCTGAACGACCTGCCGTCGAGCGGGATCCTCGTCGTCGACAGGGACGCTTTTACCGACCGCAACCTGACCAAGGCCGGCTACGAGGGCAATCCGCTCGAGGACGGATCGCTCGATTCGTTCGAGGTTCACGCGGTCCCGCTCACGTCGATGACGATCGAGGCGCTGAAGGAGATCGAGGGCATCACGAAGCGAGAGGCTGAGCGCGCGAAGAACATGTTCGCGCTCGGGCTGATGTCCTGGCTGTACGGGCGTCCCACCGACGGCACGATCGCCTTTCTCGAGTCGAAGTTCGCGAAGCGCCCCGAGATCGCCGCGGCGAACGTGAAGGCGTTCCAGACCGGCTACGCCTTCGGCGAGACGACCGAGTCGTTCGCGGTGCAGTACGAGGTGAAGCCGGCGACGATGAAGCCGGGCCTGTACCGCAACATCACCGGCAACCAGGCGCTCGCGTACGGGCTGATCGCAGCGTCCGTGAAGTCGGGTCTGCCTTTGTTCCTCGGTGCGTACCCGATCACGCCCGCGTCGTCCGTCCTCGAGGAGCTTGCGCGTCACAAGAACTTCGGCGTGCGTACCTTTCAGGCGGAGGACGAGATCGCTGCGGTCGGCGCGGCGCTTGGCGCGAGCTTCGGCGGTTCGCTCGGTGTCTCGACGTCGAGCGGCCCGGGCATCGTGCTGAAACAGGAGACGATCGGGCTCGGGATCACGCTCGAGCTGCCGCTCGTGATCGTGGACGTCCAGCGCGCGGGGCCGTCGACCGGAATGCCGACGAAGCCGGAGCAGGCCGACCTGCTCGGCGTCATGTTCGGCCGCAACTCCGAGTCGCCCGTGCCGGTGATCGCGGCGGCAACACCGTCGGATTGCTTCGACGCCGCGCTCGAGGCGGCGCGTATCGCCGTCAAGTACCGCACACCGGTCTTCCTGCTCTCGGATGCGTACCTGGCGAACGGGTCGGAACCGTGGCTGCTTCCGGACGTCGACGCGATCCCGCCGATCGAACCGAACTTCGCCGAGGCAAACGGCGAGGACTTCCAGCCGTACCGGCGGGACGAGCAGACACTTGCGCGACCGTGGGCGATACCGGGCACGCCCGGTCTCGAGCACCGCATCGGCGGGCTCGAGAAGCAGGACGTGACGGGCAACGTCAGCTACGACCCCGACAACCATGACCTGATGGTGCGCTTACGCGCGCAGAAGGTCGCCGGGATCGCGCAGGACATTCCGGAGCTCGAGGTCGACGATCCCGACGGCGCCGACACGCTCGTCCTCAGCTGGGGCGGAACGTACGGGTCGGTCGCAGCAGCCGTGCGGCGCGTCCGCGCGACCGGCAAGAAGGTCGCTCACTCGCATTTGCGCTATCTCAATCCGTTTCCGCGCAACACGGGCGAGATTCTGCGAGCCTACGACAAGGTGCTCGTCCCGGAGATCAATCTCGGCCAGCTGCAGAAGCTCGTGCGCGCGGAGTTCCTCGTCGATGCGACCGGCTTCAACCTGGTGCGGGGGATTCCCTTCCGCGCCGGCGAAGTAGCCGCCGCGATCGACGCGATGGTGGACGCATAAAAACACTTCATGTGGAGGGCAAGTGGCTCTGGGCCGCGATCGTCGTTGCCGCTGGCGCAGGCACGCTCGCATTCGTCCTCGTCGACAACTGGACGGGCTTCAGCCTCTGCGCTGCGGCCACCGTCGTGGCTCTCACGCAACTGGTGCGGATCCTGTTGCGGAAGAACGTGAAGCCCGGCGGCGACGACGTCGGCAGCGGCAGGAAGCGACGCTGGTAAGTGGGCTCTGTGGCTGATCGGCTGCGGCCTCTGTGGGATTTCGACGATCTGGACGCCACTGAGGAGCGGTTTCGGTCGCAGTTGGACAAGGAGCCCGACGACGCGGGCCGTGCAGAGGTGTTCACGCAGCTCGCGCGAGTCGCCGGCCTGCGCGACGACTTCGCTGCTTGCGAGCGGCTGCTCGAGGAGGCGGAAGGACTAGCCGGATCGAGTGAAGTCGCGAAGGTGCGCATCGACCTCGAGCGCGGCCGGAAGCTGCGCTCGAGCGGTGATCCGGAAGGCGCCTTGCCGCTGTTCGAAGCAGCCTTCACGCGCGCGCGTCACTCTGGGGAGGACTACCTCGCCGGAGACGCTGCGCACATGTGTGCGCTCGCGGTCTCGGACGATCGCGCGGCGATGGAGGAGTGGACGGAGCGCGGGCTCGACCTCGGCCAGCGCGAGGCGGCCGCCGCCTACTGGGCGGGACCGCTGCTCAACAACCTCGGCTGGGCGTACTTCGACGCGGGAGAGCACCAGCGAGCGCTCGAGCTCTTCGAGCAGGCGCTGGAGGTACGCAAGGCCGATCCCGGCAATCCGGCTGCGATCGCGTTCGCCGAGGAAGCGGTGCAGACCGCGCGCGAGGCGCTCGGCTAGCCGGACGTCGTCTCGAAGCGGTCGAGCCCGTCGTCGGGCAGCGTCTCCCACGCGGCGACCGAACGGACCCAGATATGAGCGCTCGGTCGCGCGTCGAACGCGTCGTCGAGCGCACTTGCGCGGACGCTGCAGGTTTCCGACTCGGGCCAGCCGCCGCCGAACAGGTTCGAGCCGCATTCGCGGCAGAACGTCTTCGCGCTTCCTTCTGCGGGCTGGAATGTCTGCAGAAGGTCATCGCCTTCGACTATCCGGATCGAGCGCGATCGCACGCGGCCGTTCACGGTTCCGATGCTGCCGGACAGCTTCTTGCAGCTCGCGCAGTGGCAGTACCTGAGTGTGTCCGGAGCCTCGGTCACCTCGAACTTGACGCCTCCGCAGAGGCAGCTTCCGCGCAACGCAGCCACGTCCTGAGCTTAGCGAGACGGTGCGTACAATCCTCGCCATCTCGAGAGGGGCCTCCATCGGGTGGGCCGTCGTGCTCGTTCTCCTCGCTGCGGCCGCGTACGAAGCGGCCGTTGCGCTCGAATGGATCTCGATGGGACGTCAGCCCGGGGACGACGCGACCGGCCAGGCGGTCGTCACGATCGCGGCGTTTCTTGCGCTTCTCACCGGGATCGTCGCGACTCTCGTCAGCCGGCGCATCCTCCGGCCATGGCCCGCTGCGCTGGTTCCGTTGGCGGCTGCGAGCTACCTGCTCGCGCATTACTACGCGTTCGACTCGTACTACCTGCCGAGCCTGAGGCGCTTCTCCGATTCGGGCAGCGTGTCGTCGACGTGGGTCTACGGCGTCGTCGTGGCCGCGGTGCTCGTCGCCGCTTGCGATCACGAGGCGACCGAGCGTCGCGCCGGTGCTCACGCCGATCCTGCTGCTCATCTGCGCCGGAACCGTGGTGGCCGAGGGGTTCGGGCACTAAGAGGCATGCGCGGGTACCTACGAGCTCGGTAGCGGGAGACGCCAGACGGTTGAGATGTCGTGCGCCGAGACCCAGACTGCGCCGAAGCCCACGACTACAGCGCCACTGCCCGAAGGCGGTCCATAGCGCCGGATCACGGTGTTCGTTCGCGGTTCGATCTGGCTGAGGAGGATGTCGGTCCCGCGCGCCCAGACCCAGCCTCCGCCCGCGGTCATGTCTCCGCCCGAGCCCAGGACTCCGGCCGGAATCGTTGCCACGACCGCGCCTGTCGCAGGATCGACTCGCGTGATCGACCCGTCGTCCTGGTCGAGCGTCCACACACCTCCCTCACCAATCGCGAAGAAGCGCGGTGTACGTCCGACCTTGATGGTGGCGGCGACGCGGTTTCTTGCGACGTCGATCTTCTGAATGAGACCGAAGGCAGGGTTCGTCACCCACACAGCCCCCTCGCCGAAGCGGACGCCCGCGCCGCCGGCGCGAATTGGGATTCGCTTCGCGATCCGCAGAGAACGCGGCCGTGACACGACGCGCGCGAGGCTGCAAGCCAGACACTTCGACGTGTCGAGCACCACCCAGACCGCGTTCGCGCCGACGCCGATACTGGCCTCGCCGCGCCACCTGACCGAGACGAGCATCTTCAGAAATGCACTGCGCTTGTTCGTCGTGGGGTCGATGCGAGCGAGCCCTCGGGGTCCGCACGTTGCAGTCCAGACGGCGTTGAGTCCGAAGTCGGAGGCCTGGCAGGGATTGGAGATGCCGATCCTGGCGTCGATCTGACCGCTCGTGGGGTTGATCCGGTTGATCGCGCCACGCTCCGTGTCCGACAACCAGACGGCCCCGGCGCCGACGGTCAGCCAGTCCCCGTCGACCGTGATCCTCGTAGCGCCGGCAGCCTCGATATTTACCGTCGGCGCCTCTGCGGCGGAGGCTGTCGCGCAGGCCGCGGCGGCTACTGCAATCGCCACGGGGATTGTCCGCCACCGCACGTTCTTCAGCTTATGACGCCCGCACGCCTCTGCCAAGGCGGTGTATCTATCATCGAGATATGGCAACGAACGGGAAGCTGACCGCCAAGGACTACAAGACCGACCAGGAGGTTCGCTGGTGCCCGGGCTGTGGTGACTACGCGATTCTGGCGGCGCTCCAGTCGTTCATGCCCGAGCTCGACGTGCCGAAGGAGAACATCGTCTTCGTCTCCGGCATCGGCTGCGCGGCGCGGTTCCCGTACTACATGGAGACGTACGGGATGCATTCGATCCACGGCCGCGCACCGGCGATCGCGACGGGGCTGGCCACGTCCCGGCCGGACTTGTCCGTCTGGGTCGTCACCGGCGACGGCGACTCGCTGTCGATCGGCGGCAACCACCTGATCCACGCGCTGCGCCGCAACGTGAACATCAAGATCCTCATGTTCAACAACGAGATCTACGGGCTGACGAAGGGCCAGTACTCGCCGACGAGCCCGCTGGGAACGCGAACGAAGTCGACGCCGATGGGCTCACTGGACTGGCCGTTCAATCCGCTGTCACTCGCGATCGGCGCGGAAGCCGCGTTCGTCGCGCGAGCGATCGACACCGACCGCGCGCAGCTGACGGAAGTGCTGCGGACAGCCGCCGCGCATCGCGGCAGCGCATTCGTCGAGATCTTCCAGAACTGCAACATCTACAACGACGGTGCGTTCGACTTCGTCCGCGAGGACAAGACGAACCGGATCTACCTCGAGCAAGGCAAGCCGATCCGGTTTGGTGAAGAGGGGGAGAAGGGTGTCCGGCAGCGTGCCGACGGCAGCGTCGAGGTCGTCGATGTGACGGACGAGTCGGAGCTGCTCGTGCACGACGCGCATCACGTCGAGCCGAGCGCCGCGTTTGCACTGAGTCGGTTGACCCAGTCCACTGCAAACGCGACGCCGATCGGGATCTTCAGGGACGTCGAAAGGCCGGTCTACGACGACCTGATGTCAGGACAGCTGGCGACGGCGCGTGAGCAGCAGGAGGGGGACATCGCGACGCTCCTCCGGGCCGGCGACACCTGGACGATCTAGCAGGCCCGCTTTACGCCGCGGCCGGATCCGTCTGCCAGAGACCGATGGGATTTCCCTCCGTGTCGCTACCCGTAGCGAACCAGCCCATTCCCGGCACCGGCTGCGGATCGTCCGCTTTCCCGCCGAGCTCGTTCATGCGTGCGGCACTCGCATTCACGTCGTCTACGTCGAAGTAAAGACGGATCGCCCCCGGGTCGCCTGGGAACACTGCTCCACCGCTGTCTTCGCTGAACCGGGTCATGTGGTACTCGACCGGGCCTTCCATCGACTCGAACTGCCAGCCCAGCAAGTTGCTGTAAAACTCGCGCGCGCGGCTCGTGTCCTTTGCCGGCACCTCGAAATGAACGGGCTTTCCAGCCATGTGGCTCCTTTCCGGACGCAGGGTCGACGCGGAAGATAGCCCTTTCTCTGAGGCGTCTTGGTTACAAAGTGGTGCTCGCTCGCCGCCGCGGACGCATCGCGAGGTACTTCGCCTTAGCCCTGGTAAAGAACTCCGGATCCCGCTCGTGCTCCGCGACGAGCCAGTCCACGAACGCGTCGCTGTACTGCGGTGAGCCGAACTTCGGGACGTGCACGAACTCCGGTCTCGTCTCCTCACTGATTGCATCTACGCGCCGAACGCTGAGCACGTCGAACGCATTGACAACGGTGCCTGTCAGACGGCTGTTTACCTCGCGGATTACTTCCTTCTGCCGGTACGGATGTGAGCGGTCCGGATCGACCTGGCCGTAGAGCGGCGCGTGCGGGTCGGTCGTCAGACGGATCAACGTCGGCCGGCCCTCGTCGTCTCGCTCCGCCGTCTCGATCACCGCGACTTCCGCGCCGTCGGGGGCATGCATCACCTGACGGATGTTCGCCAGCCACTGTGAGCGCGTCGCGTCGAGCTGGCGCTTGATGAAGTCGCGCACGTCCGCGCCCGTCGCGGGCTCGCTCTTCGCGCCGTGCCGGAAGTAGAGACCCCCGCGCGCGAACGCGACGTGCTCGTCGCCGTCCGCATTGCGATAGCGGCCCGTTCTTGTGAATACGAGGGGCGTGTTCGCGACGCCCTCGACGACGACCGCCGTCGTTCGCCGGCCTCCCCGCTTGATGTCGTGTAGCTCGAACGCCTCGAACTCGGGCTCCGCGTAGCGCGCCAGCTCCTCGTGCAGTTGCTCCTCCTCCACGTCGCCGTCGAGGACGACCACGCCACCGCCGGAGTTCGCCATTGCCGCGACGTCCCGCACGAGTTCGAGCCAGACGCCGGGCGTCTTCGGGTCGAAGCCCTCGTCGAGCTCGACACGCTTCGAGCTGCGCTTTGCTTCCGCCGCCCTGCTCAGGAATCTGTTCGTCTCTGCCACTTCACTCCGAATCTAGCGACCTCACGCCCAGCGACGAAAGCCGCCTTCCGAGTCGATCACCTGTCCCGTGATCCACTGCGCGTCGTTCGTGCAGAGCCACGCGATCAGGCGCGCAGCGTCGTCGGGCTTGCCCCACCGGCCCTGCGGCATCGCCGACTTCGGATCCACATCCCCGAGACCCCAACCGGTGTCGGTCGGGCCGGGATTGATCGTGTTGACCGTGATCCCGCGCGGGATCAGCTCCTCCGAGAGAGTCAAGGTCGCCTGGTGGAGCGCGCCCTTGGATACCGCGTAGCCGATCTCCTTCGTCATCGGCGAGATGTGCTGGCCTGAGGTCATCAGCACGACCCGGCCGCCTGAGCGGCCGTCGTGCTGCGCGGCGAACTCCTTCACCAGTAGGAGCGAGGCGCGCACGTTCTCGTGCAGGAAGTCGTCCAGATGTTCTGCCGTGAGGTCGGCCAGGGCGCCGTCGCCACTGCGTGTGTGGTTGACGACGAGGATGTCGACGTGTCCGAACGCCTCCCGGGCCGTGGCGAACACCTCCGCCGGTGCGTTCGGCTCCGCGAAGTCCGCTTGCACGCGCTCGACGCGGCCCAGCTTCTCCAACTCCGCCAACACCGCGTCTGCCTCGCCGGGCTCGGCGCCCCAGCTGGCGACGTCGTAAGGCGTCCATGCCTGAGTGAGAACCGCGGCGCCCGCCTCCAGCAATCGCCGCGCGATCGCGTGACCGATGCCGGCCCGGCGACCCACTCCGGTGACTACGGCAACTCGACCGTCGAGCGGACGCGGATCACCAGGGGCCACGCCCGCATCGTCGCACGATCAGGGGTTCACGTACTCGGGACCCTGCCGCGGTGACGGGCACGTAACCTGCCCGTCCATGAGCGACGTCCCTGCTCTCCAGCTCCGGAGGATGATCAACGGCTATCAGGTTTCCCAGGCGATCTACGTCGCCGCCACGCTTGGAGTTGCCGACCTATTGGCCGGTGGGCCGCAAACGAGCGATGAGCTCGCGGAGGCTTCGGACGCGCATCCCGACTCTCTCTATCGGCTGCTGCGAGCCCTCGCAGCCGCTGGAGTGGTCCGAGAGGAAGTAGGGCGTAGCTTCTCGCTGACACCGCTCGGGGAGCTACTCCGGACGGACGTCGACGGATCGCTCGCGGGATGGGCGGCTTTCGTCGGGCGGCCGTACCACTGGGAATCGTGGGCGAACTTGCTGCACAGCGTCCAGACGGGCGAGAACGCGTTCCATCACCTTCACGGCCGCAACGTCTGGGAATTTCGCGAGGAGCACCCCGAGGAGGGGGCGATCTTCGACCGTGCGATGACTAGCCTCACGGGAGGGATGACCGAAGCGCTGCTCGAGTCCTATGACTTTGGCCGCTTCGGGACGGTCGTCGACGTCGGTGGCGGCAACGGCGTGCTACTCGCGGCCCTGCTGCAGAAGCATTCGCAGATGCAGGGCGTGCTCTTCGACGACCCGGGCGTCGTGTCGGGAGCGGAGGAACTGCTCCGCGAGATGGGAGTCGTGGAGCGGTGCGAGTTGGTCGGCGGCAGCTTCTTTGAGGCGGTGCCGGCAGGCGGAGACGCCTACATACTCAAGAGCGTCATTCACGACTGGGAAGACGAAGACTCGGTCCGGATTCTTCGCGTCTGCCGCGACGCGATGAGGGCCAACGCGACGCTGTTGGTCCTCGAGTGGGATCTCGGGCCTCCCAACGCCGTGACCGGCCCGAAGTTCAGCGACCTCAACATGCTCGTCGCCCCGGGTGGCCGCGAGCGCACCGTCGACGAATACCGCGCCCTCTTCGAAGCCGCGGGTTTCACCCTCGAAGGTGTCATCCCGGACGCCACCGGTCGGTTAGTCCTCGAAGGAAAGCCGGCCTAATTAGTACTGCGTTCTTTACCTCGGCGTAACAGAACGCCGCTTCGTTACGCGGGTCCAGCGTCGAATTTGACACGTCCGGCGGCTACGGCGACCCTGCCCTCGGGTCATGGGGTCCTTTGGAAGAGTTCTGATCGGCGTCTGCGCCGCCGCGGTTGCGGTCGGCATCCCGACGAAGGCCGCTGCGGCAGACACGCAGGTGTGTGGCGCCTCGGGCTACAAGCTCTCGCTGCAGTCGCTCACCGGGCCGCCTCGCGCGGATCTCGTCATCCGAGTCAGCGCGAAGAAGGCAGGGTGCGAGCTCCCGGCCACACTGACCAGTGTCCAGGTCACGCTCCTTCCCTCCAAGAAGCTGCGAACGGGCAAGGTCATCCGCAGGAACGTCCCGGCTCCTGGCGGGATCGCAACAGTCAACATCGGGCGCGTACCGCGGCTACGCCTCGTACGCGCGATCGTCGCGTTCTCGCCGCAGGTCGCGCTCACCGCCCAGACGAAGACGCTGATCAGGCCGGACCTCGTGCTCACGCGCGCCTACTCTGGCCTCTCCGCAGTCCTCGGCCGTCCCTTCTTCGTCGTCGCGATCGTGCAGAACCGGAGCAAGGACGTCGGCCTCGTCGCCGCAGTCAGCGTCACGGCCGCAGACGTCCCGCTCGTGACGAAGACATTGAAGATCGGTCCAAGCCGCCGCATCGTGCTGCAGCTCCCGGTGACGCTGACGCAGCTCGGCACGACGCAGCTGACCGTGACCGTCACTCCCGCCATCCCGATCGAGACCACGCTCAAGAACAACACGCGCGGGCTCGCGGTCGAGACGACCGAGTTCAGGGTGCAGGAGTCGGCGACTCTGGCCCAGAGCTTCGCCGGCTACGGTGGGCAGTTCAACCACCACGTGTACGCCGCGATCAGCCGTGCGGTAGGTGTCACCGACGAGAACGTGAAGGACATGGAGCAGAAGATGCGCGATCTCCATCCCCAGTTCTCGCGGATCTTCTTCAACAACACGGCGTTCACCGATCCGGATCGCCTGCAGTCGTTCATCCGCACGGCCCAGCTCGCTCAGAGCACGGGAGCGACGATCAACGTGACGTGGCAGGGCGGGACGCTCAGCGTCGCCAACGGAACGATCCCGAAGCTCGCCGCCGTGCTGATTGACCTCGTCCACAACCGCGGCATCACGAACCTCCGCTGGCTGACGCTCCAGAACGAGCCCAACCGGACGCGGATCACGATGGCGCAGTACGAAGCTCAGTACCGCGCGCTCGATCCATACATCCAGAGCATTCGCGGGCAGGTGAAGTACATGGGCGGCGATCTCGTCCGTGCGCCCGACGTCGGGGCTCCAAATCAGCAGGCGTGGTTCCAGTACATGGCCACCAGGATGGCCGACATCCTCGACGCCTACTCGATCCACGTCTTCTGGGACTACTTCGACACGCAGAAACTGGTCGACCGCCTCACCGAGGTGCGCGCGATCGTGAACAAGCTCCCGGTGGCGGGACGCAAACCCCTGTACGTCTCGGAGTACGGCATACGCGGACTGCGCACCTTCAACGGCGCGCCGGCAGGCGATCCGGGGGTCTGGGAAGACGGGACGCCGATGGCCCGGACGAACATCAACGCCTTTCAGCACGCCTGGTTCGACGTGCTCGCCGCCGACCTCGGGTACGTCGGCACGAGCAAGTGGGATTCGTATTTCGGCAAGTACGACAACGGGACGCAGGCCTACTACATGATCGGCAGCCCCGCAGACGGTTGGCCTCTTTACCCGATCTACAGCTCCATGCGCCTGTTCACCGCCAACGTGGGCGCCGGCTGGCGCACGGTGAACGTCGCGTCGGTCCCGAACACGTCGCGGCTGCTTGCGGCTTACGCCGGCAAAGCCGGAGAGCACACCGTAATCGGCCTTGACACCGCCGGGGCCCAGCTGAACACCGTGTCACCCACGTCGTCGTCTTACACCATCGGCGGCCTGCCACCAGCGAAGAGCTTCCAGCTCACGATCTGGAACCAGGCCGGAGACGGTCTCGTCGGCGCACCGACGCCCGTTGCGACAGACGTGGCCGGCGTCGTGACGATCTCGGTGCCGCAGCACGCGATTTTCGCTTTGAAGGGCTAACCCACTCCGAAGACGCTGGTTGCGATGTGGCGTCGTTTCTGGAGTAGCTCGACTGTAACTTCCCGTTAACCCTTTAGAGCATGGTCGTGGGATAGGTTGGAAGCGGAAGCGACCAGCTAAAGGAGTAAGGCATGCACGCACGTGTTGCAAGCTTCAATATCGGTGAAGGCGTCGACCAGACGATCGATCAGGTCCGCAGCGAGGTCGAGAGCGGAAATCGGCCGCCCGGTCTCGAGGATGCGAAGGGGATGATGATGCTCGTCGACCGTTCGACGGGGAAGTCGTTGGGTATCACGCTCTTCGACAACGAAGAGGCGATGAAGAAGGGCGACGAAGCACTGAATTCCATGTCGCCTTCGGGCGGTGGAACTCGCTCCGGCGTCGAGTTCTACGAAGTCGCCGTCCAGATGACGGCGTAACGCACGAGGTTGGCAGCCGCCGACGCCCGAATCGGGCGCCGGCGGACTGCGGCTCGTCAGGTGTCGCTGTTGTCGTGATCGCAGTGCGATGAGTTCGACTGTGTGGTTGTCGTCGCTGTCGTGGCCGCGCCCGACGACTTCGAAGTCGAGCCGCCGCCGCTCGCGGCAATCGCGACTCCCGCTCCGCCGAGCGCCAGTGTCGTCGCGACGCCGGCGAACAGAACGGTGTGCTTGGGTCGGAACACGTGTGAACCTCCTTTCGGTCGTGGTGTTCCTACATGGAAACCCGAGCCGCTAAGAGTCGCCCAAGAGGCGCCTAAGAAGTTGGTGAGACTTCTGCGGGTCGCGTGAGCAGCACGTACGTCACGACCTCGCGGAACCCGAGGCTTCGATACACCGACTCGCCGATGGCGCTCGACTGAAGGTACGCGAGGTCTGCCCCGGCCGCGAGGCCTTCACGTACAGCGCTGTCTGTGATTGCAGCGCCGTAACCGCGGCCGCGGTACTCGGCCGGCGTCGCGACGTTGAAGATCCCGACTTCGCCGTCGACGACGTAGGTTGCGGCCGTGGTCACGTCGCGGTCTCCGGCGCGCCCGAGGTACACCTCGAATCCATCGAGACCGGTGACCTCCGGCATGTACAGCGGCGCCAGAAAATCGGCCGGGAGGTCGAATCCTTCTGCCGCGACCGCCAGCGCCTGGGCGAACCCGTCCGCGGTTTCGATGCGGATGACTTCCAGTGCGGAATCAGCCGGGCTGCCGAGGTCCCCGGAGTTCACCACCATCCCGGGAATCCGTTCCGCCGTGGTGAAGCCGAGCTCGCGGGCCGCTGCTTCGACTTCGCGCATCTCACCACTTCGCGTGAGCACGCCTGCGGCGAGTTCCTCCGCCTCGACCTCTGCGAGTGCTGCGCCCAGCGAGCCTGCGGCCGAGTCATCGTCCGGCCAGACACCGTTGAACGAGGGAATCGGGAAGGTCGGAAAGGTGAGCAGCACGTAACCGTCTCGCCGCTCGAAGCGTGCACTCTCCATCACCCCGGCGAGGCGCTCGGCCACCGTGCAGAGCGCGATGTGCAGCCGCAAGCCCTCGTCCATGCGACGACTCTAGTCCGTGGCCTCCGTGGTCGCGATGACGAGCCGCTCGCGGCGACGGATGCGCGGCGGTGTGATGAACACGGCGACGCCTGCTCCGATCAACGCGACCACCGCCGCGATCCCGAACGCGATCGTAAAACCGTCGACCGAGGGGACGTCCGTGCCGCGAAGTGTGTGCGCAGCGAGCAGCGCCGCACCGACCTGGCCACCGACGACGCCGCCGACCGTCCGCATGACCGTGTTCATGCCGGTGGCGACGCCGGTCTCGCTCGGTCGCACGGCCTCGGTGATCAGCGTCGCCATCGAGGCGAACGCGAAGCCGACGCCGGCGCCGAGCACGAGCATGGCGACCAGGATCTGCCACGGCTCGTCGTTCCACTCGCTCAGCGAGGCGGCCGAGCTCGACACGAGCAGCATCCCGGCTGCGAGCGGCCACTTGAAGCCGATCCTGCGGCCGATGAGCCCGGCGAGCGGGCCCGCAAAGAGCAAGGCGAACGAGCTCGGAAGCAGGTAGAGCCCTGCCTTGGTCGCACTGGCGTCGAAGCCGTAGTCCACTGCATGCTGCACCGAAGAGGACAGGCCGTGCGGCATCTCTACGAAGTTCGGCACGAGCACGAACGTCCCGAACATTGCGAAACCAGAGATCAACGCGGTGATGTTCGTGAAAAGGATCTCGCGCCTGGCCAGCATGCGCATGTCGACCATGGGCTCGTCGACGTGGAGCTCGGCGATGCCCCACGCGAACAGTAAGACGACCGCGGCCGCGGCGAGGCCGAGCGTGCGCTGCGAGGTCCAGCCCCAGCGGTCGCCTTCGGTGAGCGCAACGAGCATCGCGATCAGGCCACCGGACATCAGCGCCGCACCTAGGTAGTCCACACGCGACGGCGTCTTGATCGGCGACTCCGGAATGAAGCGGTGCACCAAAACCAGCGCCACGCCGATTCCGACGGCGCCGACGATGAACAGCCAGCGCCACGAGACGTGATCCACGATCACGCCGGAGAGCACGATGCCGAGCCCGCCCCCGACCCCGAAGACCGCCGACACGAGCCCGATCGCGACCCCGACCTTTTCGGGCGGAAACTCGTCGCGGATGATCCCGTAGCTGAGGGGAAAAACGGCGGCGCCGGCGCCCTGGAGGGCGCGCCAGGCGATCAGGACCCAGATGTTCCACGCGGCGGCTGCACCAATGGAGCCGATGAAGAACAGCGCCAGCGAGATGACGAGGAGCCGCTCCTTCCCGTACTGGTCGCCGAGCTTGCCGAGAACAGGCGTCGCAACGGATGCGACGAGCAGAAAGACCGTCAGCACCCAGGTGACCCAGGTCGTGGTCGTGTGCAGTTCCCGCTGCAGGGTCGGCAGGGCCGGGATGACCATGGTCTGTTGCAGTGCGAACGCGATCCCGGCCAGCGTGAGGATCGCGAGCGTCACGTTGTAGTCCTGTCGCTCGACTTCCACTGGGCTTCCCCAGCCTACCGACGCTGTCTGAGAGGATCGTGGCATGGAAGCGATCCTCGACGCGATCGGGAACACTCCTGTCGTGCCTCTCCGCCATTGCGTTCCGGCCAATGGCGCCGACGCTTCTGCTGAAGCTCGAGTACCGCAACCCGACCGGGTCGATGAAGGACCGGATGGCTCTTGCCATGATCGAAGGAGCCGAGCGCGACGGGCTCCTGTCGCCCGGCGAGACGGTCGTCGAGTACACCGGCGGCAGCACCGGCCCTGCAGTCGCGCTCGTCTGCCGCGCGAAGGGGTATCGCGCCCTGATCGTGATCGCCGACTGCTTCACCGAGGAGCGCTTCCAGCTCCTTCGTGCACTCGGCGCGGATATCGACGTCGTGCCGTCCGTCGAGGGGCGGCCGAAGGTCACCGCCCAGGACATTCGCAACATGGTCGCCCGGGCCGGTGAGCTGGCGCAGAATCCGGGGCATTACGCCACGGACCAGTTCAACAACCCTTACATCATCCCGAACCATCGCGACTGGCTCGGGCGCGAGATCTGGGAGCAGACCGAGGGACGGGTGACGGCGTTCTGCCATGGGCTCGGCACTGCAAGCTCTCTCATCGGTGTGTCAGACGCGCTCAAGCCCCACGGTGTCTTCATCCAGGCGCACGAGCCGGCTGAATCGGCTGCGATCACCGGCGGCGGGCAAGGCCCGTTTCTCATTCAAGGCTGGACGGGCATGGTCATGCCGCACTGGTATCCGGAGAAGGTCGACCATGTCGAACCGATCGGGGACGCCGAGGCGATCGAGATGACCGCCCGCCTCGCCCGCGAGGAGGGAATCTTCGCGGGCATTTCGACGGGCGCGAACGTCGTCGGTGCGCACCGCCTCGCCGAGCGTCTGGGGTCCGATGCGCTGATCGTCACGCTCGCGGTCGACACCGGCTTCAAGTACCTCAGCGTCAGCCCGTACGGTGACGACCCGGACTAGCGGCAGCCGCGCACAACGCGGTCGAGCGTCACGACCCGGTCGTACGCGAGGACGACGCTGGCACGTACGACGGCCCGCTGCTTGAATCGCAGCTTCGCGCGGAACGGCGTGCGGTAATCGGTCAGCACGCGCCGCCCGTCGACGTAGAACGTCGCGTTCTGTACCCCCGGGCCTGAAGCGGTCGCCGTCACGACTCCACATCGCCCTTGCCTGGCCGCCGTGTAACGCACCGCCGGCCTGGCTCGACAGGTCGCGCCCTTGCAGGCGACGAGGTTGTGCAGGCGCGCGGCCAGCGACGCCTTCAATGCGTCGTACGCCGGATTCGCATGCTCGCTCTGGAGCTCGTTCGGATCCTTGCGCAGGTCGTACAGCTCGCGGTCGCCGTTCGCGTACTCCGCGTACTTGTAGTGCAGCGTGCGGATTCCGTCGAAGTGACCGGCTCCGGGTGAGTTGTCGATCAGCAGGTCGCGGCCGTTCTCCTTGACGCGGTCGCGCCAGAACGGCAGCAGCGACACGCCGTCCTCGGTGCGGCCGGCCCTGACGCCTGCAGCGTCGAGGATCGTCTCGGTGTCGTCCACGTTCATCGTGAGCTGGCTGCGGTGGACGCCGCGCGGCAGCGTCTGGTTCCCCGTCCAGCGCATCATCAGCGGCAGGTGGATGGACGGTTCGTACCAGAGCACCTTCCCGTTCGCGACGCGATGCTCGCCGTGGAAGAAGCCGTTGTCGGAGGTAAAGAGGATGAGGGTGTTGTCGAGCTCGCCGGTCTGCCTCAGCGTCTCGACGATCGACGTGATCGCCTCGTCCACGGACATCAGGGTCTCGCGACGCTGTCGCCAGTTCTCCTGGATCGCTGCGATCCGGCGGGCGTTGAACAGCGGCCGACGCTTGATCACTTGCGGCTTGTCGGACACGTCCGCCTCGTTGAAGCTCGGCGGCATCGGCATCGGCGTCCCTTTCAGCAGGTCGTGATGCCGCGGCGCCGGGACCGGTGTGGCGAGCTGCGGCGGATCGTCGGGCTCGCGCGGCGCACCGGAATGGTCGCCGAGGAACGCCACCCACAGGAAGAAGGGCCCCTGTGTGGCGCGGCGCCGGATGATCTCGTTCGCCTTGTCCCGGTAGACGTCGGTCTGGTAGCACGACGGTTGCGGTGTCGCGCAGAAGGTGTGCAGCGTTCCGCCCTCGTTGAGCGTGTAGTTGTAGTAGCGGTAGGTGGTGGGGTCGACCGCCCCGTGCCACTCGCTCCAGCCGGCCGGGATCTCCGTCGGGTTCTGGCGACCGTAGCCGTTGAGGAACTTGCCGAGGTGCACGGTGTAGTAGCCGCCGCGCTGGAGCCAGACCGAGAGCGTGTTCGACTTGTCGAGCGCCTGATAGCCGCCTTGCGGCGGCGCGTTGCCACGGACGCCGTTGTTGTGCGAGTACTGGCCGGTCAGGAACGACGCACGCGACGGGCAGCACAGCGAGAACGAATCGAAGTTGTTGTCGAACGTGACCCCTTGGTCCCCGATCAGGCGCTTGACGTTCGGCAGCACCTGCATCTCGGCGAGCGTCTGGTCGTCGGTCTCGAGCACGAGGACGTTCGGGCGCTGCGCGGGTGCGGCCTGCGCCGAGCCGCCATGGTCACGCGCGCCAACCGTCAGTCCCGCGGCGAGTGCGAGCAGCGCCGCGACTACAAGTACTTGCCTGCGTCTCATCGCAATCCCCCCTGGTTCGCGAATCTGTCGGGCTCGTTATTCCTGCTCTCTATGTGTGCGTGGTAGAGGCAGCGCAAGGATTTTGTAAGGCGCTCGCTTGCGACGCCGACGGCGCGGCCGTTAAGCGGCGAGCGGCTCTTCGCGAGAGCGTTCCTCTACGAGCGGAACGGCTCTGGCGCGAAGCCAGACGTAGAGCGAGACCGAAAGCCCGGCGATGCCTGCGACGGCGAAGCTGAGCTCGGTGCCTCCCAGCGCCGTGAGCCAGCCGGACATGATCCCGCCGAGCGTCCCGGTGCCGGCGAACGCGAAGAAGTAGATCCCGATCAGCCGGCCGCGGAGATGGTCCGGTGAGGCGAGCTGGATGAGCGAGCTCGTGTTGGACGACCACGTCGTGAAACACACGCCCGCAAGGAACAGGAGCACGGCGATCACGGCGGTCGTGCGCAGCGGCGCGATCAGCAGCTCGCAGAGCGCGAAGCCCGCGCTGCCCACGGCGGTGAGCCCGACGGTCGCGCGGCCCACGTGGGCGGAGACGAGCGCACCGATCAGGGCGCCGATGCCGAAGACGGCGGAGAGCAGGCCGAAGACCTCCGGTCCCGAGTGCAGGGTCTGCTTGGCGAGCACCGGCAGCAGGACGTTGAAGTTCAGGCAGAACGTGCTCACGACGAAGGTCAGGACGAGCAACAGCCGGATCTGCCGGTGGTGCCGCGCGAAGGAGAGACCTTCCTTGAGCCCGATGTAGAGCGTGCGGGAGTGCGCGTGCCGTTCGACCGAATGGAACTCCTGCGGACGCATCATCAGCAGGCCGGCGAGCACGGCGATGTAGCTCACTGCGTTGACGGCGAAACAGACTCCTGCGCCGGCAGCCGCGATGAGGACGCCGCCGAGCGCGGGCCCGAAGATGCGCGCACCGTTGAAGACTCCGGAGTTGAGGCTGATCGCATTCGGCAGCTCGAGCGGGCCGACCATGCGGAAGGTCAGCTGCTGGCGTGACGGCGCGTCGAGAACCTGGACGGTGCCCATCAGTGCCGCGATCACGTAGACCTGCCAGGGGCGCGCGACTCCGGCGAGCGCGATGACGGCCATCGTCGAGGCGAGCAGCATCTGCGTGAACTGAGTGCCGATGACCGTCCGCCATGCGTCGAGCCGGTCGACGACGACGCCGGCGATCAGGCTGAAAAGCGTGAACGGCATGAACTGGCAGAGCGCGAGGATCCCGACCGCGACGGCGGAGTGAGTCAGCGAGAGGACGAGCCAGGCCTGAGCCACCCGCTGCATCCAGGTGCCGATGTTCGAGATGACCTGTCCCGTGAAGAAGAGGCGGTAGTTGCGGTGCTTGCGGACGCTCAGGAACGTGCGCGCGCCGGCGCGAAGGATTGCGGCGGTCACGACTCGCCCTCCGCGAGCAAGTGTGTGAGCGGCTCGATCGCGGCGTCGATCGCCTCGAGCTCGTCGGGGTCGAGGTCACGCAGACGCGACGCGAGCCACGCGGTCCGCTTCGACTTGACCGAGCGCAACACCTTGTGGCCCGCGGCCGTCAGAGTCAGGCCGACGCGGCGCTGATCTCCCTCGACCGGCGCCCGCTGGACGAGGCCGGCCTCTTCGAGGCGGGAGCTGAACTTGGACATGCCGGGCACGGAGATCCGCTCGAGCGCCGCCAGCTCCCTGATCCCGATCCCCGGGTGGAGCTTGATCTGAACGAGGAGCGCGACCTGCCCGCCCGTCACGCCCAGCGAGTGAACCTCGCGTCGGAGGTGCCTGTTGAGGTGCAGCAACACCGGGCGGAGCCGGTTGGCGAGGACGGTGGGATCGGCGGCGAGAGCGGTGGGCATTCGTTAACCAGGTTAACTAATCGGCCCGACCCGCCGTCGGCTTGAGGCGTAATCCCTCGAGTCAGGGGGGCCGCGAAGCGGCCTGTCCGCGCAGCGGACCAGGGGAGGGGGTCTGGGGGAACCGGGAGGTTCCACCAGGGAGTCGTTACGCACCCAGTGGGCACACTTCCCGTATGGCACGGAATCCACTGGACGACGTCGCCCGCGGCCTGCGGGTCCTGGGCGAGCGTCTCTCCCAGACCACGGGCGCCCCGGACCCCGCCGAATGGGTGTCCGACCAGCTGCGACGGCCCGAGCCTGCGAGGACGTTGCCGGAGCTCCAGGCCGAGCTCGACTCTCTCGTCGGGCTCGAGACGGTCAAGGAGCAGGTCCGCGCTCTCGTCGCCTTCCTGCAGATCCAGGCCGAGCGTCAGCGTCACGGCCTGCCGGAGGTGGCGACTTCGCAGCATCTCGTCTTCCTCGGCAATCCCGGGACGGGGAAGACGACGGTCGCGCGGCTGCTCGCCGAGATGTATCGGGCCATGGGTCTGCTCAAGCGGGGGCACCTCGTCGAGGTCGATCGCGCCGGGCTCGTCGGTCAGTACGTCGGCATGACCGCGATCAAGACCGACCGGGCGATCCGGCGGGCGCTCGACGGCGTGCTGTTCATCGACGAGGCGTACGCTCTCGCGCCGGGTGACGAGCGGCAGGACTTCGGGCCCGAGGCGATCGAGACGCTGCTCAAGCGGATGGAGGACTACCGGCATCGCCTCGTCGTCATCGTCGCCGGCTACCCACGCTTGATGCACCACTTCCTGCAGTCGAACCCGGGACTGCGCTCGCGTTTCTCGCGCGAGATCGTCTTCCCGGACTACTCGACGGACGACCTGGTCGCGATCACTCGGAAGCTCGCGGCCGGCTACGAATACTCGCTCGACGACGAAGCGGCGGTGACGCTCCGGCAGATCCTTGCCAACGCTGCACGTGGTGAAGGCTTCGGGAACGCACGGTTCGCACGCACGCTCTTCGAGCAGGCGCTCAACGCTCAGGCATTACGCCTGGCCGGAGTGCAGGGAACGGAACTGGCCGACCTCGAGCGGTCGGAGCTGATGAGGCTGACCGGCGATGATCTGACGGCTGCCGCGCGCGGGCTAGGGGAGATGCCGTTGAGGCCTGCGCCAGGGGCGAAGCCGCCGTTTTGGCGGCGACGTCCTTAGCCGGTTGCTTCACCCAGAGCTGCCCGTCCCTTGAAATGTGGACAAGAAGGAGTAATGTCGGCGGCCGGTAACGAGCGACACGAGGGAGCGTCGGATGCGCCCCGCGAGTTCCAATCGTTACTGCGGCAGAGGAGCCGCCGGGTGCGGCGGTCTCGGCGTGCTGCTCCTGACGGCTCTTACACTCTTGGCCCTTCCGGCGGCGGCAACGAGTGCCGGCCCGCCGGTCGCAGTGACGTGCAACGGAGGTGGTTGTTCCGCCAATTGGTACACGGCTGACGTGACCGTCGCCTTCAGCTGGGACCCGACTGGAGTTACGTCGACGAGCGGCTGCAACACGACGACAGTTGCGAGCGACACCTCCGGGATCACGTATACGTGCACATTGACCTACAGCAACGGCGCCACCTCCGTTCTACCGGTCACGATCAAGCGCGATGCGACTCCGCCCACCGTCACGGGGGCCTCTGCAAGCCGTGGGCCCGCTGCGAATGGCTGGTACAACAGTCCTGTCGGCATCACATTCAACGGCACTGACGCGACATCCGGTCTCGGCGGCTGCACATCGACCACCTACGGCGGACCCGGTACGGCGGCCGTCTCGTTCTCCGGCACTTGCACCGACCAGGCTGGGAACACGAGCGGCGCCGTCAGCTTCGGCCCGATCAAATACGACTCGAATCCGCCGAGCGTCTCAGGGTCCCTGACACGCGGTCCCGACGCAAACGGGTGGTACAACCACCCTGTCGACTTTGCCGCGAGCGGGAGTGATGGGCTATCGGGGATCGCCTCCTGCAACTCCGGCAGCTACAGCGGGCCAGACACACGCGGTGGTTCGCTCACTGCGAGCTGTAGCGACCAGGCAGGCAACACGGGCTCGGCAGGCATCAGCATCAACTACGACGCTACGCCCCCATCCGTCACGGGTGGCGCTGCGGAGCGCCCACCAGACAGCAACGGTTGGTACAACCACCCGGTTGCGATCGCCTTCACGGGCCGCGATGACACGTCCGGCGTGGCGGGCTGCACGAATGTGACCTACAGCGGTCCGGACAACTCCAACACGACGGTGAGCGGCTCATGTGGCGACGCCGCCGGCAACAGGAGCGGCGACTCCTCCTTCACCCTGAAATACGATTCGACGCCTCCGACCTTGACGGATGTGCGTGTCGAAGCCGGGGACAAGTTCGCCATCCTCTCGTGGGTCGCGTCGCCCGATGCGAAGTCGATCGAAATTCTCCGTTCGCCCGGGCCCGCGGGTCCGGATCCCGGAGTCGTCTTCACCGGCCTCGCGTCGAGCTATGAGGACGCGACAGTCACGAACCGTGTCAGGTACGTGTACACCATCAGCGGTTTCGACGATGCCGGCAATAAGGTTGTCCAGACGATCAGTGTCACTCCGGCCGCGCTCCTCTACTCGCCTGCACGCGGAGCGGTTGTCAAAGCTCCGCCGTTGCTGGCATGGAAGAAGATGCCACGTACGTCGTACTACAACGTTCAGCTGTACTTCGGCACTACCGGCTTGTCGAGTCGTCGCGTCCTCTCGGTCAGCGTGAGCGGGCGCAAGGTGCTGAGCGTCTGGCCGACCCAGCCGAGGTTCCGTTTGCGCAAGCAATGGGTTTTCAAGGGCAAGCACTACAAGCTCAGACCGGGGCACTACACCTGGTACGTCTGGCCCGGCGTCGGCAAGGTTGCGGCTGCGACCTACGGGAAGCTGATCGGGAAGAGCGACTTCATCGTCTCGCGCTGATCAGCGTGCGCGCGGCGAGGAGCCCAGAGGCGCCGCTAACGCGCGGTCATTCCGGCCGACCCACCGCCGTGCCCGCCGCGGTGGTGCACTCCACCGGAAGCAAAAGCCGCAACAGCCAGGACGAGCCACGCCACGAGACACAGAAACACGAGCCGCATTGACGGTTCTGACGCTCGATCGTGCTTTCAGTTGGCGAAGTTCGTGTTAAGCGGCTACGACTTCAAACCTTGATCGTGCGGATCTCCCAGGGACGGAGCTCCACTTGTCGTCCTGCGAAACGGACCGCCTGTGCGTCAGGGCTTTCGTTGACGATGCGTGCGCGCCCCGGCAGGTAGGCGGTCAGCACAACCCCCGGGCCGCCCTCGAGAGCCGGACCCGCATGCGAGCGAAGCTCTGCGTCGGCGGCTGTTCCGGGCGCCGTCAGGAACGGATGCCGATAGCTCTCCGCATGCTCGAGCGCGGTCTCTGCATCTGGGTGGTACGCGAAAGCGAAGCTGTGAGGCCCGCGCATCTGTGCGGCCGGAATAGGTAGCGCAGGGCCTGCAGGATCCTCACGCCACGGATGCTGGGTGCGGCTGATCAACCCTGTCGAGCGGAGCACTGTCAGCGCGAGCTCGTCGCCGGCGACCTCGTATTCGGTGACGTGATCGAGGAGAAGGGCAACGCCGCCCGCAGCGACGAACGTGGACGCCGGGTAGGTCGGGATCGCGACCTCGCCGTAGCCACCCTCCGGTTGGAGCCCGCGCTCGACGATTCCGAACTGGCCTTCGGCGTAGGAGCGATCCGCCGGCTCGTGCAGCGGGACGTGCACGCGGACGCGCTGGTCCTCGCAAGGATTGTCGAAGTCGATGCGAATGCGGACGAAGGGCTCGCCGACGCGTTGCTCGAAACGGGTCTGCGTTTCGACCCGCTTCTCGTCCCACATGTAGGTGCGATGAAGGACGTCGACGCGACGGAGCGGGCCTTCTTCGACCGTCTCGAACCGTTCGTCCAGCGGAGTCTCGACCAGGACGTCGTCCGTCGGCGGGGCGTAGTTGTAACTGTCGCCCGCGTCGCCGCCACGCACGATCCGGGTCAACTGAGACACGTCCACCGATGAACTTGTCGCAGGGACAGGCCCCTGGCTGCGCACCGGACGGACGCTCGTCCAGCCGAGCGCCGGTGCCGTCACCGCTGCGACGAGCGTCCGCTTCGGCCGCGCGACGACTCGCAGAGTCCACTCGCCCGCCGCCGTTGCGAGCGTGACCTCGCGGACGAGCTGCTCGACATCGAGCCATTCCGGATCCGGCTCGTCGCCGACTTCCAGCGTCGCTTGCCCGTTCTCGATTCGAAAACCGTTCACCGTGCGGCCGAAGAGCTCGCGCCCGTGGAGACGGCGTCCAATCACGAGCGGGACGTCGGAGCCGGCAAGTTTTGTCTCCCACAACAGCGGTTCCTGGCGACCGATCTCCTGGGTCGGGACGCGGGAGCCGTCGGGAAGCTCGAGCTCGACCGCCGGCCACTCGTCCGGAACGAGGACATCGAGCTCGACGAGATCGGAGCGTACGTGGGGCGACGGGTTCACAACCGCAAAACCGCCGCGCGGAACCTCGTCTGCGATGCGCCCGACGGCGCGTCGCGCGAGCTCGCGTCCGATCTGCTCCGCTTCTGCGTACCGAACGAGCACCTGCGCGGACACCTCGTCTGCCGAGCAGCCGCAGATCGAATCGTGCGCCGAGTTCTGGAACATGCGCGTCCAGGCCTGCGCGAGGAACGGCTCGGGCCAGTCGCCTCCGTACAGAGCCTGCAGCGGCTCCGCGTAGCGTTCGAGCCAGCGTTCCGCGCGCGCGCACGCGGCTTTCAGGTCGATTCGGGCGGAGACGACGCCCGGCAGCAGGTTCGCGCGCGCACCCGAGCGCAGCTCGCCGTGCCAGTGCGCCAGACCCTCTGCGGATGCGTCGGCGAGGTACTCCGCGAGCGTCCCCACGACGACTCCCTCCGGAATGCGCGCCGTGAAGTCGTGCGTGAGCGGCATGTGGTCGGTGCCGACCATGCCGAGCAGGTCGTCGTCGCGGTACCACGGGCGGAAGCGCTCCTCGAACGGTTCGAGGCGCGGTTCGCCAGGGACATCGAACAGGTAGGCGGCGTTCCCGTACCCCGCCGGCAGGTACTCGGCGACCACAGCAGAGCCGTCCAGGCCTTCCCACACGAACCGGTGGAAGTCGATCGCCGAGGGAACGCCCCGCCAGACCACCGCCGTCTCGATTCCGGCGAGACGGAGGATCTGCGGCATCTGCGCGACGTGACCGAACATGTCCGGGAGGTAGCCGACGCGCATCGCGCTTCCGAAGTCGGATGCCCGCGCGAGTCCGGCCTCGAGATTGCGCAACGTCGTCTCGCCGTCGACGAGGAACTCGTCCATGAGCGTCTGCCACGGGCCGAGCGCGAGCCGCCCGGAAGCCACGAGTGCGCGAACCCGTTCCTCTGCTTCAGGCCGAATCTCCAGATAGTCGTCGAGCGTCGCGAGCTGGCCGTCGAGTGTGAAGCGCATGTGCTCGTCGCTCTCGAGTTGGCCGAGCACCTCGTCGACCACGTCCACCAACGAGATCCGGAACGACTGGAACGGCCGGTACCACTCCCGGTCCCAGTGGGTGTGCGGAACGAGGAAGACGCTCAGGTCTTGACGGAGCCCGCGAGGAGGCCCTGCACGAAGTAGCGCTGCAGCGCGAAGAACACGGCGAGCGGAAGGATCATCAGCAGGAACGAGGCCGCCGCGAGCAGGTTGTACTCCTGGCCGTAGGTCGAGAGCAGATACGGGATCCGCACCGTCATCGGCTGCTTGGCGGGATCCGAGACGAAGATGAGTGCCATCAACAGGTCGTTCCAGACCCAGAGGAACTGGAAGATCGCGAACGACGCGAGCGCGGGCACCGACAGCGGGATGACGATCCGCCGGAAGATCGCAAAGTTTGAAGCACCGTCCATCCGTGCGGCCTCGATCAAGTCCTTCGGCAGCGTGATGAAGAAGTTACGCAGAAGGAAGACCGCGAGCGGCAGGCCGAAGGCGGTGTGCGCGAGCCAGATCCCGTAGTAGCTGTTGTTGAGGTGTCCCCAGCTGGCAAAGAGCTTCAGCAGTGGAACAAGCGATGTCTGGATTGGCACGATCATCAGGGCAACGATGATCAGGAAGAGCGTGTCGCGGAACGGGAACGGCACCCAGGCGAACCCGAACGCGGCGAGGGCGCCAAGCGTGAGCGGCAGGATCGTCGCCGGCACGGTGATGATCACGCTGTTGACCCATGCGTGGCCCATCCCCGTGGCGTTGATCACGGCGTCATAGTTCTTCAGCGTCCAGTCCCACTGCGAGATCGAGTGCCACCAGCCGCTCGAGGCGATCGCCGGCGGCTTGCGGAAAGACGTGAGCGCGAGACCGACGGTAGGAACGAGCCAGAGGAGCGAGATCGCTATGAGGACGAAGTGGAGGGGAGTCCGGGTGACGAAGCGGACCATGCGTTCGCTGCGCGTCGTCGCCCTGACCTGAACCGCAGAGTCGACGGTCGCCATCAGGCCACGACCTTCTCGCTGCGGAAACGCCGGACGTTCAGGACCATCACGGGCGCGATGAGTATGAGCATGATCACCGCGACCGCCGCGCCGTAGCCAGGGCGGCCGTTGTGGAAGGTCTCCTCGTACATCGTGAACGCGATCACGCGGCTGGACGTTCCGGGGCCGCCTCCCGTCATCACATAGATGATGTCGAAGACCTTGATCACGTTGATGAAGAGCCAGATCGTCACAACCGAGATAGGCAGGCTGAGCATCGGCAGCATGATCCGGCGAAAGATGTTCCACTCGCCCGCGCCGTCGACGCGTGCCGCCTCCATGATCTCGGCCGGAATCCCTTTGATCGCCGCCGACAGCACGACCATCACGAAGCCGACGGACGCCCAGACGTAGGCGAAGATGAGTGCGTAGTTGACGAGATCCGGTCGCCCGAGCCAGGCGATCGGATGAAAGCTGCTGTCTAAGCCGACCAAGAAAGCGTTGAGGACGCCGATGTCCGGGTCGGGGCTGTAGACGAAGAGCCAGATGATCCCGACCGCGGTTGCCGCGATCGCCATCGGCAGGAAGATCACCGTCTTGACTACGCGTTCATAGCGAACGCGCACCGCGAGCACTGCAAGTCCAAGACCGATGAGCAGCGACAGGCTGATGTAGAAGATGACCCAGCGCAGATTGTTGATCAGGGCGCCGCCGGGCGGGAACTTGCTCAGATCGAGAAAGTCGGGGTCGTTCGTCAGCAGCTGCTTGAAGTTGTCGAGCCCGACGTAGTGGAAGAAGTTGTAGTGAAAGTCGCCTTCGTAGAACGCGAGCCGGATCGTGTAGTACGCGGGGTAGATCAGAAAGAGTGCGAGCACTATGAGCGCCGGCAGCACGAACACGATGCCCTGCACTCGTTCGAAGGCTGACGACAACCGCATGCGCTGTCCCTCGCTCGGAGGCGGGGGCCCGACCGGGGTTGGAAGCGGCTGCGTGCTCATTCGTCCGCGGTGAAACAAAAGTGGCGGCGCCCGTCACCGGGCGCCGCCACGCAATCGAGACCTAGAACTGGCCTTTGATCTTGTTCTGGAAGGTGGACAGGATGCTCTTGATGTTGCCCGGCTTCTGAATCACGTCCTGGAGCGCAAAGCCCCAGGTGTCCCCGAACGCGCCCGGAAGCAGATCGGACCCGTCAAAGAGGAACGTCTTCGCCGTAGCCAGCTGTTTGACCTCGGCCCGCACGAGCGGACTCGGATAGGCGCTCGCAGGCACCTTCTTGTTGGGCGAGGTGACAGCGTTGGTCGAGACCCAGATCCTGCCAGCGGCCCCGGTCGAGATGTACTTCAGGAACGCTCGCACATCAGGGTTGTCCTTGAACGCGGCGGCGAAATCAGCTGCGCCCACCACCGGGTGATCAAGTGATGGCTTGATCGTCGGCCACGGGAAGTCGGCGATCGTCTTCCCCGCCTTGAGCTTCGGATTTACCTGGCCGGTCGCGATACCACCCACGAAACCGCCCTCGAAGTAGAGCTGTGCCTTGGGACTCGTGCCGAAGACGTCGGTGATCCCACCGACGAAGCTCTGGCCGAGCACGCCCTGGACACCGTTCAACACGTAGTTGTTGTTGATGATCTGCACCATCGTTCGGAGCGCAAGCGCCACGGACGGGTCCGTGAACGGCAGTTTGCCGGTAAAGAGCCTCTGATACTTCGCAGGCCCCGCCGTGCGCGCGTAGATGTTCTCGAACCAGTCAGTCAACGTCCACTGGCTCTGCTGAGGACCGGCGCCCACCGACCACGGTACGAGACCTCTGGCCTTGTACTTCTTCGTGATCGTGAGTAGCTGGGCCCACGTCTTCGGGATCTTCAGCTTGTACTTCTTGAACGAGTCCGGCCTGTACCAGATCACGCTCTTCGAGTTTGCCTTGGCGGGGACTCCGTAGAGCTTCCCACCGGAACTGCCGAGCTTGAGCCAACCTGCCGAGTAGTTCCCGGCCATGTACGCGTTGGTGATGCCCAGGCTCGAAAGTGTCTTCAACGCGCCGCCCGCCGCCAGCGTGCCGATGTAACCGGGTCGCGGCAGGATCCCGATGTCCGGCGGATTCCCCGCAGCAATACGGGTCCGAACCTCCGGGATGAAGTCACGGGCCGAGGTGTACTCGACCTTGATGCCTGTGGCCTTCGTAAACGCGGCCGTGACCTTGAGAAATGCGTCCTTCTCGCTTCCGCCCCAGAGCGATAGAACTTCGATCGAACCAGCACTGCGCTTGGTCGGCTTTGCACTGATCGCTGTTGCCGTCAATCCGGCGGCAAGAACGGCGAGTGTGATGGCCGACGCAATGAGTGATCTGCGTCGCTTCACTCGGATCCTCCTCCTCTTGTAGACCCCACTGTCTGTATCGATGCTATCTCCAAAGAGCTTCAGCTCCGAGCCGTGAGATTCAGCTCTGTCTCGGGATCGAAGACATGAAGCTTGTCCGAATGGATCGCGAATGTGACTTCCTGGCCGGCCTGCACCTTCTTGTCAGATGGCACCAGGGCGACGATCTCGTGGCCTTCGGACTGGGCATGGATGAGCTCCTCGTGGCCCAGGTACTCGACGACGTCGATCTTGGCCGGAATCTGGACCAAACCCGAGTCGCCGTGGCCGTTCAATTCGAGGTCCTCGGGGCGAAAGCCGATCAGCAGGTCCCGGCCGCGGTTCTCCGCCGCTGCTTTGGCCGCCGGGCCTACAAGGTCGAGCGTCGTCCCGCCTAGCTTGAGTGTGCCCTCGTCGGCCTTCGCAGTCGCGAAGTTCATCGCGGGCGAGCCGATGAAGGCGGCGACGAAGACGTTGACGGGATTGTCGTACAGCTCCGGCGGCGTGCCGATCTGCTGGAGGACACCGTGGCTCATGACGGCGATGCGGTCTCCCATCGTCATTGCCTCGACCTGATCGTGCGTCACGTAGACGGTCGTCGTCTCGAGCCGTCGCTGCAAGCGAAGGATCTCCGCGCGGGTTTGTACGCGCAACTTGGCGTCGAGGTTCGAGAGCGGCTCGTCCATGAGGAACGCCGCGGGCTCGCGAACGATCGCCCGTCCGAGCGCCACGCGCTGGCGCTGCCCGCCCGAGAGCGCACGCGGTTTGCGGTCGAGCAGCTTCTCGAGGTCGAGGATCTTCGCCGCCTCTTCGACGCGCCGCTTGATGTCGTCCTTCGGCGTCTTCATCAATTTGAGGCCGAACGCGAGGTTGTCGAACACGGTCATATGCGGGTAGAGCGCATAGGACTGGAACACCATCGCAATGTTCCGATCCTTCGGCGGCACGCGGTTGACGACGCGTGCATCGATCTTGATCTGCCCCGCTGTGATCTCCTCGAGCCCGGCCAGGCATCTGAGTGCGGTCGTCTTCCCGCAGCCCGAAGGCCCCACGAGGACGAGGAACTCGCCGTCCTTGATCAGGAGATCGAGGTCATTGACGGCGACCGTACCGTCGGCATACGCCTTGGTCAGGTGGTCGAAGGTGACGGTGGCCACGCGTCGCGGATGCTAACGGGTGAGGGCTTCCGCGCAAAGGCGCTGGAAGTGAGCGACAAGCTGCTCGCTCTCGGAGAGGATGCGCCCTTCGCTCAGGATTCCCGAGCGAACGCCTCGCTGCACTCCCTCCACGAGGCCCCGGTCCTCCATGCCGACCTGGTTGTCGAATGCCAGCAGCTCGTCGATCCAGGCCTGGTCCACGTCAGGTGCGAAGAAGTAATCGAGGAACCTCGCCGTTCGCTCGGGGGCGATCGGGAGCATTGGCCCGCAAGACAGATTCGGGTGTCCGGGGAAGACGTTCAGGCCGAAATTCGGCCAGAGGAAGTGAAACTGGCTGCGTGGCACCTCGCCGTTCGTAAGGAACGAGTCGCCGTTCTGCCGGAGCGGGCCGACCTGGCTGGACACGAGGCCGCTCGCTTCGAGCCCGTACGCGTCCGGTGAAACGTCGACGGCGGCGCTGAACCCCGGGTGCGCGACGGCGCAGTGGTAGCACTCGAGGAAGTTCTCGCACGAGATCTTCCAGTTGGCTTCGAGCTCGAACTCGGCGCGAAAACGGAACTCCAGCGAGTTGACGTCGAGGATCTCGGCGAGTTGCGCCGGCACGTCGCCTAGCGCGTCGGCGAGCGGGGCTGCGTCTGGGTCGGGATTCACGAATACGAGCGGCCCCCAGGTCTCGGTCTGGATCTGCCTGAGCCCGAGCTCGTCGGCGTCGAATCCCGGCTCGCGATCCGAGCGTGGCGCTGCCCGCAACTGCCCGTCGAGAGCGTAGGTCCAGGCGTGGTACGGGCATTGCAGGGTCTCGCGCGTGCCGGATCCACTAGCCACCACGTGCCCGCGATGGCGGCAGACGTTGAGGAAGGCACGCAGTTCTCCGTCTCGCGCGCGTGTAACCACTACAGGGATCTGGCCGGCCGTGGACGCGAAGAAGCCTGTGTCCGCGATCTGGCCCGTATGGCCCACGTACTGCCAGGCGCGCGCGAAGATCAGTTCGCCCTCACGCCGGAGGACCTCGGGATCCGTGTACCACGCCCAGGGCAGAGACCTTTCCATGCCGAGAACTGTAATCTCCGCGCCGTGGCTGTCACAGAAACGCGAAAGCTGCCGCTCATGGAGCAATTCTTCGCGGTCCGCCGCTTCTCCTCGGTTCTGGCGTTCACCGCCGACGGGATGCATCTCCTCTTCGCGAGCAACATCTCCGGGCAGTTCAACCTCTGGCGCGTTCCGGTCGAGGGTGGCTGGCCGGCCCAGCTGACCTCGTTCACCGACGAGACGGTGCGGGGAGTGGGCGTGTCGCCGACCGACGGCAGGATCGTGCTCTGCGCAGATCACGACGGTGACGAGTTCCATCAGCTCTACATGCTCGATCCGGACGGCGGCTGGCCGGACAAGCTGACCGACGAGCCCGAGGTCCAGCACTACGTCGGTGGCACCGCGTGGTCCCCGGACGGAACGAAGTTCGCGTACGCCGCGAACGCGCGCAGCCCGTCCGACCTGGAGGTCTGGGTTCGCGATGTCGCGAGTGGCAAGACGCGTGCGGTATTCGGCAAGGGCATGTTCTCCTTCCCGGGGCGTTTCTCTCCGGACGGGTCGAAGCTGCTGACCCTCGATTTCCGCAACAACAGCGACGCGTCGATCCACCTCGTCGACCTCGAGACCGGGGAAACGCGCGAGCTGACACCGCACGACGACGATGGACTGTTCATGCCAGGGCCATGGGCGCCCGACGGCTCGGGCTTCTACCTGCTCACGGACGTGGGCAGCGAGTTTCGCGGGCTTGCGTTCTACGACCTCGCATCGGACCGCTACGAGTGGGTCGAGGAGCCGACGCAGGACGTCGACGACGTGACCGCGTCCGCCGACGGTCGTGTGCTCGCCTGGCTCGTCAACGACAACGGCTACGACCGTCTCCGTCTCCGTGATCTCGAGACCGGGAGCGACCTTCCGGAACCGGACCTGCCGGGCGGGTCGCGTCCTCACCTCACCGGCGCGGAGCCGCCGCTCGCGCTTTCACCCGACGGTTCACACGCAGCGCTGATTCTCTCGACGCCGCGCCGGCCGGCCGAGGCCTGGATCGTCGAGACCGCCACCGGCAAGGCCGCGCCGGTCACCGACAGCCGCATGGGCGGGCTCTACGAGGACGATCTCGTCGACGTCGAGCTCGTGAGCTATCCCAGCTTCGACGGGCGCGAGATTCCGGCCTGGCTCTATCGCCCGGAGACGGAGGGCAAGGTGCCGGTCGTCCTTTCGATTCACGGCGGGCCGGAGGCGCAGGAGAAACCGCTCTACCAGCCTCTCTATCAGTACCTGCTGTCGCGGGGCATTGCGGTGCTCGCGACGAACATCCGCGGCTCGACGGGTTACGGCAAGTCCTACCAACGGCTCGTCCAGCGCGACTGGGGCGGTGGCGACATGCAGGACTGGGAGCATGCGGTCAAGTGGCTGCGCGAGCAGGAGTGGGTGGAGCCGGAAAAGATCGGCGTGTACGGCGGCTCGTACGGGGGCTTCGCGGTGCTGACGTGCGTGACGCGTCTGCCGCAGTACTGGGCGGCGGCGGTCGACATCTTCGGTCCGTCGAACCTCGTCACGTTCGCCAAGGCCGTGCCGCCGACCTGGAAGAGATTCATCGCGCGCTTCGTCGGTGACCCTGAGACGGAAGCTGACTTCCTGATGGAGCGCTCGCCGATCACCTACGTCGAGAACGTGCAGACGCCTCTGCTCGTGATTCAGGGTGCGACCGACCCACGCGTCGTCAAGGGCGAGTCGGATCAGCTTGGTCGAGAAGCTGAAGTCACTGGGCCGCGACGTCGAGTACGTGGTGTTCGACGACGAAGGCCACGGGTTCACGAAGCGAACGAACGAGCTGAAGGCGTACGGCCTCGCCGCCGAGTGGCTCGAGCAGCACTTAGTGGCTCAGAGCCACTAGGTCACACTTCGCGGTATCTCGCCTGGATCAGGCAGAAGACGCCGTAGGCGAAGAGACCCGCGGCGACGATGCTCAGCAGCACCGTGCCGTACGGCGCGTTCGCGAGCTTCCGGAGCGCGCCGTCGAGGCCGTTTCGATTTCTTGACCTGCTCCTAAATCACCCCATCGGGGGAGGTTGGTACGCCGCACCTGGAGAAAGTGAGTAGAGCAAGTTTTTGCGGTTATCTGAGGGAGTGGATCTGTGGCGATGAATCTCTTTGTCCGACGCGTGAGAGCGGTCGTTGCTCTCGGTCTCGTCGGCGCGGCGATCGACGACGTGTATCTCGACCCGATGAAGTCCTCCTAACGTGTTCGACTCGCGTCTTACCGGATCTCGTGCTAACGAGCTCCGACTCTCGTCAATGAGTGAGCGTGATCTTCGTCAGACCGGCCGGGCTGTCGACGTCGGCACCTTGCAGAGTGGCCAGGCGCACGGCGGCGACCTGTCCCGGTACGACGGTGAGGAGCGGGCTCAACCACTCCGGGACGTCGGCGACGAGTGGGAAGGCGGTGTCGGCCGCCGCGAGGAAGTCATGGTCGTCGCTGATCGCCATCACTTCGGATCCACGCTTACGTACGTCTTCCACGGCCGCAGCCATACTGGCTAGCGTCCGGCCTGACGGCGCGATCACGATCGCAGGCCGTCCAGCCTTGACGGCCGCAATCGGGCCGTGCAGCAGGTCCGCCGACGAGAACGCTTCGAACTGTGCGCCCGAGAGCTCGCGGATCTTGAGCGCGATCTCGAACGCGGTCCCGTAGTTCACCCCGCGCGCGATCACACTGCCGCCTTCGACGTCGCGATACGGCTCGAGCGCGTCGGGCACTTCCAGAGACCGGTCGATCTGCTCCGACAGCTTGCCGGGCATCGCATGCAGCTCGGCCAGCCGTCCGCGGTCGCCCGCTGCAGAGAGGAGCGCGACTGCTCCGATCGAGTTCAGGTACGTCTTCGTCGCTGCGACGGCGTGCTCCTTGCCTGCATGCAACGGCAGAATCCAGTCGGCCGCGCTGGCGAGGGGAGACGCCGGGTCGTTGGTGATCGCGAGCGTCGGGCGCTGCTGGTGACGCGCCTCGTCGAGCACGGCGACCACGTCGGGCGAGGCACCGGACTGCGAGATCCCGATGACGGCGGCCGGGCCGAGCTGCGGCGGCGTGTCGTAGACGGTGTAAAGCGACGGGGTGGCGAATGCGACTGGTAGCTGGTTGGCCGCACCGAAGAGGTACTGCAGGTAGCGCGCCACGTTGCTCGAGCTCCCGCGCGACACGATCAGGAGATAACGGACGTCCTCACGCAGGAGGTCACGGACGATGCCCGACGCATTTGCCGACTCGGCCGCGAGGAACCGCTCGAGCGCCACAGGCTGCTCTCGCAACTCGGCTTCAACCCACGACATCTGCGACCGCCTCTCGAATCACACCGCGCGCCGCTGTCAGCCGCGTGCGTGCGGCTTCCGCGTCGACCCCTGCAAGCAGCGAGACGATTGCGACCTTCGTGTCTCCGCCTGCCGCAGCAATGGCCTCGGCCACTTCGTCCTCCGGGGCCGCAGTTGCGATCGCGACGGCGCGCCGTGCGCGTGCGCGCAGTTTCTCGTTCGATGCCTGCACGTCCACCATCAGGTTTCCGAACGTCTTCCCGAGCCGAACCATGGCGATCGTCGAGACGGTGTTCAGGACGAGCTTCTGCGCGGTACCCGCCTTCATGCGCGTCGAGCCCGCGATCACCTCCGGGCCAACCTCGATCTCGATCGCGCGGTCAGTGCGAGCGGCCAGCTCGGAGTCGCGAACGCAGGCGAGCGCAATCGTGAGCGCGCCGTCGTTGGACGCCTGCTCGAGAGCGGCGAGTGTGTACGGCGTGCGGCCGCTTGCGCTCACGCCGAGCACGACATCTTCCTTGTCGACGCCGTAGGCCGAGAGGTCGCGTGCACCTGCTGCAGCGTCATCTTCCGCCGCCTCTTCCTCGGTCGTCACGGCAACGATCCGATCGGTCGAGAACGTTGGGCCGCATTCGGCGGCGTCGGCGGCAGCTGCGCGGCCCGACGATCCGGCGCCGACGTAGACAAGCGTCCCGCCGGCCTCGAGTCGTTCGGCAATTGCATCGATTGCACCTGCGATCGAGTCCGCGGCGTCGGCGACAGCACCGGCGACCGTTCGGTCTTCGTCGTTGATGAGCCGCACCAGCTCGGCGGTCGGGCGGAGGTCGAGGTCGCGGAGATCGACGCGCTGCCTCTCCGTTGCGGCGGTTCCGCCTGTTAGCGCAGCGGTAACCGCCTCCCAGACGAGCGGCGAGTCCGGTGTCGCGAGGTGCGTCATGTGAGCGCAGGCCTCGTAGCCCCACGTCCACACGTCGTCGATCCCAGCGGCGCGGGTCGCACCGACCGCCGCTTCGAGGTCGGGGATGTCGCTCCGCGTGAGCCCGAAGCTTGGCAGCCACATCTGCGCCTCGACGTCATGGCGGGCGGCGGTCTCTGCGAGCAACCGGGCGAAACGGCCGACGAACGATCCCGCCGACTCGGCGAAGTTCTTCCAGTACGGGTCGGTCGCAAGCACGGAGAGATTCGGGAGCGCGGCGACCGAGTCCCAGTCGCTAACACCGTGTGGTCCGTCGGTCAGCGGTAGCAGGCAGATCGTGTTCTTGCCGCCGCGGGCGGCGACGTGCGCCGTCACTTCGCCGAGGAAATCGACGACAGATTTTTCACGAAACGCTTGCACTTCCGGGGTCAGACCCTTGGACATGTCCAGACCCGACAGTTCGGCACAGATTTGGCACGCACATGCCCAACGTTCTGGATCATTGACGCCGACGTGCTCAGGGACGGTCCAGTGCGGCTCGTCCCAGAAGACGTAGTCCGTGCCGGCTCTCGACCGCGGCGTCCGCCCATTCCTTGCAGAACGCGCGGTAGGCGGGATTGTTGAGACAGCCGGTCGCCACCCGCTGTCCGTCGTCGAGCACCTGGCACGCCTCCGGATGGAATGTCACCCAGCGGCTCTCGGCCTCGCCGCCGAACGTCCGGCCGACGCCCCACGGGCACATCTGTACCTCCAGCCCGAGCTCGTGCGATGCCGTGACGATCTCCGCCATCGTGCCGCGGTAGTACGCGAGGTCGTTCTCGGAGAAGGTGTGCAGCACCGCGGTGTAACCGCGCGCGGCGATGTCTTCGAGATCGCGGCGGGCGTGGCGGGGGATGCGGACGCCGAAGTACGAGACGCCCGCGCGCTTCATGGAGCCTGATCCGCGGCGGCGGCGCTCAGCAACGGCGTCGCTGCGACCGGGCGGTCGCGTCGCTGCGACAGCTCCGCCACCAGGCGGTAGCGGTCACCGCGGTAGAGCGAACGGACGAACTCGACCGTCTCGCCCGTGACGGTTCGCGACGTCCGCTCGAAGAGGAACGCGGGCGAGTGCAGCGGCACGCCGAGCAGCTCCGACTCCTCGTCGTTCGTCACGGTTGGTTCGATCGACTGGATCCCGCTCGCGATCACGACGCCGTACTCCTTCTCGAGCAGCTCGTAGAAGGACGCATTCTCGAGCGCCTCACGCGTCAGCCCTGGGACACGATCTGCGGGGACATGCAGCGTCTCGAGCGCCATCGGCTCGCCGTCGGCCAGGCGCAGGCGTCGGATCAGGACGACGCGTGAGTCCGGAGACACGTTGAGCGCGCGACCGACGGCGGCGCCGGCATGGGTCTCGCGGAGCTCGATCGTCTTGCTGCCGGCGGTCATCCCGCGCCGGCGCATGTCCTCGCTGAAGGAGGTCAGCGTCAGCTGTTGCGCGATCTTGGGCTCGCTGACGAAGGTGCCGCTGCCGTGCCGCCGCTCGAGGTAGCCGTCGCGGACGAGGTCGTCGAGTGCCGCCCGGAGGGTCAGGCGCGAGATCCCGAGATCGCTGCTCAGACGTCTTTCCGGCGGGATCGCTTCTCCTACCTGGAGCTGGTCGATCAGCTCGAGCACCCGTTGCCTGGTCAAGACCTGTTTGCTCACTGCTCCCCTATGGAAGCACAGCTGTCCAGGCATGGTCAAGACCACTCGCTCACAATCAGCGTTCAATTCGCCCCCTTGACAGGGTTATTGGTCTGTGCCAATCTCTCCCGCGTGGTTGGTGGTCTAAACCAATCGGGGAAGCCAGCGTGGCTCCCCAATGCTCCGGGAGGCGACATGAAAGCTCGACTTATCGTGGCGGCGGTCCTCGCTGCCATGCTCGGCGTTGCGGCAGCGACCGCAAGCGGCGGGACGTCCAAGGGCCAGGCCGACAAGATCGTGGTCTGGCTGCAGAACGACGCGCAAAGCGGGTGGCCCGAGGCAGTGGCGCTCGCCAACAGGAACTTCAAAGCACAGCATCCGGGCGTCGACGTCGACGTCCAGTACCAGTCGTGGGGCACTCATCTCCAGAAATTCGACGCAGGGCTTGCGGGTGGTGACGCTCCCGACGTGATCGAGCTGGGGAACTCGGAGATGACGAAGTACATGGCCGCAGGCGCCTTCAAGACACTGACGCAGTCGGCCTTCCCCAACAACAAGACCTGGCTCCAGGGCCTCAAGAGCTCGTGCCAGTACAACGGGAAGCTCTACGGCGTTCCGTATTACGCCGGCGCGCGGGCCGTGATCTATCGCAAGGACCAGTACAAGGCCGCCGGCATCAAGTCGACGCCCAAGAGCCTGGCGCAGTTCATGGCGGACTCGAAGAAGCTGATGAAGAAGTACGGGAAGGACAGCGCTTACTCGGCCATCTACCTCCCCGGCAAGTACTGGTTCGCAGCGATGTCCTTCGTCTACGACTTCGGCGGGCAGATCGCGGTCCGTCAAGGCGGCAAGTGGAAAGGAACGCTGAACACTCCGCGGGCGCTGGCGGGCTTGAATCAGGTCGCGCGGATTGCGAAGACACTCACGCGGGCGAGCAAGACGACCGACGAAGCGAACCCGCAACAGTCGCTCGTGTTCGCGAAGGGGAAGGTCGGTTCGTTCATCGGCAACGGCTGGGAATGGCCGTACGCACTCGACGAGAAGCTCGGGAACCCGGCGCTCGCACCGGTCGTGGGCGCTTATCCGATGCCGAGCCACACCCCGGGCAAGATCATGCCCGGATTCCTCGGCGGCTCCGACCTCGCGGTCCCGGTGACCACGAAGAATCAGAGTCTGGCCGTGGACTGGATCAAGGCGTTCACGAGCACGGCAGCGGAGAGCGAGATCGCCAAGGCGGGCAATATCGCCAACACGACGTCACTCCTCGCCTACAACGCCTCGAACCCGAAGCTGGCGCCGTTCGCACGGGCGGCGAAGTCCAGTTGGTTCGTCCCCACCAGCCCGAACTGGGCCAACGTGGAGAATGCGAACGTGCTGCAAGACATGCTCGTCAAGATCTTCACCGGCCGCGCGTCGGTGAAGGCAGCGGCCAATACGGCCAGTAGTCAGATCACGAGGATCCTGAACACCGGCGCGTGAGTCGCCTCGCGTCCGAAGGAGCAGCTGTGACGTCCGCCGCCGAGAGCGAGTTTCCACTCGCCTCTCGGCGGCGGCGCCGCTTCACACGGCAGCGAATCGGGCACGCGCTTGCTCCCTATGGCCTGCTGGCTCCGACGGCGCTGGCCATCGGCGTCATCCTGGGCTACCCGCTGTATCTGCTCGTCAGGATGTCGTTCGAGAAGTACGGCCTCTTCGAGCTGATCAGGCACAAGGGCCGCTGGGTCGGGACTGCGAACTACGCGCACATCCTCCACGACGGCCAGTTCTGGCACGTACTGCTCCGGACGATCGTGTTCACCGTCGTGAACGTGACGCTGACGATGGTGCTCGGAACTGCGATCGCATTGCTGCTCCTACAGGTGTCGCGCTGGCTGCGAGTTGCGCTGACGACCGGCCTCGTCCTCGTTTGGTCGGTGCCGGTGATCGTCGCAGTGGACATCTGGCGCTGGATGGTGGACTACGAGTTCGGCGTCCTGAACTGGACGCTGACGAAGCTTCACATCGGCAATTTCATCAGGCACGACTGGTTCGCGAATCCGTGGACCGGGTTCGCCGTGATCACGGCGCTGATCGTGTGGGGCGCGATTCCCTTCGTCACGATCACGGTCTACGCCAGCCTCGCCCAGGTCCCGCAGGAATTGCTCGAGGCGGCCGCGATCGACGGCGCGAAGCCGTTGGCGGTGTTCCGAGAGGTGACACTGCCGCTGCTGACGCCGATCCTGGTGATCCTGACAAGCCTGTCGATCATCTGGGACTTCCAGGTCTTCCAGCAGATCTGGGTGATGCTCGACTTCAGACCGACGAGCGACTACTACACGATGGCGATCTACGCGTTCCACCAGTCGTTCCAGATCAGCGAATACGGGCTCGGCGCTGCGATCGCGGTCGTGATGGTGTTGTTCATGTTCCTTGCCACGCTGGTGTATCTCCGACAGATGTTGAGGACGGGGGAGGTGCAGTGACCTCAGGCACGCAGATCGCCCCTACGCCGGTCCCGCCGATCGTGCCTCGCAAGATCGGCCGTCGACGCAGAGTGCACAAGCTGGGCTGGAACCTGCTCGGCTTGCTGGTGCTCGCCGTGATGGTCTTTCCGGTGTACTGGATGGTCGCGACCGCATTCAAGCCGGGACAGCAGATTCTCAGCTACACGCCGCACTGGATCCCGAGGCCGCCGACGCTCTCGAACTTCCGAGACGCCATCAACCAGCCGTTCTTCTGGGACGCGGTGAGGAACAGCCTGATCGTCGTGACTGCAGTGGTCGCGCTCTCCGTGGTGCTCGCGTTCCTGGCGTCTCTCGCGCTCGCGAAGTTCCACTTCTATGGACGCAAGGCGTTCATCGTGCTCATTCTCGGCGTCCAGATGGTGCCGCTCGCGGCGTTGATCATCCCCCTCTACATCATGATGTCGCGGCTGGGACAGGTCGACAAGCTGACCGGCGTGATCGCGATGTACCTGACGTTCGTGCTGCCGTTCACGGTCTGGACGATGCGTGGCTTCCTGCTCGGCATCCCGAAGGAGCTCGAGGAGGCGGCGATGGTGGACGGAGCCACACGCTTCGGCGCCTTCGTGCGAGTCCTCTTGCCGCTTGTCGGACCGGGTCTCGTTGCCACCTCGATCTTCGCCTTCATCCAGGCCTGGAACGAGTTCCTGATCGCTTACGTATTCCTGCACACTCCGGAGAAGCAGACGCTGATGGTGTGGCTCGCATCGTTCACGACGCTGCGCGGAACGGACTGGGGACCACTGATGGCAGGCGCGACGCTGTGTGCGCTGCCGGTCGTCTTCTTCTTCCTGCTCGTGCAGCGGCGGATTGCATTCGGCCTGACGGCCGGGGCGGTGCGTGGCTGATGGCGGCAATCGAGCTCGTCCATCTCTCGAAGGTCTATGGCAACGATGTCACCGCAGTCCGTGACCTGAACCTGGAAGTCGCCGAGGGCGAGTTCATGGTGCTCGTCGGGCCCTCGGGCTGTGGGAAGACCACGGCGCTGCGGATGGTCGCCGGGCTCGAGGAGATCACGTCGGGCGAGATCCGCATCGCGGGCAAGGTCGTCAACGACCTCGCGCCTCGCGATCGTGACATCGCGATGGTCTTCCAGAATTACGCGCTCTACCCGCACAAGAACGTCTACGAAAACCTCGCGTTCGGCCTGCGCATGCGGAAGGTGCCGAAGGACGAGCAGAAGCGGCGGGTCGAGGAGATCGCGCGCATCCTCGGGCTGGGGGACCTGCTCACCCGTCGCCCGGCGCAACTTTCCGGAGGGCAGCGCCAGCGTGTCGCGATGGGCCGGGCGATCGTCCGCGAACCGAAGGCGTTCCTGATGGACGAGCCGCTCTCGAACCTCGACGCCAAGCTGCGCGTGCAGATGCGGGCGGAGATTGCCCGCATCCAGCAGGCGCTCAAGGTGACGACCGTCTACGTCACGCACGACCAGATCGAGGCGATGACGATGGGTCATCGCGTCGCGGTGATGCGTGACGGCAAGCTGCAACAGGTCGACACCCCACAACGCCTGTACGACGCTCCCGCGAATCTCTTCGTCGCGAGCTTCGTCGGCTCGCCGCCGATGAATCTCTTCGAGGCGGCCGTCGAACAGGACAACGGAAGACTCGTCTGCCGCATCGGCGACACCGAGCTGGAGCTTCCAGCCGACGTCTCGTCCGAGCGGCCTTCCCTCGCGAACTATGCCGGCCGACGCGTCGCGGTCGGGATCCGGCCGGAAGACGTGCGCGAGGCATCCGACTGGGACGGCGCCCGCCTGAGCGGTCGCATCCTGCTCGTCGAGTCCCTCGGCTCGGAACTGCTCGTCCACATCGAGATCGCGGCGGCGCCGCTCGGGCGCTCCGATCTCGTCGACACCACCGCGCAGCCCCCAGGCCCCTCCCTGGGTGGTGAGGACGCCGAGCGGTCGGTGACGCTCCTCGGCCGTTTCGACCGGCACCTCCTCCTCGCGCCGGGCGAAGCGGTCGAGGTGGCGATCGACCCGCGACTCCTGCACTTCTTCGACCTGGAGACGGGAGTCTCGGTTCCCATGGTCGACGTGCCGGCCGTCGCGCAGGTTCCGGGCTAGCCGTGCGACTCGGAGTCGGGGCAGCGCTCGTGGACGGGAGCCTGGTTCCCGGGGACGTCGACGTGGTCGACGGTCACATCGCCGGCGTCGGTTTGAGCTCGGCGAACGGAACGGGCATCGCTGCTCCAGGCTTCGTCGACCTGCAGGTCAACGGTTTTGCAGGCGTCGACTTCTTCGCGGCCGACGCGGATGGTTACCGGAAGGCGGGGGAGGCGTTGCTCGCGTCCGGCGTGACTGCGTATCAGCCGACGTTCATCACCTCGCCCGAGGAAGAGTTGACGGCCGCGCTGCACGAGGTTCCGCAGAACGGTGCTGCTCCCCACATCATCGGTGCGCATCTCGAAGGGCCGTTCATTGCCCTGGAACGGCTCGGGACACATCCGGCGGAGTCGAGGCGCGAGCCCGACTGCGGTCTGCTCGAGCGGCTGCTCGCCGCCGGGCCGGTGAGCCACGTCACGCTGGCGCCCGAGCTCGAGGGTGCATACGCGCTGATGGAGCTGCTGAGGCAGCGCGGCGTGACCGTCTCGTGCGGTCACTCGAACGCGACCGCCGTGGAGGCGCGAGACGCCTTCGCGCACGGAGCCAAAACGGTGACGCACATCTTCAATGCCATGCGACCGTTCGCTGCTCGCGAGCCAGGCCTTGCAGGGGCGGCGCTCGTGTCGAGTGACGTCGTCATCCAGGTCATCCTCGACGGCGTCCATCTCGCCGACGACACGGCGCGGCTCGTCTGGCAGGCCGCGGGCGGACGAGTTGCGCTCGTTACCGACGCGATCGCCGCGGCCGGCGCCGGCGACGGCAGCTACACGCTTGCCGGCATCGACTTCGAAGTCGAGAACGGCGTTGCGCGCCGGGCCGACAGCGTGCTTGCGGGGAGCACGGTGACGATGATCGAGGCCGTCCGCAATCTCGTGGCGCTCGGGGCGCCGGTCGCTGCAGCTCTTGCCGCCGCGAGCGCTGTGCCCGCGCGGATCGCCGGGCGGCCCGACCTCGGGACCCTCGAGCCCGGGTCGGCCGCGGACGTCGTCGTGCTCGACGACGGGCTCGAGATCGTCCGCGTTCTCGCCACCGGCGTGGACGCCACCGGCTGAACCTCTACTGGCGGTGTGCGAGCGCGGGTTGAAGCGCTCGCCCGCCAGGTTCACCATGGGAGGTGTGCAGGTGATGTCCACCGAACCCGCGGTTGGCTCGAGCGAACTGCTCGAGCGCGCCGGCGAGCTCTCAACGCTCGAGGATTCGCTGAGGGCCGTGGAGAGGAGCTCGCGCGGGCACGTCGTGCTCGTCGGCGGCGAGGCAGGGGTGGGGAAGACCGCGCTCCTGCGACGGTTCTGCGAAGAGCGCGGCGACTCGGCTCGCGTCCTGTGGGGCGGCTGCGATCCTCTCTTCACTCCGCGCCCGCTCGGCCCCCTGCTCGGTGTCGCCGAGCGCACGGGCGGCGAGCTCGAGAACGTCGTGGCGAGCGGAGTGAAGCCGCACGAGGTCGTGGCTGCCTTGGTACGCGAACTCCAGGCGCGCACTCCGAGCGTCTTCGTGCTCGAGGACTTGCACTGGGCAGACGAAGCCACGCTCGACGTTTTGAAGTTGCTTGCCCGCCGAGCAGAGACGGTTCCGGCATTGATCGTCGCGAGCTACCGCGATGACGAGCTGGACGGCCGTCATCCGCTTCGGATCGTGCTCGGCGAGCTTGCAACGACACAAGCAGTCAGGCGCATCAAGCTCGACGGGCTTTCGCAGGAGGCGGTCGCGCGGCTTGCCGAGCCCCTGAGCGTCGACGCAGACGAGCTCTACCGTAAGACCGCCGGCAACCCGTTCTTCGTCGTCGAGGTGCTCGCCGGCCAGGCCGATGAGATACCGGACACGGTGCGGGATGCGATCTTTGCCCGCGCCGCGCGGCTCAGCCCTCCCGCGAAGCGGCTCCTCGAGGCGGTCTCGGTTGTGCCGCAGCAAGCTGAGCTCTGGCTGCTGGAGGCGCTGGCCGGTGATGCGACCGATGCGCTCGAAGAGTGCCTGGCATCGGGCATGCTCACGTCCGAGCAAGCCGGCGTCGCGTTTCGACACGAGCTCGCCCGGCTGGCGGTCGAGGAATCGATCGCACTCAGCCGGAGGGTCGATCTGCACCGAAAGGCTCTCGCCGCGCTCTCCGATCCACCCGGTGGTGCCCCCGATCTGGCCCGGCTCGCGCACCACGCGGAGGCCGCAGGCGATTCCGCTGCAGTGCTGCGGTTCGCGCCGGTCGCGGCGGCGCGCGCGGCGACGCTCGGTGCGCACCGTGAGGCGGCGGCCCAGCTCGCGCGTGCGGTCAGATTCGGCGAAGGCCTACCGCCGGCCGAGCGGGCCGATCTGCTCGAGCGTCGCTCGAAGGAGTGCTTCCTGACCGATCAGTACGACGAAGGAATCGCCGCGCTCGAAGAAGCAGTGGAGTGCCGGCGGACGGTGGGCGACAGACTCGGGGAAGGCAACGCGCTGCGCCAGCTTTCGGAGTTCCTTTGGTGTCCCGGCCGGATCGCCGAATCGGAGCGGGCGGCGCGCGACGCAGTCGCGCTGCTCGAAGGTCTGCCGCCTGGCCGCGAGCTCGCGTTGGCGTATTCCAACCTCGCGTGGAACTGCGCGATGGCGTGGCGGTCCGAGGAGGCGACCGCCTTGGGTGTAGTTGCGCTCGAGCTTGCGGACCAGCTCGGTGACAGCGAGATCGCCCTCCACGCGCTTGGGACGATCGCCGGCTGTCAGAGGGACTTTGCGCAGCTCGAACAGAACCTCGACCGCGCTCGCCGCGAAGGACTTGCAGAAAGTGTCGCGAGTGCATTCACGGGGGTCGTCGGAGTCGCGGTGGAGGATCGCTGCCATTCCATCGCGAGCAAGTACTTGGAGCCGGGCATTGCTTACTGCAGCGAGCGAGGCCTCGAGCTGTATCGGCTCTACCTCCTCGCGGATCGTGCGCGCTTCGAGCTCGACCGGGGACGTTGGACGGAGGCGGCGGACGCCGCCGCGGCCGTGCTGCGTATTCCCCGCACGTCGACCACACCACGCATCATCGCGTTGAGCGTGCTTGCGCTCGTGCGAGCGCGGCGCGGGGATCCGGAAGTCTGGCCGTTGCTCGACGAGGCGTGGGCGCTGGCAGAGCCAACGGGCGAGCTGCCGCGGCTCGGTCCGGTAGCCGCGGCAAAGGCCGAAGCTGCGTGGCTCGATGGCGATCTCCATGCGATCGGCGAAGCGACCGAGGGTGCGCTTCAGCTCGCCTGCGAACGTCAGTCCCCTTGGCTGGTCGGCGAGCTCGCCGCGTGGCGGCGGCGGGCCGGGCTCGACGAGGACCTTCCCTCGCACATGGCGGAGCCGTACGCGCTCCAACTCGCCGGAGACTGGGCGCGGGCAGCCGAGCTGTGGCAGAGCCTCGGCTGTCCCTACGAGGCCGCGCTCGCATTGACGGACGCGGACGAGGAAGAGCCATTGCGGCGAGCCTTGGCGGAGTTGCAGGCCGTGGATGCGCGACCGGCAGCGGCGCTCGTCGCGCGGCGGCTGCGCAAGGGCGGAGCGCGCGGCCTGCCCCGGGGGCCGCGTCCGGCGACTCGGCAAAATCCGGCCGGCCTGACGCCGCGGGAGCGCGAGGTGCTCCGGCTGGTCGCGGCAGGGCTGCGGAATAGCGAGATTGCCGAGCGGCTCGTGCTCTCGGAGCGGACCGTCGACCGCCACGTTGCGGCAATCCTCCGCAAGCTGGACGCTCGCACGCGTACCGAGGCGAGCGCAGCCGCTGCTCGGCTCGGGCTGCTCGACCAAGATACGTAGCGCTACCCGCCAACGTGGGTAGTGCGGCGGATGCGGTTCAGTGCGCTCGAGCCTACGGTCGTGGGAGCAAGGGTCGCGGACGAGAGGGAGGAGCAAGATGCCGCGGTACGTGGTGGAGCGAACGTTCCCTGACGGATTACGGATCCCGCCCGAAGGCGACGGAGCCGCACTCTGTCTGGCGGTCGTCGAACGCAACGCGGACGAAGGCGTTACCTGGGTCCATTCGTATGTCAGTGAGGACCGCGAGAAGACGTTCTGCGTCTGCGACGCCCCGAACCCCGAGGCGATCAGGAAGACAGCCGGACGGAACAACCTCCCCGTCGATCGCATCACGCAGGTGCGCGTTCTCGACCCGTATTTCTACGGATGAGAAGGAGGTTCGACATGCGCGCCATGCGTCACATGCGTCACAGCCGACTGCGGATCGCGATCGTGCTGCCGTTAGTGGCTGGAGCGATTGCGATGGCAGTCATCGGGTTTGCGTCGGCCGGGGACGACAATTCTCTGACGGCAGTTACGAAGTCGGCGACAGGCCGCTTCCATGACCTGAGCGCGGCCCAAGCGGCCGGTTGGAACGTTCTGGTGAAAGACAAGCTCGGCATCACCTGCATCGACAATCAGCCGGTCGGCGGGATGGGGTTCCACTACGCCAACCCCAAGCCTCTCGGCGATGCTGTGCTTGACCCGACGACACCGGAAGCGCTTGTCTACGCGCCGAACGCCGCCGGGCAGCCGAAGCTTGCCGCGCTCGAGTACATCGTGTTCGCAGACGCCTGGACGGCCGCCGGGAACACCGGTCCGCCACAGCTCTTCGGGCAGCCGTACTTGTTCAACCCCGCGGGGAACCGTTTCGGTCTCCCGCCCTTCTGGGCGCTCCACGTCTGGATCTGGCATCCGAATCCGGCCGGAATGTTCCAGCCCTGGAATCCGCGGGTGCACTGCTAGCCGAAGGGCGACGGGGTGGGCCAGGTCTTCCTGTCCCACCCCGGCCTGTCGAGATCTACCTGACGACGCGGCGGATGCCGACGATGCGCGCGCCGTACGACGAGCTTCGCAGCCTGACGATCTGAACTCGTGTGCCGGAGTGCGGCGCGTGCACCATCCGCCCACGGCCGATGTAGATGCCGACGTGTCCGAGCCCGGAGAAGAAGAGCAGGTCGCCGGCCTTCATCCTGGATCTCGCGACTCGCCTACCGTGGTCGTAGAGCGCGTACGAGCTGTGTGGGAGCGCGATGCCCAACCGTGAGTACGTCCAGTAGACAAGCCCCGAGCAGTCGAAGCCGGAGGGGGAGGCGCCTCCCCAGCGATACGGAACTCCGACCTCCCTGACAGCGATCGTCGCTGCGCGCTGGCCGATCGTTCGCTTCGGAACGGCGTGAAACGGAAACGGACCGTGCCTGGCGTCCGCAGTGGCCGGGCCCGCACAGGCGCAGGCGAAGACGATCGCGAAAAGCGCGAACGTCAGCAGAGGGCTGCGGAGAGGATTCGGCAAGGGAGAGAGAAAAGACGGGCCGCAAAAACACGAGGTGCGCAGCCCTAGGCCTGTTCTTGAGTGCCGGATGGTAGCCGGAAAGCGAGCGCTGTCTACCCCCTTCCCTCGTGGCATCTGCCGCAGAGTCATGAGAGCTGTGCGAACATATGTTCGTGTCGGGTGCCGCGACGATCCTTCACGCCGACCTCGACGCGTTCTACGCGTCGGTCGAGCAACGGGACGATCCGCGCCTCCGTGGCCGGCCGGTCATCGTCGGCGGAGGAGTTGTGCTGGCCGCGAGCTACGAGGCCAAGGCCTGCGGCGTGCGCACGGCGATGGGTGGCAGGGAGGCCCGGCGGCTGTGTCCGAGCGCGATCGTTGTCCCGCCGAGGATGTCGGCCTACTCCGAGGCGAGCAAAGCGGCCTTTCGCGTTTTCGAGGACAGCTCGCCGCTCGTCGAAGGGCTGTCGATCGACGAGGCGTTCCTCGACGTTCGTGGGCTCGAGCGGATCTCGGGGACGCCGACCGAGATCGCCGCGCGGCTGCGTCGCGACGTGCGCGACCGCGTCGGTCTGCCGATCACCGTCGGCGTCGCAAGGACGAAGTTCCTCGCCAAGGTGGCGAGTGGCGTCGCCAAACCCGACGGGCTGCTCGTCGTGCCTCCCGACCGTGAGCTGAGGTTTCTCCATCCGCTGCCCGTCGAGCGTCTCTGGGGCGTCGGGCCGGCGACCGCGAGGAAGCTCCACGAGCGGAGGATCTCGACCGTCGGCGAGGTGGCCCGGCTATCCGAGACCGTGCTCGTGACGATCCTCGGCCGGGCGGCGGGCCGGCACCTGTATGCGCTCGCTCACAACCGAGATCCGCGACCGGTGGTCGTCGGTCGCCGGCGGGGCTCGATCGGTTCCCAGTGCGCGCTCGGCCGTTCGCGCAAGACGGCCGAAGCCGTCGACGCGGTCCTCGTCTCGCTCGTCGATCGTGTCACCCGCCGGATGCGCATCGCCGGACGTGTCGGCCGGACGGTCGTGTTGCGATTGCGCTTCGGCGATTACCTGCGAGCAACGCGGTCGCACACATTGCCCCAGCCGATCTCGCACACGCAGACGATTCTGCTCACCGCTCGCTGGCTACTGGCGGGTGCGATGCCGGAGATCGAACGCAGAGGGCTGACGCTCGTCGGCATCGCCGTCACCAATCTCGAGGACGACAGCGCCCTGCAGCTGATGTTGCCTCTCGACCGCTTCAGCGGCAGCGCCCTGGACGTCGCGCTCGACGAAGTGCGCCGGCGCTTCGGATCGACGGCAGTGACACGCGCGGTTCTGCTCGGCCGAGAACGGGGATTCACGGTGCCGCTCCTTCCGGATTGAAGGACGTGGCACCATCGTCTCGGTGAAGACGCTCGAGATCGACACGCCGTTCGGAACCGCGAAGGCTCACCTGAACGAAGCGGTTGAGCCGCGTGCCGCGCTCGTGCTCGGTCACGGTGCAGGTGGCGGGGTGCTGACGAAAGACCTCGCCACGGTGGCGCTCGTCGCACACTCCGTGGGAATAAGCGTCGCGCTCGTCGAGCAGCCCTATCGGGTCGCGGGCAGGGGTGCTCCCGCACCCGCGCGTCAACTCGATGCAGCGTGGACGGCGGTGATCGATCGTCTGGTCGCAGGCGAGCTGCACAATCTGTCGCTCGTTGTAGGTGGGCGGTCCTCGGGTGCGCGTGTCGCCTGCCGCACTGCGGAGGCCGTGGGCGCCGCCGGGGTCATTTGCCTCGCGTTCCCGCTGTTGCCACCGCGCCGGTCAGGCGCCAAGCCTGCGCAGAGCAGGCTCCCCGAGCTCGATGCGGTGACGGTCCCGACCCTCGTTGTGCAAGGGACGCGAGATCCGTTTGGCCTCCCGCTGCCCACTCGGCGGCGCGAGGTGGTTCAGGTGGCGGGCGACCACAGCTTGTCCACCGACCTCGGCGCAGTGAGTGAGGCCGTACGAGCCTGGCTCAATCGCGTCGTGCTCGAACCGCGGTAGCGGTGGTTCACAAGCGAATTCGGTATCGACGTTCGACGCGAATCCCGGAACCGAGCCGGATCCGCACAACCGCGGTAAGTGCACCGCGCAGGCGGCCGTTGTAGCGCAGTGCGAGGAGGGTGCGAGCACCGGGGCGGAGAGCGCGTTGGACGTGGGGGTTGAGGCGCGCAAGGTGTCGGCCGCGCCGGGCCAACGAAGCCGTGACGTGGTTGCGGAGTTGGACAGTCACATTGCCGCGGTTCGCGATGGACACGAACAGGAATCGCTTGTGAACGACCAGACCGCCGAGTGTGACGCGGCGCACGACCCGCCCAGGCACGACGATCCTGACGCGGACCCCGAGGCGCACCTTCACGTTGACACGGCCACCCCCGAGCGGTCGTGTCGTCAGCAAGACGACCGCGTGGTGGTCGCCCGGTTCGGCGTGTTGGGGCTGCTCTGCTCGCAGCGTCAGCATCGCGCTCGCGCCGGAGCGGAGCAATACGTGTGCAGGCACGACGTCGAGCCACTTCGCCCCCGCTTGTCCGCCCGCTGTTCGGCGCGTCGCGTCGACAGCAACCTGTCCGGCGCCGTCGTTCCGCACTTTGATCGCTCTCGAGCCCGGCACCGCGAGGACGAGCCGTGCGGGTGAGACCGACAGCGCAACGCGAGGCCGGGCAGCGTCCACTCCCCCTGCGGAGGGAGCGGACGCCAACACGAGCGCAGTGAGGCCCGCGAGTGCGAGGACCGGTCTCACCCAGCGAGGGCGGTGAATGTCACCGTTGCCGTGTAGCGGCCGGTCGCGACGAGTGGCAACGGAGCGGAGAAGCCGATGTTGGTCGGCCAAACGTCTCCTCCTGCTCCGCTCGACGTGGGCTTCGTGCCGATAGTCAGCCCGATCGCCGGAGCTACTGGAATCGGCGCGAGAGCTCCGCCGGTCAGCGCGCTTCCGATCGCTCCGCCTGCCGGTGCGGTGGCCGCAAGCGCTAGCGGCAGGTCTGCTGGAGTAAAAGCGGTCCGAAGAACGACGAGCGAGTATCCGGCCGGGTTGTTGCTCGACACGGTGACACGCTCGGGAAGCGACCCTGGCCGATCGCCGGACGTGAACGTGCCGAAGCTGAGCGCGGGATGGTCGAGCGAGATTGAGAGAATGGAAGTCACGTCGAGGGCGACACTCACGGAGCTCGGCCCGGGAGAAGCGCCCGTGCACAGGTTCTGCGGTGATGCTGAGTTCCTCGGCACCGGCGTCGCTGCCGCGAAGTCCGCCGCGTTGTCATCGGTGTCGGTGCACCCGTTGTTCGCGCGAACGGCGGCCGAGGTGTTGGAAAGCGCCGCCGTCGAGCCCGTGCCCTCGAAGTCACTCGCACTTCCGTAGCCGAGGAGGTCTTCCACGAGGGGGTCGGCCGAGCAACTCCCCGCCGAAGCGCCGCACGTAAGCGCAGCAGCGCCGCGAACGAGCGCAATCTTCCCGCCGGTTCCGCCGAGGTTGCTCGTGCCGGTAGCTTCCGCGGGCGGCAGGACTGCGCCGACATTCGCGTTCGATGCGAGCTGGACGAGGTAGTAGCGGCCGGCCGCGATCGTCCCGGAGAGTGCGGTCGTCTGCCACGCCGTTCCCGCGGCCGTGGAGTACTGAACCGACCAGCCGGACAGGTCGACGCTCGACGGATCCGGCGTTGAACAGTTCGACGTAGTCGTTCCGGAAGGTGGCGCCGGCGTTTCCACCGCCGCCGTAGACCTGACTGACCACCACGTTCGCAGTGGCGGCACGCGCGGCGCTAGGGAAGAGGAGCAGTGCGGCAAGGAGTGCGAGCAGCAGGGCTCTTGGCATGTGGGCTCCGATCGTCGAAGAACGAATTGCCCTTCGTGATAGATCGAAGCGAAGGCGAGCGAAAGGGGCCGTATGAGTTCCGGCCCCCTTCCGACACGCTTAAGTCACGCAGCAAAGGGACGCAGTACGCCGCCTCCGAATCAGCGCGGTCTTACTGCGGTGGCCCGCTTGCCAGCGTGATGGTCGCGCTCTGGCTCTGTCCGTTCGCGTCGGTGTACGTGATCGAGACCTTGTCACCGGGCTTGTGCGCGAGGACCATCGACTGGATGTCGCTCGGGCCGCTCACGACACTCCCTGCGGCCGTGGTGATCACATCACCGGGAACGAGTCCCGCCGTTGCTGCCGGTCCGCCGGGGACGACCCCGAGGACCGTCGCGCCTTGTCCCGCGAAGGAAGGCGTGTCCCCAAGCTGGACGCCCAGGAACGCGGTGGCGCCGATGTGCACTGTCGATCGTCGACTTACCCGCAACGATCAGCTTCGCGATCGTCGTTGCCTTCCCGATCGGGATTGCGTAGCCGTCACTCGAGGCGGAGACGGCGAAGGGGGAGTTGCTCGACGCGGCTGTGTCGATTCCAACGACACGGCCGGCGCTGTTCAACAGCGGCCCGCCGGAGTCTCCCGGCTGGAGCGTTGCGTTCGTCTCGATGAGCCCGGTGAGCTGTTCGAGCGTCCCATTTTCGGCCTGGACCGTGATCGACCTGTTCAGTCCGGTCACGTTGCCCCTCGAAGACGTGAGCGTTCCCGTGCCGCCGGCGTTGCCGACTGCGGTGACGCGTGCGCCGAGTTTGAGGCTCGAGGCGCTACCGGTCTTCAGCGTCTTCAGGTGCGACGCCTTTTGCAGCTGCAGTACGGCGACGTCTGCCGTCGTGTCGTAGCCGACGACCCGCGCAGTGTAGGTGTGTGTCGTCTTCGGGACGACGACCCGGATCGTCGTCGCACCGGCGATCACGTGATTGTTGGTCAAGATCCTTCCGGACGACGTAAGCACAATCCCCGTGCCCGCCGCGGCTGCATTCTGGTAGGCCAGGTTCGTCTCGATGACCACGACACCTGTGCCGATCGGACGACTCGTCGTTCGCGTTGCGGCGTAGGCGGTGCCGGTGCCGATCGCGACGACGGCGAAGAGCGCGAGGAGCGCGGCGCGGACGTGGATGTGTCTCGTGATCCTGAGCAGTGCCACGCCTCCGGCACGGTGACCGCTCGAGAGGCTCGGCTCGGGCAACTCGCTACTCGTCGCTGGCTGCTGGTCGCTCATCGGTTCGTCCTTTCGCTCGCTGATGTACTCATCTCACCGGTCGCGACTAAGCAGGAGTTGAACGCCAGCTAAGAAGTGCCTAAAAAAGTCGCCGATGAAATGGGTCGACGGGGCTCGAGCCGTCGGGTGGGGCCTCATCAACTCGCAGGCCGCGCTCGCAGCAACGCCGTAACACGCAGCATGGATTGAGGCGAAGGGTCCGCATCTGCGGGCCCTTCGTCGTTCACACTGGTAGGTTCGGCGCCTTCGCGACCATCACAGGAAGGGGTCTAGGGATGCTTTCGGATCAACAGCGGGCGCGGTTGTTCGGCGTCCTCTTCCTCATCACCTTCGCTACATCGATCCCCGCTTTGTTGCTCTACCAGCCGGTGCTCGACGACCCCGTCGGATACATCGCCGGCGGGGGGCAGAACAACCAGATCTTGTTCGGGGTGCTCCTGGAGCTGTTGCTCATCATCGCGAACATCGGCACCGCTGTTGTGATCTTCCCGATCGTCAGGCGACAGAGCGAGGAACTCGCGCTGGGATATGTGGCGGCCCGCCTCTTCGAGTGCATGTTCATCCTCGCCGGCATCGTCGCCGTCCTCGGGATCGTCACGTTGCAGCAAGACGTCGCGGGCGCTGGAGAAGGCACGTTGGCGTACACGCTCGCCGCGATCAAGGATTGGACGTTCCTGTTGGGACCGGGTTGGGTCGTCGGCTGGGGTAACGGTCTGATTCTCGGTTACCTGATGTACAAGTCGGGCCTCGTGCCGCGAAAGCTGACCTGGCTGGGTCTCGTCGGCGGGCCGCTCATCATCCTCTCGGGCACTCTCGTCTTGTTCGGCGTCGCGGACGCCGGTGGAGCCCTGCAGGGGCTCGCGACGATCCCCGAGGCCCTCTGGGAACTCTCGCTCGGCGTCTACTGCGCGGTGAAGGGGTTCAGACCGTCCTCCCCGATCCTTCGAGCCGACGTCGCTCAGGGTCACAGGGAAGCGCTACCGGCAGCCAATTGAAGCGGATGATCGGGCGAGTGTGAGCGCGTCGGTCGCGGTCGGAGGTGGTGGCGGGCCGGTCGTGCTCGAGCGACAGCAGCGTGTGGGTTTGCCGCGCCGCGCGAGGACCGGTCAGATCGCGAGCTCGAGCGGATCATCAGTTCGATCGCGAGCGGGCGTATGCGGACGGAGACGTACCAACGGATCGTCGACGAGTCTCGCGTGGAACTCACACCCGCCGAGGCATGGCTACTCGGTCGCCTCGCCACCAGTGGGACCCTGGAGCACGTTCAGAGCAAAGCCACAACCCCGGAAGAGGTCGCCGGGCTCACCGCCGAGCTGATCTATCGCGGCTACCTCACGATCGAGCCTTCAGGTGGCCGTCTCGAACTGAGCGAGCGGGGCCGGCAGGCAAATGCTGCCCTCGTCGAAGCAGGGCGCGCAGTGCTCACCCGCATCGCTTCCGACATCGACCCGCCCGAGGAGGAGGTCGCCGACATCCTGCGCCGCCTCGCGATCTCACTCCTGGCCGACATCCCACGAGCTGCAGCCCGCGAGCCGCGCGCGAGTGTGCCCGCCACCGCACCTTCCGTATGAGGTGGGGCGTTGGGCGTTGAGGCGAGATCAGCTCGCCGGTTCTCTGCGGTACCGCGCGCGAGCCTTTCGGAATGGAAGGGAACGGTTATCTTGATAGGAGATCAGTGATGACGCACGCGCACGACTTCGACTTCTACGTCGGCACATGGGAGATCCATAATCGGCGCTTGCGCAACTCGCTTGCCGACTCAACGGACTGGTACGAGTTCGAAGCGATTTCGCGAGCACGACCTGTGCTTGGGGGAACGGGCAACTTCGACGAGTTCGAGGCGCCCAGCGAAGGAATCTCCGGTTTGACGCTGCGTCTGTTCGATCCCGAGAGAGACGAATGGTTGCTCTACTGGGCCGGCAGCCGAGGCGGTCCGCTGGGGCCTCCACAGGTAGGTCGAATCAACGGCAATCGAGGCGAGTTCTACGGCGAGGACGTCTTCGACGGCCGGCCAATCCGCGTCGTCTACATCTGGTCGGAGATCACGCCGACCTCCGCGCGCTGGGAGCAAGCCTTCTCGCTCGACACGGGCAACACCTGGGAGACGAATTGGATCATGGAGTCGACGCGGATCGACTGACCGAGGATTGCGACCATCCCGACCCCTCGGGATCCGTTTGCGAGTGACCCCCGCAAGGCGTTGACCGTACTTGGCCTCGAGCGGTCAGCGTCTCAGGTCAGCGACTGTTTCCTGCAACGCAAGCGCGACAGCGTCGTCAAACGCGAGTCCGAGCCCTTGAGTCCAGGCTGCGTCGGCATCGGTACCCAGAGCCGTTCGCGCGTCGCCGAGGTAGCGCTCCAGCAGTCTGTCCCAAAAGGTGATGTGGAGATCGGTGCCCAGCGAGCGCCAGAGCGCCTGCACCGAGGCCGCTAGCTCGAGCGCGCGAGCCCAATCACCCTGCCCGGCCTTCGCCATCGCAACGCCCTGCACCTCGACACTCGTCTCGATGACGTCACCGAGCTCGAGCGCGGCGCGAAGACTTTCGCGGTAGCGCTCCTCCGCTCCGGCGCAGTCGCCGCGAATCAACGAGCAGTCGGCGAGAAAGTGGATTGCGAAGTGCCTCGTCCTGACATCGTCCTTCCCTCGTTCGAGCAGCTCGTGAGAGAGGGCCTCAGCGCGTTCCACTTCGTCTAGTGCAACCAGTACCTGGCACACGCCGGCAAGCGCTCGTGTCTCGCCGACCCCGTCGCCGAGGTCCATCCGGATTGAACGGGCCTCCTCGAAGGCTGCGAGCGACGCTGCGTAGTCGTCAGCGTCGTACACGAGGAGCCAGCCGAGCGCTTCGAGCGCGGCTCCGGTCTCATCGTGATCTCCGAGCTCCCTCCAGCGGGCGACGGCGTCCTCCAGGCGCAATCGACCCTCCTTGACCGTTCCGATTCGCGCAGCGAGAGAGCCGGATGCCGTGAGCGCCCTCGCCCGGGATCGGCCGTTTGCATCGGACGCGCCGAGTGCTGCCCTCAGCCGCGCGTCACCCTCTGCGAGGTATCCGCGCGTGAACCAGAACCAGCCGAGCGCGCCGGCCAGGTCGAGGGCCGCGTCCGGATTTGTCTTCGACAGCCAATCGAGCGCAGCTCGCAGATCATCGTGGTCGCGATCGAGACGGGACGACCACTCCGCCTCGGCCTGGCTGCGAAGGTCGTATGCGGTCTCGGCAACATGCGCGAACTCTTGGGCATGACGAGCGCGGAACGTGTCTTCCTCGCCGGCCTCGGCGAGGCGCTCCAGTCCATACTCACGGATCGTCTCGAGCATGAGCAGGCGCTCGTCCCCGATTGGTCTGAGCAGGTTGAGGTCGACGAGCGCCGATAGTTCGTTGATGGTCGCGTCGCACACTGACTCAGCAGCCTCGACGGGAAAGGTTCCCGCGAACACTGCGAGCCGCGCGAGCAGACGCCGGCTTGCCTCGTCGAGCAGGTCGTAACTCCACTCGATCGTCGCGCGGAGGGTGCGCTGGCGCTCGGGAGCGTCGCGCCGGCCGTCGGTCAGGAGCGGCAACGCCCTCTCGAGCCGCGTGAGCAACGTCCCGGGCGGAAGGAGGCGCGTGCGAGCAGCCGCAAGCTCGATCGCCAGCGGCAAGCTGTCGAGTCTCGTACAGATCGCCCCGATCGTCGCGTCCGGCTCAATGGCTCGACCGGCCGCTCGCGCACGCTCGACGAAGAGCGCGACCGCGTCTACTGGACTGAGCGGGTCGAGGGGATACTCGACCTCGCCGGAGATACGCAGCGGCGCCCGGCTCGTCGCGAGCACGCGGAGGCTCGGGGCTGTGGCCAGGAGGTCGGCAACCGTCGAAGCCGCCCCTAGGAGATGCTCGAAATTGTCGAGAAGCAGCACGAGCTCGCGGTCGCGGAGAAAGGCGCCGAGGTCGTCGGGTGCGCCGATCGCCTGCGCAATCTCGCTCGCGACGAGACTCGAGTCAGCGAGCGCGCCGAGTGGAACCCAGAAGACGCCGTCCGCGACCGAGCCGACGAGCTCGGCCGCGACTTGAAGCGCCAGTCGAGTCTTGCCCGTTCCACCCGGCCCGGTGATCGTGACGAGCCGCCCGGTCTCGAGTCGGTCGACGAGCTCCTCGAGCTCCCGCTCGCGCCCGAGGAGCGGACTTGCTGCGATCGGCAGGTTCGTCTGGTCGAGCGTCCGGAGCGGAGGGAACTCGCCGTTGCCGAGCTGGAAGAGTCGTTCGGCCTCGATGAGGTCCTTCAGCCGGTGGACGCCGAGGTCGCGGAGCTGTCGATCGGATTCGAGGAGGTCACGCGTAGTCCGCGAGAGGACGACCTGGCCGCCGTGCGCCGCTGCAGCGATGCGCGCGGCGCGATGCACGTCGAGGCCGACGTAGCCTTCCGGCGTTACGAGCGGCTCTCCCGTGTGAATCCCGATACGAACGCGAATAGGGCCGTCGGCCAACCCGTCACGAATCTCGTCGGCAGCCGTGACGGCGTCCGATGCTCGCCGGAATACCGCGAAGAATGCGTCACCCTGCGTGTCCACCTCGACTCCCGCGTGCCGGGAGAGAGCAGCACGAACCACGGCGCGGTGAGCCCCGAGGAGGTCCGCGTACGCCGCGCCGTGCTCATGCAGGAGTTTCGTCGATCCTGCGACGTCGGTGAACACGAAAGTTACCGTGCCGCTCGGGAGGTCTTCTCTCATGTGGAGTTGATCATTGAACCGAGACGGGTCGCGCGTCTAGTCCGTGACTCGCTTCGGATGCTTACGTCGGCGCCTGGACGGACCAGATCAGCAGATCGAGGATTCGCACCTCGGTCAGTCCATGACCGCGTGTCGTGATCTCCTGCCTGACCGCGTGCACCGCTGCCGAGTTGCGGTCCAGGTCGCGTTTGTAGCCGCGGACGAGTGCGAGCGCGCGCTCTCCGAACGAAGCTTGGGCGCCGACGTCGTCGTCCTGCAGGTACGCCTGGACGACGCTGTCGAGCATGGGGACTAGCGCTGGGCGCTTCGGGTGGAGCGCCTTCGTCATCTTCGAGAAGCCGACGCCTCGGATGTCCGCGAACGCGTCGAAGAGCTGTATCAGCGTCGGCCAAGGCACCGTGTCCTGCCGGCCGGCAAGCGAGGCATCGGAAGCGATTCCCCGTAAGGCTCGCTCGATTGCACGGCGCCGCTCGAGGATCGCTGCAATCTCGGCCGCTGAGATCCGGGCGCCGCCGCGGTTTGCCAGCCTGAGGTCGGACTCGTCGAACGACGTTGGTCGCGAAGGGTCGCTGACGTCGAAACGCCATGTCTCGAGGTAGCCGAGCACGACTCTCAACGGATCCTCGACGCGAACGTCGTTCCGAAGGACGACCGGCTGGATCGAATCCGTCACTAGATCACCGGCCGCGTCCTCACTCGGCGGCTTCGAGTGCGATCGGGACTGCCTCGTCGGGGGTGAGCTTCCAAAGTTGCGCGACACGATTGTAGGCTCGGCCTATGGTCGGCCTCGTCGGGCGGGAGCCCGAGATCGCTGTGATCGAGAGCTTCCTGGCTGCTGACGAGGCTGGCTTTGCAGCGCTCGAGCTCGTCGGCGAGGCCGGGATCGGCAAGACGACGGTATGGCAGGCTGCGGTGCGGCGCGGGGACGAGCTGGGCCTGCCAGTGCTGTCGGCGCGGCCCGCCGAGTCGGAGTCGAGGCTCTCGTTCGCAGGCTTGACCGATCTGCTGGCCGCCGTCGACGCCGACGTTCTCGGGACGCTGCCCACGCCTCAGGCGGAGGCACTCGACGTCGCCCTTCTCCGCGCCGGCGCGAGCCGTTCGCCCGGACGCCGGCTTGTCGGAACAGCACTCTTGTCAGTGCTTCGCGAGCTCACATCGAAGGGCCCGGTGCTGGTTGCGGTCGACGACGCGCAGTGGCTCGACCCGCCGTCGGCCTCGGTCCTCGAGTTCGCGCTCCGGCGTCTCGACGACCGGCCCGTCCGCCTGGTCGCGTCGCGTCGCGCGGACGCGAGCCGCCCGGAGTTCGTCGGTACCCGCGCGCGCCGCCTCGAACTCGGGCCGCTCTCGGTCGCCGCGCTCCAACGGATCGTCAGCGAGCGGCTCGGCGTCACGTTTTCTCGCCCGACGCTCGTGCGCCTCGCAGAGGCCTCGCGCGGCAACGCGTTCTTCGCGCTCGAGATCGCACGCCTCCTCGCCCGCGGTGACATGCAGCCGACCGCAGGGCGTCTGCCGGTTCCCGACGATCTTCGTTCACTGGTAGAGGACCGGATCTCGTCGCTTCCAACTGCCACACGCGACACGCTCCTGCGAGCCGCAGCGCTTGCGCATCCCGACAGCACCGCCGTCGACGTCGGAGCGCTCGCGCCCGCCGAGGAAGCGGGCCTGGTCCTGATCGGCGCGGACGGCGTGATCACGTTCACGCACCCGCTTTTCGCGTCGGCCGTCTACAGGTCGGCGTCGGCACGTGCCAGGGCCGATGTGCACCGTGCCCTTGCCGACGTTGTCGACGACCCCGAGCAACGCGCTCGTCATCTGGCGCTCGCGTCGACGGCCCCCGACGACACGACTGCCCGCGCGCTCGAGTCGGCCGCCCAGGCCGCACGTGCTCGGGGTGCACCCGATGCGGCTGCGGAGCTTGTGGAGCTGGCGCTGCAGCTCACGCCCGTGGAGAGCCCCTCATTCGCGAGCTTGCGACTTGAGCTTGCCGACCACCTCTACCTCGCCGGTGACTTCCAGCGTGCGGCCGAGGTGCTCGAGGAGCTCGTCGACACGCTTCCCGGAGGAGACACTCGCGCCCGTGCAATGCTGGCCTTGGCGGAGATCGACTATTGGCGCGACGGCGAGTCGGCGGCGCTTCGCCTCGGGGAGCGAGCGCTACCGGAAGCGGCCGACCCGCTCCTGCGCGCGCGCTTGCTCGCCTCGATCGCCATGCACGCGGCGACGAGCGACCTGTCCCGAGCAGCCGAAGCGGCGCGCGGGTCGCTCGAGATCCTGGGGGCTCACGCGGATGCAGACCCGGCGCTAATCGCAACTGCGTTGTCTGCACGAGTGCGCGCCGACCTCTTCCTCGGCCACGGTCTCGACCGCGAGGCGGCGGCACGTGCGCTCGAGCTCGAGCTCGAAGGAGCGGCGCCGCCGGCCGCCGTTGACGCGCGCGTCTCGTTCAAGCTCGGCCAGTGGCTCCGCTACGTCGACGACTTCGCCGGCTCTCGCGGCTATCTCGAGCTCGCGGAGCGTGCGGCGCTCGACGAGGGCGACGAGTCGTCGCTCGCCAACATCCTGCTCAACCGCACGCTGCTCGAGTGCTGGTCCGGGAACTGGAGCGTTGGCGCCGCCCTGAGCGACAGAACACACGAGCTCTTCCGGCTGACGGGCATCAGTGCGGGCGCGAGCAACGTCTGGCGCGCGTACGTCGACGCGCACTACGGCCGCGTCGACGCGGTGCGTGCCGCCGCACTGCATGCGGGCGACCTACGGGAACCGATCTGGCGCATGCTGTGGGAGCGCGCGCTCGGTCTCGCCGAGCTCGCGGCCGGCGACGCGCGGGCCGCCGCGCCCCATCTGGCGACGGCGGTCGAGGCGCTCGCACAGACGGGTTTTCGGGAGCCTGCGGTGTGGCGACTCGACGGCGACGCGGTCGAAGGCGCTCTCGGCGCGGCAGACCTCGAACGCGCCCGGGCGCTGGTGGTGGAGTTCGAGGCGAGCGCTGCGCGCTCGCAGATTCCATGGAGCCTTGCCGTGAGCGCGCGCTGTCGTGCTCTGCTCCTCGCCGCCGAGGGCGAGCCAGAGCGGGCTGAGGCGCTGCTCGAGCAGGCGCTCGTCGACCACGAGCGCTGCCCGATGCCGTTCGAGCTCGCGCGCACGCTCCTGGCGCAGGGACAAGTGCTTCGCCGCGGCAGGAAAAAGCTGCAGGCGCGCGCCGCGCTCGAGCAGGCGGCGACGCTGTTCGAGCAGCTCGGCGGTGCACCCTGGGCGGCGCGTGCTCGGGAAGAGGTGCGGCGGACCGCTACCCGGTCGGCGCCGGACGAGCTGACGCCGACCGAGCTTCGGATCGCGCACCTCGCCGCGACCGGGTTGACGAACGATGCGATTGCGGCCGAGGTCTTTGTGACGCGCAAGACCGTCGAGGCGAATCTCGGCCGTGTGTACCGCAAGCTCGGGATCCGCTCGCGCGCCCAGCTCGCGCGAGCCCTCGACGCGCTGTCGACCTCGTAGGGCTCTCCCGCTTCCCTCCCGCCGAAATCACGTCTTATGCGCGCTCCACGAGCCGCCGGCGCCACCGGCCTTGTAGGTGCCCGACATCGACCTTCCGGATACCGAGCCCGAGTACGTGATCGCATTTGTGTTGCCGACGGTTCCGAAACGGATGGTCCTGCCCTGCACGGTGCCCGTGATGTTCGTCCTCCCGACGTTGCTCGAGAGCTTGATCGTCCCGGTCAACCGTGACTTCGACTGTGTCCAGTGCAGGGTGAACGTCCCGTGGTAGGCGCCGCGGTATGTCCCAGACCACGTGCCGGTGAGGGAGCCACGGGCCAGTGGGCCGTTCGTGGCGGCGGCGGTCGTAGCGAGCTGCCCGACGATGATCGCGACCGCGACGACACCCGTCACGATCGTTGCGGTCGGTCTCTTGCGCATGGGTCTCCTCCAGTGGTAGGTGAACATGCGAGCGACGCTAACCCCCTGCGCCGGTGGCAGATAGTGGGGAACTCCCTACGAAATTGATCGCGATGGCGAATCCGTAGGGTTTCCCCGCTTACGTGGCCGCGTGCTTCCGTTCTAGCGTCGGTGCATGACCGCCACCTACATCGCCGAGTGCTTCTGGCCGGGCGTCAGTGAAAGCGACCTGAGGGCGCTCGACGAACGCACGCAGGCGCGCGTCGCGGAGTTGAGCCAGGGCGGGGAGAACGTGCGCTATCTCGGCTCGCTGCTCCTCCGTGCCGACGAGGTCGTCCTCTGCCGTTTCGAGGGCGACGCCGACGCCGTGCGCGTCGCGGTCAAGTCGGCGGAGATCCCGTTCGAACGAATCCTCGAGACGGCGCAGTCACCTTGGCCGCTCCACTGAAAGGAGAACGACGTGAACAGACGTAAGTGGACTGTCGGCGCGGTCGCCGTCGCCGCGATGCTCGTCGCCGGAGGCGTCGCGTACGCGACGATT